>NZ_CBCPHW010000056.1:0-544 GCF_965118575.1 Myroides odoratus | reverse complement strand
AAATACAACCACTTTTCATCTGGACTTAAAGCCGGATGGGCTGTATTATAAGCCTCTAAATTAAAAGGCAAAGCTTCTACAGTGCCCCAACTACCATCACTTTGTTTTTGGGATTTATAGATGTTAAGCAAGGAGGAATCCTCTTGGTTATATTGGACTCGCTTACTTCCCGATCCGTTATTACTAGTAAAATACATCGTATTGCCATCTTTGGTAAAAATAGCAGTTCCCATATTGAGCTCTTTGGAGGCGATTTCCTTCCCAAATAAAACAGGCGTCTCAAAGGTGCCATCTTCTAAAATCGAAGTCGAATATAACTTCGTGTATTGTTGGTTGGTCCATGCGTGAACCTTGTTTTTCATCTGATCATTCTCTCGAGAAGAGGTAAATATCAATTGGCTATTTAATAGCGTTCCGCCATACTCGGAATACGATGTGTTTAAACCTAAATTAGCCATCGTAAAACGAGAGGTTGATAAGGTTTTATCCACCAATTCTCCATTGGTGATATATAAAACTGACCGAGAATCTGACTCAGCTAAAG
>NZ_CBCPHW010000055.1:0-569 GCF_965118575.1 Myroides odoratus | reverse complement strand
CCACGGCTATCGGTATGCGAGCGAATAGCCAGTTTCAGTTCTGGATATTGCAACATCACCTCTACCACCTTCATCAATTCAATCTGCGCATCTGCTCGGATCTCAGACTTATCAAAATCAAAATAAATCGGTGATAATTTTAGCTTTTTGAATAAATCATCTCCTGTCTCTATTTTTGTATTCGCTACTTCTAATTCTATATTGAAACGTTTTTGTATTTTTCGATCGGTATCTACCACAAACTCTTGGGTGAGATAACCGTCTTTACTCGCTCTGATGCGATAGGTATGCCCACAAGGTAAACTAATACTGTAAAAACCTTGGGCATCTGCCTGAACTGTATTAATTTGTTTGTGATTGGCATCATATACAATAAAGGATACCCCTTCAATACCTTCTTGGCTATCTTGATCTAATACTAACCCATCTATAAGTTGAACACAGGGTTTTTCTACAAATAGGTAGATATCATCTCCGCCATGCCCCCCTTCTCGGTTTGAGCTAACAAAACCTTTCTTGGTTTGAGCGTCAATATAAAAACCAAAATCGTCAAAAGTGCTATTGATATC
>NZ_CBCPHW010000054.1:0-668 GCF_965118575.1 Myroides odoratus | reverse complement strand
ACTACGCCACTTACAGATAATGGGTTAGGATTGGGCGTTCATTTTAAGAATGACCATTTAGGAGTTATGGATCAAAATAGTTTGTCCGTAGATTTAGCGTATAGCGTAGATTTAAACTATACCTATAAACTGGCTTTTGGACTGAAAGGAACGGGATCTCTTTTGGATGTGAACTACGATAAGTTGCAGATTTACAATGGAACGGATCCGATATCCGAAAACAATATTTCCAATAAGTTTTCGGGTAACGTAGGAGCAGGAGTTTATTTATATTCGGACAAAGCCTATGTCGGACTATCTGTACCTACGCTTTTGTCTAGTTCGATCTACAACGACAACGACTATAAAGTAATGAATGAGAAAACTCATTTTTACCTTATGGGAGGTTATGTATTTGATATCAATACCGATATTCAATTCAAGCCTGCGGGGTTGGTGAAAGTGACTACAGGTTCCCCCTTACAGGTAGATGTTACGGCCAACTTTTTGTTTTACGAAAAGTTTACCCTTGGCGCTGCTTACCGTTGGGATGCTTCGGTTAGTGGTTTAGCTGGCTTTCAGGTTACCGAAGGTTTATTTATCGGTTATACCTATGATGCAGATACCAGCAAACTATCGAACTACCATTCTGGTTCTCATGAGATTTTCATGAAGTTTAATTTATTTAA
>NZ_CBCPHW010000053.1:0-745 GCF_965118575.1 Myroides odoratus | reverse complement strand
ATTTGCGCTACTTGATGCCTTTATTAAACAAAGAAAATTACAAGCTATTTTATAAAACATAAAACCCGCTAATCATTTGACTAGCGGGGTTTTGTGTTTTACACTTTTAAAAGTAACTCTTTATTTCTAATATCAAGAAAACAATTCCCATAATAACTAACACATAAAAAGCAAAGTAATAATTTGTTTCTATTGCAAAACCAGGTCCATCTTTATATTTTGGCCATTTGTTTTTTAAAATTCCTATTATGCCAATAATTATCATAAATAGACTAATTATTATATATTCCATACTGTTTATTATTTTTTTAATATTTTTTCCGTATCTACTCCTATTGTTTTCTCTACAGTTAGATTAACACCATTAATTAATGTTTCAGTTCCAGTACTTAAACCTTTTCCAACTGCCTTTTCTGCAGCCATTATTCCTAATTTACCAGTCCCAACAAAAGCTAAAGACATTCCTAATTTCAATGATGCATTCCTTTTTTCACCTCTGTCAAACATAAATCCAGCTTCAATCCCTGCTCCAGCTAAGCTCATCCCTCCACCAACTGTCATCATAGCACCTCCTAATGGAGCACCAATACCTGTAATAGATAACCCTAAACCTGCGTATGTCATAGCATCTCCAGCATTTTGTAAACCTGTAGAAAATGATTTTAACTGATTATTTTCACTAATGTAAAAACCATCGCTAGTTCGAATTGCATTAAATCCTACATCGGTAGTAGTACCATTAAGA
>NZ_CBCPHW010000052.1:0-747 GCF_965118575.1 Myroides odoratus | reverse complement strand
TTTTGCGCTACTTGATGCCTTTATTAAACAAAGAAAATTACAAGCTATTTTATAAAACAAAAAACCCGCTAAGCAAATGACTAGCGGGTTTTTATATTTTATACTTTTAAAAGTAACTCTTTATTTTTATTATCAAAAAAATAATTCCTACAATAAACAACATATAGTTACTTAAATGATAATTTGTTTTTATTGCAAAACCAGGGCCATTTTCATATTTTGGCAATTTAGTCTTTAATATCCCTCTCAAACCTATTATTATCATAATTAAATAAATTATTATATATATCATAACCTCCCATTTATTTTGTTAGCCATTTTTCTGTATCACTTCCTATTGTCCTTTCTGCTGTTATGTTAATACCTTCTATTAAGGTTTTAGTTGCTGTATTTGCACTTGTTCCAATTGCTCTTTCTGCAGCTTGTACTCCATAATTTCCACTACGAGCGAAAAATAAAGATATTCCAAATTTAGCCGCTGCCTTTTTCTCTTTCCCTTGACCAGCTAAAAATAATGATTCAATTCCAGCACCTATTAATCCCATATATCCACCAATAGCCATCATTGGACCACCTAATGGAGCTCCAACACCAGTAATAGATAATGCTAAACCAGCTTCGGTAAACTTAGCACCACCATCTTGCAAACCTATAGAAAATGATTTTAATTGATTATTTTCACTGATATAAAAACCATCACTCGTTCTCATTGGACTAAATCCTACATCAGTAGTAGTACCACTAAGG
>NZ_CBCPHW010000051.1:0-864 GCF_965118575.1 Myroides odoratus | reverse complement strand
AAGCATCGCTGCTTTATTGATATTTTTTCCTCCTACACCTACACCTGGTCTATCTTGAGCTAATGTTGCTATACTGGCAGCTAAAAACATTATTGTGAGTATTTTTCTCTTCATTTACTTATTTTTTTATAAAATTTATTTATTTCACTTATTATTTTGACACTTCAGTTGAAACGTAATCAATGACTACCTGATATTCTCCACTAAGCAAAGTAGAGCACAAGCTTCCCAATCCAAATTTAAAAGTCAGAACACCTCCAGCATACGCTACCTCTGTAACAGAATTCTGCACTAACTGACCACTTTTGAGAATTTTTACACCTAATAACGTTTGAAGATTAGCAATGCTAAACCCTGAACTAAACGCTGTATTGTAATTGGCTGATGCTGAAAAATTATCAACTGTAGCATTATACTTACCGCGATATACATTAAATCCATCAATCGATTCATTTAACTTAACCGATTCTCCTGTAATAACCTTAATTTCTGTTAGTTCTAGGATTTTTTCAATAATCGTATTATTGGTTGTCTCTTCAATTACTTTAAGTATGTCTTTGGAGATATCAATTTGTTCAGGGATATCATTTTTAATGATGTATAACACATCATCTCCAACACCATTGATTTTTCCATAATACACATTACCACCTGTCGTATTGAATTCATTAACCGTATTAAAGATTTCCTCTTGTAGTATTTTACTGTTGTGGATTGAATTGATAATATCGTTAGTCATGTTGATATAGAACGTTTTACCGTGTTCCCCTAAATAAGAATAGTAAATCCCTCCATCTTTTAATTCAGAAAGATCTAATATTTCTGTAGCTTGAGGTGCTCCTGTATTTCCATCCCCTACGACTG
>NZ_CBCPHW010000050.1:0-869 GCF_965118575.1 Myroides odoratus | reverse complement strand
GTAAAGGAAAGAAAAAGACAATTGTAGCGATAGTTAAAGGAACAAAGTCAGATACTGTAATAAAGCATCTATCTAAATTACCTAAAAAACTTAGAGATAAAGTTACTGAGATTACTTTAGATATGGCAGGTTCTATGAAGCAAATAGCTAAAAAATGCTTCATTAACGCCATACAAGTTATTGATCGTTTTCACGTGCAAAAACTAGCTAGCGAAGCACTTCAGAATATTAGAATTAAACATCGTTGGATTGAAATGGACAATGAAAACAATGCTATTATTCAGGCAAAGGTTACAAATAAAACCTTTTCATCTGATATGTTAGCTAATGGTGATACAAAAAAACAGCTATTAGCGAGATCTAGACACTTACTATATAAAAGCCCTAATAACTGGACAATAGACCAAAAAGATAGAGCAAAATTGTTATTTGAATTATATCCTGAAATTGAACAAGCTTATAAATTAACCAACAAGCTAAGGGGGATATACAATAAACTTATCCCTAAAGAAGTTGCAATGACAAAACTGGCCTATTGGTTTAATCAGGTAGAAAACACGAATCTTAAACAGTTTAATACCGTAATTAAAACATTTACGCTGCATTATCCAGAAATACTCAACTATTTTAATGACAGAAGTACAAATGCTTCCGCAGAGTCGTTTAATGCTAAAATTAAATACTTTAGGATGATGTATAGAGGAGTGAGAGATAAAACTTTCTTCCTTTTTAGATTGACTAAACTTTTTGCTTAGTAGATGACAGATAGAAAATGATGTATTGAATCTGACCCTTCGGTGCCTCAGGGTGACATACGAGATGAAAAAGTCAGCCTAAAAAAACACTTTTTTTCCTAGTCCCCAACTTTT
>NZ_CBCPHW010000049.1:0-902 GCF_965118575.1 Myroides odoratus | reverse complement strand
GGATCAATCTCAAAAGTTGTGTGTGAATTAAAAAAATAATCAGATTTTTGCAGAAACTATCCTATCGTGGACAATTATCTAGACCTACTTAAATTAATACTCCCTGAGTTCCTAATAGAACATTTTGATTTAGTAAAAACAACTAAACAGAATGAAATCATGCATCTTTATTTTGAGGAGCGCAATATTGTTCCATCCGAGCATAGTAATCTTATATTAGTTGCTCACGGTTTCCATAACGAAGCTACGATCCAAGATTTCCCCTTACGTGGCAATAGTGTTTATTTACATATAAAACGACGTAGATGGCTTGAAAAAGAATCTCGTAAATTAGTACAACGCGACTGGGAATTAGTAGCTAAGGGAACTAGGATGACAACCGAGTTCGCTTCTTTTTTAAAAGAAATTAATAGATACTAAGACCAATGACTGTCATACCATTGGTAGTTTCTTTGGTGTAGATGGTAAAAAACTACAACGACAATACAAAGAATCGTTAAGTGACTTTTGTAATTGGAACGCTAAGAATCATGCCAAAGAATGGCTTATATATCCCGAAAACATAGGTCCGTATCTTTCTATAGACGAAACAGCATTGTCTAAGGGTGAATTATATACTATCATAACCAACAAAAGAGCCAAAGTAAAAAAGGGAAGTTTAGTAGCTATATTTTCAGGGACTAAGGTAGAACCTATTGTAGAAAAACTACTTGGTGTCAGCTCAAAAATAAGAAGAAAAGTACGCGAAGTAACTTTAGATATGGCTAACTCTATGAAAAATATTGTAAGCAAGAGTTTTCCTAATGCTATACAAGTAACGGATCGTTTTCATGTACAAAAATTAGCGATAGAAGCCTTACAAGACATTCGTATCCAAGAGCGATGGAAAGCACTGGATAACG
>NZ_CBCPHW010000048.1:0-948 GCF_965118575.1 Myroides odoratus | reverse complement strand
TGGAGAAGCGATTGGAGCTTACACCATTACACAAGGTAGTTTAGCAACTACAACAAATTATACCCTTCAATATGTAAGCGATGATTTAACCATTACGCCTGCTGTATTGACAGTAACGGCTAATGCTCAAGCCAAAGTGTATGGAGATGCAGACCCTGCGTTAACCTATACAATTTCAGGGCTAAAAAATAATGAGCAAACTGTTGATGTCCTAATGGGTGCCTTAGTTCGGGTGCTAGGTGAAGCAGTGAATACCTATTTAATTAATCAAGGTAGTTTGACTGCAAATTCAAATTATTCAGTTGTTTACACTACAGCTAATTTCCAAATTACTCCTGCGGAATTAATTGTAAATGCAATTGCTAAAACAAAGTTATATGGAGATAGTGATACTGTATTCAATTATACAGTAGATGGATTAAAGAGAAATGAACAAAAAGAAAACGTATTATCGGGTCGTTTAAGTCGCTTAATGGGAGAAGATGTAGGTACTTATGCCATGAATCAAGGCAGTTTAGTAACCAATTCAAACTATACGATTGTCTTTCATTCTGCAGATTTGACGATTATCCCTGCGGAGTTAGTTATCATTGTTGATCCTAAAGAAAAAACGTATGGCGATGCCGATCCTCAATGGACGTATACATTTGGTGGGTTGGTAAATAATGAGCAAATAGAAAATATTTTAACAGGCGAACTTATTCGCCTGCCAGGAGAAAATGCAGGAGTTTACACGATTAAGCAAGGAACGCTAATATCTAATGGAAATTATGCGATTAGATTTGCTTCAGCAGATTTAACGATACAACCTGCTGAATTAATTGTAAATGCAGAGGTAAAAACCAAAGTATACGGCGATGTAGATCCTACATTGACTTATACGGTTTCAGGTTTGAAAAATAACGAGCAAGCCGCCGATGTATTAGCAGGAAGTTTAACGCGTGATGC
>NZ_CBCPHW010000047.1:0-1307 GCF_965118575.1 Myroides odoratus | reverse complement strand
AGCCGATAAATAAGCCGTGCGCGGTGCGCCATCTAAGCCAACCCACTGGGTGCGGTATAATCCAAATAATTGCAAGTGATCCACACTGCCTGCATAAGCAGGGTTAATCGAGGCGGGATTATACATATACTGGGTATATTGAGGATCTTGCTGGGCAAAAGTTTTAGGCATACAAAGTACACTTAAACAAGCAAGAACTACCGCTTGTATTATGCTATTTCTTTTCATCTGATCCTTCTTTAATTATTTTCCAAATGTAGATTTGCCGCCTTCTTTATCATGCGACTTCCGTTGTCATCTTTGTACTCATAGGTTACTACATAGTAATACGTGCCACTTGGTAACTTACTGCCTTTATCAACGGTAACTTTACCTTCTGAATATCCTTTAAAAACATTGCTACTGCCATCGCCAAGTGGATCATAACCTCGAGTTTCATATACGCGAGCTCCCCAACGGTTGAATATCTCAACCTTGTTATTGGGATAGTTTTTGATGTTGTCGATGATAAAGTAATCGTTCTTGCCATCCCCATCAGGGGTAACTAAGTTGTAAATCACTACATCCCCATCCAAAATCCAGTCTTTCTTTACTGTAGCTAAGGTGAAAAATCCATAGCCTTTAACTGTAGCAATTGTCGTTACTTCTTTAGAAGACATATCGACTACCCCTCCTTCATCAACCCACAGTTGTTGTTTAGCATCCCAGCGAACAATGTGTAAGTCGCCTTCGGGATCTTGTAAAACATCCGATGAAGTAGTTGATTCATCCCAGCTTAGGGTCAACAACACATCACTCTTATTTTCATCCCTTTTATCGATAATCCAGTATTCTTTGTTATTTACTACTTTAACAATACCTACTGCATTGGGACGGGCCTTGAAAAAAGCCTCGTCGTTATAAACGTATTGTCCTACAAAAACATCTTTTACATCCTTAGGTGCAGAGATGCGCGCATACCGGTATTTCTCTTGATCGCCAGTGGGATAGGTAAAGGCATCTGTTCCAATCTTTTCTACTTGACCAGATACATGGGAATGGTTACTTGCACGGATTGCTTTTGACCCGTTTTGAAACGTAATCATCCCGTTAGAAACTTTCGTAACAGGATTGTACGTTGAGTCAACCACAACAATTCCATTTCGAAAATCAACTTCCCCAGTAGCATCAATATTATTTCTTAAATCGAAAGCTATCGTGGTAACAGGGCTATCAAAAGTGATGTTGTGAAACGATGCTATTTGATTTCCACTAATTTGCTTGGCGGTATTGGTCAAACCATCAACCGTAAAAATAGTAGTCGATGT
>NZ_CBCPHW010000046.1:0-1580 GCF_965118575.1 Myroides odoratus | reverse complement strand
ACGTGTTTTTTATCCTCTTCGTTTAATTTTTGTATATCGAGTACTCTGTTAACAATATTCTTGTCAAGGAGTATATCTGTAACTCCTACAAGGTAATCTAAAGAAATCTGTAAAGCTTCAGCGAGCTCTGTAGCAATCTCGATAGAAGGTTTAACTTCTTCTCGTTCGTAACGTCCAATAACGGCGCCGTGAACTCCTACAAGTTTACCTAGTTCATCCTGCGAGATTTTTTTCTGTTTCCTTACCTGTGCAAGGCGTTTACCAAAGCTAATAGACTCCATAAATGTATTAAAAACAACAATAAATTAAACGATCTAACAAATATATGGAACATATATATCGTATCAAAAACATATAAAGTTTGTTTTATAACGATGCATTTGTTAGATTTGCAACAGATATGTAGTGATAAAATACTTTAAATATTTTTCAGTTATGGAAATAAGTGAGATAAAAGCACAGTTAAGTTTGGCGATGGTATTGCATCATTACGGCTTAAAGCCTGACAAGCAGAGTCGATTGCACTGTCCGTTCCATGAGGATAAAACCCCGAGTATGCAGGTGTATTACAAAACCCAAACGGCTTATTGCTTTAGTAGCAATTGTAAAACCCATGGTAAAAGTATGGATGTGATTGATTTTGTGATGCATCAAGAAAATACCACCAAATCCCAAGCAATCAATACCTGCAAAGCTATACTAGGATATCAAGAAGGAGGAAAAAATACGGTGCTATCTACTGCTAACTTTTTGGGTGGTATGTATCAATACTTTAAAAATGCAGTTCACAACAGCAAACCAGCCCGAGATTACTTACAGCAACGAGGCTTAGACCATAAGAAAATCGAAGTTGGTTATAATGGAGGACAGTTCCACCATGGCACACGAAAAGAGGAGCAATTAATTAGCCAATGCGTTGATGTAGGATTACTATTAGACAAGGGAATTATTAGTCGAACAGGAGAGAAAGGGTATGGCGTTTTTGGCAAGTGGTGTATTGTCTTTGCGCTTAAAAACAAGGAAAATGCAGTTACGGGGTTTTATTTTAGAAGTACTTTAGACAAGAAAGATGCTAAACACTATTACCTTAAAAATAGAAAAGGACTTTATCCTGGTTATCCCGATGTAAATACCAAGAAGTTAATCTTGACTGAGAGTATCATCGATGCAGCAAGCTTGTTGCAAATCAATACGATAACAGAGCAGTACAGTGTTTTAGCGTGTTATGGAACCAATGGTTTAACGGGGGAATACACCGAGGCGGTGAGCCAATTAAAACAACTCGAAGAACTTATCTTCTTTTTTGATAACGATGCAGCTGGTAGAGCGGCGGTACATAAATATGGGAGTATGCTGAAATCGGAATACCCGAGTTTAAAGTTGACCACAGCCACTTCGATAGGTAAAGACATCAACGAAACACTACAGGGACATGATGAAAACATCTTTGTTGAACTTTTGAATAACCGAACTGTACTTCTTTTTTCAACTGGAGACGAGTCACCACAGCCCCTTAACCCAACAGCAGAACCTAAAGAAAACACAATTGGCCGCGGTGACTCACCGCAGGACTTTTTAAA
>NZ_CBCPHW010000045.1:0-1645 GCF_965118575.1 Myroides odoratus | reverse complement strand
TGTGTTTTTAGATGTTAATCCATAATAGCCATTGTTGATGAAATCACGAAAGTAAATTACTGTCCCATCATTCGTTACATCGCCCTCTGCTTTATTTTTAAAGGTGCCTTCAAAGGATACTAAATCCCCAGAAGAGATAGACAGTTCCCCCTCATTAACGATCAACGAAGGTACCTGTCCATAAATCACACTTGTACTAAACACTAGTAACAATATGCTATATATCTTTGTCTTTATCATGCTTTTTTTTCTTAATTTTCTGTAGAAAAAACCAAATCAAATTTTAAAGCCGCTATACATGCGCTTTGTATACTTGATTTAATAAATATTCTAATACAAAAAAACAATCCGTATTAGAAATAGAATCGCCATAAGATAGGGTGTCTGATTTTACTTTATTCTTTTAGAGTCTATTGTATATACTTTTCAACTAAAAACTAGAGTGTATTTTAATACCTCCGTTATTTTCACCAAATAAATGTGAATATTACCCACTTGTATTCTTCTTCTCTGTGCCTTATAAAAAGTACAATTACGAAGTTAGTTTCATATTTCTAAGTTTTTACGAAACTTTATATTGAAGATTGTTGAATCTGATTTCCACTTCTTTCATTCAAATTACATCCTATCTTTATTCAAAATTATAAGATGGTTGCTCAGTTTATATATTTTTATGAACTGAGCAACCAAAGTAAATTAGTTGTTACTACTAGTAACTGTTATTTTTTTACATATTCTAAAACAAAATAGTACTGTCCTGCAGGATGATAAACCGTCAATAATTCAGATACTCCAAGAACAACTTGTGTATTTCCATTTACAACTGCTTTTCTCAATACGCCTTCAGTAATTGAATTTGTAGCTTTATTTATTAAACGTGCACTTAAAATAATATCTGCAAAATCTCCAGGCACTTCTAGAATATTAGCATTTTCAGTTAAAGTAATATCATACGTTTTTGTTGCAATTTGCTTGGTTGTATTTAACCATTTTTCAGATTTGATTTGTTCTTCGTATGAATAGTTGATAACGTTAGCATTGATTATTTTTTTGAACTCCACATTATCACCTAACTTCGTAATGAACTCTTGATTGTCTACTAAATTCGTCACAAACTCATTATTATTTGCGATGATCTTTCCTAAGTCATCAATCGATACTGAAAAAATGTTGTTTTCGGTATCTGTAATAGTCAAATTATCAGCAGTTGCTACAAAGGATTGGATCTTGGTATTTCCTAAATCATCCCAACTAATTGGTATTGGTGTTCCAGTTGCGTCGTAGTAGAAGAAACTATTATTACCTGTATTGTAACCAACATTTCCATACGTTCCTGCTAGCTTGTTGATGATCTCTTCGATAAACTTAGTATTGTTCGTGATTTGCTCAATAAACTCTACTTTGTTTCCTAACTTGGTGATAAACTCTTGATTATCAACTAAATTCGTTACAAAAACATCATTATTTGCAATGATCTTTCCTAATTCGTCAATCGACACTGAAAAAATAGTATTGTCGGTATCTGTAATAGTCAAATTATCTTCGGTTACTACAAAGGATTTGATTTTTGTATTTCCTAAATCATCCCAACTAATTGGTATTGGCGTTCCAGTTGCGTCGTAGTAGAAGAAACTATTATTACCTA
>NZ_CBCPHW010000044.1:0-1829 GCF_965118575.1 Myroides odoratus | reverse complement strand
CGTTGTTGTTGGTAATATGAGTAATGAACTCTACGTTATCCCCCAACTTAGTAATGAACTCACGGTTCTCCACTAAATTTGTGATAAATGTACTGTTGTTCGCTATTTCGGATACTGCTAAACGAACCGAATTGTTATTTGAATCCGTAACAACCAAATAATCATTATCAAGGGTAAAACTTACGTTGGTTGTATTTAATGCAGACCAATCGATTTCGTGTTTCACACCATTTTCATCATAATAAAAGAACTTGTTCGTTGTTGAATCGTAATTTACATTTCCATAGGTTCCCTTTAATTCATTGATAATATTTTCAATGAACTCATTATTGTTAGTAATATGATTGATAAAATCAATATTATCCCCAAGTTTAGTTACGAACTCATTATTCTCAACCAAATTGGTAATAAATGTGCTGTTATTGGCAATAGCTGCAATAGATAGGTACACACTGTGATTTTCAGTATCTGTAATAATTAAAGATTCCTCCCCATTTTTTGTTGGATTTCCTCCAATTGTAAATGTATTATTCATCCTGTCAATCACCGTATCACCTGAAAGTAAGGGAGTCCAGGCATTGAATTTCCAATAGTAAAATCCTGCTTCTAAATTAGCATTACCTATGTGGTAAACTAATAAACTTTCAACTCTTTCTCCTTCTATTGGAGCATAATTGGTACTTGTGTCTAGTTGTACTCTTGGTAATAATACTCCTTTTTTAGCTGCTACAATATCCAATTGTGCTGAACTAGCGGCTTTCTTCGTTCCTATCCCAATTTGGGCCATGGCCGAACCACTTAAAACAAGTGCTACTAATGGAATTAATTTTTTTATCATTATTATTATTTTTATTAAACAACTCATAAAATGCTCCATTACAAAACTACATTCATTAAATGTTTTATAAAAATAATTGATAATTATTGATTTTAAATCAATTAAAAACTTAATAAAATCAGTAAAACACTATTAAATTATATTAATTTTTAATTTTAAATAAAAAATAAAATATTCGAATATTCGCATATAGTAATTCTAATGTTTACATAAAATCTCTTAAATAAGATATTCATGACATATCACTTCCCATTGAAATCAATAATCACAAAATGAGTGTTTTTTTTACATAAATTGAAAATTCATTTTTATCATCTCATTTCATCCACTTAAATGCATTGAAAATGACAAAATCAGGAAATAAACGTCAGGTAAGTTTATATACTGTATATATTTAATTTAGTTTCAGTATCAAAATTGACATTTTGTAAAGTTTTCCCACGAAACTAAAAGCTATATTCCTTGTCCATTTTTTACTTCATATATTCTTGGAACAAGTGTCTTTTTAATATGAAAGCCAGGTGTTTTTAACTTTTACTTATGCGACCGAACAAGAAAATAAATGTGCCTATAAAACATTAGGGATAAGTATAAGATGCTACGCTGCGTAACTTAGGACGACCAATGATTGGCAGAATCCGTATACAGAATAATACAATGATATATTAGGGGTTATTTCCAGAACGTACATTTATAAGACTAGCATTTTTACTATAAAAAAAGGATTAGCTGAAAATTCAGCTAATCCTTTTTGAAAAAATCACACTAATATAGGTTGTAAACTTACCTATCCAAAATAATAAATTCACTTCGTCTATTGACTTGGTGTTCTTGGTCTGTACAACGCACGCCATTGCTGCAAGCATTGAGTAATTGACTCTCGCCATACCCTTTGCCTGTTAAGCGACTTGCTTCAATCCCTTGACGTATCATCCATTGAATCGTCGATTGAGCTCGACGCTCAGACAAACGCAGGTTATACGCGTCATTT
>NZ_CBCPHW010000043.1:0-2004 GCF_965118575.1 Myroides odoratus | reverse complement strand
ACTTTGGCTTTTGATCCGCTCTTTGGTGGTCTTAGTCACAAACAAATAACAGCTGTGGTTTAAAAAGGGACGCTCGTTAAAATGTCTTTCAAAACTTCTACTTAGATAGCTTTGCTCTTGATCTGTAAAATTCGCCTCATAGCTTTCTTTTACAAACCAATCTTGCTTGTGAATCACAGTAAACTCAGGGAGCGTTTTAATAGCCTTATGCCACACGCTATGAATAGTCTCATATTCTTTATCTGAGATGGTAAATATCTCAGGTAAAATGACTTTATAACAAACCGTAATATCTGCTTGCTTTGAAACAATGCAGTTATTCTCAACCGAGAGAATAGGAAACATCCTTTCTAAGGTGTTTGTCTTAGCTGTATTTCTCATAGCTTCTTAATTTTAAGTTTCTATTGAAATACCCTTTTACCTCTTTTCTTGAGATGATATACCTTGGAAAGTATTTTCTAGCTTGAAGTTTCATAAGACCATACTGACCGTATTTCTTATTTAATGAAAATACTTTGTAAACAAGATAGCCAGATGTACTAAGGCCTACGGCTAAACAAATAAGATTGTTTACCCCTGCCATATACATGACCATAACAAGAATAAGATTCCCCAAAAGTCCACCTGCAAAATAAAACAGGTACTGAGCTTTGAGTCCTTTAAACTCTACACTGGCTCCAATGCCTTTATTGATACTATACTTTTTCATAAGCGCATCTTTTAAAGGAAAAATGAACGTAGAATGGTAGCGGCTACAATTAAGAAGATACAAGCCCCAAACCAGCTTGCTGCTGTCTTGCTTGTATCGGGATCACCACTAGAGAATTTGTTATACACCTTTACTCCTCCAATAAGACCAACCACTGCTCCAATAGCGTAGATAAGTTTAGTGGCTGGATCAAAATAAGAAGTAACCATCTGGGTAGCTTCTGTGATTCCTGCTGCTCCGTTTCCTTGAGCTAGTAAGGGTAAACTACTTAGTACAATAAGTAGTAAAAAAAGCCTTTGTTTGATTGTTTTTGTTTTCATAAGAATGACATTTACTTGGTTATAATCATGCCCTTTGCATGATACTTTGGTAAATGTCTTTGGAAAACTCTTTGAGGGAGGAATTGTGGAAGTTTGGGGACGCGCATGGCGATAAAATGCAATGAAAAAGGCGTTAAGTATACTTTACAATAACGCCTTCACAGTTTCTCTTTACACAAAATCATTAATATTAAAATTCTCACTATCTATTACTTCTTCCTTTTTTGGTAATTTTTCGTTTAGTGATTGATCTAATAACTTTGCTATTGTCTTAGCTGAATCAGGCATTGCCTGTTGAAGTAATTCAAGTAAATCAGATCCTTCAATTTTTTTAGCTGTATTTACTGTAGCATCATTGATTAACTCTTCTTCAATAGACCTAACAAAACTATTAAGCTCATCCATATTGACTCGCTCAGTAAAATCATGATCCATTGGTTGTAAACTCTCACCTAGTTCTTTTTCTTCCTCTTCTAGATCAAGTTCATCTTCTATTTGGTTAATTGAAAATAGTGATTGCTTTAGTACGATTGGTTTACTTTCTCCCATAATACTTACAGGGATATCTTGTTTAAAGGGTAGCTCTTCTGTTTCTGTTGGATTCTCTTGTTGAATTGATTTGTTTTTATTTAATAACAGAAGAGCTATAATAATAACAAGACTGATTATTATTACTATTTCCATGGATTAAAAGATAGGTTTATACTTCTGGTTAAACTTTTCTACAATTGTCTGTGAAAACTCCTCAAAATGGTTGTCCAATAGATTATCTAAATAAGCATAAATAGAAACCTTGTCCTCTCCTATGACCTGAACAATACGAGTGAGTTTTTCATGAAACTCTGGTCGGATGTAAACCGTTTTACCATCCCTGGCTCTAGTTGTTGTTTCTTTTAAAAAGATCTCTACATAATTCTCTTTACTCTTAGTAACTTGTACTGGAGCAGATTTTCTAAAGTGTTTGAATTTTCTCTT
>NZ_CBCPHW010000042.1:0-2564 GCF_965118575.1 Myroides odoratus | reverse complement strand
GCCTTTCCCGCTTCCACTTTAATGGGTACTTTTTTATCCTTAAAGGCAGATCCAAAAACCAGTTCTTTCACTAGTTTTAATTGGTGTAAATAGAGATGTCCAAATAGGGAATCGCGTTGGTATTTGTTGATTTTCTTTTGGTTGTATTGTATTCGATTTTCTATTTCTTGTTTGCTTAGTCCTTCTTCAAGTTCTGGTTTTAGGCGTTGAACCAATAAAGTATCATTGGCGGCATTGCGTTTATATCCTCTTGGAAATAGTTCTTCTATGGTTTCGGGTTTCGTGGCTATATAACCCGAAGCAAGGCGAAGCACTTCAAGTTGCACCTCATAGGCTATTCCCATATAAAAAACACGCGCAACAAAGTTCGATTCTAATTCCTTTAGGTGGGCAGCACATTTAAAAATAGCCTCCTCTGCGGTATTTAAAGGCGTGTAAACGGTGTTTTCTCCTTTGGGAATAACCAGCGGTAAAGAGGTTGCCAATCGGTCTTTAAACTCAAATTTAAAAACACTTTGATTGGTATTTTCGTATAGATTCAGTGTCAACTGATGCGGAATGGCTTCTGGTTTTGTATACCGCCCTAAAATGCGCCTCACTTGAATTTCAAGGGGTTCTTTGTATAAAATAGGTTCGATAAGTCGGGTGTGATTGGCTTTGTTGAAATAAGCTTCAAAGTGCAGTTCTTTGCTAATTAAGGCATAGGTATGGTTGGTGTCAAGGGGAAAAATATGATTGATCATTTGTTGGTTGCCCTCAAATAGTGTTCTTCTCACATTTTCTAAACCCACTTCTTCTGTAAAAGTAAAAAATACCGAATAGGAATTGCCTTTACCTTGGGGTACTTGGGTTTCAAAGGTCTTCCAAAACGGTGAAAACGCTTGTACGGTATAGGTACATTTTCCATCACTATCAAAATGAACGGCATCACGTGCGAGTTCTACTACTTCTTTTGCGCGATTTCGATAGTCATACCAAAAGCAAATACACGCTTGTTTATTCTCAAAACCTGTAATCTCAGCGGCAAGGGAAAAAGCTTCGTTAAAACTTAAGAAGTCTACGGGTTGGTCGTGTTGATCCACAAAAGCCCAACGCTTGACTTTGCCTTCGATACATTCAATCTCAAAGGTTTTACTACGGCCATTCAACTCCACTTCTAACTGATAGGTTCCCTTTTCTTCCAGTTGAAAGTCAATGGTATCCACAGTCGAGCGCAATACAATCTCATCAGTTTGGGTATACACGGGGTAGATCATCACGGGATCCAAACTTTGATTGGGTTGTGTTTCTTTTTGTTCGGGGATGCCTATTTGTATTAACTCTTGTTGGATTTCATTAGTGAGTTGGGGATTCACATAGTGTATAGACATTCCAAAGCCCTGTTTCTTTTTAGGTCCTTTGCTGTATTTAAGTCGCCATATCAATTCTGAATCGGTATTGTTGTACATACGCGATACGGGTTGTTGCTTTTGGACTGGAAAAAAGTGATGGACAAGGCGTTGAAACAAAGTAGAAGATTCAGCTTCTTGTACTTCAACATACGTTCCTTGCTGCGTATCTGGGTGATAGCCCAAGGTTGAGGTTATTGCAATTGAAAATAGACTTTTTCTGTAAACCTCACACCTTGTAGGCATAGATGAGGTAGAACTTTGGGGAAGTACCTCGTTATTACTCCCATTGATTTGCTCTATTTGATTGGATACAACCGTTATGGTTTGTCGAACGGTTTGTTTTCCGATCCAAAAAGCACCGTATACACATTCGATTTCATAGACACCTTCCTTAGCAAAGGTACAGCGAATGGAAAGTCCCTTTTCGCTATAGCCTTTAAAACGCGGTGCATCTGCGGATTTGATTCTCCATTTGATGTGTGCTGCTTCAACGGACTTTCTGTTTTGAACTACAGCTTGAAACACAACGCTACTGCCCAAGCGAACTCGTTCTACTTTGGGGGTAATGGATAGAATTTTATTGGCCGCTACGCAAAAAGATTGGGGAAGTATATCGGTAAGCGGTTGATTGTTGTAGTAGACTTCCACCTGATACGCACAGGCATTTTGACACTGGAAATACGCCCGGATTTGGTTGGCTTCTTGTACAAAAGAGGTAGGGGTTTGTGTGCTAAAAATCGTTGAGGCATTATCATCGGGATGTACATCCTTTACCGTTACTTTGATACGCAACTGGTCGAGTTGTTCTTGGGGGAGTTGGATGTCGCTGTGTACGGTAAAAACCACTTGATCGCCTATAATGAGTCCTTGGGCGACAGAAGCACTGAGATGCAGCGATTCAATAGATGCCGTATCCACGACTTCGATATAGTAATAAAACCCTTCATAATACGGTTTTACGATCTGGTCTTTGGGTTTGCTCGCCGCAGCGATTAAATACGTACCCTTTTGCGTTGGCGTTACCCTAAAGCTGCGATTCGAGGTTTGGGTGGCTTGGTATTTGACCGATTCAGGGGTTGTATCGAGTTGGATGGTTTGTCCCGTTTTTCCACTAGCGAGTAGCTCTGGATCACTTAAAGAGTCAGTGATACTCCAGCTGATATAGTTATCGCT
>NZ_CBCPHW010000041.1:0-2913 GCF_965118575.1 Myroides odoratus | reverse complement strand
CTGAGTGCTACCACCAAAGGCGAGACCTATGAAGACAATATGAGTCGTAGTTTTTTAATTGCTGTGGATGAAAGCAAGGCTCAAACCCAAAAAATCATCGAGTATCAAAACAAGCGCAATGCCGGAGAGATTGATGGGAATCAAAGTCAAAAGGCGATCGGCTTTATCCAAAAGATTGTCCGGGAATTAAAAGTGTACGAGGTTGTAAATCCGTATGCTACTAAGTTGCAACTCCCTGAAAAAGTACACAAGATTAGAAGGCTAAATGAAATGTATCAAGCGGTAATCAAACAAGTGACATTTTTAAATCAGTATCAGAGAAAGCTAACCAAAGACAATCAGTTACTAACCGAGATCGAAGATATACAGCAAGCAACCGAGATTCTTTTTGAGAGTATAGTATTAAAGGTTGATGAACTCGATGGAAGTCTCAGGCAGTTTTTTGAACGACTCAAGAAATACGTAAAAAACGAGAACCAAGATTTTTTACAGCGTGAAATCCGACAGGAGTTTAGTCTATCTAAAACCCAAGTGCAACGGTATATCAACAGTCTATTAGAACTGGAATATCTCAAACAAAACGGGGGTTATGCCAATAAAGGGATTAAGTATACCATTAGTTATTGGGATAATCATCAGAAGCTTAGAATGGAGATTAAGGATTACTTACTAAATCAAATCGAAGGTTTAAAACAACAAGTATGATGATAAAACGATTAAATGAACCGCTGTTGGGTCACTAGTGGTTCGCTAGTGGGTCACTAGACCCTTAATTAAAAGGTTTTAAAATATTGAAAATGAGTATATAGTGATCTAGCGACCCAAAAAATGAAAAGTAAGAGTAAGCAAAAGCATCATACCCCTAGTTATTATGATAGAGAGCACCTTAAAACAATTTTACGATTACTTAGTGATCAAGGGTTATCAGGAGGAAACTTCGAGAAACCGCTACTGGAATGTGTGTCATTTTTTAGGTTTTATCAAGAAAGATTTTTTACAGGTTACCGAAGCAGATGTCAAGCAGTATTACGCTTATTTAAAACATCGTCCTAATAAAATCAAAGGACAAGGAATACTTAAAGACAGTAGCATCCAACATCATATGCGGTGTATTGAATTGTTTTATATTTTTTTATTTGAGTTTAAAAAGACCAATTACCTTTTACAACTTGACCTTCCCAAAAGCCAAGAAACGGATGATTTTGTACGAGAGATTTTAAGCCAAGGGGAAGTACAACAGCTTTATGCAACAGCCAGCCTGAAAGAAAGAGTCATGTTGCACCTGGGGTATGGTTGTGGACTACGGGTATCTGAACTGGTGGCGGTTAACAAAGAAGATTTATATCTGAAGGAAAATTTACTGCTTGTTCCCAAGGGCAAAAACAACAAACGTCGCATCATTCCTTTTACGCAGAAGATGCAAGTTGATTTTGTAGCTTATCTAGCCAAAGAACCCACAGCCGAACAAGCGCTTATTGTCAATACCAAAGGCAGGCGAATGCAGGAGTGGACGTATAATCAACTGCTCAAACGCCTGCTAGATACGATCAACATCCACCCTGAACGCCTAGCTAAAATCAGTGTTCACAGCTTGCGTCACTCCATTGCTACGCATTTTTTATCCCAGGGCATGGAACTGGAACAAGTGCGTGAGTTTTTGGGTCACGAACAACTCAAGACCACCGAGATCTACACGCATATTGACTCAACCCAACTCAAAAACCTCCAAGATGAAGAACCATGACTTTAGCACAATACCTTGAAGTAAACTATAAAACCAAAGGATTACGGAATTTAATCAAACGCTATACGGATTATCAAAACGGGCAAGCTGAAGTGGCAACTTTGCAAGACGTTTTACAGTATATAGGCTACTTGCGCAACCAAAATCTCCATCCCAAAACCCTTCGCAATCACCTGTTTGCTATAAAAATCTACTACCGTTACCTGCAAGATATGGGCAAGCGCGCAGATCATCCCTGTGTCAAGCTCACGCTAAAAGACAGGGTAAACCGGGCTATTGCCACGGAAAAGCTGTATACCAAACCTGAATTAGATTCTTTATTCTCTAACTATAGATCCAAGGACAAACGCTTGGAAACCCGCAATAAAGTAATCCTTAGTTTATTGATTAACCAAGGGTTACAGATACAAGAAATCAGTGCGTTACAACTTGTGGATGTTGACCTAGAAAAGGCAGAAATCCACATTGGCAAAACCAGTAAAACCCATGCTCGAACCTTGCCCTTACAAGCGACACAAATTGTATTAATCTTGCGTTATCTAGAAGATCGAAATCAGTTTAATCCAACTACCTTATATTTAATTATCTCCAAATACGGCAAATCCTTGCAAGGGCAGGGGATTAGTCGATTACTCAATGAGGGGCGGAGTAAAGGAAATAGAATTCATCCGATTAAAATTCGTCAAAGTGTTATTGCACACCTTTTAAAATCAGGCCATAATCTGCGTTTAGTTCAAGCTTTTTCAGGACATAAACACAGCAGTAGTACCCAGGCATACAAACAAACAGAATTAGAGCAATTACAGGCATCTGTCAACAAATACCATCCCTTGCAATAGATTGTTCCTTAAAGGACATTTATACAAAGAAACAAGTGCAGGAAAAGCGGAGTTCGTCGTCCTAGTTCGGCAAGAGTTGTCCATCCCGTTCAGGTACTTTTTTTTGTTTATTATTTTCTTTTCAGATGAAAAAAAAAGCACCTAAACGCCCTACGGGTGCTCCGCTCCGCTTTGCAGGTTGTCCTTCTTCTTGCAGCTCTCGTTGTCCTTCTCACGCCCAGCTTCTTTGTCCGTTTATGCCCCTTGTTGTCTTCGCTACGCTGCGTCCTCCAAGGCGCAACACGTCCATCGCTGGGCATCATTTAGCTCGCCTGCGGGTCGCTGTGGGCT
>NZ_CBCPHW010000040.1:0-3886 GCF_965118575.1 Myroides odoratus | reverse complement strand
AAAATATTCTTGATTCGGTGCACAAAAAAATATCTAAGTAATGTGCACCTTTCAACTTGGCAAACCTTGACGCCAAAGGGTGCCAGAGAGTTTTAAACTGTGTTTTTGGAACGTTTTAATTCGACATTTATTAATATTTAAAAACAGTTGAATTATGTTAGAAAAACAGTTATCAATTAATTTCTTTCTCAAACCAACTAGAGAGAAAAGTAATTTAAGAGGTGTTTACCTTAGAATTACAGTAGATGGTATTCGCAAAGAGACTTCTCTTAGTCACAAATGGGATATCAAAAGATGGAACCAAAAAGCAGGTCGTGCTAATGGCTCTAAAGAAGATGCCAAAACGCTAAACTATATTTTAGATACAATCGTATCTAAGATTACTAAGTACAAATTAGAACTCTTAAGTAATGAAGAGCCTATTACTGCTTCTGTGCTTATGGATTATATCCAAGGTAAGGGAACAAGTAAAGCTAAAGTTTTAGAAGAATTCCAAAAGCATAATGATGAAGTTTTTAAGTTAGTACCTAAAGAGTACGCTATTGGAACACATGAAAGATACGTAACAGCAAGATCACATGTAGGAGAATATATCCGTTATGTATATGGTAAAGAAGATATTGAGTTTAGAGAACTTAACTATGAGTTTGTAATTGGTTATGAACACTATTTAAAGACCGTTAGAGCGTGTTCTAATAATACAGCTATAAAGTATATCTCAAACTTCAAGAAGATTGTTTTACGGGCTGTTGCTAAGGGAATAATATCTTCTAATCCTTTTGTACAATATAAACCTAAAAAGACGAAGCTCAATAAGAAACCATTAAGCAAACAAGAACTATCTATTTTAGAAAACAAAGAGTTCCAAAATGATAGAGTAAGTACTGTAAGAGATGTATTTGTTTTTCAATGTTATACAGGTCTTGCCTATATTGATGTATATCAGTTAAAGAAAAGTGATATTACAAAGGATGAAGAAGGTAATCTATGGATTAGAACCAATAGACAGAAGACAGATGCTAATATTACTATACCTCTACTTCCAAAAGCTATTGAGATAATGGAAAAGTATAAAGATCATCCTGATTGTATTGGTAAAGATATTGTACTTCCCGTTCGTTCAAATCAAAAGATGAATGAGTACTTAAAAGAAATTGCATCACTTTGTGAAATCAGTGAGTTAAACACACATAAGGCAAGGAGAACTTTTGGAAGTACTGTCACTCTTGGCAATGGTGTGCCTATTCACGTAGTAAAAGAAATGTTGGGTCATCACTCTGTTAAACAAACAGAGGAATACGCCTTAACAGAAGAGGAAGCTATTAAGAATGAAATGCAGATTTTAAAAGCTAAACTTGAAGGAAAAACAAATAAACAAACTGATAATTACACTGACTTACTTGAAGGTTTAAAAAATCTAAATTCTGATAAATTAGCTCAATTAACTACTTTTATTAATCAGTTAAATGGATAGTAAAAACTCCCTTGATTCTCTACATTTTCTAATAATTCAACTGTAGTATTTGTAGTAAGGAATTCGAGGGAGCCCATTTTCAACCTTTTTAATGAGTAGAAGTTAACTTCTACTCATTAAAAAGGTTCATAATATCTTTTCTATTGTAGTAATATGAACCAAGTATTTTGCGATACTGCAATTTACCACTAATGCGCAGTGTTTGTAGTGAAGCTGGCGAGATACTGAGTATCTGTCTTGCTACTTTAGCCTTTACCCATTCAGGAGAGATTTCTTTGCTTTGTTTGGTTAATAGTTCTTTCAGCTCTCCAATAATTGTTTGAGCAAACAGTCTTAAATCTTCCTTTGTGATTTGATTTTCCATGATAGTTGTTTTTAGGTTAAACAACTAAGATAAGATCTGTATAGAATAATAGTCTTATTTATGTAGTTATAGGAATATTTTGGCTATCACTACATAAATTATTTATTCTTTATATCAGATATATCAATAAGCTTTATACCAAAATCATACTCTTGCATTTCTTTAACTACTTGTACAAGCGAGTATTTTGCGATATTTGATTTACAAACATCAATCCTATCGATTATATTCTTATTTAAATAATGATTATTTCTGAAAGCCATAACAAACGTAACATTAAGTTTTTTAGTTTTTATTTTTTCAATAAACCCCTTAATATCTATTTTATTCAATGGTTGTCTTTTATTGTATTCAATAAGTGTTTTCTCTAAATAGCTTATACCATTATTATTTTTTAAATCATTTGAAAGTCTTTTTGCAGCTAGTACAACTTGTATGTATAAATCACGCATTTTAGTATTAAAACCATTTTTAACATGGATAAAATAGGCAATATCATCTTGTATAGTGAGAATATCACACAACTCTATATTTTCGTTTATTACTTTATCTAAGATATAATAACCGTCCAAATCCTCATGACTCTTATTATAAGTGTCTTCATCATCTCCTTGGTTCCAAACGTTTAGAATATCTTTCTCAAGCATATATTTGTTATAGTATGATTTTGCATCTTCATTCATTCTAGATAAAAACTCATCTTCTAATAGATACCAGTGTCCGTCTATTTTAAAATATTTGTATCCCTGATAATCAATTTCCGCTGTGATATGTGATATAAAATTAGCGTATGTTTTTTGATTATTATTTACTTGACCAGAAATATTAAGTTTGTAAATATCTTGAACTATTTGTTGCCTATTGTTGATATCCTCTTGTGTTTCGTAAATATATTTTGTTGCATTATAATATAACCCCCCTCTATCAAATACCTCTAAGTCACTTTTACCTCGGCTATTTTTGTAACGAATTATAAATTTATCACATTCATAGAATCTTTCTAACTGAGTAGGATGTACTAATTCTATTATATCATTTAAATTATTATTTGCAGTTGATTTGTCAACATGTACTAATACATCATTGACTACTAATTCTAATAGATAATTGTCTAAAGATTTTTCTAAATCATAATTATTTACTTTCGAAAATAATGTTAGCTGTTTTTGTTCAAGTTCATCTTCTATCTTATAAAGATCTTTAATTAATTCCTTTAATTCTTCAAAATCAATTTTTTTACGCAAATAAAAATATGCTCCTACTTCCATAATTACAAGATTTGTATTGAGATCATATTTCTTGAAGATGGTTTGCTTTAATTCATCTCTGACTTTTAATTTTATTTTAGTAGGTATATTAGAATAATCTAAAGTCTCTGAAATTGTTTGATTTAGGTTATATGTTTCTTTTTTAGAAGAGATGTTATTAGCAATACTTCTAGTATAAACTTCAATTATATTATCCATCATCGGTTCACATAATCTCTGATATATCTGAATACCAAACGATGGATTAAGGTATTTTTTAATTACGTTTATACCACTTCCACTAATTATACAGTATAGTTCATCTTTATACTTAATAAATAAAACGTAAGAAAATTCAATAATATTAAAATCTTGATTTTCAGTTAGCCCTTCAGGCAAAAACACTTTCCAATAAAATTTTTCTTTGGGTTGATTGAAGCAATAAGACCAATACAGAAAATCATCGTCTTTATATTTGGTAACCTGAGGATCAACAGTTTTTGTAAGATCAATGTCTTTAAATTTATGTCTTAATTTTTTAATATGATTTTCTTTTATTGTTTCTATTATTTCATCTACACTCTTCTCTCTTAATTCAAAATAATTTTTATCTATCTTAAAAATTTTTAAATCAATCTTAAAATTATTTAATTCCATAGTATTTGTAAGGTTTATATAGTATTATTTAAAGACCATTTTTAATAAAATTAGCTATAATATTCTCATTATGGGATATCTTACTAGATAATTTTATAACTTTACCTCTCAATCTTTTTAAATCATAGGCTTTATCTTTGAGCC
>NZ_CBCPHW010000039.1:0-5411 GCF_965118575.1 Myroides odoratus | reverse complement strand
AGGCACCTATGGAAACGTAAGTTTTGATACGGTAAACAATAAATTCTTCTATTTTGATGAAAATGGCGATAGACAAGAGATTGATTGGTCCGCATTAAATACAACCAACGTAAGTTTTACTTTAAACCAAGATTATTTGGTTGTTACGGATTCAAATAACAATTCAGTTCGCTTGGCCGTTGCAGAGATTGCAAACAACGAAACCTTTATTACCAATTTAGTTGAGAATCAAGAGTTTATCACCAAGTTGGGAGATAGTATTGATTTTATCAATCACATCACCAACAACAATGAGTTTATTGAAAATATCATCAAGGAACTAAATACTACCTATGGCAACGTTGGATATGATACCGTAAATAACCAATTCTTTTATTATGATGCGCAAGGAGATAAACAAACCATCAATTTAGAGGAGGCTATTAAGATGTATGAAACTTTGACAAGTCTTGAAAATGTGGTTACTAAAGAAACGGATGAACATGGCCAAGAGTTTGATTTATATACATTAACCTATAAAGACGAAAAAGGTAATTCGCATCCGATTGATATTAATGTATTGGTAAAAGGAAGTGAGACCTTAACTACGTTGACTTATGATCCAATTGATCACGTCTTAATATACCAAGACGAAGTAGGTGTTAAATCCTTATTTAAATTGACTGATTTAGTTGGAGATGCAGAGTCTTTAACCAAGTTAGAATTTGATCCAACTACCAATAATTTATTATTTACTGATGAAAATAAAATTATCCATATTCTTGAATTAGAATCGATAAATAAGCATCCTTGGTATGATATAACTACGCAGAAAGTTGCTACAACTAATACTGCTGATATCTATACAAAAGGATGGGTTGGAATTGGTTTTACAGAACCTTCTGGAGCGCCAAGTGAAAAATTAAGAGTAAACGGAAGTATTACTGCAGTAAATAGTTACTATGCGGATTATGTATTTGAGAATT
The DNA here is from genome assembly GCF_965118575.1 of Myroides odoratus. GTDB lineage: Bacteria > Bacteroidota > Bacteroidia > Flavobacteriales > Flavobacteriaceae > Flavobacterium > Flavobacterium odoratum_B. The sequence continues at coordinate 4,446 of NZ_CBCPHW010000039.1, read as the reverse complement.
ATTTTGATGGATATTCTTCTTTGAAATACGATTACGATTTCAAGAGCTTAGATGCTGTTGAAGATTATATTAAAGAAAATCGTCACTTACCTGGAATTACACCAATCCATGAGTTGACCAAATTAGATGAGGGATATTCTATTAATATTTCTGAGTTATCTATTCAATTGCTAGAAAAAACAGAAGAATTATATCTACACATCATTGATCAAAAAAATGAGCTAGAAGAAAAGGAATTAAAAATTAAACAGTTAGAAATAAGCAATCAAGAGCTTAAAGAAGAAACTGCACAACAAAATCAAGAAATGTTGCACAAAATGGAGCAACTAGAACAAATGATTTTGGATTTAATGCAAAAAAACTAACTTTTTAAAAGAATAAATTATGAGTACTAATACAACGATATACAAGGGGATGAAATCTATGATTTCATTGATATTGATACTATTTATGGGAATTTCTTCCAGTATCGCCCAAACAAATATGACAAAAATAAAAGATGGTACTATTTCAGGAACAACAGCTGTTCCAAATTTAGGCGCCATTCTTGAGCTAGAGAGTGTGAATAAAGGATTCTTAACGCCGCGCTTAACCACACAACAACGCGATGCTATTCCCGTTGCCAACAAAACCGACGGTTTGATGATTTATAATAAAACTACGGGGTGTTTTAATTATTGGAGTACGGCACAAGATACGTGGTTGAGTTTGTGTGGAACCCCACCGCCAGCCGTATTTGAAATCAGCCGTATCCAATGTGGAGCAATAGCTGCAAGTGGAACCTTTAAACAAGGAGAGTATTTAAATGCTACCAACTATTTAACGGTACCTGTTACCGTTACTCAAGCGGGAACCTATGAAGTGATAGCCACTACCACCAATGGTTACTATTTTACTACCAAGGGTACTTTCCCTTCTTCGGGCAGTTATACGCTTATTTTAGAAGGGTTGGGAACACCAAATATTGGGTATAATACAGGTGAGAATGGGGATCAATTAACGCTTGTATTAAACAGTAAAACAAGTAGTTGTGTCGATAAATATGTTTTTGTAAATAAAGCTGCTGTAGACTATTCTATTAATTGTGCAACAATTCAGGTTCAAGGAGATTATTATGCGGGTAAAGAATTGATAAGCAGTAATAAAATGACCATTGAAGTTAATGTTCAAACGATTGGGTATTGGAATCTATCAACGAATACGGTGAATGGTTATTCATTTAGTGGTTCTGGAAACTTTATCACACCAGGTGTTCACACGATTGAATTATTGGGAACAGGCAAACCAAGTACATCAGGTACGAATTTATTCAATTTGTCATCTAACTCAGATACACCTGCGAATTGTTCTTCTATTACAGTGATTGTACAAGCCATTCGCTATACCGTAGATTGTAGTAATCCAATAATAGCAGGAATATATAAACAAGATGAACCTTTAACTGCAGCCCATACCGTTACACTACAAGTGAATGTAGAAGCTACTGGAGATACGTCTATCCAAACCAATACGGTAGGTGGAGTGTACTTTAGTTCAGGTCCGTTGTCCTTTGATGAATTAGGTCCAAGAGAAGTAGTTTTGTCTGCTGTTGGAACTCCAACAGTGCCAGGTATCAATCGTTATACTTTAAATGCAGCAACTGGATTAGTGGGCACATGTTCCTTTGACATCGATGTGGTTCGCCAACCTGTGGTTTACAACTTAGTGTGTAATTCGATCACAGTAAGTGGAAAATACGCACCAAACATTCCAATGAATGCAGAGAATACAATGGTATTAAATGCAAATGTTGGATATATCGGAGCCTATACCATTACGACCAATGCGGTTAACGGGGTTACTTTCACAGGCAGTGGAACGTTTACTTCGACCGGTTTACAAGAAGTTGTATTAAAAGCCACGGGAACTCCAGTAAGTGGAGGAATTCACCGCTATACAATTAGTACCAATAGTTCATCAGGCGCTACTACGTGTAATGTCAACATCGAATTTGTTTACCGCCGTATGAACATCTTGGGCTTAGGTGGTGGAACGTATCAGCCTGGAACAGCATCTAATACGCAAACCACAAGAGCTGTCTTACAGACAACTTCTAACTTTGGAACCAATGGAAAAGTAAAAGTTGATGGTTTGACCATTGTTAATGGGGGGTACAATCAAGGTACAGTCCTTAGAAATTTAATCAACAACAATAAGATAGATATCATTGTTATTGGATATAACTATACGCCAACTAGTGCGAGTATTTCAATTTTACAAGATTTTGTGAAGAATAAAAAAGGAGTATTGATTCACTCGCAAGAGACTGACGCATCAGGAACAAGAGATTTAATTAATGCGATTGCCTATTCAGGAAGTACTGCCGTATCAGGAATTGGAACTACGTATATCAATCCAATTTTAAATATAGATGATCCACTGCTTAACGGACCCTTTGGAGATGTTCGCGGAAAAGCAGGAGGAAGTGATGTAAATAACTCCTACTATGCAAGCGGTTATTCTAATGAATATGTGAGTTTATCTCATCAAGGAGGTAATTCATCACGTTCTTGGTTGTTGAGACACAAAACGTTAGGTTATGTTTATATGGGAGATTCAGGATGGACTGCTGGAGATGCGGCCAATAGATCTACAACGATTTGGCCAGCAGCGATGACAGCAGGAGGAGCCCCGATTGCGAAGGCTTATAATGGAGGTACTACCGTTTACAATAGTATTTTGTATGCCAATACCATTACTTGGGCTATTCAATATGCTCAGCAATATATCAATGTAAACTATCAAGTACAATAGTTTTTCAAGACAATGAGTTTAGTTTTAAAACTAAACTCATTGTTCTATCAAGAAGATTTAAACCCCATAAAAGGTTTAAATCCAATATTAATTCTATTCGTTTGAAAAGATGAGAAATAAAGTAATAAAAGCATCCCTGCTAGTTTTAGTAGGCCATGTTCTATATGCTCAAGAACCGGTCAATAGAATTGTCAATGAAGGAGAGTTGTCCATATCTTCAGGGGATTTAGTTTCCTTCGAAGGTACTTTTGAGAATACTAGCGAGGGAGATGTAACCAATGAAGGTATGGTCATTTATTTTCAGGACTTTATCAATAATGGTGATTATGGACTAACCCAAAACAAAAGTAAGTCAACGGCTGTTTTCTTAACAGAAAACGCGGGTGTTGTCAAGCAGATTTTAGGTGATGGGATATCGTCTTTTTACCATGTTGAATTTAACAGCTCCGTTCCCAAAAAGGCATTTGATTTAAAAAATAATATAGAGGTTCACGGAACCGTTGATTTTCAAGAAGGGATCGTCAAAGTAGATTCTACTCTAAATCCCATAACGAATGTTTCGTATGGTATGTTGACCTTTCGACAGGGTTCTAAAGCAAGCAATGTCACTGATTATTCCCATGTTGATGGTATGATTGAGAAACTCGGCAATGAAGCCTTTACCTACCCAATTGGAAATCAAGAGAAATACCGCTATGCTCATATTTCAGCTCCGAAGAGTTCTGAAGATGTATTTGTAGGACAATATATTTATAATGATAAAGCTTTTTTCCAAGCCCGTCCTAATGCAGTAGGGGTTGTTAAGGTTTTGAATACCAAAGAATATTGGCTTATTGATAAAAGTGACGAAAATCAAAGCGATGTATTGTTGACCCTAAGTTGGGATGAGGATACAACCTTGCCTGAGGTATTGAAAGATCCCGAAGGAGAGTTGCATATTGTTCGTTGGGATCCAAAAGCTCAATTGTGGGTTGATGAAGGAGGGGTAGTCGATATGTCTTCTAAAGAAGTAACGACGATTGCTACAGTTAAAGGCTATGGTTTTTTTACATTAGCTACAGTAAAGAAAGATTGGGTTTTGGATGGGGATGTAGTGATTTACAACTTAGTTACCCCTGATGGGGATGGCAAGAACGATTATTTTATCATCGACAACATCAAAAACTATCCCAACAACAAGGTTGAGATCTTTAATCGTTGGGGAGCTCGCGTATATGAAACCCAAGGTTATGACCCACTTGGCGATGGAAGTTCAAATGTGTTTAAGGGGTATTCAGAAGGTAAAGTTACCGTTGATAAAGGCAGTAAGTTACCAAGTGGCACGTATTACTATGTAGTAACCTATGAGTACAAAGATGATAAAGGAAGCCGCATGATTAAGAAGGCAGCGAACTTACACTTGGAAAACAATTAAAAGCGCATTAGATGAAAAGATATAACACAATACGAAATAGTGTACTTGTTAGTTTAGGCTTGCTGTTTGCTCAGCAAGTCTCGGCTCAGCAAGATCCTCAATATACCCAGTATATGTATAATCCCGCCTCGATTAACCCTGCTTATTCGGGCAGTGTGGATCACTTGCAATTATTTGGATTATACCGCACGCAATGGGTTGGCTTAGATGGCGCACCTCGCACGGCTTATTTATCGGCC
>NZ_CBCPHW010000038.1:0-5472 GCF_965118575.1 Myroides odoratus | reverse complement strand
AAAACAAAAAAGCCTGACTACTTGCGTAATCAGGCTTTTTAAAAGAAGGGCGACGACATACTCTCCCACCTTACGGCAGTACCATCTGCGCTAGCGGGCTTAACTGCTCTGTTCGAAATGGAAAGAGGTGAGCCCCGCTGCAATAACCACCCTAAAGCGGTTGTTATAAATTCCTATAAGGATCCTATAACTAATATTGTATATTATAACGTAACAAATACATTTAGAAAGTTCCCCCCCTCTACTAAAAAGTAGAGGGAGATTCACATAAGCTTACGAGCTATTAGTACTACTCGACTCTGACATTACTGCCTTTACATCTATAGCCTATCAACGTTGTAATCTCCAACGGCTCTTTAAAGAAATCTCATCTTGTGGTGGGTTTCGCACTTATATGCTTTCAGCGCTTATCCCTGCCCAACGTAGCTACTCTGCGATGCCCCTGGCGAGACAACAGATGCACTAGAGGTTGGTCCAATTCGGTCCTCTCGTACTAGAATCAGATCCACTCAAATTTCTAACGCCCACAGTAGATAGAGACCGAACTGTCTCACGACGTTCTGAACCCAGCTCGCGTGCCACTTTAATGGGCGAACAGCCCAACCCTTGGGACCTTCTCCAGCCCCAGGATGTGACGAGCCGACATCGAGGTGCCAAACCCCCCCGTCGATATGAGCTCTTGGGGGAGATCAGCCTGTTATCCCCGGCGTACCTTTTATCCTTTGAGCGATGGCCCTTCCATGCGGAACCACCGGATCACTATGCTCTACTTTCGTACCTGATCGACTTGTTTGTCTCCCAGTCAAGCTCCCTTATGCCATTGCACTCTACGCACGGTTACCAAGCGTGCTGAGGGAACCTTTAGAAGCCTCCGTTACTCTTTTGGAGGCGACCACCCCAGTCAAACTACCCACCAAGCAATGTCCTCTGTAATACAGAGTTAGATCTCAAATAAGCAAAGGGTGGTATTTCAACAATGACTAACCTACGCCTGGCGACGCAGGATCGAAGTCTCCCACCTATCCTACACATCACTTATCCAAGAACAATACTAAGCTATAGTAAAGGTGCACAGGGTCTTTTCGTCCCACTGCGGGTAATCGGCATCTTCACCGATACTACAATTTCACCGAGCTCATGGCTGAGACAGTGTCCAGATCGTTACACCATTCGTGCAGGTCGGAACTTACCCGACAAGGAATTTCGCTACCTTAGGACCGTTATAGTTACGGCCGCCGTTTACTGGGGCTTCAATTCAATGCTTCTTCCGAAAAATAACATCTCCTCTTAACCTTCCAGCACCGGGCAGGTGTCAGGCCCTATACTTCATCTTACGATTTTGCAGAGCCCTGTGTTTTTGATAAACAGTCGCCTGGACCTTTTAACTGCGGCCAGCTTGCGCTGGCGACCTTTCTCCCGAAGTTACAGGTCTATTTTGCCTAGTTCCTTAGCCATGAATCTCTCGAGCGCCTTAGGATACTCTCCTCGACTACCTGTGTCGGTTTACGGTACGGGTACTAATAACATAAGTTTAGAAGCTTTTCTTGACAGCCCTTAGGCAAACTATCTCGTCGTTCGAAAACTCTGAGTACTATCGCATTTCTCCATCTCATACGCATTTTACTATACGAGATATAGGTACGTGCTTCAACGAACTATTCCGTCAGTTCGCGTTGCTTTCATCACTGTGTCACTCCATCACTGTTATTAGTAGTACGGGAATATTAACCCGTTGGCCATCGACGTCCCCCTTCGGGTGTGCCTTAGGTCCCGACTAACCCTAAGCTGATTAGCATAGCTCAGGAAACCTTAGTCTTACGGCGGGGGCGTTTCTCACACCCCTTATCGTTACTTATGCCTACATTTTCTTTTCTATAAACTCCACCATATCTCACAATACGGCTTCTTCGTCGATAGAATGCTCCCCTACCACTCACGTTATAAAACGTAAATCCATAGCTTCGGTAGTATACTTATGCCCGATTATTATCCATGCTCGATCGCTCGACTAGTGAGCTGTTACGCACTCTTTAAATGAATGGCTGCTTCCAAGCCAACATCCTAGCTGTCTGGGCAATCAAACCGCGTTATTTCAACTTAGTATACATTTGGGGACCTTAGCTGATGGTCTGGGTTCTTTCCCTCTCGGACATGGACCTTAGCACCCATGCCCTCACTGATAATAAACATTATATAGCATTCGGAGTTTGTCAGGAATTGGTAGGCGGTGAAGCCCCCGCATCCAATCAGTAGCTCTACCTCTATATAACTTTGATTATCGCTGCACCTAAATGCATTTCGGGGAGTACGAGCTATTTCCGAGTTTGATTGGCCTTTCACCCCTACCCACAGGTCATCCGAAAACTTTTCAGCGTTAAACGGTTCGGTCCTCCATTTAGTGTTACCTAAACTTCAACCTGCCCATGGGTAGATCACACGGTTTCGCGTCTACCACTACTGACTAAAGCGCCCTATTAAGACTCGCTTTCGCTACGGATCCATGACTTAATCACTTATCCTTGCCAGCAACGGTAACTCGTAGGCTCATTATGCAAAAGGCACGCCGTCACCCCACTTAAGGGCTCCGACCGCTTGTAGGCGTATGGTTTCAGGATCTTTTTCACTCCGTTATTCACGGTTCTTTTCACCTTTCCCTCACGGTACTGGTTCACTATCGGTCTCTCAGGAGTATTTAGCCTTAGCGGATGGTCCCGCCTAATTCAATCAGGGTTTCACGTGCCCCGACCTACTCAGGATACCACTATCCTTATCTTCTCTTACTTATACGGGACTATCACCCTCTTCGGTTTACCTTTCCAGGTAATTCTAATTCAATCCGCAAGAAATATCGTGGTCCTACAACCCCAATATTGCCGTAACAACATTGGTTTGGGCTATTCCGCGTTCGCTCGCCACTACTAGCGGAATCACTTTTGTTTTCTTCTCCTCTGCCTACTTAGATGTTTCAGTTCAGCAGGTTCGCCTCCTATTCGGATACTATGTCTTCAACATAGTGGGTTGCCCCATTCGGATATCTACGGATCAATTCGTGTGTGCCAATCCCCGTAGCTTTTCGCAGCTTATCACGTCCTTCTTCGCCTCTGAGAGCCTAGGCATTCCCCATACGCCCTTATTTTGCTTATGTGCTTACAATTCTTTCGAATCGTACTTTCTATAAATTTTTTTAAATAATATTAGATTTACTATCTAACTGTATTTGTCGTTACAATATGTCAATGAACTTTTAAACTATATTTCTCAATAGCTTTTGTGGAGAATATCGGAGTCGAACCGATGACCTCCTGCGTGCAAGGCAGGCGCTCTAGCCAGCTGAGCTAATCCCCCGTATGAGTCAAGTTAACAGTTTACGGTTAACAGTAACTTTCAACGGTTTAACTAACCTCTAGAATTTCCTTTTCAAAAAGTATACTCGTAGTCCCGGGCAGACTCGAACTGCCGACCCCTACATTATCAGTGTAGTACTCTAACCAGCTGAGCTACGAGACTCTGTATTACTTTTTTATCTTTTATATTTGAACAAACAGCGAGAGTAAATAAACTACCTTCTTCTTTTCTCTAGAAAGGAGGTGTTCCAGCCGCACCTTCCGGTACGGCTACCTTGTTACGACTTAGCCCTAGTTACCAGTTTTACCCTAGGCAGCTCCTTGCGGCGACCGACTTCAGGTACCCCCAGCTTCCATGGCTTGACGGGCGGTGTGTACAAGGCCCGGGAACGTATTCACCGGATCATGGCTGATATCCGATTACTAGCGATTCCAGCTTCATGGAGTCGAGTTGCAGACTCCAATCCGAACTGAGACCAGTTTTTGAGATTCGCATCCAGTTGCCTGGTAGCTGCTTTCTGTACTGGCCATTGTAGCACGTGTGTAGCCCAAGACGTAAGGGCCGTGATGATTTGACGTCATCCCCACCTTCCTCACAGTTTGCACTGGCAGTCTTGTTAGAGTTCCCGACATGACTCGCTGGCAACTAACAATAGGGGTTGCGCTCGTTATAGGACTTAACCTGACACCTCACGGCACGAGCTGACGACAACCATGCAGCACCTTGTAAATTGCCCGAAGGAAAGTCTATCTCTAAACCTGTCAATCTACATTTAAGCCTTGGTAAGGTTCCTCGCGTATCATCGAATTAAACCACATGCTCCACCGCTTGTGCGGGCCCCCGTCAATTCCTTTGAGTTTCATTCTTGCGAACGTACTCCCCAGGTGGGATACTTATCACTTTCGCTTAGCCACTCAGTCCGAAAACCGAACAGCTAGTATCCATCGTTTACGGCGTGGACTACCAGGGTATCTAATCCTGTTCGCTACCCACGCTTTCGTTCATCAGCGTCAATAAGTACGTAGTAATCTGCCTTCGCAATTGGTATTCCATGTAATATCTAAGCATTTCACCGCTACACTACATATTCTAATTACTTCCATACTATTCAAGTTAAGCAGTATCAACGGCAATTTTACAGTTAAGCTGTAAGATTTCACCACTGACTTACTCAACCGCCTACGAACCCTTTAAACCCAATAATTCCGGATAACGCTCGGATCCTCCGTATTACCGCGGCTGCTGGCACGGAGTTAGCCGATCCTTATTCTTACGGTACCGTCAAATATCTACACGTAGATACATTTCTTCCCGTACAAAAGCAGTTTACAATCCATAGGACCGTCATCCTGCACGCGGCATGGCTGGTTCAGAGTTGCCTCCATTGACCAATATTCCTCACTGCTGCCTCCCGTAGGAGTCTGGTCCGTGTCTCAGTACCAGTGTGGGGGATCTCCCTCTCAGGACCCCTAATCATCGTAGCCTTGGTATGCCGTTACCACACCAACTAGCTAATGATACGCATGCCCATCTTTTACCGATAAATCTTTATTATTAAAATGATGCCACTCTAATAAACCATGGGGCATTAATCCGAATTTCTCCGGGCTATTCCCCTGTAAAAGGTAGGTTGCATACGCGTTACTCACCCGTGCGCCGGTCTCTAGAAAGCAAGCTCTCTATACCCCTCGACTTGCATGTGTTAGGCCTGCCGCTAGCGTTCATCCTGAGCCAGGATCAAACTCTTCATCGTATATTTTTTATATTGTAAAAAGTTAGCTAGTTTATTCGTGATTCTAAAATCACCTTACTCTCTTTATTTTGTATGCTGTTGTCCAATATGTCTATGATCGTTTCTTAATATCGCTTGTTTCTCAAAGCGAGTGCAAAAGTAAAAACTTCTTTCGATTTAGCAAAACTTTTCTGGAAAATTATTTCCTCCCTTTTTACTAACTCTCAGTCCTTCCTGAAGCGGATGCAAAAGTAAAAACTTTTTTTGAATTAGCAAAGCTTTTTTTGAAAAAATATTTCATCCCTTTTTTGCTAACCCCAGTCTTTCCTGAAGCGGACTGCAAAGATAAGACCCTTTTTTCTGATTATCCAAATTTATTTTTAAAAATATTTTTG
>NZ_CBCPHW010000037.1:0-6975 GCF_965118575.1 Myroides odoratus | reverse complement strand
GGATCAGGAAGAGTTTAAAACAATTATTAAAAATAATTCAGCACAGGCAAGTTTAAAGATAACGGATGCTAATCTTAATGAGGAAGAGGTAAAAGCTGGGTTTACATTCAATAATGGAAAAGATGCAATTGACATCAAATTTGCTGAAACTTTAACAGCAATGGAAAAAGGAACCAATCAAATAACTAATATGATTGAGTACTATTTCATTGATGAAACAGGAGAAAGAGATGATGTTGTACTTGAAATAACACAAGATATCATCACTGATTTTGATAAAATTATTCAAGATACAACAGTTATTAATTTATTAAAGAATTTTATTTCAACTGCAACAGGCGACGTTTCTGTAAGTAGAGATGTAAATGGCAATCTTATTATTAAAACGTCAACGGATGAGTTTAATCTGACGAATGAAATTAAGAGCAAGGAAACTAAAACAACATTAACGCCTGAAAAATATACCATGTATGTGTATTTGGATGAAGTAGATGGAGAGTTATTGGAAGTACATGTAGAAGTTGAGCGTTTAGGCGAAACGTATTTGAGAACCTATGTGGCAACAAAATATGTGTATACAAATGAATTAGATGAAAATGTAGAAATAAAGGGGTCAGAACTATTTGGAGCAACGGGCAGTGGTAGTTTAGAAACAGTTACTTCGTTATCGTTAGAAGAAAATTATGCTGGCTTAGGAAAAGCATTGATTTATGAAAATGAAGAAAAGGCAAAAAGTCCAATTTATATTAAGGACATTTTTGAAAATGCAGAGACCTTAACACAATTAGAAGCGAAGCTAGATACACGTGAACTGATTTATACCGATGAGAATAAAAGCCCAACAATCATTTCTTTTAATGATGTTGTACAAGAACCTTGGTATACAGGAAGTGATGTTCAGGCAACTAAAAATGATCAGGATATTTATACCATGGGCTGGGTAGGAATTGGATACAAAACTAAATCGAATGCACCAAATGAGCGATTACGTGTAAATGGTAGTATTACTGCAACTAATAGTTATTATGCAGATTATGTATTTGAAAAGTATTTTGATGGGTATTCCTCTTTAAAGTATGATTATGCCTTTAATGATTTGAATACAGTAGATAGCTATATTAAAATAAATAGACACCTACCTGGAATTACGCCAATTAGTGAATTAGAAAAAACATCGACAGGTTATTCATTTAATGTATCTGAATTGTCAATTCAGTTATTGGAAAAAACGGAAGAGCTTTTCTTGCACGTAATTGAACAGAAGAAAGAGTTAGATCAAAAAGCCGATGAAATTCAAGAGCTTAAAATGGAAGTTAAAGATTTAACCGAGCGTTTAAAAGTAATTGAAGAACTTTTAAAATAATGAATTGTATAAGTCAAAAAGGTTTATTGATGAAAAAATTAAATTTGAAATCTATTCAATATATAATAGTGATAATGGTGGCTGTATTTTTAAATATAGCTACCGTTTTCGGACAAAATAATCTTTATACAACAAAGATTAAAGATGGATCGATAGCTAATAGTGCAGTAACAGCAGCACCTGCGACACTATTGGAACTAGAAAGTTCTACCAAAGGTTTTTTATTACCTCGTATGTCAACGGTAGAAAGAGATGCCATAACGATTAGTGATCAAGAACGTGGGAATGGTTTAGTAATCTATAATAAAGATACCGACTGTATTAACTACTGGAGTAAAGAGGGAAATCGTTGGTTGAGTTTATGTGGAAGTTTACCTCCCGCAATTATTGAGTTAACAGATTGTAGTAAAATTGTTCTAAATGCTTCGGGTAATACCTATTTAGAACAAGGGAAGTTTTTAAAGGAAACAGACATTTTATACCTTCAGTTAAATGTACGTGAATTTGGAGCCTATAATATTACCGCCACTACTGACAATGGTTACTCTTTTAGTAAAAGCGGAACATTTAATACCGCTGGTGTTTATACAATCGCATTAGAAGGATTAGGTACTCCTTTGTTGGGAAATGAAACGCCTGGAGATTTAGTAACGTTTTCAATTAATGGAAAAGAAAATTCAACCTGTAGTAATTTCCGCCTTATTGTAAAACCATCCGATCTTAATTACACCCTTATTGAACCACAGAATGTTACAGCTACTTGGGATGCTTATATTGGTGTACCATTAAATGCGAATGATAATAAAGTAAAATTAAATGTCAATGTAACCTCTACTGGTTTTTGGAGAGTTCAAAGTAATGCAGTAAATGGTATTTCTTTTAGTGGATCAGGAGAATTTACAACAGAAGGACTCCAAGAGATTGAAGTAGTTGGACAAGGAACTCCAGTAGCTTCTACTGCTGTGGGAACGCCAAATGTTTTCACCTTTACAACGAATTCTATCTCAAATACAAATCCTACAAATGCAAAAGTAATGGTACATGTAAAACCAGTTGCTTTTGAATTAATTTGTGATGATGCAAATAATAAGATTGAAATTAGAGGGAATTATCAAGAAGATACTAAGCTATCACAAGCAAATGCTATATTAATTCCAGTAAAAGTTCTTGCACCTGGATTAACATCCCTTGAATTAAAAGGATATTTTGTTACGGGAGCTACAACTACTCCGGTTAGTTTTAAAGCCAACAATGTTAATTTATCATTTAATGCGAATAGAAATAACATTCAGTTTGTAACCCTTTACCCAGATGAAATAAGGATTCCTAAAGGAACTACAGGGATTAAGTTTACTAATTTGATACCTGGAAGTGCAGCTATTTGTACAACTTTTCCTGAAATTACAGTAGAGGTTCAACCAATCCGTTTTAGCGTTTTATGTAATACAGTAAAAGTAAATGGATCCTATACGGTTGATGCAACTTTAGGAACGAGTCATTATATCGATATTACGGTTAATGTTGATTACCCAGGGGCATATTCAATTAATACAAACGAACTTAATGGCGTTAGCTTTAGTGCCTCGGGTACTTTTACAGGTCAAGGACAACAGACCATCCGATTAGTTCCAAGTGGAAAATATGCAGTTGGAGGTAATCTAAACTATACAATCACAACAAATAGTCAGGCTGGTACAACTACTTGTTCAGCTACTGTTATAGTGCGTTTTAGAGATATTGTTGTACTGTGTTTAGGGGCAGCTAACTATGGGCCTTCAACATCAAATGCTTATGCAGGAGGTGCTATATTAAATAGTAAAGTCAATTTTGGACCAACAGGAAAAGTAAAAGTAAATAATATTAGCATTTTAAATACAGGCCTCCAAGGAGAAGCTTTGCGTACGTATCTAACGAATAACAAGGTAGATATTATTGTGAATGTGATTGGATATAATTCAACTGCAGCTACAAATGTAGTATTGCTAGACTTCGTTAAAAATAAAAAAGGAGTATTAATTATTGGGGATGAAAATACCGCTCATACCACAACAAAGAGTTTTATTGAATCACTTTCTTCAAGTAGTGGAATCGGTTATTCAGCAAACTATACAATGAATAACCCAGTATTGAGCAGTGCTAATAATGACCCTATTATCAATGGTCCATTTGGAAACCTAAGTGGGAAATATTTAGGAAATGATGCTACAAATGGTTGGTATTATAACAATTTGCCAAGCAGTATTGTGCCTTTAATTAGTAAAAATGAAGATGCATCATGGACTTGGGGACTAAAACATAAAGAGCTTGGATTTGCCTTTTTTGGCGATGGAGGATGGATTGTTGGAACAGCTACGAATACCAGTACCAGTATTTGGCCATCAAGATATTTGGCAGATGGTACTCCTATAGCAAAACCGTATTACCAAGGAACGCTTGTTTATAATAGTGTTTTATATGCCAACGTAATGGCTTGGGCTATTGAATATGTAAAAGAAAATAGATCTTCTAATTAATTAAATAAAAACTAAAACTTCTTTAGAAGTTTTAGTTTTTTCAATCAAAAATAATGCATATGAATTTTGAAATAAAAAAATATAAAATAGTGTATTATATAGTACTGGCGATCTTTTTTAGTTTAACTGCAGTTAATGGCCAAAATCCAATAAATAGTAGTGGAATGAAATTGATAGATAATTCGGTCAGTACATCTACGAATGAAATACTTCCTTTTAGTTTATTAGATTTAAGTTCTGTAGAAAAAGGGTTTTTATTACCGAGATTAACTACAGAAGAAAGAAGAAATATTCCAAAAGCGGATTTACAACAAGGGCTTCTTATATATAATACGACCATAGATTGTATCGAATTCTATAATGAAGGACGTGATCGTTGGTTAAATCTTTGTGGGGAAATTGAACCGGCAATTTTTGTTATTCAAGATAGCAAATGTGCTTCTATTCAAGTGGAAGGGAATTATGCTGAAGGGGTTTTTCTAAAAGAGAGAGCCAATGTTATTTTTATAGAAGTAAGTGTTTCCACACCTGGAGTTTATAGTGTTGAGGCAACTGCCTATCATGGCAATGATAAAAATGGATATGCTTTTCAAGCATCGGGTGTTTTTCCAGAAGCTGGAAATTATCACATTGCCTTAAAAGGTTCGGGTACTCCTCAAAAGGGATATGAAAGAGACAGCAATGGTGTGCCAATGAGTCAAGGAGATAGTATTCGCTTTTCATTGAATAACAAAGAAGTAACTTGTATTACTTATAATTTTGTTGAAAAAGAATCGCTGAAATATACAGTAGAACGAATCGATTCAATCGGGAAGTTTTTTACAGGAGTAGCATTAACAAATGCAAAAAGTGGAAACTTAGAAGCAACGATTACAAATATTACAATGGGTGGAATTGTTGAGATCCATACGTTGGATAATAATGGCATTCGCTTTACAGGTAGGCATCGATTGACCAATGCAGAAATTGCTGCAAGAACGGCAAAAATAGTTTTAAATGGTTCGGGAGCTCCTAATGTTCCAAGAAATACACCTTTAGATTTTATAACCAACTCCCATGTTAAGGTTGAAGAAGGAGAAGTAGCGGAATTCTTCCCTTATATTGTTTCTATTGAATTTTTGGATATTAATTTTTATTGTGAAAATGCAACCTATCCTATAAGTCATGAAGGAGTTTTTGAATACAATACTAGTTTAACTGCTAGCAATAAAATTCATGTTCCTTTAAAAGTACTGGCAACAGGTCGTGGAGAATTAAAGGGAACTGTTGAGATTAATGGTTCAGGCTATGGCTATCAGACAGAGAAAATTGAATTTACTTCAGGTTTGATTGATTTAGCTTTTAATAATTTAAACGATGATGTTCAAAATGTCGTATTGACACCTAAAGTAGGTACGGGTAAACCAACAGTAGGGAACAAAAATATTACGGTCAAATTGAAATTAACGTCTAAAGGAGCCTATGATTACGACCCTTCTTATCCTATTGAAGAATATAGTGTAGTGGGATGTAATTATAATATTCCGGTTCACGGTGCACCTGTTATTTATGAAATGAAAGATGTTAAACTGTTCAGCAAATTCAGATCCATTACTCAAACGGGTAATCCTTATTTTATAACACCAAAGACAAAAATGCCAGATGAGGGAAGTGACGAATTTAAACTTTTACTTACGTTAGTTCCTCAAACAGCAGGTGAATATGAGATTCGAACAAATACATTGAATGGGGTTTATTTTTATGGTAAAGGAATTATTGAAGAAAGTGATGTAACCAATAGAAGAAAGGATATTTCTTTAAAAGCATTTGGTATGTCACAAAGAGATTTACCTAAAAACCAAGCATTATATACTTTAACGGGTAATAGCGAGGTGGCTCAAAGTGTAGCTGCTAGTATTCAGGTTGATTACGTATATCGTGCAATGAAAATGTATTCGATCGGTGGAAGTTCTGAATCTTGGCATCCAGGAGGAAATAATGGATGGGCCTTTTCAGGAGGAACAAGACTTGTTCGAAGTTTAGCAAACTTCTCGTGGAATGGAATTGTTCGAATTGATAAATTAGATATCCTAGGAATAAGTAATCCTCAATCAGCTAGTTATGTAGATTCTTCTACAGATATGTCGAATGCTGCTAGCGCGACAACTTTTAGATCTAATTTGAATCGTGCAGACATGGTATTTATCGGAGGGTATAATTCCTTAAATTTCACCAAACAAAATACGCAGTTGACCTATTTATCGGATTATGTTAAAAATGAAAAAGGGGTGCTCATGTATGGGGAAGGAAATGCGAATCAAATGCAGAGTTTCTTCCAGAAAATCGGTTATACTATTTCTACTCAACCCTATACAGGAGTTAGTAATGTAGTATCCTCTACAAATGCAGCTACTGAATTGATTATGGGAAATAGCACTTCTCATTTTGGAAGTGCATATCAAAATATTTCCCTTGTAAATCGCCAAATTAGAGGAGGAGGATCGGCATCGTCGTTTAGTATAACGAATTTACCAGTTGATTTTGAATCTGTGGCATATAACGGTAGTAATAATCAAAGTTTTGCTTATGTACATAAAACATTAGGATTTGTTGGAGTAAATAATTCCGTATTTATGGGAGGATATATAACTACTGCAAATATCAGTACAACGCATTCTAGTTATCCAATGAATTCCACTGCAAATGGAGCTCCTTTGGTAGGAGATAATACTTATAATGCATGGTTTTTGTTAAATCTTGTGCATTGGGCTATTGATTATGCCCAAGAACATCAAGAGAATGTAGTGAAATAGTAACTAATTTAAACGAGGAATCTAGATAGATTAACTGAATTTAGATTTTTCTTTCACTTTGAAAAACAGAACAATGAAAAAGATATATAGCATAGGATTACTAGTTTTTAGTGCTAGTTTGATTTATGGGCAAGAACCTTCGTTGATTGTCAACGAAGGGGAGCTGTCTATCTCTTCTGGAGATTTAGTCTCCTTTGAAGGTGATTTTGAGAATCAAGAAAAGGGCGATGTAACCAATGATGGAACGGTTATTTATTTTCACAATTTCATCAACCAAGGCGATTATGGGATAACGGCTAATCGCACT
>NZ_CBCPHW010000036.1:0-8684 GCF_965118575.1 Myroides odoratus | reverse complement strand
ATCCTTTGTTTTAATCCATGATTTAAATTATTAATATTTAAGTCTAGTTTAATCAACTCTTCAATCTCTTCTATTTGAAGACCTATATCTTCATAAGCTTCAAATGAAATCTCACTATCTTGATGAGAAGAAGATGTAACAAAATGTATTAGAGATAATTCTAATGCTTTTAGTTTCAAAAATATTTGTTCTTGTAATATAAAAGAATTTTTAGAGAGACAATATTTAAATTCGAATGCTAATCCATAATAAACCCCTGAGAATTTTTGATATCTTTTCTCCCATTCCTTTGGGTCTCCATTAAAATATTGAACATAATCAACTACATCAAATAATTTTGAATATGTGTTTTTCGCAATACCCATTAATTCTTTATAAGAATTTAATTTCTCTTGAAATAATTGATCCTGATTATTTCTTTTTTGATCATTTATGTAAATAAAAATAGAAAATATTATAGCCAATATTGAAAATAATAATGATAATATTGAAATTATATTTGAAGCATTCATTGTTTATATGATATAGTTATTAAATCACTAAAATTAAACAAAGTAGGGTTAATTAATATAATGAATTTATGAAAATTACTGAAACCCTAAAGTATTTAACATTTTACTATTTCTTGATTGTTTACTTATTATAATAATCTATCAGTATTAACTATTTTCCTCACTTTCACTTATTGTCATTTTATAATTACCTAACCTTAATATTGCAATAAGAAGAAGCATTATATGATAGGAATTATAATGTTTAAAATCATAGAAAGCATGTGCAATGTTATTTCTTAAATCTAATCCTTCTTTAGTAAACAGAAACTTAAAATAATAGATATTATCATCACTAATTTTCTCTTTGATAATATCCTTTTCAAAAAAATCAATAAAAGAAACATTCTCTTTATGCTCCATTGTATTATTAATGATCATGGCATGTCCTTCTACCAACTTAAGAAAATCTCTAAAAAGCCCTTCAAACTTTAACACTAGAGAATCTAACACTAATATATATTTATTTATGGAATTTGTTCCACTTTCAATGTCATCTTTATATGTTTCAAAAAAAAGAGATAAAGATGGTTTGAGTAATTCAATCCAATTATTCTGGATTATTCTTTTTTCAATTAATTCCTCAACATTTCCCAACCACTTATCTTTAGTTAAAAAATTTATATACGAGTCATAATTAAGTACATTATCTTTAATTGATTCACTAAAAACTTCATGAATAAACGGGATACTAAAACTATTAATCATATGCTTGTAGATAGTAATTCCTTTAGCATTATCACTAACTACATTCATATTTATATCAAACTTTTTCATAGTAATAAACCTCATAAAAGGAGTTTGTATTTCATTTATATTTGCTTTTGTTGCTTTTGGAATTAAAAAGTTATCATCCTGTACTAAAAACTGCAAAATAACCTCGGAATCCTTAGAATCAACAACTTCCTTAATTCTATTTGAAATATAATCATACATTTCTTTAATCTTACCTTCTAATTCTAATTTAGATATATGCAATGGAAGCTTTATATCGTTTTTGTTTGCTTGTAACTTGACAAAAGCATTATTCTGTAATTGCTTATTACTGGCTCTTTTCGAAATATGTAAAGCTTGTTCTAAAAGTATATTTTTATGAAATGGATTATTCCCTTCTTCTTCCATTAATAATTTTCCCCATACACTCAGTAACCTTTTGTCTTCTTTATTAAAGATCTTTTTATACAAATTCGTTAATACTTCTAAAAAAAAGAACTTCAATTCATTATCTTTAATTAATTCAAATTGGTTATCATAAATTAAACACAAATGATCATAAATATCTCTTTTTACTTCTACTTTAATTTTTTTATTTTTGATAATCTCATTTACAATTCTACAGAAATCGCGTATAGATAGCTTTACTAATTTAGTTCTAAGTAAATTATTTACTTCCTCTTGTTTTATTTTAAAATTTTGTGAAACATATATCAATCCTAAAAAATGTTTATATAAATATACTTTTTCATCTTCATTTAAATTAATATACTCGTCACTCAACTTATTTACAAATATCAAATAATTATCAATTCCTCTATTTAAGAATTTTCTATTCTTGTTATTCAACAAAAAATATATATAGCAATAGTTGAACACATAAATAGGGTTTTCTACTTTTTTAATTCGACTTTCTAAATAGATTTTTTGCTTATCATTTAGTGTCTCTACCCATGATAATCCCCATGATAATTGAAAGTCACCTTTATCTTGATCGTATTTCAGTAAAAGAGTAATTTCTTCAATTACATACATATCTTTTAAATCTTTATCAGTAATTGAATCTATAAAGCCTATTAAAAGACTAACTTTCTTATTATTCAATACTAGATTAAAATACTTATCATCTTCAAGATAATTATAAAGTTCTTCTAAATTCATAACTATAAAATATTTTCCTTCAATTCTATATTATTCAAAAATTGCAATGTTTCTTCTACAGAATAATAAGCATCTTCAAGCAAACTAACTTGCTGATTAATGGGTAAGTATTTTCCCCATTTACTAAAGTCTATAATATTCGGGTTTTCCTCTATAACTTGCTTTAAATATGAATTAATCTCTTTTGAGTCAATATTAAACTTAGAAAATAATCTATGTAAATCTTGAGCTGTTGTTAACTTTAATATTATACTGTTTTCTAAATCGTTATAATCATTTTTGATTCCGTTAAAATCAAGAAATAAACAAATTGTTCTATTTATCTTTGATGAAGCAAAGGTGTATAGCTCAGTTTTATTCACATCGTGTTTTAGTGGTCGATCTATTTTATAGTTTACTAGTTTATAGACAGCAAACTCATCTCTAAGTATCTTTAAGGCATCTAATGATGCTTGATCTAAATAATCAAATTCTTGTTTGCTAATCAAAATCTCTAGCATCTTCTCTTTTATGATATGACTAATATCTACAGGTCCTCCATAAAAAGTAGGCTTATCTCCTGAATTAGCAGGTTGGACTATAATCTTCTTACTATCATTTTCAATGAGTATTACTTTCCATACTCTTGATGCTAATAAGAACTTACTCTCTTCACTAAGCATAGGATTTAAAGGAAGTTCACCAATAACAATATTTTGATGAATTACTTTATACATTTGTTCACTCTCGAAAACGCTATAAAAGTCTTTTGAATTAACGATGTATTCTCCATCAAGGCTTATCAATAATTCTTGGCCTGTCTGTTCAATAATTTGCTTTTCCAATAACGATTGTATAGTCTGTTCTATTTGAATAGCTGTAACATGCTCAAAAGAATAATTTTGTTCAAAATAGTTTATCAACTCATTTTGAGTAATTCCATTTCTACTTTTAATTACAGAAAGTACTTGATGAACTAAAATATCAAATGGATATACAGCATTCGTTTTACTATCTATGACCCCTTGTAGATATAGCTCCCAAATAGCAATACTTTGTAATAAAAACCAGCTATTTGTATTATACAGAACTACTTTACTTTCTTGTCCGTCTTTTCTACCACTTCTTCCAATTCTTTGAACTAACGAAGCAATATTAAATGTGGAATCAATTTGAACAACTTTGTCAACTGAACCGATATCAATACCTAATTCTAAAGTAGAGGTACAACAAATTGAAAATGGTGAATAAGTATTTGTTTTGGCAAAATTCTCAATGTATTCTCGAAGTGATTTATCGACTGAAGAATGATGAGCAAAGAAATTGGTATGTAAATTCCCTTGTTTACTGATCTTTAAAAGATAATGTGTAATTTCTTCAACCTTACCTCGACTATTAGGAAATATTAAAACCTTATTATTATAAACCTCTTTAAATAAATCTTTAATCAAATCAAGATTATAGTTATTTCCCCCTTTATTTTCAAAATATTTAAAAGAAACACGTGTTGGTTTACTTGAAGAATCTTTTAACACCTTCGTTTCTAATGGACGTCCACCAAATTTTTTGATTGATTCTAAATCGCCTATTGTAGCAGAAAGACCAATTAATCTGAAATTGGCATTTGCCCTTTTCTGGATTCTATATAGCAATGAATTTAATTGGACTCCCCTATTTGTACCATCAAAATAATGTATCTCATCTATTACAACATATTTTAAATTGCTAAAAAGATGTGGTATCTCGTGTGATCGATTACAAAACATAGCTTCTAAAGATTCTGGAGTTATTAAAACAATTCCATTTGGGTTTTTAATAAGCTTCTTTTTAGCTGATTGACTAGCCTCGCCATGCCACTTGGTAATCATGATATCTAAATGTTCACAAAGCTCTTCAATACGCTTAAATTGATCGTTAATAAGAGCAATTAAAGGAGAAACATATAGGACTTGTACTCCACTTTCAGAAAAATCAACGTCCGTTAAAATAGGCAAAAAAGCAGCTTCAGTTTTACCTGAAGCTGTTTTTGCTGATAAAATATAATTATCCGTTGTTGTCAATATTCTTTGTATTGCAGCATCTTGAATAGGACGTAATTCAGACCAGTTCTGCTCTGCAATATATTTTCTAATGGGCTCTGAAAGTAGTCTGTAACTGTTCATACATTTTATAATTCTTCTATCGTATCTAAATACGATAAATCCATATCTTGGCGTTCATCTAAAACATTAACTTCTTTAAACAAAGAGTCCTTGTTTAACGTCGGGTTCTGTCTTAATAGATTCAATATGTTTAAAAAATCACGTGTAACTTGTCTTGGAGTCAAGAATTCTTGTGCTCCTGGTTTATTGTAAATCTCCTCCATAAAGTTTTTAATATCTTGATCATCAACCTGAGATTCGATTTGATAATTCTGATTAAAAATAGTTTGAAGGTTTTTCAATAGTACGTAAATCTCATTGTGATTAAGTGGTCTAAGTTTAATCACAGGTTGGGCAAAATCACGAATTTCTTGAGTTTCAAATCTATTGGTTTGAAGTCTAGTTTTTAAAGCATTATAACTAAAAAGACCTCTTCTTTCATTTTCTAAAAAGTCTTTTGTTCCTGCGATATTAAAGAATAAGTTTTCTACCTTACCTTGTAAACAATCATTATAGATTGTTAGTATTTTTTCATAGTTCTTTTCTCTTGTACCTGAATTTTGAATTTTATAGAGATTAATTGCTTCATCTAAGTTTATCATAAGTCCACTATACCCAATACTTGTAAATAACTTACAGAAGTTTTTAAGCATATCGTAGTAATTATGATCGTCAATAATTTCTCTAATACCCAATTCTGATCTTGACTCCGTTTTAGTCTTATACTCCCCTTTCAACCATTTCAGTGCATATTTTTTTAGGTTTTCATCATTCTGTATATATCCTTGATAATACTTCATAATTACAGATCCAAAATCAAATGCTCCTACATCAGAAAGTTCATTAATGGTAGTCATAATTTGTGTTTCAACAAGTGGAAGATTTTGCTCTTGTGTAATCTCAGTAAGTGGAATCTGATTATCCTTAGAAACTTTCATTAAAACACTCTCAATCCACTTTTGCAATAAAATAGGGAGTGCTCCTCCTTCAGGTTTAGTTTGAATAGCTAGGTTATTCATAATAGCAGAATAAAGAAGTACTGCTTTACCATCATTGCTATATAATCGATTCTCTGGAGTAAAATCTGCATTAGCAATTACGAATTTTTGCTTTAATGCTACTGTATTTAATAAATGAAGCATAAAAGATTTTCCTGATCCAAAATCCCCTATCCAAAACTTCATTATACTATGGCCATTCTTAACATCTTCTAAAGCGCTAATAAAGGCATTTACTTCTTCATTTCTTCCTACTGCAATATGAGAAACTCCTATCTTAGGTACTACACCTCCAATAAGAGAATTAATAATAGCTGTTGCTTCTTTTGGCTTGATATTAGTTGTCATTATTTTAGTATATTTTGATAATATTGTTCTTCAATTGTATAAGTATCTTCTTGTTCTTCGATTAAATTGTCATCAATAAGTTCATAGGTCTTTTCATTAATATTGTTAATTAATGAATCTACAAACACTCCATTTTCACTTGCAAACTCTTCTACTAATTCTCGTGTAATTTCATTATTAAAATTTTGAATCATTTGTAAAAGTTCTATTTCATATGCAGTATATTCTAAATCCTCATTAAACAGATTTTCTTGTTTTGGTTTTGTTGCCAATTGTTCTAATAACGAAGTATCTAACTCTGATTCTACATCCTCATCTTCTAAATATTCATTTAAAAGTTCAACAGTTTCATTTAGTTGCTTTTTTACATCACTTATCTTTTCAAAATCAAGTTTAATCTCTTTTCGCTTAACTTCATAAATACTTTGAAGCTCTTTTAATGCACGCTCAAAATCCTTTGTTTTTAAAAAATTATCCAAAATAACATTGAATTGATCTAATTGCTGCTGATTTTTAAATAATACTTTAAGTGTGGTTTTATTTAATGGTTTATTATTTATAGTCACAGAATCTAAATCTGCTTGGATGTATCTTAAATAATATTCTAAAGCTAATAATTGATCCTGCTTTGCAATGTGCTTACTAGCATCAAAATAGATATTTTCTATGGAAGGATTATACTTATTAAACTCAGCTAACTGATCTATCTCTTTTTTAAACTCTACTGTATTTTGAATGTTTTTTACAATTTGCTCAAATGCAATTTTCCATCTTGTTGTATTTTGTTTATTTAAAACAAGTTCCGATTCTAGATTTGCAGGTTCACATAACAAAATCTCCTTTTCCAATGCTTCCTCAAACACTCTTTGCAAATCTTCAAATAGCTCAACTATCTCAGATTTTGTGTGTATAGCATCTACATTTAACTTGCGTTTGTGATTATAAAATTCACGAACTTTATTCTCTGTAAGTTTAAAAAAGTACCTAAATACATCTTGTTTATAGGATTTTAAACTCGCCCCTTCGTAATACTGAGCATAGTATGGATTTGAATCATGCTTTTTTAGTAGAACTGCTACTTCATCAATTCTAGCAGATAATGTTGTATCATTCTTTTTACAATACTTTTCTAAAACATCTATTATTCTACAATATACCAGCCCTTGTTGATTAAAACAAAACTCAGCTTGATTAAAGACCGTTTCATGGTAGAAACCTATTCTATTTAAATATCTAACCTGCTTTGGTGTTAAATCATGTTTTTTCTTAATGGTGTTCCCTACATAATAATCCTGTTCATTATAATTGGTATAACTATCGTAAGAATTGTTTTGGATTAAATCTCCATAGTTATTTGATAACGAATTTGAATTATATTTCTTTAATATACTTGTAGTGTATCTACGTACTTTTGGGTACAACTCATCAAGTACACAGTAATATGATTCTAATTTCAAGTAGTCTTTATCTTCTTGATGTTCCTGTTCTAAATCAAACATCAAAGTAAAAGCATACCCTAAATTATATTGCTCTAACTTTACATATGATTTACTTTTAAAGTCTTGCTTAAACTTTAAATAAAAGTCTTGTATTTCTTTTCTAGCAAAACCAATCGCGTTAGTTGAATAGATATACCCACTGTTCCAATGTGGAACCAAATCTACTTTTTCTTTACTTACTTTTTGAATAGGTACGCTTTTAGTCACAATAACCTCTGAAGTACTAGAGTTCTTAAGGTTTTTATATTGTTGTAATTTCCGTTCACAATAAATTCTAGTTTTAGGGTAATGTTTGACAAGGATATTATAATTAGATCTTAACTTCTCATAATCATTGGTATTTATAAAGTCTCTTTCAAAATCAAATAGAAGTACAAAAGCATAGTTTACTTCATTCTCAGCCAAAGGGATATAATTCTGATTTAAAAAACTATCTTTAAACTGATTATAAAAATTTCTGATATCACTATTTGCTGTCTTGATATCATTATATGAGTAAACATAACTAAGTCCCCAATAAGGGACATTAACTTTTTGTTGAACAAAATTTTCACTAATTAAACTAGAACTCTTCACAACTTGGTTAGGCATTAAGATATTACTTTTGTTATATTTTGGATTAATCACATTAGATGAATTAGCAAGATTGCTATTTAAAACACTAGAAGGATTGTTATTATAATAAGTAGGATTATACTTTAGAGTAAACTTATCCGAAGACATTAGAATATATCTAATAGCTTCAAAAACTCCTAATATCCCTGGTATATAAGTCCAACAAAATAAGAGATAAAAAACACCTTGAACAGGTCGATTTAGATAAAACTTATGTATTCCTAAGGAACCTAAGAAAAAAGCTAATAAAGCAGCTACTGACTTATCTTTCATTTATGACAATCTATATTTTATAAAAATTAGGGTTAATTATCGGTCTTAAATATATAAAAGATACTGATACTATTAATGATTATTATCTGAAGTCACTGTTTTTCTTAGTTTAGTAAGATTTAAATTGTGTATCCAATACTTTTGAGTGCTTATGATTCAATATAAAGATTAAACAAGAGAGTCCTTTAAAGGACTCTCTTGTTTAATTAAAACTTTAAGTAATCTATTCTTTTTGATTTTAAAATATCCGAACTTTTAACCTTTAGAACTTGACTTCTCACTCCATTCTTATCATTTATCTCAATTAATAGCACTTGCTTATCAGACAGAGTAAACTGATCTAACATAAAAATATTGTCTTGTTTACTTAGGCTATTGATAATTTGAGAATCAGTATAACTCCTA
>NZ_CBCPHW010000035.1:0-10123 GCF_965118575.1 Myroides odoratus | reverse complement strand
TTCGTTAGGTTTATCGTATTTGTTACTTATAAAAAGTAATGAATTTGTATATAAGGTTTCCAAAGGGACATTATCAAATTTTATGACAACAAAACCCTCCCCTGTAGTTGTAGATACCATTCCTTTAGGGGTTAATTGAATGCTATCTTGTGAAAAACTAACAATTGTAAATAATAAAAAAAGTAGTAAAGTGATTTTTTTCATTGCCAAATATTTTATCCAACAAAACTATAGCAATAAAAATATTTTAACAAACTGTTCTTAGTACACGACAAAAGCATTAATCAATTGATTTAGAAAGAAATAAAGGAAGGGATTATTTATAAAGTATCAACGGGATTTGACAATTGTACCCAGACAGGTAGTAACGATAGACGTATTGAGCACTTTATGTCTTCAGTCGATTTGTAATTGAAGTGGATTTCAAGGCTGATTTTTGTGCTTATTCCTGTTCAAAGATCTTATATTCTTGTGATGGATCGCACCAATTGGAAGTTTGGCAAACAAGACTTAAATATCTTAATGTAAGGTATTAGTTATAAGAATATGTGTTTTCCAATACTATTTAAAATGCTAGACAAACGCGGTAATTCAAATACAAATGAGCGAAAAGAACTTATTGATATTTTTATTAAGTGTTTTGGCAAAGATCGTATTGATTGTGTTTTAGCTGATAGAGAATTTGTTGGAGAAGATTGGATAAACTACCTAAATAATAAACTGATAAAATATTACATCCGTATTCGAAATAACTTTAAGGTGTACTGGCTTTTAGTTCTATGAAGAGACGTTTACAAATTCACCATTTTCATTAACTACCTGATTGCCCCAGTTCGTAATCGCTTCTAAAACCGGAATAAGGCTCTTGCCAAAATCGGTTAAGCTGTACACTACTTTAATAGGCGGTTTTGTACCATATACTTTTCGTAAAAGCAAACCATCTTTCTCCAATTGCTTTAGTTGCAGGCTCAAGGTCATTTCCGTAATGGCTGGTATCTCTCTACGAAGCTCATTATATCTTTTTGGCTCATTTTGCAAATGATAAAGAATAACAGCTTTCCATTTTCCTCCAATCAAATCCATTGTAAGGCTTACTGTACAAGGGTAAATTTTATCTTTCAGCTTAACATAGTCGCCGATACATTCAGTTTTCATCTTACATCTTTTTCAACCTATCAATTTCGATAGTTATTGCAATTGCAATATACTAAAATTATTTTTGCTACTATAATAATTATAGTATGTCATTAGTAATTTTAGCACACCCGAATTTCGATAAATCTTTTGCGAACAAAACAATTATCGAAGAATTAAAAAATAGCCCTATGGATATTGAAATCAGAAATATTCACGAGTTATATCCTGATTATAAAATTGATGTAAAAGCAGAACAGGCCGCTTTGTTGCGGCACAAGACTATTATTTTTCAATATCCGTTTTATTGGTACAGTATGCCTGCCATTTTAAAACATTGGTTTGACCTAGTGTTTGAACACCAATTTGCCTATGGTTCAAAAGGTGATAAGTTAAAGGGGAAAAATTTTATACCGAGTTTCACAGTAGGTTCATCGCAGGACAGCTACACAACTTTGGGCTTTCAACATTTTCGTGTGTATGAATTTTGTAAACACCTGGAACAGACAGCCTATCATACTCAAATGAATTACATTGACCCTATTTTCTTTTATGGCACTTCATTAGCTGCAGGTTATGCAGAAGACGAAATAAGAGTCAACGCAAAGCTACATAGTCAAAAACTAATACAAAAGGTATTTGAACTGGAAAATAATGTAATGGTATCGAAATAGGTTTAAAAAGTAAGTGGCTAGTCTATTTGACTGGTCACTTACTATACATTGGAATTCTTACTCCCCACTATTAAACTGAAAACTCAACTGCTTTTCATTTCCAAAACTATCTGAAACCCAAATTTCAAAAGATTGTGAAACGGCAGATGTAGAAGTATAATACAATCGGAACTGTTCAGCAGGCAATGGATACAAATCATTTGGTAAATATGGCGGTTCATCATAAAATTTCAGGAACCTTGACCATCGAACTGAAAGTAGCGTAAAGCATACTGTGTACTCGTGTAATAGTTTCATTTGATTACAGCGTCTATTGATAAAAACATAGACACTGCCATTATGAGCTACTTGGTTCAATTCATTTTGAACAAGGCCACACAAACTATCAAAACTCTTGCGCATATCACAGGCAGATGTGTACAAATAGAATTGATGAGAACTACTTAAACTAAACATTATCCAAGCTGTAATAAAGAATACAACTCACTCAGATTTTCTGTGTGTACTCGAAGTTTAACCCCATTAGGATAGATAATCTCATATTCCTTTTTTGTAAAGGGTTCTTCTTTGCTAATGGCTATAAAACTGCTCGTGTCATCTTGATGGGACGGTTTATAATATTTTTGAATCCAGTAACTAAAGGTGGGTAATTTTAGACCGTGTTCTTCACAATAAGTTGCTTGGGTTAATCCGCTTGCTTTCCAATCCTCTACATGAGAGTACATGATGTCTTGTTTGCTCATCTCTTTATTATTTGAGACAAACTTACTATCTTACAAGAAGCATAAAAAATATGCGGTTGCTCGGGTGGATACGTAATAATTTTAGCTTTAACCCGCCATTGTGTCAAACCCTTATTATGTGACGTTTTTTATATTTATAGTTTCAGTTTTGTCATTATATTCCATCAAATAATGTTTATCCCATTGTATAAACTCATCGCAAGTAAATTCTAATGTGTTATTTGACCAATTTTTAAATTCAATGAAATCCATTTCGATTGGACTATCAATTAACTTTTTATTTTTTAGGCTCGAAGTGATTTTTTCGATATTCATATAATCAGCAATTAAAAAATCATCACTTGGAGTAAGAGATAAACTTTTATATTTTGGTTGATCTTCAAAATTAATTATACTAGCGGTTTTAAAGTCTAATTGAAAAAGATAATCACTTGTCAAAATCAACGCAATTTTATTTTTCAATGAAACTTGAGCATTTTGAGGATACCCTCTAAATTGTCCGCACCATTCAGTATAATCATCTTCTGTAAATTTTATAAATGTCCAACTTTGAGAATTCCAAGGACTTTCAATATCATAAATTCGTTCCTTAAATTCTCCTGAATATGGTTGGTTAATGATTTCTACTTTGATTATCATACGTTTGTTTGGGGAAAATGTCACATAAAGGGTCGCGTATTGGCGATCGTGACGGATTAGAAAGCCGAAACGCTCAACTTTATACTAACCTAAGCATAAGCTACAGCGTTTTATTATTTTCTAAAATTAAGAAAAAAGGAACTATAAATGGCTGTTGCAACAAAAAAAGGAGAAACTTTCGATTTCTCCCTTAAATTGCTATTTCGCCAAGCCGATGTGCTTGTTGCACAACCCAAAAATAAATAAAATTTCGTATCTTGTTGTATGCAAGGCGAAAAGATTTTACCCCACAATTATTTTACGAACTAAGCTTTGGACAGATTAGTTCCATCCGATAATTTTTATCGCCGCGTAAATCAAGAATTAGATTTACACTTTCCATACAAATCCACTGAAAAATATTACGGAACCCAAGGTCAAGAAAGTATTGATCCGGTAGTTTTTTTCAAGATTTTATTGGTTGGCTATTTGAACAACATCAATAGCGACAGAGCTTTGATTCGCTATTCTAGTAATTGTTTAGATGTTCGGTTGTTTTTAGGTTACGATTTAAATGAAGAATTACCTTGGCATTCTACTATCAGTCGTACACGTGGTCTTTTCGGAGAAGAAGTTTTCTTGCAGCTTTTTCAACTTATCCTAAGTTTATGTGTAGGAAAAGGTATGGTTTCAGGTAAACGTCAAGCGGTAGATTCTGCTTTTATCAAAGCTAACGCGAGCATGGATTCTCTAGTTGAAAAAGAGGTTCTAAAAGATGCATCTGCGTTTGTGAATGAATTGGAAGAAAACTCAGAATTCAAAGTAACATCTACACGTAAAAAGTTAGTCGAGCAACATCACAATTGGAAAGAAGAAGCTTTTAAAGGAATGCCAGGACATATAAAAACGCTTCAAAAAGATGAAGATGGTAAAGATATTCGACCAAAATTTTTAAGTAATCATACGCATTTTAGTCCTACAGATCCCGATGCAAAAATCTCAACCAAACCCGGAAAGCCTCGACAATTAAATTATGCGGGTCAATTAGCTGTTGACGATAAAAACCACGTAATTACAGGAGCTTGTGCGAGTACAGCTGGAAGTAAAGACAGTTCAATTTTTGCGGATATCATGGATCAAACTATAGAAAATTTAAATCGAAACGATATTCAAATTGGAGAAGTTTTAGCCGATGCTGGTTATAGTAGTGGAACGAGTTTACAATATTGCGAAGACAATAATTTAAATGCCTGGATACCAAATTTTGGACAATACAAACCGGAACGTAAAGGATTTATATTCAATAAAAAAGAAAATCGATATGAATGTTTTCAGGAAGGCGGAAATAAGGCATTTTTACCTTTTAAACGTACTTTGATTGATAGTAAAGGTTATGAAAAGAAAACGTATCGAAGTAGCGAGCAAGACTGTGGAAAATGTCCATTACGAGAGAGTTGTTGTGGTAAAGTTACCAAATTCAAAAAGTTCGAAGAGAGTATTCATAAACCACTTTACGATAAAATGCATGAGAAACTTACCCAAAACAAAGGTACCATCGCAGATTAGTTAAACGTCGAAGTGCTACAGTAGAACCCGTTTTAGGAACCTTGATTAATTTCTTTAATATGAAAAAGATTAATAGTCGAGGAATGGCTCAAGCTAATAAACATGTTTTAATGTCAAGTTTATCATATAACTTAAAGAAATACCTGCGCTTTTTTTTGAAAGTTCCGAATATTTTTGCTCAAGTTATTTCCTTAAAACAAGGGAAGAACTACGTTTTTATAAAACAAGTGTTTCACAAGAATAAAACATCAATTTTAAGTCACTCTAATTTTGGTTTTCAGAATACTTTTCTAAAAATAAACCTCGCTTAAAAAGACTTAAACGAGGCGATATATTATGTATTTTATTGTAAAATGGAGTTGTGCAACAGTTACCGATGTTAATTGATGTTCTTTAATTTTTGAATCTCAGTCGGTAATTTTTCAAATGTTTCTTGCTAAAAATCTTCAAAATCATAATCTTCTTATTTGTCAAAGTAAGCAATACTTTGGTTAGACAAACAGAAAATCGTCGCTACAGTGTTACATAGCTCCCAATGGTTAAAAGCATAGATAATTGATTGATAGTACTACTATACAATGCTATATCTGATTTGTGGTAACTATAAATAAAAAGAGAAGAGCTTGAATAATTAGATACACAAACACTAGTATTAACCGATGTAAAAATAGAAATGTAGGAATGAAGAACTAAAAAGAGCGAAAACACCAAAGCTAGAACTTACTGAAGAGACTTTGAGGGATAGTAGAGGGAGAAATTAGACAAGATGTATTTGCTCGGGTGCGCACTTCATAACGTGAATTTAGAACAAATTTTAGTATTGCATCTAAGACGCTTTCCAGGAAATCGAGGCATATTTGATTAATCTTAGACGAATGTTTTGAAAAGCCTAAGATTACCAAGTCTTTCAAAGCGTGGAGTAAAAATAGATAATGTTTTAAAATATTAATCAAAGTTATTTATGTATATGTTTTTTCTATAGTGGTCTTATTGGTTAATGTAATGGGATATTATCCGAGGTATTTGTGTATTCTTCAAAGTTGGGTTGCATACTCTCTCCTGTATAGTATGCTTATTATTGAAGGAGGTGATCAAATAAATGCAATATTAACACTATTATTAATCCCTATTTCTATTTTAGATGGTAGAAAAAATGCATGGATAGTGAAGAAAACAAATAGTAAAGTCAATAGATTTTTATTACTAAATGCAACTTGCGCATTATTTGCTATTAAAGTTCAAATGTCTTTATTGTATTTTAATGCAGGTGTTGCCAAAATATATGCTCCTGAATGGGCTAATGGCACTGCTGTTTATTA
Organism: Myroides odoratus; assembly: GCF_965118575.1. Classification (GTDB taxonomy): domain Bacteria; phylum Bacteroidota; class Bacteroidia; order Flavobacteriales; family Flavobacteriaceae; genus Flavobacterium; species Flavobacterium odoratum_B. The sequence continues at coordinate 4,069 of NZ_CBCPHW010000035.1, read as the reverse complement.
TTGGTTTAATGATGAAGTATTTGGAGCACCTTTGTTTATGAAAAAAATCTTTGGATTTCTTTTTGAAAATGCATTTACTGTTACCTTTATTAACTGGGGTGTTATTATTCTAGAAATAGGATTATTTATAGCTATTTTTTGCTCTCAAAAATATAAATATATTTTTTTAATATTAGGGTTAATCTTACATTTTGTTATTATTATTGTTCATGGTTTACCAGCTTTTTTTATGGCTATGGCAGCTGGACTTCACTTATATTTATCTGAAATGGATATAACAATAAGGGAGAATTTTAAAAAAATTATTAATTTAAAAAATTTAATGAAATGAAAACAGTCGAAAGTAATGTAAATATGCCTCCTTTTCTTTTAATCTTATTTGTTATTCAGTTTGTTTTAGCAATTAGATATTTCATTTACCAAAATGATAGTTTAGTACTATTACTAATTTCAACGTTAGTACTTATTTTCGGTTTTTTTTTCACTTTAAGCAAATTAAGAGTAAAGATAGATGATAGTGTTATTGCGTATAGTTATTTTCCTTTCGTTAATAAAAAGATACCATGGAAAGACGTTGAAAGTATAGAAGTAATTAAAATTTCTCCTCTAAAAGATTTTCTAGGATGGGGAATTCGTTATTCAATGAAACATGGGATGGGGTATATTTTAACTTCCAAATATGCTCTTTTTGTGAAGAAGAAAAATGGAAATAAAGTCACCATTTCAATAAATAAAAATGAAGAGTTCATAGAATACTTGAATGAAAGACAGGATAAAAAGGTTGTTTAGTTTATCTATCATCCAAAAAGGATTTAATTAGATACCCCATTTATATACAATAATGTACCAATGATGAAAACGGGTTTGTATTATCAATTAATAAAATAATAAGGAAATAAAAAGCCTTCAGCGCCAACTGAAAGCTATTCAATTGGTTAAATATTGAACAATAGCTAATAAGTTCCTTTATTAATTCAGTTACTAATTGATTGTTACTTTCAATACTAAGTCCACAAGTTTTTTAACGATTTTGAAAAATATTGATTTCATGATGGGTTTATTTTGAAATTAGCCACCATGTATCAATAGATTTTTTGAAATTATATTCATTTACAAAAAAAGAGTTAGTAGATAATAGTTGTAAATATTCAAAACGTTATTTACTGTTTTAAATAAGTGAGTTTTACTTTAGAGCTTTTCTTATACGTGGCTTCAAATCTTGTTTTAAACAAACCTTCTTTGCTATAAAGTTGAACGCTTTTAGTTCTTTACACCCCTGCAAGCAAGTTTATTTTAAAAAACTCAACCTGTAAAAAAGCTTTTAGTGTTTTAAAACTTTATACTTTTAAGTTTTTACTTCAAAGACATTTTAAAACAGCATTACATTGCTTTTTAAAAGACAATTGTAAAACTTACTTTACTATCTTACAGCAAAGAAAGTTTATGTACGGATTGAAAATTTTAAATGGAATTTTATGGTTGATCTTGGCACTTTAGTGTCAAATAGTAGGTGATTTCATATTAAGAAATCACTTTAGATTTTACTTTGTAAAATTGGTTGATTTACTAATCGAAAGATTAGAGCAAGTTATGTTTTGAGGCACTCGAAACTACGTTCGTACCATCAAAACGACTTGCTCTTGCAGAGGGATAGAAAACTACTCCAAAGTCGTTGTTTTTTATTGTTTAAATCGTAGATGGATATTTAATAGTTAAGATTTGTAAAACTATTTTTCCGATTTGCATTTAAGTTTTTTACCTCACAAAAAAAAAAGTAATACTCTTTAGATTCTAATGAAATTGTCTGAATATTTGAAAAAAAATACTTTAATTAAGTGTTTATTTATATAATTTTTTTATTATATTGCATTAAAATAATGTTAAATAATAAAAATTTATATCATGAGAAAACTATTTTTTTTATTAACAGGGATTATATTTTCATCACTTATCCTTTTTTCCTGTAGTGATGAAAATAAAGAAGTGTTCAATAACACGCAAAAAATTGTTGATATTAGCAATGAAGAAGTAGAAGCACAACCCATTCCTGATTTTGATGTTAATGATTTTAGAATCGTAATCTATTTTAAAGCTTTAAAAGTCCCTAAAAGGATTAGCCCAACAGGTGGAGGTAGTGGTATTAATTGCTCTTTTGGATTTGGATTCTGTGCTGGTATACTTATCACTTGGTATCAAGTTCCATATCCACATGAACCTGAAATTTTAAAAAATGAAGATGTTGCCTTGGTTTATAAAATTGACAAAGATAATAAGAGAGTAATTTTTTACGCCCCAAGTAGTTTAACTTCTTTAAATGAATTTAGCCAATCTGATGTTGCTGAATTTACTATCTATGAAGATATGGTAGTTGAAAGAGGTGTAGTATTAAAACCAGGAGATTACCCTAAACAATATGACAGTAAAGGGAATTATGCTTATGTAGTAGATATTTATTAATTTTTTTTTTATGAGTAAAATTTTTAAAATTATTATATTCCTATTTCCATTTATTGTATTTGGGCAAGGAATGGAAATAAAAGACACTCCTAAAGAGTATATTGATCATATAGTTAATATATGGGAAGTTGATAGTAATAAAATTATATACATTTCAAATGAAACATCACTCTTTAAATTAGCCTCTAACTTTCATGAATCTGTATTATCTTTTGTAGAAGGGAAGCTTTCTACAAGTGCTGAAATTTTAGACGGAAGAAGAAAGTGGAATAAAAAAGTTTGCGGACTAGCTTTGAATAATTTGGACATTGAAAATGTGAGAAAACATTTAAGAAAAGGAAATGATTACACTAAAATTCACTTAAAAAGGATTGTGGATGACACAGAATTTAATTTTAAGAATGATAGTATGACTACAGTACTAGTTTATTCAAAAAAACTAGATTATGTCATAAACGATTATTTTAAAGTATTAAAGGAATTTTCGGATAAAGGGATGGATTATGTTATTATCACGATGGACAATGAAATATTGAGTCAAATTCCAGGGGCATTAAGTCAAGAAAAAGATGTATCATTTTAATATTAAAAAACAATAAGTAAGCCCTGATATTATTAGGACTTACTTATTTTGATTTCTCCATTCTCTAGAGGTGGTTAATACCTAAATTATAAATTTTCTGTATTTAGATTTTCTGATTAAAAATAAATGTTAAAATGATTAGTAATAAAGAAAAAAAATAATTAAATTATATAAAACATCATAAATAAGACTTTTTTTTTTATTACACAAATACTTTACATATAAATTATGTATTTTTACTTTTTAGAATCAAACGATTCCAATCATAGTTAAAAACTTTCCTAATAAGGTGCGCACAACAATCCAAAAAAGTGAACATCTCTATTTATAAAGCATACAGTATAAAAGAGTAACCCTCTTTCTCCATAAAATAAACAAAGTTATTGCCTTATAAAGGTTTGAAAGCAAGACAAAAGCCTGCAAATTTATTAATTTCGCAGGCTTTTATATTTTATGATTACTTCAATATATTTAAAAGTGCTTAAAATATTAATCCCTAATTCGGGTTACATACCTTGTGCCTTAAATATATGCCCTTATAATCTAATTCTAATAGCTTCTTTACGTGCTAAGTTAGAACATGAATATAATTTGAATAGCCAAATAGACATATGTTAACTTTAATTAAAGAAAATAAGAGCCTTACATAATTATCTAATATAGTAACAAGAACAAAGAGCGAAAATCAGTTATCTCATACAGATATTTTATTCACGGCGCGGGAAGTTACAACCTAACACTTTATATAAGAACAAAAAAAGGATTAGCTGAAAATTCAGCTAATCCTTTTTGAAAAAATCACACTAATATAGGTTGTAAACTTACCTATTCAAAATAATAAATTCACTTCGTCTATTGACTTGGTGTTCTTGGTCTGTACAACGCACACCATTGCTACAAGCATTGAGCAATTGACTCTCGCCATAGCCTTTGCCTGTTAAGCGACTTGCATCAATACCTTGACGTATCATCCATTGAACCGTCGATTGAGCTCGACGCTCAGACAAACGCAGGTTATACGCGTCATTG
>NZ_CBCPHW010000034.1:0-10331 GCF_965118575.1 Myroides odoratus | reverse complement strand
GTTTATTTTTTTCATTAAAACTTATAGTAATCTGCTGTTCAAATTCATTGAAATGATGTTCTAATAGATTATTTAGATAAGTATAGACAGATACCTTATTTTCCCCTATTACTTGAACTATACGGTTTAACTTCTTATGGAACTCTGGGCGAATATAGACCGTTTTACCATCTTTTGCTTTAGTAGATACTTCTTTTAAAAAAGTATCTACATAATTCTCTATACTCTTAGTCGTTTGTACTTGAGCTGATTCTCTTAATTGATTAAGTTTTCCCATTATAAAATAGGTTTAAATTTGTCATTAAAATATTGGGTAATTTCAGAGTTATACTGCTGTAGGTGTTGCTTTAAGATATTGTCTAAATAAGAGTAAAGCGTTGTTTTTTCTTCTTTAGCTAGTTGCGTTATACGAAGTAATACTTCGTGATACTCAGGTCGGATATAAACAACCTTTCCTGCTCTTGTTGATGGAAATTCATTAAGTAGAAAAAGCTCTTGGTATTTAGCAGTTACTACTTCTTTCTTAGGTTTCTTCTCTTTGACTTTTGTCGCTTCTTCTTGGATTAGAGGTTCTTCTTTTTCTTCTACGATAGGTTTAACTTGTTCTACAGACTTAACTTCTATATCACCACTCATGATATTCATAAGATAGTCTTCATCGACTAATTCATTTTGACTGTTTTTTTTTGATGGTTGGTTTACTGTTCCCATATTGTACATTTTTAAAGGTTTACATTTTACATTATGGATAGTTGTAAGCTTTAACTTGTCGAAAAATTTACTCTTGTAAGTTTTTACACCAAGATTATTTTAAAACAGTTTTAAAGCGCTAATTAAAAGACAATTGCAAAACTTACTTTACTATCTTACAGCAAAGGAAATATATATACAGTTTGAAAACTTTAAATGGAGTTTTAAGGTTACACTTGGCTCTTTAGTGTCAAATAGTAAGTGATTTCTTAATATGAAATCACTGTAGATTTTACTTTGTAAAATAGGTGGATTTAGTAATCGAAAGATCACAGCAAGTTATGTTTTGAGGCACTCGAAACTACGTTTGTGCCATCAAAACGACTTGCTCTTGCAGAGAGCTAGAAAACTACTCCGAAGTCGATAGTTTTTTGATTAAAATAGAGCCTTAACTCAAAATATTGAGAGGTTTACGGATTTCCGTAATATAATTAAGAGAAGTTTTAATATGTTTGAAGATAAAAACAATTCCGTTTAATTATTTAATATATAAAATAAGTTAATATTTGATTTAAAAAAAACTAAATGTATTAGAGTTATGTTATCTTAAATATTCATGTAAGTAGGTTTTACGAAGCTATGTTGTTTTTTTAAAAAAGAATGTTACTGTATAATTAAAGAAAGACAAAAAAGAACAATGAGATTATTAAAAATAAAATTTGAACACTGTTATGGTATAAAAAAACTTGAAGAAGATTTTGACTTTTCTTCTAAAAAAGTTTTCTCTTTATATGCACCAAATGGCACAATGAAGACAAGTTTTGCGAAAACATTCAAAGACTTTAGTTTGGGGAAAGAAACAAAAGATAACATCTTTACAGAACAAGTTACAATAAGAGAAATAAAAGATGAAACAAATACCGTTTTAAACTCTAATCAAATATTTGTAATTGAACCTTATGTAGAAAATTATAGATCTGAACAAGCTTCAACCCTTTTAGTTAATCAAACATTAAAAGATCGATATGAAGAAATACTTAAACAAATAGATAAAGAAAAAACAACGTTAATTACAAAGTTAAAACAACTTTCAGGATTAACAGGCAGAGTTATAACTGTCGAATCTGAACTTTCTAAAATATTTGACAACAAATCTTTCTTTGAAATTTTATTATCATTAGAAAACCTTATTTCTGAACGTACAGATCACCCATATTCATCAATAATATATTCAAAAATTTATGACGATAAAGTACTTAGTTTTTTAAATACAAAAGACTTTAAACGTCAGATTAAAGATTATATTGAAAGATATGATACTTTAATAGAATCATCTAAATATCTTCAGAAAGGATTTAATCACTCTAATGCTTCTGATATTCAAAAATCATTAAAAAGTAACGGTTTTTTTAAGGCAAATCATTCTGTCAATCTTTTTAATGGGACTAATAATGATATAATAACTTCTGAAAATGATTTTCAAGAACTGATTAAGAAGGAACTTGACTCGGTTCTTAATGATGAAGAGATACAAAAAAAATTTAATGAAATTGACAATAAATTATCAAATACTCAATTAAAAGAATTTCGAGAATATCTTTTTGAAAATAAAAGTATATTAAATAATTTAGTTGATCTTGATAATTTCAAAAAAGAAATTTGGTATTCATATTTTATTGAACAAAAAGTATTAGTAAATGAATTACTCGAAGAATATAAAAAAGGAAAAGAAGAAATAGAACAAATCATTGAAGTTGCAAAATCGGAACAAACAGAGTGGAAAAACGTAATTGAAATTTTTAATAAAAGATTTTCTGTTCCTTTTCAATTAAAGTTAATCAATCAAGATGATGTAATTTTAAAAAGTGAATCACCTAACCTCACTTTTATTTTTAATGATAAATTACAAAATAAATCAAAAGATGTTGATGAATTGGCTTTATTAAGCGTGTTGAGTCAAGGAGAACGCAGAGCGTTTTATTTACTAAATATAATTTTTGAAGTTCGTGCAAGAAAAAAATCAAGACAAGAAACTGTGTTTATTGTTGATGATATAGCAGATTCTTTTGATTACAAAAACAAATACGCAATTGTTGAGTATCTTAAAGAAATATCTGAAGAACCATTTTTTTTCCAAATAATACTTACTCACAATTTTGACTTTCATAGAACAATATGCAGTCGTTTAGATATGTCAAGAAAACATAAATTAAACACAATAAAAACAGCAAGTGGAATTACATTGGTTAAAGAAAAATATCAGGGCAACCCTTTTCTATATTGGAAAGAAAATTTAGATAGTGACCAAGCTATGCTTTTAGCATCGATACCGTTTGTCCGAAATCTAACAGAATATTCTGGAAATAATGCTGATTTTCTTAGCTTAACATCATTACTACACTTTAAAAGTGATACTATAACAATAAAAGTATCGGACATTGAAACAATTTTCAAACGGAATTTAGTTGACAAAACAACATTGTCATTACCTAATCAAAGTAAATTAGTAATTAACCTAATATACGAAACTGCCGATACTATATATGAAGATACAAATGAAATAGTTGAACTAGAAAATAAAATTGTGTTAGCTATGGCTATAAGGTTAAAATCGGAAGATTATATGATTAGACAAATTAATGACCATACTTTTTGGAACTCAATTACTAAAAATCAAACTTATGAACTAACTAAAAAATTCAGAAATGAATTTCCTTCAAAATTAGATGAAATAATTTTATTAGAACAAATCAACTTAATGACACCTGAAAATATACACCTTAATTCATTTATGTACGAACCAATTTTAGATATGTCAAATGACCACTTAAAGAAGTTGTATAATAATACTAAAACAATATTAATCTAAAATATGCCAAGCTGATATTATGTTTTTTTTGTCAATAGTTAATTTAGGAAAATATTAAAATTTTATTTTCAATCTCCATCACAGCTAAAAGCCTAGCTACGTTTAACATAATTATAAACTAAACTACACATGAAATTTGAAGTAATAGTAAATGATTTTTTTGAAAATCTTAAACAAGACATGACCTTAACCCAGACTAATAATAAGAGAGTTGTTGGAATTTTAAATGATTATGAGGATGGTAATTGGCGATATGACAAATTTCAAAAATTTATTTGGGATAATATTAAAGAGACTGCTTTAAGTCACAGTGAAAGAAAAGCTCTTCTTTCTGATGGTGAAAGTTCTATACTTATGGAATCAGCAAAAAAACTACGTCTTGTTGAAGCTACTGACGCAATTGGCAGAGGAAGTGAAATTGCAGAAATTGTTTTATACGGCATAATGAAGTATCATTATAAAGCATTACCTATCGTTCCTAAAATATTTTATAAACAAAATAAAAAAGATGAAGCTAAAGGTTCTGATAGTGTTCACATTGTAATTGAATCTCCTGTATCTTTTTCACTTTGGTTTGGTGAATCAAAATTTTATAATAGCATTGAAAATGCAAGATTAGATACAATTGTTGAATCTGTAAAAGATTCACTTAGTTTAGAGAAAATAAAAAAGGAAAATAGTATTATAACTAATCTAAGTGATATAAATGATTTTGATGAAATTAACGATTCCCTACGAGAATCTATAAAAAAGAGTCTTTCTCAAGATATTTCAATTGATAATATAAAACCTTTATTAAATATTCCTATTTTACTTTTATACGAATGTGAAGAAACTAAAAACGAAACTATATATTCTGATAATTATAAACAAAAAATGATTGAATATCATAAAGAGAGAGCAACAGAATATTTTAAAAAGCAAATACATAAATGCACTGACATCCATTTATATGAAGAAATAAAGTTTCATATTGTTTTATTCCCTATAGCCGATAAGAAAACAATTGTAGACAAATTTATTCAAATAGCACAAGTTTATAGAGATTAATATGATTGAATATATATTTGAAAACTGTCAAGTTATAAATAACTTACTTGTTCAAGAACAAGAAAACCAAGCAAGACAAGAATTAATTAAATTATTAGATTTCCACAAAAAAAATAATTTACCTTATACCCCATTGGTTAATCATCTAATCAGAGAAACGGGTCTATTTCCTTATTTAGAACCAGAGACATCAGATTGGCAAGAACGCTTTATATTTAATGCTTTCAAAGTCGATGTTGGTGAAAATAAACCATTAACACTACATAGGGAACAATCTTTTTTACTTAAAAGTCTATTAAGTGGGAAAAACATTGCTGTAAGTGCTCCAACAAGCTTTGGTAAAAGCTTTGTAATAGATGCATATATAAAGATTAAAAAACCAAAAAATGTTTTAATCATCGTTCCTACAATAGCATTAACTGACGAAACGAGAAGACGTCTATATAAAAAATTTGCCCATGAATATAAAATTATCACAACCTCGGATGTTGAGCTTAGTGATAAAAACATTTTTATTTTTCCTCAAGAAAGAGCTATCAATTACATTAATGTCGTAGATCAATTTGATATAATAATTGTAGATGAATTCTACAAAGCAAGTAGTACATTTGACAAAGAACGTTCACCTAGCTTAATAAGAGCAATGATAAAATTGGGAGCTAAATCGAAACAGAAATACTATTTGGCACCAAATATTACTTCTTTAGATAATAATCCTTTTACAGAAGATATGGAATTTATTAAATTAGATTTTAATACAGTATATCTTGAAAAACATGATTTATATAAAGAAATAAGTTCTAATGAAGAAAAGAGTGAAGCACTACTTAATATTTTAGAAAAAAATTATGGTAAAACACTAATTTACGCTGGAACATATTCCAATATAGATAGTTTAACCAATTTATTTTTAACAACGTATAAACCTACAAAAAATGAAAAACTAAATCAATTTTCAAATTGGTTATCTAAAAATTATGATTCAAATTGGAGTTTAACAAAACTAATAAATAGAAATATTGGAATACATAATGGAAGATTGCATAGATCTTTGAGTCAAATCCAAGTAAAATTATTTGAAGAAGAAAATGGTATTAATAATTTAATTTCGACTTCATCAATAATTGAAGGAGTAAATACATCTGCAGAAAATGTTATTATTTGGAGAAACAGGAAAGGTTCTGCAAAATTAGATGATTTCACTTATAAAAATATAATCGGACGAGGAGGAAGAATGTTTAAACATTTTATAGGTAAAATATATATATTAGAACAACCTCCGAAAGAAATACAAACACAATTGGACATTCCTTTTCCAGAGGAAATTCTTGGTGATTTAGATGAAAGTTCTTATCAAGGTTTATTAACAGATGAGCAAATTGCTAAACTTAAAGCTCATAATGACGAAATGTCAAACCTGATAGGTGCTAAAATATATTCTGAATTAAAAGGAGAATCAGCTTTTCAGTCAAGCAACTCCGAATTAATTAAATTAATCGCTGTTGATTTAGTACAGAACCCTGAAGAATGGAATGGTTTATTCTATTTAAATAAATTTGTTCCAAAAGATTGGGATAGATTATTGTATAAAATTATAAAACTTCAACCAGGAAATTGGGAAACATCATATTTTACATTTGTAGAGTTTATTAAAATACTTGCATATAATTGGAGTAAATCAATTCCCGAATTATTATCAGAATTAGAAGATTATGATATTGGAATAGATGATTTTTTCAAACTAGAAAGAAACGTTACATATAAATTCACGGCTCTTTTACAAGATATTAATTTATTACAAAAAAGAATATTAACTGATAAAAATTACGACATTTCAAGATTTATTACTTTATGCTCACATGCGTTTTTACCTAAAGTTGTTTATCAATTGGAAGAGTACGGATTACCAAGAATGATTTCAAAAAAAATACATCATTCTAACGTGATAAATTTCTATAATTCTGAATTAAATATTCATAATACAATACAAATATTTTCAGAAATTGGCGTTAACTATGTTTTAAATAATACAAAAGAACTAGACGAATTTGATAAATATATAATCACCTATTTTTATGATGGAATAAGAAAAAATAACGATGGTTCACTTTAACGTATGAATTCTATTAATTAACCTAAGTGGAGATTTGTATAATATAAACATACAGATTGACAACAGTCTCGTAGAAAAATGCTATTAGGCATTGGTGGAAATTATGGCTTGATTAGTTCCACTAAAAATAATTCTTAAAGTAATTTTGGTTCAAACTGTGCCACTTTGGAAAATTAATAACATCTATCTTATTATTTATAAAACGATAAGAGATGGCTATCGTAATCAAAAAATAGCCAATACACTTGATATTTCACCCAATACCATTAATACACAACCTATTTAGAGTGACCGCGATATGCATAAATAAGTATTTCATCTATACAAAATAAACAAAAAACTATTATAATTTAGTAAATCTACAGAACAAAAAATGCAATATAAAAGCCAATTAAAAATAATAGCAGTAAACATTCTTGAAGGGTGTGCTTCTCATATTAAGAAAAATTTAGATACTAAAAAACCTTATTTGTTTTTCAACGAATATAAACTACTTCCAATAGAAAAATCAGAAAAATTAAGAATTTTATTAAAGGATCACTCAACTTTAGATTCTGATTTTTTCAATATTAAAACAACTCAATTACCAACAATAAGTATTAATGCCATTGTCGGAAAAAATGGTAGTGGAAAAAGTGCATTAATTGACATTGTTTTACGACTAATTAATAACATTGCGCATAAAATATTATCGGATACTGTTGATGCGGACCTTATTCCAGTAAAAGGTGTTAACGCTCAGTTATATTTCTCCATTGGAAATGACTTTTATTTATTACAACAACAAGAGAAAAGCATTGTTCTATACCACTATGAGAATGATAAATGGATCAATCTTAAAGATGCTAAGAAAATTTTGAGTGAGCATTTTTTCTATACTGTTGTAATGAATTATTCATTACATGCATTCAATACGCGTGATTATGAAAAAGAATGGGATGAGGCTAACAAAGATTGTTGGCTTCGAGGTATTTTTCATAAAAACGATGGCTATCAAACACCTGTTGTATTAAATCCAATGAGAGATGAAGGAACGATAGATATTAAAAGAGAAAATGATTTAGCAATAGATAGGTTACTTTCTCTGTTTTTTAACGACAAAAAAGAAGAAAATGCCTTATTCACAGAAATAAATGATAAAAATATTGTCCATTCATTAAATCTAACTTTAAATAAAGAGAAAGTAGAAGCTAAATGGAAAAAAATAAAAAAAGAGTGGAGGGATGTAGGCAATTATACAGACGAATTATTTTTTGAAGATTTGAAAGATCAAATTATTAGTTTTTGGAAGAGTAAATATAAATTTAAGCAAACAAATAAAAACAACCAAGAATATGAAGTTGCTATATTATATCTTACATATAAAACAATAAAAGTAGCTCAATATAATGCATTTAATAATTTTGAAGCATTATCTTCTATGCGTGTGTTTAATAAAAATGAAAATAGAAATGAGATACTTAAAAATTTAATAGATGAAATTGACCAAGATAGAAGTCATATAACTTATAGAATTAGACAAACATTAGCCTTCTTGGAATTAAGACAATTTTCACAAAATCAGTATACTATTGAAGATTTTGCACAATCTATTCGAGAGATCATAGATAATGGGAAATGGAGATACATAGATTTAATTCCTCCTCATTGTTTTATTGTGGACATATTATTAAAAGAAAAAGATAGTAACAAAGAAGTTTACTCTTTCTCTAAACTCAGTTCAGGAGAGAAGCAATTGGTTTACACAGTAAGTACTATTCTTTATCACATAAGAAATTTAAATTCAATCAAAGGCAATCAAAGGCGATTAAAATACAACCACATAAATATCATTTTAGACGAAATTGAATTATATTTCCATCCTGAATTTCAGAGACAGTTTATTAATAATTTAATTCGTAGTATTCAAAATTTACAATTCAACATTGAAAGCGTAAATATTTTATTAGCAACTCATTCACCATTCATTTTGTCAGACATTCCTAAAAAAAATGTTCTATTTTTGGAATATGGAAAAACCATTGCTGACAAAATGCAAGAGGATACTTTTGGAGCAAACATTCACACGCTTTTGCAAAATGGCTTTTTCTTAAATGGTGTTCCAATTGGCGATTTTGCAAAACACAAAATCAACGAAATGTTTGCAAAACTTCATAAAGGCGAATGTACAGACAATTTATTTCATGAAATTCTTTTAGTTGGAGAACCGTTTATAAAAAGTCAATTACTGAAAAAATATAATGAATTAAAACCAGTTGAATATTCTGAGTTGAAAAATGAAGTTCGACAGTTGCGACAAGAGTTAAAAGAAATAAAAAATATTAGTAATGATAAAAATTGAAAGAAATAATTTGGCAGTCATTGCTGACGAATATTTTAAGGAACTGCAAAAGAAACGTTTTAATAAGAAGAGTAACAATGCTATACAAAACTATTGGGTAGAAAATAGAGAAAAAATTATTAAATCGGAAGCAAAAGATTTTATTAAGATCATCAATGATTTCAACGCTCTAGACCAAGCAGGATTTGATGCGTTTAAGGTTTATATGACAGGACAATATGAAGAATTGTTTTATAATCAAAAAACGGGAAAATGGTTAGCCGAACAACTTAAAGTAAATACCTGTCCATATTGTAATCGTCAATACATTTTTACAATACAAAAAGGTACAAAAAATATTCGCCCAGAATTTGATCATTTTTACCCAAAAGCTTCACACCCATATTTAGCTTTATCATTTTATAATTTAATACCAGCTTGCCCTACTTGTAATCATACAAAATCAAATGATACAATAGATCAAAATCCATATTTAGAAGGATTTGATGATGGTTTCAAATTTCGATTAAGAACTATTAATGGAAATGAAGAATCTTTGAATTGGGCATTAGAAAAAGATGTTGAAATTGCCTTTTCAGCCACAAATCAGAATATTGAAATTTTTGCTTTAAAAGAATTATATAATGAGCATCTTGACTATGTAAAAGAAATCATAGACAAAGCACAAGCATATAATCATAATTATTATGTTTCATTAATTGCCTCATACAAAGGGCTTGGTAAACAAGAAGCCGATATTGATCGATTTATTTGGGGAAATTATCTTGAAAATACAGAACACGAAAACCGACCTTTGTCGAAATTAACAAAAGACATATTACAACAATTAAAAATAAAATAGAATTGATTAAAAGAAAGTAAACGAAACGCGAAACATTTAGACAATTGATAGAGGCAAACAGTACATAAGATCCCTTGTCATTAATATTGTATTGATAAAATACGAGGTTTTAAAGATAAATTAAAAATTGTTCTTTTGTCACGAAATTAATTTACAAACAGTATATTTGATTCACGAATCGAACGATTCTAATCATAGTTTAAAACTTTCCGAATAAGGTGTGCACAACAATTCAAAAAAGTGAACATCCCGATTTATAAGACATACGAAGTAAAAGAGGCTAACCCTCTTTCTCCGCAAAGAAAACCGATAACGAAAGTTATCGGTTTTTTTCTTTTCCAAAAGATACGGAAAGCTCGCTTTCTGCGTATCTTTTGGAAAAGAAAAAAGCACAATACCGAGTGTAGCGAGGGATTGGTTTTATTTG
>NZ_CBCPHW010000033.1:0-13736 GCF_965118575.1 Myroides odoratus | reverse complement strand
AGGTTACGTTGGATATGGCCACGATTATCAAAGCCAATGAAACGGTTACAACTTTGGTGAAAGATGCTTCTGGCAATGGGCAATATACCTATACCAATGAGGCAGGTGTTCCCGTTGTTATCGATGTTAAATCGGATGTGATTAACAACTTTGAAGATATCATCAATACCACGGAAGTTCAAGAAATCCTAAATACCGTTATTATTAACCTAGGCGGTAATGTCACCTATGACGGTACTTCTTTTACGTATATCAACGCAGATGGAGATAAGGTTACGTTGGATATGGCCACGATTATCAAAGCCAATGAAACGGTTACAACTTTAGTCAAAGATGCTTCTGGCAATGGGCAATATACCTATACCAATGAGGCAGGCACACCAGTTGTCATTGATGTTAAATCGGATGTGATTAACAACTTTGAAGACATCATCAATACCACGGAAGTTCAAGAAATCTTAAATCAATACATCACCGAAAATACAGGTAATGTTAGCTATGACGGTACTTCTTTTACGTATATCAACGCAGATGGAGATACGGTTACGTTGGATATGTCAACGATTGTGAAAGCCAATGAAACCCTCACCACATTAGTTAATGTTGACGATGTATTCACCTATACGAATGAAGCTACAACAGCTACTGAGATCAATATTCCAACATTAGTCAAAAAATATGAGAGCTTAACTACTTTAGAAAACGTTGTAACACAAGAAGAAGATGAACATGGACAAGAATTAGATGTTTATACCTTAACGTATAAAGATGAAGAGGGTGATTTACATCCTATTGATATTAAAGTTTTGGTGAAAGGGAGTGAGACTTTAACGACACTTATTTATGATCCAATCGATCATATCTTGACTTATACGAATGAGTTAGCTCAACCGACAATTTTAAAATTAACCGATTTAGTAGGAGATGGAGAATCATTGACAAAATTAGAATTTGATGCTGCTACAAATGCGTTATTGTTTACCGATGAAGATGGAATTATTCATACCGTTGAAATCGAATCCATCAATAAACACCCTTGGTTAGATTCTTCTACACACAATATTGCTACTTCATCTACGGCTGATATTTACACCAAAGGATGGGTTGGCATTGGTTTTACAGAACCTTCGGGAGCACCAAATGAAAAGTTAAGAGTAAATGGTAGTATAACAGCAGTAAATAGTTACTATGCGGATTATGTATTTGAAAATTATTTTGATGGATACTCAGCACTTAAATACGATTATAAGTTTAAATCTTTAGATGTAGTGGAAGATTTTATTAAAGAAAATCGTCACTTGCCTGGTATCACGCCGATCCACGAGTTGAAGAAAACAGAAGAAGGGTATGCGATTAATGTTTCTGAACTATCTGTACAGTTGTTAGAAAAAACAGAGGAATTGTATTTACACCTAATTGATCAAAACAAAGAACTAGAAGAAAAAGAAGCTAGGATTAAAGAATTAGAGCAAGCCAATCAGACCATTTTACAAAAAGTAGACCGATTAGAGATTATGCTTCAGGAATTCATGCAAAAAAACTAACTTTTTAAAACTATTAATTATGCATAATAATCATACAAGATATAAAGGAATAAAGTATATACTTACCTTCCTATTGCTATTTTTTATTGGAGTGTCTTCAGGAATTGCACAAACCAATATGACTAAAATTAAAGATGGTACAATTTCGGGGTCACCTGCAACTCCAGGGCTAGGTGTTATACTTGAATTAGAAAGTGCAAATAAAGGCTTTCTAACCCCTAGATTAACTACTCAACAGAGAGATGCAATTACCGTTGCAAATCGAACCGATGGGTTATTGATTTACAATAAAACGACGGGGTGTTTTAACTATTGGAGCGAAGTACAAGATACGTGGTTGAGTTTATGTGGTACACCTCCGCCTGCTGTATTTGATATTAGTACAGTACAATGTAATGCAATAGCCGTTAATGGAGCATTTAAACAGGGGGAATATTTAACTTCATCTAATTTCTTAACCATTCCTGTTACCGTAACTCAAGCAGGAACCTATGAGGTCCTTGCTACAACTGAGAATGGCTATTATTTTACCACAAAGGGAACTTTCCCATCGGCAGGTAGTTATACCCTTCTTTTAGAAGGAATAGGAACACCTAATATGGGGTATGCGGTAGGAGAGCTTGGTGATGCACTGACTATTTCTTTAAACAATAAAGCTAATTCATGTTTGAAATATGTATTTGTTGAAAACGCAAGTGTAAGTTATGAATTGGATTGTAGTGAAATATTTGTGGATGGAAGTTATATGGTTGGAGGAACGTTGAATAATTCACATAAAATGAGGTTAATTGTTAATGTATTTTCAACGGGATATTGGAATATATCAACGAATACAACAAATGGATATTCTTTTAGAGGTTCAGGCACTTTTGAAAATGTAGGGTTTCAGGATATCGAATTAATTGGTACAGGAACTCCATTACTAGCAGGAGTGAATTTATTTAATTTTACAACAAATTCCGATGAAGCAAGACGAATGTCATGTACAGGAATTGAGGTAACAGTGTTGCCAATCAATTATACTGTAGATTGTACAAATGCGGTAATAGCAGGTGTGTATAAGCAAGATGAAGGGATGACAGCTTCTAATACAGTAACAATTAAAGCCAATATACAAGCAACAGGAGAAACATCGATTCGCACCAATACGGTTGCAGGAATTTATTTCACTTCTGGCCCTCTTTCTTTCGATACATTAGGGGAAAGAAATATTGTATTAACAGCTGTAGGTACACCAACTACTCCAGGTACACATAGCTTTACTTTAGATGCGGTATCAGGAATGGTAGCTACCTGTTCTTTTGATGTTGCAATTACAGGACAACCTGTCGCCTATAGTTTAACCTGTTCTTCCATCGTTGTTGAAGGAGGTTATGCACCTAATATACCTATGGCAGCGGCAAATAAAATGACAGTAAGCGTTAATGTCCAATACCCAGGTGCTTATACGATTTCGTCGAATACAGTAAATGGAGTGTCGTTCTCAGCAAGTGGAAACTTTACCATTTCTGGCATACAAGAGGTAGTACTTACTGCTTCTGGTACAGGTTTAAGTGGCGGAATTCACCGCTATACTATCACGACAAATAGTGCATTAGGTGCCAATACATGTAACAAAAATATAGAATTTGTTTACCGTAAAATGAATGTATTAGGACTAGGTGGGGGAGGTTATCAACCAGGATCAGCCGCTAATACGTATTCTTCTAGAGGTATTCTACAAGCGACCGCTAATTTTGGGCCGAATGGAATAGTTAAAGTAGATGGAATTCAGATTTTTGAAGGATCTTATAGTGTCGGAACTGCATTGAGAAATTTAATTAATACCAATAAAATTGACATTATTGTAATAGGCTACAACTATGTGGCAAATTCTGCTTCTATAGCTGTCCTAGAAGATTTTGTTAAAAATAAAAAAGGAGTTTTACTTCATTCCCAAGAGAATGATGCATCAAGTACTCAAAATTTAATTAATGCAATTGCTTATTCTGCAAGTACTGCTGTAGCGGGAACAGGAACAACGTATACCAATCCAATCTTAACTATGGATGATCCTTTATTAAATGGTCCATTTGGAGATATAAGAGGCACAGCTGGAGGAAGTGATGTAAATAATTCATACTATGTTACGGGCTATTCGAATGAATTTACAAGTTTAGCTCATCAAAATAACAATACAAGTCGTTCATGGCTGCTTAAACATAATTCTTTAGGGTATATGTATATAGGAGATTCTGGCTGGATTGCGGGTGATGCAGCTAATACTTCTACAACAATCTTCCCTGCTTCGATGACTGCAGGTGGAGCACCAAGATCAAAACCATACTATGGAGGCATTACTGTCTATAACAGTATGCTCTATGCAAATGCAATAAATTGGGCAATACAATATGTTCAAGAAAATACGAACGTAAATTATAACGTTCAATAATACCTGATACTTGGAGAAAAAGAGGGGGCGAATTGAGCCCCCTCTTTTTTTTATAGAAGCTACTTATACCTCTTTTTTGTTTTGTTTACAGGTAATTACTAGGGGAATAGGTTGGGGTTCTTTCAAGAATACTTCAATACTCCTTCAACATTCATTCGAGAAATAGTCGTTTAAGCCTAGTATTCTCCAAGTATTGTTGATGTATTGTCGAAGGAAATATGCGGGATACCTTATCTTATATTTGAGATACCAGCAATGAAAAGAAGGAATGTAACGTATAAAACGCTAGATTAAAGTAATTGAACGTCTAGGACTTGCTATTCTAGTGTTTGTTTTGTAAAAATTAGCTAGATGTAAATAAAAGGTAAGTAAAAGAGATTTAATTTTTATGAATAATCTCATATTTGGTATTAATATTATTTTTACTTTAAAAAAACATAAAAAAGAATATATAATTTGTTTTTTAATTGTTAATAGGTTATTTTCGATTGTTGTTTAATGGGAAAAAGAATTTTAAAAATGGAAAACAGATTAATGTTTGACTATACAAAAAGAATATTAGAAAATGTAAGTTTTGATTCAGCCTTATTTGTTAAGGAGTTCAATAAAGCGCTGTTGCAATTAGTTCCTTATGATGTTGATCGATTGGAGCAATGGGTGGAAGAATATGTTCAAGATAAACCCGTATTACATGATGAATTGACTCAAACTACGGAATAAAATAATAAATAAGAATCTTATATTCAGACAAAAGAAAGGTTTTAGTTAGTTAAGAAAAACCATGAATTAAGTTGGGAGATTATTCTTCCAACTTTTTTTAGTATAAGGAGAGCTTTTTTGTGTTGTAGGTTTTCAAATATAACGAAGAAGTATATCGGGAAGAAATAGTATAGCTTGCCAAATAAAAAAGCCTGCATTTGCAGGCTTTTTTTTATAATTTGTTTTACTATTAATAGTATGTATAACGTCTTACTTGAGCAATATATTTGGCTAATCGAATTACTTGGTGGCTATACCCGTATTCGTTGTCATACCAAACGTATAATACCACGTTTTTACCATCTGCGGAAACAATCGTTGCATTGCTATCAAAGATAGAAGGTGCTGATGTTCCAACAATATCAGAGGATACTAATTCGTTGTTTAAAGAATATTTGATTTGCTCTACTAAATCACCGTTTAAAGCTGCATTGCGCATTACTTTGTTTAAAGCGTCAATTGTTGTTTCTTTTTCAATTTCTAAATTTAAAACAACTAAAGATCCGTTTGGAACAGGGACACGAATAGCATTTGATGTTAATTTACCAGCTAATGAAGGCAATGCTTTTGCAACAGCACTTCCGGCGCCCGTTTCCGTAATTACCATATTCAATGCAGCAGCTCTACCACGACGGTATTTTTTGTGCATATTATCAACCAAGTTTTGGTCGTTGGTATAAGCGTGAATGGTTTCTAAGTGACCTTTTACTACACCAAAGTTATCTTCCATAACCTTTAAAATAGGAGTAATAGCATTGGTTGTACAAGAAGCGGCAGACCAGATATTTACTTCCGAAGGGCTGTATTCTGTATGGTTTACACCATGTACAATATTTGGAATTCCCTTTCCAGGTGCAGTCAATAATACTTTTGAAGCTCCTTTTGAAGATAAATGACGTCTTAAAGCTTCTTCCGTTGTAAATGCACCTGTATTATCAATAATTAAAGCATTTTCAATGTCATAAGCTGTATAGTCGATTTCTTCTGGTGTACTAGCAGAAATCATGTGAACCGTTGTTCCATTGATGATTAACGCATTGTTGGCAGGATCAGCAATAACAGAACCTTCGAAATCTCCGTGTACAGAGTCATATTTTAATAAAGAAGCTCTTTTCTCTAGTAAAACAGCATCATTTTTATCACGGGTAACAATCGCTCTTAAACGCATTTGTTGTCCTTTGCCAATTTTGTTCATTAACTCACGAGCCAATAAACGGCCAATACGACCAAAACCGTAAAGTACTACGTCTTTAGGAATAATCTCTCCTGTGTTTTTAGCATCTTTTAATTTGCTTGCAACAAAACCTAATGCATTGCTATGGTTGTTATCTTCTAAATGATATTCATACGTTAGACGTCCAATATCAATTCTTGAAGGAGGAAGATCAGCTTGTTGAATCGCTTTTGCTATTTCAACGGTATCAAAAATGTTAATTGGTTTTTCAACAAACTTAGCCGCATATTCATGTAAATTGATAATATCGCTAACGCTACGGTCAATTAATTGATTGCGGAACATCAATAATTCAATAGATTTATCAAACCATAAATCACTTATGATTTTGATGAATTCTACACATGCTTTTCTTCTGTCTGCCTGAAAAGCCAATTCCTTTTCGTATAAACTTGTATCTTTCATAGTTGTGTTAGATTGTGTTGTATAAAATTAGTGCAAAAGTCCACTTTTTTTATGAATAAAGCAAAAGTTAAATTGTGCTTTAGATTGCTTATGTTTTAGAGATAAAGCTTGATGATCTCTCCTTTTGGCGATAAAATATCTATTTTTATACCCTGATTTTCTGGGATTTGATTAAATAAATCTTTGGCTTGCTCAATTGAGGTTATCTTTTGCCCTTGAATAGCTAATAAAATAGCGTGAACTAATTCCGCTTTATAAGGGCTGTATTTTGTATTGGTAATAGCAGTTATCTTAATGCCATAAGCAAGATTGAGTTGCTCTTTTTCTGAGGGAGTCAAATCCTCAAATTCAAGGCCTTTGAAACTGAATTTTGTCGAAGTAACGGGGATTAATCGAATCTCTTTTTGTTCTACCTTATTGTTGCTATTAACTGTAATTTGCACCAAATCACCCGGGCGCTTGGTGTTTACTATATTTTTGATATCAATAAAAGAGGAAATAGGTTTGCCATTAATAGCCGTGATTATATCTCCTTTCTTCAATTGAACCTTCTCTGCATCTGAACCTTTGACAATCTCTTGAATATAAAAACCTTTGTTTACTTGTAAATTGAGTTTTTGAGCCCAGGTATCCGTAAGTTCAAAACCAGAAACACCCAAAGACCCTTGTTGAACATTGCCAAATTGTAAAAAATCTTCCACTATTTTTTTGGTTACATTAGACGGAACAGCGAAGGCATAGCCGACATACGAACCGGTATTGGAGGAAATCATTGTATTGATGCCTATTAATTCGCCTTGTACATTAACTAAAGCACCCCCGCTATTTCCAGGGTTTACTGCAGCATCCGTTTGAATAAAAGATTGGATTCCAGTTTCAGATAAATTTCTAGCTTTGGCAGAAATAATACCCGCCGTGACTGTAGAGGTTAAATTATAAGGATTTCCTACAGCTAAAACCCATTCTCCAAGTTGAATGGCATCCGAATCTCCAAAGGGTAGAAAGGGCAATTTTTCTGGCGTATCAATTTTGAGCAATGCCAAATCCATTTGTTTTTCGGTTCCAATAAGTTTGGCTTTATAGGTTTGGTTGTTGTTTAAAGTAACGGCTAATTCGGAAGCATTAGCAATGACGTGATTGTTGGTTACAATATAACCATCTTCCGAAATAATTACGCCAGAACCCGTTCCAATCTGGGTTTGTGTTCCCCCTTTATACCCATAAAAAAACTCGAGTAAAGGGTTTGAACGCGTCGTGATATAACTTAAATTTTTTACGTGAACAACGGCATTAACTGTTTTTTCAGCTGCCGTTGTAAAATCAACAGGACTTCCAATTCCCAAAGTATGTGGGCGTTGTGAGTCAGCAGTTGTGAGCACTTCTTTGTTGTTTAACGTTCTATTTTCTAGATAATACGTATAACCCAGTAGAGTTATTCCTGCTGTAAATAAGCAGATGAAAAAGGTTGTGATACTTTTTTTCATAGTAAAAGACAATTAGTATGAAACTAAGATAAAATTAAAAAAGAACAAGTAGAAGTAAAAAGTGTTTAACCAAGGGTTAACAAAGTATAAAATGAAAAGGATTATTCGTAAATTTGGTTCCAAACTAAGCTAAAAACGATTGTATATGTTGCCATTTTGGAAATATCAAGGAACAGGAAATGACTTTGTGATGATTGATAACCGTCAAAATATATTCGATGCCTCTAATGAAGAATGGATTGCTACTTTATGTGATCGTCGCTTTGGGATTGGTGGAGATGGACTTATTTTGATTGAGCAAGATAAAGAAGAGGATTTTAAGATGGTTTACTTCAATTCGGATGGGAAAGAAAGTACCATGTGTGGAAATGGAGGTCGATGTATTGTCGCTTTTGCCAAACAATTAGGGATCATCAACGAGTCATGTCGTTTTACGGCTGTTGATGGACTTCATTATGCAACGATAGACAAAGAAGAAATCGTCTCCCTTCAAATGGTAAATGTCAATGAGGTTGAAGTAAAAGAAAAAGGTGTTTTTCTCAATACAGGTTCTCCACATCACGTTGAAATTGTTCGAAATTTAGCGTATTTTGACGTGTATAAAAAAGGAAAGCAAATCAGAACAAGTGAAAGTTATGCACCCAAAGGAACCAATGTGAATTTTGTTGAGCAAGAAGGTCCCAACCACTTTCGAATTCGCACGTTCGAAAGAGGAGTAGAAGATGAAACACTATCTTGTGGAACAGGAGCAACAGCAGTTGCACTTGCGATGCATGCACTAGGGAAAGTGGATGAACAAGAAATTAAAATTGAAGTTGAAGGAGGTGAACTAGTAGTTTCTTTTGAATACAAGGATGAAAGGTATCAAAATGTATTTCTAAAAGGACCCGCAACTTTTGTTTTTCAAGGAACGATTGAGATATAAAGCATGATTAGATTAGAAACAGCCGCTATTTATCTTCGCGCTTTAGAACCTGAAGATTTAGATTTTATTTATCAAATAGAAAATGATGTAGCTTTGTGGGAAGTAAGTAATACACAAACTCCTTACAGCCGATTTTTGATTCATCAATACTTAGAAAATGCACATCAAGATATCTATGAAGCCAAACAATTGCGTTTAGTCATTTGTTCGCAAACCTCAGATGAAACCTTAGGATTGATTGATTTATTTGATTTTGATCCTAAAAATAGTAGAGCAGGTGTGGGGATTGTAATCCAAAATGAGACTAATAGAGCACAAGGGGTTGGTTCTCAGGCTTTAGAATTAGTAGTTAATTATAGTAGAAAATTTCTGTATTTGAATCAGCTTTATGCTAATATTGCAGCAGATAATCAAGCGAGCATTCAATTGTTTGAAAAGTATAATTTTAAAGAAATTGGAGTAAAAAAAGCTTGGACTAGGGTAGGACAAGTGTATAAAGATGAAATTATGTATCAGTTAATATTTTAAAAAGAAGATGAAATTAAAAAATATACTCATTGCATTTTCAGTAGTAGGTGCTTTTGTTTTTTTGGGTTATTTGTATGTATGGTATGGAAAAGCTTTTTCTTCTAATTTACATGATTGGAATGAAAAAGAGTATTTTTATATTAAAACCACAGATAATTTTCAAGATGTTCTACAAACACTTCGTCCATACTTAAATAATCCAGAAGGATTTGAAGAAATTGCGAGCCAAAGAAGTTATACAAACAATCTAATTGCGGGACGTTTCAAATTGACCAACGGCATGGATAGTTATAGTTTAATTGAAGCCTTGAGAAAGAATGCACCTGTTCGTCTGACGTTTAATAACCAAGAACGCATTGAAGACCTTGCAGGTCGTATTGCTTCTCAAGTAGAAGCGGACAGTGTAGCTATGATGGACGTGTTTTTTGATCCTCAATATTTGGAGGAAAATGGCTTTACGAAAGAAAATGTCTTAGCAGGGTTTTTACCTGAAACCTATGAGTTCTATTGGACGGTTTCTCCTATGAAAATGCGCAATAGAATGCACAAGGAATACCTTAAATTTTGGAATGAAGAAAGAAAAGAGAAAGCAGCAGCCTTAGGATTAACCCCCGTAGAAGTTGCCATTTTAGCATCTATTGTTCAAAAGGAAACAAGTAAAAATGATGAAAAATCAAAAGTGGCTGGGGTTTATTTAAATCGCATGCAAATAGGAATGCCTTTACAAGCAGATCCAACGGTTGTTTTTGCTAAGAAATTATATACCAACGATTTCAATCAAGTGATAAAAAGAGTGTATCATAAAGATACAGAACTAAACTCACCCTATAATACGTATCAAAATATAGGACTTCCTCCAGGGCCAATCTTTATGCCTGATAAAGGAACAATTGATGCGGTTTTAAATGCTGAAAAACACGAATATATTTATTTCTGTGCCAGTGTAGAGCGAATGGGCTATCATGAATTTGCTGAAACATTAGCACAACACAATCAAAATAGTAGAAAATATAGTGCTTGGTTAAATCAATCGGGAATTAAATAAGAAATAAGAGAGAAGGGCATGAGAGAATCAGGCCCTTTTTTATTTTTCAATCGGTTTAAAAAGAAGTTTTTCGCTTTTTTATACGGATGTCTTCTATAACAGAAATGCTTTTGTTTGCTAGGTCTTAGCCTTTACCATAAATCATTCTCCACCCGCATGTTTTCAATCATTTGAGGGTAATCCGCATAGCCTAAATAATTAGTTTTCTTGAGGTAAGTCAATAAGGCTTTTCTTGTTTCTTCCACATACAATACAGTGTATAACGCACTATCATGTGATAAGGCAGGCGATAATGCTCCTATTTCTGGAATGTTGTTATAAATCTGTTGATTGTAGTAAAGCAAGTGGGCTGAAAGAAATAAATAAAGCGTGCGATAGACTTCTTCCTCGGGTTTATCCAAATTATTCATCATATTAATTGCAGCATATTGTAAGATATAGGGGTAGATATAATCCTCCTTGCTATTGGTTAGCGTTACAAACTTTTCCAGTAGTTTTTTATTGATTAAGTATTGAGTGTCATAAGGGCGATAAGTCCCGAACATGCTTTGGTAATTGTTAAACAAGCTCGGTTGAAGGTTCTGATTAATCGGAGATATACCATAGTTTAGTAAACGTTCGAAGGTAAGTTTTACGTCCATAATATAAAACTCTGCCAACTGATCATCTCCGTAGTATCCAAAATCTTCATAGAGCATGGTTAAGAATTCTTGATCGTGTAAATACAACCAGTTTAAGCTGGCATTGCTCTTATTGAAAAGATAGTTGTTTTCGTGATAGATACTTTCTTTTATTCTTGCCTGCCAATTTTTGGTGTCTTTCATTTCTTGTTCTTTATACATACTCTCTGGAATTCCATTCCATGCGTTTAAGGAAGTGTAGATGAAAGGATACCCTATATAGTTGTAAAAATAATATTCCAATACGAGGTAATCACTACCATAAAAAGCAATTTTATCTTCGTCATATGGACTATTAGGATCACCCGCATTGACAGAAAAACAGTTCAATTTCCCATTGTCTTTTACTAAAGGAAAGTTGTTTTTTATTTGTCCTCCAAAACCAAAGACCTCTTGCATGCGGTGCTTATACGTTTCAATTGTAGGGAATTTAAAGGCTTTTCGCTTTAAATATTCTTCTACGATAGGGAAAAAATATTGAAAGCCATCAAAAAAGTCATAACCAGAATAGTTGTAAGAGTATTGTGGTGTTTCATTTTCCTCTGCGGCTCTTTCGTCTTGGTACTTCCGTCTTCGAGCATTAAATCTTTCTATATCTAATTTTACTTTTTTATAAAATTCTTCTTTACCCTCAAAGGAAATACTATCTAAATATAAAATGAAGCCCTCAGTAGCAATTCCTTCAGTTCCATGATTCCAATTGATATTATCTATTTCTCTCATTTTTTTATATTCTGTTTTTAGTACTTTTTCTAGGCTATCAATGCGCATAGGGTCTAGTAAGGGGGTTGGTTGCTCCAATGAATTAGGAGCCTCAATTCGGATTTTCTGCTCTTGGGTTTTGCTTTGGCAGCTGTTCAAACACAGCGTTAGCAAAAGGAAGGCATATATTTTGTTTGTCATGATTTATGTTCTTTGTTCATCGATAATACTTTCTTTTCGACTATAACCTTGAATATGTAGGTGATTGTCATGGGCAACTAAATTATAATGTCTACAATGCGGTAAAACATACTTGATTTTGTCTTGATATGTAAATCGCTCAGACAGCATCAATTGATCTCTAGCAAAACCGTATTTGTATAAGGCTTGATTAAACAATTTTTGTCTTTCTACATCAAAATTTGTATCTGCTAAGGTCAATCCTGTTTGATGAATTTTTCCGTTTTTTGGAATATAGCCTACATCAAATACGCGTCCATTGATATGAGAGGAACTAGGGGTTGGATAGCCTCTAAAGTTACTTGCGCCATTAAAAGAAATACAGTCGATATTTTCATCACACATCGCCCCTAGTAAAGCGGCAAAACAATCGATATCCACAGCATATCGGCGCCCTTCTTTGGAATTATCTCGGTTAAATCCTACCGCTAAGCTTCCATCTGCGGATTCGTACCCTTTAAAAGCCAGGATATAATCAATCATAGCGACCGTTTTATCTGGATCGACCTGTGTTTTTTTATTTTTATCCAGGTATACTTCTTTGATGGTTTTGAATCGCAAAACACAGATTTCATGGCGTTGATTTCTCTTATCGATATACACGTATTTGCAATAATCGGGGTTTTTATTATTCCCCTCTTTTGGAATTATTTTTTTGATATAGAGTAATACTATTTTTTCTTCTTTTTGAACTGTTTTTTTTATAAACCCAATACTGTTGTAATTAATTTCATACGTAATAATTACTGCATCAGACACAACACTCGGATTGATAACTTGGTGGGCTGTACATTGAGGAACTTTAAACGCCTGACTTGCTTTTTCTTTGTACGATTTTGTCTTTTTTGTATAAGAGTCTTGCCCTTTAGTTCCTGTATTTCGGCCTATGGCTGCCCAAATTTCTAAAGCTTCGGTATCAGTATCCCGTTGTCCATCCCGCGGGAATTCATTGATAAGGGCATTTAGTTTGTTCAAAGAAAAATACCCCATACTCGTGAGTGTTCCTACTTCTAGATTGGTTCGCACAAGCTCACTGCCTTCTTTTGTGGTAATGTCTCGAATAAGGGAGGGATTCAGTATATGTTTGATTATTTCTTGTACTTCCGTAAATATTCCTTTGCCCGTTAGTTGAATTAATCCACTACCGCGATAGTTTTCACCATCAGCCTCAGTTTGGTTGCCATTTTTATACCAATACGCATAGCGCGCAGTTAAGAGTGATTTTTCTCTAGTATTATCAGGTATACGGTCAATTTCAACAACTTTGTTCCAATGTGTTTTAGTTTTGAAAATTCTATTTTGATAGCCTATTCTGGTATCTTCGATATAGATATACAGGGTTTTATCTCCACGTTCAACCGTAGCATACCATTGATTTTCTGCGTAATTTTTATCTGTAGGTTTACTTGTGTACACGGAAGAGATCCAGTTTGTTCTTTTCTTTGGATTACCCCATTTTCCATCAAAAAAGGCGGTTGGGAAAGTGCTTAATAAACCCATTCTGCTGTAGTTCATATTCTCTTCTGTCGTTCCAAATTTTCCGATAATAGAAGTTCCAGTTTCTACAGAAGCAGCTGCGAAGAAATACGCTTTTTTTCTACAAGTGTCTAAAGAAAAGTAGGTCATGTATTGGGTATATGTTTTAGCGACTTGTTCTATATGTGTAAGCGAGGCATCGGGAAAAATTTCTTTTAATTGATCAATTGTAATTTCTTTGCGACAATTTGGACAACCAATTTGATTCGTCGAAAAGGTATCT
>NZ_CBCPHW010000032.1:0-15154 GCF_965118575.1 Myroides odoratus | reverse complement strand
AGTTTATTAAAAAGGTTTACAATAAAGATGATATTGAGTTCAAAGAACTTGATCATGAGTTTATCCTTGAATATGAACACTATTTAAAGACCGTTAGAGCATGTTCTAACAATACGGCTATAAAGTATATCTCAAACTTTAAGAAGATTGTTTTAAGAGCGGTTGCAAAAGGAATTATTCCTTCTAATCCTTTTGCACAATACAAGCCTAAGAAGACTAAGCTTAATAAAAAGCCTTTGAGTAAACAGGAGCTTTCTATTTTAGAGAAAAAAGAGATTAATAATGAAAGACTATCTATTGTAAGAGATGTGTTTGTTTTTCAATGTTATACTGGTCTTGCCTACATTGATGTATTTAAAATTCAGAAAAGTGATATTACTAAAGACATAGAAGGTAATTTATGGATAAGAACTAATAGACAAAAAACGGATGCTAATATTACTATTCCTCTACTTCCTAAAGCTATTGAGATAATGGATAAGTATAAAGACCATCCTGATTGTATTGGAAAAGATGTAGTTCTTCCCGTTCGTTCTAATCAAAAGATGAATGCCTATCTAAAGGAGATTTCTTCACTATGTGAAATTAGTGAGTTAAATACTCATAAAGCAAGAAGAACTTTTGGTAGTACTGTAACTCTTGGCAATGGGGTACCTATTCATGTGGTAAAAGAGATGTTAGGTCATCACTCTGTTAAACAAACAGAGGAATACGCTCTAACTGAAGAGGAAGCTATCAAGAGTGAAATGCAGATTTTAAAAGGCAAGTTAGAAGGACAAGCTACTAAGAGAACTGCAGAGTATAAGAGTTTAGTTGAAAAGCTTGAGTCACTAGATCTTAATCAAGAAAAACTAACTCAGTTAATAGATATTGTAACTAAGTTAGTTTAATAGTAATTACTCCCTCGTACAATCTAAGCTTTTATGCAATAATTCAACTGTACTACGCATGTCAGGGTGATACGAGGGAGTATGTTTTTTTGAAACTAAAAGATTAAAGATGATGATAGCTTCGATATAATTATTAATTTTTATCTTTCTGAGATAAAGCAATAAATATCTTTAAAACACATATATTTATGAGAACTGATATTTCCAAGTACTTATTTCATGGTATTAGAAAACCTAATCTAAAACATTATCCTACTCAAGATGAAGTCCCCCAGTTTCCTCTAATTGATGATGATGAATTTGTAAGTGAATTTGATATTTTAAAAAATATAATTGAAGAAGGAGCTATAAGGTCCAGTCTTTCCTATAGAAATGGAATCCCTACTGTTTATGGAAATCAGCCAGTTGTATGTTTCACAGAAATGCCTTTGTTCAATATTATCCAATATGAAAAAGAACACAAGAAAAACCCTAAGATTTCAACTTATGGAATAGCTGTATTAAAAGAAGATTTATTTAATATAGGAGGAAGGCCTGTAATATCAGGGCTATCGGTAGAAGTCTCTAAACAAATTAGTGGTCAACGCATATTAGATGAATCAATTCTACCATTAAATGAACAATACAGATATGTCTATTTGAATTTGAATTCTAATGCTAAGACCATTGATTGGACTCATGAAAGAGAATGGAGAGTAAAAGTAAATACTGAATTAATAATAACAAATTCTTTATATGATGTCTATTATGAAATAAATGGATTGAATGTATTTGATTTAGATTCTTTTAAAGAATGTGTAATTACAGTTAAAACATCTGTAGAAGCAGAAGAAATAAGTGAGATTGTAGAACATCAATTAGATAGATTTAGAAGTTATGGTTCACATGATTTTTCCACAAAAATCAAATTTCTCGTTTTAGACGAAGCTATTAAAACTATGCAATCAGATATAGAATGTACAAGTATTGAAAATTTACCTCAGTCTGCATTTTATACATATAAATATGATGGATTGAGTAGAGAGGAAGAGATGAGAGTAATAAATGTAATTGAAGAATGTAAAAATAATGCGAAGATTTATGCTGAGGAATTTATAAAGGATAATACTGATATCTTAATAGAAAATGTTGAATTCAAAGATATCTGTGGATATGCATACATACAAAGTTATGATATGAGAAATAAGTATGTTCGATTTTTAGTTAAGCAAGAGTACATGTATGCTAATCAGGATCGTGGCTATACATTTGATAATTTAGACCTCGAAATTCCTTTTTTACAAGGGTTAATCTATCATGAGTTTATTGCAAAAAAACAATGTGAATTTCTGAATAAAAAAATAGAGAATTTATTTTCGGTTTATAGTATATATGATTAAAAACAAAATCTTTATAATCACTTGGCTTTAATTAAAGCCAATATACAAAACTAACTTAGTTATAGTATTCACTATAACTAAGTTAGTTTAATAGTAATCACTCCCTTGTACAATCATAGGCTTTTATGCAATAATTCAACTGTACTACGCATGTCAGGGTGATACGAGGGAGTATATTTTATATAACCCAATTCTTGGAGTTCTTTTAAGTATTTATGATATGTTGGTAAGGTATTGATATGAGCGTATTTCATCAGTTTACGCCTGCTTATTCTAATTAGTTTGCATTTTTTTTGTAAAAATGCAAACTGAATAATCCCGAGAAGTAAAGCAAAATGCCAAACATTAAGTCTAGCATCATTTTTAAGCTTTACTATATAACGAAGTAGTTTAGTTGAGATGCTCATATACTACTCATTAAAAAGGTTTTCAATATCAGCTCTATTATAATAATAGGAGCCAAGTATTTTTCGATATCTAAGCTTTCCACTAATGCGAAGTGTTTGTAGTGAAGCTGCTGAAATACTAAGTAATTGCCTTGCGACTTTTGTCCTTAGCCATTCAAATGAAGTCTCATTTGATTTCTGACTAAAGAATTCTTTTAATTCTGTAATGATTATTTGACTAAACAGCCTTAAATCTTCTTTTGTGATTTGATTGTCCATAATAGTTGTTTTTAGGTTAAACGACTAAGGTATATGGAGATCCATGGAGAATAGGATTGTTGGAATAGAGTAGGAGAGTTTGGCCTTAAAGGAAATATCTCAGCAACTGTTTAGATTACTGAGATATCTTGTTCTTACAAAACTATTTTCTAATTTGTATTAGGTTTGTATATTCCAAAACCATCTTCTATTTCTATATACTGAAGCCCTTTATCTCGTAATACAACATCATTTTCTATGGGATAAAAAGTTTCTAAGCGATAATATTTAGTATTACCTAAATCTTTTACTTGTTTTGTTTTTTCTTTAATCCAGATAGCATTTATGGATTACCCCTTTTTATAAAAAACGGACTCTATAGATTCAGTTTCTAGTAATTTACTGTCTTCTATGGTTTTAAAGATTTCTTTTACTTGTTTTGGAAAAAACATGAAATCAATATCTTCGGAGTGATAAGTCTTATTTTTATTTTGTTTAATGATTTGTGAAAAATGTCTATTTAATATATGTACTAAACTATAATTTGTACTTTCAATGGTTTCACCATTGAAAGTAAATTGTAAATCTTGAGGAGATAGTTTTTCTAACATAAGTAAAATTGTAGTATAGATATATTTTGATTGAAGTAGTAAATTTCTTTTATGAAAAGTATAATTATCTTTTTCACGTTTAAAAAACATAAAACCTTTATTTTTCTCGATTTGTTTTAATTCTGATCTTATCTCTTTTGAAACCTCTTGTAATAATTCGTTTGGATGATTTGTTACTTCTATAGTTTTCTGCCATTGATTAGCTGTTTTCTCTAGAAATAATAGGTCTTTTTTTATCTCGTATTGTGATGGAGGGTAAATTTTTCCATTACGTACTTTTTCATATCTTCCATTTCCACTGAGATCATGAAAATAAGAATGATAGATCATTTTAAATTTATAGTTATGACAACAAGGGCAATCTGTAATATTTCCATCATTTAATAATGAAAGTTTTAAGCCCAAACATAAAAAATCCTTTTCATGTTCAGAAAGAGAAGTAGACTGATTACATTTAAACAATAAATCTTCGAACATTCTTCTTGTTCTTATTTGTTCGTTTTCTGAGTTGTTTTTTAATTCTAAATCATCAATATTATAATGTAACATATTAATAAATAGTTAGGTAGTGCTTATCTTTTTTATTTGATTGTATAGTTCTTTTTTAAATTTGAGCAAAGGCGAACTTCCAATAAGTTGTTTTTACTAAATTAGTAAGTATACATTAATAATCTAATTTTGGAATGTTTTACTAGATAATTTTTAAACTTTACTAAATCATTAAATTTATCTTCTACTCTTCATAAAACTAACTATTAATTATCGAATCTAAAAAAACACAAAAAAACAAATGTAAAACACTATATATGATTGCTTTAAGTAAAAAAAGTCTTTCTATGCGAATAGAAATAGTTAGTTAACAACTTACTTTCATTACAGATTTATAAGGTATTCAAGAAATCTGATGAAGCGATTGAGAATTACTATGGCGAGTGTTCTACCCTTTTTCTTTTACAGATAGAATTTTAGAAATAATTTATATGACTAAGTTTTGTATAGTTTTATTTTTTAATATAAGAATTGCACAAAGTTAGGCAATGCCTAGCGGTTCGCTAGCAAGAAATTCTCCCATAAATGCTTGACTAAAGTTTTCGCTTTATTGCGTTGCTTCTTGCGCTCGCTAAGCCATTACCAGTTGTGACTCCATAATTAATTTAAAAATTTAATATTATGGAAACTACAGTTTTAAACACAGAATGGCTTATCGCATCAGAAGTAGAATTGATTTACAAATCAAAAATCAAGGCTTCACAGAGACCTCAGATTACATCTTCTTACAGTGCATATCAAATAGCATTAAAAGCTTGGGATAGTAATAAGATTGAATTATTAGAACAGTTTAAAGTTCTTATGCTTTCAAACAATAACAAAGTACTTGGAGTATTAGAAGCTTCCTCAGGAGGAATAACAGGTACAATAGTAGATTTAAGAATCATCTTCTCAGCTCTTTTAAAAGCGAATGCTACAGCATTTTTGATTGTACATAATCATCCATCAGGGAAATTAGCTCCGAGTGATGCTGATAGACAAATTACAAGAAAGATTAAAGAAGCAAGTAAAACACTTGATATTACTCTTTTAGGTCATTTAATTATAACAGCAGAGAGTTACTACTCTTTTGCAGATGAAGGCATCTTATAAGGTGCCTTTGTTATTTAATTTATCCTATCTATTTTAGATCATATTTTTATTTAAGTAATCTTTTATCTAAATTAGAATATTAACCAATATTAAGATATGAAAGAATTAGGAGTAGTATATGAATATAATGAAGTATTTGCATCACAAATACCAACTGATGATTTTCTTTTTTTAAGAAGGTATTCCACAAAGAATATTCTAATTAAAATTTCTAATATCAATATTATCATTAATAATTATAGAACTACAGAAGCTAATCACAAGATTTTTGAACAGGTTTTATTTGGTAATCTAGCATTAGTGAGAAAGCTTATTCCCGATTATGACTATAGACTAACTATTGGGACTTTTTTTGCTTCCCAGCATATATCAGAGTTACTTAAAAGTATATTAAGTAACTACAGAGAAACACAAGAAGAAGATATTCCATATCATGAGTTTGCACTTGATCTATTTAAAACAATTCTTATTTTTAACAAAAAATACAATAATAAATTAGAAGCAGAAAGTAACTTAAATAGTTTCGAAGGTTTATTTGCTTTAAGTGTACTACAGCAAGGTTATATAAGATCCACCAAACCAATAGTATCTTTTATCAAATTTGCACTGATATGTAGGTTTCTTAGTATTAATCCTCTTTTAAAAAATGAAACAATTGATTTATGTAAAAAATACGAAATTGGATCACCATGGAATATCTGTAAATATTTATTTGATTTATGCTATCAATCAGATAAAGACAATTTAATCTTTGTTTTGAATAAGAATAGTATTCCTGTAAATTTTCTGAAAGATTGGTATCTGTGTAATAATTTCCTTTCTAAACAAAAAGAGATAACTTTAAACTTTACTATTATTCCAAGACCTTTATTTGAAATTAGTGAAGAAGAGGTAGTAATACTTGATTTTGATTATTTTCAGTATACTATTAATCAAGGTTTCTTTTATAGATTTTTTGGTTATAATGAAAAACCTAAAGAATGGAATAATTTTCAGTCATACATAGGAAAAGTTTATTTTGAAGAATTTTTATGTAAAACGTTATTAGAAAAAACTTTTCAACATCAAAATCAGTTAATATATAGTGATACAAAATATCAAGACTTTCTTGTTAAAACCTCTACAAATGATTTACTTGTGATTGAAGTTAAAATGACAAGTATTAATCCTAAAACTTTAGAAGACTTTAATTTCGATAAATATAGAAATGATTTAATAGCCAATTTTCTTTCGCGAAAAGAACTACAAGGTAAAAGCAAAGGTGTATACCAAATAGTAAATCAAATCAAACAATTAAAAGATCCTAGTAATCAGAAAGAAATAACGGATATACTAAATATTAAAGAAGTAAAAAGATTAAATATCTATCCTATCATACTTACGGATGATGTAAATTATAATATTTTAGGTACAAATAATTTTATTAATGAACAATCAGTTAATGCGTTTTCAGAATTTAAAAATGATTTTCAGTCTATTAAACCTGTTTTAATTCTGAATATAAGCACATTGATTGAGTTTTACGGACATTTTAGCTCTAGTAAAGCTTGTTTTACAGATTTAGTAAAAAGTTATTTTAAGGAAATAGGAAATCAGAAAAGGCAATATGAACTCAATAAAAGTTCTTTTAGGTATTATAAATCGATGCAGTCTTTCGATAATTACTTGCAAAGAAAATTGAAAAGTGAAACTATTATTGAAGATTTTGATATTTTCAATAATAGTTTTAGTGAAGAATTAAGCTTTATTGATTTTTCATAGTTGAAAAGAACTACTATTCTTTTTGTGACAGTATATTAAGTGGTAAATAACTAAAAGATAGGTTTATTCTTTTCATTGAAACTCGTTGTTATTTGCTGTTCAAACTCATTGAAATGATGCTCTAATAGATTATTTAGATAAGTATAGACAGATACCTTATTTTCACCTATTACTTGAACTATACGGGTTAACTTCTTATGGAACTCAGGTCGAATATAAATCGTTTTGCCATCTTTTGCTTTAGAAGATACTTCTTTTAAAAAAGTATCTACATAATTCTCTATACTTTTAGTAGTCTGCACTTGAGTAGATTTTCCTAAGTGATTATTTTTTTTCATTATAAAATAGGTTTGAATTTGTCATTAAAATACTGAGTAATCTCAGAGCTATACTGCTGTAGATGTTGCTTTAAAATATTGTCTAAATAAGAGTAAACCAAATCAGGATTATTTTCAATGCGTTTAAGCTCATCTTCTATAATAGACTCAATATCTTGTTTAAACTGTTTGTAATTGGCTTGAATGGACTGATGTAAAGTATCATTTCCATTAGCATCTGTAAATGAAGTTATCTGTTGGTATCTTTTGGTAGGTATTCATTTCCTTCCTTCCTTCCTTCCTTCCTTCCTTTTTCATTATCAACTACTATCTCGGAGTGAAATACCTTTTGCTCTCTACGCGCATCAAAATTATCAGACACTGCCCTTGCAAACATTCTGTTGCTTACAGTCCAACCAATCATCTTGCGGTCATCTCAATTTGTACAACACTTTTTAATTATGTTGTGCTATATATAAGGAAATCTTATGAAATATTTAAAACTTAACTATTTCATTTTCAAAGTATTTTAAATAAAAGTATTAAAAAGACAGGTTAGCGTACCACTCACCAATACACTTTCATACTAGTTGTACGATTTTCAGTTCTAGATGGATTTTTTTAAAGACAACAGGAATGATTATGATACTGCTTCCATTTTTATTTTTATTGCAATCCAATTTTCTTTTTAGCTTAAACATAAAAATCCTTTTTAATAAAAAATTATAGAATTGATAGTTAAATTAAGTTTGTTTTTTAACTAATTGGCTTGTTAAAGAAGTAAGTAATATATACAAAGCAGGTACTTTTTATTTTTTATTTTTAAGAGTTGATTGTTTATTATGTGGGCTATTAAATATTAGGCTTTTTTTAATAATATATATTTAAAATAAAAAAATAAGTTAATTAATATATTTTTATAATTAAAAAAAAATAATTATGTTTACAAAACAACATATTAAAGTTAAATAATTATGAAAAAAATAGCTTTTATACCTATTGTAATTTTGTTCGCTATAGGATGTTCCAGCGATAATGAAAGTTCAGTCTATTCAAAAAAAGATACTTCCGAAAATTTTCAATTACAAAATGGTTTAAGGTCTCTTGGAAATTTTGATTGGGAAAATGAGACTGAAATAACATTACCTGGTGGGAATAAACGAACTCTTCCTTGGATATCAGGAGCTAATACAGCAATACCTAATTACATAACAGATGATTATCAAAGAGATAAAGGTTGGGAATTAATATACAACTTAACCGAAAACGTAAATGATTTGGGTAATAATTATCTGATTTTTTATAATAAATTCACCGGTATATTACGTGTTTTTTATTATTTAAATGAAACTGTAACATTAGGGAATAATGGTTATTGGGGATTGAAAGTTACGGGAAATAATGCCTTGCTTAATAATTCTAATTATTTTGCCTACCCAATAAACCATAAAATAAACAATCCTCTATATGTTAGTTCTAACATAGTTAATGAATCTCTTTTAGGTAATAATAAACTTATCACTAGAGGCTGGAATGTATTTGAAACAGAATTTACCTATACCGATGAAAGTATAGAAAATGTAAAGATGTCAATATCTAGTTACAATGAAAATATATCCAATGTAATGTTAGAGGGAAATGTTGATTTAAACTCAGAAGGAACCATAATAACAGCATCAACAACTAATCCCTTTCAAACCGCTGCAAATAATGTAGCAAAAGGAGCAGGTAATGCTGCAACGAAATATATAAAAGACAATATTACCAATGGTGTTATTAAAATGGGTGCAGGAGTAATTGGAGGAGGCGTTACTGCTATAGTTTCCAAAGGGATAAATTTAATATTTGGTTCATTTATAGGTAAAAAAGAACGCACAAGTACAACTACTCAAAAGATTGAGTTTAAAACACATGGAAAAGTAACAATGAATGGTTCTATTACTAGTTCCAATGGTAACAATATTTTACCTGTTGCTAACTTGCCTATTCCAACCGGAAACACAATAAGTAATTCAGGAATAAGACCATTATACAATCATCCGTTAGGTGTTTGGAATTTGGAGGAATCGCCTAAAATAAATTTATCTGTTTATGCCTTTGGTGATGAAAGTTTAAATGGAGATTTAGTTGACTTTTCTAGAACAGTATCTTTAGACCAAAGCTCAATTAAAGTAAAAATAAACCCTACTGTACTATCAGAAATAGAAAGATATGAAGTGAAAACTAATGTTTTTGTTTATAAAAAATTTCAAAATGAAAACAATTGGAATAATAATGCCACAACAGCTGGCTTCCACGACCATTTAAGTTTTAATGGAACATTGGTGTATAAAGATGCCCAAAATGAAATTTATAGTAATGTTGGAGCTGAAACATATAAAGGTGTAGGTGGGCCACCAGTATCAACAGGTCAAGGTCCATTTAAAACTCCTATTAGACATTTGAAAAAGGGAATTTACGACAATAGATATGTGGTGAAAGTTGAGGTTACTTTGTATCCTAAAGGTAGTTATGACCAAGATCCTATTGTTATCAGTAGATCGTATTTACCAACTTTTGGAGATGTAGGAAAAGTTTTTTTCTGATAAACAGATTCTCATTTTAAAAGAATTTAGTTAACCTTTATAAATAGATCATTTTATCAATTTTAGTGATTTTTGAGGTTGATTGTGTTAAAACAACAGTTATTAGCGGTTCTATATTGAATAGCACTCAAATAAACCCCACTTCGACATAAAGAAGTGGGGTTTTACTATAATTGTAGTTATGGGATAATAAAGTTTGATCATGTTGTTATTGTACAGAACAAAATTAAATATTATTCAATCAAATTAAATTATTTAAGGCTATTTACAATAGGAGTATTGTAATTTAAAAATAGAACAAAATGTATAAAGTAATACCTCCTCAAGGTAGAAAATACTTGAGGTAAGAAATAACTTTCAATACCATCTTTATTAAGCCATACTATTAATTTGGATATGCAAATAAAAACTGCACATTAAGTTAAGCTACATTTCTGTAATTAATTTGATTATTAAATTCTTCAATAGTTGCATAATTCAAAGCGGAATGTCTCCTTTTTCTGTTGTACCAAATTTCAATGTATTCAAAGATTTCCAGTTTCATTTGTTCTTTAGAAATCAGTTTGTTTCCATAAATCAATTCAGTTTTCAGGGATTTAAAAAAGCTTTATTCATCGTTTATATTTGTTTTAGTATTCATGATGTGCTTCGCAGTTCCGCTACCGCATTGTCCCAGCAATTTCCTTTGCGACTCATACTGCGGGTTATTTTTTATAAGAATCAAGAACATTTACAAACTTTTTGCTCGCATATTGGACACCTCTATCGGAATGAAAAATCAAACCTTCTTCAATATTTCGGTTTTTAACCGCCATTTTCCAAGCTCCAAGCGTAGTTTCATCCGTACTCATTCCGTCGCTCAAACTCCAGCCTATAATTTTTCTGTCGTACAAATCCATAATAGTTGTAAGGTATATAAATCCTTCTTTGGTTTTGTAGGCTTCCCCATTTTAGGACACCTCTAAATTCGATAAATAATTCTTATTATGTTCAGATTTGATGAAGAATTTAAATTCTTCATCAAATCTAGGCTTATATTCCTTAGGAGATTTATTCCCTAATAACTACAAGAAGCTAATTACAAAGGCTGTAGAATAATAGTTAAACCTCAAAAGATGTACTTGCTCGGGTGGATTCCACTTAAACGCTGAAGAAGTGTTAGCTGGGTTATGGGTTATGAGAAATGGGTTATGGGTTATGGGTTATGAGTGAACCCTGAATGTTCAAGCACAGCAGTCAATCACAAAAATGCATAAAAAGCAAAAAAGCAACAAGCAATTCCAACTTTTCTTTTAGTCTTGTTTTAGTTTTGTTTTGGAAAATCACGGCAAACCCTTGTAAACACAGGGCTGAGTAGAAGAAGAGTAAAACAAGAGTAAAACAAACTCAAAACTACTCGAGATAAAAGATTGAATATCAGTTTGTTGATTTTTCACTTTAGACAAAAAAATACTATTTTTTCTACTTTTGTCTTTTTTTTGACTATTTACGTCTATTTATTCTCCTTTTTGTCGATTTTCGACGTTTTTCGTTAGTTGGAGTTTCAGGTGTAAAATAGCTTTTATAGTTTTGAGAAACATTTACCCTACAAGCTGGCTGTAGTAGTGAAAGCAAGAAGGAAGTTTAACTAGAAAATAAAAAATCAGCACAGAAATTAAACAGGGAATTTTAGGAGGCGTGAGTGGAAAAATCGGTACGGTGGTCGGTGCAACTTGGAGAGGGAAAAACATTATTCGCACTTTACCTCGCAAAAGCAGTAAGCGAGCTACGGGGCTTCAGCTCAATCAACGCAGTAAGTTTAGGTTGATATCCAATTTTTTGCGCCAGTTAAATCCCTTGCTGAATCGTTATTTTGGATCAAAACAAGGGCTTAAATCAAGAGTAAATTTAGCTTTATCCTACCACTTAAACGAAGCAACCGACCAGTTGGACGAGCAAGAACAAGAATTTGTTGTAGTGATGGAAAAGGTAATCGTGAGCAAGGGAATTTTCCCTTCGATCGTGATGGAAACGGTAAAAATTGAAAATGAAAATCTTACGCTATCCTGGGTGAATTATGCCGGAGGAACTTTAGCCAAAGATAGTGATCTGCTTACCGTTGTTGTATTCAATAAACACAATCAACAGATGCAGATCTTTGAGAAGGTCGCCTTGCGAAAGGCTAGACAATTTACAAGTCAGTTACCACTTGGCTTTGATGCTGCAAATTGTGTTATTTGGTTCTTCTTAACCAATGAAATTGATACGGCATGTAGTACGAGTATGCTTGCTGTTTTGAGTGAATAGGTAGTGAGTAGGTAATGAGGCAACTGAGGAGAAACGAAGCGAAGATGGAGTAAGCAAGGTTTGCCTTTCATTGAATCGTGCATGTAATTGCTTTTAAATGGGTGAATAGTAAACGTATAATATCCTCTAGGGTAGACTAGTTTAGCGGATAATTTACTAACTTTACGATTCAATCTTTTTAATCAAAAGCGTTAGCTTTGAGCTAGCACAAACTCAATGTTGAATTATGGAAAACAAAATACACCAAGGAAGAAATGTAAAGCGTTTTAGGGAAATGCTCGGAATCAAACAAGAGGTCTTGGCTTTTGATTTAGGAGAGGATTGGAACCAAAAGAAAATTTCTTTGCTAGAACAAAAAGCAGTGATCGAATCCGTGCTCTTACAGCAAATTTCGAAAGTATTGCAAATTCCCGTAGAAGCAATTGAGAATTTTGATGAACAACAAGCGATTAATATTATTTCAAGTACTTTTAATGATACTCAAGGATTGATAAATTATAACCCAGTATTTAATAATAATCCAATTGATAAGATTGTACAACTTCATGAGGAAAAGATTGCTCTCTATGAGCGCATGCTGAAAGAAAAAGAAGAAATGATGCAGCGCTTAGAAAAGTGGACACAAGACAAATAATAATCAATCTTTTTAATCAAAAGCGTTAGCTTTGAGCTAGCACAAACTCAATGTTGAATTATGGAAAACAAAATACACCAAGGAAGAAATGTAAAGCGCTTTAGAGAAATGCTCGGAATCAAACAAGAGGTCTTGGCTTTTGATTTAGGAGAGGATTGGAACCAAAAGAAAATTTCTTTGCTAGAACAAAAAGCGGTGATCGAACCCGTGCTCTTACAGCAAATTTCGAAAGTATTGCAAATTCCCGTAGAAGCGATTGAGAATTTTGATGAACAGCAAGCGATTAATATTATTTCGAGCACATTTAATGATCATGCAGTAGGAGTAATAATGAATAATAATAATCCGATTGATAAATTAATTCAACTTCATGAAGATAAGATTGCCCTTTATGAGCGCATGCTGAAAGAAAAAGAAGAAATGATGCAGCGCTTAGAAAAGTGGACACAAGACAAATAATACAACTTGTAACTTGCAAGTGACTATAAAAAGGTAACGCATTTTCTCCAGATGTGTTACCTTTTTTGTTGTTTTAATTGAGTAAGCCTACAGGGGAAATGCGCTTGTGTAGCACTTCTGCGGCTTCTATTACCAAGAGATAGTGAATAGGGGATACGTTGTGACGGGTTGAGCTGATTTTTGTGTCAGGGTCTAGTGTTGCAAGTATCAAATCAAAAAATGCTTGACTCATTTGTTCTAAAGAAAAGGTGCGAAACAGCTGTTGAAAGACTAAATAGGGGTTTTTGCCTTCTTTTTTACTTAGATACACAAGTTTTGGTTTGGCCATCAACTGAGGGGGTTGGGCTAGGTTTTGCTGATAGACCTTGGGATTGCAGTAAATCTGATATGCAGCTCTGAATAGGGATTGCATCACACTGGCATCCCATATTAAAGTAGATATAGCTGTATTGGGATAGGTAAGTGTTGTTTGGGCATACTGCTGGTAGGCAAGCAATGCGGTTTGATAATAGGCGCTATCGGCTTGCTCAAAACAGGAGCAAAGCAAGGCATAGGGGCATCCAATATGCGATGGATTCCAGTAATGCGACTCTAAAGAAAGGGTTGTTTTTTTCATCTTCGAGGGTTTTTAATTGATAATGAGTAAGGTACTTCGAAGTAAAGGGATAATCTATTCAGAAAAGGGATAAAGTAGGGGGTATTTCAGTTCGATTTGTGCCACTGATTCCGACGTACTTGTGCCAGAGTTATTGGTCACACTGTGTTCTTTATCTCTACTCATTTTATTCGGGTGTTGAATTAGATTTGTTTGGTTTTTTGGGTCAAAGACTTTTACTATCAAGCGTGATATTTATCTTGATTTATGGATTTTGTTGCAAGTATAGAGCTCATTGGATATCCTAATGAAATCCGAACTATTAGTTAAGCAGCTTTATTAATATTTATTGTTTGATTAAACTCGTTGATTGTCTGGTAGTTTAAGGAGGAGTGTCTACGTTTTTTAGTATACATTTCTAGATATTCAAAAACTTTAGCTTTCATTTGTTTTGTACTCAATATTAACTTTCCATAAATCATCTCCACTTTTAGGGATTTAAAGAAGCATTCCGCTACGGCATTATCCCAACAATTTGCTTTTCTACTCATACTTCTATTGGCCTTATAAGACGCTAAATAGTTAGCACATTTGTAATTTGCATTCCTTGGTCAGACTGAAAGATTAACCCTTTTTTAAAAGATCTATTCCTTTTAGCCCTTTTAAAGGCTTCCAAGGTGGTGTTTTCTGTTGTCATATCTTTGTTTAAGCTCCATCCAATCACCTTTCCATCGAATAAATCTAGTACTGTAGTTAGAAATAAACCTCTCTTTAACAACAATATAAGTAATGTCAGACACCCAAGCTTTCTCTGGTTCACTCTGTTAAGCAAACTGAAGGTATACTTTAACAGAAGAGGGCATAACTCGACTTTTTTTTTAGTTTTTGTTCTTTTTTATTTGCAAAATCCAAAAAATAGAAATCCGAAATGTTTAAAATCCAAATATTTCTGATTATACGCATTTTGGGATTATTTTATTATTGAGGATAGCGTCATTTGTGTATTTTCTAAAATATAGATTTTCTCATACTCTAAAATGATTGTATGCGAATAATTAGCAATTTAATGGGATTTCATTATTTCTATTATTAAGTGTAAAAAAATAGTGTATGTTTTGTTTTTTATTATATTTTGCGTTTTTTTATTTAAAATAAATCATATTATGTAGGTATTGTTGATTTACTTTAACTTTGTTTTTTATAAATTAATCTTATAGAATAAAAAAAAAGTAAGTATTATGAATAGAATTTTACTAAGTATTTGTTTAATAGGTTTAGGATCTATAAGTATGCAAGCGCAAGAATTGGGATTTAGTATTGGAGGGCATGTTCCCAATCCTGGAGCCGTTTTA
>NZ_CBCPHW010000031.1:0-21778 GCF_965118575.1 Myroides odoratus | reverse complement strand
CGCGAGCAAAAGCAGGAGTAGATGTGGAAGAGTGTGGATCCGTTGGCGGAGAAATATCCAAATATAAACCCTTATGCTTATGTTAATAATAATCCTATAATATTTATTGATCCGAATGGAGAAGAGATAGATTTTTCTTGGATATATAGTAAAAATTCTACTGGTAATTATGTAAATCAAAGTTTAGTAGATGCTTTTGAGTTTTTTGCTGATTCGGGAACAGGACGTAAGTTTTTAGCTGACTACGCTAAAAAGGGACAAATCATAAATGGTTATACATTTGAGAAGAATGGGAAGTATCATAATAGAGGAATGAACTTATTATTCAAAGGATTTGATGATAAAGTAAATGCAGATGCACTAACAAGTACAAAATATACTGATAAGGGGGGAATTGATAGTACAATTAAGTTATCTCAAAAAGGTGTTCTAGTTGAAAGATACTTAGATGATATTGGACATGAGGCATTTATACATGTATCTTTAGATGCAAAGGATTTTTATGACAATGGGAAGTTGGATTTAAGTAGTGTAGATAAATATATTGTTGATTATGTTGATAAAAAAATAGAGGAGGGGAGAATATCGAAAAGTCAAAGAGCAAATAAATCACAACATTTTCAAGAAAGAAATAATAGTAATATTTTATTGATAAATAATTTAGTCCCTATAATGAAAAGTTATTATCAAAAGAAAGGAATTAAAATGAGCGATGAAGAAATTGTGAAAAATGCAACAAGATATATGAATTGATATGATTAGAATAAAAAAATTAATGACAGTATTGTTAATTCCATTTGTATTTGGAAGTTGTATAGGGAAGGAGTATAACAAAAAAATGAAAGATTGGTCTATTGAGTTTATATTGAAAAAAAAACTCACAGTAGATTCATATTATGTTAATTCTAAAGGGGAAGGCATAAGAATGATCAGAGATGTGGATTGTAATGTACAGTTAGAAAAATACAATTATCAGGAGGACGAAATAGTAAAAATTTATAATTCTATTTTATTGTTACAAAATAAAAAAATTGAATGGGATTGCTTGGATGATAGTAGTAAAGATGGAATTAATGCGGAAGTTTTATTACGTGAAGAGAATGTAGAAAAAAAAATAGAATTACCCCACTGTGTTATTGAGCAAAGAAGTGATGAATTTATGGAAATGCTATTAATGTTTGAAAGTATAGCAAAAGATAAAAAAAAGGAGATAATATTAGAAAACTATATAGTACCATGATTGCTTAGAATGATCATGCCTAAATACTAATTTATGCCAAAATTAAAATGTAAATGCGGTG
The DNA here is from genome assembly GCF_965118575.1 of Myroides odoratus. Taxonomy (GTDB): domain Bacteria; phylum Bacteroidota; class Bacteroidia; order Flavobacteriales; family Flavobacteriaceae; genus Flavobacterium; species Flavobacterium odoratum_B. The sequence goes on along the minus strand of NZ_CBCPHW010000031.1, from coordinate 20,477 downwards.
AAATGATTGATTTAAGTGGTATACCTTCTTAAATCAATATTTAATAATTTCTGATACTGAATTTGATAATTTTGAAGGAAATGTTGATTCTGAATTAGTTTATTCACAAATGAAAATTGTTATAAGATGTTATTCTTGTAGGCGACTATATATTTATTTTGATGGTTTTGATCAAAAGCCTTTAATTTATAAATTAGATGATTAATTGATAAAATGTAATTTTTTATTGTTTTTTGTATTAGTTTTTCTAACTAATTGTAGCCAAAAAGAGAATGTTTATTTAGATTTTACTATCACAAAAGTATTTTTAGATATTAATAATTATGATCATGCTGGTCTTCCTCCTATTGTAAAATTTGAAATATTAATAACAAATAAAACAGATAAAGATATAGTGCTAAGATCTTCTGATAAGTATTCTGAGAATATTGATTCGAAGATGATTCTGTTTAATTTGACTTCAAATAAAGCAGTAGTTATTGGTGGTTATTCTACAACTAAATTATTAAAAAATGAAACAAAAACTATTGAGAGTTTTGTTGATTTAAGGGGGGATATTGAAGAGAAATATTTTGGAATTTCAAAAGATTTTTTTGAAGAAAGAGGATTTGATTTTAGTAAGGATATAGATTTCTTGCTATCTAAAATTCGTGAAACGTTTGAGCTCTATTTTTATTAAATAAATCTTTAAATTTATTTGTGGTGAGCACTGTTTCAATCTTTATATAGAGGAATTGATGATTCTGTTCCTGTTAAGATGAATATAAATCAAATAAATGATTTTCAAGATTATAAAAGCGAAAGAGGTTCTATATTTAGAGACTCTTTGAGAAAAGCAAAAATGGATTCTTTTTCAGCTAAAATTAATGATAAATAAAATGAACAGTTTAAAAATTACACTACTTGTGATGAGTTTTCTTTTATATGCTTGTGATAATAGGAAGACTACAGGTTATAGTGAGATTGATCAAAATTATACTTTTAAGCAAAAAGAACGTATTGAGCGGGATGATGTAGTATTAAATCGATACCTTTTTGATAGTAAATCAGATTCAGTTTACAGTATTATAACTGATTCAAAAGGAGTAGTTAGTAGAGGTTGGACCTATAATTTTAGACGAATTGGTGATTGGTATTTTGAGCATAATCAACAGATAGATAGTATTTACAATTATATTAATTATTGTGGAGGAATACACCATGTGAATACAATTAAATATATTGTCAATGATAAGTCCCAGTTTACTAAAGGGTATTGGCATGAGTTTATTTATGATAAAACGGATATAAAACAGAATAAAGCTTTTAATTTTGAAATCAAAATAAATTATGATAAAGAATTGTATAAAGAAAATCTAATGCTATTTCTGTTTCATGATGAAGTTTATAATGCAGATTATTGTGATTTTAAAAAATTTACAAAAGATAGTATGCCCTCTTTTGGAGATGATTTTTATAATGTAAGAATTACACCGAAAGATAGGGGAACGAATAATATTCAGGGGTATTATCTCCTAATGCCAAAAAAGCAATTGGAAAAGGATATAATCGGATTGAAACCTGTTTTTTTTAGAGAAGACTTTGAGGTTAAATAGGGTAGTAATCAGTTTTTTAAATATCCTAATGAAGTTTTATTAACGTTAATGCGTATCGAGAAAGAATAAAGTTTTAGTAAAAGAAATAAATAAAAAAGATAGGATAGTTCTAGTGGTGATCGGAAGAAATTCTAGCTCCTATTTTTTTATCTAATGGGAGCTTATTAGGATCTCTCCAGTTAAGCGACAATCAATGCAATGGCCCCATTTTTAAGTTCCATATTCAATCTTTTATTAGCTGTTGTATACCCTAAGTTAGTAGCCTATTTATAAATAAAAACACCTTTTTTTCATGCAATATTTTTGTATATTTATCAACTGATGTTGTACTCGATAGCTGGGTTAATAAGGTTTCTGGGATAAACGGTAAAATTTGCATAAAATTAAAACCTGCTAAACTTGATTTAGCTTTATAAATGAAAGTCTATTATTATATATTTTATCAGTTATATAAATTTTTGGGAAAAGGTTTCTTTTCCTAAATTCTGGAGTGATTTTAAAGCGACAGTTTCATTAATGGTAATAGAAATATTGATGATGTTTTCGATCATTAACTATTATTCCTTATACCATAATAGCAAGCTAGCGATTAGTTTTAAGGATCCAGTTATTTTTTTACCACTACTTGCTATTTTTACTTTTAATCTTTATTTTTTTTCTATTAAAAGCGATTAGAAAATATACCATGAACAATTTAATCGTTTTTCTAAATGGAAAAATTTCTGCTTAGGTATTGTTGTTTGGTTTTTACTACTTTCTGTTATACTCAACTATTTTTTATCAAGTTATTATATGCAGAAAATAGTTTTAGGTATGTAAATAGAAAGCTTCAAAATAAATACGCCCCAAAAAGGTTATACTTTTGGGGCGCATTTGTTCTTTATTTTTCCTATTTCTAACAATCCGCTAAGTTCACAGCCACAGCCAATCCCCCTTCAGAAGTTTCTTTGTATTTGTTATTCATGTCTTTCGCGGTTTCCCACATGGTGCTTACCACCTTATCTAGCGGAACCTTTACATTTTTAGGATCCGTATCTAGCGCAAGTTCAGCCGCATTAATGGCTTTAATGGCACCCATGGCATTTCGCTCAATACACGGAATCTGTACCAGGCCTCCAATCGGATCACAGGTTAAGCCCAAATGATGTTCCATGGCAATTTCTGCAGCTACCGTAACTTGTTCAGGTGTTCCCCCCATCAATTCACATAAGGCACCAGCAGCCATAGCACTAGAAACTCCAATCTCCGCTTGACATCCACCCATGGCAGCAGAAATAGTTGCACCTTTTTTGAAGATACTGCCAATTTCACCCGCAACCATTAGGAATTGCTTGATTTCTTTGTCTCCCGCTTTGTGGTTTTCAATCACCAAATAGTACATCAATACCGCAGGGATCACCCCCGCACTTCCATTGGTAGGTGCTGTAACCACACGTCCTAAAGAAGCATTCACCTCATTGACCGCTAAGGCAAAACAACTCACCCATTTCAGAATCTGACGGAAGTACACTTTGGTTTTGCGAATCGTTCCCAACCACTCTTGTGGATTGGAATACGGTAAATCACTTTTTAGATTGCTATGAGAATCATAAGCGCGTCTTCGTACATTGAGTCCACCCGGTAAAACCCCTTCCGTATGACAACCAATGTACATGCATTCCAACATCGTATTCCATACACGTAACAATTCACGGTGTATCTCATCTTCGCTGCGCAGTGATTTCTCATTTTCATAAACAATTTGAGAAATCATTTTATTTTGTTCCTTGCAATACGCCAATAGCTCAGTGGCTTTGTCTATAGGATAAGGAAAAGTAGCTTTGATTTCGTCCTTTTCAATATTAATGGCGCTCTCTTCTTTAACCACAAATCCACCACCAATAGAATAAAATGTAGACGCATAAGACTCACCTGTAGAGGTTTGAACAGTAAACGTCATCCCATTGGCGTGAAAAGGCAAAAAGTTTTTATTGAAAACGATGTTAATTTTAGGATCAAAAGTAAGAAACAATTCAGCCCCTAAGTGGAGGGTTTGGGTTGTATTAATCTCAGCAATAATTGCGCTGATATTTTCTATGGGAACGTATTCAGGGTCAGCACCACTAAGTCCTAGCATAACGGCCAAGTCTGTAGCATGGCCAATACCTGTAAGTGAAAGAGAACCAAATAAATCTACGGTTACGCTTTGCACTTGGTTAAATAATTGATGTTCTTTTAGTTCTTTCAAGAAAAGCTCTGCGGCTCTCCATGGACCTAACGTATGTGAGCTCGAGGGTCCAACGCCAATCTTGAGCATATCAAAAACGGAGATACATTCCATAAGGTTGTTTGATTTAATCGTTACGAAGATAAGTAAAATCTATAGAGTCACAAGTGTCAGAAGGGGATTTAACGCAGAAGTGTAGGAAAGTTGTAAGATAGGAGAGATACCTTTGAAAAGAAAGGAGGTTTATGTGATTATGTTAGGATAGCGGATGTATTTATGATAAAAAGAAGGAATACTATCCCAAAACACTGTCAGTAAAACTGACGATAAAACAGGTATCGGGCAAATGAAATGACTTGTTTTGTGACAAAGTGACATTGCGTAAAGGTGTTTTTTATAGAAAAACGGACAGAAATGGCAAAGCGGCTTCTTGGCACAAAGATTGACTAATAGTAAGCGAACCTGAGGTTCAAAATAAGAAAGAAAATTAAGTATAAAAGAAATAAACGATAAACATATTATGAGTAAAATAATTGGTATTGACTTAGGAACTACAAACTCATGTGTTTCTGTAATGGAAGGTAACGAGCCAGTAGTAATTACAAATGCAGAAGGAAAAAGAACAACACCTTCAGTTGTAGCATTTGTTGAAGGAGGAGAAATTAAAGTTGGAGATCCTGCAAAACGTCAGGCGGTAACAAATCCAACCAAAACGGTAGCGTCTATCAAGCGATTTATGGGTGAGAAATTCAGCCAAATAGCAGGAGAAATTACAGCTGTACCTTACAGTGTTGTAAAAGGAGATAACGATACACCTCGTGTTGATATTGACGGACGTTTATATACGCCTCAAGAAATTTCTGCCATGACTTTACAAAAAATGAAGAAAACAGCAGAGGATTTCTTAGGTCAAGAAGTAACAGAAGCTGTAATTACTGTACCCGCTTACTTTAATGACGCACAACGTCAAGCAACAAAAGAAGCAGGTGAAATTGCAGGATTAAAAGTAAGACGTATTATTAATGAGCCTACAGCGGCTGCATTAGCATACGGATTAGACAAAACAGGAAAAGATCAAAAAGTAGTAGTATACGATTTAGGAGGAGGTACATTTGATATTTCTATCCTAGAATTAGGAGACGGTGTATTTGAAGTATTATCTACAAATGGAGATACTCACTTAGGAGGAGATGACTTTGACAACGCAATCATCAAATGGTTAGCGGAAGAGTTTAACAGTGCAGAAGGCGTAGATTTACGCAAAGATGCAATGGCGTTACAACGTTTAAAAGAAGCAGCGGAAAAAGCAAAAGTAGAGTTGTCATCTGCTACGCAAACAGAGATTAACTTACCGTATATTACCGCTACTGCTTCAGGACCGAAACACTTGGTACAAACGTTGACAAGAGCTAAATTTGAGCAATTGTCTGATGATTTAGTACGTCGTTCTATGATTCCTTGTGAGAAAGCATTAAAAGATGCAGGTTTATCAAAATCGGATATTGATGAGGTAATCTTAGTAGGGGGGTCTACACGTATTCCTAGAATCCAAGAAGAAGTAGAGAAATTCTTTGGTAAAAAACCACACAAAGGAGTAAATCCAGATGAGGTTGTTGCGATTGGAGCAGCTATTCAAGGTGGAGTTTTAACTGGAGATGTGAAAGATGTATTGTTGTTAGACGTTACACCACTATCTTTAGGTATTGAAACTATGGGCGGTGTATTTACTAAATTAATTGAGTCAAATACAACAATTCCTACTAAAAAATCACAAGTATTCTCTACAGCTGCGGATAATCAACCTTCGGTAGAAATCCATGTTGTACAAGGAGAAAGACCAATGGCTGCGGATAATAAAACAATTGGTCGCTTCCATTTAGATGGTCTTCCGCCAGCACAAAGAGGAGTACCTCAAATTGAAGTTACTTTTGATATTGATGCCAACGGAATTATCAAAGTATCTGCAACAGATAAAGGAACAGGTAAATCACATGATATTCGTATTGAAGCTTCATCAGGATTGACAGAAGCAGAAATCGAAAGAATGAAAAAAGAAGCAGAAGCAAATGCTGATGCAGATAAAAAAGCAAAAGAAGCCGTTGATAAAATCAACGAAGCAGATGCTATGATTTTCCAAACAGACAAACAATTAAAAGAGTTTGGAGATAAATTATCAGCAGCAAATAAAACGGCAATTGAAGGTGCTTTAGAAGAATTGAAAAAAGCGTACGAAACAAAAGATGTGGATACAATTACTCCAGCTTTAGACAAAATCAATGAGGCTTGGAAAGCAGCTTCAGAAGAAATGTACAAAGCTCAAGCAGAGTCTCAACCAGGAGGTGCTCAAGAAGCACAACCAAACCAAGGTCAAGGTGGTGGAGATGCTGAAGGTCCACAAGATGTTGACTACGAAGAAGTAAAATAATAAACTAAACATTTTTAGTTATAAGTAAAAAACCGAGTCTGAATTAAGGCTCGGTTTTTTTATGGTTATGGGTGGAGAGAAATGGGTGGAGGATTAGAGGTTAACGGTTTACCGTAAGCAGTTAACTGTTGAACGTCCCTAATACACAGTATTTCTACTCCCCATTCCCTGTGCTCATGGAACTATATACTAGGAAGCACTAGTTCTCACAGTACTTACTCACAGTTTGCCTCCCTGAGGGCACGAAGGGTCGCATCCTATAAATCCATACTACGAATAACAAAGCTGAATAACAAAGCTGAATAACAGATGTGATGCTTCACTGCGATCAGCATGACATACGTATGGCTATGTATCAACAACTCATACCATAACCCATAACTCATAACCCTTCACCCATTTCTCATCACCATCACTTATTTTTTCTATACGCCCAATAAAATACCTGTGGTAATATAGTGAATGCTAAAATCATACCAATGATTAATCCTCCTACAATCATAATGGCTAAAGGCTTTTGAATTTCAGAACCCATCCCATTAGATAGCGCAGCAGGTAATAATCCCATAGACCCCATTAGAGCAATCATAATAACGGGTCTAATACGACTTTTAACACCATCTCTGATTGCTTCTTCCAACGGCATCCTTTTCTTGAGGTTTTCTTTCATTACCCCAATGAGGACAATCCCATCGATTGTCGAAACACCAAACAAGATAATAAAGCCAATTCCAGCAGAAATACCAAAGGTAGTCCCTGTTAGCCAAAGGGATATAAATCCACCAATAAAAGCAAAAGGCAAGGTTAAGGAAGCAATAGCTGTATCTTTTACATTGCCAAAGTTGAAATAAAGTAAGATTAAAATAAGAATTAAAGAAATTGGAACAACCAAAATCAGCTGTTTTGCCGCTCTCTCTTTACTTTCAAATTCACCCGCCCATTCCATTTTATTGATAGATGGAAGATGTACTTCTTTTTCTACTTTTGCTCTAGCTTCTGCAATCGTACTACCTAAATCACGTCCTTCAATACTAAAGCCAATACCAATGTATCTACTATTGCCTTCGCGATAGATGAAAGCAGGACCGGTATGGTAATCTATGGTTGCAATTTCTTTAAGAGGTACTTGTTTTCCATCCAAACTGGGAATTAAAATATCGCCAATTTTTTCTGCCGAATCGCGGTAGTTTTTGTCAAAACGCAAAACGACATCAAACATTCTCTCATTTTCATAAAAAGTAGTAGCCGCCTGACCTCCAATAGTCATTGCAATTACAGCTTGAGCATCCGCAGTTGTAACGGCATATTTGGCCATTTTTGAATCGCTCAAAGAGATGCGCAATTCTGGAAGACCGATGTTTTTAAATATATTTAAATCGGTAATCCCAGGTACATCCTTGATGCTTTTAGCCACTTGGTTTGCATATTTTTCTAAATCGAATAAATTATCCCCAAATATTTTAATCACCAACGAACTTTTAACGCCTGCTACATATTCTTCTACGTTATCTTGAATCGGTTGACTGAAACCAAAATTGATTCCAGGGTACTTTTCTAAAGAAGCACGCATTTCGTCTAGTAACTCATCCTTGGAAATCGAGCGTTTCCACTCTTTTTCAGGCTTGAGTTGCGTATGGAATTCGATGTTAAAAAATCCCGTAGGATCTGTTCCATCATTAGGGCGTCCCGTTTGGGTTAAAACAAATTTCACTTCCTCATAATTACGGAGAATTCCCTTCATTTCTTTGGTTAATCGAACCGATTCATCCAGATTGATACTACTAGGTAGAGTTGCTCGAATATAAATGGCACCTTCGTTTAATTTTGGAAGAAACTCTGAACCATAATAATGGAAGCGAACCCCGCAAATAACTAAGATTAAGCCAAATAAAGCAAAGGTTAGTTTTTTGTGATAAAAACTCCAGTTGAACATCTTGTAAATAGAAGTTCTAAAGAATTTCGATATAAAGTTTTCTTTTTCTTCAATATTCTTGGTTAACAAGAGCTTACACATAGCAGGTACATAGGTTAAACTTAAGATTAAGGAACCTAATAAGGCATAACCCAAAGTAAACGCTAGAGGTGAAAACATTTTGCCCTCTACTTTTTCAAATGAGAAGATAGGCATCAAAGCAACAATTAAGATCAGTAAGGCAAAGAAAATATAACCCGCTACGCTACTGGCACTTTTTCGAATGGTCCCTAATTTTGACATTTTATTAAAGCGCTTCATGCCAACAACTTGTGCTTTCTTTTCTAAGCCTACAAAAACATGCTCAACAATCACTAAGGTTCCTTCTAAAAGTAAACCAAAGTCCAAGGCACCCATCGAGATTAAATTGGCAGGTAATCCTTGAATTTTTAGCATGATGATTGCGAACAAGAAAGACAACGGAATCACAGAAGCAACAATGAACGTTGTGCGCCAATTATACAAAAATATAAATACAATAACTGATACCAATAAAACCCCTTCAATTAGGTTTTTAGTTACGGTATGAACCGTTGTATTTACTAGATCTGTTCGATCAATAATAGGAACAATCTTTACATTTTTAGGTAATATACGATCATTTAAATCCTCAATTTTCAGTTTTAATTTGTTAATTACCTCACTAGGGTTTTCACCGCGTAGCATCACGACTATACCTTGTACAACATCTTCTTCATCTTGATAGCCTACTTGACCCAATCTCGGCTTTGCATTGACTACAACTTGTGCAACATGTTTGACTAAAATAGGGGTATTGCCTTTAACCTCAATGAGGATATTCTCAATATCTTCAATGTTGTCTAATAGACCAACACCACGTACAACATACGCTTGATCTCCACGTTGAATAACATCTCCACCAACGTTAATGTTGCTTTTTTCAACGGCTTCATATACATCTAAAGGAGATAATCCATAGTTTACTAATTCAGTTGGATTAATTCGTATTTCGAAGGTTTTTTCTTCCCCGCCAAAACTCACTACATCCGCTATACCAGGTACAGATAACAATTCTCGTTCGACCACCCAGTCTTGGATAGAAGTAACCTCTTTGATGGGTAAATCACTTTGGATGATGTAGCGAAAAATTTCACCTGTTGCACCCGAAGGGGGTTCTATTTCAAAATCCGCTCCCTCAGGTAAATTAACACTTCCCATGCGGTTTGATGCATATTGTTGGGCATAAAAATCGTCAATATCATCATTGAATAATACCGTTACAACCGATAAACCAAATAAGGAAATCGATCGAACTTCTGCTTTATTGGGAATGGTGTTCATCTCTTTGGAGATGGGCAAGGTGATAAATTTTTCTATTTCTTCTGCACTGCGACCTGGCCATTGCGTAATAATACGCGCGCGGGTATTGGTTACATCCGGAAAGGCCTCAATAGGCGTATGTATGTAGCTGTAGATTCCCCCAAATAACAATAACAACACGCCAAAAATAACAATGAACGTGTTTTTTAGGGAAAAGGCTACAATATTTTTGACAAATTTTTGCATGTTCTACTTTTCTTTTGAATTACAAGTGATTGTTTAATTGCTCGTAAATTAATAATTCATTCGTGGTAATAACGGTTTCTCCTGCTTCAACTCCTCCTTTGATATAGGTAAATTCGGCGTTTTTAGTAATCGGCGTTATCTGGCGAATTTCTTGATGACAATTGTCTTTATAGGTGACTACATAGTTTTGATTGTTGTCAAAAATAATAGCATTATTAGGCACAGCTAAGGCTTCTCCTTGCTTGTCATCAATTAATAAGTAAATTTCTGCTGACATCCCAGGACGCAATTTCATTTCGTGATTTGTCAAGACAATACGTGCTTTTAAAACACGTTCTTCAGCATCAAAAACCTGTGAAATATTGGATATTTTACCTTCAAACTTCTCATCCGGATAGGCGAGTGTACTCACTTGTACCTCTGCGTTGAGGTTGACATAGCGCATTGAAGTAGCATATACATTGGCCATAATCCATACATCACTTAGGTTAGCAATGGTAAAAAGAGGCTCATCTGTATCGGTAATGGTCATACCAGCAACAATACTTTTAGTAACAATGTAACCGTCTTGTGGGGCAATAATTTGATAAATTCCCTCTTTATTTTGCCCATTAAACATGGATAAATTACTCTTAGCTGCACGCAATTTACTTTCTAATACTTGTACATCTTCTTCTGCTTCTATCAGTTCCTTTTGTGAAGAAATTCCATCTTTATACATAGAAGAAACAGATTCTAATTCGCGTTTAGCTACTTTTAATTCTGCTTCTGTTGCACGTAATTCCGTTTTAAATTCATTTAAATCCGTACTTCTGATTTCTGCAAGCAGTTGTCCTTTTTTGACATAATCACCCAGCGAAAATTTCGCTGTAACCACAATACCTTCAATCAAACTGTAAAAGGGAATCGTTTTATCTTGATTGTATTCAACCGTTCCATTCAAACTAATGGTTCGTTGAATAGGACGTTGTGTTACTTTAGCAAAATTTAATTCCTTGCTAATTTCTTCAGGAATACAGTACTTATCTTCTTGTGCAACTGACGATTCTTGTTGTTTACAAGCAGAGAAGGTCAGTAAAGCTAGTAAGGCATAGCCCATCGTATATTTTGAGGTCATTTTGAGGTGTTTCATATTATATATCTTTTCCAACAGCAAATTGTAAATTTTCTAATTGTTCGTTTAAATCTTTTTTGGTCTCTAATAAGATGTTTTTGTTATCTAAGTAAGCTTCTACGAAATCTAGATATTCAATCATACTTACGTTTCTTTTTTGAAAGTTTTTTACATAAGCCTCTACTAATTTATCGAGTTGATCTTCATAATCGGAATCAATTTGATTGTATAACTCTCTCGACTGCATATAGTTTCTAAGGGCTTCAATAATATCATTTGCTACTTCATTTTTTTTGCTTTTAGCTTCAATTTCTGCGAGTTGAACGCCTAATTTTGCTTCTTTGATATTTCCTTTGTTTCGATCAAAAATAGGTAAGTCAAAGGATAAGCCAAAACCAACGAAATCGCGCATAATATTTCCTCCGCGATCATAATCAACGGCAACGGTAACATTCGGCGTGCGTTCAGCTTTTTCAATAGCAACTTGCTTTTTGGCTTGATTGATAAGATTTTCATTGAGTAGGACATCCGGTCTATTTTCTAGCGCATGGATAATCCAATCTTCTATTTGTAATTCACTTACCAATTTGGTAGGAACCTCTAGTTCACCTGTAATATAGATTTGCGTATGGGTGCCTATATTGATAAAGTTTTTTAACTCTTTGAGAGATTCTTCTAAATCTTTGGAAATATCAACCAGTTCTTTTTTAAATTGAAGCTGAGCTGCTTTTAAACGAATGTATTCACTGTGACTTATATTGCCTTGGTTTAATTGATTTTTATACCCTGTAATCAATAGACTCGTGTTGTCTATTTGCTTTTGATAAATTTGTTGTTGCTTTTGTAAAACTTGGATAGAAGTTAAGGTATTGCGCAAAGATAGTTTGGTTTCGCGTAAAACGATTTCAAAATCCGTTTTGCGCTCTTCAATCGTTAATTTTTGCAAATCAATTCGCTTGCGTCTTTTACCTGCTGTTTCTATTTCTTGTTCTAAGTGTAGCGATATTTGCTGTGAAGTACCCCAATTGCCAAAAATGGTAGGTTGTTCTTCTATATCTGTTGTACGCCAAGCATTTACTTCCGAAATCTCAAAAGTGGGATTAGGCCATAAGCGCGCTTGAATCAGCTGGGCTTCTGCTTGGGAGATTTCTAGTTTTTTAGCCAATAAATCTAAATTTTGTTCTAAAAATAGAGTCTCTACATCGGGTTTGCTTAACGTCAGTTTTTGCTGTTTATCCTGTGCATATATAAGGCATACAGATAAAGCGAAAAAGGATAAGGTTAGTACACTTCTAAACATCTTGTTTTAATTTATTGTTCAAAATTACAATTTGCATATTACAGTGGCTTTGGAGTCGCATTAATAGGATATTAAAAGTAGATTAGAATTCGATTAGAATCATTAATATGTTGACTATAAATCGGTGTTTTATATAATTCATTTGTTGAAATCTAAATTTTTAAAATAGTAAGTGAAAATACTGTTTTTTTTTATACTATATTGGATTGTTTATGAGTGTTTTTAACCTAGTATAGGTAGCAATGTTAAAAATTAGAGGGAATTTACAGGCAAATAGGGTAGTTGTTTGGAACTCCTTCGGGAATTCTTCGTGACTCCTTCGTGATTCCTTCGGAAAAAGGCCCCTTTTTCCGAAGGAATCACGAAGCATGGTGTAGGAAATAGGGGAGGAAACCTAATTTAGAAAGGAATAAAAGACTTCTAAGGTTTGAAAGAGGAATAGAAAAGTATAAAACGAGGGGCTGTCTCAAAAGAGTAGCCCCTCGTTTTTTAAGCTTTTTTTTATAAGATAAAACGCATTTACTAGCTCTATTAATCCTATAGGCTAGTAATAAAAATGTGTTTTTAAGGCATAAAAAAAGGCTGTCTTTAATTAAAGACAGCCTTTTTGAGGTATTTTGAAGGAGTATATTTTATTTTTTTAGATGCTTTCTGTATTGTATGAAAGATAAAATGCTCAGTACTGCAACAAAGGCCACAGACCACCAAATGATTGAAGGTGTAATTACTTTATCACCTGACGCATAGGAGTGCAATCCACTTAAATAGAAGTTTACCCCAAAGTACGTCATCATGATCGCGTAATAAGCCAAGATACTAAATACATTGTAAATCCAGGTACCACGCAAAGCAGGTACTAAACGAGCGTGAATCACAAAAGCGTAAATCATAATACTAATTAAAGCCCATGTTTCTTTTGGATCCCATCCCCAGTAACGACCCCAACTTTCATTGGCCCATTGTCCTCCTAAGAAGTTTCCTATCGTTAAGAGTACTAAACCTACGGTTAATGCCATTTCATTGATATAGGTTAGCTCTTTGATGTTTAGATCCATTTTTTTCTTGTTCTTGCTATTGGTTAAAATCATCAATACTAAAGAGACAATACCTAGAATCATACCCAAAGTAAAAGGACCATAACTCGCTACGATAATGGCAACGTGGATAATTAACCAATACGAGTTCAATACGGGTTGTAAGTTAGAAATAGCCGGATCCATGTAATTTAGATGCGCTCCCCATAAGATCATTCCAGCAACAAAGGCTGTTGAAGCGATGGTTAATTCTGATTTTTTTCCAAAATAAATCCCGAAAAGGGTAGTTGCCCAAGCGACGTAAATAACTGATTCATAAGCATCACTCCATGGAGCATGGCCCGAAACGTACCAACGTACTGCTAATCCTAAAGTGTGAATTGCAAATAGAATCACGGTTAACCAGCGTCCTATTTTAATCATTCTCGTAGAGAATTTAGTTGGTTTTAAGATCGCTGCAATGATAAAGATAAACGAGAATATAGCTACCGCCATATAATATCGATATAGTGTTTTAAATATATCGTATTGATTATATAGAATTTCGAATTTAATTTTATTATCCGAAGGCATTATGGTTTTACCATAAGAATGCTGGAACGTATTTAGATGTTCTAAATATTCATTCGCTTTCGCATAGTTATTGGTTTGTTTGGCTTCAAATAAAGCAGGAATATACATGCGAGATAGGATATTCTTCGTGAAAGTAGAATCCATCCCCGTCATACCTGATTCATTTAATTCCAACGGAGAAATCCATTTGTCATTATCGTGGTTTGGAATTGGAAAAATAGTTAAAATTCTACCTGTAAAAGCAGCATTTAATAAAGCAACTTTACCGTCTAAATCTAAGTAATCTTTTTGGAATTGATCTTTAACACTAGAATGGTTGGCTTCCTCTACATATTTTACTAGTTTGTAATTTCCATTTTCATCAAAAAAATCAACAAAAGCGGCATATTTACTTCCAGCAGGTAAACCAAGAACTTCAATTATTTTATCGTTACCTCTTTTTAATTCGATGATAGGAGCAAAATACCAAAAGTTAGGCGCTCCTTGCATCTGCTGAGCAACGGTGAATTGTGTCATCGATAAGAAAACTTGATCGGGTGTTAAGCCTTGGTAAGTCTCTGATTTATACACTTTTCTCAATAACTCAGAAGAGAAAGTATTGATTGGTTTCATACGTCCTCCAAAATCTTGGATAACCAAAGAACCAAATTTTGCAGCGTGTTCTTTATCCACCGTATTCGCGTGAATAATCGAGTCAATTACGGCTGGTGTTGGTTTATCAGGAGCATGCATATGCTGAGCTGAAGCTCCTAATGAGAATAAAAGAATTAGAACAGTTAGCATAGAAGCTTTCTTCTCTCTTACTTTATTTAGCTTGCGTTTTAAATCAGCAAAACGCGAATTTTTGTCAAATAGAATAAGGATTAAACCAATATATAAAATCGTATAACCGATATATGTAATCCAGGTTCCCCAGAAATCGTGATTTACTGATAAAATTGTTCCTTTTTCATCTGGATCAAATTGAGCTTGAAAGAAGCGGTATCCTTGGTAATCTAAAATATTATTCATGTAAATTCGAGCATCAAAGGTTTGATCACCATCTATAACCGTTACTTGACTTTCAAAAGCAGAATAACTCTTTTCGGTTCCAGGGTATTTAGCAGCGATAAATTTGTTTAAATGTACCTGAAAAGGTGTTGTATATACTTTACTACCATACATTAGAGTGAATTCTAAATCACCCAATTGAAAAGATTGAGGTTCACCCATTCTTCCTGCTTTCCCTTTTAAGATGACATCTTTTTCTTGGCCTTGTGAACGAACCGTAACAATTAAAGCATCAGGAGTCATTTTATCTTTAAAATCACCATTAGAAACCACCGTTGTTTTTCCCTTCATTGGCAATTCAGGTAATACAAATTGGGTACCGGCCATAGTGTATAAAGAGCGGAAATTTAAAGGTTGTTTTTCATTGGCTGTAACATCTCCAGTAGATTGATCAGCCATTTTCATAAAATTACCTGCAAAAGGGGTGTCTATGAAGAATTCTCCATTTTCAGAAGAAATATTAATAGCGCCATCTGTTGGTGCATTATAACCAAATAAAACGCCGTGAATACTAGCTACTTGACCTTCTTGTAAGAAATGTTCATGTCGTTCACCATCGCCAGATTCAACTAGTTTTAAGAAATTTGTTCCATTTGGATCTGCTTCAATTACTTCTTCAGCAGCCATAATAAAATCTTTGTATTCTACTTCAAAGGGAATCTCGTTGAAGTCTTCTTTCATTTTGAAGTGGTTATTCGTTACCTGAGAGAAATACTGATCTCTTTCGAAAGTACGTCTTCTTGTTTCCCCTTCATATTCCCCATCTGTCATAACAGTTAAGAAGGTTTTGTCAGAGAAAATACTATCTGCAGTTTCCCCTTCACGAATAGGCATCATTCCTTCAAAACTGATGTATCGGGTAATAAATGCACCGATCAAAATTAGAATAAAGGCCGCATGTAACATAAAGGTAGACCATTTTTCTTTGGATAGTAAACGGTAGCGCTTGATGTTTCCGATAAAGTTAATCAAGAAGAAAAGCATGATTAACTCGAACCATTTCGTATTGTAAATCAGAATTCGGGCAGTTGTCGTATTGTAGCGATCCTCAATAAAAGTTCCTAGAGCAAGGGCCACTGCATATACGATGAAAAGAACGGCCATTAGTCGGGTTGAGGAGAAAAAAGATATGATTTTTTTATCCATGAGTTGTAGATACGTTGTTTTTTAATGGAACAAAAATAACCAAAATGCCCAGTAAACGGGTATATTTAACTTAATATTTAGGTTTGAAATTTACTTTTTTTATGTCTAAAAATAAGTAAATTTGCAAAGATCTTTACCTCATTTGATCGATGATTAATAAATCAACAAGGTTTGGTCGCTATTTAGTGAATTAATAAAAAATTATCCATGCCAAAAATCTCTCAAAAAGGCGTTCAGATGCCTGAGTCTCCGATTAGAAAATTGGTTCCTTTTGCCGAAAAAGCAAAACAAAAAGGACATCATGTATATCATTTAAACATTGGTCAACCTGATATTAAAACACCAGTTGGTGCTTTACAGGCAGTGAAAGATGCTAAAATTGAAGTATTAGAATATAGTCATTCAGCCGGTTTTGAAAGTTATAGAAATAAACTAGCCCTATATTATCAAAAACATCAGTTAGATGTAAATGCACAAGATATTATCATTACAACCGGAGGGTCAGAAGCTTTGATGTTTGCTTTAGGTAGTACGATGGATCCAGGAGATGAAATTATTATTCCAGAACCTTTTTATGCCAATTATAATGGTTTTTCAATTTCTAATGGAGTAACTATTGTACCGGTCATGTCAACGATTGATACAGGATTTGCGTTACCTTCAATTGCTGAATTTGAAAAATTGATTACATCAAAAACAAAAGCAATTTTGATTTGTAATCCCGGTAATCCAACTGGATATTTATATGCTGAAGAAGAAATGAAGCAATTAGCTGCTTTGGTAATTAAGCATGATTTATTTTTAATTGCCGATGAAGTATATCGCGAATTTGCTTATGATGGATTTAAACATATTTCGGTAATGAGTATTCCAGCATTAGCCAATCATGCAATTATGATCGATTCTGTTTCTAAACGTTATAGTATGTGTGGAGCTCGTATTGGTTGTATTGTTTCTAAAAACAAAGAGTTGATGGATGCAGCCATGAAATTTGCACAAGCACGTCTTTCTCCTCCTACTTTTGAACAAATCGCTGCTGAGGCTGCTTTAGATACACCTCAATCGTATTTTGATGAGGTAATCACAGAATATAAAGAACGCAGAGATGTTTTTATTCAAGCCTTGCAAGCCATTGATGGAGTAGAAGTAACGGTACCTAATGGATCTTTTTACTGTGTAGCTAAATTTCCAGTTAAAAATGTAGATCATTTTGCCAAATGGTTATTGGAAGAGTTTGACTTAAATGGTGATACTGTTATGATAGCACCAGCTGAAGGATTTTACTCTACACCAAATGTTGGGTTAAATGAAGCACGCATGGCTTACGTTTTAAAGAAAGAAGATTTAATTCGCTCTGCAGCGGTTTTAAAAGAAGCTTTAAAAGTATATCAAACCATCGAATAAAAAAGAATTCGATTTCATAAAATAAGGGAATAAAGTCACGTGATTTACGTGGCTTTTTTTTGTTTTAACTTTTTTGGATCAATTTTTAATCAAGGCTGAAGTTCGTAATTTGCTTTAAAAATAGGCTTAAAAAATTATTCTTCTCCTAGAATAACGAGATTTATTTAAAATAAGCGCTTTAGAGGTGTTAATTATGTCTTCTAGGAATAATAGGTGTGAAAACAAATATATGTGTCTTAAAATTAATCTATGCAAGCCTTTTTTTATCTGTTTAGAGTTATACCTCTTTTTTGTATGAAGTAAAGGAGCAAATTTCAAAATTTATTTTGTATTTCTTTTTTTATTTAAGAATTTATAGGAAATAAAAGCCCCACCAGTCGCTAATTTCTTTAACTATTTAACTTTCTTTTTTAGGTTCAAATTGCACAGGAAAAGAGGTTTTTAGTTTTTTTATATGCAGAAATGGGATACTAGGGCATGAATCAAATGATTTTTATCAGTTTTTGCTCATTTTTTTTGTACGTATAGAAAATGCAACATGATTGGTTTTTTCTTTTTTTTAAATATTTGATTACTAGGTATTTAGTTTGGTTTCATATTGTTGGAATGTCGTTCTTGCTAATAATGTGAAACGTAATTTATAAGGATATTAATCAATTTTGTCATAAATAATACAAGGAGTAAAAACGCAAGGCATACCTCCTTTATTAAGTTGGTTTAGATAAGATTTAACCATAAGACACTAGATTTAGTTAAAAACTAAAGCTAAGATAAAATTGAAAAATTAACAAATGATTACGCAGTAAAATGCAAAATACTTAGTTATGAAAAAAAGATTAATACCAGTTGCTCTATTATTGGGGGCAATGTCAGCAAATGCACAGGTAGGGGTTGGTACAAATACACCTAACAAGTCTGCCGAATTGACAATTGAAGCTAAGGACAGAGGTTTATTGATTCCTAGAGTTCCTTTATTGGATACCAAAGATGACAAGACAATTACCAATGGCAACATTAATAGTTTAATGGTATTTAATACTACTACAAATGCGGCTATTAAACCAGGTTATTATTATTGGTTTGTAGATAAATGGTTGCGTTTAACAGCAGACAGTGATATACCAGGTATCGTTGTAAATAACTTTCAAGAAATATTAAATATGGAAGGCGATAAGGTAACCAACCTTATCGAAAACATAGTTAGAAATACAGAAGGTAATGTAATTTATGAAGGGGATAAATTATATTACATCGACAATGGTGGAAATAAAGTTGAAATCAACTTTGAAGACATCGTGCAGCAATATGAAACAGTAACTGTTTTAGGATATGACACTGCTACAGGAGCTTTAACTTACTCAAATGAGCGAGGTTTAGTGGTTACTGTAGATATTAAAGCAGCTGTTAAATCATTTGAAACAGTTACTTCTATTGCTATTAATCAGGTCGCAGGTACTATTTCATTCGTTGATGAGGCAGGAGTTACGACTACTTTAGACCTTGGTCAGCTTATAAAAGCACATGAAACGGTTACGAACTTAGTTCGTGTTCAACCAGGTACATATACCTATACAAATGAAGTTGGAGCTGTTCAGAATATTACTGTAATTGGTGATATTACAGAGGTAATTCGCACTAGAACTGATGTTGATTTGTACAATGTACTAAAGCAATTAGTAAAAGTTGAACAATCGCTTACTTCATTAATCTATAATGCCACTACAAGAGAATTAGTTTATACAGATGAGGAAAATGCACCTCATACGGTTGATGTAAATGCGATTGTAAAAGAGAATCAATATGTAACAGAATTACTAGAAGGAACAAATATTAAGGTAGTAAAAACTACCGTTGGAAATACAATTACGTATACATTAAATGTGCCAACAGCAACTAGAGATGTAGCAGGTGTTGTAAAACCTGGAAGTGGATTAGATATTGATGTTGATGGTAATTTAACGGTAAACTTAGATACAGCTTTAAACGGAAAAGATTTAACGGGTAATGAAAAAATCGTTGTTACGGATGGTAGAGGTGCTGTATTAAAAACAACAAGCCTTGATATTAATGAGTCAAAATTAAGCTTACAGAATATTGGTGGTACGTTAAACCTTACGCAGCTTCAAAAAGGAAATGCTGGGGATGTTTTAGTTGTTGATGCAGCAGGTAATGTAATCTGGTCTGCCCAAGATGCTATTACAACCAATGAATTGACTTTAGTTGGTACGGATTTAATCTCTACTGTAAACAATGTTCCTGCAACGGTAAGTTTAGTAGATAAATTATCTACTGAAATGTTGAAAAATGGTTCAGTTACCGCTGAAAAATTAGGAGCTGAAGGAGTTGAAGCAGGAAAAGTTCCAGTTGTTCAGGCAGATGGTACTGTTGTGTATCAAAATCTTTCATCTTTAAATATAGATGGAAAAGCATTGACTTCTGTGAATGACTTACTTACTGTTTCACTAGAAGCAGGCGTTGTCTTAAAAGATGTTCAGTTAACAATTAATCAAGATAAATTTGATTTAGCTCAAATAGGAGGTGAATTAAAGGTTACACAAATTGAAAAAGGAGCCAATGAAACAATATTGGTTACTGATACAGATGGAACAGTAAAATGGGTAACTAAAGATAGCGTTGTAAAATCAAATGAAAGTCAAACGACAATCATCACGGTTGACAACAAACAATACTACGTTTCAGAAGCTTATTTAACTGCAAATAATGGAGTTGTTCCAACAACAGTTAATCCAGCAAATTTACCAGAAGGTATTTATGCGATTGATGTTGTAGGTGGAGTGATCAACAATTTTGAAGAAATTGTAAACCACGGTCCTATCACAGTTGACGGAAATACATACCCAACAATCAATGAATATATCACGCATTTAACAGAAACAACAGGTGGCTTCACTAAAATTGTTTACGATCAAACTACAGGAGATGTAATCTTCCAAGAGTGGGATGCTACTACAAATTCATGGGTAAATGTTGATAACAGCAAATTCGAAACTATCGTTCAAGCAAATGAAAGTCAAACGACAATCATCACGGTTGACAACAAACAATACTATGTTTCAGAATCGTACTTAATAGCAAATAAAGGAGTAGTTCCAACAACAGTTAATCCAGCA
>NZ_CBCPHW010000030.1:0-35007 GCF_965118575.1 Myroides odoratus | reverse complement strand
ACCATTTAAATGAATAACATCTCTACCATCAGGATCAATTGCATTAATAGGGTTATTAGCCACATACACATAAGGGTTAATATTTGGATACTTTTCAGCATGTGGGTCCACACTCAAAAACACACTCATCGTCGGATTGTAATAACGCGCACCATAATAGTAATACCCCGTTTGTGGATCTATTTCTTTACCATTAAATTTATACACATTATCATAATTACTGTTATTGTGTTCTACCATCAGTTCTCCAAATGGTAGGTACCCATAGTAATGCGTAGGCACTCCATTGATGTCTGTAAGGCAAGAAGAACTTCCCAAGTGGTCACTATGGTACCATTGCCCTTTGTTTTAGTTATACAGTTTCAGTGGGTTTATCTACACTGTATTTCAATGTGCGTCTGTATATGCGCTAATTTTTTGGTGTTTTGCTATTTATTCAACAACTCCTTCACTTCGTTTTTTGTTTATTATGTTAAGTTAATCACAAAGTAAATATCGCAATTCTCTTTGGTTTTTCATCTTCCAACTGCTATTATTTAGCCTTTGCTTACTGCTATTTTTAACTGCGCCTATTTATGCGCTTAACATTGGTTTTAATGCAGTAAATCCTTCGTACAATCGACTTACTTTGTTTTAACGATCCAATTGCTATGTTGTAAAATTAAATACATACAATCTGTTTATTTTCGTTTGACTGTTTTTGTACTTTTCAATTGTAGTCTTTGTCTACAAAGTAAAAAAGTAGTCTTTGTAAAACTACATTATTGATCGGCACTGTCGCAGCATTCGACTTACTACGCTCCTCTTTACTACTCCACTGACGATAAACTACTTTTAAAAATATAATGTAAATAAATTGCTACAACTGTTTATTTTATTGCAATGAATCACTTACTGCAAAACACTTTTTAAATCAATTGTACACCTTTATTGTATGTTGTACGTTGTAATTCTTTGCTATTATATAAACTACTGCTACAAAACCCAACTACTACATTTTCTACATCACTGTTGCTTTTTTGTAGGCTATGGCTGTACTTTATGTTTTGAAACTCTTTACCATTGTTGTTGGATAGTCGAAGCTTTTTAATAGTGTAACGGTGGTAGGGTGTTTCTTTTTTCTATTAAACAAAACCCCCTAAATAACAAAACCCCAACGATCCGTTTTGGAAGGTTGGGGTAAGTATTAATTTAAAATTAATAAAATCTATTTTTTCTTATTTTAAAACATTTTTCTTCTACTTCATTGCTGTTTTTTAAATCAAAATAAAATATATCAAAATTAATTTTTATTTTCCTCTTACGGGAATCAATTATAATCATTTTAGTAGCAGCAACATCATGCTTTAGTTTAACTATTAAACCTTCATCTCTTTCATATTTAAAAACGAATTGTAACGTATCTCCTAAATCAAACGGATAATTAAAAGATGTTTCTCCTTCCTTTAGATTACCTAATAAAGTTTCTATACTACCCTTCTTCAAATAAACATCTATATTCTCATAGGTAACTTTACTAACTTCGGTACGAACAACTATTTTATCCTCTATTTGATCATTCTCTTCATCAAAAGCATAAGGTAAATTCATTCTATCTATTAATTCAAATATACATAATTTTCCTTTTTCGTTTAGATAATATTTCCCCATGATCGATCCATTACTTCCATAACGCGAATAATCTTGAAGTCGAAAAGTTGAATCTTTATTTAATGTTATTATGCTATCATTACTATAATATCTATTATAAAGTAATTCTCTTTTACTAATACAACTACAAAACAACACAATAATTACGAAATATATCTGTTTCATTAATCAAGATTTTTATAAGGGTAATTCTTTTGCCCATTTCTTTCTATGTTAAAAAATCCTTTTACGTGATTCCTATTTAAAAGTCCTGAACGCGTAGGCAATGGGGTATCAGAATTTATATCATTTGTTGGCATTCCATGTACTCCAAACTCAATTTTATATGATTCTAATTCTGAATCCAAAAGAGAGAAATTCTTAGAACTTAAAAAATCTGTATTGCTTAATGGTATCCTCTTTCCATCAGCTACTTCAGCTCCATGGTTAATCTCATGGGTTGCATTTTGATCAGAAGTATTATTTATTATAACCTTAGGTACCTCTCCATATTCTGAATGATTTTCAAATCCCCCAAACTCCAATTCGGCAATAGTTCCACTGTTTCTTTTAAACTCAAATCCAAATGCTGTACTATTTTCTAATTTATCTAAATTGTCAATAGCTTTAATATTTGCAGATATCTGATCATTAGCTGTAGCTATATCTACGTTTAATACTCTTTGAGTTCCCACATCATTTGATTTACTCAGTTGAGTATTTAGTTTCGTTAATCTTCTATTCAAAGAACTTAAATTAGAATCATATTGTCTTCTTAATTTATCTGCCATTTTTTTATCCGAACTACTCCACCAAAATCGTCCATCTATTTCAATGTTAGTAATTGGATTATTTGCAACATAAGTGTAAGGATTTGTATTAGCATATTTATCCGCCAACGGATCCACACTCAAAAACACACTCATCGTCGGATCGTAATAACGCGCACCATAATAGTAGTAACCTGTTTGCGCATCCAATTCTTTACCATTGAATTTATACACATTATCATAATTACTATTGTTGTGTTCCACCATCAGTTCACCAAACGGTAGATAACCATAGTAATGCGTTGGTATTCCATTGATGTCTGTAAGGTAAGAAGAACTCCCCAAGTGGTCGCTATGGTACCACCAAATTTTTCCTTGTCTGTATGGAGGTAATGGAATCACTGGTGGATTAGGAATCACTGGATCAACCTCAGTTCCACCTCCAGGGGTTGGAGTTGTTGGTTCTGGTACCTCTGGTGTTGGTCGAACAGGAGGTCTGATGATTAATTCCAACAATTTACAATAATCAATACTACCCGATCCTTCTGTTGATTCTGACACTTCTAATCCATACTTATCAAAAACTTTAATACACTCTTCTCCATACAATAAAATGCAATTTTCGTAAGCAGATATGAATTCTTTATAACAGTCTTCTATTACCTCTATATCAAAACAATCACTGTGCTCTTCCATGTATTTTACGGCTTCACACATTCCCATACCACTGTTCTTCACATAGCCTAAAAGTATAGCTAAACAATCATAACGATTGTGTTCTTCTAAAAATGAAATCCAACTGTTATACTCATCTAAACATTCCTGATCTAAACAGCCTTCTTGGTATAATACATCTATAATCATACAGGAGGTGTAGCCCAGTTTTCTGTGGTATTTTATAAGTTCTAAACATTTGTTATTCTTCTCTACATAGAATTTATCTTCAATAGACTCCAATTCTTCATCACAATTTTTAGCACATCCCTCTCCTTCCATCTTACCAACAATATCACAGGCATTTGAATTAGAATTTATTAACTCTGTCAATCGTTTGGCACATTGTGATTCCAAATCGTGCTCATATTGTTGTTTTAAATAATAAAGCGCCTCTTCACAAGTATTATCTGTATCAGTCGTAAAAAATTGAGGTTCATCATAATTTGAAGTTGTAAATAAGCCTCTCAAATTGGTTTCAAATTGGGTACGATACGTACCATTTCCTGCACCAAAGGAGAGTCCCTCTCCGAGTGAACTTGCTATTTTTTCACTGCCTGAATAATAGTGTTTGGTATATTTACCCGATTGTTCAACGGTAATGTATTGATTAGGATACAAAATATAGCTATCTACTACAGATAGTCTGGTGTTGAACGAGCCATTAATAGCAAAACTCTGGCTTTGTCCTAAACTTTTAACCACGCGATTTCCTGTATAGTCATAGTTGTAATATGAAACTTGATTGCCAACAACCACAGCTTGTAGTTGATCTTTAGCATCCCAAAATAAATCTCGACTATCAATTACTCGATTTGATCCTACTTCTTTTTTATGACTATAAGTCATATTTCCATTCAAATCATACTTCAAATCTTGTTTGTAGCTTAAATTAGTAGGTCCCGCATTTTGATAGGTAATTCCTTCTATCTGATGGTTGTCTGTTGTGTATTTATAAGTTGCCTTATATTGATTGTCTGTATTTTCTGATAGGCTTGTATACATATTAAACACATGGTGATATTGATCCTTAGCGATAATACCATGCGTCCTATTATAGGCCATTGTCACATTAGAACTATGCCTTTCTCGTTTCCCTTCCCACTTAGTAGATGCAAATTTTAAACGATTAAATCCATCGTATTGATACGCTTGGAAGGAAATACCGCCAACATCTAAACTTGCATGTAGTGAACTTGTATTATTTATGCCTGTAATATTGCTATTTTGATCATAGCTCACTAACACATTAGTAAACAATTCATTATTCGGTCTGCGTAAAGTTAAACCTCTTAAACGTTGCTGATGGCTATAGAAATATTCCGTTTCAACGTTATTGCCATATTTTACTTTTTTGCGATTCCCATAGTGATCATACGTAATTGATTTGATGTAATCAAAGTTATCCGCATTCGTTATACGTTTTAGCAGTCCACCTTTATCATATTGATACAATATTTTTTCGCCATCAGGATAAATAATACTCGCTACTCTCCCCCAAAAGTCATAAATAAAAGACAGGTTTGAAGTATAAGAATAACCATCTGGTGTTTGTATCTTCCTCTTCTGTTCAATTATATCACCATGTGTACCATAAATAAATTCATCTTCTACTGTATTATCCACAACTTTAGTCAATAAATCTTGGTTATACGTATAATACGTTATGGCATCCCCAGAAATCTCTTTTTCTAACAATTCTTTATTATATTGATACATTATACTTTGCCCTGATTGCATTAAATTACTGGTTTCTAATTTAATCACCTGACCAATAGCGTCATAGGTATATTTTGTAACTCCTCTATCTACCTGTTCTTTAGCAAGTAGTTGTCCAATACTATTATACGTATAAGCCGTTTGTTTTCCCTCTGCATCTGTTACGTTTAAGATACTACCCAAAGCATTGTAAGTAAATTGCGTACAAAGGGTTTGGTTATCTCCTATCTGTTTGGTAGAGGTATTTCTTCCTTTAGCATCAAAATACGAAATAGAGGTATTTCCTTCTGGTAAAGTAACTTCTTTTTTAAATTGAGTTATATTCCAACAATCTTTGTCATACCCATATACATAACTAGTCACAGCACCAATCCCAAGAACCCTTTCAGATTTTGGTCGATCTACTTCATCATAGATCACCTCTACCGAATTATTGGTATCCATACGTGGTGTAGAAAAACGAGTTATACCATTAGTAACACTTTGTGAACAATCAATTTCTTCTGAAGGCAAAGAGCTTTTTGTACTTCTACCAAATTCATCATATACTACTTTTCCACTAACCGCAAGGCGATACCCTACATTGGCACTACAATATTCTTCTTTATCTAACTCTTGTTTGGTTTGAATTGCACGGCCCAAACCATCTGTAAAAACAGATGATTTATAATACTCTCCCGCAGTTATACTTGATGGAAAATCACTTAGTTCTTTTGAACGTTCTGTAAACACATAAGGATATAATCGTTGCTGAGGATTGTATTGTAAATTATATGTATTTCTTAAAATTATTTTATTGACAAAACTCGCAGAGCCAATATTATCAATTCTCCCGAAAAAGTCATACACATACGTTAAAGAAGCAAATCCATTGACACTAATTGTTCCTGGAACACCAAAACTAATATCATAATTAATATGAGTTATTGCACCTCGATTATTCATTAACTTTTGAGGATACATATTAAAAAGTGGATCATAGGTAATGGTTTCTATATATTGTGAACTCCCTATCATTGGATGCTTTTTTTCTATCAAATTTCCAAAAACATCATATTGAAAGGTATAAGGAGCAAATTGGGTAGGGCTCCAATATTTTTTGAAACCTATTGTATTTCCTCTTGCATCTATTTCACTTTCTACTTTTCGATTCTGTCCATCCACAAGTACTTCGTGGATTTTAGGTATCGATACGAGATAATTAGTTGTATTATAGTGATAGCTTATATTTACGGTAATTAGATCCGCTGGATTTACACTTTGACTATCTCCAACATCTCTATATCGCGTTAAATTTCCGTACCGGTCATACCGATCAAAATACACTTTGGTTCGCTGTTCAAACCCTGTTGTTTGTGTACTATTAAATTCATATTTAGATGTCGTAACACTGCGCAACAAGGGTAGGTATATTTTTTTTTCATCAAAACTAATTTGCCCGCCTGATGTTAAGGTATAATCTGAAGCGGAATTCGCATTTACTTTAAAGAACTGATACTCATTTAGCGTTTTGCTATAGATACGTCCATATTTATCGTACAATGTTTGTTTACTCAACAAGCCTTTCTTAAAGTAATATTGGCGAATCATTGGATTCAAACCAGGTCCATAGGCCTCTGACTCAGTTAACTCATTGATTAAATATTCCTCTTTTACACTGCGATACACGTCTCCCAGACGATCTAATTCATTAGTTACAACTTCACCAAATCCTAAAAATCTTCGCTCTCTTCGATCTTTAAAACCTTTGTAATAACTAAAACTACGGCGCATCGTACTTTCACCATCCCCTTCATATCCATCGTAAATAGAGGCTTGAGTCATCACCCATTTGGTAAATGGCATAGCGTAGTTCAGTCCTATTTTTTTTGCTTCCCCAGGATTTTTGTTGTCATAATCAATTTGAATCACGCCTCCTAATGGTCGTTTTACCGTTTTTAGTAAGTTGGTTTTTCCAATTCTTGAATAAGCCACTTGTAAATCTCCTTCTGAATCAGAAACTAAAATATCGGGATAACCATCTCCATTGAAATCCATAATCTGAACGGTTTCTTTATTCAATGTTTTTCCTGTACTGAATCCCACAGAGAAACAAATTTTAGGTCCTGTAAAGACAATCGGAGCTAAAAAATAAATACAATAGGTTCCATTGATATTAACTCCGCCCGAAATATTTTTACTTTCTTTGGATGAAGATACAGGCAAGACAATCGCTTGATTTGAAAACCCGGTTCCTGTATTTAAATAAACGGTATTGCCACCGACAATTTTATCGGGTAAACCATCGCCATTAATATCCAATAAAGACGTAACATCTTCGGTAATATTTTTTGCAATGGAAAAACCACCAGCAATAGCTCCTGCAAATAGATTCATTCCTCCACCACCAGAATAGGTTGTTGTTTTAGATTCTTTAATAGCACTCGTTCCCCAGGTATTATCTGCCTTAAAACTACTTCCGTAATTTAACGCTACAGCTCCTCCTCTTTGAATGTAATCAGGTAAACCATCTCCATTTAAGTCGACTAAATCATTCGAAACAAAATCATTCGTAGAAAAATAAGAAGCGTTCACAGACATAGCAGACCCTGTACCACCGTCTTTGACAGCTGGGGTTGGGTTTTTACTATTTCCGAAATTATTGGCAATAAATTCCATTTGCGTTCCACTAGGAGTTGAAGCCGCTACTCCACTTCCACTGGCCTTAAAATCTTGTAACACATTTTTCGCAATCATGCGTTGAGTTAGTCCTCCTTTCTCATTGGTTAACTGAATGCGATCACCAATAATATCAGGGTAGCCATCGCCATTAATATCTCTAAAATCATTTATTGCTTTTCCCTCTACTTTATTGTCGCTATATGAAACAACTAAAACCCCTGCTGTATACCCTTTAGATACACTGCGAATATATTTAATCACTGATTTTGCTTCGTGACTTGTAACAAGTCCTACTCCACTACCATCTATTTCTCTATCTCTTCCAAAATCACCATTTGGATCAGGAGTATCCCGCAAATCAATAGCTAAACGTTCCAAATAAGGACTACTTGTCAAAGCGGATATAAACATTTTATCATTGAGTTGCCATCTATTTAATTCCTTATTAGGCAATAAAACATACAGTCTTGGAGGGACATCTTGTGTAGATGTAGATCCTCCGCCCCGATTGCGTTTTTGCTCCACGCATTCCATATAGTCTTCGTAAATATCGTGATTCTCGCATTCGCGCATTTCTGCTTCACTTAAATCCGGAGACTCTGGATTTAATCCTTGTTGAGCTCCTTCATTACTAAGAACTTTTTGATTAATAGGTTCTGTTCTATTTTCTACTTCACTTATGCTTTTATAAGCAAAAGCACCCCATCCTCTATACATGGGTCCGAATTGTGTGTTTCCTTGCTTGCCCAGAACAGTAGTTGTAACAGAAGTAGTAGGGGTTGCATTAATTGTTCCATTGGCTGCATAGGTTAATTTAACCACCGCTTGATTCGCATTTACTGTAAATTTATCTGCTGTTTTAGGATTTTCGCTAAACCATTCAAAATAAATTTTATTCGCCAATGCATCATTATTCACAGGTACTAATTCAAAAATTGTTTGAGTGATACTTGTCGCTACGGCATCGTAATTTCCTGTTGTAGCATTAAATTTTGCTATGTTTTTTAAAGCTCCTCCACTATATTTAAAGCGATACTTTATGTATTGATTGCTTGTTGGTGTTTCTTTCAACACTTCTCCTTTGCCATTTTTAACTATAAAATAAACATCGCCAATAGTACAGGTTCCATCACAACCCGAAAAAGAAAGGGTATGATTCAATCGAAAAGGAGTTTTAGCCGTTAACGTTAAACTCACCGCTTGCTTGCGATACTCTTTGTTGTAAATCGAAAGTTCTGGAACAAGTCCTTTATCTAAAAGCCCTTCTGAATCTGTAATTTTGGGATTCCATTTGGAGCTAATACTTTGCCAATTTACATTGGAACTCGACTGAATTTCAGCTTTAATATATTGCATACTATTCGCATTATCCGATGAGATATCCGAAACAGTAAAACTGTAATTTAAGGCTGGAATTGTATTCAATTCATTGAGCTTAATTCGCTGCTTATAGACATCAATCAACGCTCCTGCATGAATGGGTAAATACAAATTAGTCGAAGATGGGTTTGTTGTATTTAATTTGAATCGCTTAATTACAAGTACTACCTCATCAGATAACTTGGAATCGCTCATTCCTCCTACGCTATTATCAACAACAAAAGAATCTGCTTGGATGGCATACGTTCCATTTTCTTTGATTTCGATTGGAGCAAAACCACTAATAAGGTAGGATTCAGAAAAAGAATTCACATAGGGTTTCAAATTATTTGCATCTGTATAATTTTGATCTGCAGTAGCTGTATAACTAACTTTAGGATTCCATTCTACAGCAACATCAGCTTTATCAGCGCTCGATATCACACGAAAGAAAAAGCGATCCCCTTTTTGAACAGTAACAGCACTGAAAGCAGTCGCCGTATTGGTTCTAGAAACAGCAGTTATTGGTCGTAAAAAGGTTGTATTGCCTGTTTGGTTTACATTCCCTCTTTCAATACTATAATAAGCCAGCTGGGAATTATTGGCTAATTTAATCGCACCTGATATATTTATAGTTCCATCTATAGAAGCTTCCCACATTTTAACAACATCAACCGTAGGAATTCTTGGAATTGGTAATTCTGGTGGGGGTGAAACAGTAATAGCTCCTGCTGTGAAAATTGGATTTGACGATTGCGAGCTATTCTCATGAAAATAGGGCGTACGATTATAATTACTTAAACTATTAAAAAAAACTTGCCCATCATTTACAATATCAGGTAGTCCATCGTGATTAACATCTTCTACATAAATGGGAATTTTAGTTTCTGACCAGCTTTTTCGACCCGAAGCATAAGCAATTAAACTCGCTTCTAAACCAGCTCCTACTGTTTTTGTTTTTGATTTACTGAAATTTGATTGCCCTAGAATTGGACTTCTTAGGCGGCTAAAATGTCCGTTTAAATTTTTTC
The DNA here is from genome assembly GCF_965118575.1 of Myroides odoratus. GTDB lineage: Bacteria > Bacteroidota > Bacteroidia > Flavobacteriales > Flavobacteriaceae > Flavobacterium > Flavobacterium odoratum_B. The sequence continues at coordinate 25,124 of NZ_CBCPHW010000030.1, read as the reverse complement.
GGTAGTACAATTTTTTGTCAGCCTTAAATACCTTATCTGGTAAACCATCCCCATCTACATCCATTAAAGCAATAATAGCCTCTGATTGAGATGAATTACTAAAACCTGTAATTCCAACCGTTCCATACTTTGCTACAAACAACAAGGTAGCAGGGTTCGCAATAGAAGCGTATCCTGCATAAACACCGCCACTAATCTCTTTATACTCTCCTTGACCTCCACCAATAGCTGAAGCAGAAGCTTTTAATTTATTAAATACCCCAGAAAAGTCAACCTGTGTTTCTACTCTAGCTCTCGGTGCAAATAGTTCTCCATTGGCAATTTCATTGTGATACTCAAATTCATGGGAATGAAATAACACAGAATTATACATTTGATCTACTTTTCTCAATAAGGTTTTCCCAAAGGCTCCCTTTTGATAGCTTAATACATACTTTCTAATTTGATTCTCCCCTGCAAATTTAATAACACTAACCACTATTTCTGACAACAAATCATCTTCTACTTCTTTCACTCCTCTGCGTATAGAAAAACTTTTATCTTCACGGGCAGAACCTCCAACTGTATTGGTTCGGTTAAAACTAATTTTATACATATTATTGACTGAACCATTAGCATGCTTAGTGTACAAAATTGCCTTTAAATAGAGTTGTTTTCCATCAATTAAACTTCCCGTCGTAAAGTTCTTTAATTCATACTGATACTCTATGTAATTTCCATTGAGATCCTCTACCTTAGTCAACATCCACTTAACAATATTACCCTGAGTGCCTATACCCGTAGTCAAACGAGCCTGTGCTACACTACCATAGTAATATTTCACTCCTGCTTTAGTTGTAACTACCCAAGTATAGGTAGAAGGTGATGTTCCTAAGCGTTGTATTTTATTAAAATTCCCTTCTAGTCTCGGAGCAAATGTTGCATTAGCTACTCTTGCTATTCTATCATCTCGATTAGGTGCATATTCACCTCCTTGAGTTACTAAAACCAAATCTTCTCCATTGAAGCTATACAATTCTGACTCTTGATTTGTGTCGTAAGTCGCTGCTCCCCAAGTGGTATTCACTTCAATAGAAGGTACATTCAAGTCCCATCCTAGTCCAACCCAACCACTACTTCCTGAACCACTGGAATAACTCAAAGATAAACTCGGTTGCATTCCCTTTCTACCTGCAGGAATTTCAATGGGATAGGAAACATTTGCATCTCCTGTGCTACTTGCTTCAGGCATTTCAACAAAATTGATTTTGTCCGTAGGTTTAGCAGCTGGTAAATTTCTTGCCCCTGTAGGCGTAAAACCAGAATAATCGGGGCTTTCTGGCATTTGAATAACTCCTGCAATATAATCGGTAAAGTGATTCGTTAATCCACGAACCATACCTTGTTCTGCCAGGACTTGATCTTTAGGAATTGCCACCCATTTTTTACTAGATTCGTCAAAGTAAAAGATATGTATATCTTCGTGCTTCGTACCATTAGGCACTAAGTTTTCATCAAACTCAATCGAAATTAATCCATCCTTTTCAAAAGTAGATCCATCAGGTAAAAAGCGATACCCTTGTTGGTTTTTGGTAATATTAATGATTCCTGCTCCTTGTGGGGCTAAGTCAATTTTTCGCAATTTTGCTACTTGAATTTCTGTAATTTGTTCTCCAATTGCCTGTTCTGGAAATTGAATGGCGGCTCCTGAAATTGCCATATGGTTTTCTTGATCGTGTGCAATAGGAAATCGCTTCCCCAAATTTGGTTCAGTCACCGCATATTGGGTATTGACTTTAACCGCAGTTTTTTTCAACCAAGCCGTTAAATCAATTTGCTGCATAGCTAAACCCGCTTCTTGAAAAACTAAATAGGGAGTGTCAGCCGAATTATAATCAACAATCGCTTCAAATTCCTTTTTAGCTGCTAACTGAATTGGAGTCATTTTGTATCGCAAAGAAGCCGTTTGCTGAGAAGTTGCAAATCCTCTTACATAAAGACGTCCCTCTTCTGTGCGCTGAACATGGGTCAACACTAAAGAATCTGAACTATTTCCGATTTCTTCTTGTAGAAGTTTTACTTGGCTAACCCTCGTTTCAATTCCTGAACTGTTATTTACATTAAAAAAAATGCGATTGTTCCCCTTTACTAACAAAGCGGGATTGATACGCTCTTTAATAACCGTTTCTGTAGAAGAATAGCTAACTAAGTTATTTCCTAAAGCGGGATATCCATTGATACTCCTTGCTAAAGAAGATAAACTATTTACACCCAGTACGGTGTATTCTAAGTAATAAGCTTTACTTAAATCAATGCTTTCTAGAATAGAAATATCAAAAAAGTTATCGATAGGATCATCACTTTCTCCATATTGACTTCCAATAATACCATAGTCTAAATCAGCCGCATATACCTGCGTAAAGGCTGTAGATACTTCCAAATCTTCCTTTGTTTTCTCTTCCTTTAGTAGGGATTCTACAACAGATGAATACTCCTTTTGAACGGTCTCTCCTAAAGCGTTTTCCCTTCCCTCATACTCAGGTTTCAATTGTTCTTGCCCCCTAAAAAAAGAGGTAGATTGCGCTATCTTTAAATCAACAGATGAAAGTGTTTCTGCATAGGCTTGAATCGGATAAATGACTGTCGAATAGAAAAAAGACAGCACTATCATTCGATACAATGTTTTATAATATATATTTAATTTTCTCTTAGTTGTCATGTTACTTTTACTTTACCATTAAACGATAAAATTGTTTTTGTTCTCCTGCTTTTACAACGATAATGTACATTCCAGTAGTTGCAATTCGGTGTTTATATAAAATTTGAGCCGTATTACGATACATTTTATAATCGAGTAATTGCCCTTTATTGGTATAAACCAAAACTTCTGCATTCTGCAGCTTTTCTAAAGGTATATACACCACAAACTCCTCTAGTTTTTGAACTGGATTTGGATACAACCCTATTTGGTGGTCTACTTTTTCCTCTAAACCAACGAGAACTTTAAAGCTAGAACAGTAGGTATTATTTTGATCCCTTACTTCTAACGAAAAGTTTCCTGCATTTTTTAAAGTAATTGTTTCTTGTGTTGAAATCAACGTATGCATCGCATCATACCACTGGTACTTCAACTCTTTGGATAAAGTTCTATTTTCATTACCTATATTACCTATAGGCTTGATGTCTATGGAGCCCGCTTGGGTTAAAACATAAGTAGATTCTACTGTAACAGGTGAAATAAAGGCATCAAATACGTCCAATTCCTTTCTCCTTTTGTTTCCAGTAGCATCTTCTACTAGCAATTCCACTTTTCCGACTCCATCTTTAGGTAAATTAAAACTTGTAGTTGTGGTAGAAGAAGTTAGCGTTTTTATACCTTCTTGTGTTTCAATTTTAAGTGTAAAAGGCAGTTTTCCATGCCGTAGATTTACCTTAAACGCAACCGCATCACAGTCTACCTGATACGTAACATCAAAATCTACTTTTTGTTTTCTTACAATAGATACATAGTTGTGTGTTGTATTTAAAGGAACTCTACTATACAATAGGGAATCGCTTTTTATTTCCATTGGAATCAAAGTAGCCAAAGCGTTATTGTCTTTGGCGGATATACTTGCATAATAATCATACGATTGGTCTTGCTCGACTTTTAAGTCGTCACTGCCTTCAATCGCTTTTCGATTAAAGAAAAAATGCAAATCCCCTTTGGTTTTGTGATTGACAATTTTCCACTTTCGATTAAAGTATTCTTGCCCTTTCTTTTTTTCAAATTTCAAACTCCCCCTGTTACCACCCACTAAAACATAACTATTATCGGCAATTTCTTTGGTTGTATACTGCGCATGGGTTTGCAATTCATCGTTAAACCCCACAATCAGAAGGTCATCCAAATGCGCCTTGGACTGGTATTGCTTTAGCGCAAATTTATCCTCCCGTCCCAAACCGATAAGATTCGAATTATAGTCCTTATTTTCTTTTGCTTCCCAAAGTACATTTCCATAATAATCAACATAATCAAAAGATTCAGGTAGGGGGATGCTGTATTTAATCGATAAATAACTGTGTACTTTCGCATAGTCTAAGGCAGCTAAATGAGAAGGAAAAACTACTACTTCATATAACTCGATGGAAGGCCTCTGAAAGAGAAACAAAAAATTAGCACGCATTTTTGATCCCACTTTAGAAGGTGTAAAACTGCCAAAGTGATTGACCATTGTTCCATTAAAACGATGGTTTGCCTGAATGAAAAACTTTTTATCTCCAGAGAAAAAAGAGGAGGTTACTTTATAAATTCTACCATCAAAATGCATCTCTAAAAAAGGGAGTTCTTTTTTAGCAACTGCTGTGCTATCAACCTTTTTTTTCTCTTTATAAACGTAAAATAACGTGTAGTTTTTGCTCAAAACATTGTGATAGACTAAAGGTGTTTTTCCGCTACTTAAATTCAAATCAGGATTAAAATTCATCCCGCCGCCTACAGTCTGAGCATCTTGTAAGCTTGGTCGAATAAATAATCCATTTAATTCCGATTCCTGAGCAAATCCGAAATAATTTAAACATAAAGCAAAAAGAACTAGTAAGATTTTTTTCATAGTATTGCGTTAGTAGTAAATAAGTCGGCAAATATAATTAAAATATTAACTTTATTTTATCTTAAAATTAACTAATCAAACTAAATGAACATTAAATACAATATTTAACACAAAAACAAATTAAAAAAATATTAAATTAAACTAATTAAATATTATAAATAAAAATTTAACTTAATAAATTATTTTAGTTTAAAAAAATTATCAAATATCCGTTCCGTTTAGAAAACAGCACATATTGCTACTTCTATATCCCAGTAATTTTTCTTTCTTTTCGATTCTATACGATGTCTATACGGACTCTTTTTAGATTTTAACCTTAAAAACACATTTTCTTTTGATTCAATACATTGATCTGTAACAAGCACAAGTAGAGTTAGACCATAAAAAAAGAGGCGAATGTCGCCTCTTTTTTTATGGTCTATATACTATTACGGTTTACTATTTACTGCCCTGAAGGGGTATTTCCGCTCTTTCTTCTTGTTTCATAAAAACGAATAAACTCTTGACTATAATCGGAATCTGGTAGATCCTCTGCCCTATTATTAGAGCTGTCTTTCTCATTCTTCTTCTTTTCTTTTTTATCGGCTTGATTTAAGAATTTTGAAAGTAATTCTTTAAACGTATCAAAATCAACCTCATAAGACAATCCAACGCCTTGTGTATAGCCAATGCCTTCTCCTATATAGTTAATATCATTTTCTCTATTAAAGAAACGTGCATTTAAGGTACCTTCTTCGTTGATACGCAAAAGCACTTCCACATCCCCAACAATAACCGACTGCTCTACGCCACCTACGGGAACTCCTAGTTTTCCATTTACAGAAATACGGTCATTTACTTTAGTTGTAAAGGTTACCCCTAGACGTCCTTCTGTTTGAGTATATGGATTTCGCTCCCCTTGCGCATAGTTCAAGCCTACTTTAAATTTATCATCTGCATCCGAGAATAAATCATCAAAAATACTACTAGCTCGTTCAAATAAGCTTCCCGCTAAAGCAGAGGAAGAATTATCGGAAGAAAAGAAAGATCCCGTGGCTAATAAGGCCATTGCTTGACGTTCTCGTGTATCTCTATCACTTAATTTATAATCCAATTCCGATTTGACAACCGAACTCACCGTTGGAAAGTTAATATCAAAATCAACTTCAGGATTACTCAAACTTCCATTCAATACGATAGCTACATCCGTAGGTACTTTTCGATTGATAATGGAGTTGTCAATAATAACACTTGGATTGGCTTCTGTGTGGTAAATAGCTTGAAGATCTAGAATTGCATTCATCGGGTTTCCATCCCATCGAATTGTTCCGTACTTTTTCACCATAAACTTTTTATCAATTAGCCCTCCATATTTAAAATTGTATTCTCCTTCATAGGCTTGGAAATCTCCCCACATATTAAACTTACCTAAGGTGTTAATTTCCATAGTAATAAATCCTGCTCCTTTTCCACGCATGGCATGTCCAGACTCTCGATCGAGAATAATTTCTATTTCGGCATCTGGTGTTACATAAAACTCAAAATCCAATTCAATTCCACTGTTTCGGTATTTATAAGGATCATAATCGGTACCCGTTAAGCGCAGTTTCTTTTCTTGTGGAGATAAGAAGTGGATAAAATTATTTTCACCTGTGCTTTGCGCCTCTTTTAAAGGGATTTTAATAGATGTTCCCTTATTCGATGTCGCATTGATGTTAATACTCAGCATTTCTATTGGCCCCACAATATCTGCTTTTCCGTTGATATATGCCGTTCCATAATACAAACTACCTTCTGCATATTGGGTATCTAAAGCCAATAAATTGGTAGAAGTTAAAGATAAGTTCATTACCCAATCTTTGAATATTTTATGAGATACCGTACCATCAACGAGTCCTCTGGTTTTGTATTTTGTATCCGTTAAACCGGCTTTGCGCAAAATAAACTGCTTGGTTGTTATATCTAAAGGGGTTTCCTGATCAAAAGCGTAGTTTACACCCGTAAATTTTGATTTGAATTTTGTATCATTCAAATACAAACGTCCATTCACATCTGGAGCTTTGGTCGTGCCTAAAAACGATATTTTACCAAAAGCCGTACCCGTCATATCCGTCGCCACACTACTTAAGAATGGCGCAATGGTACTCAATGGAAAATCAGTTAATCCCGATTCTAAATTAAAATGCGTTTGCTTATTGATGACATCCACATCACCATTCAAATAAAACCGTTCTTTTTCATCGTCATCTACTAAACTCGAATGCACGGTAAACTTTTCTAGTTTTTTATCACCATCTACTTTAAAGAACATATCTCCTAAATAAACGTGATTAATCCGTAAAGAATCAATTAAAATATTCGCTTGCGGATGATAAATATCCTTCATTTGGGAAAACTTCACATCTCCATCAATTTTTCCACCAAAGGATAGATTTTCAATATCAGGTGTAATTTTACTTAAATCGACATTGCCGAAGGACAAATTCAATTGCTTATACGTAGAATCACGCATCACACCGCTTAGATTTACTATTTGCTTGTTGTGAGAAATTGCTAGAGAATCAATTGAAAAATCCATTAATTTTTTATTGAAAACAATTTTATTTGCTTTGTCATCGTTCTCATTGATACTCCATTTAAAGTCTTTAAAAAAGATATCTGATTTTTTAAATCCTACCACAGAGAGCTTTTCCTCATTAATGGTGTGATATAAGTTCAACTCATACTTATCGTTCCCATTCTTACCGCCTTTGAATTCGGAACGGACAAACAAAGTATCATTATGAGTTAGATTCAATACATTAAAATCGGAGATATCATAGAACTTGGTATGTACACTATCAATGGATATATACGTGTTGTAGATTGGGTTTGAATTATTGACATTCAATAAGATATTAAAAAACTCAACACCGCTAACAGCAATACTTGGTGAGTCAAAATTCAGTTTAAACAAATTCTCATCACTATCGATTTCACCATCGATATGCGTTCTTTCATTTAAGGTCAATTGAGGCAAGAAAACCTCAATCAAGCGATTGTGAACCGTGATATCAAAATCGACATATTGTCCTTTTTTCGTTGGATAAGGAGAATAGTTGGTATACAAACTACCTAAGGCATTGGTGAATAATTTTTTAGATTCCCCAAAGAGAAATTTCCCTTTGATATAACCTTGAATAGCTTCCTGTGAATTTAAGCGCAATAAGCGTTCTCCATCTTCAGTAAAGCTCGATTCAATAGAAAACTCTTCAAATTCATAGTGATCCTTACTATTGTCATAAATAGCTTTATTTACTTTAAATACGCCTTCTAAATCCTCTATATTATCTCCTTTCGCTTTAAATTCAAAATCCCCAGTAAACTTAGATAGTGTATCGTTAACAAAACCAAGAGCATATAAATCAGCATAATCTACTTGAGCGACAAAATCATAGTTTTTTTCTTTGGTACTCAAGTCAATCGTTCCATTAAAATCAAGCTTAAGATTGGGATCGGCACTGTGTAATAAGCCACGGTAATACGGCATTTTCATTAAGCCATCCACCGCTAACTGTGTATATTTATAGTTGCCAAATACAAAGGAGAATACATCTCCTTTTACCGATGTATTCAGCGATTTTTGGTTAAACCCATGCCCATCTATATAGAGGTCAAAAGAGGTCAATCCAAACTGTTGATTATCGATAAAATGACCCAAATCGAAATGTTCTAATTTAATATTTCCTTGGTAGGTTGCATGATTAGGGTCATTCAATTGTTGAATGGCAATTTTTGCATTTCCTTTTCCAATAGAAGTAACCAATTCAATATCGGTATCCAACGTTCTTTTGGTTAGCTCTAGGGTTCCAGTAATATTCACTAAGCCCAAGCCCTCTAATTCGGTAGGCAGTAAATTGCCTAATAAATTGGGCATTAGGTCTATTAAATTATAACGTGTCGTTTGCAAACGCGCTAAATTGGCACGCATCCAAAAAGGTTTATGATCGTCAAAAACATTTCGAAAAGCAAATTGCCCTATAATTTGTGAATTATTTTCATCTACTAAATTTGCTCCTTCCAGTACAAAATCATTCATTGGCCCTTTCATATGCCCTTTGAAATACACTGTTTTATTAGAAGCAAACTCAGGAGCAAATACATTGATATCCGAAGAATTGATTTTTGCTTTTTTAATTTCAAAATCCCAATGTACTTTATCCACGAAATACTTCATGTCTCCGGGTTCAAACACAAATTTTAAATCCCCTTCTATATCCGATTGATCGGTTACTAACTTTAACTCTTTTATTCCAATTGAGGCTTTAGTAAGCGAAAAATCCCCAGCTAAATTTTGGACATTCATGCCCCAATGATCGAGAAAACTCGTTTCTTTAATCAGTCCATAAATATCTGGCCCTTGGATTAAAAAGTTATCTACTTGCCCATTTATATTTCTAAAATCAACAGCAACCTTGGCTTTTGTATTATCATCAGAAATAATAAGTTGCGAATTTTTAATAAAAATGCGAGACGCTTTTAGTCTAAATTTTCCTTCTCCAGGTTGTCCATCATCGAAAATAGCAATTAATTCATCTAGATTCGTCAGTTCTTCGTTTTCATACTTGTGGATATTCATATATAACCCGTTTACTCGCGTAGTACCCAAGTAAACTTGTCCTTGCTGCAAAGCATCTAAATCCGCTAATCGCGTTTGCAAATGATCAATGCCTATGAATATATTTTTGTGGTTGTCTCTTGCTTCGATGCCTTTGAGGTGAATAACCCCAAATAGATCAATAGACAAGCGATCAATATAAAAATCTGTACCAAATTTCTCATTGACTATTTCAGTAGCATAACGCGCCAAATAACTTTGAACTATAGGCATCATCATAGCCCCTATTGCCAAAGCCAATAAGCAGATCAAAGCCAAAAACAGGCGAAAAACTATTTTTTTAAATTTTTTGATAACTATTAATGTTTTAAATTTGCCCTAAAATTTTCTTTTTCTATATACCTATATACAATCAACAAATTTAATTAATTTTTAGGAGTGATTGACAAGAAATAGAAGATATAAATCAGCTTTAAATTAAATAAAAAATGTCCACAACTCCCGTCTATATATTAGCGATTGAAAGTTCATGTGACGATACGGCTGCCGCTGTTCTAGTTGGCAACAAAGTACTGTCAAATGTAGTGGCTCGTCAAGAGATACACGAAGAATATGGCGGTGTTGTTCCAGAACTAGCTTCTAGAGCACATCAACAAAATATAGTACCTGTTGTTGATATTGCTTTAAAAAAAGCAGGAATTACCAAAAATCAATTGCATGCGATTGCCTTTACGCAAGGTCCTGGGCTTATGGGATCTCTTTTAGTTGGGGGTTCCTTTGCGAAGTCTTTGGCTTTAGCTTTGAATGTCCCTCTGCTTGCGGTTAACCATATGCATGCGCATATCCTTTGCCATTTTATTGAAGAAAATGGGCAGGATCAACCTAGCTTTCCTTTCTTGGCCTTAACCATTTCAGGGGGGCATACGCAAATTGTACAAGTAAATAGTTTTTTTGATTTACAAGTATTAGGAGAAACAACCGACGATGCCGTAGGTGAAGCATTTGATAAATCCGCGAAAATACTCGGTTTTCCTTATCCTGGAGGACCACTAATTGACCGCTATGCGAAAGAAGGAAATCCAAAAGCTTTTGCCTTTACTAAACCTAAAGTAGAGGGGTTAAACTTCAGTTTTAGTGGTTTAAAAACGCAGTTTTTGTATTTTATTCAAAAACAAGTCAAAGAGAATCCCAATTTTATTGAAGAAAACAGAGCCGATATTTGCGCTTCAATTCAGCATACTATCATCCAAATATTAATGGATAAACTCAAACTAGCTGTAACGACAACAGGGATTACACAAATTGCTATTGGAGGAGGAGTATCGGCTAATTCAGGCATTCGAGCTACCTTACAAGAAGCAGAAAAAAAATACAAGTGGAAAACGTATATTCCCAAATTCGAATATACAACAGACAATGCCGCTATGATTGGCATTGTAGGGTATTACCGTTATCGCGAATCTCTTTTTGCTGATTCGTCTGTGGTATCCAAAGCCAGAATTGAATTCTAATGTACTAAACTATGCAGTTATTTTATTCTCCTACTATTCATAAAGAGCAAACTACTTTTACTTTTGACAAAGACGAAAGCAAACACATTATTCGCGTTCTCCGTAAAAAAGAAGGCGATATTCTCTTTGTAACCAATGGTAACGGTACCCTATTTGAGACCAAAATCACACTCGCTTCAGACCGAAGTTGTTTAACTGAAATCGTGCAATATACCGATAAAGAGCAAACGCCTTTTCGCTTGCATTTAGCGGTAGCACCAACCAAAATGAATGAGCGTTATGAATGGTTTTTGGAAAAAGCAACTGAGATTGGCATTCACGAAATAACCCCTATTATTTGTGATCACTCGGAGCGAAAAGTAATTAAAACCGAGCGATTTGAAAAAATTATTCAAACCGCCATGAAGCAATCTTTGCAAATGTATTTACCGCAATTAAATGCGCCTATCCGTTTAAAAGATTTCTTAAAACAAGAACATCAAGGTGCTTTATATATTGCTCATTGTGAAGATGATAAAGACAAAGTTTTAGTAAAGAACTGCATTCAACCCCAAGAAAACTATCTTCTATTGGTTGGCCCTGAAGGTGATTTTTCTCCTTCGGAAATTAAAATTGCTTTAGAAAAAGGTTTTAAACCTGTATCTTTAGGACATACAAGATTGAGAACAGAAACAGCTGCTCTTGTAGCTTGTCATAGTTTTGTATTCGCAAATGAATAATTAATTACATGTTAAGAGCCAAAGAAATTTCTCAAGGTATTGTTCGCGCAACGCTTATTTTGAGCGGAATTGCCTTAAGTGCTGGTTTGTTATATCAGATTCGCACTTTATTTATTTACATCGCATTAGCTTTTGTTCTAGCCTTAATAGGAAAGCCTTTAGTTGATTTTATCCATAAAAAATGCAAGCTAAAAAGGATATTTGCCATCAGTATTACGATGCTTTTCTTTATTGCTATTTTTATTGGTTTCTCCTTTATGTTTGTGCCTTTATTTACTACCCAAGCACAAAACTTATCTGTACTCAATACCACCCACTTACAGGAGGACTTCAATGGTTTAATGCAAAAAATAGATGTTTATTTGGATGCAAAAGGAATAAGTCTAGACAAAATTGTGGAAGAATCTCATTTAAAATCACAATTCAATCTCGATTTTGTTCCCAATTTACTCAATACCTTGATTAGTATGTTGAGTGATATTGGTATTGGTTTATTTTCCGTCTTATTCATTACTTTTTTCTTTTTAAAGGATCAAATAGTATTGGAATATCAATTTAAAAAACTGTTTTCTAAAAAACATGAAAACAAAGTTTTAAACTCGATTAATAAAATTAATAATTTATTATCTCGCTACTTTTTAGGACTTTGTATTCAGATGTTTGTTATCTACCTTCTTTGCTTAGCCGTATTGCTTATTTTTGGTGTAAAAGGAGCTGCAACCATTGCTTTTTTATGTGCGATACTCAATATTATTCCTTATATCGGACCGCTCATTGGCAATATCTTAGCTGTTGTTTTTACAATGCTTACCTACATAGGTGATGATTTTATTGAGGTAACACTTCCCAAAGCAATCTCGGTTATGATTGGATTCTTAGTTGTCCAATTAATTGACAATGTAGTCAATCAACCACTAATTTTTTCAAACAGTGTCAAATCACATCCGCTAGAAATATTTGTTGTTATTTTGGCAAGTGGTATGTTCAGTGGTATTTTTGGTATGATTGCTGCCATTCCTATCTATACTTGCTTAAAAGTTATTGGCAAAGAGTTTTTCCCCAATGTGCGTTTTATTCAAGTACTTACCAAAAAATTATAAGTGAATATTCCTCTTTTATTACAGCCTGAAGTTCAGGATTATATCGATCAACACTTAGGGGATACCCTCGCGGATCTGGCTTTCAAAAAAAGTCCATTTCCGGATCTTGCTATGTCCGATTTACTTACTCAAATTGAAAGTAAGCAAAAGGCAAAAACCAAGCTTTCAAAATGGTATACCACAAAAAACATTCTATTTCCTTCGAAATTATCCATAGAACAAACTTCATCCGAAGCGTGTGCCTTGTATAAAGCCTCTCTTGTTGAAGGCAAGACATTGATTGACTTAACAGGAGGATTTGGCATTGATTGTTATTACTTTGCACAACGCATTCAAGCTGTAACTCATTGCGAAATACAACCCGAATTAAGTGCTATTGTTCAGCATAATTACCAACAACTCCAGCAACCCAATATTAGCTGTATTTCAGGGGATAGTTTGAGCTATTTAGCCCAAAGTAACCAACAATTTGACTATATCTATTTAGATCCTGCCAGAAGGAATCAAAGCAAAGAAAAAGTATTCTTCTTACGAGATTGTACTCCAAATATCGCTGAACACCTCGATACCTTGTTAGCACATACCTCAACTATTTTACTTAAAACGGCTCCGCTCTTGGATATTCAAGCGGGCCTTAGTGAATTGAATTTTGTAAAAGCCATTCACCTTGTAGCCTTGCATAATGAAGTAAAAGAAGTACTGTGGGTAATTGAAAAAGGGCATGTTGGAGAAATTGAACTTGTTGCTGTAAACCTAACTAAAACAGCCCCGCAAATTACGTCTTTTCTTTTATCAGATCAAGCACAAGCCACGTATTCAGAACCTTTGAACTATTTATATGAGCCCAATAGTGCTTTGCTAAAAACAGGAAAATTTAATGCGATTAGTGCGCATTTTAAAGTTGATAAATTACACCAGCACAGCCAACTGTATACGAGTAATGAATTGGTAGACTTCTCGGGCAGACGCTTTAAAATAAAGCAACAATTGCCTTATAATAAAGCTACAGCCAAAGAATATTTACAACAACAAAAAGCGAATATAACGGTGCGTAATTTTCCTATAAAAGTAGATGAACTACGCAAAAAATGGAAGATTAAGGACGGTGGTGAAATCTATATTTTCTTTACAACCTCCCTATCCAACCAAAAAGTTTTTTTACTGTGTGAACCTGTTTAAAAAACAGTATTTTATTTACTTACTTCATGTATCCAACACAGTTGAGAAATACTATGCCAAGTAATTTCTACTGTTGTATTGGGATTGACATATAAACCAGGCTGATTGGCTACCAACAAATAGCGTTTGTCTTTATAAAAAACCTCAACTAAAGCTCTTTGTTGTGCGTCATTACTTACTATTTTCCCTGCATTATCTGTTGCTACTACTCTACCCAAAGCTTTGAGCTTTCCTTTCTGCACTCGATTTCGGTCGTACAACGGATATAAAATATGATAGGCAAATACCAAGGGAATTACACTCAAAATCATATTGAGAAAAAAGAAAGCAACCTGCCGCATCGTCCAATCGAAATATTCAAAATTCCATAGTATGCCTACTACAAAGCTCAAAGTAAGTAACAAACAAGCAAAATCCCTTGTATCTGAAAGACAATGACCTTTGGGTCTTGGAAATGCCTTTTGAGTTTGTATCGCTTCTAAGCCTATTTTTCTTTTTCCACGTGATTTAATACGCGCATTTTCAATAGAATCCTGCAAACCTAATTCGATTGTATGTCTGTACTTGTGTCTCTTCATACGAAAACCTATTTTTTTTTAAACCTCTAATAAAAAATACAACAAAAGTAAAAGTTACAATAACGCACCATTGACCATAAATAGTAACATATTGGGATCAATAAATAGAAAACTTTAAATTGAAAAATAAGTCTCTCAAGACCTTATTACTTCACAAAAATTGCTTGAAAAATTAGAACTAGCCTTTAGGTTATGTATATTGTAACTTTTGTTTTTTGTCTTTTAATTTTCTTTTTCACAAGTCGAAAGTACAAACAATACTAGACATAAAACACAACAAATCAAATCCTTAATCTTTTGATAATTTTATTCCCCTCTCGTAAACATTAGCTTTACATTGCTGAAATATTCCTCTTGAACTTATTTTTTATAGGGTCTGAAATCTAATAAAATAAAAATAGACCCGCTGTAAAAAAACGCAAGGTAAAAGCAGTATATTTAAGTATAATTTCATTACTTTGTCTTGTAAAAGCAAATGACCCTTTTAATATGAAAAGACAAACGCTCCTCGGTTTACTTCTTCTTTCAGCTCTATCCTTACTAAGTTGTAAGAAAGAGTTGCAAACAGCAACTAAACCTGCTTCTGTGGAAACAGAAAATACAGCATCTAATTCAGAACAACCTAAAACAGAAGTTGATACCGTTGCTTTGAAAAAACAGATTGAGCAAGAAAAAGAAACCTTGAGTAAACCTTATAATGAAGAAGAAGATGCGCAAGCAAAATTGAATGAATTAGTGGCTCAAGCAAAAAAACAAGGCAAATATGTGTTTGTACAAGCGGGTGGAAACTGGTGTATCTGGTGTTTGCGTTTTAACGATTTCGTACAACAAACACCTGAATTGAAACAAATAGTGGATAAAAACTTTGTTTACTATCATTTAAACTATTCGCAAAAGAATAAAAATAAGGCCGTATTCAACAAATATACCCCCGATGTTCGCGGAATTGGATATCCTTATTTCTTTGTACTCGACGGAGATGGAAAAGTAACCCATATTATTTCATCTGGTGAATTAGAAGAAGGAAAAGGATATAGTCTAGAAAAAGTAAAACAAATGTTTCTGGATCAAGCACCTAAAAAATAAATGTAAGCTGACAAATTTGTCAGCTTTTTTATTTTAAAGTTTAAGGAAAAGGCTGTATCGACTGTTTAATAAACTTTTATAGAGATAATCAAAGAAGTCAGGTAACGATTTAGTAATGTAATAATTGATATTCATTTTCTATACTACTAAAACTTGTCATAATTTATTTCAATACTCTTACTTATGGGAACCGCCACACAACTTAAAATTAACCCTTGCTGTATGTGAGCTTCGGAAAGAACAAAATTTCGTTTTAAACGGACTTCTCCTTCTTCCAATTTGCATACGCAAGTGCCACACGTACCACTGCGACAAGAATACGGAGCATCAATTCCTGCATGGAGCATAGCATCAAGCAAAGATATTTTCTTATCCCAATGAATACGGCTTGTCGTTTCGTTTAAGATCAAGGTTACCTCTACATTGTCCGATGCATTTCCCTGTGCCTCGGCAAGTTTAGTTTCTTCTTTTGAATTCATATTGTATGTACTTTAATTCATCATTGAAATAAGGATTGAAAAGTCCGAAAATATTGAGTTTTCGGACTTTTCAGAAGGTGATTACTTTATATCTTCCATAGAAGCACCAAAGTTAATGTGCAATACATTTCCATTGGATAGCACCAACGCTGGAACAGATTGTACACCTGCATTCACTGCATCGTTAACTTTTGTCTTAGCTTCTCCCAAATGGATAACTTCAACCTGATTTTCAGGTATAAGATTTAAAATGTCCTTTTCTGCACTTACGCAAACAGAACAACCTGCGTGGTAAAAAATTGCTTTTGTCATTTTACTTTGTTTTGATAATTAATACTGATGAACTTCACTTTCTATCGCTGAAAGTATTTTGTCAAGTTCTGCTATTTCGTTTTCATTAAGTGGTTTTAAAGGACTTTTAAAACTACCTCCACCAACTCCCATAAGGTCTAAACCTGCTTTTATAGAACGTGGAAGTCCTTTTGCTACAATGAATTTCAACAAGTCGATTTGTCTGTAAAATATTTTTCGGGCTTTAGTCAAATCATTTTCCTGTACCGCATCATAAAGAGCTATGTTTAATTCAGGTATTAAGTTTGGAGCAGCAGTGCACCAACCAGTAGCACCTGCTGAAAATGCTGCCAGCGCTAATGGATTAGAACCATTGAAGAAAGCCACTTCTTCACCCAATTCCTTTCTTAAATAGTGCATCCGTTGGATATCTCCTGTACTTTCCTTTATCATGGTAACATTCGGAATTTCCAATAAGCGTTTAAGTAATGCAGGTGACATATCTACACCACCTGTTGCAGGATTATTGTATGCCATTATGGGAATAGAAATTTTAGATGCTACTCTATCATAATGCGTTACGATTTCATCATCCGTCAACTTCCAATAACTCATCGGAATAATCATTACTGCTGTTGCTCCTACTTTTTCGGCAAACTGTGCGTGGTAAACCGTCTTTTCGGTAGTAAGGTTAGAAACTCCAACCAGCGTAGGTATACGTCCTGCAACCTGTTGTATCGTAGCTTCGGTTACAGCTTCTTTTTCAGCATCATTCAGATACGGCAATACACCTGTGCTTCCCAATGGAGCAATCCCATGATTACCTGCTGTTACCAGACGTTCTACTTGTTTTTTAAACAATGGAATATCGACATTTTCGTTGTTGTCGAATGGTGTAATCGGATATGCAATTACACCCTTAAAAGGTATTTTATTCATGTTTTTTTGCTTTAAAAATGGTATGTTATCAAAATGAATACACGAATTTTTTGTTAGAAATCTCTTCCCTCTTCTTCACGTAATGCAACACCTAAGTTTTGTAGTTGTGGTGCATTTTCACAAGCTATGTATTTTGCACTTTCTATTTCGCTTGTGTTTTGGTGTTGATGCCAAGCCCAAGAAGGAATATAAACGGCATCACCTGCTTCCCATTCTACAATTTCGTCTTCAACTTTAGTCCAACCTTTACCCTCAATCACATACAATACCGTTTCGTAAGTATGACGATGCAAATGTGTTTTTTGTCCTGGCAACAAACCTCCAATTGTCATACTTACATTTTTACTTGGCAAGTCCACAAAAAAAACAGGGTGCTTTCTTTCTTCTGAAAATTGATTATGTACACCTGCATTTTCAACATTTTTATGAATGACGTGTGAAGGTTTTACGTAAGTTGGTCTTGCAAACGTCTGATGAAAATCTTTAGAACTGAATTGTTTTTGCTCTTCGTGAATGGATTTTTCTACTTCTGTAGTTGTTTCTAATTTAAACATAACTTAAAAATTTATTGTTCTTTGCATTATTGCAATACAAAAGTATTGTAACTTTGGACTGTTACACTAATGCAGTTTTTGCAAAAACAGATAGTCCAGATGTTAAGAAAATGGAATTTTGAAATACAGTTAGATGCAAAATCGGATAAAGCTATTTATCTGCAAATTTCCGATGCTATTATAAAAGACATTCACTCAGGTCGGTTAAAAGCAGGAGATGCGTTGCCAGGGAGTAGAAATCTTGCACAACTTTTAAAGGTCAACAGAAATACTATTGTTGAAGCCCTTAATGTGCTACTGATTGAAGGATGGCTGATTTCCAAAGAAAGAAAAGGCACTTTTGTTGCCGATACTTTACCCGATTTTAAAGAATCGAAAACGTCAAATGACAAAGCTGTCGAAGTAAATAATCCAGTAAATAAAGGCCTTCCTTTATACATTGATGACGGACACCCGAACAGTAAAATTGCACCTATTACAGAATTGGCAAGAGCATACCGACAGATATTCAATCAAAAAGCAAGATGGCAGATGATGGGTTACGGGAATGAAATAGGCGATTTGGAATTTAGAAAAACTATTGTTCAAATGCTCAATCATCAGAGGGGAATGCAGGTCAATGAACAGCACATCTGTATCACTCGTGGTAGTCAAATGGCCATGTATCTTACGGCTCATTGCCTGTTTACAAAAGGGGATAATGTGATAGTCGAAAACCCGGGCTACAAATCTGCTTGGGCTGCATTTGAAAATGCAGGTGCAACATTATTACCCGTAAATGTTGATAAAGACGGTTTAATAATTGAAGAGCTAATCGCTCATCTGAAATCACGCAAAAAAATAAAGGCAATTTACGTAACACCACACCGTCAATATCCAACAACAGTAACATTGAGTTTGAAAAGAAGATTAAAACTAATACAGCTTTCTAATAATTTCGGTTTTACTATTATTGAAGATGATTATGATAATGAGTTTCATTTTGGTTATCGTCCTGTATTGCCTTTGTCAAGTTTTACGGAATTAGAAAACTATGTGTATATCGGTACCATGAGCAAGGTTGTTGCTCCAGCTTTGCGTATTGGTTATTTAGTAAGTAATGATAATTCTTTAATTGAAAAAGTAGGCCGTTTACGAAAAATTATTGATGTACAAGGCGATAGTATCATGGAACAGGCTGTTCTGCAACTTATCAAAGATGGCACAATAAAAAGGCACATCAAAAAAGCGACCTTACACTACAAATCAAAAAGAGATCTTATAGCCAAGTTGTTAAAAAAACACATTAAGGATAAGGCAACTTTCTCTATTCCTGAGGGTGGCTTAGCCTTTTGGATTATTCCAAATACACAAATAAATTGGCAGCAGATATCTCAAAGAATGCAAGATAAAGGCATTAAAATTATCACTCCAGATGCATATAGTTTTGATGAAACAATAAACGGAATAAGATTAGGTTATGGTTCGTTATCTGAACAAGAATTGGAAGAAGGTATAATTGCTTTGGCTAAACTTCTGTAATTTTAGAATACTGTTGGCTTAAAATAATTTTATTTATATACTTTTCTATCATATTGTCAATTGATTACATATTTTTACTTTTTTCTTTTTCTTCATTTGTTTAGCAAATTGTTCTTCCTCATAATTATTTTCCTGTTCATTAGGTAGACAAACTGAACAATCCCTAATCGGAACTCTGCAAATGCTACTGCGTAATAATTTCAAACAGGTATTTATCTAGTCTAGTTAAATGAGTAATTGTATTATTTTCATTTTATTAATAATTTAAACAGAACAGCCTCAACAAGTAAGCCTTATCCTATAAAACGGCTTTAGAACAAACGAACCTTTGTTAATATTTTATATTTTACTCGACATAAGTCCTCGTTTACTATGTTTATCCAATAATAAAGTTATGTTAAATAGTATTATTACATTTTTATCCTTATATACATTTGTTTTCCTCAACCACTAATATATTCAACCATGTTGATGACTACATTACCCTTAGGAGGAGTAGCTCCTTCTGAACTGATAGTTGTTGTTGCAATAGCTTTATTATTATTCGGCGGTAAAAAAATACCTGAATTAATGAAAGGACTTGGAACAGGAATTAAGGAGTTTAAGCAAGCTACTAGAGAAACAAATGCTACTACAGCAGCTCCTAAACAGCAAATGTCTGACCTTGCTACAGATGCATCTGAAGAAGTGAAAGACAAGTAACAAAAGGTTGGATATACTCCAACCTTTTTTTATTTCCTCTCTTTTTATCTTTCGCCAACCACGTAATCCTGAGTTAAATACTACTCCCCCTTTTCTAGAAGTGTTATTCTCATTCTTTTTTATGCAAAACAATTTATTTATCCCAATTTTTTATAAAATAACACAGTTATTTTTAATAAATAGTATTTTATGAAATAAATCATATCACCTTTAAACGAGTTGTCTTATTTTTGTATAAACCCAAAACAAAAAGATGATGAAGTATAAATTTTATTTTCTACTGCTACTAGTTGGTCTTTCTGCCGCTATAGCCAAAGCCAATAAGGATACCCATGTTGTTTTTACGCTTAATGCGATACTCCTTCCCGCTAGTCTTTGGGTTCCCAATAAAAAACAAACCGTTACTTCAAGTATCAACAGAGATAAAAACACAAAAAGCACCACCTTTATCTCTACAATAACGGGAAAATGGGAACTTTATGCAGGGGGTACTATCGCTCATATTAACCGAGCTAAGCCTATACTTAACGGCGAAGGGGTTGGTGAATTTGAACTGCCTATTTCTGCCGATACAAGATATTATTTTGAATTAGTCACAGCAGATGAAAAACACATTTTAGCAGACAAGCTTCTCCCTATGGAAGGAGGGTTTAATTTTAGAGATTTAGGAGGATATAAAACAAAAGATAAGTATACGGTTAAATGGGGTAAAATTTTCCGCTCAGACGATTTAGCTCTTTTAACAACCGCCGATTTAACCTATCTATCTTCTATTCCCTTGGTTAAAATAATTGATTTTAGAAGTACTGACGAAATAAATTCAGCACCAGACAAACTCCCTCATTCCTTAAAACAACACATTGAACTATCTATTTCTCCAGGTAATTTAAGCGATTGGACCCAGTTAAATGCAAAAGAAGTAGATGATAGTATGATGATGCTCAATACAATGTTAGTCAGTGATACGGCCTATATAAAGCAATTTAAAACTATGTTTACCTTATTGCAAGATCCTTCACAAAATGTTCCTTTGTTGTATCACTGCACCGCTGGAAAAGACCGAACAGGCATGGCAACGGCTTTAATTCTCTATGCCTTAGGAGTGGATGATGAAACGATCATGGAAGACTATCTGCTTTCTAATCAATATATTTTAGAAAAATTTACGGTTTACATTGAAGCAAAACCTGAATTAATGGGTTTATTCTCTGTCAAAAAAGCCTTTTTACAAGCGGGTTTGGACACAATTATAGCAGAACACGGAAGCATCGAAAACTTTTTAACGGAACAACTAAAGGTTGATCTTGCTAAATTGAGACAACTGTATTTATACTAAACGCTTCAGTAAAAACACAAAGAACTAGCTACTAAAGAGAACGCTACAACCATTTAAATAAAAGGGATTAGATTTCACTTTATTTACTTGCTTTGTGTCCTGTAGAGCTTCCATGCAATATTTTCTTTTTTATTTATGAGTTAGGTTTCTTGCTTCATTCTCCCTAGTCTACGATACAAAAAGATGGAACAGAAACCTATAAAAGAAGATAATTTGGGTACATTTGTTTTAGACTATTGGCAATAAACGCAACGTGAAAAAGTATAAATACCACATCTTTACATCCAAAATAGAAGAGGCCATTGAACAAGGAATTTTAAAAACGGGCGATGCTTTACCTGCTGTACGCACCATCAAACATACCTATCAATTAAGTACAAGTTCGGTACAAAGTGGTTATGACTATTTGGTATTTAAAGGATTAGTAACCAGTATTCCTCGTTTGGGATATCGCGTAGCTTCTAATTTAAAAAATGCGAATGCAACTCCTTCCTGCAATTTACCTGCCATACCTAGAGATGCTGTTTTTACTAAAAAACTAGCCTTAATAGCTGATCGATTAGCACATACAGAATATACTTCTTTGCATATTGCAGCACCTGCCAATCCATTTATACCGCATAAATTAGTTTTAAAAACCATGCAGGACGTAGTTCGCAACAAGAATACGGCTCTCCTTCACTATTACCCCAATACGGGTTCTGACGAATTGAAATCGCATATCCTAAGACGCGCTGCTTTACATGGAGCACCCATTCAAATGGACGAATTAATCATCACAGATGGTGCTCTACAAGCTTTATACGTTGGTTTGGCTTCCACTACATCTCCTCAGGATATTGTTGCAGTTGAAAGTCCTTGTGTATTTTCTGTGCTTGAAGTACTTGCGCGCTTGCGCTTGCGGGTTTTAGAGATTCCTGTGCAACCTATCCATGGATTTGATACAGCCTATCTAAACAAAATGTGTCAACAAAATGTAGTAAAAGCGATTATTCTCACGCCCAACTTCCACAACCCTACGGGTTTGCTATTGTCCGATGACAAGAAAGAAGAACTCTATAAAATAGCCGTTCAGCATCAAATTCCCATCTTAGAAAATGACGTATATGGCGATCTTTATTTTCAAAGAGAACGACCTATTACGATAAAGAATTTTGACAAAAAGGGGTTGGTTATGACCTTTTCATCGTATTCCAAAACGGTAGCCCCAGGTTTGCGCTTAGGCTGGTTAGCAGCAGGGAAATACTTCGCACAAGCAGAGCGTTTCAAATTTGCTTTAGGAAGATCGGTATCACCCCTTAATCAAGAGGTTATGATCCAATTACTCCAGATGCCCAGCTACGACAAACACTTGCGTTTATTACGTCAAAATTTAGAACGTCAAGCAAGCCAACTCGTTGAT
This sequence comes from Myroides odoratus, assembly GCF_965118575.1. Classification (GTDB taxonomy): domain Bacteria; phylum Bacteroidota; class Bacteroidia; order Flavobacteriales; family Flavobacteriaceae; genus Flavobacterium; species Flavobacterium odoratum_B. Next base: position 2,580 of record NZ_CBCPHW010000030.1, on the reverse strand, counting down.
CAAATCAATGCCGTCATTCCTTTTTCGCACCCTACTTTATCACCTCAAGGGGGATATAGTATATGGAATCAGTTACCTAAATCGACGGATATGGATTATTTTTATCACAGTTGCAAAACCTTGGGAATTGGCTTTACGCCAGGAGAAACCTTCTCCTTTACAAAGGCCTACGCCTATAACTTTAGAGCTGTTTATGCGCAGCGTATCTCTGCACCAGATTTAGCCCGAATTAAAAAGTTAGGGGATCAATTGAAGAAACAGATGTACCGATAGTTTTTACCTATTCTGTATCGAAAAATATTCCCTTTGTTCTTTTATCTTTGTGTATAAACCCAAATAAAATGAGTGTTATATCCAAATTTACTATAGCTACAGAAGAAGGACTAGCCGTTCTTTTTCAATTAAGAGAAGCCCAAATCAAAACCTTGTATTCTTCTATTGTTGAAGAGCCTGCCTTAAATCAATACCTAGTTCAACAATTGAATCACAAAGAGACTGTATTAGAACTCAATGATTTGAGTACACAATTATTAACCGTTTATGACAACGATATTCCCGCGGGGTACGCAATGATTAAACCTGCGAATCAACCTGTGTTATTAGCAGCTAAAAAGGTTATTAATTTAGCTTCTTTTTACATTCAACTCGAACACAATCGAGAAGAGGTAAGAGCTTCTCTTTGGAACAAGATTGTATCCCTTACCCGTCAGTATGATGCCATTTGGCTAGAGGTATTGCAAAATGATCCTTTATTGCCTTATTTTAAAGCTTTGAAATTTGATATTATAGAAGAAACCCATAGGGCACCTTTTGGTCAACCTTCTTATCTTTTGGTTCGTTGGAAAGAAGAAATCTAAACTATTGGGTGATTTCAGAATCACTCAATAGTTTAGATTTAAACCCCCTTTTATACGATTACTAAAGCACAGATTAAAGCAAGTTCAACGTGATTTATGGCCAAACACTCAACTAATTAGAGGTTAAATCAAATTCTAAATAAGGATCATCTAATGCTTTAATCCTAGTGAAATTTAATCGTTCTAATAGTTGAATTGCTTTTTCATTTTCGCGACTTGTTATCGCATAGATTCGCTTCAACCGCATTGTCGTTAATCCATAATCAATAGCAAGTTGCATGGAAAGGGTCATATAACCTTGACCATAATATTGAGGCAATAAAATACAACCTAGTTCCCCAGCACCTTCTAAAAAACCACGATAATATCCACACGTTCCCACTATTTTATTAGTTGTTCGATCAATAATCCCCCAATGAATAGAATCCCCTCGCAAATAGTCTGCCCTAATCTCTTCTTGCATGGCAATTGCTTGCTCTAAATTTGATGCTTGTAATCCGTCATAATATGATATTGCAATAATATCTTGAATATCCTCTACTGTTATTTGTCTTAACATAACTTGATTGCCTGTAAGGATGGGGTATGAAGTGTAAGGAGGTATTAGCATAACTCGTTTAGTCTATTTAACTCTTGTTTATAATGAACCTAAAGATATTCCTTTTAGCTTCTCCTTAAAAAACAATCTGATAAAACAATCTGATAAAACAAAAAAAGTCCAAGGATAGATTCTTACTCCGTATGCTGAAAAGTAATAGCCTTAGGCAATACACTTATTTAGGCTAACTACACCATCTAAGTAAACCCAAAGAAAACCCTTGGATTGGTTGTTTATTCTTCAGTAACCCATAGAGGATTCTGTTTCAAAACGACCTGATAAATCGGACAACTCGCTGCATGAGCTCCCTTTAAGTATCCGATACTCATCAAAAATTCGCCGACAATTTCACCTCCTGTAAAGCGAAAGGTCTTTTTAAATAATTTCACCCATTCTTCTTTAGTCTTAGGATGGTGATGCGTTAGCCAATTTTCAAAAGAACCAAACTCCTTTTGTATTTCCAAAATGGTCTTTGCATTTTCAATTGCGGCATTAACTTTTAAGCGATTTCTAATAATACCCGAGTTATTTAAAAGCCGGTCTCTATCTTCCTCTGTATAACCCGCTACTGCTGCAATATCAAAGTTACTATAGGCTTCTCTAAACGACTGTTCTTTCTTCAGAATCGTTTCCCAGCTCAATCCTGCCTGGTTAATTTCCATCAACAAGCGACCAAATAATTCGTTGTCATCGTGAATAGGAAAACCATAGTGGTTATCGTGATAGTTTTGATGCAATGTTTTTCTATCTCCTGTTAATAATTCGATGTGGTTACAATATGACATACTATTAATCTTTTATAAAGTTAGCCGAAGACGCGTTTTCCCCTCTATTCTATTCTATTCTATTCTATTCTATTCTATTCTATTCTATTCTATTCTATTCTATTCTATTCTATTCTATTCTATTCTATTCTATTCTATTCTATTCTATTCTATTCTATTCTATCTTCTTCAATTCCTGTACTAAGTTAATTATATTTGATGACAACCCTATGTCAATTGAGTGCCTGATTTTTCTATTTTATCAAAAAGGCAATTTGATTGTCTCTTGCTAAATAAGGATATCTTTAGGTTCTAAAATGACCTAAATAAAATATAATACATTAAATAACAAACCAATAAC
>NZ_CBCPHW010000029.1:0-36499 GCF_965118575.1 Myroides odoratus | reverse complement strand
ACTACTACTACTACTACTACTACTACTACTACTACTACTACTACTACTACTACTACTACTACTGAGTAAAAAGTTTAGTTAACCTAAACAGAAAGAAGGACTGCTAGGAGGAAAGTGGAAGTTGATTATTATGAGTTCTCTGATTAATAGAGCCGATGAAGAAATCCACTTTAAAATATGAAAAGAGAAATGAGGGATTTCGGCTAGAGTGCTTTCGAAAGTGGTAAAGGATTTAAAATAAAATTTACTGTTTACACGAACCGTTCAAGTAGATAATTGAGGGATGGTGTTTTACCAAATTACAGATTATACTAAAACAGTTATTCCATTAACGGACTATTTGACCAAACGGGAAATAAATCATCTACAATGCCTAAGAGAGAAATAAACGAAGGACAAATCTAATTTGATTCAATCAATCTTTGGTATTGGTAGGATTCGAGCGTACAATATTGGGATTCATTTTTACCAATTCGTTTACTAATTCTTCATTATCTAGAGGAGCAAGATAAATCTCATCATAGCTATTATATGCAATAATAATTCCTTTTTTAGCTAGTGCGGGTTTTAAACCGACCCATAAAGTTTTGCCTACTTGAATGCTAGTAATCGTGGCTATGTCTATTTTACCTTTAATAAATGCAGAACGATAATGGAGTTGCTGCTGCTCAATCCAATAACTAGTAGTGTAATAAATCCAAAGTAACAATAAAAAGGGAAGCGCACTTAAAGTGAAATCAAACCAATTTTTTTCTAGATTCCCTCGATTGAGGAACAAAAAATAGAAAGGAATGCATCCTGTTACTAAGATGAAAATAAAAAAGCCCTTTTTCTTTGCCTTGAATTTTTTCATATAATAAATGAGCTAAGTGGTTACTCAAAGGTACCTTTTTTAGCTGAAAAAGAAGGGATTATTTAATAATTACAAATAAAATACGAAAAGCGGTTCATAAGAATACAAAATTTCCTTTTATCTATTTTATAGATGATAAAATAAGAATTATCTTTGCCTATTAAATTTTGTTAATGATGTTGAATCAGATTTTAACTCCTCAGATTATCCAAGCAGCCAAAGAGCTGTATGATGTAGTAATTGATAAAGTTGAATATCAAGTTACTAGAAAAGAATTTGAGGGGGATGTTACAGTTGTTATTTTTCCATTTTTAAAACAAATTAAAGGTAATCCTATTGAAATAGGTACTAAAATTGGTGAATATTTAGTTGAAAATACAACTGAAATAGAACGGTTTAATGTTGTGAAAGGGTTTTTGAATTTAGTTGTTTCAGATGTTTACTACCTATCGTCGTTTAATACAATGCAGGGTGTGGAGCATTTTGGCTATCAAACACCCAACGCAGATGATAAAGCCGTATTGGTAGAATATTCTTCTCCCAATACAAATAAGCCTTTACACTTAGGTCATGTTCGAAATAATTTACTTGGTTTTTCAGTAGCAGAGATTTTAAAAGCCGCTGGGAAAAAAGTATATAAAACCCAAATTATCAACGATAGAGGAATCCATATTTGTAAGTCTATGTTGGCTTGGCAAAAATTTGGCAACGGAGAAACACCAGAGTCAACAGGATTGAAAGGAGATAAATTGGTAGGTAATTACTATGTGAAATTTGACATTGAATACAAGAGTCAAATTAAGGATTTGATGGCTAATGGGATGACGGAAGATCAAGCCAAAGCAGAAGCTCCTATCATAAAAGAAGCCAAGCAAATGCTGTTGGAGTGGGAAGCAGGTAAACCCGAAGTGATTGAATTGTGGAAAATGATGAATCAATGGGTTTATGATGGTTTTGCTATATCCTATGCTAATTTAGGCATTGATTTCGATAAAAACTATTACGAAAGTAATACGTATTTACTTGGAAAAGATGTAGTTGAGGAAGGCTTAACCCGAGGTATATTCTACAAAAAAGAAGATAACTCGGTTTGGATTGATTTGACAGATGAGGGATTAGATGAAAAACTTGTACTTCGTGGTGATGGCACCTCGGTTTATATGACCCAAGATATCGGTACAGCAATTCAGCGTGTCAAAGATTTTCCAGATATTGGAGGAATGGTTTATACCGTTGGAAATGAGCAAGATTATCATTTCAAGGTGTTATTCTTAATCCTAAAACGTTTAGGTTTTGACTGGGCAGATAGTTTGTATCACTTATCGTACGGTATGGTTGATCTACCTTCAGGAAAAATGAAGAGCAGAGAAGGGACTGTTGTGGATGCAGATGAATTAATTGAAGAAATGACTAGCACTGCACGTACTATTTCTGAAGATCTAGGTAAATTAGAAGGCTATTCGGAAGAAGAAAAAACAACATTGTATACAACGATTGGTTTAGGTGCATTGAAATACTATATTTTAAAAGTAGACCCTAAAAAACGCATTCTTTTCAATCCAGAGGAATCCGTAGATTTTGCAGGAAATACAGGACCGTTTATTCAATATACGTATGCGCGTATTCAATCTATTTTGCGCAGAGCAGATTTTACTATAACAGATACAATAACAGGTATTGCATTAGATCCAAAAGAAAAAGAAATAATTAAAGTATTGGAAGATTTTCCAGAAGTTATCCAAAATGCAGCAAAATCACATAGTCCTGCTTTGATAGCAAACTATGTGTATGACCTCGTAAAAGAGTATAACTCCTTTTATCAATCGGTTTCTATTCTTGGAGAAGAAGATGCAACGCTGAAAGCGTTTAGAGTACAAATATCTCAAAAAGTTGGTTTGGTAATCCAAGACGCATTCTCATTATTGGGTATTGCGGTACCAAATCGTATGTAATTTAGTTCTTTGTGAAAGTAGTAAAATCATACATGATACAGTCATTAGCCATTGTAATTATGGCTAGTGGCTTTTTTTTATTTTTTAAAGCAAATTTGCCGAAAAAGATTTTTTCTGAAGAAAAAACGAAAACAAATCACGTTGTCATTGACAGTTTGTTATTAGAAGCTATTGAGGAAGAAAAAATAGCCTCAAAAGAAGAAAAAACAGAAATCCCCACCGCGGAAGAAGACGGAAGGGTTATCGTGATTCAAGAAGAAGATTTGTTTTCAGATGAAAGTGAATTGAGTTTCAAAGGAATGGTATTCTTAGACTATTTCTTTGGAAGATTGTACCAATTGGAAAATCAAAGTCAAGGACGTGTCCGTATTGCCTATTATGGTGATTCCATGACAGATGGAGATATGATTGTTCAAGATTTGCGAAAAAATTACCAAGATAAATACGGAGGGTCAGGGGTTGGATTTATTCAAATCACTTCTGAATCTGCTCAATCACGCGGATCTGTCGTACATAAATATTCGTCGAATTGGAAAGTACAATCGTATTTAAATGTAAAAAAACCACTGAGACCTTTCGGAATTGGCGGTCAGGTTTATTTTGTTAAAGACACAATAAAACCAACTTGGGTGAGCTATCAAGCTGGGACTGTCCGCAACATGACTACCCTAAATAATCCAACCTTGTATTTTGGAAGATCTACCAATACAAGTGGAACGGTTGAGATTATTACGCAAAAAGATACGCTGAGAAAAACCTTACATGCTTCAGAAGCATTAAATAAACTAAAATTGGCTAATGGAGCCGCTAAGCAACTAAAACTACAGTTTTTACATGCAGACTCTATTCCATTGTATGGAATCGATGTGAGTAGTGCTACAGGTGTACAGGTAGATAATTTTTCTAGTCGTGGAAACTCAGGACTACCTTTATCTTTATTTAATGTATCTGTGATGCAAAAGTTCCAAAAAGAATTAGATTATAGTTTGATTATTCTTCACTATGGAACCAATGTATTGAATTATGGGTCTTATAATTATAGTTGGTATACGAAACAGATGACTAAAGTAGTTAGTCATTTAAGACAGTGTTTCCCTAAAGCTTCTATTTTGGTTATTTCAACGGCAGATAAATCAACCAAATACAATCTAACAATGGAAACTGATTCAGCAGTAACCCCATTAATGCGTGCACAACGCAAGTATGCAATGGAATCTAAAACAGGATTCTTTAATTTGTATGAGGCAATGGGCGGAAAAGGATCGATGGTAAAATGGGCGGAAGAGTCTCCTATAAAAGCGAATAAAGATTATACGCATTTTAATTTTAGAGGAGCGCAAGCCGTATCAAATTTAGTTTTTAAACAATTAGAAGAAGGGTATACGGCCTATAAAAAAGAAAAGGGCGGCGCAGCGCAACAAGGAGTAAAGCACAAACAAGATTCCTTGCAGAAAAAGAAAGTTCAAAAAGAAATAGATACGGTATCCAATGATGAAATGGAATAGAGTTGTAATTCCTCTATTACTGATAAGTAATATGGGAGTTTTTGCTCAAGAAATACGACAAGATCAGGAAATTATAGAAGTAGCACCTAGTGTAAATGATACCCTAAATGCCATCTATAAGAATATGATTTATTATCCCGAACAACTCAAACACTTTTTTACTAGCTTAAAAGAATTAAGTGAAGGAAAAAGAAAAAAAGTAAATATTGTTCACATTGGAGATTCTCATATTCAAGCTGATTTTTTTAGTGGAAGAGTACGTAGTTTAATTCAAGAGAAATTTGGCAATGGTGGTTTAGGTTTTACTTTTCCATATCAATTGGCGCGAACAAATAGCAATAATTTTGTTCGTTATTCTAGTAATTCTGACTGGGAGAATAGAAGAAATATTTACCCAATTAATGGTGCTAAAGTGGGTTTGAGTGGTATTGCATTATCTTCTAGTACCAAAGATGCTATAATAAAAGTCGATTTGAGAGATAGTAAGTTTGCTTTTACGAGGGTTAAACTTTTTACACCTAATAATGACTTGGTTTATCGCGTGGGTACAACAGATAGAGAAGTCAATTTTACAACTCATGCCGTTGTAAAAAATAGTTCGCATAAGATTAAATCCGGGGAGTCCTTGTCTGTTATTGCTAAAAAGTACAATACTACCCTTGCGGATTTAAAGAAATTGAATAAACTAAAGTCTACCCAGATTCAGGCGGGAAAAATATTGCTTGTGCCAACCAAAGAAATAGAACGTCCACAAATAGAAACCTCTATTTTTCAGGCTGCTAACTATAGCCTGCAAAAGAATTTCGTTGCCTTTGATTTTAAAAAAGCCACAGAGCAGTTTTATTTGTATGCAGCTACACAAAACAGTCAATATGATTTGAACGGTATGGTGTTAGAGAATGACCAAGCTGGGATTCTATATCATACCATTGGAGTAAACGGGGCTCGTTATTCAGATTTTAATAAATATCCTTTATTTTTTGAACAATTAGAAGGGTTAGAAGCCGATTTAGTTATTATCTCTTTAGGAACAAATGAAGCTTTTGATAAAATCGATGGAGCGAGTTTTAAAACTGAAATTAATCGCTTTTTAAAAGAAGTTAAAAAACGAAATCCAGAGGTATCAATTTTAGTTACTTCACCTCCGCCAAGTTATTTTTCAAAGGGAAATCCAAATACAGTTGCTAGTACTTTAGCTAATGAAATTATCATTAATGGCATTGATCAAAAGTATGCAATCTGGGATATGTATTATAATTTAGGCGGAACCTTGGGGTTACCCTATTTAATAGATGAACAATTCTTAGCTAAAGACTTAGTACATTATACAATTAAAGGATATGAATATACTGGAACTTTGTTTTTTGAAGGTCTGATGAAAGTATATCAAAATTATTTTACAACTGAAACTGAGCAGACAAATGAGTCTATTTAATATAGAAATGCCTTCTGTAACAATGGATGACGTAATCCATTGGTTTACCTTTAACCCTAAAGAACCTTTGTTGTTTAACTCGGGATTGTTTTTGGGGATGTTTATTGTTTTTTACTTTATCTATATTTGTTTAAGAAAGACTTTTCATGCCCGTTTGTTTTACGTGGTGGTGTTTTCGTTATTTTTTTACTATAAATCAAGTGGTCTTTACCTTTTTATATTAATAGGTTCGTCCTTAATGGATTATACTTTTGCAAACACGATTAATAACAGTACAAATGAAACAAAGAAACGGCTACTATTAACCACAAGTGTTATTTTAAACCTTGGTTTATTAGGGTATTTCAAATACACCAACTTCTTCTTAGATGGATTTAATTTCTTTAGTGATACCAAATTTCACTTAGATGATTTAATCTTACCTGTGGGAATTTCATTTTATACCTTCCAATCGATAAGTTATATTATTGAAATTTACCGCAAAGAAATTGAGCCGACCCGAAACTTTTTGGATTATTTGTTCTTTATCTCCTTTTTTCCGCAATTAGTAGCAGGACCTATTGTACGGGCCAAAGATTTTATTCCGCAAATTTATTCCAATCTGACGGTGACAAGAAGTCAAGTCAATGAAGGGATGCTTTTGATTATAGGAGGAGTTTTGAAAAAAGCAGTTATTTCAGATTATATCTCCATTAACTTTGTTGATCGCGTTTTTGATGCGCCGAATAGTTATTCCGCCTTTGAAAACTTAATGGCCTCTTATGGCTATTCCATTCAAATTTACTGTGATTTCTCTGGATATTCTGATATGGCTATTGGTATCGCTTTATTGCTAGGCTATCGTTTGCCAATGAACTTTAATGTGCCATATCAATCGACTTCCATTACTGAATTTTGGAGAAGATGGCATATTTCTTTATCCACCTGGTTAAAGGATTTCCTTTATATCTCAGTAGGAGGGAATCGAAAGGGAACTTTTGGTGGATATTTATTTCCTAGTTTATTTTTTATAGGTATAATAGGATGGGGAATTTATAGTTATTCCACAAGTATCTATCCTTTAATTATTGGAATTTTGGCTTTTGTTGTTTTTATGTTGACGATTGCTTTTTCAAAAACAAAACAAAAAAGTTTATTTACCAATTTTAACTTATTAACAACGATGTTGTTAGGAGGGTTGTGGCATGGAGCGAGTTTGCGCTTTATTATATGGGGAGCCTTGCACGGTATTGCTTTAGCGGTACACAAAATTATAATCGAGCTATTCCCGCATAAGAAAGATAAACCCGTGTCTTTAGTATGGCGCGTAACCTCTATCATACTAACGTTTCACTTTGTAACCTTTTGTTGGATTTTCTTTCGCGCTAATTCATTTGAAACAGCGTTAAATATTATTTATAATATTGCGGATTTAGAATATGATTGGGAAGCTTGGCAAACGATTAGTATGGGATATAAAAATGTATTCCTCTTGATTGCGATTGGATTTATTTGGCATTTTGTCCCTAAACGTTGGATGAATATCCCAAATCAATGGTTTAATGTTGCTCCTATATTTGTGAAATCAGTGGTCTTAGGATTTGTGTTCTGGGTGGTTTATGCAACAGCGGCAGCCGGACCTCAACCTTTTATTTACTTTCAGTTTTAAAATAACACCATTTGATATAAAAAAAAAGCCTCACAATTTTGTGAGGCTTTTTTTATTTTCTGATATCTGCACTGTGCTTTGGAGATAAATTAGGTTCTGCAAAAGAAATAGCTTGTTCATCTTCTAAGGCTGATAAAATAGCATATACATTTTTGTAATCTGTTTTGACCGGTACATTAATCACAAAGTAGTAATCATCTACTAATTCAATTTCCGTTTGTGCATATAAAATTTCATTATACAAGTCTTCACGATTGTATTTTTCTTTTAAAACCATCACTTGGATGGTACTATTACCCGAAGGTTTTTCAATGTGCACTAAATTATAGCGCTTTTCTGTTTCATTGAATGTAGCGTAGACAATATCTTCACAAGACAATTCAGGTCCATAAAAAGGAATATTGTCAATTTGAAAGAGATTTTTGTCTTGGTCTATTGCAATTCCCCATAAAATTTCTTCCGTTTCTTTTTCTAATACTTCACTGTGATAGTTGATTGTGATTTGCTCGTATTGTTCTTTCATGCTTGCGTATCTAGTTTTAATTAGGGAAATGGATAAATTACTCCATTTAGCTACAAAGATAGGAGGTATTAAATTAATTATTCAAAGATCAATTACAATTGTTGTGAAGTAACTTAAATTAATGGTAGTTGCAAAAGTGCTTAATACACTAGAAAGGACGCTTTGCTATAGGGAAGTAATAGCAAAAAAAGCGAGTAATTTACTCGCTTTTAAGCATGTTTATTGGTTATTGCCAACCGCCACCAAGTGCTTTGTATAATTGAACACCGTATTGCAGTTTATTTAACTTTAATTTATTTAAGTTTAATTCATTATCTAACCTATTTTTTTGTGCATTAATTACTTCAATATACGTTGCATATCCACTGTTAAATAATAAATTAGATTGTTTAACACCGAGTCGAGAAGTCGTTACTTGCTCGTCTGCAATTTCAATTTGTTCCGTTGTTGTTTGCAAATTGATTAAAGCATCGGTTACTTCTGTAATGGCGGTATAAACCGTTTTCTGAAAGGCTATTTCGCTCTTTGTTCGTTCTATTTTAGCTACTTCAAAATCCGTTTTTAACTTGCGTTTGTTGAAAAGAGGATTGCTTATATTTCCGATTAAACTACCAAATAACGATCCCGGAATATTAAACCAATTTTCACCTAGCATACTATTTAAACCTCCTTCAAGGTTAATGGTCAACGAGGGATATCTTGCTGTTTGTGCAACGCCTACCGCTGCATTTCTAGCTTTTAATTCTAATTCAGCTACTTGGATATCTGGACGATATTGTAATAAGGCTAAGGGAACTCCTGTGCTTCCTAATTCTTCTTGTTTTACTTCCGTTAATTTTATTTCTCTTGCAATACTACTCGGTAATTGCCCAGTTAAAAGGGATAAGGCATTTTCTTGAATTGCAATTTGTTGTTTCAAAGAGGGGAGTAAAGCTTTTGCCACTAACATCTGGTTGCGGGTCTGTGAAATTGCCAAAGAGGTGATTTGACCCGCATCTCTCTGTAATTCAACTATTTTTAAGGTATTCTTTGTCAATTCATAATTCGTTTGAGCAACTTCCATTTGGGCATCCAATAAAAGCAAATTGTAATAGCCTTGTGCAATTTGTGCGATTAATTCAGTTTGAATGGCTTTTTTTGCTTCTGCGGTTTGTAAAAAACGCGCCAATTGCTCCGCCGTTTGACTCTTTATTTTTCCCCAAATATCAATTTCCCAACTCAGCGCTAATCCCGAGGTATATTGAGCGGAATTCACATACATATTGGTAGGCGCTTCTTCTCCTTTATTTGTGTAATAGTTGGAAGACGGCGTCCCATAATAGTTTTCTGAACGATATTGATAAGCCACACTTCCTGCATTCAACCCTAAAGAGGGCAGCCATTCTAATTTAGCTTGTTTCGTTTTTTGTCCTGCAATTTCCAGGTTTTTGAGTGCATTTTGCATCTCAAAATTAAAGGATAATCCTTTATCTATTAAGTTGGTTAGCTGTTCATCTTGAAAAAAATCACGCCATTTGATTGACGATATATTCAGCGAATCTTGCCTAGATGTAAGGTCAATGCTATCGGATTGACTTCTGTATGTTTCAGGTAAATCAAGGGTTGGGGTTTTATAGTTAGATTGAGGTGCACAAGCTTGAAATAAAGTCAAACCGGCTCCCAACAAAAGAACTGTCCCTAAATATGAGGTTTTACTTTTTTTAATCATACGGTTGTTTTTAATCGTTAGTAAATTTGGCTTTTAATCGTTCATCGATGGTTTGGAAGATAACAAATAGCACAGGAATGATAAATATACCTGCGGCTACTCCAAATAGCATACCTCCAGCAGCACTAAAACTGATCGAATGATTTCCTTGTGCTGACGGTCCTACTGTAAACATTAAAGGAACTAAACCAGCTACAAAAGCAAAAGAGGTCATTAAAATAGGACGCAGTCTCATTTTGGCTCCTTCAATTGCGGCTTCGATAATAGACAATCCCTTTTTGCGCTGTTGAAGTGCAAACTCTATAATTAAAATAGCATTTTTAGCTAACAGTCCAATAAGCATAACCAATCCTACCTGTACATAGATATTGTTTTGCAGTCCTGCTAAATTGACAAATACGGCAACGCCCAATAAACCAGTAGGAACAGTCAATAAGATGGCAATAGGCAACAAATAACTTTCGTATTGTGCCGAAAGAAGGAAATAAACAAAAATAATACTTAAGGAAAAAATAAATATAGCCTGATTTCCAGAGTCTTTTTCTTCCAAAGACATGCCTGTAAATTCATACGAATAATTACCAGGCATTTTGCCCGTTACTTCTTCGATTGCTTTCATTGCATCCCCTGTACTATACCCTTGCGTTGGATTTACTTTTACCGCAATTGCATTGTAAAGATTGTATCTGCTTACGGTTTGTGGGCCTAATACTTTTTTCAATTTGACTAAAGTATTAACTGGTAACATTTCGCCGTCTTTGTTTTTGACATAAATAGAATTGAACGATTGAGGATTTTCTCTATAGGCAATATCTGCTTGCATATACACGCGATACGTACGTCCAAATCGGTTGAAATCCCCTGCTTTTACCCTTCCATAATAGTGTTTAATTGTATTCATTAGTTCTTTGACACTTACCCCCATGGCTTTGGCTTTGATGTAGTCAATTTCCAATAGATACTGTGGGAAGTTCGCTTTAAATGAGGTAAATGCAGAACTAATTTCAGGACGTTCATTCAATTCTTTGATTACTCCATCAGCGGCTTGGCTAAAAGAGGTAAAATCACCCCCTAATCGATCTTGTAATACAAATTCTATTCCACCAAAATCTCCAAATCCTTGAATTGTAGGTCTAGGGAATACATTGAACGTGGCTTCATTAATTACCGATAAATCCTTTTGAACTTCCGCTATAATTTGATCGATATTTTTAACCTTCCCTCTCTTTTTATAAGGCTTTAAATTGATATAACCCACAGCGAATGAAGGACTCGCATTTCCATCAATGGTATTATAACCCGAAATGGCAGTCATTCCTTCAATATCGGTTCGCTGTTTTAAAATACTATCCGCTTTGGCCAATACTATTTTTGTTCTTGCTAGCGAAGCACCCGAAGGCATCGCTAAAGAATAGGTAATAAAACTATCATCTTCCCTTGGGATAAAAGAAGAAGGAGTTTTATACAAAAAGAAAATACCCAATCCGATGATTAGTACAAGTCCAGAAATAGCCACTTTTTTATTGCGAATCAACTTGCCGATGGTTGCTACATATTTATGAGTAAATGAATCAAAAGCAGTATTAAAAGCAAAGAAAAAACGTCCAGCTACTCTTTTAATCGGGTTGTTTTCTTTTTGTTTGGCTAATTCTTCTGCTTTGGGCTGTTTTAATAATAAAGCACATAAAGCAGGACTCAAGGTCAGCGCATTTACAGCTGAGATTAAAATAGCAAAGGCGAGGGTATAGGCAAATTGCTTATAGAATATCCCCGCAGGACCTTGCATAAAACCAACAGGTAAAAATACCGCAGACATTACCAGAGTAATCGAAATAATAGCTCTGGTAATCTCACTCATCGTTTCTATCGTTGCTTCTTTGGCTTTTAGCCCCGTTTGGTGCATTTTTTCGTGAATGGCTTCTACCACTACAATGGCATCATCCACTACAATACCAATGGCGAGTACCAAGGCAAACATGGTTAGTACATTGATTGAGAATCCCATTAAATAGATAAAGAACAACGTACCAATTAATGAAATTGGAATTGCAAGGGCTGGAATAAGGGTTGATCTGAAATCTTGTAAGAATAGATAAACAATGATAAATACAAGAAAGAAAGCCTCAAAAAGCGTACTTTTTACCTGATTAATGGATTCGTCAATTTGATCCTTTACCGAATAGCTAATTTCATAGTTAATCCCTTTAGGAAAGGTTTTTGCAACGCTCTCCAATACCTTGCGCACGGCAATATCAATGTCTCTTGCATTAGATCCCGCCGTTTGCGTAATGTTCATGGTCAAACCCGGAAAGCCATTTACGCTGTTGTCACTCCCAACATTAGAAGCGCCAAATTCCACTCGGGCTACGTCTTTTAATAGTAAAACCGAGCCGTCAACATTGGTTTTTATAACGATATTTTCGTATTCTTCAGGTTGGCTAAATCTTCCTTTGTGTTTTAAAGCAGTTTCAAAAGCTTCTTCCGATGTTTCTCCAAAATTACCTGGGGCAATTTCAAAGTTTTGATCTTTTATGGCGGCAATTACATCTTGAGGAACTAAACCATATAAGGCTAGTTTTTCCGGATTTAACCACGTACGCATCGAATAATCACGCGCTCCAACTCTTCCTACTGCCGCTACCCCAGGTACACGCAATAATTCTCTATTGATGTTGATCTGGGTATACGCCTGTAAAAAGGTTTCATCGTAAATACCTTCAGGATGATTGCTGTAAAAATTAATCGTCATAATATTACCACTCTGACGAGGCGTAACAGAAATCCCGTTTTCATTTACTTCAGAAGGTAAGTCACTAGAGGCTTTACTCACGCGGTTTTGAACGTTTACAGCTGCCTGATCTGGATCAGTACCTGCTTTGAAAAAAACACTGATGGT
Source organism: Myroides odoratus (assembly GCF_965118575.1). Classification (GTDB taxonomy): domain Bacteria; phylum Bacteroidota; class Bacteroidia; order Flavobacteriales; family Flavobacteriaceae; genus Flavobacterium; species Flavobacterium odoratum_B. The sequence continues at coordinate 23,979 of NZ_CBCPHW010000029.1, read as the reverse complement.
TCCTGAACCACTATTACTCGCTTTAGAGCTGATGTAAGTCATATTGTCTACCCCGTTAATTGCCTCTTCAATCGGAAGCAATACACTTTGGGCTACTGTTTCTGCATTGGCTCCTGGATAGGAAGTAGATATACTTACACTAGGAGGCGCAATTTCAGGAAATCGAGTAATGGGTAATAACGTAAGTCCTACTAGCCCAAGTAAAACGAACATAATCGAAATAACTGTAGCTAGTATCGGACGATTTATAATAGTCTTTAGCATATTTTTTATTTTTAGTAGAGGTGAAAAAGCTGCGTCAATAAAAGGATTAGTTCATCGCTTTTACATACATGCCTTCCGTTAATTTGTCAAATCCCGTTTTAATGACGCGATCGCCGATTTGAAGACCTCCCGATATAATATAGTTTGTACCGGAAACGCCATCCAATTGAACAGATTGTAGTTTTACTTTATCGTCTTGGTCTAGTAGATAAACAAAGGTTTTATCTTGTATAGAGGTTGTGATCTCTTGCGGAATTAAAATAACATGCGCTTTTGTTTCTTGCAATTTTATGGTTCCTGTATTTCCTGAACGCATAACATCTTGAGAATTTGGGAATGACGCACGTAGAGAAATAGAACCCGTATTTCGGTTTACCTGACCATTCACCATATCGACTTTCCCTTTTTCCGCATATTCATGTCCATCGGCTAAAACTAAGGTTACTTCGGGTAGAATTTGTCCCGATGAGGTAATACGAGTATTTTCTGATTTTTTAGTGTCTTTCGTAAAATATAGAAAATCAGACTCACTCATACCAAAGTAGACATATACCTCACTAACATCCGTTAAAACTGTAAGCGGTTCTTTATCACCTCGACTCACTAAGTTTCCAATGCGTTTAGGCATACGACCAATATAGCCGCTCACAGAAGCTTTGATTGTTGTATAGTCTAAATTAATCTGTGCACTAGCTACTGCCGCCGTTGCTTTTGCTAAGGAAGCTCTTGCTATTTCATAGTTAGATTTTGCAGTTTCTAACTGCACTTCGGCAATTACTTCATTGTCAATTAGCGGTTTGAGGCGATCTATTTCTAGTTGTGCATTTTTTAATTTCGCTTTTTCTACATTTTCAGTAGCAATCATATTGTTTAAAACCTCTTGATACGGTTGTGGATTAATCTGAAATAAGGACTGTCCTTCATTTACATAAGCCCCTTCATCCACAAAAATTTTATCTAAGGTTCCTTCTACTTGAGGGCGAATTTCAACATTGATTTTACCTTCTATATTTCCAATATAATCTTTAATTGTTATAGCAGTTGTTGTATCAATTTGAATGATAGGCAAGGCAAGTGCATTTTCTCTCGGATCTAATGTTTTAGAATTGCCAATGTTGCAACTATTGATCGCTACTAGCGTTCCAATCATTAGCAGTGCAGCAAAGCCAATAAAAAACATTTTTCGATTTGTTATCATTTTCATACTGTTAAATTAATTGTTGTAGGTGATGAATTCTTTTTCTTCCTTTTCTATTAGTAATTCAACTAAAGTGCCAAAATGATATTTTGCATCAAAATAAAACAATTATTTAAGCTTATGTTGTTGGTTTTAAGTTAATTAGTTGTGTTTTTAAAAAAATGGAATAAAAAGATATAAAAGTAGAAGTCACAAAATAATTGTTGCCAATTGGGGATGAGTTCTACAACTCTACATTTTAGGATACTTCAACTTAGGAATAAAATTTGATTGAGTATAAAATAAGAAGGATAATATTAACATTAAAAAAGAGATATGTTAACAAAAATATTTGGCAGTGCTGTTTTTGGTATTGATGCAACAACCATAACCATAGAAGTAAATGTAGATCACGGGGTAGGGTATTACTTAGTAGGATTGGCAGATCATGCCATTAAAGAAAGTTCTTATCGAATTGCGGCGGCGTTAGCGAATACGGGATACTGGTTACCGGGCAAGCGAATTACGATTAATCTAGCACCTGCTAATATGCGAAAGGAAGGTTCGGCTTATGATTTGCCGATTGCCATGGGTATTTTGATTGCATCCGAACAAGTGAAAATAAGTTTGAATGAAGCCCATTATATTATGATGGGAGAATTGTCTTTAGATGGAACATTACAGTGTATCAATGGGGCATTGCCTATTGCAATTAAAGCAAAAGAAGAAGGGTATAAGGGAATTATTTTGCCCAAAGAAAATCAAAAAGAAGCGGCTGTCGTTGATGGAATTGATGTTTATGGATTGGAAAATATAAAAGAAGTCATTGACTTTTTTGAAGGAAAAAATACGTTAGAACCCTATCGGTTAGACTTTGAAAAGGATATTGCGGATCAAGAAGAAATGCTCGATCGCGATTTTAAAGATGTCAAAGGCCAAGAGAGTATTAAGCGTGCAATGGAAATTGCAGCATCGGGGGGGCATAATATTATTTTAATAGGACCACCAGGATCGGGAAAAACCATGTTAGCAAAACGGTTAGCTAGTATTTTACCTCCCATGACTTTAGAAGAAGCGCTAGAAACAACAAAAATTCACAGTGTAGTAGGCAAAGCCAAAGACAAAGGGCTGATTCGCGTACGCCCTTTTCGCAACCCCCATCATACGGCTTCTTCTGCGGCTTTAGTAGGAGGAGGGAGTTACCCCCAGCCGGGTGAAATTTCTTTGGCACACAATGGAGTTTTGTTTTTAGATGAATTACCTGAATTTAAGCGTGAAGTTTTAGAAGTATTGCGCCAACCTTTAGAAGATCGAGAGGTGACTATCTCTCGGGCTAGATTCACCCTTACGTATCCTTCGTCTTTTATGCTTGTTGCTAGTATGAACCCCAGTCCGAGTGGCTATTTTCACGAACCTGGTTCTCTTGTTCAATCCTCCCAAGCCGAAATGCAGCGATACATGAATAAAATTTCAGGCCCTTTATTGGATCGCATAGACCTGCATATTGAAGTAAATCCAGTTCCTTTTGAAAAATTAGCAGATAAGCAGTTAGCAGAACCTAGTATAGCAATCCGACAACGCGTAATAGAAGCTCGAAAAAGACAAATAGAGCGCTTTCGCAATCATCCAGGCATTCACTATAATGCACAAATAACGACGCCCCTATTGCGCGAATATTGTTACCTAGGCGAAGAGTCCTTAGCATTGCTAAAAAAGGCCATGGATCGATTGAATTTATCTGCACGGGCTTACGATCGAATTCTGAAAGTGGCAAGAACCATTGCCGATTTGGATAAACAAGACCCTATACTTCCGCAGCATATTGCAGAAGCGATACAGTATAGAAGTTTAGATCGGGAAGGATGGCTAAAGTAAGTGTTTCGTTTCGGGTAGTAAAGGAGCAAATGAAGTTGTTTATACCAAAAAAAGAAGTTCAGTATAGCTGCTATACTGAACTTCTTTTTTTATCTTTTGTTTGAGTTAATACTAAAAATTGAATTAAACTTTCGCTTCTTCTATATTATACCCAATAATTTGCTTGTATAACGTAAAATAAATAGAGAACAAGTAAGGCAAAGTAATCAAGATACCTATCAAGAAGAAAAACAAACCAGAAAATACTAAAAAGTAATTCAATATTACCGTTAGTATAATGGGAATCGGTTGTTTATTGACCACTTGAATACTTGTTTTAATGGCTGTAAAAGGATTCATTCGACCAAATAGAATTAAAGGCGTTACAAATAAGGTCAGGATATTAATTAACCAATTGATGATAATAGATACCATTTCTAATTGATATTCTTTCAGCAATACAGAAAAAGCAGTAAAGAATAGCGTAATAAGTCCTTGGGCAATAAAAATATATACCCCTCTTACACTGAAAAAGTATTTAAAAACGCTAATAAAACGCGGTGTTTGACCTAGTGCTGCTTCCGCATTTATCTTGTAGAATCCCGCAATTAATACACTTGATAAAGCTGAAAAAAGGACAGCGAATAGCAAATACGTATATAAAAGAGGGGGTTCCGTGAGTTGTTGAGTGAGTTCAAGTAGTTTTTCTTGAATTTCTACTGGCGTGGTAGCCTCATTCATATCCGTTAATTGGCTTAAAGCAAAAGAACCAAGAAAAGACAGAAAAAAGAAAGCCAGAAGAAGACTCACGACAACCAATAAAATTGTTTTTTTGTAGTATACCGCAGCTTCTCTCATCACAAGAAAAGGTTGAATATTATATCCTTCGTCTTTAATTTTTTGAATGGTTTGTTTTAAATTAGTCATTAGTTTGTTTAAAGTGTGATTATTTAATGAAATCGAATGTATTTCCTTGTTTGAGGTCACCGGTTTGGTATCCTTTCATAAACCATTCTTTGCGTTGTTGGGAGGTACCATGGGTAAAAGAATCGGGGTTTACTTGTCCAGATACTCTTTTTTGAATCGCATCATCTCCAACCGCTTGCGCTGCGCTTAGGGCAATATCAATATCCTTGGGCTCTAAGTATTTTTGAATGTGTTTGGCCCAAACACCGGCATAGAAATCGGCTTGTAACTCTTGAGCAACGGATAATTTATTCGCTTCTTTTTTGGATAGTTTTTGCTGTTGCTCCCAAACTTTGGCATTTGTACCTAAAAGGTTTTGAATGTGATGCCCCACTTCATGAGCAAGAACATAGGCAATCGCAAAATTTCCACGCTCTGCGCCAAATCGCTGGTGTAATTCTTCGAAGAAGCGCAAATCTATATATACCGTTTGATCAGCCGGGCAATAGAAAGGCCCTACATTGGCTTGAGCACTTCCACATTGCGTTTGTACTTGATCGTAAAAAAGATTCAGTTGTGGTTCTTGGTAAATTTGTCCCATTTGATCGAAGATGGAATGCCAAACATCTTCTGTATATGCAAACATAGCAGCTACCATCTTCCCCATCTTCTCTTCTTCGGAAGAGAGCGGGCGCGTTTCGGTTTGCTCGGTCGTAGTTCCTTGATTTAATTGCTCTAAAATAGGCGCAATTTGCTGTCCTGTTTCACCGCCAAAAATAACAAATAACATGGCTATAATACCCAATAGACCTCCACCAATAGCCGTTTTTCCCGCCATGGATTTCCCTCTGTTATCTTGTACGTTTTTGCTTTCTCTATGATTTTCCCATTTCATACACGTTGCTTATTTTTTCGTAAATGTATGAAAAAAATAAAGATAGCTTCCTTTAGGTTATTGACATAAATTGTTTTAGATAAACGCAAAAAAAGAAGAAGTTCAAATTAAAATAGTAAATTTGATAAGAAGGTATAGGGATAAATCTATAGCTAAAGTAAGACCTAAATGAATCTAACCCCTTAATTGAGTACGTATGGAAAACAATTTTTCTAAAAATTTATTTTACTGTACGTCTTTGGTTATTACCGATAAAAAAGGGAAACCCTATCATGGACGTACGATGGAATTTTCAACCGATCAAATTCCGTCCTCTATTAGTTATTATCCGAAAGGAACTTTTTTTCAAGCAATTAGCCCTGATGGAAGTAAGGCGCATGCTTATACAGCTGCGTATGCAATTCTAGGTATTGGTATTCCCATGGCAGAAAATGGAGAGGGATTAGCGTATGAGCTGTGCGAAGGCTTTAACAGTGCGGGGTTATCCTTTAGTTTGAATATGATGCCCAACTCAGAATTACCCGAAATTCAACCTTCCGCTTATCCGAACTCAATTCCCTTTGACACCTTAGGGCATTGGGCATTAGCCATATGTGCAACCGTTGAAGAAGTTAAGGAAAAAATACAGCATCTTGCGCTTTGGTCTAGAGCCATAGCACAAATAGGAGGTATTGTATCTCCCTTTCACTTTGCTTTTTATGATAAACAAGGCGGAAGTATTGTAATTGAAGTTTCTGCAAAAAACTTGCATATCTATGATAACCCAACGAAAGTGATGACCAATGGCCCTGAGTTTAGTTGGCATTTGACCAATCTTCACAATTATACGCATTTAACCAATCAAGACGTGAGTGTAAATACATTGGGGAATATGAATCTCAGACAACCAGATTGCGGTATTGCAACGGTTTCATTACCTGCTTCCGATACGTCTGTTGATCGCTTTATACGCGCTGTATTCTATACAACATTTGCCAACCAAGTAGAAGAAGCTGAGGATGCCATCCTTGAACTGTCTCATATTATGAATAAGTTTGACCGTCCTAAAAACATGACGTTGACTCAACAAGGGGAAGGCGGTGAAGTTAATGGGGCCGGTTTAGTTTCTGAATTCACAGTTTGGACCAGTTTATCCGATTTAACAAGAGGGACATTATATGTTCGTTCCTATAAACAATTAAATTATTTGACTTATAGTTTGGCCCAATTTAAGGAAGAAACAAAACCAGTTCACTTCCTTGTGTAAAATTACAGTAAAACAAAAAAAGCTTCCGAAAGGAAGCTTTTTTGATATCTAAATAAGAAGTTGCTTAGGCCATCGTTGTAAAAACGTTTTGCACATCATCATCCTCTTCAATTTTTTCTAATAATTTTTCAACATCGGCTTGTTCGGCCTCAGAAAGTTCTTTTGTCACTTGCGGAATACGGTCAAATCCAGAAGATAAGATTTCGATGTTTCTGCTTTCTAGCTCTTTTTGAATGGCACCAAAGCTTTCAAAAGGAGCATAAATCATCACACCATCTTCATCCTCAAAAATTTCATCAATCCCATAATCGATTAATTCTAGTTCAAACTCCTCTAAATCACGGTTGGGGTCTGTTGGTATTCTGAAGTTACAAGTATGATCAAACATAAACTCTACAGAACCTGAGGTACCTAGTGTACCGTTGCATTTGTTGAAGTAACTTCTAATATTGGCAACTGTGCGGTTGTTGTTATCCGTAGCACATTCAATTAAGAAAGCAATTCCGTGTGGGCCATAGCCTTCAAAAACAACTTCTTTATAGTTTTCAGTGTCTTTATCAGTAGCGCGTTTAATCGCACGCTCAACGTTGTCCTTCGGCATATTGGCTGCCTTAGCGTTTTGCATAACGGCGCGTAATCGAGAATTCGTTTCTGGGTTTGGTCCGCCTTCTTTAATAGCCATTACAATGTCCTTGCCAATTCTCGTAAACGTTTTAGCCATAGCAGACCAACGTTTTAGTTTACGTCCTTTTCTAAATTCAAACGCTCTTCCCATAATAAATTTTAACTTGATTTAATAGTGCAAAAATAAAAGATAAAAAAAATATATCATAAAAAAGAGGGGCTTATTTTAAGCCCCTTATTTCTGATTGAATTATTTTTTATAAAAAGGTGTTTTTACCACTTTTGCTTCAACATCATTTTTTCTAATGCGGATGTAGATTGCGCTACCTTCTGCCGCATGTGCTAGGGTAACATATCCCATTCCAATTCCCTTTCCTAAAGATGGAGACATCGTTCCAGAAGTTACTTTTCCAATCACTGTACCCGCAGCATCAACAATTTCGTAATCGTGTCTTGGAATTCCTTTTTCAACCAATTCAAAACCTACTAATTTGTTTTGTAAGCCGGCTTCTTTTTGTGCTTTTAATAGATCCGAACTGATGAAGTCTTTGGTGAATTTTGTAACCCAACCCAATCCTGCTTCCAAGGGAGACGTTTCGTCTGTCAATTCATGTCCGTATAAGCAATATCCCATTTCTAAACGCAAAGTATCACGAGCAGCTAATCCGATTGGTTTGATTCCCCAAGCAGCACCTGCTTCAAAAATTTTATTCCAAATCATTTCGATATCTTCGTTTTTAGCGTAGATTTCAAAACCACCAGAACCAGTATAACCCGTTGCAGAAATAACTACATCAGCAGCACCTGCAAAAGTATCAATTGTAAAGTTGTAGAATTTAAGCTCTGCTAAGTCAACCGATGTTAAGCTTTGCATCGCTTCCACCGCTTTTGGTCCTTGAATGGCTAAAATAGAGTAGCTATCTGATAAGTTTTCAAGGGTTGCATTTACCTCATTATGCTGTGTAATCCACGTCCAATCTTTTTCAATATTAGAAGCGTTTACCACCATTAAATATTCATTTTCATTAACTCTATATGTAATGATATCATCGATAACACCACCTGTTGCATTTGGAAAATAACAATATTGTGCTTTTCCATCTACTAGGGTAGACGCATCATTTGAAGTAACTTTTTGAATTAAAGGCAATGCATTTGGTCCAGATAGTTTGAAAATTCCCATATGCGATACATCAAATACGCCCACACTGCTTCTAACTGTTTCGTGTTCTGCATTTACACCCTCATATTGAACAGGCATTGAAAATCCTGCAAATGGAACCATTTTAGCTCCTAAACCTTCGTGAATGTGATTTAAAGTTACTTGTTTCATCGTGTTGTATATCAATTTTAATATTAGCGCTAAAGTAAACTAATTTTATTGGATATAAAAGCAAGAATTTATATTCAATAAACGCTAGTTGATAGTGAGATATTTACAAGAAAATTAAGTATTAATTTGATAATTTGTAGACTACTGCTGTATTTTTTTTGAATTTTTGAAAAATTCTTTTGAACTTGGTTTTCAGTTTGTTACGTCGTATCTTTGCCGTATATTTAAATAAAATATAAACGTTATGGAAAGAGCACTAAAAATAGGCGCAATTGTATTGTTGTTAGCAGGAATGCTAAGCTTGCCAAAAGATTTTTATGAATTGACAAAATTCATCTTAATCGCATTATTTGGAATCTTAGCGTATAATTCACATGTAGAAGCAAATATTAAAGGAACAGGACTTTATATTGCTCTGATTATTTTGTTTCAACCTTTCGTTCCTATTCCTTTCGGAGCAACAGTATGGATGGTTTTACACGGCGCAATTCTAGCCTTTTTAGCTGTTACCTTATTTACTTCTAAAAGTAAGCTAAGCAAAGCTATTTAATGAAAAGTTAATATACAAGAAATAAATAATAAATATTTAGTCTATCTGTACAAACAGGTAGGCTTTTTTTTTGGTGAAGGGTGAGAGGATGAAAATTTGGGACTAAGCAAAAAGTATATTTTCAACAATCTTATTTTTGCGATTTGTATGTCTCCCTGAGGAAGGAAGGGATACATCCTATAAATCCATATGGCGAATAATAAAACAGAATCACCGATGCGATGCTTCACTGCGCTCAGTTTACACCCCCAGCTTATTACCTTGTCAATGAATGAGGGTATTCAATTGCTGTCCTCCTCAATAAAATAAAGGAGAAGGGTTTCATTCTATACCTTGTGTTTTATTAATCCCTCTCCAACTTTTGCGTTTGATTCGAGAAATGGGTGAACTAGCTTTATTCCTAATAATAAGGTTTAAAAGCGGTCAACTTAATTTGACTCTTCTCTAACATCGGGGGGAGGGTATATAAATTTTTATCTCAATTAAAGTAAAAGTTTTTTCAGCTAAGGTCTTTTTTTTCGCTAATGTTTGAGTGTATTGCGTATTATTTTATTAAAATAGTTTATTATTTGTTTTTTTTTATTATCTTGCATAGGGTAAATAAAATAGTACTGTATTTTTTATTAGTTGTTAAAATTAGTGATTCGCAGTTCTTTTTAACTTTGTGGGGACTTGGTTTAAGAGGAAGCGAATACAAGAAAAACAAAAGGGGTAGCTGAAAAGCACCCCTTTTTTTGTTATCCTATCCCGTTCTAAAATAACGATTACTTTTTAGGTATCGTTATTTCAGGGCTAAGCATACGGATAGTGGAGGGTTGATATATCTTGAAATACATCAACTATTCTCCGTTATAGTTTGGTATTTTTTAAACGCAGCGAGTTGGCAATCACAGATACTGAACTAAAACTCATGGCTACTGCAGCAATCATAGGTGAAAGAACAACTCCAAAGAAAGGAAATAAAATACCCGCAGCAAGCGGAATTCCAATGCTGTTGTAAATAAAGGCAAAGAATAGGTTTTCTTTGATATTTCGCATTACTTTATGACTCAGTTGGATGGCTTGTGGTATTTTGTCAATTTCACCCTGTAACAAAGTGATCTCAGCGCTTTCAATGGCTACATCGGTTCCTGTTCCCATAGCAATACCTACATTTGCTTGAGCCAACGCTGGCGCATCGTTAATTCCATCACCTGCCATGGCTACAATTTTGCCTTCGCTTTGCAATTTCTTAATGGCGTTCAATTTATCTTCAGGCAAGGCTTCTGCAATAAAAGAAGCTATATTTAATTGTTTAGCAACGGCCTGTGCGGTATTGTGATTATCTCCTGTAATCATAATAACCTCAATGCCTTGTTGTTTCAGTTTCTGAAGCGTTGCAAAACTAGACGCTTTAATTTTATCATGCATGACCACATAGCCTAAGAGGTTGTTGTTTTCTGCAATATAAGAAACGGTTTTTCCTTCTTGTTGAAATGCGGTTACCTCTTTCAGTATGGATTCACTAAGTGGAGCGGATAACGTTTGCATTAAAGCCGCATTTCCCAGTGAAATGCGCTTTTTATCTACAACGCCTTGAATCCCTTTTCCCGTTATACTGGCAAACAGTTTTACAGGGGTTAGTTCTACCTCCTCATTTTTAGCTTTTTGTGTAAAAGCCAAAGCAAGTGGGTGCTCACTGTTTTGGTTTAAAGAGGCAGTAAGATGCAACAAAGCAGCGGCATCATATTCGCTTTGCAGGGATACAATTTTTTCAATCGAGGGTTTCCCTTCAGTTAAAGTACCAGTTTTGTCTGTAATAAGAACATTGATTTTATTGGCAGTTTCTAGGGCTTCTGCATTTTTAATTAAGATGCCGTTTTGCGCTCCTTTTCCAATTCCAACCATGATGGACATGGGGGTTGCTAAACCTAAAGCACAAGGACAAGCGATAATTAAGACCGCTAAGGCATTGATAAAGGCATAAGCTAGTTTGGGTTCAGGGCCTAAAAATTTCCACAGTAAAAAGGTAGCAATGGAAATTATAATTACCGTAGGAACAAAATAAGTAGAAACTTTATCCGCCAATTTTTGAATAGGGGCTCTTGAACGACTCGCGTTGTTGACCATTTCAATGATCTGCGCTAAAAGCGTGTCTTTACCTACTTTTTCAGCTCGCATAATAAAAGACGTATTGCTGTTTATCGTTCCGGCAATTACTGCATCATTTTCTGCTTTTTCAACTGGTATAGGTTCTCCCGAAATCATCGATTCATCAAGGGTAGCATGTCCTTCTATAATAATTCCATCGACTGGAATTTTTTCACCTGGTTTTACGCGTAGTTTATCATTTTTTACAAGGGAAGTAATCGCTACTTTTTCTTCTTTGTTATCCTCCGTTATTCGCGTTGCTTCTGTTGGTGCAAGCTTGAGTAGTTCCTTGATTGCTGAATTGGTTCTGCTGTGGGCTTTAGCTTCCATCACTTGGCCGAGCATCACTAGGGTCAGAATAACAGCAACGGATTCAAAATACAAGTGAATGCCGTGTTCACCTTTAAAATCGTCGGGAAATAAGGTCGGGAAGAATAGAGCCACAACGCTAAAAATTAATCCTGCTGTAGCGCCCAATCCGATTAAACTAAACATATTGAGGTTCCAGGTTTTAAAGGATACCCAAGCGCGTTGAAAAAACGCCCAACAAATATAAACCACTGGAATAGTAAAGGCTAGTTGGATGTAGTTGTTGAGGTGCATGGGAACGATTTTTCCAATGGGATCTCCAGGTAACATACTCCCCATAGAAAGGATGAAAATAGGCAGTGTAAAGAGGATGGCGTAGTTTAGTTTGCGCAACATATCCGGATAGGTGGTATCCTCTGATTCTATTGTAATTGTCTTCGCTACTAAATGCATCCCACAAACGGGGCATGAACCCGGCTTGTCATAGGTTTTATCCCCTTCGCATAACATCGGGCAATAATAGACCGTTTGCTCTATTTTTGCAGCTGGAATTTGTTCTAAATTCATTCCACAAACCGGACAACCTACATTGCGATCGTACACTTTATCGCCTTCACATAACATCGGACAGAAATATTTACCTGCTTTATCCGCCATTTCAGCTGGAATTTCCTGGTGAAAGTGATCTTCTTCACTAAGCGCTATAGGTGGTAGTATCTCTTTACTTCCATCTGCTTTTGTGATTACTTCTTGCAAGATATAAGGTCCCTTTTTTAGTAAAGCCTTTTGCAAGGTTAAGGTGTCTATATCGGAATGTAAATCTAAATTAGCTTGTTCTTGTTCAAGGGAAACCTCTGCCTGAATACCAGGAATATCGTTTAAGGTTTGCTCTACTTTGGTTCTACAACCATTGCAAGTCATACCACTTACTTTATATGTTTTTTTCATAGAATTAAAGGTTTTTTTTCAATAACAAATGTCCGCTTTTTGTAAATAAAAACGGTTATACAATTTTAGCAAAGAGTTATATAATTTTCTTGGAATACACAGGTGCTTTTATGGGAATTCCTTGAAAATAAGTTTGTATTTTGGTTACTCTTATAAAGTTAAGCGTTTTTTTTGTTTTTCTCTCCTTTTCGTTTTGCTATAGGGTGTAACATTCTTTTCTTCTTCTAGTGTATTTGTTTTGGTGTTCTTCGAGAAAAGGTCGTTTTTCCAAAGCACACCCGAACAAGACCAAAGCACACCCGAACAAGACCAAAACAACACTCGAACAAACCTAAAGTAAAAGGATGAAAAAAGGCTAATGCGATGCTTATCGTTAGCGTTGAGTGACTGATGTGATGCTTCACTGTATTCAGCATACTGTATGGAAATGCGAATAAACAAAACGAGGCGAAATGCAACTGCATTTCGCCTCGTTTTGTTATTCTTATTTTAGAATTTTACTTGCTTTCGATGTTGTTCCAGATGACTTCATCAGGAGTCGGTGCTACAATTGTCAGTATTTCTTTAGTTACGGGATGAGCAAAAGTAAGCGATCGCGCATGCAAGTGAATACCTCCATCGGGATTGCTTCGATCAGCGCCGTATTTTAAATCGCCTTTTATTGGACAACCAACTGCAGCCAATTGACAGCGTATTTGGTGATGGCGCCCCGTATGCAAGTCAATTTCCAAAGCGGAGTACGTCTTGAGCTGATGAAAGAGGCGATACGTCAATTTTGCCTTTTTGCTGTTGGGTACTTCCTTCGTATGGGCTTTAGAGGTATTGTTTTTTGGGTTTCGCACCAAAAAGTGCTCTAAAGTATCTTCTACTTTAGGGGGAGCATCTTTGACTACGGCCCAATACGTTTTCTGGGTTTCTCTATTTTTAAAGGACTCATTTAAACGCGTTAAGGCTTTAGATGTTTTGGCAAATACCACAAGCCCAGAAGTAGGACGGTCTAAACGGTGAATTACCCCTAAATAAACTTCTCCTGGTTTGTCGTATTTTTTCTTTAGATATAATTTGAGAATCTCGCTCAAGGGCATATCTCCAGTTTGATCTCCTTGTACTAAGTCTCCCACGCGTTTATTAATCACAAGAATATGATTGTCTTCGTGTAAGATTTGTAAATTATCGGGAGTAGAAACAACTTTCATACGGTGAATTTTAAAACAAAAATATCCTTTTAAATCTAAAAGGATATTTTTATGTCTTTATTTTTTTTAAAATGTGTCTTAGTACTGCTCATTTTCGTTTGGAAAATCAACTGCTTTTACGTCTACAACATATTGAGCAACCGCTTCTTTCATTTGATCGAAGATGTTTAAATAACGACGTAAGAATTTAGGGTTAAATTCATGAGTTAATCCAATCATATCATGAATCACTAACACTTGTCCATCTACGCCATTTCCTGCGCCAATACCAATCACTGGAATTGAAATACTCTCTGCTACTTTTTTAGCTAAGGTTGCTGGAATTTTTTCTAATACCACAGCAAAACAGCCAATTGCCTCAAGCATCTTAGCATCTTTCATCAATTGTTCAGCTTCTTCCTCTTCTTTAGCGCGTACGGTATACGTTCCGAATTTGTAAATAGACTGAGGCGTTAAGCCCAAATGTCCCATTACCGGAATACCCGCATCTAAAATGCGTTTGATACCTTCTTTGATTTCAATACCGCCTTCCATTTTTACTGCATGCGCACCGCTTTCTTTCATAATGCGGATAGAAGAACGCAAGGCTTCTTTAGGATCGGACTGGTAAGAACCGAAAGGTAAATCCACGACAATAAGCGCGCGGTCTGCACCTCGTACAACCGATTGTGCATGGTATATCATTTGATCTAGTGTAATAGGCAATGTTGTTTCGTGTCCAGCCATAACATTACTAGCTGAATCTCCAACTAACATCACATCAACTCCACCAGCTTCTAAAACTTTGGCCATCGAGTAATCATAACAAGTAAGCATGGATATTTTTTCTCCGTTGGCTTTCATATCAATCAGTGACTTAGTGGTCACTTTTTTATAATCTTTCTTAGCTACTGACATTTGTTGTTTATTTAGTTATTCCTTGTAAATGTAGAGTAAAAAGACTTGAAATAAAAAAATTAGCAGTAATAAATCAATTCTACTCGCAATAATACATTGTTGTAGAAAACAAAAGCATAGTTTGAATCTTCAACCTGGATATAGTAGCTATGCGTCAATGAATCGATGGTTGTTATTAATCCCTTGGCTATTTTTAAGAATGCAACTTCGGTTGTTGTACTGTCTAAGATGGAATTGTCGATCTGAAAACCATTGAAGTTTAACATATCCATCTTTCTCACACTATACGAATGCGTCAAATCATTGGTAATAAATTCAGCCGAATTAAAAAAGGAATTTCCTTCATAATCACCCAGAACGCAATCTTCCAAATCAGCATATTCATCCAAAGGATAGCCTAGATAATCATGAATCCATTCAATTGGAAAACCACCTTTAGGCTCTACTACTTTGTTTAGTGTAAAACCAAACTGCTGTTTTTTGATTAGTTTATCTATTTTGGCCGTATTTCCCTGTTTAGGCCTTGCTTTTAGCACCTCCACTTGCATTTTTAACAATTCAATCTTGTCGGTTTCATTTTGCTTGGTCGCAAAATCGACATAGGTTTGAATGGCTTGTATCGTTTCTTTATCAGGGCTGTTCCACCCTAATTCTAAAATGCGTTCTGCATATTTTCGCTGCTCACTAACTTCTGTAGCGGTTTTGTAAGCTTGAATAAGCTCATCCATTACAGGACGTGCGCCTAAAAACTGTACAGCAACATAGCCATAGCCATCTTCAAAAGGAATTGGTACCCATGCATTTTTGTCATACGGATAAAAATAAAGGGGAACGGCTGTACCGTTTAAAATCGTACCTAATACACTAGAGGTACTCGTAGGATATTCCCGTACTTTCAAGCCCGCTACGGTAGTAAATAGGTGGGGTGAACCATAGTACTCATCTTGTTCAATCAAAGGAGCTGGTGCATCTGGTGCTTGGTCGGTATAGGTTTCACTTAAATTTTTTGTATCTACAATATAAAGCGGATTCTCGTAATCGCGATTGATTTGTACTACGCGCTTGTTACTCTTTTCGGTATCACTTAAAGGGGTATTGGACACAAAAACACCTGCTTTTTGGGTTCCTGCTTGGTCTTTGTAAGCTTCTGTAGGTTGTGTGGTGTATAAAGTAGTTTGGGCTACGGCTTGTAGTGAGAAGCAGAATAGCAAGGCTTGAACGAGTGTTTTCATAGGTGTTCTGTTTGTGACAAATTTAAATTGGAGGTGCAAAAGTGCGCAAAAAAAACAAACGGCAAATACAAAAAGGGAGGAGGAGGGGGAATTTCACTATTTCTGGGGGGATGAGCGGATGATGTTTAATAAATAAACAGACGTATTAGTAGGGTAGGTATTTAGATTGTACTTATAAAAAATAAGATGGTTTAGTTTTGTATTTTTTCGATTATGTATATATTTTGGGTTAATGAAAAAATTTTATTTCAATATACTGTTAAATTGTTGTTTTTATTTTTTTTACCTGATATTTTGTATTTTTTTTTGATTTTTTAATGTAAAAAAAAGTTAATTTTGTATAAAATTTAAATAATTAAGTGAGTTTTAAATTATGGTTAAAAATCAAAGGGGTTTGTATATAGTTTCTAAAAGAATATATGACAAAGTCATATATTTCCTTTTTTTATTGATCAGTCTAAGTACTTTTAGTCAAACATTAAGTTCATCTATTGTACATGGATCAAGTCCTCGTCAACAAGTTAATATTGCTAGTTCTCCTAATGTTACTGGATTTAGGACTTTTGGAGAATTTTCACCTAGTAATTTTATAGGTGTAGTAGATATTACAGTACCTATTCATACTGTAACTTATAGAAATTTTTCTATGCCTATTACTTTGCGTTATCACAATGGTATGGGAAATAAGGTAGAAGCTTTTGCTAATACAGTTGGATTGGGATGGCATTTGAATAGTGGAGGGGTAATTAGTTTGATTAAGAGTAAAATAGATAAACCTAATTATGATGTAAATGTAGCTCAGAATCAATCAGAAGCTTCTTTGGTAGATCGAGATGATTGGGATTCTAAGAAACGTTTAGTACAATTGTTAGGAGGATATGCAAGTGGACTTACACTTAGTACATATTTTGATGATGGAGCGTTAGCAAATTATTCTTTTTCTATTAACTTTTTGGATTATTCTGGAGAATTATATTTTGATTACAAGAATCAAGCAAAATTTCGAACTACAAGTGATAAAAAATTAAAAGTAAAACGAGTTGATTTTTCAAGAAGTTATGTTGATCAGTCAGTTACAGGAATAAATGGTTTTGTTATTGTAGATGAAAATGCAATAGAGTATGTTTTTGGTATTGATGAGAATAGTACAGAAAAGACATATCAAGGGCATAGACCTACGTTATCAGCAATTGAAGTAGAGGAATTCTGGAGAATAGCACATGGAGCGAAAACAGCTTGGTATTTAACTAGTGTTATATTTCCAAATTTGGAAAAAATTAAATTTATTTATAGTAAGGAATCTCCTTTCTATTCTACTAAAGTTTTTACGGATTTAAAATATGGCTTTACAGGACCAAAAGATGAACAGAATTTTACAAAAAATCATTATTTAACAATTAATACAGAACAAGCAACAGTTGTTCATCCTGTAGTTCTAAAGGAAATTGAAACACCATATTCAAAAGTAGTTTTTGAATATGGTGAAGCTTCTGATTTTTCTAAGAATATAGGATCGTATGAAAATTTTCATGTTGGTACATATGTAGGCATGAGTGTCGTTGATAGTAGAAATGGTTATTTTGGTTTTGAGCTTAATCATAAAAAAATTGCTACGTTTCAACATCCGAAGAAATTAACAGCTATAGAGGCTAAAAAGTCTGTACGACAGTTGGATAATATTTTTGTGTATAACAAAAAAAATCTAATTGAAAAAGAGGTTGATTTTCAGTATACAAGGTCCAGTTATGAGAGAAGAAAGTTACTTAGTGTAAATATTAAAGAGATAGAACATGAGAAAAATGAAAGGTATGGTTTTAAATATGATATGCCTGAATCATACTCTCCAAATCCAACTGCTTATAATAAAGACGATTATGGTTTTTATACTGATAACAAAAATTATTTCGGCTATATAGATGATCCTTTAAGTCTTCCAACTTTTGCTGGTATAAATAAATATTTGAACCCTTTTACTTCTAATGTTAACTTGAGAAACCAATACGATGAAGATCGAAAACCTCAGGTTTCAAGATTTAATACATGGGAGATTTTAACAGGTATAACTTATCCGACTGGGGGTACCACAGAATTTGAATATGAAGCTAATATGTATGGAGCTATTGCTAGAAATTACCCTTTTGTTGTAATAGTGAATTCTGGAGGTGTTGAAAAACCAGCAGGAGGTGTGAGAATAAAATCAATTAAAAGTTTTGATTCCAATTATGTTTTAGAAAGTTCTAAAAGTTATAAATACGTTAAAAATTTCGATACATTTGGAAGTCCGTCAAGTGGTATTTTAACTCATGTACCGACCTACTTTGATATTACAAAAGGATATCTGCAATTTGAGAATGGAGATTTAGATTATAAAAGATGGTCAACAGAAGATATATATCCAGCAGATCGTTTACGAGGTAATCACATAACTTATAGTGAAGTAGCTGAAATAGATGATAGAGATGGTAGCTTTATCACGTTTAAGTATAAAAATTTTGATAATGGTTATCATGATCAAGCCGCATTAAATTATGCGAGTCACTATGAAAATAGTTTAAAAGATGAAAATGGAAGGTTAAAAAATGTTTGGGAAAAAAGAGATGTGATTAGTATGGGTTTAGAACGAGGACAATTGCTCTCTAAGACGTATTTTAAGCCTATTAAAAATGCGATTGGTAAACAAGGTGAAAAAGTAAAAGAAATTGTATATCAATACAATGATAATCCCAATCGATTAAAAGATCATATAAGAGTTCTTAATTTATATGAAAACGTACACTATAATAATAATATACATAGATCTCTGTATGCTTTTACTTATATAGCAAATTTAATTTATACCTATCATCCTTATCTCAAATCAGAGACTGAAATTGATTATAATGGAACAAATAGTATTGTTAAAAGAAAAATTTCTTATAAATATAATGAAGAATATAAATCGTTAATAGAAAAAGAAATTGTATTTGGAGGGAAGACTTACAAAACAACCTATAAATATCCTTTTGATTATCAGGAACAATCCGTTTATCAAACAATGGTTAATAGGCATAATATTATTTCTGTTATTTTAGAAGAACACTATATAGACAATGAAATAGTTTTTGCACAGAAAAATAATTATAGAGATAGATTTCTAGATTTGTCGTTTGTTAATTCTAATTCGTCTTTGCCAGCATTTGGACAAAATCTTATTGAAAAACCTCCATTTCCTGATCCTGTGGCTCCTGTGGATCCTGTGCTAAGTAGTATTGAAAAACAATATAGAGGGGGTAATTGGGAAAAAGAGGTTGATTTTTTGAACTACGATTTAAAATATAACTTATTGAATTTCAGGAATAAATCAGGAAAAGAAACGAGTTATATCTGGGGATATAACCAAAGTTTACCCATATGGGTTATTGATAATATGCCTTACGCTACCATTAAAACATTATTAGGAGATAAAATAGTGAATGTAGGAGTCTCTCTATACCCTTCAGAAGCAGATGTACAAGCTATTGATTCTCGTTTTAAAATTAGCGGTGCGTTTGAACATGCAATTATCAATCACTATTTATATGACCGCCTACGTGGATTAATTTACAAGGAAAATGAAAGAGGCGGTAAAGAGTACTATGAATACGATGGCTTTGGTCGTTTGATAAAAGTGCAGGATAGTCAAAAAAATACCCTAATTGAATATGAATACAATTACAAACAATAAGGCTATGAAGATAACATTACTAGTAGTAGCCACGTTTATATTGACACTTTGTTTTAGTCAGAAAGTCAAATGGGAACAAACCTTGGGCAGTGCACATTCCGAGTATTTATTTGATGTTTTAGCCACAGCTGATTACGGTTTTTTATTGGCGGGGAGTTCACTTTCTGATGCAGGAGGCGATATCAAAGCAGAGCGTCGCGGGAATATTGATGCTTGGCTTTGGAAAATGAAAGAAGACGGTGCCCAAGAATGGCAATATCGCTTGGGCGGTGAAGGCAATGATTATTTACACAGTGTCTGCCATACCCCAGATGGGGGGTTTTTATTGGGAATCACCTCTACCTCCGGTCAATCGGGAGATAAAACCCAAGAAAATAAAGGCAAGGAAGACTTGTGGATCGTTAAACTCAATGCTGCCAAACAAATCGAATGGCAAAAGAGTTATGGCGGAATAGGCACCGAAGAAATAGTTAAAGTAAAGGCGTTAAAAGGAGGCGAGTATGCCATTTTAGCCAATAGCAATTCGATTGTATCTGGAGATAAAACCCAAGCCTATTACGGTGGGACCGATCTTTGGATTTTGCGTTTAAATGCGATGGGAAACATCATCTGGCAAAAGTCTTATGGTGGAGAATATAAGGATGTGGGGGTAGATATCATTGAAACCGCCGATCGCGGGTTGCTTATCGGAGCCAAATCCAATTCAGGGGCTAGTGGTAATAAGACTGCACAAAATTATGGTGGTATGGACTATTGGTTGATTAAGCTAGATGCTTCCGGCAAAGAACAATGGCAAAGGAGTTATGGCGGAAAGCAAGAAGAGGAGTTAAAAGAAATTCAGCAACAAAAAGAAGGAGGTTATGTGCTTTTTGGCATGTCTAATTCCGACTTATCAGGCAGTAAAACCAGCAAACAAGAAAGTGAGTTGGATTATTGGCTCGTGCAAGTAGATGACCGCGGTAAAGAAGAAAAAGAGTTCACTTATAGTTATGGGGATTACAATATGTTAACCAATGGATTTGTCGATGCAAAAGGGCAGTTTTTCTTAGGCGGAAGCAGTGTGGAAGTCAATGAAAAGCACACGAAGTTCGAATATTTAGGCACGCGCATCGAAGCCGATCGCACGGTAGAATGGGAGCAATCCATCAGCAGCAAAGGCAATGACGTCCTGACTAAAGTGATTCAAACCCGCGATGAGGGGTATGTATTTGCAGGAACCTCGAATGGAGAAAAAAGCAAAGCCAAAGAAAGCCACAAAGGAGGCAATGACTTTTGGATTGTCAAATTAGCCAAAGAAGACAAAGAAAAAGAAGAATCGATACGTATCAGCATAGAAGCTTTTCCCAACCCAACTGCTGGTTTTACCAATGTTGTGATGGGTTTTACTTATACCACTGGAAAACTAGAAGTGTTTGATCTAAGTGGTCGTTTGATGCTCAGTAAGCCAATTGAATACCAAACCGAACCTGTTGATTTATCTGCTTTATCCCGCGGAACCTATATCATTTGGGTGAAAACCGATACAGAGAGCGGAAGTGTTAAAGTGGTGAGACGATAAGCGAGAAAATAAATTTGATTTACCTCCTGTTTTTGACTTATTCTTTTTTGAGAAGAAACAAGCAGCAGGTGTGTGGTTTAATGAATAAGCAGATTAAAATGAAACAAAATATAGCAATACTATTGGTGTTTTGGTTAAGTTCTCTAGGCGTTTTAGCCCAGACTAAAACCGAGAATTACATCAAAACAACTCAACCCAAAGGACCGACAACTTTGCAAGTAGCTCCTACCGATCCTTTTGTTGAAAGAAATGAATTAGAAACGATTGTTTACTATGATGGTTTGGGGCGTCCTAAACAAGAAATTGCTGTAGGTATAGGGCCTAAAAATAAAAATATAGTCAAGCATATTGAATATGAATTGAATATTGGTCAGGTCAAAGAATACTTACCTTTTGTAGATAATTACAACCCCGATACAGGAAAAGATCAAAGTCAACTTGTTGTTTGGGATCCAACCAAAAAGGGCTATTTAGCGAATGCAAAACGTCAAACGGAAACCTTTTATAACAGCGTCAAATACGAGCAAACCACCAATCCGTATAGTGAAAGTGAATTGGAGAAATCGCCTTTAAAACGCGTTTTAAAACAAGGGTCTCCTGGGGAGGATTGGAAAATAACGACAAGTGGTGCTCAGAATGTGACTCATTCTTATGGGTTCAATGTAGCTAATCAGGTGAAGAATTTTAAAGCCGTTGCGACTTGGAATGCGGGTTTAAAACAATATGACATCCGTTTGGTTGATGGAGGATTTTACGCGGCAGCTAACTTGTATGTAACCACGACCAAAGATGAAAATGGAAATGCTTCGCAGCGTTTTACAGATCAAGAGGGAAAAATATTGGTTACCGTTCAAATTTTTCCTCTCGAATTAGCACCAATTCCGAGATCGGAGGAAGGTAGTTCAGGTCCTATGACTTTAGGTACTACTACACAAGATATACAAGGTGAATTACAAGGCAAGAGCTTGAGTGAAATCATGGAAAATGGAGAAGAGATAGGCCATACGATCGGAAATAATCTTTCAGAAAATGTAAACCAAGCGGGATCTAATAGCCTACTGGATCCAACAGGATTAACGCTTAATCCTTATAAAGGCAATCCTATATTTACGTATTATGTGTATGACCAATACAATAACCTCACCTATGTTTTACCACCTTTAGCTGGAGGAAAAACAGATGCAACCACCTTAGATAAGTTGTGTTACCAATACAAATACGATCACAAAAATCGCTTGGTGGCTAAAAAATTACCGGGCAAAGAATGGGAGTATTTGGTGTATGATAAAGCCGATCGTTTATTGGCCCAAGGACCTGTATACAGTCCGTTTGGCGATGGAGCGAAAGGCTGGTTATTTAGCAAATACGATATTTTTGGTCGTGTGGTGTATACGGGTTATTATGCGGGTACTCCCACAACAGAAGCGGGTAGAGCTACCTTTCAAACAGCCGTTGATGCTGGAGCGGATTATCACGAGAAACGCGCAATAGCAACAACGATCGATCAAGTTGCTGTGATGTATACTAATGTGGTTTTTCCAAAAACAGGACTAAAGATTTTAGGAGTAAACTATTACGATGATTACACCTTTACAGGAGCCCCTTCGAGTTTTGCAGCGATAGAAGGCCAAGACGTGATCACCAAGGTAAAGGGACTTCCGACAGGTTCTTGGATACGGGTAATTACAACGGCTACCGAAGCACAAGGAACGTTGAGTTATCAGTTGTATGATTACAAAGAACGCGTATTAAGAAGCTATAAAACGAACACTTTAGGCGGTTATACCCAAGTAGATGCGAAGTATAACTTCCGAGGCTTGGCAACTAAAACCGTAACGAGTCACAAGTATAAGAATGGCGTAGAACCTAAAGTGATTACCCAAACTTTTTCCTATGACAAGGCAGAGCGTTTGCTGTATCAAACCCATAAGATTGACAATTTAGATCAAGTAGTTGTTTTTCAAAATGTTTACGATGAATTGGGACGCTTGAAACAAAAGCGAGTAGGTGGTAAGATGGGAAGTAATTTCAGACCTATAGAGGTACAACAAAACAATTTAGTTCTTGATGGGCCTATATTAGCTACAGAATCACCAACTCGCAACACTTTTTTACAAGAGATCAACTATACCTATAACATCAGAGGTTGGTTAACTCAGGTAAATGCACCCCAGGATTTAGAAGCAGGCGATTTTGGTAAGAAGTCGTTATTTGCGATGAAGCTCAATTACAACAAACTCGATAGTGAAGGGGTTGTTGGAATTAAAAAATTATACAACGGCAATATCGCAGAGCAAAGCTGGAAAACAGCAAATGACAATGTATTGCGTCGTTACAGCTATGGTTATGACGCGATAGATCGCTTAAAAACAGGGGTTTACCAAGAGCCGGGTGGCATTGCACCCGTGGTGGGTATTTACGATGAGCAACTAACCTATGACAACAACGGAAATATATTGACCTTAAACCGCAAAGGACAAGGGGTTGCCAATGGAATAGCGTTGGATTTGGATGTCTTGACTTATACGTATGATGGAAACATACTGCAAAAAGTGGTAGATGTATCCAATAATACCGATGGATTCAAACAAGGGAGTACCACTGCTAAACACTACGATTACGATACCTTTGGCAATTTAAAGGTCGATCGCAACAAAGGAGTAACGGCAATGAAGTACAACCATTTGAATTTACCGACAGAAGTTGTCTTTGCAGGTGGAAAAATTAATTACCTTTATACAGCAACTGGTGAGAAGATTCAGAAAAAAGTAACCCAAGGGAGTATCACAGTAGTAACGGATTATTTAGATGGTTTTCAATACGTCAAAGGCGTTTTGAGTTTCTTTCCAACGGCAGAGGGGTATTTCAATGCAGAAACCAATGGCTATGTATATCAATACAGTGATCACCTAGGCAATGTTCGCTTGAGTTATTCGGATACCAACAAAAATGACAAGATTGACGTTGGTGAAATTATTGAAGAAAACAACTATTACCCTTTTGGATTAGCACATAAAGGATACAATGAGAAGAATAATACGATTGCGGCTAATTATAAGTACCAATACAACGGAAAAGAGAAGCAAGAGGAGCTAGGGTTCAATGTTTATGATTATGGCGCGAGGAATTATGATGCTGCGATAGGGAGATGGATGAA
>NZ_CBCPHW010000028.1:0-43565 GCF_965118575.1 Myroides odoratus | reverse complement strand
CTAATTTTCCTGATAAAGGTTATTTAAAACTTATTCCAGAACAAGAAAGAATCAATGATGCCTTTAAAGGGAGAAGAAGTGTAAGTAGAAAAGGAAATAGTTGGAATAATATCGTGGTAGAAAGTATTTTTTAAATCTCTGCAAATAGACCTTATTTTTGGAAAGATTTTAGTTAATCGCAATAATAAGGTGAAGGAGATTTTTTATTATATAGAACTTCGCTATGATAAAAAGTCAAGATAACTCACATTTGGAATACTCCACTATAGAAGGATTTCATAAAACGGCTTAAAGAATACTTGCGTTTTTGCTTGAATATCCAAGTAAGAGCTATTTATGTTTATACAGATTGACTAATGGATCAAGTGCAAAAGTTGGGGAGGGATTGATTGATTAATACCTTTTTGATGGAGGGGATTGATGATGATATAAAAGACAAACTTCATTTAAAAGAGGATTTCAAACGGACGTTAGTCAAATACGAAGTGTCAATAATTCGAAACGACTGCAAGAACAAAAGGTGTTTGAGCGCAGCGAGTTCTTTTGTTCTCAGGCGTAAGAATTAAATTGACCCTTATTTGAATCAGTCCAAGGGGTTTTTGTTTCTTTTTTACCCTTTAAAAAAGAAAAGAACTTTAAATGTTAGGAAAGGAAGGAAAATCGGGTTAAAACAATTTTATACCATTATTAAAACAAGTCAAATCAATCACAAGTCGGTACTTAACTATTTTAATGATAGAAGTACCAATGCATCTGCTGAATCTTTTAATGCCAAAATTAAATACCTTAGAATTAGGTATAGAGGAGTTAGAGATCAATCCTTTTCTTGTTTAGATTAACCAAACTTTTTGCATCGGTCTATTTTTTATTCCGAATAGTTAAAATGTGATTGATAGGATGCGACCCTTCGTCCCTCAGGGAGACCTACTAATCGCAAAAATAAGATCCTTGAATATATACTTTTTTCACTAGTCCTCAACTTTTGCGTTTAATCCCTTTCTCTTTAGGTTGACTAAACTTTTTACCTAATAAACGATAAGGGGAATAGGATCTAGAGTATGCGACCCTTCGTTACCTCAGGGTGACATACGAACCGGAAAAGTCTAATTAAAAAAAACACTATTTTTTATACTGTCCCCCAACTTTTGTACTTGATCCTGACTAAGCTTTTTGCATAAATACAACTTTTAGGACAGATTCATCAGAATCCTACAAAATAAAAAAAGACCTAATCTTTCGATTAAGTCTTTGTAGTAGCGAAGACGGGAGTTGAACCCGTGACCTCAGGGTTATGAATCCTGCGCTCTAACCGACTGAGCTACCTCGCCAAATATTTGGTCTGCATTATTTTGGTAATGCGAGTGCAAATATAGAATAAAATATATACAATGCAAGGCATAAAAGCTCGATTTTAAGCCTTGTTTTTAAATTTTAACATTTAATTTTTGGGTTATTTTCATATCCTATTTATAATCAAGGTATAACGAGAGGTTGTAAACAGGGAATAAAAAAGAGAGATAAAACTATATTTTAGATTTCGTCATCTTGCCAACCGTATAATTCAAACCAAAAGCGGCAATTAGAAAGATAGACCCCATGACAATCCACAGCACATTATAACCATAGTAGGTTACAAGTTTTGTACCTAAAATAGGAGAGATAATAAATCCAACGGCAAAAGTCAATCCATTAACCCCCATATAAGACCCTTTGCTGTTTTCATCCGCACGCATTGCTGTCACGGTAGAAGTATAGGGAAAAATAAGCATTTCTGATAAGCTCAAAAAGGTGATGGATAGTAAGATGGAAATCATACTGTAATCCAATAAGAAAATAAGAAAAGCAAAGGGAGCAATCAAGGCACCATAAAAAATACTTTTTTGGATGGATAAATGCCCTTCAGCGAGGTGTACAAGGAGCATTTCTGCTAATACAATCAGCAAGCCACTATAGCCTAAAACAAGCCCAATTTCAAACTCATTCAGCTTACCCACTTTTTCATAAAAAATAGGAAGGGTACTGAATAGTTGTAAAAAGGCAATAGAGTATAATGTACAAAAGAAACTATAGAACAAAAACATACCGTCTTTGTAAGGAGACTTGCGTATTATTGGGGATTTTGATGTCTCAATATCTGCATCCTCTTCGATAATCGTCTTTGGTTTAGGATTTTCCTTTCTATTTTTAAAGAAATAAATAAAAACCACTGCAGCAAAAAAAGCGGCACCCGCATTGATATAAAACAATAATGCATAAGAGATTGCTGCTAACATTCCCCCCATCGCAGGGCCAATAGAGAAGCCTAAGTTTACAGCCATTCTATTTAAAGAAAAGGCACGCGTTATATTCTCAGGTTTGGCATATTTAGTAATCGCTACGGAGTTGGCAGGGCGAAACATTTCACTGATTGTACTTTGTAAGAGAATCATGATGGCTAAACTAACCACAGAGGTGAAATGAGGAAGTAGGATGAACATGGGAATACTACCCAATAAACTCAAATACTGAAGTTTGTAATTCCCTATTTTATCAGTAAGCCATCCACCCAGGGTAGATCCAATCATCGAACCCACACCATAACAAGCTAACACATACCCCGTTTGCTCATCCGTAAAGTGAAGCTCTTTCGTCATATAAACGCCTAAGAAAGGAAAAACCATCGAACCAGCTCTATTGATTAACATGACGATGGCTAGCATCCAAGATGCAGAGGATAATCCTCTATAAGAGTCTAGGTAAATCTGGTATAACTTTCTCATAATACGTTTAATCTATATAATCAGGGTTTAGGTTTTTCTTTTTTGAGTCTTTCAGCTTCTCGCATTGCCTTGTAATAAGCGGCTCTACTTAAGGGTTCATATTCCTCCGTTTCTCCAAGCATAACGATAGCATCACTAGCGGCCTTTCTGTAGCTGTAATGCGCTAAGTTTCCTGTGCGTGTACAGACCGCATGAACTTTAGTGACATATTCGGCTGTTGCCATCAAAGCAGGCATCGGACCAAAGGGATTTCCTTTAAAATCCATGTCCAAACCAGCTACAATGACGCGAATACCTGAATTGGCTAATTCATTGCAAACATTGACAATTTCATCATCAAAGAATTGCGCTTCATCAATGCCAACAACGTCACATCCGCTCGCTAAAAGCCGAATGCTGTCCGCAGTGGGAACAGGGGTTGATCGAATCTCATTCGAATCGTGGGATACCACATATTCATCGTGATACCTCGTATCAATAGCAGGTTTAAAAATCTCGACTTTTTGCTTGGCAAATTGAGCTCTTCGTAATCGGCGAATCAGTTCTTCTGTTTTTCCAGAAAACATGGATCCACAGATTACTTCTATCCAACCAAATTGTTCTTTGTGATTAACAGGAATTTCTAGAAACATTTTGTAATTTTCAGGCTGAAACCAGTAGTTTTTTTGTTACTTTGTAAAGGACAAATTTATCAAAAAAAGCTTGTATAATTTACTAATGAAATTAAAAGTTATGAAGAAAGTCTTAGAGGGAGAGTTGCTGAGCATCGTTCATCGCGTGTTACAGATGAAAGATACAGATGTAGATAAGTTATATGTTGAAGCCAAAGAATTATATGAAAAGCTTCAAATTTTAAAATTTTATCAAGATAACCTAGCATTAGGACTTGTAAAAGACATAACTGAAGACCAGTTAGTAGAGAAATTAAGCACCTTAACTCATGCACAAGCACAAGAAGAGCTTGCAGAGATAGGCAAAGAAATTTACCCAGAAGAAAAGGAACTAAGATCTCAAATTCCATCGGATTTATTGGTGGAGGATTATCCCCTTGTGGTGGAAGCAGAAAAAGAAGTTGTGGTTGATTTTTCACTTGAATTGGAAACGGAAGAGGAAATCTTGATGATGGAAGAAGAGGAAATGCAAGAGCAAGATGAGGAAATACAAGTTGATAATGTCCTAGAAGAAGAAATCGAAATCGACGAAGAAGAACTGGAAGAGAGCAATGAAGAGGAAGAAGATGAAGAGGAGAACTGGACTGAAGAAGATAAAATAGAACTGAAAGAAGAAGTTCTGGAAGAAGTTATCGTTGAGGAGGAAGAAAGTTTTGAAGAAGTTGTTTTTGTTCAGGAAGAACAAGAGGAGCCAATAGAAGAATTTGCACCTTTGACAGCGAATCAAAAAGAAGATAATCCATTTGAGGGATTTGACTTTGGTGAAATTGAATTCATTCGCATTGAAGATGTGTCAAAAGAAAATGCCATCCTCATAGATGATCTTAGTTTTGAACGAGTAGATGCGGATAAACCAAGTTTAGCCGAACCAGAAGAAAATCAGGACACGGCTAGTTTCTTTGCACAAAATAAAACAGAACAAGAAGCAGAAAAGCACAAAGAAGATACAATACAAGAAGAAAAACTTGAAAACCAACAAAACATGCTTTTTAATTTAGAGCATGTATCGGTTAGAGAACCTCGAATTGTAAAAAAATCAATTAATGATATTTACCGCGGATCAATTATGGTTGGATTAAATGATCGCATTGCTTTTGAAAAACACTTGTTTGCCAATAGTTCTGAAGACTTTAATCGCGTGTTATCGCAATTGAATACCGTAGGTACTTTTGATGAAGCGAGAAGCTTTGTAGAGCACTTGGTAAAACCAGAATATAATAATTGGGACGGAAAAGAAGAATACGCTGAACGTTTTATGGCGTTAATTGAAAAGCGCTTCGAATAAGATTATGGGAAAATTGTATGTTGTACCTACACCGATTGGCAATTTGGAAGATATGACCTTTCGTGCCATTAAGGTATTAAAAGAGGTAGATTATATTTTAGCAGAAGATACAAGAAATAGTGGTAAACTGTTGAAGCATTTTGAGGTGAACACACCTATGATGAGTCATCATATGCACAACGAGCACAAAACGGTAGAAGGTCTTGTAAGACGCATGCAGACGGGCGAAACATTCGCTTTAATCTCAGATGCAGGAACACCAGCTATATCTGATCCTGGGTTCTTATTGACTAGAGCCTGTATTGAAAATGATATTGAGGTCGACTGTTTACCTGGTGCGACCGCTTTTGTACCCGCTTTGGTAAATAGTGGATTGCCTAATGATAAATTTGTGTTTGAAGGATTCTTACCTGATAAAAAAGGAAGACAAACGCGTTATTTGCAAATAGCAGAAGAAACAAGGACTCTAATTATCTATGTTTCACCACACAAATTAGTCAAAACCTTAGGTGAATTTCAAACCTATTTTGGTGGAGATCGCGTGATTTCAGTCTCTCGAGAATTGTCTAAATTACATGAAGAAACCGTGAGAGGATCGGTTGTTGAAGTTCTCAGACACTTTGAAGAAAAACCACCTAAAGGAGAAATCGTGGTTGTAGTTGCTGGTAAAAAGCAATAAATTAGGAATAGGATTTGATAAAAGATAAAGGATATGTCACATAAAGTTACAACTACTTGGTTAGAGAATATGCAATTTGAATCAACGAATCCAAGTGGAGAAACCATGCGAATTGATGCAGGACCTGAAAATGGAGGGGACAACAAAGGCTTTAGACCTAAAGCATTAATGTTATCCGCATTGGCAGGATGTTCAGGATTAGACGTTGCCTCTTTAATCAAAAAAATGAGATTGGAAGTTGCGGATTTTAAAATAGAAACAGAAGGGCTTTTAACGGATGAAGACCCTGCCGTTTATCATACGGTACTTGTAGATTATCATTTTTATGGCGCTAATTTAGATGAAGCTAAATTAAAAAAAGCAGTGGATTTATCTGTAGAAAAATATTGTGGTGTAATGCATATGTTTACTCAGTTTGCAAAAGTTGAAACCAATATTCATTACCATAAACAATAAGAATGCGGTGGACTTTAAAAGAAATAAAAGATCAAGAAAGTGTTAATCAGTTAGTTAGATTATTGGATATTGATCCTATCTTAGCTCAATTATTAGTTGATCGAGGGATTACAACCTATGACCAAGCCAAACGTTTCTTTCGCCCTTCATTAGACGAATTGCACGATCCTTATCTCATGAGAGATATGGATAAAGCCGTTCAGCGAATAGAAGAAGCAATTGCAAAAAAACAAAATATAATGGTTTTTGGCGATTATGATGTGGATGGTACGACAGCTGTAGCCCTAGTATATTCTTATATTCAATCGTATTACCCTCAAGTAGATCGGTATATACCAGACCGGTATCAAGAAGGATACGGCGTGTCTTATCAAGGCATAGATTATGCTTCAGATAATGATATTAAATTAATAATTGCCCTAGATTGTGGAATCAAATCTATCGATCATGTGGAATATGCCACGCAAAAAGGAGTTGATTTCGTCATCTGTGATCATCATCTGCCCGGGAATCAAATCCCGAATGCTATAGCGGTATTGGATCCTAAACGACTTGACTGTACTTATCCGTATCCAGACTTATGTGGTTGTGGTGTGGGTTTTAAGTTGATTCAAGCTTTAGCAGCTAATCGAAATCAAACAATTGAGGATTTAAAACCCTATCTAGATCTTGTGGTGACTGCTATAGGAGCAGATATTGTTCCAATAACAGGAGAAAACAGAATTTTAGCTTTTTTTGGATTGGAAGTATTGAATAGTACCCCAAGACCAGGGATAAAGGCTTTGTTGAATGTCTATAAACAAAGTAACTATACAGTTAGTGATATTGTATTTAAGGTTGCACCAAAAATTAATGCAGCAGGAAGAATAAAGCACGGCAACTATGCGGTAGATTTGTTAACTCGATTTTCCATGCGTGAAGCCGAAGAAACTGCCGAAATGGTAATTGCCTTTAATGAAGAACGAAAAATATTAGACCAAAATATAACAGAAGAAGCCAAAGATCAGATTGTTGAAAATAGAGAGATTAACAATAAATCTACCGTTGTTTTCCATCAGTCTTGGCATAAAGGAGTTATTGGAATTGTAGCTTCGCGTTTAATCGAAACGTATTATAGACCAACCATCGTATTTACGAAAAGTGGGGATGTATTAGCTGCTTCAGCGCGGTCAGTTAAAAATTTTGATTTATATGCTGCACTAGAAGCTTGCTCGGAGGAGTTAATTCAATTTGGAGGCCATATGTATGCGGCTGGAATGACTTGTAAAAAAGAAAATTACTCCAGCTTCAAAGCTAAATTTGAAAAAATAGTAGCTACGACAATTAGGGATAGAGATTTAATTCCTGAAGTTGAAATCGATGCGGTAATAAGCTTCGCGGATATTACACCCAAGTTCTGTCGCATATTGAGACAGTTTGAGCCTTTTGGCCCTGGGAATATGAGTCCCGTCTTCTTAACTAAAAATGTATATGATACGGGATATGCCAAAGGATTGGGGATGAATAAAGAACACTTGAAAATGTATGTAAGACAACGCGGACATTTAGAGCAAGGATTTAGCGTAATTGGCTTTTCATTTGGTCATTTTTTATCTTCTATCCAGAACCGATCTTTCTTTGATTTAGTTTACTCCATTGAGGAGAATGAATGGAAAGGGGAGATTAACAATCAATTGCAAATTAAAGATATGCAGTTGGTCTAAAAAGAAATAGAATAAATAAAATATAATTTTTTTTAAAAAAATGAAAGTAGCAGTAGTAGGCGCTACCGGAATGGTAGGAGAAGTTATGCTAAAAGTTTTAGCAGAACGCAATTTCCCAGTAACAGAATTGATTCCTGTGGCTTCAGAGCGGTCTGTAGGAAAGGAAATAGAGTTTAAAGGGAAGAAGTTTGTAGTTCAATCGATGGCCGAAGCTGTAAAGATGAAACCAGAAATTGCGCTTTTCTCAGCAGGTGGATCTATTTCTTTAGAATGGGCACCAAAATTTGCAGAAGTAGGAACAACGGTAATTGATAATTCATCGGCTTGGAGAATGGACCCAACTAAAAAATTGGTGGTTCCAGAAATTAATGCTTCCAGCCTGACAAAAGAAGATAAAATTATTGCCAATCCAAACTGTTCAACAATTCAGTTGGTGATGGCTTTAGCCCCTTTAAATAAAAAGTACAAGATAAAGCGCGTGGTTGTTTCAACCTATCAATCCATAACTGGAACAGGAGTTAAAGCCGTACAACAATTGGAAAATGAATCGATTGGTGAAAAAGGAGAAATGGCTTATCCTTATCCAATTCACCGAAATGCTTTACCCCATTGTGATGTTTTTGAGGCGAATGGGTATACCAAAGAAGAAATGAAATTAGTCAATGAAACCAAAAAAATATTAGAAGATGATACGGTTTTGGTAACAGCAACTGCTGTGCGTATCCCTGTTGTTGGTGGACATAGTGAATCAGTGAATATCGCTTTTGAACAGGATTTCTCTATCGATGATATTCGTCGTGTTTTACATGCAACTCCTGGAGTTGTTGTACAAGATAATATCGATACCAATACATATCCAATGCCTTTGTATGCTCAAGGAAAAGATGATGTATTTGTAGGGCGTATTCGTAGGGATGAGACACAGCCTAATACATTAAATATGTGGATTGTATCGGATAATTTAAGAAAAGGAGCTGCAACAAATACCATTCAAATTGCTGAATATTTAGTTGCAAATGGTTTAGTATAAAAATAATAACCCCTTGTTTTAAAGGTCAATTATTCCGATAATTGACCTTTTTTTATGTTATAAAATGAATGAATGTTCAATTTTATTAAGATAAAATGAACTAATTGTATGATTGAACGCTTAAAACATTGGGTTTTTCCTTACATTAGCTGATAACAAAGGAAATTCCCTATACCTGACTAAGAAAAGTACTTTTGAAACATTGTTTATTTGGGGAAATAAGTAAGTTTTAAAAGGGGGTGTAAGGACCAATCAGCTTGAACTGTAGATATTAAAGTTTGTTGTATGAAAAAAATTTTATTGATCGATGACCATCCCTTAATTATTGAGGGATATAGAATGGCTTTGTTAAGTAGTGAAGTATTTGCGCAAGACTGTATTTTTGAAAAGGCGATCAATTGTACTGAAGCAAAAAATAAAATTGACCAAGCCTTAGAGGAGAAGGAAAATTATACCCTTGCAATTGTTGATCTCTCTTTGCCTCAAGGAGAGCATTCTTCCTGGGAAGATGGCGGAGATATTGTCCGCTATATTCAAAAGGAAATGCCTAATTGTCTTACAATTACAGTTACGGGACGTACAGAAATATTAGTTATTTATGAGCTTGTCAAAAATATTCGACCAACTACAATAATCAGTAAAAATGAGATAACCCCTCAACTGTTAGTTGATATTGTACGAAGGGTACTTCAGGGGGAAAGTTATCAAAGTCCTTTAGTCAAGAAGTGTTTAGAAGAAATGGTTTACAAGAAAATTATGTATGATGATTACAATCGTATGATATTGAGTTTGCTAGCCAAAGGACATAAATTAATTGATCTAGAACATTATATTCCACTATCTGCACCAACAATTAAGAAGCGAATTGCTAAAATGAAAATTGCTTTTGAATCAGCAGATTCTGCCACGTTAGTTCAAAATGCAATCAAACAAGGTTTTGTATAAACGGCTGCTCTTTAGAACAGCCGTTTTTGTTTATTTAGTGTTTAAGAAAATCTCGTAATACATATTGTAATATTCCGTCATTTTTGTAATATTCAATTTCAATAAGCGAATCAAATCGCGCTATCACTTGAAAGGTAAGGGTCTGATTCGATGCATCGGTTGCCGTTACTTCTAATACTTTATGAGGAGTTAAGTTTTCAGCTAATCCCGTAATTGCATAGGTTTCTTTTCCTGTTAACCCTAGACTTTCTGCAGATTGATTAGGTAAGAACTGTAAGGGAGCAATACCCATACCAATTAGATTACTACGGTGAATACGCTCAAAACTCTCAGCAATAACGGCTTTAATTCCCAATAAATAGGCTCCTTTTGCAGCCCAATCACGAGAAGAACCACTTCCGTATTCTTTTCCAGCCAAGACAAGTAAAGGAGTTTGCGTTTCTTTGTATTTCATTGCGGTATCATAAACCGATAAGGACTCATTGGTTGGAAGGTATGTACTATATCCCCCTTCACGTTGAGCAATCTTATTTTTAATACGAACATTGGCAAAAGTTCCGCGCATCATCACTTCGTGATTACCCCGTCTAGATCCATACGAGTTGAAATCTTCAGGCTGAACACCAAGGGATAATAAATACTTTCCGGCAGCAGATTCTTCATTGAAGGCTCCTGCGGGTGAAATATGATCCGTAGTCACAGAATCCCCTAAGTATAACAATACTTTCGCTTCTTTAATGTTAGAGAGCGGTTTGGGGTCTTTGGGTAATTGATCAAAGAATGGAGCATGGCGGATATAGGTTGATTGTGGATTCCATTCAAAACGAGCACCTTTTGGTGCGGGTAATTCTTTCCAGTTTTCTTCTCCTTCAAAAATTTTACTATAAACCTCCTCAAAGTCTTCGCGCTTTAAAGAGTTGTTGATAACGGCTTTAATTTCGGCGTGTGTTGGCCAAATATCACGCAAATATACAGGTTCTCCATTCGGATCATAATCTAGAGGATCGGTGAGTAAATTAATGTCAACACGACCTACTAAGGCATAAGCAACCACGAGCATCGGTGACATCAAGAAATTCATTTTTACTTGTGGGTGAACTCGAGCTTCAAAGTTTCGGTTACCAGAGAGTACGGAAGCAACCACTAAGTCTCCTTGTGTAACCGCTTCAGCAATTGGAGCGGGTAAAGGACCACTATTTCCAATACAGGACGTACAGCCATAGCCTACGGTATGGAAACGAAGCGCTTCTAAATCTTCGGATAAACCAGAACGATCTAAATAATGTGTAACAACTTTAGATCCCGGAGCCAAACTCGTTTTTACCCATGATTTTGTGCGTAATCCGCGTTGTATTGCTTTTCGAGCAACCAAGCCCGCACCAATCATTACTTCTGGATTGGATGTATTTGTACAACTCGTAATTGCGGCAAGGACGATACTTCCATCGCTAACTACATATTCTTTGTTCTTTTGTTTGATGCGCACTGCACGCATATTTTCTTTGACCACTTCTGTAGGCTGTTGAGATGGGGAATCCAATTGTTTGTAAATGAATTCCGTACCCGATCCTCCTTCAGAGAGCCAAGCAGATTCACGTCTATCTTTTACCGATACATAAGCGCGGTTATATTCTTCCTCCAATAAAGAAGAAAAGGTTTCACTTAATTCTCTCACTAAGATTTTGTCTTGCGGGCGTTTAGGTCCAGATACAGTCGGTTCTAACGTGTTTAAATCCAATTCAACAACGGCAGAATAGGTAATCTCTTCTGCTCCAGTACGCCATAAAAGATTTTCTTTGCAGTACTCTTCAACTAGTTGAACATGACTTTCTTCTCTGTTGGTTTGACGCATATAATGCAGCGTCTGATTGTCTATCGGAAAATAGGTTACGGTACAACCAAATTCGGGGGACATATTAGATATGGTAGCGCGATCGGTTACCGATAAGTAATCTAATGCTTCGCCAAATACTTCGACGAATTTGCCTACTACACCTTGCTTGCGCAATAATTTTGTGATGGATAATACCATATCAGTGGCTGTTGCTCCTTCAGGTATTCTTCCTGTTAATTTTAATCCCACAACTTCAGGACAAGTAAAATAAATAGGTTGACCTAACATGGCGGCTTCTGCTTCAATTCCTCCGACACCCCAAGCTATTACCCCAATTCCATTGACCATGGGAGTATGAGAATCCGTTCCTACTAAAGTATCTGGAAATAACCAACCGTCTCTTTCGATAACTCCTTTAGCTAAATATTCTAAATTTACTTGGTGACATATTCCCATTCCGGGAGGAACAACGGTAAAGCCTTTTAATTCTTGTTGAGCCCATTTGAGAAGCTCATAACGCTCCGAATTGCGCTCATATTCTTTGATTACATTTTCTTTATAGGCATAATCTGTTCCAAAATAGTCCACTTGTACGGAGTGGTCAATGACTAAATCAACCGGAATAGCAGGTGTGATTTTTTCTCCATTCTTTCCTTGTCGTACATATTCAGCGCGTAAGGATGCAAGGTCTACTACACCAGGAACACCCGTAAAATCCTGCATCAAAACACGGGCAGGTTTAAAAGGAATGTCTTTGTCTGTAGGTTGAGGTTGCCAATTGACTAACGTATCGATATGCTCATCTGTAATGGCAAACCCGTCGTGATTTCGCAATACATTTTCCAAAAGGATACGAATTGAGAAAGGCAAACGATGCATGTTTTTACCCTCATCTTGTAGCTTTTTAAGTGAGGCTATTTTGTAATTTCTCATAATTGTTAGTTTTTCCCAATTTACAAAAAAATAATGGATTTTAGCCGCTCCGATCTCACGGTAAGTCTTAAAATAAATATAAAATGATAGATATCTTCATGATAATTGTCATTTTTATTTTTCTGTACTTAGACTATTTTTACTTAACAAAAAAGAGGAATTATGAAAATTGAACAAATTTATACGGGATGTATTGCGCATGCCGCATACTATATATCAAGTAATGGCGAAGCGGCTATTTTTGACCCTTTGCGCGATGTACAACCTTATATAGATCGAGCTGAAAATGACAACGCAGTCATCAAGTATGTATTTGAGACCCATTTTCATGCTGATTTTGTCAGTGGTCATTTGGATTTGATGCAAAAAACGGGAGCTCAGATTGTATTTGGGCCTACTGCATCACCCCAATATAAAGCAATTATTGCTGAAGATAATCAAATATTTCAGGTAGGAAAGATAAAAATTCAAGTGTTGCATACCCCTGGACATACAATGGAAAGCGCTACGTATTTGATCTTTGATGAAATAGGCGAACCACATGCTATCCTTACAGGTGATACTTTATTTATTGGCGATGTAGGTCGACCTGATTTGGTTCAATTGGTTAATTCTGAATTAACACAAGAGAAATTAGCCAGACATTTATATCAGTCACTACGCCGCAAGATCATGCCTTTACCAGATCATTTAATGGTTTATCCGAACCATGGAGCTGGTAGTGCATGTGGTAAAAATATGAGCAAGGAAACAACAGATACATTGGGAAATCAGAAAAAAACCAATTATGCTCTTCGTGCTGATATGACGGAAGATGAATTTGTAGATGAAGTATTAACGGGGTTAGCAACACCACCCCAATATTTTCCAAAAAATGTAATGTTGAATATCGGTGGATATGAACACTTGGATGAGGTGTTAGATCGCGCCTACAAGCCGTTAGATTTGGCTATGTTTGATGCGATGGTTGCTACTGGAGAAGTGCTTGTATTAGATACGCGATCTCCGCAAGATTTTGCTTCGGGATTTATCCCCAAAAGTATCAATATAGGATTGAATGGCCCTTTTGCCGTATGGGTAGGAGAGTTGATCAAAGAGATTGAACAACCGCTTGTACTCATAACAGAGCCAGGAAAAGAAGAAGAGAGTATGGTACGCCTCTCGAGAGTAGGTTATGATCATACAGTAGGTTTTTTAGAAGGAGGAATTCAAACTTGGACCAAAGCGAATCAACCTCTAGATCATATAGAACGTTTAGATGCCCATGAAGTTGATGCGTATTGCAAAGACAAAAATGCCATTTTATTGGATGTCCGTAAAATAAGCGAATATGAGGCAGAACATATTGTTGATTCTCAATTGGTATCCTTGAATGCATTAGAAGAAGAATTAGCTCAGTTAGAAAAAGATAAAAAGTATATTATATATTGTGCAGGAGGCTATCGAAGTATGATTGCCGCTTCTATTTTGCGTGCAAATGAATTTTCACATGTAGTAGACGTTATCGGTGGGTTTAAGGCACTGGAGCCAGTTACTACTTTTGAAAAAACGGCATTTGTATGCCCAACTTCTTTGTTATAAAAAATTATTTCAGTTGTTTATAAATATAATTATTCCTGATTTTAAGGATAATTAGTTTAGTTATTATGTTTTTAGTTTAAAACGGTTCTCTTTGTAGAGAGCCGTTTTTTTATTCATTAATTGTGCGAAATGTGAGATTTATTCTAGGTTGATGTACTACTTTTGTCGGTGGTAATCGATGAAGCCAAAAGGTCTGTGTTTCATCTTTCATAACTAATAAACTGCCGCTTTCTAAAATAAATTCCACTTTTTCTTGGGTAGATTTGTGTTTAAACAAAAACTTACGGGTCGCACCTAAACTCAAAGAGGCAATTGCACCGTTTTTCTTGAGATCTTTTTCTCCATCACTATGCCAAGCCATACCTTCGTTTCCGTTGTGGTATAAATTTAGCAAGCAAGAATTATAAGTTTCTCCGGTTTCTTTTTCAATGCAGGTTTTTAAATCTAAAAGCTCAGGAGTCCACGGTAAAGCGTGTTTTGTACTATTTGAATAGGTATATTGAAAAGGTTGAGAACCATACCAAGCGACTTTGCGTTTGGTGCTTATTTTTTTTCCAAAAATAAGCGCTTCGTCATTTTTCCATTCGATGGAATGCAATAAATGCTCAAAGTAATAAGCCGCTTCTTGTCTAGCTAAAACATAGCCATAAAAGTGAACGGTACCTTCATAAGGTAAATAATTTTTTTGTTGCTTTGAGGCTTGATTAAATAAATCCATATCCTATTCTTTTTCTTTGTAAACTTGGGCACCTTCCCAACCAATTAAAGCTTTTTTGCGTGTGGCACCCCACTTATAATTGCCAAAAACACCCGTAGATTGTATGACGCGATGACAAGGAATTAAAAAAGCTATAGGATTACTCCCTATGGCCGTGCCAACAGCTCTTGAAGCTTTTGGAAGGTCTATGTTCGACGCAATGGCACCGTAGGTAGTCAATCTCCCTAAGGGAATAGTCAATAAGCTTTGCCAAACTTTAAGCTGAAATTCGGTTCCTTTTAAATGGAGTTTTATCTGATTTAAATCGGGAGTTGAATTTTGGAAAATCTGCAAAGCCTGCGTTTGCATTCCATCAACTTGAGCGTGAAATTGAGCATTCGGAAATTGCTTAAAAAGGGCTTGTAAAGCCGCTGTTTCATCTTCTGTGAAAACAAGATGACAAATTCCTTTGGTGGTGGAGGCTATTAAAACCTGGCCAAACAAACTGGGAGCAAAACTGTAATTGATGGTCAGTTGTTGTCCTCCATTTTGATATTCAGCAGGCGTCATTCCCTCAAAGGTTATAAATAAATCGTGTAATCTACTGGTACTGGATAAGCCTGCTTCAAACGTAGCTTCAAACAGAGTGACTTGTTCTTCTTTTAATAACCACTTCGCATATGCAAGACTGGTAAATTGTAAGAATTTCTTAGGACTTGTACCCGCCCATTCTGTAAATAAACGTTGAAAATGTGCAGGACTTAAATGCATCGCTTGAGCAACTTCCTCTAAACGAGGTTGATGCTGAAAATTAGCTTGAATATAATCGATAGCCTCGGCGATACGCATATAATTGAAAGATGTTTTTTCAGCCATTGAGATAAGATTTACAGTGAAGCATTAACCCAACAAATATCCACATGTTTTTTCAGTTATGAAATCCGAAACATGCTAATTTTTAGAGCAAATTGCAAAGAAAAGAGCTTGAGTTTTTTAACTCAAGCTCTTCGGTATAGGGTATAAATAAAATTATTTATTTTTCTGTAAGTTGTATAAATCGAGTCGTCTGTCTTTCATAATACGCACACTACCATGTTCGTGCAGTTCTTTCAATAAATCTAAATTTACATCGACAATTAAGGTCATCTCTGTATTGGGTGTAGCTTCAGCTTTAACTCCATTCGTAGGAAAGGCAAAATCGGAAGGTGTGAATACCGCTGCTTGTGCAAACTGAATATCCATGTTGTTTACTTTAGGTAAGTTTCCAACACATCCTGCTATGGCAACATAGCACTCATTTTCAATAGCACGTGCGGCTGCACAATTTCGCACACGCGTATAGCCGTTTTGTGTATCCGTTAAGAAAGGGACAAATAAAATTTCCATTCCTTCTTCTGCTAATAAGCGCGGTAATTCTGGAAACTCGACATCATAACAAATGATGATTCCAATTTTTCCACAATCGGTATCAAAGGTTTGAATTTTTGAACCTCCTTGCATTCCCCAATAATGAACTTCATTGGGTGTAATATGAATTTTAGAGTACATTTCGTACGTACCATCTCGTTTGCAAAGGAAACCAACGTTGTATAGCGTTCCATCAATGATATGAGGCATACTACCCGAAATAATATTGATGTTGTAGGAGATAGCAAACTCTTGGAAGCGTTTGCGTATCGGTGTGGTATAGCGCGCTAATTCGCGAATAGAATCTGCTTCAGACAAGTGATTGTATGCCGCCATTAAAGGAGCGGTAAACAATTCCGGAAACATAGCAAAGTCACTTTCATAATCAGAAACCGCATTTATAAAGAATTCTGCTTGATCAAAAAACTCTTCTAAGTCATTAAACGGACGCATTTGCCATTGAATTAATCCCAAGCGAACCACGCTTTTTCGCGTATTGATTAACTGAACATCTTTTTCGTAATAGATGTTATTCCACTCCAATAAAACCGCATAATCTTTAGACTCTTTATCCCCATCCAAGTAATTGCGCATCAAGCGAACCATGTGAAAATCATTTGACATTTGAAAGGACATTACAGGGTCATTAATCTCTTTGGCTCTTACTTTATCTAGATATTGCTTTGGGGTAAGTTCGTGTGCATACTTAGCGTATTTGGGAATTCTCCCTGCAAATACAATGGATTTTAAATTGAGTTGTTCACATAACTCTTTGCGAGCATCATATAAACGACGACCTAAACGCAAGCCTCTGTATTTGGGATGAATGAACACGTCAATTCCATACAATACATTGCCTTTAGGGTTATGGGTATTAAAAGAAGAATAACCTGTAATTTGCTCGTAATTATGGGTCGACATGGCTTTTTTCTCATCGAGAATAATAGAAAGTGCAGATCCCACAACAATATCGTCTACTAAAACAACTAGCTGTCCATCAGGGAAAATATTTAGCAAATTTTCTATCTCACTTTTATCCCAATAAGGGTCTTCCATTCCCGTATAGGATTCAAGCATTGAATTTTTTAACTCCAAATAGTCATCCAACTTGAGGTTGCGAAGTTCAATCTTGTTAATTGTAGTGTCCATGAATTTTTTATTGCAAATTACAAATAATACTTGTAATAAGTAAATATTTTGTTGGGTAAAAGGGACTTAAGCCCTTTATATGGCGTGTTTTTTGCTAAAAATAGTAATAGTTTATATTTAATTAAAAAGTAAATTATATGAGTTCATTACGAAATCGCGTTCAATTAATTGGACGAGCAGGCCAAAATGCTGAAATTATTGTGTTCGGGACAGAAAAAAAACGAGCTACTTTTTCTATTGCAATTAATGAGTTTTATTACAATGATAAGGGCGAAAAGATAGAAAATGTGCAATGGCATAATGTGGTAGCGTGGGGGAAATTAGCTGATATTGCAGAAAAATATGTTTTAAAAGGCAAAGAAGTTGCTATAGAAGGAAAGTTGGTGAATCGCTCATATGAAGATAAAGAAAGTAAGAAAAAATATATTACAGAGATTGTCGTTTCAGAGTTATTATTCTAGGAAGTCGCTGTAAATCATACGGGAAGAAAGAGATTGTTTTGCTATAGAAATAATCTCTTTTTTTGTAAAAAGACTTACCTTGCTAAAGATTAATTTAAAAAGAATAATCTTTTGAGTCATATATTAGTAATAGAAGACGATATCCGTGTTGCTGAATTGCTGCAACGTAGCTTGCAAGATCAAAATTTTACTGTAGATCTTGCCTATGATGGCTATATGGGCAAGAAATTAGCACTACAAAAAAAATATCATTTAATTATTACGGATGTAATATTGCCCAAAATTAACGGGATTGATTTGTGTAAAGACCTCAAACGCACCTTACCTAATACACCTATTATCATGTTGACCGCTTTGGGAACCACCGATGATAAAGTCGAAGGCTTTGATGCGGGTGCGGATGATTATCTAGTAAAACCTTTTGAATTACGAGAGCTTTATGTGCGTATTCGCGCTTTATTAAAGCGTTTTGAAAATAGTTCTGAACGCAGTATCCATATCCTGAAATATGCAGATTTGGAGATTGATTTGAACCTCAAAAAATTTAAACGCGCAGGGCAAGAAATACACCTGACTCCTAAAGAATTCAACCTGATGCAATTCATGATGGAAAATCCAGAACGCGTGTTGTCGCGAACAGAAATCTCAGAAAAGGTTTG
Source organism: Myroides odoratus (assembly GCF_965118575.1). GTDB lineage: Bacteria > Bacteroidota > Bacteroidia > Flavobacteriales > Flavobacteriaceae > Flavobacterium > Flavobacterium odoratum_B. The sequence continues at coordinate 25,316 of NZ_CBCPHW010000028.1, read as the reverse complement.
GGATACCCATTTTGATACAGGAACGAACTTTATAGATGTATATATCAATTATCTGAGAAAGAAGATTGAACTTGATGTCAACAATAAATTAATCCATACCAAATCTGGGATGGGGTTTATATTGAAACAGAATGAGAATTAAAACGCGACTTACCCTACTGTTTACGTTGTTAGTGGCTTCTATCTTATTGGTATTTGCCAGTGTGATTTATTGGTCTTCAGCAAAGAATAGAGAAGTTGAGTTTTATGAAGAATTAGAAAAAGAGGCCATCACAAAAGCCAAACTCTTTTTAGAAGCACAAGTTAAACCGACTACTTTGCACAAGATTTATCTGAATAATAGCGAAATCATAAATGAAGTAGAAGTAGCGGTTTACGACTGGGATTTTAATTTGTTGTATCACGATGCAGAGGAAATTGACCGCGTAAAAGAAACCAAAGAAATGATACATACAATCATTGAAAAAGGGAGCTTACATTATACACAAGAAGATTGGCAAGTAATTGGTATGAAATATGCCTTTGGTGACCAAAAGTTTATCATTACTGCAACTGCCTACGATGAATATGGATATACCAAATTGCAAAACCTTTTTGTAACGATCCTCGTATTAGTTGTGATTTCTCTTTTAGTCATCTATTTTGTAGGCTTATTTTTTGCTGATAAAGTATTGTTGCCTATTAAAAAGATGAATGATGAAGTAAATCAAATAACCGCTACTAATTTAGATTTGCGAATCAGTAGCGAAAAAAATAAAGATGAGTTAGGTGCTTTAGCCAATACGTTTAATGAAATGCTTGATCGCTTAGAAAATTCCTTTGATTCCCAAAAACAATTCGTTTCTAATATATCTCATGAATTGAGAACTCCCTTGGCTGCTATTATTGCTGAATTGGAATTAGCATTGAATAAAGAACAAAACCAAGCGTATTATATTCAGACCATTAAAAATGCTTTAAGTGACTCACAAAAAATTGTGCGTTTATCTAATAGTTTATTAGACTTCGCTAAGGCAAGTTATGATCCAACTGAAATTGTTTTTAAATCTATTCGCGTAGATGAGGTAATTTTAGATGCTTGTCAAAAGTTGCAAAAGATGGATTCCTCCTATAAATTCAATTTTATCATTGATGAATCTGTAGTAAATGAAGAAATGCTAATCGTCAATGCGAATCCCTATTTACTTGAAGTAGCCATGGTTAATTTATTGGAAAATGCCTGTAAATTTTCTGCAAATAAGGCGTGTGCTATTCAAGTGCTATATGAAGATTATCGCCTGCTCATTCAAGTCATAGATAAGGGAATTGGTATAGCAGAAGAAGATTTAGACTCTATCTTTGTTCCTTTTTATCGTGGTAAAAATCAAAATTACAAAGAAGGAAATGGCATTGGATTGCCTTTGACCAATAAAATTATCAAACTACATAAAGGCACATTAAAAGTAGCCTCTAAAGTAGGAGAAGGAACTACTTTTACGATTCAATTATAAATAAAAAAGCACTTACTGAAATGGTAAGTGCTTTTTTGTTCTAATAGAATTCTAATTTTTTTCTAAAGACTTTCTAATAACCTTTAGCTCTTGTAACGCCTAATTTTGCCTTATCAAAATAAAATAAAACATGGACACGGAACCCGTTTTAGGTAAAGAATATTAAAGGTCTTGCGAATTGTTTATAACAGCGTTTGTATTCAACAAGTAGGAATGAAAATTTGAGTTATGGCAATTACAGTATTTATTTTCAGATTATTACTTGCTTTTGTTTTAGGCGCATTGATTGGCGCTGAGCGTCAAGTAAGACAAAAAAGTGCGGGCTTGAGAACCAATACTTTGGTTTGTATTGGCGCAGCAGGTTTTGTATTGATGGCTTATCACATTGGTGGAACGGCTGTTGGTAGAGTTGCTTCATATGTAGTTAGTGGAATCGGATTTTTGGGTGCGGGGGTGATTATGAAAGACGGGTTTAGCATCAGAGGTTTAAATACAGCAGCTACTATTTGGTGTTCCGCCTCCGTGGGTTCTATGAGTGGCGTAGGTTTATGGAAAGAGGCAATTGTAATGACTGTTTTAATTGTTTCTGCCCATTTGTTACTACGTCCCATAGGAAATTTAATGAATAAGTTGTCTTTTGATACAGAAAGCGATTCAGCAGAAGTACATTACGAGATTATTATTGGATGCAAAGAAGCCGTTGAAAACGACATTCGAATTATGGTACTCAAACAGTTGAAAGCACAAAAGGAGCTTCAAATGCGTTCTTTAAAGAGTTCTGATGGTGGAAATCCGGCCTTTTCTTATCTCAAGTTTGAACTGTATTGCATTGGGCATAAAGACGATATTTTAGAGCAAATTACGCAAAAGGTATCGCTAGAATTTGGTGTTTCTGAAGTTTCATGGGAGTTGACAACGTACTAATTTTAAAAGGAAAATGAGATGAAAACAATAAAGTACGAACACAGCAGTTTACGAAAAATGGCACAAGATTTTCAGGGCTTAGATCAAATGATAAAAATGCTCCCGGTATTAAAGAAAATGCCAGTAATTGATGTAAGCGAAGCTTTATCATTAATGGAAACCAAAGAATTATTCGTTATTCTAAGTGAATTTCCTCTAGAACATCAAGCAGAAATCTTTGCCGCATTTCCTTTAGTGAAGCAATTGTCTATTTTTCAACATGTGAGTATGAAACGCTTCTCTAAGTTATTTGAACTCATGCCTTCTGAGGATCGAGCAGATCTATTTCAAATTCTAACCCAACAAGAACAAATCGATTTACTTCCTTTTTTGACCAAACCCATTCGCGAAAATGTATTGGCTTTGAGTTCGTATCCTGAGGATACAGCAGGAGGAATTATGAGTACGGATTTTGCAACGGTATCTAAAGATATGTCTTGTTTTGAAGCTATTTACAAGGTGCGACAAGATGCCCCTTCAAAGAAAACCATTTATTATATCTATGTGGTGAATGAAGATCAAACCCTAGTTGGGTTTATTACCTTGAAGGATTTAATTATTGCAGAACCGCATCAATTGGTAGAAGAGGAATTGCACCGGGATTTTGTTTTCGGCTATTTGGATGAAGAAAGTGAAAGTGTAGCGGCAAAAATTGACAAATATGAATTGGTTGCTTTACCCATACTCAATCGAAAAAAACAATTGGTAGGTATTGTAACGCATGACGATGCTTTAGATATTATTCAAGCAGAATATACTGAAGATATGGAGAAATTTATGGGAATTATGGGAAGTAGTGAAGATGTTGATTACACCCATACTTCTATCTTCGATCACTTTAAAAAAAGAATTTTTTGGCTAGTAACCTTGGCAATTGTTGGATTAATTTCAGGATTAATCATTCACAATTTTGAAGGTGCGCTTGCCCAGATGGTTATTCTTGCCCTTTATATGCCTTTGGTGGCAGATTCGGGTGGAAATGCAGGGAGTCAATCAGCAACTGTAGTAGTTCGAGCAATGGCTCTAGGTCAAATCACAGTTAAATCGTGGGTGAGTGTGTTGTGGAAAGAAATGAGAATTGCCTTACTGTTGGCTTTGTGTTTAGGTATACTTGCCTTTGGGAAAGTTGTCTTATTCAGCTGGGAAACTGAAGCTCCCGAAACTTTTACCTTGTATTCAATAGGATTAGTTATTGCATTTGCGCTGTTTTTACAAGTTGTTTTATCAACTGTAATAGGAGCTGCTTTACCCCTTATTGTCAAAAAATCGGGTGGAGATCCTGCCGTAGTGGCAAGCCCTGCTATTCGAACCATTGTAAATATTTTAGGCTTGTTGATTTATTTTAGTTTGGCAGTCTATTTATTTGATTTGCAATAAGGTAGAATTGAATAGTACGAGTGATGGTAATAAAATTAAAAAAATAAAAAGAGCAACTTTTTTTTTTAATGAGTGAAGGTGTGAAGAATAAGATATGTGTTTTTTATTGTTAAATAACAGTAATGTTTTATTTTTAGAATAAAAATTATAGAGTAAAATCCCGTAATTTAAGAAAAATAATAGTAAGTAAAATTTAAAGACAATCCTAATGGTAAATAAAGTACAAATAGCAGGAGTTTTGAGCTTGAGTATCTTATTGAGTTTTTGCTCTGAAAAAAAGGAACAGACCAATGATATGGCCCAATATCAAGTGAATAATCACGTGATTTCTTTGACAGAAAGTTCAAACCTAAAAAGTAAAATAAAGGTGGCAGAAGTAGAAGAACAAGATTTTACTTTTGATTTGGTCACGGCGGGTTTAGTTAAAGCAATCCCCAATCAGTATGCGGAAATTGGCTCTCCCTTTTCAGGAAGAATTATTAAAACCTTTATTAAATTGGGGCAAAAAGTGGCGGTAAATCAGCCTTTGTTTGAAGTTTCTTCTCCCGATTATTTTGAAGCGCAAAAGGATTATTTTGATTCTAAACAAGAATACAAACAAGCCACTTTAAATTTAAAAAGACAAGGAGATTTATTAGAAAATGGGGTGGGAATTCGTCAAGAATACGAAGAAGCTGAAACAGAAAATTCGATGGCTAAAGCTGCTTTTGACAATGCAACAGCCGCTATCAAAATATACAATGTTCAACCTTCCTCTCTCGTTTTAGGACAACCGCTGATTGTGCGCTCGCCGATTGAAGGTGAAGTGCTTGAGAACAATATTGTTTTAGGACAATACATCAACGATGATGCGGATCCAGTAGTGAAAATCGCCGCATTGAACAAGATTTGGATTGTTGGTAAAGTAAAAGAAAAGGATATTCAACACTTGACCAAACTAAACAAAGTTCAGATTGAACTCTCTGCATATCCCAATGAACCTATTAGTGGTACTATTTATCACGTTAATGAGATTGTAGATGAAGAAACCCGAAGCATAGATGTTTTAATTGAAGCAGATAACAACAAGCGTATTTTAAAACCCGGAATGTACGTGAATGTGCGCTTTATTGATCAACCCGAAAGAGTGATTTTAGTACCTTCAAGAGCGGTATTACAAGGAGAAGACGATTCCTTTGTTTTTGTGGAAGTAGCACCACACGCTTATAGCCGTAAAAATGTTATGATTGGAGGCGTTTCAGGTAGTCATACCGTTATTTTATCAGGCTTAGAAAAAGGAGATAAAATAGTAAGTGAAGGAGGTATTTATTTACCTCAATTGTAGCAATCCAATAAAACAGTAGATAATGAAAAAAAATATAATAGATACAGCTATACACAAAAGATGGCTTATGGTTGCTTTGTTTAGCTTACTGTGTGTATTTGGGTATTATTCCTGGAAACAATTATCAATAGAAGCCTATCCAGATATTGCGGATACAACCTCACAAGTAGTCACTCAAGTACCAGGTCTAGCAGCAGAAGAAATGGAGTTGCAAATAACGATTCCCATTGAACGTGCTTTAAATGGTATGCCCGGCATGCACGTAATGCGTAGCAACAGTACCTTTGGACTTTCTATGATTACGATTGTTTTTGAAGATGGGGTGGATGATTATTTTGCCCGTCAACGCATTCAAGAACGGCTAAACGGGGTTGAACTTCCTTACGAAGCCGTACCTGAACTTGACCCATTAACTTCTCCAATTGGAGAGGTATACCGATACATTATTGAAGGAGATGGTTATAGTTTACGCGAATTAACGGATATTCAAAATTTTATTATTATTCCAAAACTAAATCAAGTTTCGGGAGTAGCTGAGGTAACTAATTTTGGAGGGATTACCACTCAATTTCAGATCGAATTAGATCCTCATAAATTAGAACAATATGATTTATCCTTAAGTGATGTAACCGAAACCATTGAAGAAAATAATGTAAATTCAGGAGGAAGCGTCTTAACGCGTGGAGATTTAGGTTATGTTATACGAGGAATAGGACTTGTTAAAGATTTAGAAGATTTAGGGAAAATTGTCGTTAAGGCAGAAAATGGCATTCCTGTTTTTATACGAGATTTAGGGCGTTTAAAATATGGAAATGTTGAACGTAAAGGCGTTTTAGGCTATTCAGATCAAGAACGCAATTACTCCGATAGTATTGAGGGAATTGTCCTGTTATTAAAAGGCGAAAATCCTTCCGTTGTATTAGAAAAAATTCATCAATATGTAGATGAATTGAATAGTGAATTACTGCCAGAAGGCGTTAAAATTCATACATTTTTAGATCGTACAGAATTAGTAGATACTACGTTACATACGGTATCGACGACTTTAATTGAAGGAATTAGTTTGGTTATTATTGTGCTAATTGTTTTCTTAGGTAGTTGGAGAGGGGCTTTGCTAGTAGCGATTACAATCCCTATATCGCTGTTATTTGCTTTTATTTTAATGTATTTTACAGATATACCAGCCAACTTATTGTCCTTAGGAGCCATTGACTTTGGTATTATTGTAGATGGAGCTATTGTAATGATGGAATCCATCCTCAAGAAGCGAGAAGATAATCCCAAAGAGGAATTGAAAGAACAATCCATCGCGCAACGCACAAAAGAAGTTGCCAAACCAGTATTCTTTGCTACAGTTATCATTATTACAGCTTATCTACCTCTTTTTGCTTTTGAACGTGTAGAGAAAAAACTATTTACACCTATGGCTTTCACGGTTGGATTTGCCTTACTTGGGGCTCTTTTGGTGGCTCTGTTCTTGATTCCTGGATTGGCCTATGCCGTATATAAAAAACCAAGAAAAATATACCACAATAAATGGTTAGAAAAATTGACAAGGCACTATCATAAGCGCATTGAAAAGATTATGAAAAAGCCGAAACAAGTTTTCTTGCCACTTGCCCTCATATTAGCTATAACGATTGGACTGACAAACCACGTAGGGAAAGACTTTTTACCACCTTTAGATGAAGGGTCAATTTGGTTACAAGTGACTTTGCCTCCGGGTATTTCTTTGGAAAAATCAAAAGAGATGAGCGATACACTTCGAGCAAGAACCATGAAATATGAGGAAGTGACTTATATGATGGTTCAGGCGGGAAGAAATGATGACGGTACAGATCCTTTTACGCCTTCTCACTTTGAGTGTTCCATCGGAATTAAACCCTATAAGGAATGGCCTAGAGGGAAAACAAAAGATGATTTAATTGAAGAATTAGCCGCTGAATATGAATCTTTACCCGGATTTACAGTGGGATTTGCACAACCGATGATTGACGGTGTGATGGATAAAATTTCTGGTGCACATAGTGAATTAGTGGTGAAAGTATATGGAGAGGATTTTCATGAAACCAGACGTATAGCCAATGAGGTTTTAGGTACACTAAAAACGGTAGAGGGAGCCGTAGATTTAGCCATTGATCAGGAACCGCCTTTACCTCAACTACAAATTCATGCCAATAGAGATAAAATTGCGCAGTATGGCTTAAATGTTTCAGATGTAGCTGAATTAATTGAAGTTGCAATTGGAGGAAAAGCAATTTCTCAAATATTTATTGGCAATAAAGTATATGATATCAGTGCACGTTATACGGAAGAAAGTAGAAATACACCTGAGAAAATAGCAAACCTCATGTTAACCTCTAGCACAGGAGCTAAAATCCCACTTTCGCAAGTAGCCGATGTAAAAACCAGTACAGGAGAAAGTACCATTACCCGAGAAATGAACCGACGTCATTTAACTGTAAAATTGAATGTTCGTAATCGCGATTTAGGTTCTCTCTTAAAAGAAGCACAACAAAAAATTGAAGAGAATATTACTTATGATCACAATAGATTCCACATCGAGTGGGGGGGACAGTTTGAAAATCAACACCGTGCGTATAACCGTCTAGCTATTATTGTTCCACTTACGTTGTGCTTGATGTTTGTTTTATTATACGGTGCCTTCGGTCAATTCCGACAAGCAGGTTTATTGATGGTTGTGGTTCCTTTAGCACTATTCGGAGGTATGCTAGCTTTAAACGTCAGAGGAATGTCCTTAAATGTATCTTCAGCCGTTGGATTTATTGCCCTATTTGGGGTAGCCATACAGAATGGAGTAATTATGATTTCTCATATCAATGAATTAAGGAAAAAAGGACATGCTTTATTAGAAGCAGTATTAGTTGGAGCGGAACAGCGATTTAGACCTGTATTAATGACGGCCACTGTAGCAATCTTAGGTTTATTTCCTGCCTCTATGGCAACTGGAATTGGATCGGATGTTCAGCGTCCATTAGCAACGGTTATTGTCTATGGATTATTATTCGCTACCATTTTAACGCTTTTCGTATTACCTGCTTTATACTATTTAGTAGAGCGTAAATGGGGAAAAAACAGTGATTTTGTAAAAGTAGAAGAAACAGAAGAAAACTAGCCTTGAAATGAAGAGTCTAAAAATATATATAAGTGTAAGTGTTATTGCTATGATTTGTGGAAATGCTTTGTATGCTCAAGGGGGGCATACAGAGCCCACTGTAACTAAAAGTTCACTTACCTATAAGGAGTTTCTATCTAAGATGGTAGAAAATAACCTGAGTTATGCTGCTGAAAAATACAATATTAATATTGCAGAAGCAGAAGTGCAAGCAGCAAAAGCGTTTCCTGATCCCGAATTGAGTTTTGGATGGGCGGATAATCAGCAAAAACGATTGCAAATGGGCTATGGCTTTGAAGCAGAATTATCCTGGGATTTAGAACTAGGAGGAAAGCGGAAAGCTAGAAAAAACTTAGCGCATGATCAAAAAGTTTTGGCAGAACTAGAATTACAAGAGTTCTTCCATACCCTACGCGCAGAATCGACGGTTGCTTTTTTAGAAGCGATGCAAAATAAAATGCTATATGATATTCAGAAAGATTCGTATGAATCTATGCGACAAGTAGCTAAATCAGACAGCATTCGCTATTCTTTAGGACAGATTAGCAAAGTAGATGCGATCCAAAGTAAGTTAGAAGCTAAATCGATGTTGAATGATTTGCAAGATGCCGATGATACTTGGGAAAACAGTTTGATGGAAATTCGACACATCATCAGTACAAGAAGAAACGAAGTGGTGTATGAACCCGAAGGGGACTTTAGTCAATTTGTTCGCTTATTTTATTTGGACGATTTAATTGTTACAGCGCAAAATAATCGAGCAGATTATTTAGTTGCACAACAAAATAAGGTGGTTGCTGGAAGGCAAGTTGCCTTAGCTAGAGCAGAGCGCGTGGTGGATTTAGGATTAAATATGGGGGTTGAAAATAATTCTTTTGTCAAAAATGCTGTGGCACCTACCCCTGGAAATACGGTTGTAAAAGCAGGCATATCGGTTCCTTTAAAATTTTCAAATCGACGAGAGGCGGGTTTAAAAACAGCCTTATATGAAGAACGACAAGCAGAGTTGGAGTATGAGATGATTGAATTGGAATTAGAAAAAGAAATTGCTCAAGCGTATCGAAACTATTTGACCAAACAAAAACAAATACAACGCTTTGAAACGGGCATGCTGGAAGAAGCCAAACAAGTTTTTGAAGGAATAAAATACAGTTACCAACGAGGTGCAAGTAGTTTATTGGAAGTACTCGAAGCTCAACGTACGTATAATGAAACCCAACAAGCGTATGCCGAAACGTTGTTCGGTTATGCCGAATCATTGGTAGAGCTAGAAAAAGCAGTGGGTATTTGGGATATTGATTTTTAAGAAGCGCAATATGAAACACATTATATTCAGTATACTAGTATTAACTGGGCTTTCAATGAGAGCGCAGGACTTTAGTGAAGATCTAAAGGGAAGAACTTCGTTTAGTATAAAAGCAGGATGGCTACAATCAACCTTAAAAGGAGATGACGTAAATTATTTAGCCGTAGATGGTAAAGTAAATCAACGCGATCACTTTTTTGTAGGGGTGAGTGTAGACAATAGCCTAGGTAAATACTTCGGACTAAAACACGAGCTGTATTACCAAAATTATGGAGCAGATTTCAAACGGGAAGGAGAGGATCACATCTTCAATGCAACTTTAGAAATGCACAGTCTGCGTCTAAATCCTATTAGTCCTACTTTTCAACTAGGGGGATTACAAGTTTATGCAGGGCCGTATATCAATATGTTGCTGTATTCTTCGATTACTGCGGTAGATGAAGAGGGGAAAACCTATAAAAATCACGGTATTTTTGGTTCAACAGAAGATGATCAGGAAGATAGTAAGTATTTACAAAAAATGGATTATGGAATAACTGCAGGTATAGAGTATCAGTTTAAATTTGGTTTAATCCTAGGGGCACAATATACCAGAGGATTTGCGTCCATTTTTGATAACTCCAATACGTTTGGTGTAGAAGAAAATACAGGAGCTACTGACTTTAAAATCTACAATCAAAATATAGGTATTTATCTAGGATATCGTTTTTAGAAAAAGAATTGAATTGCTTATGAAAGAGAAACAAGGGACTGAAATATACAGTCCCTTGTTTTTATTTAATCAATTGATTTATAGGTTCCTTTTAATGACCCACCACCGGAACAGTAGTAAGATAAAAGACTTCTATCTCCTTCATTTTCCGTATCGATAGTTAACGCTTCATGCTCTATGAAAAAGTTTACTTTGATATCCTGTAGAAGGGCTTGATACACGTTTTCTTTTACTTTAGTAGCTTCAGTTTCTAAGGAACAAGTAGGTTTTTTAATATCTTCTCTAGAAGTTACATGAATCATTACTTTATCCTCTTTTAGACTTTTAATGTTGATTTTTACCCAATCTTCTCCCTTTTCTCTATTAGCATATCCTTCCGAAGCGAAATTGCGGTTGATGGATTCTTCTTTTACTACATTCGTTTCTTGAGGCGTTTCAGTTGGAGCAGGTGTAGGTGCTTCATTGGCATTCTGCTTACAGCTAGTGAAGAAATAACCTGAAAGTAAGAAGGTTGCTAAGACAAAGATTTTTGTTTTCATCGTTTGTGTATTTTTAAATTTGTGAAAGAACAGCAAAAATAAATTAGAGTAGAATCTGTTTAACTTCTGATAATTTTTGGATGGATTTAAAATTCTCGTGAATAATAGGATGATCAATGTGTTCATGTAACCAAGTAGTATGAAAAGGTACATGCACCGCATACCCTCCTAATTCTAAGACAGGCAATACATCCGAGCGCAAAGAATTACCAATCATAATAAACTCATTCGGTTGAACATCTAAGCGTTTTAGCAATTTTTCATAATCGATTTTTTCTTTGTCAGTCATTACTTCAATATGATGAAAATAAGGACCCAAACCCGATTTGTGTAGTTTGCGATGCTGATCTTTTAAATCGCCTTTTGTGGCAACAACCAATCGATATTTTGTTTGTAATTCTTGGAGAATATTCTCTACATCGTCAATCAGTTCAACAGGTTTTGTCAGCAGTACTTTTCCTATTTGGATGATTTTATCAATAATTTTTACATTTAAGGTTCCTTTGGATATGATTTCAGCTGCTTCAATCATAGAAAGCGTAAAACCTTTAATGCCATAGCCATAAAGCGGAAGATTATCTACTTGAGTTTTAAAAAGAATTTGTGAAATACTTTGATGAGTTAAGTAGTCTTCCATCAATATACAAAATTGTTGTTCAGCTTCTTTAAAATAAGGTTCATTTATCCAAAGCGTATCGTCTGCATCAAATGCAACAACTTTAATCTTATTCATGTTGTGTGGTTAGAATGAGCCTAAAGATAAGGAAAGATTTGTGCTTGTTGAAGGGTTTTAATCTAAATTTCGAAACGATAAACAGCAATAATTAATACATATCTTTGCGTATTCTACTCAAGCTTACTTGAGTAATACCTAAATAAGAGGCGATATACTTGAGTGGTACCCGTTGAATAAGGGTCGGGTTATTCGTTATTAAATCTTTATAACGCTCCGTAGCGGAAAGCAAATCCCTTGTGATGATGCGTTTTTCTACGCGAAGCAATTCTTTTTCAGCTAATTTTCTTCCGAAATTAGCAATGTGGATATCCGTTAAGTAGTAGCGACTAAGTTCATTGAAATTCACTTGATAAAGTTCACAATCCACAAGCAATTCAATGTTTTCATAACTTCTTTGATTTTCTACATAGTTTTTCATGGATAAAATCGTACTGCCTTCTTCACCAAACCAAAAGGTAATTTCTCCTTCTTCATGCGTTGAAAAAGCGCGAACTACACCCTGTTTGATAAAGTAAATACTGTGTTCTATCCGGTCTGCTTGAAGCAAAATCTCACCCTTAGGTAAGTGCAACTCACTACATAAATCTTTTAACGCACTAAGCGAAGGTTCTGGTAGGGGATAAATAGCAGTGAGAATTTGTTCAATATTCATGATATAGGAGAGACGTTTAACTTGCTCAAGAGAGTACAAAGATAAGTTATTCCGAGGAAAAGGTGAAGCAGAGGTTAAAACTAACTAAATAATCTATTTTGAACTAAAAGGAAGAATTATAGATATTTAATACTTAGATAATATGAAATTAATTCAAATAGACTTTATTTGTCAAAATGAAATTTTTAGGAGGTCTAATATGCTAACAAACTTTAAGACAGAAGGTGTTTTCTATGTTGAAGGACTTTAATAGCTTTGTTAGAACCTATTAATTACTAAAATAACACCCAAAAAATAAGTAAAATGAATTTTAAGTCAACGATTATTACAGCAATAAGCTGCTTGTTTTCATTCGCGATTTTCGCCAGTGAAAAATTAGAAAAACCAAAATTGGTTGTTGGTCTTGTTGTTGATCAAATGCGATGGGATTACTTATATCGTTATGCGGATCGATATAGTGACAATGGATTTAAACGTTTGTTGAATGAAGGTTTCTCAAGTGAAAATACACTGATAGACTATGTTCCAACCTATACTGCAATTGGACATAGTACAATTTATACAGGAAGTGTCCCAGCCATTCACGGTATAGCAGGGAATGATTTCATCATCCAAGCAACTGGACAAAATATGTATTGTACTCAAGATGATAGTGTACAGGCAGTTGGTGGAGAAGGGAAAGTTGGGCAACAATCGCCGAAAAATTTATTGGTATCTACCGTTACCGATCAATTAAAACTCGCTACGAATTTTCAATCAAAAGTAATTGGAATTGCCATAAAAGATAGAGGTGGAATTTTGCCTGCAGGTCATTTCGCCAATGCGGCTTATTGGTTGGATGGGAGTACAGGAGATTGGATTACGAGTACATTTTATATGAAGGAATTACCGAAATGGGTAAAAGGATTCAACAAAGAGAAATGGGTTGATAAATATTACAAACAAGGTTGGAATACCTTATACCCACTAAATACGTATGCGTTGAGTACAGCGGATGACAATCTATATGAAGAGACGTTTAAAGGTGAGAAAGCACCAACTTTTCCTCGTGATTTAGTAAAGTTAAAGAAAGAAAATGGATACGAATTAATTAAGAGCATACCCCAAGGAAATACTTTAACGCTTGATTTTGCTAAACGCGCGATTGAAAGTGAAAAATTGGGAAATAATCCACTGAATGTTACGGATTTCTTAGCAATTAGTTTATCCTCAACCGATTATGTTGGTCATCAATTTGCTGTTAATTCAATCGAAATAGAAGATACCTATTTGCGTTTAGATCGCGATATTGCGGATTTCTTGACTTATTTAGATGAAACTATTGGAAAAGGCAATTACACGTTGTTCTTAAGTGCAGACCACGGAGCAGCGCACAATCCGAAGTTCTTTGCTGATCAAAAAGGAAATTCAGGCTATTTTGAAACCAAAACAATTCGCAAAGATTTAAATGAACAATTGGCGAGTAAATTTGGAACAGCAGATCTTGTGAGAAGTTTGGCCAATTATCAAGTTCACTTTAATTATGACGCCATTGCAGCTAATAACTTAGATGAAGATGCAATTATAGCTGCCACAATTAAAATGGTCAAAAAAGTTGAAGGTGTAGCTTTTGTCGTGGATATGAAGAATGCAGCTGGAGCAGCAGTACCTAAAATACTAAGAGAGCGCATTGTAAATGGATACAACTACAAACGAAGTGGAGCCATTCAAATTATACTAGAACCACAGTGGTTTAGTGGAAGTAAGGATGGAAAGGGAACGACACATGGAAGCTGGAACTCCTATGATGCTCATATTCCTGCGGTATTCATGGGATGGGGAGTTAAACCTGGAAAAATTACCCGTCAAACCCATATGACGGATATTGCACCAACCCTTGCGCAAATCCTAAAAATAGAATTTCCAAATGGCAATATTGGAACACCAATTCAAGAAGCTATTCAAGAATAAGAAAATAGAGACGTCTTTAGTGAAAAACTAAAGGCGTTTTCTTTTTTATCCATACGTTATTTTTGCTTGTAAAATGAGAATTATGTTTAGCTTTGGGCATACAAAATTTTCTATTTATGAAAAAAAGATACTTGTTGTTTGGTTTTATATTCTCAATGAGTGGAGTACTACACGCTCAATATAAAACGCTTACAAAAACAGATGCCCATGGATTTAGCTATGAATATGTAGAAAACGATCCGGCTAAGGCTAGAATTTATACGTTAAACAACGGTTTAAAGGTTTATTTAGCACAAAATCACGATGAACCTAGAATTCAAACGTACATTCCTGTGCGTACGGGTTCTAACAATGATCCAGAAGATAGTACGGGATTAGCGCACTATTTAGAACATATGTTATTCAAAGGGACATCTAAATTAGGAACGGTTAATTGGGAAGTCGAACAAGCGTTAATCAAAAAGATTTCTGACTTGTATGAGCAACATAAAAATGAAACAAATCCAGAGAAGAAAAAGGCAATTTATAAAAGGATTGATGAAATTTCTAAGGAAGCGTCTCAGTATGCAGTAGCTAATGAATATGATAAATCCGTAGCTTCTATTGGAGCATCTGGTACAAATGCACATACGTGGTTTGAGGAAACGGTATATAAAAACGTAATTCCATCCAATGAATTAGAAAAATTCTTAATCATTGAGAAAGAGCGTTTTTCACAATTAGTATTGCGTTTATTCCATACGGAATTAGAAGCTGTTTATGAAGAGTTTAACCGTGGTCAGGATAACGATTATTGGGCATCACATGAAAAAATGATGGCTTTGTTGTTTCCAACAACACACTACGGAACACAAACGACTATTGGTACTTCAGAACATCTGAAAAATCCTTCTATGGTGGCGATTCACAATTATTTCGACCAATATTATGTACCAAATAATATTGCCGTTGTTTTAGTTGGAGATATTCAGTTTGATGAGACGATTCAGTTGGTGAACCAATATTTTGGGGCAATGCAAAAAGGAACTCAACCGAAAGAATATGTAGCGGTTGAACAACCTATCCAAGGAATTAAAGTAGGAGAGGTTTTCAGTCCACAAGCAGAACGCGTAGAAATGGGCTTTCGTTTAGGGGGAGCTAAAACATCGGATGCTTTGTATGTTGCTATGATTGATATGCTATTGAGCAATGGTCAAGCAGGTTTGATTGATTTAGATATCAATCAAAAGCAAAGAGCACTTTATGCGGGTAGTTCACCCATGATTATGAAAGATTATTCTGTACACCAATTAACAGGTATGCCAAACGAAGGGCAAACTTTGGATGAGGTGAGAGATATCTTACTAGAGCAAATCGACAAAATCAAAAAAGGAGAATTTGACGAGTGGTTATTGCAAGCAGTTATCAATGAATTGAGAAAGAATTCAATGAAAGCCTTGGAAGATAACGATGCTATGGCAACGGAAATGTATCAGACCTTTATTCAAGGTAGATCATGGGAAGAAGCTGTAAGTGAAATTGACCGCATGGAAAAAATCACCAAGGCAGATATCATTCGCTTTGCCAATGAACATTACAAAGATAACTATGCAATTATTTACAAACGTCAAGGAGAAAATAAAGACTTAGTTCGCGTTGAAAATCCTGGAATTACGCCTATTGATTTAAATAGAGATAGCGAATCAGAATTTTATAAAGCCTTAAATAAAGTTGCAGTAAAAGATATTCAACCTGAATTTGTTGATTTTACAAAAGCTTTAAAAAGAGAGCAAATCGGTAAAATCAAAACTACTTTATATAGTATTGATAACGTAACAAATGATTTAGCAACTGTAACGTATCTTACACCTATAGGGTCAGATCACGATAAAAAACTGAGCTTAGCTTTAGGTTATTTAGATTATATCGGAACAAATACATATTTTGCAGCGGATATTCGCAAAGAGTTTTACAAATTGGGTATTGACTATTCTTTGAATACAGGAACGGATAAATCGTATATCACTATTTCTGGATTAAAAGAAAATATACCTGCAGGTATTAAATTATTGGAGCATTTATTAAAGGATGCTAAAGCAGATCAAGAAGCATACGATAATTTGGTAGACCAAATTTTGAAGTCTCGCTTTGATGCTAAAACAAGCAAAGGTGGAATTCAACGTGCCTTAAATAGCTACATTGTATCTGGAAATCAATTGAGTAGATTTAAAGATATTTTGAGTGAAGCGGAATTGAAAGCGATTAAACCAACGGAATTAGTAGGTTTATTACATACTTTCTTTGACTATAATCAAGAAGCATTTTACTATGGAAATGATATAGCTAAAGTGAAAAAAGCAATTGTAGCCGATCACAATTTAGGAAAAGGTAAAGCGGTTCCAGTTAAGAAAGAGTATGCTGAACCAGCAACAGATGGAACGGTTTACTTTGCGCCCTATGATATGGTACAAGCTGAGATTTCTTACCGCGGTAGAGAATCGAAATTCAATAAAGATTTATTAGCAACATCAAGTGTATTTAACAGCTACTTTGGAGGAGGAATGGCTTCTGTTGTTTTCCAAGAAATTAGAGAGTCTAAATCATTGGCGTATTCCGCGTATGCGTATTATGCAAATGCAGGTAAATTAGATAAATACAACTACGTAATGGCTTATGTTGGAACGCAAGCTAATAAATTGCCACAAGCGGTTGATGCCATGATGGAATTAATGAATGATATGCCGCAAGCTCAAAATCAGTTTGAGAATGCGAAGAATTCAGCTTTGAAAAACATCGCAACCCAACGCTATACGAAAGCGCAAATTTTCTATTACTGGTTGTCTTTACAAGAAAGAGGGATTAACTACGATATCAACAAAGACATTTACAAGCAAACGCAAGAAATGAAAATGACGGATTTAGTTCACTTCTTTAACCAATATGTAAAAGGAAAAACATTCAATGTTGGTTTATTAGGTAAAAAAGAAAACTTAGATTGGGAAGCCGTTAAAAAATTCGGTACCATCAAAGAATTAACTTTAGAAGATTTATTCGGGTATTAATCGAATGAAAATAAATAAAAAAAAGCGATAACTAAATCAGTTATCGCTTTTTTTATGTGGATAAAAAGGAGGAAAGCACCTATTTATTCCCTTCGTTATAGGGGTATTTTATTCATCAATATTGGACAAATATTCTAAAGCTTTTTTAATCGATTTCACCTGTTCAAAAGACAACATCAAACGCAGTCCGTTTTTTGTTTCTTTTTCCCTCATTTTGCACAAATGCGAACTTTGTTGAACAAAAGTTAGGACTTGTCTGAACTTTGGAGAGGTATAGAAACCGGATGTTTGATCCCCAATAAAATAACAAACCATTTTCCCTTGTTTTAAGAAGACTTTTTCAATGCCTAGGTTTGTAGCATGCCATTTGATACGCAAACTGTCTAAAAGGGCAATAGCCTGCCTTGGAAGTGGTCCAAAGCGATCAATCAGTCGCTGTTCGTAGGCTTTCAAAGCAACTTCCGTCGTGATTGTACTTAATTCATTATATAAATTCAAGCGCTCTGTGATATTATTGACATATTCATCAGGGAATAAAATCTCAAAATCCGTATCGATTTGACAATCGCGAACAAAGACTCTATTTTCTTCTTTTGTGTCTTCGGTATAAAGCTCTTTAAACTCGTTTTCTTTCAATTCCTCGATAGCCTCTTGCATGATTTTTTGGTAGGTATCAAAACCAATTTCATTGATGAAACCGCTTTGTTCCCCACCTAGAATATCACCAGCCCCTCGAATTTCTAAGTCTTTCATTGCAATGTTAAAGCCACTGCCTAAATCGCTAAATTGCTCTAAAGCCTGTATTCGCTTGCGGGCTTCGTCTGTCATAGCCGAATAAGGCGGGCAGATAAAATAACAGAATGCTTTTTTATTACTTCGGCCTACACGACCACGCATTTGGTGTAAATCAGACAAGCCAAAATTATTGGCGTTGTTAATTAGAATCGTATTGGCATTCGGTACGTCCAAACCACTTTCAATAATGGTGGTAGCTACAAGCACATCAAATTCACCATCCATAAAAGCTAACATCAACTCTTCCAGTTTTTTTCCTTCCATTTGTCCATGGCCAACACCAACCTTAGCATCTGGTACAAGTCGTTGAATCATCCCAGCAACTTCACGAATATTTTCAATGCGATTGTTGACGAAATACACCTGTCCACCGCGTTCAATCTCATAAGCAACCGCATCGCGAATGATTTCTTCATTAAATCCTACCACATTGGTTTCAATAGGATAGCGATTTGGTGGAGGAGTGGTGATAACTGACAAATCGCGAGCAGCCATCAATGAAAATTGAAGGGTTCTAGGAATTGGCGTTGCAGTTAGGGTCAACGTATCTACATTCTCAGAAAGTATTTTTAATTTATCTTTTACAGCAACACCAAATTTCTGTTCTTCATCGATAATTAATAGGCCTAAGTCTTTGAATACAAAATTTTTATTGACTAATTGATGTGTTCCAATAAGGATATCTATTTGACCCGATTCTAAATCTTTTATAATTTCATTTTTTTGCTTCGTTGTTCTAAAGCGATTGATGTAGCTCACACGAACGGGCATGTCTTTCAAACGTTCAGTAAAGGTTTTAAAATGTTGAAAGGCCAAGATGGTCGTAGGTACAAGAATGGCTACTTGTTTGCCATTGTCAACCATTTTAAAAGCAGCACGTATGGCTACCTCTGTTTTTCCAAAACCAACATCACCACAAACCAAGCGATCCATAGGACGATCGAGTTCCATATCTGCTTTTACCTCTTGAGTTGCTTTTAATTGATCGGGTGTATCTTCATAAATAAAGGAGCTTTCGAGCTCATGCTGTAAATAGCTATCTGGTGCACATGGAAAACCTTTTTGAGTTCGTCTCTTGGCGTACAGTTGAATCAAGTTGAACGCAATGTGCTTGACACGCGCTTTGGTTTTTGATTTTAAATTTTTCCACGCCGAAGAACCTAACTTATGAATTTTGGGTATTGCCCCATCTTTGCCTGTGTATTTGGCAATTTTGTGCAAAGCGTGAATGCTTACATAGACAATATCATTATCGGCATACACCAGCTTAATGGCTTCTTGGGTTTTTCCTTCGACCTGAATTTTTTGTAATCCACCGAATTTTCCAATCCCGTGGTCAATATGCGTTACATAATCTCCAACTCCTAATGAATTAATCTCTTTGAGGGTGATGGTTTGCTTTTTGGTATACCCATTTTTTAGTGTGAACTTGTGGTAACGTTCAAAAATTTGGTGATCGGTATAACAAGCAATTTGTTTTTCATCATCAATAAAACCTTCGTAAATAGGTAGCACAAGTGTTTGATATTGTTGTACGACTTGCTGCTTATTTTCATCGCGCATCGCATCGAAAATCTCCTTAAAACGACGCGCTTGATTTTCATTTGCACAAAAAAGATAGTTGGTATACCCGTTGTCTGAATTGTCATTTAAATTGCGAACTAATAAATCAAACTGTTTGTTAAATGACGGTTGAGGTTTTGTGTGAAACACATACTGCTTGGTAGGAGTAATATGTTTGGTTTCAGTTAGTTCAATGAAGTTAAAAAGCGGTATTTGATGTAAAAAATCAGTACCGTTTAAAAACATTTCACTAGGATTGGAATATTTAAGTTCCTTGTTTAATTTTTCAAAAATAGTACGTGCTTTATCAAAATTGTGATTCAATTGATCCACAATAAATGCCGTATTTTGAGCAAGAATCACCGTTTTTTCTGGAATGTAGGCTAAAAAACTCTCTCTTGTTTCTGCTGTAAATTTATTTTCTACATTCGGAATAATCGTGATTTTTTTTTGCTTGTCCACTGATAATTGGGTTTCTACATCAAAAGTTCGAATGCTGTCTATTTCATCCCCAAAAAATTCAAGTCTGTAGGGCTGGTCATTGGAAAAAGAGAAAACATCTATAATACCACCTCGTACAGAAAATTCACCGGGTTCAGCCACAAAATCAACGCGTTTGAAGTTGTATTCAAAGAGAGTCTCATTGACAAAATCAATAGATAGTTGATCGCCAACCTGTACTTTTAGGGTGTTTTTTTCTAATACCTTTTTAGTGACCACTTTCTCAAAAATGGCTTCCGCATAGGAAATGATAATTGCTGGTTTTTTTCGAGAACTAATTCGATTTAAAACCTCTGCACGCAAGAGTACATTTGCATTGTCTGTTTCTTCTATTTGATAAGGACGGCGATAAGAGCCTGGATAAAATAGCACATCTTGTTTGTTGATAAAGTGCTCTAAATCATTGAGGTAATAAGCCGCTTCTTCCTTGTCATTAAAAACGAGTAAGAAAGGAAGTTCAGTTTGTCGGAATAGACTTTCCATTTGAAAGGATAAGGCTGATCCAATAAGACCTTTGAAAAGTATAGGTTGTCTACTATTTAATAAATCGTGTACAACCTTGTGCGTTTGTACAGCCTCATTAAAATGCTTCTTTATTTCCATAAATTATTCTTCTTCTTCGGGATTAGCTCTTCGCATTTCGTTTCTAAATTCCTGCATATCTTCCAACATGGTATCTTCTCCCTCTTCTTTGACATAATTTTGACGGACAAGATTTTCTTCCATCATTCGAACGATATCATCTAAACTAAGTTGAATATTGTTTAACCATTTGTCGACTTGCTTTATATCTACAGGGTCTAAATCAATAAACATTTCTAGATTTTGAAAAGAAGTAAGCAAGGTAGAATACCTCGCTTTGATATCAGGTGTATCTAATTGGATTGGATAGCCTTGATAGGTTAGATTTTGTGCAACTTCAGTTAGGGTAGTTGCTTTTTTTTGAAAAGCACCAATTGTCGATACTGGACGCAACTTTAATTCATTCATAAGTGTCGTCCATGCTTTCCATTCTTCTAAAATAGGAGCTAATTCTTTGGATGGTTTAGGAATCTTAAATTTCCATTCTTTCATTAAATGGGTAAATACACTATCGTTGTATTGTTGAATTTTTGTTTGTTCTATTTGACTTTGGTCAATTTCCTTTTTACAAGACGTAAGACTCAAACCAACTACTAGGAGTAGAATCATCCAAATGTTTTTCATATGCTTGAATTTCAAAGCCCAAATTTACGAATGTTATTGAATTTATTTGAGTTGCTTTGCGATAAACCATAGCGAATTTCAATTCATTTTTGGGTCAAGGCGCCACTATTTTATTTATTCTGTTTTAGAATTGTCCATTTTTACGTTGATTTATTGTCTGGCAACGGCTATATTTGTGCAACTAAATACAAAATTAATGGGAACCAAAATATTAATTATTGGAGCATGTGGGCAAATTGGCTCAGAGCTTACATTAAAGTTGCGTAATATCTATGGTAATGAGAATGTTATAGCTTCAGATATTAGAGAGGGAAATGAAGCTTTAATGAGCTCAGGACCTTTTGAAATCGTCAATGCAATGGAGTTCGACGCCGTGGCTCATGTAATTGAAAAATACCAAGTAGAAGAGGTTTATTTAATGGCTGCTTTGCTTTCTGCTACGGCAGAAAAAAATCCTGCTTTTGCATGGGAGTTGAATATGAATTCGTTATTTCACGTTTTAAACTTAGCCAAAGAAGGAAAAATTAAAAAAATATTTTGGCCTTCTTCTATTGCTGTATTTGGTCCAACTACCCCTAGAGAAAATACACCTCAATATACCGTTATGGAACCAAGTACCGTATATGGTATTTCAAAACAAACGGGCGAACGTTGGTGCGAATATTATTTTAATAAATACGGTGTAGATGTACGCAGTATTCGTTATCCAGGGTTAATTTCTTGGACAACTCCTCCAGGTGGTGGAACGACAGATTAT
Organism: Myroides odoratus; assembly: GCF_965118575.1. Classification (GTDB taxonomy): domain Bacteria; phylum Bacteroidota; class Bacteroidia; order Flavobacteriales; family Flavobacteriaceae; genus Flavobacterium; species Flavobacterium odoratum_B. The sequence continues at coordinate 3,268 of NZ_CBCPHW010000028.1, read as the reverse complement.
GCGGTGGATATTTTCTATAAAGCGATTGAAGATAAGCACTATAACTGTTTTTTATCTGAAAAAACAGGCTTGCCAATGATGTATATGGATGATGCTTTAGATGCGACGGTAGGAATTATGCAAGCGCCAAAAGAAGCTGTAAAGATTCGCTCTTCGTATAACTTAGGAGGTATTTCATTTACACCAGAAGAAATTGCCGCAGAAATTACCAAGCATATTCCTGATTTTACAATCGAATATGAACCTGATTTCCGTCAAGCGATTGCGGATAGCTGGCCGGCAAGTATTGATGATAGCAGCGCACAGCAAGATTGGAATTGGAAACACCAATACGATTTATCTGCCATGACTGAAGTGATGCTTGAAAACCTAAGCAACGTTTTAAAGAAGTAAAAGCATCAGAATTTCTGATACTCGCTATAAATACGCGAATAAAAAATAAGAAAAACAGTAGTGAACCTTTGTTTGCTGCTGTTTTTTTTTGTGAGTAAAATAGCGAAAACGAATAGATAAGTACAGGTTCAATCGCTCTTTTTATTCCTTTTACTTTTTTCGCAACCTAGTGAAAACGAGATGGTAGAGCGATATAATGATAAAAACAAAACTTAGTAAAATTACAGCATTACTCACGGTGTTGTTGATTATATGAAAGGCTTTTAAAAGGAGACTCAGTGCAAAGAGAACTAATCCCAATCCCAATAGTTTGACTGTTTTATTCATTATATTACAGAATTTGATTACTACAAAGATACGTGTTATATTGATGGTATAAGGAGTTGGTATTGATATTCCTCATCGTGTTTTTTAAAAAAAAAGCTCCTTTTTTTAAGGATTACTAAGATTAGTTTAGCCGATGTTGTAAATTTATAAGACAAAAAATTAGTTTGATATGAAAAAGGAAGTAGAAAGTATTATAGAAAAAGCCGAAGTAGCTTATTCAAATTGGCGTACTGTCTCGATTGATACTCGCATCGCGTATCTCAAAAAAGTAAAAGATAAACTTTTGAGTAATAAAGAACGATACGGGATGATGATTACGCAGGATATGTATAAGCCAATTAGTCAATCGATAGCTGAAGTAGAAAAATGTGCAACACTGATTGATTATTATATCGAAGAAGGTAAAACTATCTTGGAAGGACGTCATATTCAAACCAAATGGTCAGAAACGTATATTGTACATGATCCTCTGGGGGTAATTCTGGGTGTTATGCCTTGGAATTTTCCTTTTTGGCAAGTATTTCGATTTGCAATTCCAACTTTGTTAGCCGGGAATACGGTGGTTTTAAAACACGCGAGTAATGTTCCATTATCTGCTCAGGCGTTGGCCTCTTGTTTTGATGTAGAGGGATTTGATACGGTCTATTTTAGTCTTTCTATTCCTGGAAAAGAAGTAGAAGAAGTCATTGAGCATCCCGCTATAAAAGGGGTTTCGCTCACAGGAAGTGAGCCTGCAGGGAGTGCAGTGGCTCAAAAAGCAGGTAGTTTAATTAAGCCCGTACTCTTAGAATTAGGAGGGAGCAATGCTTTTATTGTAACTCAGGATGTTAATCTAGATAAGGTTATCCCCCTTGCTTTATTGGCTCGTTTTCAAAATACAGGACAAAGTTGTATTGCTGCCAAACGATTTTTGGTTCATCATTCGATTAAAGAAGAATTTACGAGTCGTTTGGCAAAAGAAGCCAAAAAAATGAAGCAGGGCAATTTAATGGACTTGGATACTAGAATAGGGTTGATGGCTAGAGAAGATCTCGCAATTGAGCTAGAAACCGTATTAAACGAGTCCGTGCAGTTAGGTGCGCGTATTGTTTGTGGTGGAAAAAGAGATCAAAATTGGTTTGAGCCAACGGTATTAACGGATGTTACGAATCAAATGCCTGCTTTTACACAAGAAACATTTGGTCCCTTGGCAGTTGTTGTGGGGTTTGATGCGATGGAAGAAGCTGTTGCATTGAGTAATGATTCTCGTTTTGGATTAGGCGTTTCTATTTTTGGCAAAGACAAGGAGGAGTTAAAACAGTGGATACATCATTTTGATGACGGTGCCGTATTTATTAATGAAATGGTTATTTCTGATCCTCGTGTGCCTTTTGGTGGAACCAAATTTTCTGGAATCGGCAGAGAGATGTCTGAAGAAGGTTTACTTGCCTTCGTAAATAAAAAAACAGTTGTTATTAAATAAAGTATATTGGATCGTCTATGAATGAGTTAATACACACTTTTGTCACGTTTTGGACGGGAATTGCATTTGTGGATATCATTGAGTTTTTTGGTACGATTGCTTTTGCAATCTCAGGAATTCGATTGGCTTCTGCAAAAAGTGTTGATTGGTTTGGCGCCTTTGTGGTAGGGTTTGTTACTTCAACGGGTGGTGGTACACTTCGGGATTTGTTGTTAGGGGTTACTCCTTTCTGGATGCTAACCAGTGTCTATGTTTGGTGTACCGTCATTGCAATGATGCTTGTGATTATGTTTCCCCAAAAACTCATCCGCTTAAACAATACATTTCTTTGGTTTGATAGTATTGGATTGGGGTTGTTTGTGGTGGTTGGAGCAGAAAAAACACTGGCTCTAGGCTATCCGTTTTGGGTGGTCGTTATTATGGCTACGATTACAGGGGTAGTAGGCGGAATGATTCGCGATATCTTGATTAATGAAATCCCCGCCATTTTTAGACAAGAATGGTATGCCTTGGCTTGTATATTTGGCGTGTTTATTTACTATATCCTTGCAGCAATAGGGTTAGATTCAAAAATTGTTCAAGTTTCTACAGCGGCCTCTGTTTTTGTAATTCGTTTGATAGCAACTCGTTATCGCTTAGGATTGCCTACCCTTAAAGGAGAAAGCTGAAAAAAGTCAGTTTTTTTGCATAAAAGATTTGTAAAAAGCAGAAAACACACTATATTTGCAACGCAATAAAGGTAACACACCTTCCTCCTTAGCTCAGTTGGTTAGAGCATCTGACTGTTAATCAGAGGGTCCTTGGTTCGAGTCCAAGAGGGGGAGCAAAGCAAAAGCTTTACCGTGTAACCTTTAGGTAGGTATAAAATACCTTCCTCCTTAGCTCAGTTGGTTAGAGCATCTGACTGTTAATCAGAGGGTCCTTGGTTCGAGCCCAAGAGGGGGAGCAAAAAAGCCTTACAAGAAATCTTGTAAGGCTTTTTTTATGGTATTATAAGGCTCATTTAATCCTAGAACGAACTGTAGGTCAGAGGGGAAAGTTATGGACTACAAGAAAACATCTTTTGAGCGATTTCCCTGTTTTAAT
>NZ_CBCPHW010000027.1:0-46664 GCF_965118575.1 Myroides odoratus | reverse complement strand
AGTAGTAGTAGTAGTAGTAGTAGTAGTAGTAGTAGTAGTAGTAGTAGTAGTAGTAGTAGTAGATAGTAATGACATATCAAATGCGATCTCTCCATCGTCGAGGTGACATACGAACTGGACAAGTGAATCAAAAAAAGAGGCTGTTTTGTACCATGCCTAACTTTTGCGCTTGACCTTAAATAAGGGGGTAGTTATTTCAAAAAAATAGAAACAAAAAAAGCCTACTGTAAAAAGTAGGCTTTTTTGTTGTGGGCGATGAGGGGTTCGAACCCCCGACCCCCTCGGTGTAAACGAGGTGCTCTGAACCAGCTGAGCTAATCGCCCGAGCGTAATCTATTTTAAAATATTGTGGGCGATGAGGGGTTCGAACCCCCGACCCCCTCGGTGTAAACGAGGTGCTCTGAACCAGCTGAGCTAATCGCCCGAATGAGTTAATTTAAAATATTGTGGGCGATGAGGGGTTCGAACCCCCGACCCCCTCGGTGTAAACGAGGTGCTCTGAACCAGCTGAGCTAATCGCCCGAATTAACTTCTATTTTAAAATATTGTGGGCGATGAGGGGTTCGAACCCCCGACCCCCTCGGTGTAAACGAGGTGCTCTGAACCAGCTGAGCTAATCGCCCAAAAATATATTTCTATACATTCGGATATTTTCAATACATGTAAGAATGGTGGGCGATGAGGGGTTCGAACCCCCGACCCCCTCGGTGTAAACGAGGTGCTCTGAACCAGCTGAGCTAATCGCCCTTTCTTATTAGAACGTGAAATCTTTTGTTGATTACGGGTGCAAATATACGACTGGATTTTAGCTTTGCAAGCTTTTTACTACTTTTTTTACAAAATTTCTGCAACTACGAAGGTACTTCCTCCTATGTAAATCAAGTCTTCTGTCTTTGCTAAAGCCTTTGCTTTTTCATAAGCTTCTGGTATTGAATCACAAACCTCTCCTTCTAATCCAAATTCTTTTGCTTTATCTTTTAAAATATTGGCGTCGAGTCCTCGTAAAATAATTGGCTTTGCAAAAAAATAGATGGCCTCTTTAGGTAAAAAAGGAAGTACTCCTTGTAAATCTTTATCATTGACTACACCAAAAACAAAATATAAATGATCGTATTTCTCCTGTTTGAGCTGTTCCATCACAATTGAAATTCCATGTTCATTATGTGCGGTATCCGCAATTACCTTTGGATTTTCTTGTAGAATCTGCCAACGCCCTTCTAGTTTTGTATTTGCTACAACATGCGTTAAACCTCTTATTTCGTTTTCTATACTAATTTCCCAATCTTTGCGCAACACGTCAATTACCTGACGAACAGTTCGAATATTCTTTTGTTGGTAGTGTCCTTTTAAATCAGACTCCAAGGTATTAGACGCAAACGTTTCGGAGGCAAAATAAATAGGGCTTTCCATTTCTTTGGCCTTTTTAAAAAAAACAGGTTTTGTTTCCGCAACATATTCACCAATTACAACGGGAATATTAGCCTTTATAATTCCTGCTTTTTCCCCTGCAATGGCTTCTAACGTATTCCCTAAAAAAGCAACATGGTCTTTGCCTATATTGGTAATAACGGATACCAGTGGAGTAATAATATTCGTTGCATCTAATCTTCCGCCCATTCCCACTTCTATCACAGCTATATCTACGTGTTGTTCTTTAAAATATTGAAAAGCCATACCAACGGTCATTTCAAAAAAACTCAGTGACTCTCTTTCAAAAAAAGGTTTATTAGTTCCAATAAAATCAACAACGAAATTTTCTGTAATTTCCTCGCCATTAATTTTAATGCGTTCTTTAAAATCTTTCAAATGGGGAGATGTGTACAAGCCTACCTTATAGCCAGCTTCTTGTAAAATAGAAGCCAACATAGAAGAAGTAGATCCTTTGCCATTGGTTCCAGCGATATGCAAGGTTTTAATTTCCTTTTCAGGATGATGCAAATGAGCAACTAACTTTTCTATATTTGATAAATCTGCTTTATAAGCAACTGCCCCTTGTTGTTGATACATAGGCAATTGATCAAACATCCACAAAACGGTTTCTTGATATGTCATGAGTCTAAAGGAATAAAACTTAAGTTCTATTTTGTAATTAATTAAAAAAACGGTCTTTATTCGCCTTGCAAACGGCGAATAAACGAACCAAATATAGGTTGTTTTCTTCGTTTTATGCCAACGGATTAACGGTTAAAACAGCGGTATGACCTTTCTTTTTCTTTCTTTTTGGATTCTATTTTTACCAAACACGATCAAAAATATCATAGATAACTCCAGCACTATGATCATATTGTGCTCCAGTAACACTAGCCAACGTATTGACTTCATCCCTTACTTTTAGCACACCTAATAAAGCAAAAATTAAAGCTTCTTTATAATCGACAATAAGAGAATCTGGAATTACAAACTCATAATGAGAAGCGTGAAATTCAATGCGACTCATTAAATAATCATTATAGACTCCACCTCCTGTTACCAAAATTTTTGCTTGTTCAGGTAGTTGGATGCCTTGTGCTATCTGTAGGGCAATATGTTCAACCAAAGTAGTCAAATAATCTTCTGGTTTATTGGGATACAAGGCGAGTAAAGGTTGAATATTACTTGTAACAAATTCTACACCCAAAGATTTAGGAGCCGTTTTACTATAATACTCTAAAGCATTAAGAGCTTCTAATAAAGGAAGGCAAATAGTACCTTGTTGGGCTATTTTTCCACTAGCATCATATAATAGTCCCAATTTACTTGCTTGTTCATTTAGCAACACATTTACAGGGCATAAATCAAAAGCAATGCGATAGTTCAATTTATTTTCATAGGAGACATTCGCAAATCCGCCCAAATTTAAACAAGCCTCATAAGCGCCAAACAACAAACGATCACCAATAGGCACTAAAGGTGCTCCTTGTCCTCCAAGTAATACATCTTGTACGCGAAAATCACACACCACTTTATGTTGAATTAAATCGGCTAGTACAGGTAAATTACCTATTTGTACTGTATATCCTAAATCGGGACGATGTAAAATAGTATGTCCATGTGAACAAACAAAATCAAGATTTTCTAGTGCATTTTCTTGAATAAAAACGGTAATAACCTCTGCTAAAAAAACAGTATATTCCTCGTCTAACTGATCTAAAGCTGTTTTATTTAGACTAATTGCGCTTTTCAATTTCATTCTCCATGCGTCAGAATACGGCAAGGTTTGGCCTTTTTGAACTTCAAAAGACCAAGCTTCTTCTTTATAAGACAAAGTTACATAAACCAAATCTACACCATCTAGTGAAGTACCAGACATGATTCCTAAAACGTGATACAGACTATTTTTCATAGGTATAAATTTAAGGATAGAAATTGAATATTTGATATTATTCCGCTATATTTGAAAACAATAAATTTGTACTGCTTACAAAGCATAAAATAAACAATCAATGGATTTTAAATTAACAGAAGAACAGCTCATGATTCAACAAGCTGCTCGCGATTTCGCGCAAGCAGAATTATTATCGGGCGTTATTGAAAGAGATGAACACCAAATATTCCCAACTGAACAAATCAAAAAATTAGGAGAACTTGGTTTTTTAGGAATGATGGTTGATCCAAAATACGGAGGAAGTGGTTTAGATAGTGTATCCTATGTATTAGCGATGGAAGAGATTGCTAAAGTTGATGCTTCTGTGGCTGTGGTTTTATCTGTTAATAACTCTTTAGTTTGTGCAGGTTTAGAAAAATATGCAAATGAAGAACAAAAAGAAAAATATTTAAAGCCTCTTGCTTCAGGAGAGGTGATTGGCGCTTTTTGTCTCTCTGAGCCTGAAGCAGGATCAGATGCAACTTCACAGAAAACAACAGCCCTTGATATGGGAGATTACTACCTATTAAATGGGACTAAAAACTGGATTACCAATGGTAGTACAGCGTCTTTTTATATTGTTATTGCTCAGACAAATCCAGAAAAAAAACACAAGGGAATCAATGCCTTTATCATTGAAAAAGGATGGCCTGGGTTTCAAATTGGTGCTAAAGAGCAAAAAATGGGAATCCGCGGTTCTGATACCCATTCGTTAATGTTCACGGATGTAAAAGTACCTAAAGAAAATAGAATTGGGGATGATGGGTTTGGCTTTGCATTTGCTATGAATGTTTTAAATGGTGGTCGTATCGGTATTGCTTCACAAGCTTTGGGAATTGCACAAGGAGCTTATGAATTATCCTTAAAATATGCCAAAGAGCGCAAAGCTTTTGGAACAGAAATCATCAACCACCAAGCTATTGCTTTCAAACTAGCAGATATGGCAACGCATATTTCAGCTGCTAGAATGCTTTGTTTAAAAGCAGCTGTTGAAAAAGATGCTGGTCAAGATATATCAATCTCTGGTGCGATGGCTAAATTATTTGCTTCACAAACAGCGATGGACACAACGGTGGAAGCGGTTCAAATTCACGGTGGAAATGGGTATGTAAGAGAATATCATGTAGAACGTATGATGCGTGATGCTAAGATCACCCAAATCTACGAGGGAACTTCTGAAATTCAAAAAATGGTAATTTCTAGAGGAATATCCAAAGACTAAAACTTTCAATTTTTTTATACAATAAAAGCGATCCTAGGATCGCTTTTATCTTTTATAAACCATCAATTCTATCTCCTCACTTTATTGTACTTGAATTGTTATTGGTAAAGTGAATTGAGATCTTACTGCTTTATTGTCTTGACGAGCGGGTTTCCATTTAGGCATGGTTTGCAATACGCGGACTGCTTCTTTTCCAGCGCCGTACCCGGGGTCTCGCATGACTTTTATATCTGTAATGCTACCATCTTTTTCAACTACAAAAGTCAGAATAACCTGAACTTTACTCACACTATTTGGCACGTGTAATTCACGAAATTTTGAAACAAAGTTTTTGCTAAAAGTAGCTAATCCCTCTACAGGTAAGGCATTTTCTGTTGTGAATTTATAGATTTCATTTTCCATATCTCCAGTACCTTTTCCATTTTCATTTTCATTTCCACCTAATTTTGTACCAGGCTTCTCCTTGATCAAAATAGTTCCTTCCTCCTTGCCTTTTAGTGTTTCACTGCCAACTAAAACATCAACCAAACTCTCTTGTTTTGCCAATTCTTCTGTAACTGCAGATGCCTCTGTGATTTCAACATCAACGAATCTTTCTACATCTAAACGAGACGCAGGCGCACTACTCTCTTCTGCTATAGATTCTTCAACAATAGGCTTTTCCTCTTCAACTTTATTGGGAACAACTATATCGGTTAGTTCAATCACTTCATCAAAAGGGTCTTTGTATTCGATTACCCCATTAGCTAATTCAGGTTTATCGTCAAACAAAGAAGAAATAGCCGTTGGTGCAACAAATACCAAGGCAAACAGACACAACCCACTTCCTAAAGCCAAAAGGGTTGTTCTTGGGCTTTCAAGACGCAATTTGTAGGCGCCATATTGTTTATTTCTACCTGCAAATACAACATCTAACCAATCTTTCTTAAATAAATCATTTTTTGCCATAACGAACTGTTTTTACTGATTAAACCTAAAAATCGCTAAAACATCTAGCGATTTACACTTTTAACAAAACCATTATTTAATTGTTTATACTAAAAGTAATCATTTATAATTAATATACAAACAAAAACAACTAAATTATATATACTAAACAAAATAAACACCCAAACACACAACATACAATAATTGCACTTAATAAAAAAATTAACACTTACTACTAAATACACAGGATGAGATAAATTAAAAAAAGAAGTACAACATTTCGTACCTTCGCAATTCAACTCTAACGAAAAAGGAAAATGAAACCCTCAAAATCGATTAAATTAAAAATAATATTCTTGTATATTATTCTGTTAGGAGCAGTCCTTTATTCGGGTTTTTACATCTACAAAGAAGCAAAAAAATTCACTTTACCTGAAGAGCAAGTAGTGAAAGAAAACAACAAAATTTTTCTTGTTAGTAGTACTTTAAACAACTTGTACTCTTCAGAGATCTATAGTCGAAATGCAATTGTAACGGGTAATAATAAAGACATTAAAAGTTATTATTCCCATTTAGATACCTTAGTAAATCAGATTGAACAAATCAAGCTAACAACTACAGATCAAGCCATACATCAAAAGATTGATTTAGTTCAAGATTTATTAAAAAAGAAGAAAGTAAGTTTCAACAATATTATCAAAGCGAGAAAAGAAATTAGTGAAGAAAGAAATTACAGTGAAGCGATTGATAAAATTTATGACATACGTGATGAAATTGAAAAAAAGATCCAGCCTATTGTGATTCAATCGAAGGAAAAGGAAAAACGCAGTGGTTGGGCTCGATTATTCAAAGGGGATCATACAGATACCATTACAACAACCATCAATTATCCAAGTATCACAGACTCTCTAATTAACGCGATGGAGAGTATTATACTTAGTGCGCAACAAAAAGTAAATTTACAACAAGCAAATTTATTGAGGGAAGAACAGAAATTAGTTATCGAAAACCGAAACATTACGAATGAACTTCGCAAAATCCTAGAGAGTATCGAACAAAATCTTCTTTCGCTTTCTTATCAAAACATAAATGAATCAAAGGCACGTATCAGTACTGCCTCCACTAATATTGCGTATATTGGAGGATCTGCCCTAATTGTCATTATTATTTTAGGATGGATTATCATCAAGGATATCAACCAAACTCAAAAATACAGATTAGAATTAGAACAACTCAACCAAGAAAGAGAAGTGCTATTGCGTAGTAAAACGATGTTATTTGCAACAGTAACTCATGATTTACAAACTCCGCTAGGAAGTTTGATAGGGTTTTCTAATCTATTGGAAAATACGGAACTTACTGGTAAACAAAAGCAATACCTCACCAACATACAAAGTTCAACGCAGTATATTGCCAACTTAATTAATGATCTAACTGATTTCTCAAAATTAGAGAACAACAAAATCAGTATTCAAGAAAAAGCTTTTAATCCCAAGGAATTGGTTGAAAGTATTTGTGCTCCTTTAGTTCCTAATGCAGAGAATAAAAAAATCAAGCTAAAATGGACGGTGGATCAGGCCTTAAATAGCACTTATATCTCTGACCCCTATCGCCTTAAACAAATTGTTACGAACTTAATTACAAATGCCCTTAAGTTTACACAAAAAGGAGGTGTTTTCATTGAAGCAACTAAACTAAGTAATCAATTAGAAATCAAAGTAATAGATACAGGAATTGGGATAGAACAAAGTCAGATTGAAAACATTTTCAAAGAATTTAGTCAAGCGAATGAGGGAATTGAGAAGCGCTTTGGAGGTACGGGACTCGGTTTAAATATATCCAAGCGATTAATCAATTTACTCCATGGAGAAATAAAAGTAGAAAGCATTTTAGGAGAAGGCTCTATCTTTACCCTGACTCTACCTTTGGAAGAAGCCGATGTACAAACAAATAGTTATGCTACAGCAGAGCAATATAAAGAACAATTTACTGTTTTAGCTCAAAATAACATTCTCGTTGTAGATGATGATAAGATTCAACTGCAATTAATGGAGGAATTACTTTCTCCTATTTTTAAGCACGTTACTGTGCTTAATGATTCTTCTGAAATTGAAATTTTTTTAGAAGAATTCAATTACGATATTATCTTAAGTGACATTCAAATGCCTAAAATGGATGGTTTTGAAATGATTCAATTGATAAGAAATAGTACTGCATACAGTGAAATTCCTATAATTGCCTTATCTGGCAAGCGAGATCTTTCGATAGAGGATTTTATGAATGCGGGTTTTACAGCTGCGCATCAAAAGCCGATTCAATTACAAGAATTATTGATTTTAATTACCCAACTCTTACATCCAACGCACGAACTTGAATTGGAGCCAGTCTCAACAGACACTCTCCTTTCGAATCAAAAACCAGAACAATTGTATGACATTGATCAGATTAAGCAATTCATTGGAGAAGACAGCAGTGCATTGCGCAAATTTGTCGTTATTTTTGTAGAGAGTACAAAGGAGAATCTATTGGATATACACTACGCTAAAGACGATTTTGATTGTGAAACCATCAGTAACCTAGCACATAAAATGCTTCCTATGTTTAAGCAACTTCACATCTATCATATTGTTCCCACTTTAGAAAAATTAGAAGATAAAACCGTTCATTTTCAAACCAAAGAGGAGCTTATTCCTTATATCCATACCCTATCACAGCAAATTCAAGAGGTTCTAGATGATTTACAACAAAATTATTTATCCTAGCTAATAGCAACCAAAAGATCTAGAAATAGCGTATTTATTGCAATAAAAAAAGGTTCTTGGAATACCCAAGAACCTTTTTTAAATTTTATAATTTCTTATTTAATACTCGAAATATCTACTAATTCATTTGTTTCAACCTCATAATCAATCGCATCAAATTCAAATCCAAATAGATTAAAAAAGTCTTTTTTATATCCTTCTAAATCCGAAATCTCATTAATATTTTCTGAATTAATTTGTTCCCATAATTTAGCTACTTCTGATTGAACATCTGCTCTCATTTCCCAATCATCAACTCTAATTCTGCCTTCAGCATCTAAAGTGATTGGTTGATTTGCATATAGGCGATCATTAAACAATCTGTACATTTGTTCTATACATCCCTCATGAATATTTTTCTCTTTCATTACTTTATACAATAAAGAGATATATAAAGGCACAACAGGAATTGCAGAACTTGATTGTGTTACTAATGCTTTATTTACAGAAACATAAGATATTCCATGTAAATCTGCTACTAATTCATTAATGGTTGGAACAGTTCCTTCTAAATCGTTCTTAGCCATTCCAATGGTACCATTTCTATAGATTGGATACGTTAATTCAGGCCCTATATAAGAATAAGCAACTGTTTTTACGCCCTCAGCTAAAACACCCGCTGCTTTTAGATCTTCAATCCAAAACTTCCAATCTTCACCTCCCATTACAGCAATTGTATTGTCAATATCACTTTGCTCTTTTACAGGATCAATAGTAATATTAGACACTACACCTGTGTGAAAATCAACCGTTTTATTTGAGAAAGGTTCATTAATCGGTTTTAAAACTGAAGCATAAGCTACACCTGTTTTTGGATGTGTACGTCTTGGTGAGGCTAAACTATAAACGATTAAATCAATCTGACCTAAATCTTGTTTAATTAAATCAATGGTTTGTTTTTTAATTTCATCTGAATACGCATCTCCATTTATGCTTTTTGCATATAAGCCCGCTTGAGCTGCTTCTTTTTCAAATGCTGCTGAATTATACCACCCTGCAGTTGCTGGACGACCTTCGGTAGCTGGTTTTTCAAAAAACACACCAATTGTTGCTGCATCAGAACCAAAAGCTGCAGAAATACGTGAAGCCAATCCAAAACCTGTAGAAGCACCTATTACAAGTACTTTTTTGGGTCCATTCGCTATTTTGCCTTTAGATTTTACATAAGCTATTTGTTGCTTAACATTTTCCGCACATCCTTCAGGATGAGAGGTTAAGCAGATAAATCCACGAGTTCTAGGTTGTATAATCATTATTTATTTTTTTTACTTTACTACGCTTGTACGTTTATTGTGTATGGTGCATTGAAATCTTCAATACTAATACAAATATAAACAACTCTTTTTATATGCAAATGAAATTCACCTCTTCAATTGCATTTTGTAAAAATAAGCAGTACAGTACAGGGTTATAAAACCCTTACTAATAGATCCATACGGAGTAATAATGCTAGATAAGCCTTATTCTGTAGGGCTATTATTTTTTTAGGCATCTCGATTCTGAAGGACGTTTGTGATATATTCTGAAGGGGATATGCCTTCATATTTTTTGAAAGCTCTAAAAAAAGAGGTCCGAGAATTAAATCCACATTCGTCTCCCAATTCGGAAACAGATATATCAAAGTCTTTTTTTTCTAGCAGTTCTTTTGCATATTCAACGCGTAATTTATTAATGTAAGCATTAAAATTCATGCCGTAAATAGTCGAAAAAAACTGTGACAAATGATGCTTTGCAATTTTACTTTCTCGCTCTAAATCATCCAGTGTAAAATTGATTTTCAAGAAAGATTTCTTTTCATTTAAAATATGTTCAATTTTAACTTTGTAAGCAACTAATACGTCTTGCGCTAATTTTGATTTCTCATATTTTAACAGCGCTTGATCTTCAGCGTCTATCTCTGGTAGTGTTTCTGAAATAGACACTACTTTGATGTACTTCAATCGGGTCATATAATAATTAAATACAACCATAGAAAAGCACAATAAAGCAAGATAGGTTATGGAAAGATCATAGTATAATATATTATCATAAAAGATAATTCCCAAAGAAACCAAAGCCATAAAAATCATAATCCACATTACTCTAAGAATCAACAACCGAATTGAATTATTCAACATCAGCTTATTAACTTTAAAATAACCTGTAAAAGCATAGCCTACATATTGCAAAACCTCAATCGAATACAACACGATTAAATAACGATAGGTCTCTGTTGCATCAATTTCAACTTGTTGACTTACAAAATAGCCATAGAGGGCAAGTAGAATAAAAGTTGGAACAAAATGCAATACAAAGAAATAATTCTTTTTGGCTTTTTCTTCCTTTTTCACTTCCTCAGACAATAAGACTAAGCAACAATAAAAGGTTGGGGAGTAAGCGGTATTAAGAGGTAATCCCAAATACAAAAACTTACAATCAACAAATAAAACCCTAAATATTAATACAATACTAATGTGTAAAACAAAAAACAACAAAAAAGCATTCAGTGTTTTTTGTGTACTGGTGGTGGTAGTTAGTTTATTATTTATAATAAAAGATATACTACCCAAAATAATAGTTACCGTTAAGGTAATTAAGTTGAAATAAAATTCCATATACACGCAATACTAAGCTATTTGACTACGATATACAGAAGGTGTTTTTCCAACAAAAAGCTTAAAGTATTTATTAAAGGTAGATTTCGAGCTAAAACCACATTCTTCCACAATAGCTTCTATTGTCAAATTATTTCGCTCTTGTAAAAGTTCTTTGGCATGAAGAATTCTGTACTGTGCCATCATATGATAAAAAGAAGAATTTAATTGATGATTAATCACAGTAGATACTTCTTGTTTAGTTAACCCAACCGCATCTGCCAAATCTTCTAATGAAAAAGACGTAGCAAGAAACTCATCACTTGTTTCAAAGAAATCAACAATAATTCTTTCTTTATTTTCTAGTACAGCATTAAAAGATCGAATATCAGCTTTGCTTATTATAAAATTAGGGACTTGATTAAGTAAGGTTCTATTTCTACCTTGAATATTAATCAAATTCAATAAACTAAATAATAATAATAAAACGATTAATCCGATTTGAAAAAATACATATTCAACTCCAAAATCTGAAAAGATATAACTTACAACAAAGAAAATGCTTCTAGCCATCAGAAATGCAATTAAATAATTGCAGAAAAACCCAATAAAGCCCAAAATACTTTGATTTGAAGAAGAAGGTTGTATGGTTTTCATTTCCTTGTACAATAACATTAAATACGTCAATACATACGCAAAGACCAGTGATTCAATATATTTAAAAGGAAATAAATTAGGCATTAAAATAACGACTATTGCAATACCATAATGTAAGGCAAATTCACCTGTAGAAGGTTCCTCTTTTCCTGCGGTTTTCCTTGTAAAGAAATACAACAAAGGAATTGCCAAATGACTAAAGTTGAGATTTACACCTAGGTAAATCACAGCTAGCTGGATAAGAGAGATTGCTAAAATACTTTTAACGATACTCTCGAAATTAAAATGGTCTTTTAAAAAACCATCGAATGTTTTAATTAGTTTCATAATGTTAGTGGTGATGTATTAATATTAATACTTCTACCCTCACATATTGCGCCGTGACATTACTGCATAGCAATACATCACGATTCTCTATTAAGTGGGGACTTAAGCTAATAGATGTTCGCCTATATACTACTTTTTTATTTTCGTTTAAAGCGTGACAAAATTATCGTTTTTTTTCAAATTAACATATTATTTAACACTACAAAGTGAGATTTACACATTATTCACTTAATCGCTTTTTACCCTCTATTATACTTAAATACACAAGGCAAAACGCTTAAAATTATTAAACATATTTAGCAAATAACAAATATTATCATATTAATTTATATCCATTTAATACAATAAACACAAGCGATTATCCTATTTGTTGTTTTATTTACCTCTACCTACAGCGTTTATAGTTGTTAGTATTGATACATTCAAAACTCAAAATCAATAGATAATATTCATATTATATAATAATCTCATTTCGTATAGCTATTAGACCATTACCCCTTAAAAAGGTCACAAAAAAACTTATATTTTCTCATAAATACACGAAATTCACCTATAATATATATAAAAAACACAACCACTTACAAAGCATAAACAATTTAAAAAGCCAAAATAAAACATATTTAGCCAGTCAATTAGTTAAAATAATAAAATAAAAATATTTTTATTTTAACTAAATCACAATGACATAAAGAGATTTTTGATGTTTATTTTTAGTAAATATAATAATATGCACAAAATGCGACTTTTACATTCTTACTTATCTAGCCATTTATTCTCACTCTTACCATTCACTCTTACCATTCACTCTTACCATTCAATCTTACCATTCACTCTTACCATTCAATCTTACCATTCAATCTTACCATTCAATCTTACCCATTAACTAAATACAAACAAAAAAAGCCCTCAAATGCTAATTCATTTGAGGGCTTCTATATGCGCTTTTATTTTTCTTATTACTGAACTTCTGTAGAAGAGGTTGCTTCGGTATTTACTTCACTACTCAGCACCTGTAAAGGATCATAATTTTTAACTTCCCAAGTTGGGTCAGTTAAATCAATATAGAAGTAGTTAACATTGTCATTTTTATCAAAAGCACCGTTCTTATTGATATCTTCTATCGTTCTAAAGTATAATCTATTTTGTACATCAATTACTGTCCAATCTAATAATTCTTGCAAATAAGGACTTAATTTTTTAAAGTTAACTCCACTTCCTTTACTGATATAAAGCGTTTTTATATCATTAGAATCAATCTTTCCATCGCGATTTGTATCCGCATCAAATACGCTATATACTAAACAATGTTTTTTGAGTTTTTCAGCAATTGTATTCAAATATACCACAGATTGGATTTGAATTTTTTTAGCCGTCAAAGGTTTAATTTCTAAAGAATCTTTATGTTGAAACATAAGGTTCTCTAAATATCCTGTAATCTCAAAAGGAACATAGTTCGAAACCGTATAAGAAAACTGGCTGACTTTACTCGTTCCGTATTTACTTGGACTTGCATACACTCTTACTTCTCCAACAGGATGAATTAAATAAGAAGAACTACCAACAACCAAAGGTAAATCAGCTATTCGAATATCTTCTGTTTTTTCTTTCACTGTTTCTTGTTGATCCAGTGATTCCATCTCATCTTTATAAATGACTTTTGGTTTTTCCCCCTGTTCTTTACAAGAAAAAAACAACATAATGGAAAAAACACTTGCTACTAGTGCTACTTTTATTTTCATTCTCTTCACTATTGATGATTCAAAGATACGTTTTTTATATATGCAGTACTAAAAAATTAAAACGCTAAAGCTACTTTGAGATTAAACGTTCTATTGGTCATAAAATTGGGAATTGCATACTCATTATTCGTACTTAAATCGCGAATCCATGTATTGGTAATTGCATTTGCAATATTAAATACGTTGTACACTTCTATGCCGATTTGCAAGTGATCAATACCTTGTAACCAATTGCTACTTTGTCCTACCGTATCATCTTTAAATACATAATTGAATCCAATATCTGCTCGTTTATAATCGCGTAATCTTCCTTGATATAGATAAGGATCTACATAAGAAGGAGATCCTCCAGGTAATCCGGTATTATACACTGCATTTAAATACAATCTTAAATTGGGAATGGAGGGAACATAGTCTTGAAACAGCAAACCAAACTTCAACCGTTGATCAGTAGGCCTAGCAATATACCCCTTGCCTTGGTAATTTTCTTCTGTTTTCATAAAACCAACACTCACCCAAGATTCAGTTCCAGCTATAAATTCGCCATATAGTCGAACATCCGCCCCATATACATAAGCTTTAGCCTCATTATTGGCAACATAACGAACCCGTACATTATCTAACGTATAGACATTTACATTTTGGATATCCTTGTAATAGAGTTCAGATTGCATGCGGAAATTTCTATCCCACATTTTAAATCGATAATTGTGCCCTAAAACAAAGACATACGCTTTTTGTGCTTTTAAATCTGGATTTAATTCACCATCAAGACCTCTATACTCTCTATACGATGGCGGCTGCTGATACAATCCGAAAGCAAAACTAAATAACATATCTTTCTCCCAAGCACTTGGTTCAAGAGCTACTTGCGCCCTTGGACTAACAACAAATTGTGTTGACCCACCCTTAGGCATTTTCCATGCTTGCATTCTAGCTCCAGCATTCAGCGTTAGAACCAACGTATTTATATCAATTACTTTATTCCATTCTCCATAGCCCATAAAGCGATTGATATCGACTGTATGTTTAGTATGAAGAGCTGAATACTCCTGTTTATTAGGTAAAATATAGCCCAAAGAATCCATCAATTCCCACTCTAATAAGCGATCTTTTATATTTTCTCTTACATATTTCAAACCCCATCGTAAAGATGTATTCCCATCCTCTAAATAATGGGTTCCTTTTACTTCAGCACTAACAGATAGCGCATCGTAATTATTTCTAGCATGTGTATACTGAGAAGCTATTCCTTTTCTACTAGGTAGTGGATTTTCTATATCATTTCCAAAAAGAGGGTCTGAATCGCTTTCTTGGCTATCCATAACTAAATAAGAAGCTTCTATATCATAATATTCTTTTTCTTGGGTATGATAAGCGGAAACAATACCTTCAATTTTAGTTCTCCTCTTTTCATACGTCGATACAATTGCACCAAATAAAGAACTGTACTTATCTTCTTCTTTACCGTCATATAAGATAGTGACATTCGATACATTATTGTACCCTCCAAAAGCAACGTCAGCGCGATTGGGTTCATATTTATATTGATTACCAGTTATGTTTCCTATAAAACTAAAATCCCATTGGTCATTAAATTTATAGTTCACTACCGTTTGTGCATCCATAAACGAAGGCTTATAATAGCCATCGTCATCTTTTCGATTCATCAATAATCTATTGTTGTGATAACGCATTCCAATAATAGCAGTTAAAGCTTGGTCTTTAGAAACTAAATCCACGGTGGCTCCAGCTCCCAAAAAACTCGCTTGTAAATAGGCTTTATTCTCGGTTGGTTTTCGATAGGTAATGGCTAAAACAGACGATAATTTATCGCCATATCTCGCTTTAAATCCCCCTGCAGAAAAATTAATATCCTGAACTAAGGTTGGGTTAATAAAACTAAGTCCTTCTTGTTTTCCAGATCGGATTAGGAACGGGCGGTACATTTCAATTCCATTTACATAAATCAAATTTTCATCAAAACTCCCTCCTCTGACATTGAACTGACTACTCATCTCATTGTTAGAATTGACACCTGGTAAAGTAGTTAATATCGTTTCTAAGCGATTCGTATTCCCTACTGCATCCGTTATTCCTGTTAAACTAACACTAGATAAATCGCGATCAAAAGCACCTCTATAATTCAATATTTCAACCGTTGGCATGAGTTTACTTTGCAATGTATCACCTCTAAATTCATCCGCTACCAAATACGGATGGATTTCAGTATTCTCTTCACATACAAAAATAATCTTATGAATTTCATTCGATTTCAACTTAATCTTTTGATTCATATCGCAAACATACCCTACAATTCGAATATGAATAGGCTCATCTGCGGGGACTTCTAACGTAAACTCTCCTTTTGTATTCGTTATCGTTTTTGCTGTCCCATTCTGAAGTAACACTTGAACCTTGGAAATTTCTTTTCGACTTTGCTTTTCAATGACTTTTCCTTGTACAATAGCCTTACTTTGCGCATAACTACCTATACACATCATAAACATCCATACAGTGATCCCTAATCGTTTTATCATGTTTTATTTTCTAAAAAAGTGGGTTGAAAAAGTAGTTTCATTTTCCATATTGTCAGTTACCTTTATAACCACCTCATTTTTCCCTGAGCTTACTATTCCATCACTGAATAAATGTACTATTTTTTTCGTTTTATAATCATAATCCAGCAAAATCCATTTTCCATTGATACTTCCTTCTATTTTATTAATTCCAGAATCTGCATCTTGTATTAAAAAATAAATCTCATTAACATTGCTCAGCCAATCGCCTTCTTTAAAACTAGGCTGATAGATTTTAGGCGGAGTCGTATCTATTCCGTACGAATAATCTCCAAGTTTTTTGGTATAAATGGTAAATAGCTTTCCCTTTTTATACGTTTTAAAGTATTCTTTACTTCCATTCTTTGAAATGCGAGCCAGATAGGTTTTTTCGAGTTCTTTGTCACTCAATCCAAATGTACTCATATCAAGCGTTAAGGTCATATTTTTAAAACCGGCTACCACATCTTTATGTAAAGTAACTACTTTGTTTTTTGCATTAAATAGAAAAGTAAAATCTTGATAAAATACATTAGCAGGAATACTCAAGGTTGCAAAATTCTTTTCTAAAATAAATTCTCTTGTAGATACTATATTGTAACTATCTGCTCCAGAAACATCGATACTTTCTACTAAATCAAAGCTATAATCAGCATAAGTTATTGGAATTTCAATGGTTGTTTGGTTTCCGTGAAAATCAGCGGTCACAATTCTATATGTATAGCTTTCACCGGGTTTTACCTCGAGGATTCCATTATTTTCTTTATCTACTTTCAGCACAGACAGGGGATATGGTTTTTCAACAAACATTTTTTGAACCTTTGCTTTGGTTCGAGTGACACGTCCGTAATCTACTAAAGCATTAACAAATCCAGATTCACTAAAAGCGAATGTATCAAACTGATAGCTAAAACTTGCTTTTCCGTTGATAAAAGTCTCTACTTTATAAACCCCATTTTTATTGGAATTATTGTTTGCCGTATCATACATATCAATACCAAAGCTTATTTTTCCTTTAGCAGTAATGGGATCAACCGTTAAAATTCCATCGATGGTTTTATAAGGCAATTGTATGGGATTGACATTTTTGTTAATTGCGGCATTTTCAGAAATTGGATAAGCATAAATAGCATTAATTGTAGGAGGTTCCGTATCGACTAACATCGCTTTCATTCCCCAACTAAGAGGATTTACAATCGCCTGAGTTTTGGTATCGCGAAATTCATAATGCAAATGCGGACCACCAGACCCACCAGTATTACCAGTATAAGCAATAATTTCGCCTTTTTTGACCTTAATTTCATCGCGTTTAGGAAAGATTTCTATTTCAAATAGCTGTTGTTTATAGTGTGCCTCAAACACGCTCTTTCCAATTGCTCCCTCATACCCATTTAAATGGCCATAAACGGTGGTCATTCCATTAGGATGATCTATATACAAGGCTTTTCCGTAGCCCCATGTTGATACTTTTATACGAGAAACATACCCATCTGCTGGTGCATAAACGGGTAAGCCAATTCGTTGTTGGGTTTTAATATCCAAACCTGCATGAAAGTGACTTCCTCTTAGTTCTCCAAAATTACCAGAAGCATTAATGGGAATATTTAGTGGATTTGCAAATTCCAGAGATTGTATTTGTCCAAACGTCAATAGGCTAAACAAAGCAAAAATTCCAGTGAAGCTCTTTTTCATTTTTTTTAATTTCTTGCTAAAATAACGAATAATCTAAAATGCGAGAATCCTTTTCTATAAATCCTTTCATATAAGTACATATTCACACATGCCTATAAGTCATTATACACCTTCATACCTTCAAAAAAAACAATTTTATTTAAAAATAAATAAATGGCCCAAATGCTATCAAATAATCATTCAAATACCTCCTTTATACCTAAAAACACTTGTATAAAAGCATATTCTAATTATATGAGCTAGTTATTAATCAAATTTCTAGCTATTCACGCGAACTTTTAGCAGAAAATATTTTAAAATCTAAATACTAATTGTAACTTTGTAAAAGAATAGTGAATATTTATTTTGTGAAATGAGCGAACTAACAGACATAATTAATGCATTGGAAGTAAAGTTTGCGCGACTTGTACAAAGGCTAGATAATTTGGAAGCGGAGAACAACAAACTCAAGCAACATTTAATCGATACACAACAAGAGATTCAGCAAAATGAGATGCAATTAGATGATATTTATAAAAAATATGAATCGCTTCAATTAGCCAATTCACTATTGGGCAGTGACGAAGGAAGAAAAGATACAAAACTCAAGATAAATTCATTGATAAGAGAGATAGACAATTGTATTGCTCAACTCAGTAAATAAAGGCAGTTATGAGTCAAAATGAACAACTAAAAATTAAGATATCTATTGCAGATCGAGTTTACCCGTTAACGGTAACTTACTCACAAGAAGAAGCTTTGCGTTCTGCATCTAAGAAGATTGATATTATGATTAGTCAGTTTGAGGATAACTATGCTGTACGAGATAAGCAAGATGTTTTGGCTATGTGTGCTTTGCAATTTGCATCACAAACAGAGCAAAAGACAATTGACACATCAGAGAATTACAACAAGGCTGTTGATCGTTTAGTTCGACTAGATGAGGCTTTGGATCGCATTCTTTCCAAGTAATAACACGTTCTTATTTAAGAAATAACTAAAAAGATACTGCTCACATTAGTAAACCGTTTTGATAAACTCAACACTAACAAATTAAAATGGGTGAATCGTTGCTACTAAAGCATGCTGCATTTATGCAGATCCTTGAAAAGCAAGCTAACCCAAAACTTGTTTAAATCAGAGTTTATGCAACTCTACTGATGTGGGCTTTTTTTATATAATTATAAAACACATATGGATATACTATTTATTGTTGGAGGAGTTTTAGTAGGCGCAAGCATAGGTTTTGCAATTGCAAAATACTTAGAAAAAAACCATGCTTCATCTGTTTTACAAAACGCTAATAATGAAGCTAAGACACTTATACGCGACGCGAAAACAGAAGGAGAGTCACTTAAAAAAGAAAAAATACTTCAAGCCAAAGAGAAGTTTCTTGAGTTAAAAACGGAGCATGAGCAAGTAATTTTAGCTAGAGATAAGAAAATAGCTGAAGCAGAAAAGAGAACGAGAGATAAAGAATCTCAGATTTCTAATGAATTATCAAAGGCAAAAAAAGCAGCTGAAGAAAGCGAAAAAATAATTAAAGATTACGATGTTAAGGTTGAGCATATAGAGAAAAAACAAGAAGAAGTTGATCGCTTACACCGTACACAAGTAGAACAATTAGAGATTATTTCTGGTTTAACTGCTGATGAAGCAAAAAACCAAATTGTTGAAAGTTTAAAAACAGAAGCCAAAGCTAATGCAATGTCTTACATTCAAGACACGATTGAAGAGGCTAAATTAACGGCTCAACAAGAAGCAAAAAAGATTATCATTAATACGATTCAAAGAATAGGTACAGAAGAAGCTGTTGAAAACTGTGTATCTGTATTCAATATTGAATCTGATGATGTAAAAGGTAGAATTATTGGTCGTGAAGGACGAAACATTAGAGCAATCGAAGCTGCAACAGGAGTTGAAATCATTGTTGATGATACACCTGAAGCTATTATCTTGTCTTGTTTTGATCCGGTAAGACGTGAGATTGCAAGGTTGTCTTTACACCGTTTGGTTACAGATGGACGTATTCACCCAGCTCGAATTGAAGAAGTTGTTGCTAAAACGACCAAACAAATTGAGGAAGAAATCATTGAAATTGGAAAAAGAACGGTTATCGATTTAGGAGTTCACGGCTTACACCCTGAATTAATTAAAATCGTTGGTCGTATGAAATATAGATCGTCTTACGGTCAAAACTTATTACAACACTCGCGTGAAGTAGCAAAATTATGTGGTTTAATGGCTGCAGAATTAGGCTTGAATGTAAAATTGGCTAAACGCGCTGGATTGCTACACGATATTGGTAAAGTACCTGAAACAGAAAGTGAATTACCACACGCTATCTTAGGTATGCAATGGGCTGAAAAATACGGAGAAAAACCAGAAGTTTGCAATGCTATTGGAGCTCACCATGATGAGATTGAGATGAATACCTTAATTGCGCCAATTATTCAAGTTTGTGATGCTATTTCGGGAGCAAGACCAGGAGCAAGAAGACAAATTTTGGATTCTTATATCCAACGTCTAAAAGACTTAGAAGGGATTGCTAATGAATTCAGTGGCGTTAAAAACTCCTATGCTATTCAAGCAGGTAGAGAGTTGCGTGTAATCGTTGAAAGTGAAAAAGTATCGGATGAAATGGCTGCTACTTTATCTTTTGATATCTCACAAAAAATACAAACCGAAATGACTTACCCAGGTCAAGTAAAAATTACCGTAATCAGAGAAACAAGAGCTATCAACATAGCTAAATAAAAATAAGCAAAAACACAAAAAAAGCGTTCTAAATTTAGAACGCTTTTTTTATGCTTTTTTTATACTTCGAGGATGATAGGTATCCATAACTCCTTTTAATTTCTCCCGACTAATATGCGTATAGATCTCTGTAGTTAAAATAGATTCATGCCCCAACATTAATTGAATCATTCGTATATCTGCGCCATTTTCTAATAAATAAGTAGCAAATGAGTGTCTGAAACTATGGGGACTTATATTCTTTTGAATAGCAGCTGCTTTGGCAGCGTTTTTTACAATTGTAAATAACATCGCCCTCGTCAATCGTCCGCCTCTACGATTTAAAAAGACAATATCCGAATCTTCTTTCTTTACTTGCATGTGATTGCGAATGGTATTTCGATAGGAATTTACCAATTGGATTGTAGTGGGATCGATAGGAACAAATCGATGTTTACTTCCCTTCCCTACTACGCGAATAAATCCTTCTTCAAAAAATAGATCACTCAATCTCAGGTTAATCAACTCGCTGACACGTAGTCCACAACTATAAAGCATTTCAAGCATTACCTTATTGCGATAGCCTTCATTGGTTGAAAGATCTAACGTAGCAAGCATAGCATCAATTTCCTCCATAGCTAATACTTCCGGTAATTTTCGTCCTAATTTAGGTATTTCCAATAAATCCGTAGGTGCCTTTTCGATTTGACCTTCTAAGAGTAAGAACGTAAAAAAACTCTTTAAACCCGAAATTATTCGAGCTTGAGAGGTAGGTGCTAATACGGTAGAGACCTGATAAATGAACTCATTGATAAGTTCTGGTGTTACTTGCTTTGGTTGCGTTTCTATCTCGTTACTTCCCAAAAAATTGACAAATTTAATTAAATCCAACTCATAGCTTTCAATTGAATTTTCGGCCAAACCTCGTTCTAATTTCAAGTAATGGATATAGGATTTAATTGTGTTCTGCCACGTTTTTGTCATTTTTATTTTTTTAGTTGGTTCCCTTCAAAGATAAAAAAAAGAGCTTCAAAACTGAAGCTCTTTTCCTATTCTATTAATTACTGTACTTAGTTTAGAATTTATAAACTAATCCAAATGTTGCGTTATCAAAGAAATTATTGAAAACATTCACATTAGCTTCTGTTTCTGAAACAGTTCCTAGTTTGTTTCCATCCTTTTTATGGTCGTGATTTCCATAAGAAAATACATTACCTAAAGTGAAAGCAACTGCTAAATTTTCAGTTAGAAAATAATTAAATCCTAAATCAAGACCCGCTTGAATACCTGTTATTTTTTCTTTTACTGCAGAAACCTCTTTTTGATCATAACCTACACCAACTTCAGCATATGTTTTGAAACGGTTACCCAATTCTAAGAAATAATAACGAGCAAATGCGCCAGCATACAAGTTTGTAGCTACTGCATCATTAAAAAACTCTTGTTCTCCTTTACCAAATGCCATAGAAGCTCCTACTACTACTTTATCCGATAAGAAGTATCCTACCTTAGGATTTACTTTATACGTAGTCGTTTTTACTTTATTACCTGAGTTAGAATTTTTATCCACTTTATCAGAGATATTGAAACTCCCTTCAAGCATGATGTTTCCCTCTTGGAATCCAAAAGTTGGTTTTTCTTTTTCTTGTGCGTTAGCAGTGAAACCTAAAGCAGCTACTGCTACTAATGATAGTACTAATTTTTTCATATACATTAATTTTATTACTATTAACTAAAACGAAAGTACGGCTTATCACACCAACAAGACGTTTATTTAATAAAAATATAACATTAAAGAAACCTTATATAATTAAAAAATTAACATGATATTGTAAATCAATTAGTTATTACGTTAGCACAAATAGTTAACATTTAGTTAATTTCAATAAAATAATTCTTTTTCAAACAGCGTAAAACTTAAAACATTCAAAATCAAGGGAAACTAAATTGAGGTCTTTCTAAATATTAGCTATTCCTTTTGTCTATCCAAGCTTAATATTAAATATCTTTGTTTTCATGTACCACTAAAAATGAAAAATGAAAATTCTGATACTCAATGGTCCCAATCTTAATTTATTAGGAAAAAGAGAACCTACTATATATGGGAATACCTGTTTTGAAACCTACTTTGAGCAGCTAAAAGTTACATTTTCTACTTGTGAGCTTGTGTATTTTCAGTCGAATATAGAAGGGGTTTTAATTGATAAATTACACGAAGTTGGTTTTAGTTATGATGGCATTATTTTTAATGCTGGGGGTTATACACACACTTCTATTGCCTTAGGTGATGCTATTGCAGCAATTAGTACTCCTGTAATTGAGGTACATATATCCAATACACATGCCCGCGAAGATTTTCGTAAAACATCTAAATTAGCAGCTTCTTGTAAAGGTGTTATTCTAGGTTTTGGTTTAAAAAGCTATGAGTTAGCGCTTAGCTCTTTTCTAGATTAATGTACAATCTTTTGCTGAAAATTACTTTATTTCTATTTGTCCTCTTAGTTTTTCTATCAGGAAGTTTAGGCTATGCCCAAACGATTCAGGGAAAAATCACTACTTCAGCTAACATTCCCATTGAAGGTTGTTTGATTTTTATCCCAGGTACTTTTAATCATACCCGCACAGACGCTCACGGTTCTTTCACCATAGATTGGCATTCTAAGCTACCTATTTTTATTCAAAAAGAGGGGTTTGAACATGAAAAGATTAAGTATAAAGAGCAAACAAATTCCCTTGAAATTGAATTAACCCCCTTAGATAAAGGCAGTTTACTTTATACAGCGCAACAAAGCGATTATGCTTCTTATCTGATTTCGCTTCTGTATAAGCAGTTTAAACAACAAAAATCAAATTACCAGGTTTCCTATTACGCCAAAGGAGATCTTCAGCTTAATACACAACGTTCTTCTTATTTAGGACAGAAACGCAAAGATTTAGATCCAGCTTTAGACATTGACAGTGAGCAAGCTGGGAATTTCATTTACCTCAGTGAAATACATTCCGATTTAGATTATCAAAATAAAATCATCAGTAAAGAAACCGTACATGCTTTACAACAAAGAGGAAATTCGAAAGAGATTCTATTCTTAACTGGAACGGATAATGATTTTAATATTTTTGACCAGGAGGTATCTAAACAAATTAATGTGGTCTCTCCGCTTTTACCTTATGCTAATTCGTATTATAATTTTGATATTATATCTGAAGAAAAAGAAGGAGAAGACACCATCTATCGCATCTATTTTTCGCCTAAGCGAGATCGAGAACCAATTATGGAGGGGTATATTGAATTTACGAGTAAAAACTGGCAGGTCTTGTCTTTTTATGCTAAAATGCGAGGTAATAATGTCAACTTAAAAAACATTCACAACTTACAAATCAAACAAACGTATGTGCCTTCTCCTTCTTTGGAAGCGAATGTAAAAATTGCACAGACTCTCGTTTTTGATGGGAAATTCTTTGTTTTTGATTTTATTGGAAAATTTGAAAGTAGTTTTTCTAATTACACCGAAAAACCAGCTGATTTAATGAAGAATCGAACCAATGAATATTTGACTTTTGCTAAAAACTACAATAGCAATGAAGAGGAAAAGCTAGGTGCTATCCGTCCATTTAGCCTGACCGCAGGTGAAAAAAAATATTTCAATCAAAAAGCCATTTTCCTAACAGATAACACAAAAGCAATCCTTGATTCAATTGATAAAAGAACTAACAATTTCACTATTTTCAAGTTAATCAAGGGCTATAAATATGTCAATTCGTATAAGAACAGTACCTATAGTTACCATGGATTACTGTCTACTTTTGCATTCAATGCAGTACAAGGATTTAATATTACATCTGGCATTGACTACACCAAATTGAGAGCCAACAATGCGGCTACCTCTTATGGGGTCAACGTGAGTTACGGGTTTAGTGAAGATAAGTTTCGATTTTCTGGTTATGCTTCCCATGTATTTAATCAAAATAACTACCGCACAATTCGATTAGAAGCAGGGGAATCTATTGAGCAATTCAATCAAGATGATCCAATAAAAAAACCAATTAACTCTTTTGCTTCTGCTTGGTTTGGTAAGAATTATGCCAAGTATTTTCAAAAGAAATACATTGCTTTAGATTACAGTCAATACGCCTTCACAAATTTTAAATTTGAAGGGCGTTTAGAATATGCTCATCGACAAAATTTATACAATACAATCCAAAATCCACCTTTTGTACCTACTTTGGATTTCACCTCTAATAATCCTTTGGATCCTTCTGACTTTGTTACCCCTTCTTTTAAAGACAATGGCGTTGTGAAACTGCAAGTGAATGTACAGGTTGTTTTTGATCAAAAAACGATTAGTTATCCCGATAAAAAGCAATATATACAACAATCCAAATACCCGATTTTAGAAGTGCACTTAGAAAAAGCACTTAATACAACCGATCGTCATTTTAGTTATACTTTTGGTTCTATTGCAACCAAATATCAAAATAATATTGGCAATATCGGAGCCTTATATACGGGAATATCTATAGGTCAATTCTTTGAACAAAATCAGATTCCTTTTACAGATTACAAACACTTTAATGGAAATCAAACGTTTATTGGTTCAACAGCTATTTACAATAAGCAATTCAATTTGCTTCCGTATTATGAATACAGTACAAATAAATCTTATGTTGAATTTCACTTAGAACACGATTTTAGAGGATATCTAATTAATAAAATTCCTCTTTTAAACAAAACAAGGTATTCCTTTATTATTGGGTTTCACCTGCTTCATACCCCTGATAGACCAACCTACAAGGAATTTAGCATTGGCTTAAATAACTTTGGGTTTGGCAAATTCAGACCTTTTAGAATTGACTATATTACTTCATCCTCCAATCGACAAATGCGTCATGGTGTTGTTTTAGGAATTAAAATACTGGATTTAATACAGAAATAGAATCAATCAACAATGGGGGGCGCTATTCGATTACGTTTCCTCTTATTGGTATTTTTTCAAAGCTAATTTAACCTTTGTTCCTATTTGCACGGATGCAGGATGATTAAAATACAAGTCTCTATTATTTTTAAAACGCGCACAAATTAAATAACCATCACCATTGAAATAAACGTGTTGTATTTCCACTTCTAATATTCCTTTTAGCTTGGATATCATCAATTGATGTGGGTAGATTAATAGCACTTCGTCCTCTAGGGTTTCTGGTGTAAAATCAGAGATATACAATTCATTAACTTCCCCAAATAGGGTTGCCACGTATTTATCAGAAGGGTATTCATACAAATCTTGGGTATCGCCATAATCAACTACCTTTCCCTCTTTTAAGACGATGGTTTCATCTGCAAAACTCAATACATCCATACTGTCGTGTGTAGCGACCAAACAGGTAATGTTTTTTTCTTTTAAATAGGAAAAAATCTTTCGACGTAAAACACTTCTACGTGAATAATCAATATGGCTAAAAGGTTCATCCAACAATAATACTTCAGGATCAACGGCTAAAACTCTAGCAATTGCTACTCTTTGTTGCTGTCCGCCACTCAATGCTTTAACTTTTACATCTGCAAAGTCTGTCATCTCGATTAACTCCAACAATTCGGCTATTTTTGCTTTCTTTTTTTCTAAATTAAAGTTAGATAGAAACTTTCCAATATTTTCAGCTACCGTTGTATGGGGCATTAAATCAAAATCCTGTGCTAGATAATGCATATTTTCCATACCTGGCACTAAATTATAGGCAGGACCTAGTACTTGCTTGTCATCCCAAAAGATTTCACCTTGATTTAAATCGTACAAACCGTAGATCAATTTTAAAAGAGTGCTTTTTCCACATCCGCTTTCTCCTAATAAAGCAACGTGTTTTCCTTTTTCAATCACTAAATCTATGGCGTCTATAACGGTATAATTGGCGGTATAACTAAACGATATATTTTTTACTAAAAGCATGTTGAGATTTTAAAGTACAAAGATAAAAATATCTTAGTGATGCACTGTACTAAAAACAGATAAACGAGGAAAAATAAATGGATAAAAAAAGGGACAAAGCATAATTACCTTATCCCTAATTCATTATAGATTAGTAAGAAGTAAGAAACACCTCTTATTTAGTCTTTGGAAGCTAAATAACGTTCTGCATCTAAAGCAGCAATACATCCGGAACCAGCAGCTGTAACAGCTTGTCTGTAGTCTTTATCCTGAACGTCTCCACAAGCAAAAACCCCTGGCAGATTCGTTTTGGTTGTTTTTCCTTCTGTTAGTAGATACCCTGTTTCATCCATGGTCAATTGTCCTTGGAAGATATCTGTATTGGGTTTATGACCGATTGCCACGAAAAATCCAGTTGCTGGGATGTCAATCTCTACCCCTGTTGCATTATTCTTTGCTTTAATTCCAGTTACTACGTTTCCATCTCCTAAGACTTCAACTGTACTTGTATCCATTAAAATTTCAATATTAGCTGTATTGCGAACACGATCCTCCATAATTTTAGAAGCTCTAAATTTATCACTGCGTACAAGCATGGTTACTTTTTTGCAAAGCTTAGACAGATAATGAGCTTCTTCACAAGCCGAATCTCCTGCACCTACAATCACAACCTCTTGATTTCTATAGAAAAAACCATCGCATACAGCACAAGCAGAAACTCCACCGCCCAAACTTAGGTAATGTTGTTCTGACGGTAATCCTAAATATTTAGCCGTTGCTCCTGTAGAAATAATTACGGTATCTGCGTGTACTTCTGTTGTTTCGTTTATCCAGACTTTTTTTACTTCTTGACTTAAATCAACCTTAGTCACCCATCCATCTCTTACTTCCGTTC
This sequence comes from Myroides odoratus, assembly GCF_965118575.1. Classification (GTDB taxonomy): domain Bacteria; phylum Bacteroidota; class Bacteroidia; order Flavobacteriales; family Flavobacteriaceae; genus Flavobacterium; species Flavobacterium odoratum_B. Next base: position 19,297 of record NZ_CBCPHW010000027.1, on the reverse strand, counting down.
CAAAGCGCTTAGCCTGAGCTTCCAACTGCAACATCATTTCAGGTCCGGTTACACCATCAGGATATCCAGGAAAGTTTTCTACCTCATTTGTTGTTGTTAATTGTCCTCCTGGTTGTAATCCTTGGTACAAAATTGGAGCCATATTTGCTCTTGCAGCATAAATAGCAGCTGTATAACCTGCTGGTCCCGAACCAATAATTAAGCACTTTGTTTTTTCTATCGTTGACATATTATATCTTTTTAAGAATTGTAAAACAAAAATACCTTTTTTCCCAGCGATTCAAAGCACTTTTCAAAAGAAATAACTTATTTCTATATAGGTAAAGTCTATCTACTCCCAATCCAAAGAACGACTCAATTGGAATTTCTTTTGTTTGACTTTTTCTAATTTGACGTTATTTCTTCTTGTATGGACTTAGTTGAAGTTGAAATTTGCAAATAACTGCGTATACTCAAAATAGGCGTCTTTTAGGGACGCCTATTTTTCACTTTAGTAAGGAGCTGAATTAATTTAACTATATACTTCTTCCTTTATTTTGTATCCAAATGTAGATATCCCGATTTTTTTATGGTATAGCTTCTGTTTTTTGTTTCTGTTTCATAAGTGATGAGGTAATAATACGTTCCAGCCGGTAGTTTCCCCCCTTTACTTTGATAGCCTTTAAAAACATTACCCTCGTGATTATAGTTTTTTGTTTCATACACTTTTGCTCCCCAGCGGTTGTATATTTGAACCGTATTTTTGGGATACTTAGTAATGTTTTCTATTCTAAAATAATCATTTTCGTCTCCGCCATTTGCATTGACAAAATTGTAAATGATAAGGCCATCCTTATTCGTGTCAGGCTCTGTCACTGTCGCTAATGTAAAATAACCGAAATCTGTGATATTAGTTGGAGTGGAAATCGACTTATTTGCTATATCCACCACTCCTCCTACATCCTCCCATCGTAATTTAGTGGGATTCCAATACACAATATGCAATTCGCTTTCAACGTTACTCAACACTTCAGCAAGTGTGGTTTCTTCATCCCAACTTAAAGTCAAAATGATGCTTGCCGTACTGTTTGTTGCCTTTTCAATTTTCCAATATTCTGTTGTATTGATTTGTTTAATCTCTTTTACATGTGTTTGATGTTTAGCGAAAAAAGCGGAATCATTCCAAATATACTTCCCCCATATCACTTCTTTATTACTCGGAGGAGCAGATATAGCGGCTGGTCTGTAGTGTGCTTTATTTCCTACTGGAAAAACAAATGCTTCCGCTCCTACTTTTTCAACTTGTCCATCAATAAAACTAAGTGCATTGCTATTTTTGTGTTTAGATTTAGGCATAAAACTAACTAAACCATAGGGCAATTTTGTAGTTGTATTAAACAAGGAATCCACTTTTATAATCCCCATTTTAAAATCCACTTCTCCCCATATATCTAGATTTGCTTTAAGGTCAAAATAGGTAAAAGCTCTCTTACTATCAAAGGTAACTTTATTGAGGTTAACAACTTCTGTTCCTTCAATTCTTGTATTCTCTCGTTTATTATTGATAAAAAATACTTCTCCTGTAGCTAGTGATTTAGTAAAGTCGAAATACCCTTCATTGGAAAAATTTCCATAATAATAGATTATTCCATCGTTCCTTACTTTACCTTGGCTAAGGTTTGTAAAATCTGAGAATGAACTTATCAAAGTTTTACTTTTAACTTGAAATATTCCCTTGTTGTAAAAAAAAGTTTTTTGAGCTGTGCTTAAACTTGGTACTAAAACAGTTAGAGTAAGTATAAAGCGATATAAGTATTTTTTTTTCATTATGTGCTAGTCTTTTTCATCCTGTTTATTCTATATCAAGTAAACAAGAAATCGGGTAAATTGTAAATTTTGTTCTAATTGGAATGAAGCTCTATTAAGATATAACAGGTTGGCGAAAATCGTTGTATACCGCTTATTTTTAGGCCTTACAAAAAGCATCTTCGGTTCTTTTAAAACTCTCGTAACTTCTAAATCCACTCGCTAAAATAAGGTCTTCATCGATTTCATCTCCTTGATTAACAACCGATTTAATTTCAATATATTCTTTATATCGGCATTGATTAATATATTGAGAAAAGTTCATCTTGTAGGTTGTGTTAATAAATTGAGATAAATAACTTCTATTTGTCATTAAGTCCCTAATTAAATCCGTAATTTTCAGTTGAGGATTTAAAAAAGGTTTCTTTTCCAACATATACTTTTCAAAAATTATTTTGTCAATAGTTAATTCTTTTAGCTTTTTATTTTCTTCTCTGTCAATCTTTTTTTCTTCTTCTAAAATATCTTCTGTTATATGAGCAAAATTTTCGCAAAACACATTGTAACAAAGGCTAATATTAAAGAACATAAATAAGAAATTAGAGATTAGCTGGCCAAAGATTAGGTTGGTTTGAGCAAATAGCATCAGGTAAAGAAGTATTGACCCAGGAAAGAGTAAAAACCCTATTACAAAAACGGGATACAACCACAATAAGGAATCTCTTTCTTCATCCGAAGAATAATTGGCTATATTTTTTCGGTAGCGAATTAAACGATACAAAGACAATACTAGATAAAAGATATTATACAAGGTTGCCATAATCGTATCTTCATTTGACAGCAAAAAGGAAGGGATATTTTTCTCAAAATAACGTTCTTCTACTATTCCTTCTAATCCTGTAATGTGATAGAGACAAAAAACAAGTCCTATAGTTAAACAGATAATATAATTAAAGTATTTAAATCGCTCTACTTTTTGTAGCCGAGTAAGAATAAAAATGAGATGATAAAACAAAGTAGGCATTAATAGGGCTGTTGCAAAGTTCACCCCTTTGAAACAACGTAGCTGCCATACTTGAAATACATCAAAAAAAGTTGTACTATAAAAAAAGACACATACAATAAAAAACAAAATTAAAACAACAGAAACTCTTTTAACATTTTGATCTGTTGTTCTTTCGACTAATTTAAGCCCCAGTAGGGTTAAACAAAAGAGCGCCGAGAAGATTGAAGATGAAAAAGAGACCCCTAAGAAAAGATTTTCGTAATCCATAAGTAAATATTAATATTGTTGTCGCTTTTCAGCGCTATGAGCCGCCCGTAAATAATGTCTATAGTCAGAAAATCCTGCTTGTAAAACTAAATCTTCAATCCTATTTTCTTTGTGTCGTCTTTGTAATCGTTCGACTTCTTTTAAGCGCCAGCAATTAATAAATTGACTTACATTGCAATTGTAAGTAACATTGATAAATTTTGACACATACGTTCTATTTACACCAAAGTGACTCACCAGTTTATCTAATCGAAAATCTTTGTTCGTATAAGGCTTATCGTTTGTAAAATAGGTTACAATATCTTGTTGTGTCAGGAGATTTTCAGCTTGTGTATGCGAATTAATAAATGTTGATTCTAGTACATCATTGGTTAGTGTTCCCGTCTGATCCACACAAACAATTTGTCCCGATGACAACATGATATTCGTTTTGTAAGCTACAGGAATTTTTAATCTATTTTTCTCTAATAACATATTAAATGTCAGTATTACATGCTGAGCAGAAAGCACTAATACGGATATACTCTGCATAATAACACTATAATTATTAAAGTAAAACGAGAGTGTAAATACCGTTTTTATCAATAAAACTACATGTACCCAATTCATTCGTTTAATTTTAGTTTTCCGCTTTAACTTTTCCTTGTGATAGCAATAAATTCTTATCCAACACAAAACTGTGTAGTATACGATATTCAATGTGATGTAAACCCTTAAGTATTTGGAGCAAAAAACATCAAAATCCAATTGTTTACTGCCTTTAGTTGCAGACAAAGCATAAACAAAAGCATAGGATAGCACGAATAAAATAAAGATCATCTTATACTGGAAAAAGTCAAATTTCTTTTTTGCAGGTATGATATAGCATATAAAATGGTAGAAACACACTTGAGATAAGGTGATTAACAATGAAAACAGAGGGAGTAGAAAGAGTCTTAACTCCGCTAAATTGTAGGTTAAATTAGTTGTAATCCACAATAAAAATAAGGCAAAATAGTATCCCCCTAGTGTTCTCAAAATTGGTATTTCAGTTACAGAAAGATTTTTGTAAAAAACAACCATTAAAATAATTCCACAGGTTAAAGATGAAATCATAGGGATGGAAATTAAAATGTACTTGAGTAGCTCCATTGCTTTTCTTTTTCTCGTTCTTAATTGCGTACTATTGCGTAAAGCGCATTGATTTTATTCTACTATAAACCTATCCTACTATTTCTCACCTTTTCAATGATAGCAAGGCAAATCTGTAGTACATTGATTTTTGTATTTAATATTCTATTTTTTTTTATTCTCATTTGAAGGGCTATTCGCAATTAATATCGATTCATTTCGCAACTTAAAAATGCTAAGGCTACTAGTAAAATCTTCTATTCTTTTCTTCCTCTATATCATTTAAAATCAACTCGTAGTATGAAATCAATAAACTAAATTAGTCATCCTAATACGCTTATAATTGAATTATTAGCGTCAAACAAATTCTTTTGGGGCATAGATTTGTTTGAATTTTGTATATTTCCCTTCTCTATGCAAATAATATTCCAAACTAACATTGATGTCACCCATTCGGGTATTAAAATCACTTTTTTTAATTCGTTTATTGGATACTTGGGATAAAATAAGCCGTTTCTGTCTATTTTACATTTCTTCCTTTTTTAATTTAGTCAAGGCTAATTGGGCAAACTTAATTTGAGGATTTTCTGGTAGAAAACAACTTTTTTTCTTTTGTCTCCACCTAGCATTGCGCTTTACTCTATCTTTTCAAATCTAAAATTAAGGTTCAAAAATTGAAAATTATTCAGGTGAGAAAACCCACCTGAATAAAGGCTTACTTTGCTGTAAACTCAACAATAATTTCATAATCCCCTTCTACTACGGGCACATACATTTTTCCGTTTCCAAGGTTAAAATCGAATCGTGTTTGGGTAACATCAATAACAACATCGGTTACTGCATTGGTAATTAATTGCTTTCCTTTAAATACTTGTAGGTTAAGAATGCGATCAATATGTCGGGCTCCCTCATGTAATTTCCCATCAAGCTGTACTTTGTTTGCTTTTGCTCCTTTTATTTTTGTTGTTGTTTTATAGATATAAACCGCATCACCATCGATTTGATTTCCCGTTTTTATAACTGTATCTGTAGTAATTTTGTTTCCAGCTTCGTTTTTAATTATTTCTTTAATTTCTGTATTTTCTGTAATCGAGTTAATGATACTAGGTGTTAGATCAATTTGTTTTTTTTCATTGGTCTCTGTGTCAACGAAATAAACACTATTGGCAGGTATATTATCAATAGCTACTTGCGTGAAATAAACATTTCCACCTTGGTTCAAGATATTTGTTATTTCCTGTTTGATACTTTCGTTGTTTTCGATAATATTGGTTACATCGGCAGATAGATTTAAGTAATCGATGCGGTTATCTTCTCCTAAATATTGATAGTAGATTTCTCCTTTTTTACTTGCTGTAAAGTTAGGCTCAGCATTGGTCAATTCAAATGCAGGAGCTTGTCCATCTTCTGTGATTAGTGCTTTTTTAAAGAACGTACGCGTTTCCGCCTCTTTCACACCTTCTTGTAAATCAACTGGTTTTCTTTCATAAGTTGCTGTTGTTTCATTGTAATTTACACTGTAAATTTTATTGTCAACGGGGTCAATGATAAGTGCTGCCTGACTTACTGATTTATCACTACTTTGAGGATTAGTAGGTACCAAGAAATCTACTATTTTTTTAATTTCACCTAGATCCAAATTTTCTCCCCCTAACGCGTCTGAAATAGCATCCTTTAGGCCAATTTCATCAATGATTTGATTCCATTTGCTGTCTTTCCAAAAATAGAATCCTTTTTTAAGTACCGTTCCTGCATTAAATACGAGCAAACTCTCTATTTCAGTACCATCAATAGGAGAAAAAACAGTTGCACTCGTTAAACTTACTCTTGGTATCAAAATACCTTTATCATTGGCTTCAATATCCAGCATCGCTGAATCAATGGGTGTTGGTGTACCAATTCCTACCTGCGCCTTTGCTACAAAACCTGCACCTAGTAAAAAGGCAAAAAATACAATTTTCTTCATGTTTAAAATTTCTGTTTTTGTTTATATTCTTTCAATAATTAATTCTGTGCTTTTATTCATATGTGGATAGGTAGTAATTTTATAGATTTCATTCAAATCTTCTAAAGAGATATAGCAAACCATCTTAAAAAAAGTACTAAGAGATGCTCGATCTTTCTTTGTACTTTGCGATGAATCGTCCAAAAAATACCATTGATTTGTTCGTGGTGTATAATGCTTTTTTGCGAAATTTTCGTTATAAGGAACAATAGTTCCTTCCTTTGCGTACCAAAGAATCGTATAACTACTATTTTTTAATAGGGCAAACTGCATAGAAATATCATTATTCCCCATATCAACCAGTCTAATTTTTAGATTTTCATATGTAAGCTCCTTTTTTGATATACTAGATCCAGGACGATCATATTCCATATACTTTATGATACTTCTAGCTTGATTCGGAAGTGGATAGGCAATCCTTTCATTATAAACTTCCCAAGTATCAAATTTCCCTGCTACAAGAGTAATTGCATTACCTGAAGGTAATGGGTGTGAAACAGCTTCATAAGCGATTTGAGAATCCCCAAATACTATTTTTCCATTTCCTCCTGTATGCAAGGTAACCGCGCCCGTACCCATCGAATTTTTAATATGATAAACACGACCTTCTATTTTTTTTTCTTTCAAATTTGGTAAAACAATACTTCCACCATCACCTGCGTTTTTATACGTAATATAGAAGTCATCCTCTTTGATTTTGTATGCTCTTTCGTAAACATCCGTGACTTTTCCCCCAAAAGAACCATTCACCGTTAATGAACTGGTAGGATCAACAGTATTTACGCCAACTTGTGCCTTAGCAGAACTTATTAATAAGCAGTACGCTATAAAGATTATTCTTTTCATCTTTTTGTTGTATTAATTTTATACGACAAAGAAATCACCACTCCCCAAAAAAAAATCACCAAAGTGTAAAAAGAGCAAAGTAAATTTGGATATACCTTTTTCCTTCTTGTAAATCACTGTTTCATTTACTTTTTAAAAAAAATAATACACTGAATTACAGCATATTAAAAATAGAAATTAACAAAAATAAACAATTAATCACTTCTTTATGTAAGAGTGAAAAAGCACTTTTTTTAAAAAATAATGGACTAAAAAATGGCTAAAGAAAAACAAAATATACAAATCGAAACTTTTTGGTGTAGTACTAAAAGGTTTTTCTAAATCTAAATGAATGAGACCCGTCGATTGTCATCTCTGTACTAACTCAATACGCAGAAGAGAGCTACAAGCATTATTTTTTTTCTTGTAGCGTTTACGAACAAATTATAGCAATAAAACGTCTAGCTTTGAAAATAGATGAAATAACTTAGTAGACCAACTACAAAGTATTAAAAGTGTTAAAATAAATCATTTATACGACCTTAAATCTACATAGCATCGGGTAAATATATACTTGAACTCTGATTTAGTCTATTCACTTCTGTTTATACTTTTAAAATTACGCGTAGAATCCTACTATTTTTTCTCAAGTGTGAAGTAATGTATAGTAGAAGTACTGGATGAATATGCAGGATGAAATTCTTCCACTTAGTTTCATTTTGTATACAGTAATTAAAAGGCTTTTTTTATTCAGGTCAACTATTAATCGCTATAGAATTATTGTTTAAAAATGGTATTAAGAGCAAGAAGTAAGGACTCTAACTTATCATCAAAAAAAAAGACCCTCTTAAAAAAGAAGGTCTAATTTTATTGCTGTATTTTTAGTCAAATTACTTTGTAGAAAGTGGTTTAAACTTTGTTAAGTTAATCCCTTCTACAGAAGCTTTGTATTCTTCCATTGTAGGAACTCTACCCAAAATAGCAGAAAGAACAACTACTGGTGTAGAAGCCAAAAGGGATTCCCCTTTTTTGCGTTCCGTATCTTCAACCACGCGTCCTTGGAATAAACGCGTTGATGTTGCCATTACGGTATCTCCTTTAGCTGCTTTTTCTTGGTTACCCATACATAAGTTACAACCTGGACGCTCTAAATACATAATATTTTCATATTCTGTACGTGCATTATTTTTAGGTAAAAGGTCACTAAATTCAAAACCAGAATATTTTTGTAAATATTCCCAATCTCCTTCAGCTTTCAACTCATCAATGATATTGTACGTTGGTGCTGCTACTACTAGAGGTGCATTAAATTTCACCGAACCCATTTGTTTTTCAATATTTTTAAGCATTTGAGAAACAATTTTCAAGTCGTCTTTGTGAACCATACAAGATCCTACGAAACCAAGATCAACTTTTTTGTCTCCCCCGTAGTAAGAAAGTTCTCTAATTGTATCGTGCGTATAACGTTTAGAAACGTCATCGTTATTTACATCTGGATCGGCAATCATTGGTTCTACAATGATATCAAGATCTACCACTACCTCTGCGTAATATTTAGCATTTGCATCCGGAGTTAAAGCTGGTTTATCTCCTGTTTTTATCTCTTCAATGCGTTTGTTTGCTTTATTAATTAAACCTTGAAGTACATGGTTTCTATTATCCATACCTTTATCAATCATGATTTGGATACGGCTCTTAGCGATTTCTAAAGATTCAATTAAAGTGTCATCTTGAGAAATACAAATCGATGCTTTCGCTTTCATTTCAGCGGTCCAATCTGTGAAAGTAAACGCTTGATCCGCTAAAAGTGTACCGATATGAACTTCGATAATTCTTCCTTGGAATACATTTTCTCCACCAAATTGTTTCAACATTTGAGATTGAGTAGCGTGAACCACATCACGGAAATCCATGTGCTCTTTCATATCTCCTTTGAAAGTAACTTTTACAGATTCTGGAATTGGCATAGAAGCTTCTCCCGTTGCTAAAGCTAAAGCTACAGTTCCTGAGTCAGCACCAAAAGCAACCCCTTTAGACATTCTTGTATGAGAATCTCCACCGATAATAATGGCCCATTCGTCAATTGTGATATCGTTTAATACTTTGTGGATAACGTCAGTCATTGCATGATACTCTCCTTTAGGATCACGCGCTGTAATTAAACCAAAGTCATTCATAAACTTCATTAATTTAGGAATATTTGCTTGCGCTTTTTTATCCCAAACTGATGCTGTATGACATCCAGATTGGTATGCTCCATCCACGATAGGAGAAATAACAGTTGCCGCCATTGCTTCTAATTCTTGAGCAGTCATTAATCCTGTTGTATCCTGAGATCCAACGATATTAACTTCTACACGAACATCAGAACCTGCGTGTAATACTTTCCCCTTAGTTACACCTACCGCATTTCTATTGAAGATTTTTTCAACTGCAGTCAATCCTTGACCGTCAATCGATATTTCTTTTGAAGGTGCAAATACTTCTGGAGTTTCAATCCCCAATAAGTTAGCAGCAAAAGTTTGGATTTTTTTACCAAATACGATAGCATAAGATCCACCTGCTTTGATAAATTCTCTTTTTTGAGGCGTAAGGGCTTTCGAAATATCGATTAACTCTTGCTCACCCTTGTATAATTTTTTCGTTTTTGTATTAATTGTCAATACCGTACCAGTAGCTACAGAATAAACCTCTTCTAAGATAGGTTCTCCTTTTTCATTGCGAACTACTTCTCCGTTTGCATCTGTCTTTTTTACCCAGTTCTTAAGGTCAATTCCAATACCCCCCGTGACATCTACAGTTGTTAAGAAAATTGGAGAGATTCCATTTGTACCTGCAACGATTGGCGCAATATTCACAAATGGAACATAAGGACTTGCTTGCTTACCTGTCCAAAGTGCCACGTTATTTACCCCTGACATTCTAGAAGATCCAACTCCCATTGTCCCTTTTTCAGCAATTAACATTACTTTTTTACCTGGATGTAACTCTTGTAAGGCTTTGATTTGCTGTTGAGCTTCTGGGCTAATCATACACAAGCCATGAAGTTCACGATCTGCACGCGAGTGTGCTTGATTACCTGGCGATAATAAGTCCGTAGAAATATCTCCTTCACCTGCAATAAAAGTAACTACATCAATTGTTTCATCAATTTCAGGAAGTTTAGTAAAGAACTCCGCTTTAGCATAACTTTCTAAGACCTCTTTTGCAATAGCATTTCCACTTACAAAGGCCTCTTTTAAACGATCAGTATCTGCATCATACAAATACACTTGTGTTTTAAGTACTTTTGCCGCTTCTTGAGCAATTGCTACATCATTACCTAAAGCTAAATCTAATAGCACTTCGATAGAAGGTCCACCCTTCATGTGTGATAACAATTCCAAAGCAAAGGTTGGTGTAATTTCCTTAACCACTACTTCACCTAAGATAATCTCTTTAAAAAATTTCGCTTTAACCCCAGCAGCACTTGTTGTACCAGGTAAAACATTATAAATAAAAAGTTTAAGAGATTCAGCGCGATGCTCATTCTCTGTATCTTTTATCTGTGCTATAATTTCACTTAATAGCTCAGCACCATCAATTGGCTTAGGGTTAAGTCCTTGATTTTTTCTTTCTTCAATCTCGTTGATGTAATCCTTATAAAAGCTCATAATTCATATCTATTATTTACAGGTAGTTGAAAAGCAAAGGCCCCCCCTTCCCTATAACCGATTATTTTGTATTAGTTATTTTTCTTCTTCAACTTCTTCTAGTCCGATAGGAATCTCTTTGAAATTGTTTCTTTCTTTTTTACTACTTGGTGCACCGTTCTCATAAAATAAAAAGACACCTACTAGTTGGCTAAAAAAAAACAATTTTAAATCGAATACCCGTTGTTCAAAAAGAGGATTTGACTTGTATTTTATTTTTTGTCCTCGCAAATTTAATCAATCTAATTAATTTTCAAAAATTTTTAATATTTCCCTCAAATCCAAAAATTATTATTTATAAACATTCTACTTTACTGAGTAAACTACTATACTTTTAGTATTTATTATCAATAAATCTGAAATTAATTATTTTTTTATCTATAATATTAAAATATTCCAAACATTCAATCTTATTTAATAAAAAAACGACATTCTAGTCTATTGCTAAAATGTCGTTTTCAATCCTTTAGATTATTATTTTCTTAGTTTTTAAGCCAATTATTATGGAATTTGCAGTCTCTATATTCCCCTTGAATGTTAATATAGGCGTCTTTTATCTTCTTTACAATCCATTTTTGTAACTCTTCTTCCTGTTTTTTGTTCAAAGCCATGTTCTTAACCTTCGTATAATCGTCTACAAAGTCAATTTTATGTGCTGGTATTTTTTTGTTAATCGTTACAATACGATAACTTTTTTGTTCTCTATAATCTGTTTTTAAGGAAACTCCAGAGATTTCATGTTCCGTAAGTGAATTAACTAAAAAGTACAATTCTCTATCTTCCATTTTATTTAAATCAAAACGAGGATCCATTGTTGCAGGATCTCTTAAAACACCACCATTTTGTTTGGTGTCTTTATCATCCGATGAAGCTGCTGCTGCCTCAGCAAAAGTAATTTCGCGATTGATAATTTTTTCGCGAATTCCCTCTAGCTTTTTCTTTGCTTCTGCTAGCGCTTGCTCAGTTGGTTTTGGTGTTAATAAGATATGGCGAACATCTAAATGTTGTCCTCTAATTTTCTCTAAATAGATAATATGAAATCCAAATTCCGTTTCAAATGGCGCTGATATTTCTCCTTCTGCTAAACTAAAAGCGATTTCTTTAAACTCTTTAGCAAAGGGATCTTTCTTTGTAATAGAATAAAAACCTCCATTAGCCGCAGATCCTTTGTCATCCGTAAAAAGTACTGCTTTACTGAAAAAACTAGCCCCATTATTTAAAACATCATTACGCATTTCATTGAGTCGATCAATTACTTTTTGTTTTTGTTCTTTAGATATTTCTGGTTTTACCACAATTTCTGCAATTTCTACCTCATCCCCTACGGTTGGTCTTTCATCTTCAGGAATAGATTTAAAAAATTGTCTTACCTCCTCAGGGGTAATTGTTACCTTCTCTACAATGTGTCTTTGCATCGCTTGAGTCAGTTTATTTTGTTTTACAATATCAAAAAAGTAATCTCTAAATTCTTCTTCTGTTTTTTTATTGTAAAAACCTAAAATACGGTCAATTCCTCCTACTTCCTCGACCATTCTATTAATTTGGTCATTCATATATCCCGTTACTTCAGTATCACTAACCTCAATACTATCTTGAACTGCTTGATGGGCATATAACTTATCTTCTAACAAACGTTCAAATAAATCGCACTTTGATAAATTTTCAATAGGAACACGTTGAGCCTTTAGCTCTAATAACGTTTTATCAATCTCTGATTCTAAGATTACATAATCTCCAACTACGCCAACAACACCATCAATCTTTCTTTTTCCCGCTGGATTTTGTGCTTGCAAACCTCCTATCATAATACATGATAGCCCTAGTGCAAACATCACCTTCTTACTGATAAATTTCATAATTTTTATCTTTTTTTGCATCTTTTAAAATATCTTCTTCAATCTGTTTTAATAATTCCATTTTTCGGTTATTTAAAACCATTAATCGCAAAGAGGGTTCTAAATAAGAATAAGGTACAGTATCACCTTTTAGCAATACCCGATTGATGCGCACAAAGTACGTACTATTTTCATCCTTAACCTCGAAATAGGTATTATTTTTTAAATATTGGTCTCTATTTTCTGCATTAACAAAGGGTAATTTCTCATAGATTTGAGATACATTAACCCAAAGAGAGTCGTTTAATACATAGGATTTCATTTGTAAGGACAATTGATCTAGCAATTCATACTTGATCGCTTTCCCGCCATTAAATCCATTCTTTATCTTATTAAAATGGGTATTTGTATTTAATATATTAACATAGGAAAGTTTGACTAACATATCATCTACTCTAAAACCGGTTTTAATTTTATCGTAGTATTCTTTGAGGTCACTGGTTCTAACAACCGTATCAACCGATTGTTGAACTAATTTTTCCAAATACCCTTTAATCAAGAGTTCTGTTTTGAAATTGGCAACTAATTCATCAATTTCCTTTTTCTTCTCATCGGACAGATTAAACTCAGCAGCATCCATTAGCAATTGTTTCGTTGCCCATTTATTGATAAATAGTTCAACCATAGCTAAGCTGTCTTTTGCGGTACTTTGAGGAGGAACGAGATTTTGTAAAGAAGATCGTTCTAAATAGGTATCATCTACCCTAGCGATATACTTATCTCCATCTAGTTTTTTTTGCTTATCGCAACTAGTATAGCCCAAAAGTATGGCCAGTAAAACCACACTGTGTTTTATATATTGAATTCCTCTATACTTCATTACTTCTACCTTTTTTCACTTTGCTAACAAAAATAACACTTCTCAACCGCAAAAGGGATTATTTTTAAAAAAACTAATAAAAATAGACTTAAACAAGCGAGTTAAAAAACTTAATTAACAATATTACTAATACCTCATTTATTTACCTTAAGGATTAACATTCTATTTAGTTTTTTCGGCCAAAATAAGTACTATAACGTTCTTCATCCCTTATTTCTAGTTTTTATTTATAGCCCTTTTGGGGTTAGTAAATAAATGAGTTGCCCAAGGATTGTTATTCATTATTATTATTTTCAGCAAATAATGAGTATTTTTGCAACCTAATTTTTTTAGAGATGAGTTTTTTAACAGAAATAGACCGCAGGAGAACATTTGGTGTCATTGCTCACCCCGATGCTGGTAAGACAACCTTAACAGAGAAATTGCTACTTTTTGGAGGAGCGATTCAAGAAGCAGGTGCAGTAAAAAATAATAAGATAAAAAAAGGAGCTACCTCCGATTTTATGGAGATTGAGCGCCAAAGAGGAATCTCAGTTGCTACATCTGTATTAGCTTTTAATTATAAGGACAAAAAAATCAACATCTTAGATACACCTGGGCATAAAGATTTTGCTGAAGATACTTTCCGAACCTTAACCGCAGTTGATAGTGTTATTGTGGTTATTGACGTAGCTAAAGGAGTTGAGGAACAAACGGAAAAATTGGTTGAAGTATGTCGTATGCGCAACATTCCAATGATTGTTTTTATCAACAAATTGGATCGTGAAGGTAGAGATGCTTTTGATTTAATGGATGAAGTAGAACAAAAACTTCAACTAAAAGTTACGCCTTTAAGCTATCCGATTGGAATGGGGTATGATTTTAAAGGAATCTACAATATTTGGGAAGATAACGTGAACTTATTTACCAATGACAGTAAAAGAAACATCGATGATGTCATCAATATTTCTGACTTAGAGTCGGAAGAATTAAATCAGTTAATTGGAGATAAAGCCGCTGCAAAGTTAAGAGAAGAGTTAGAAATCATTCGTGAAATCTACCCTAATTTTGACAGAGAAGCTTATATCAATGGAGAATTACAACCCGTATTCTTTGGTTCTGCTTTAAATAATTTTGGTGTTCGCGAATTATTGGATTGTTTTATCCAAATCGCCCCTTCACCAAGACCAAAAGAATCAGACACAAGAATTGTTGAGCCAAAAGAAAAAGAATTTAGTGGTTTTGTATTTAAAATCCATGCTAATATGGATCCTAAACACAGAGACCGTTTGGCCTTTATCAAGATTGTTTCAGGAACTTTTGAGCGAAATACCCCGTATTTACATGTAAGACAAAACAAAAAATTAAAATTTTCTAGTCCCAATGCCTTCTTTGCAGAGCGAAAAGAAATTGTTGATATATCCTATGCAGGAGATATTGTAGGCTTACACGATACAGGAAACTTTAAAATTGGTGACACCCTTACTGAAGGAGAAATAATGAGCTTTAAAGGAATTCCAAATTTCTCACCAGAGCACTTTAGATATATTAACAATGCAGATCCAATGAAATCTAAGCAATTAGAAAAAGGTATCGATCAGTTAATGGATGAAGGGGTTGCACAATTATTCACCTTAGAAATGAATGGTAGAAAAGTTATCGGAACTGTTGGCGCTTTGCAATACGAGGTAATTCAATATCGTTTAGAGCATGAATACGGTGCAAAATGTACCTATGAGAATTTCGCGGCATACAAGGCCTGTTGGGTAAGACCTGAAGATCCTAAAAATGAAGAATTCAAGGAATTCAAACGCATTAAACAGAAGTTTTTAGCCTTTGATAAATCAGGACAACTGGTTTTCTTAGCAGATAGTGAATTTTCAGTGCAAATGACACAAAGTAAATTCCCTACAGTAAAATTGACATTTACTTCAGAAGAGATTGAAAAATAAGTAGTTATATAATACAATTCTATCGTTCAAATACAAAAGGATATCCTCAAAAAGGATATCCTTTTATTTTTTAACTACTTCCCTCTCCCTCCTTTCAGATTTTAGAAAAAGAGCAAATCACATTTTCCTTATCTCTCATCTATTTTTACTCGGAGATAATCGTATCTCTTTACTCCTTTTTATTTAAAGAATTAAGTACTTAAAAACCTTAAACATTAAGGTCAAAGTAATAGTCCCTAAATACCCTAAAATCACCTATATTCTTTTTTTTATTACATAATTTAAAATTTATTGATATAAATACTGAATTATCATACGTAATAACTCCATTTTACCACATAAAAAGAGGTTAAATTGCAATACAAGAAATAACCTATTTAGGTCTTATTGTATTTATTCTGCTTTTATTTCTCTTAGTAATTGAATTAGAAAAAAGGCAAGTATAAAAAATATTTTTTTAGCTAAATCTGAATCTTTAAGTATGACTAATTCTATCTCAACGGATGGTATACACAGCAATGCTACGGCGCTAATCCATCACCTCATTCACGGAGTGAATCATTTAGTACAAGTAACCTTTATAGCAGAAGGCAAAGAATTAATCAATTATAAACACTTCGAATTAAACCAAAGCTCCAAGACTCATCATGCGTTTACAGCCTCTTTTAGTCACGATAGTTTACAAACAGAGGAAACCTATCAAATGGAAGAGGCTCAGCATTTATTAGGCAAACGCTTACTTGTTTCCATTCGTTATAAAAATAGTATCGCTAAGCCTGAGCGCATTTTTTCAGGTATTATTACTCAGGTTAGTTTTGAGCAATCCCATGGCAATAGCGGTTATTTAGTTCTTAAAGGGTATAGTCCGACCATTCTTCTAGATCAAGCTCCTCATATTCAAAGTTTCGGAGGTAATAACGCTATTTCTTTGCAGGCTATCGTTTCTCAAATTCTAGATGAAGGCTATTATCAAAACAGCAAATACAAATCGCGGATTCAACTTTCTAAAACCTCCGCGATATCGTACAGCTGTCAGTATAACGAAACTGCTTATAATTATTTAGCGCGTATGGCTGAAGCGTATGGAGAACCATTTTTTTATGATGGCGAGGTTCTTCATTTTGGAAAAATACCAAACCCAGAAAAAGCGATACAATTAGTTTATGGACGGGATGTTGATCATGTAGAGATTCACCTGCATGCCCGTCATGTCAATCGTCAGTTATACGGTTACAATAGTTTTCGCAATGAGCGATTAAGTGCCACCGAAGAGACTCCTTCAGAAATAAAAGGAACCTTAGCTCAAGCAGCTTATGCTCGATCTCAAAAAATATTTACATCTCCATCTTTACAACAAGCCCCCCTAAAGGCGGCAACTAATCAAGATATTCAAAACGTACAACACAGCGTGATTAGCAATGAGGGACTCCATGTTTTTGTCACAACCGGTATAACTACAGTTCCTTTTCTATATCCCGGATGTCTAGTCGCTCTACATATGCTTCAGCCCGATAAAAAAACACCTCTTCATTTTACGACCTTGGTAATAACAGACATTCACCACACCTTAGATGCTTTAGGTAAATATGAAGGGCGGTTTGAAGCAGTAGATGCTCAACTCGGCTCTCTCTCTCGTATAGACTATGAACAGCCCGTTGTAGAGCAACAAATTGCCACGGTAGTCAACAACAAAGACCCGCATTCAAAAGGACGGGTACAAGTGAGATTTGATTGGCAAAATACAAATCAAAACACCGCATTTATTCGGGTAATGACAAACAATGCGGGCAGCAGCGCCCAAGTAGATGCGAACCGAGGATTGGTGTTCATCCCCGAAGAAGGAGATCAGGTTTTAGTGAATTTCATAGGTAATCAACCCGATCGTCCATTTGTATTAGGAAGCCTATTCCACGGAGAAACAGCAAAAGGGGGAGGTCAAGACAATCATATCAAGAGTATTATCACCCGTAGTGGGCATACCATTCAATTTACAGAAGAAAAATCCATTGAAATATACGATACCGTAGGTAACCACATATTACTCGATACAACAACTAAATCAACTACCCTATCTGCACCCGAAAATCTGTTGCTCATCGCAAAAAACATTCAATTTCATGCAAGTGAAAACCTTACAGCTATAGCAGAAGAACATCTTGTTTTACATGCAAATAAAAACATAGATCTAACAGCAGGCCATGATTATCGCCTCTCTGCTCGTAATACGCATGCTCAGATTGTATGCGATACACTTTGGTATTCGAAAAAGTATCTCGTAAGTAGTGAAACCGCACGCATTGAAACTACTATAGATAATTTACAATTAGCCTCCAATAAAGAAATTGAAGTGCTGAGTAACAAAAAAGTAAAATTATTTTGACCATGGAAATCCAACCTTTTTTTATTTTCTCCTTCAAAAAAAACACCCCCTTTAGTCTTGGTATCGAAACTACTAAAGAAAATAAATCCCAACAAATAAGCTATAGAATTGAAATTATAAAAGCCGCAAAAAAATCAAAGGGCCTAGCTGTATTTACCATTAAACGAAATCTAGAACGGCATTCTTATCCGCTCAACTATCCCTATATAGAAGCACTTATCCAAAGTAATTCTCTGTGGTCTAATTTAAAATTAGCTCTTACAAACGAAGGTAAAATTCAACACATCTTAAACCTAAAAGAAATACAAACGTATTGGCATACAATTTTAAAACCCCAACTTCAATCTACGTATGAAGGTCTTAGTATTACTAGGATAATACTGCAATTAGACACCTTAGTTAAGCAGGAACAAAAATTGATTAACCAATTGCAAGAAGATCTTTTTTTTCATGTATGGTTGCGGATAATTAGTGGTGAATATCAATACCATCCCCTCCTAAAAAAGCTGTTCAAAATAAATGGATATAGAGATACAGAAGTACACTATACCTATAAAATAGAACAACAAACTAAACCGCATTTTTTTTTGAAAGGAAGAGGTAAAAAGTCTTCCGATACCCTTCTTAAGCTTCAAAAAATAGGGCAGTTAGCAGATGATTCTAAACTCATCCATCAGGAACAATTTCAGGCTGAGTTAAATGAATCGCATGAAATCACTCAACTACAGTGGAAGGAAACTTATAGGGATGCAAAAAAAAATTATTGCGCATCACAACTAACAGTAAGCCGAACATGAACTCATTAAGTAAATAAGCTTTATAAATAGAACAACAAAAATGCATGCTACGGAAAAAAACAAGAAAGTAGAACATATTCTTCGTTCATCATCGTTACAATCCGAAGATAAAACAGACCAAAAACAAACAGACCAAAAACAAACAAGCGGAGAACAAACTGCTGCCGCCTCTGATCCATTGTCAAGCTCAGCCTATGTTGTTTGTCAAGGAGCCACATGTAGCTGTACGGGAAATCCCTCTGTTTTTCCTGAATTAGCCCTTACAAGCCACCGAAAGTTTTATGCCAATACGCAAGACAAGCTCATTGCGACGATCGAGGACAATCAATTTAAGGTTGGTCCTGCCCCCTTTGTGGTGTGCAGTTATAAAAAAGGCAATGATAAAACCTGTACGTATCTCCCCCGTGGATTTTGGGAAGTACCTCAAAACGATCATTTTCCCTTGATCGATGGACGAGACATCTTAACCCATCAAGCTCAACTGGGTTGCACCCTAGGAGGAACCCTTCAAATATTCACCCATGGACAGCTTATCACCCTCGATCAGCATGAGGTAGAACAAGCCCTTGAGGCCTTTGTCGATCTCACCCCTTTTAGTCCCCTGTTGGATTTAGAGGCGTTGCATCATTTTGAAGTCCCCACCTATGTTTCCAATGTAACAGGTTTAACACTGAGCAATCAAAGTGAGCTCCATTGTGGTTCTGTGATGCAAGGCGGTCCTCAAGCGCTTCGCGTCTTGAAGGGGGAAACATTGATCTTTACCGCTACTACTTCGCCCGAAGAC
>NZ_CBCPHW010000026.1:0-55226 GCF_965118575.1 Myroides odoratus | reverse complement strand
AACCCATAACCCATAACCCATAACCCATAACCCATAACCCATAACCCATAACCCTTAACCCATAACCCATAACCCATAACCCTTAACCCTTAACCCATAACCCTTAACCCATAACCCTTAACCCATAACCCATAACCCATAACACATAACACATAACCCATAACCCTTAACCCATAACCCATAACCCTTCACTCATCACCATAAAAAAAACCAACCATATAAATATACATGATTGGTTTTTTTTTTAAGAACAATAAAACGGTCAACCGTAAACGGTCAACTATCTTACTTATACATTTTTGCTCTAAGTTCTTTTACTTTTGGATCATCTAAATAATCCTCAAACGTCATATAGCGATCAATTGCACCATTTGGTGTTAGCTCTAAAATACGAGTACCCACTGTTTGTGCAAATTCCTTATCATGGGTTGTCAACAAGATTGTCCCTTTAAATCCTTTTAAAGAGTTATTGAAAGCTGTAATCGATTCTAAGTCCAAGTGATTGGTTGGCTCATCCAACATCAAAACATTCGCTCTTTGCATCATCATACGCGACAACATACAACGCACTTTTTCTCCTCCTGATAATACTCTTCCTATTTTCAAGGCCTCTTCACCAGAGAAAATCATTTTTCCTAAGAATCCACGTACATATACTTCATCTCTTTCTTCTTCTGTTTTAACCCACTGACGCAACCAATCTACTAAATTCAAATCGTTTTCAAAAAACTCATGGTTCTCTACAGGCAAATAAGATTGAGATGTGGTGATTCCCCACTCTACTTTCCCTCCATCTGCTTGACGATTTGCATTTAGGATTTCATAAAAAGCAGTTGTAGCTCGTGAATCACGCGAAATCACTACAATTTTATCTCCTTTAGCTACATTTAAATCTACATCTTTAAACAAAACCTCTCCATCAGCCAAACTTGTTAATCCAGTAATGTTTAAAATTTGATCTCCTGCCTCTCTATCTTGATCAAAGATAATCGCTGGATAACGACGTGAAGAAGGCTTAATATCGTCTAAATTCAATTTAGCAATCATTTTTTTACGTGACGTTGCTTGTTTTGACTTGGCAACATTCGCACTAAAACGACGGATAAATTCTTCCAATTCAGCTTTTTTCTCTTCGGCTTTCTTATTTTGTTGTGCTCTTTGTTTAGCTGCTAATTGACTTGACTCATACCAGAAAGTATAATTTCCAGAATAGTGCGTTATTTTACTAAAGTCAATATCCGAAACATGCGTACAAACCGCATCTAAGAAGTGACGGTCATGGGATACAACTAATACTGTATTTTCGTAGTTTGCCAAGAAGTTCTCTAACCAACCAATGGTTTCAAAATCCAAGTCGTTGGTCGGCTCATCCATAATCAATACATCAGGATTTCCAAATAAAGCTTGCGCTAATAAAACGCGAACTTTCAATTTCCCATCCATCTCCGACATTAAAGTATAATGGAATTCTTCTTCAATACCTAAGTTAGACAACATCGTTGCTGCATCAGATTCTGCATTCCATCCATTCATCTCATCAAAGCGCATTTGAAGCTCTCCGATACGATCAGCATTCTCGTCTGTATAGTTCAAATACAGGTCATCCATTTCTTTCTTAACAGCAAATAGATCTTTATTTCCCATTACTACGGTTTCTAGTACCGTATAGTCATCAAACATATTGTGGTTTTGATTTAAAACCGACATACGTTTTCCAGGTTCTAGAATAACGTGTCCAGATGTAGGATCAAATTCTCCTGATAATATTTTCAAAAACGTTGATTTACCCGCACCGTTTGCACCGATAATTCCATAGCAATTACCTTGTGTAAAGGTTACATTTACTTCATCAAATAAAATTCGTTTACCGAACTGAACTGACAGATTTGAAACTGTTAACATTATTTCTCGTTTGATTTAATTTGTGCAAAATTACTAAATATATATGAGATTTAATCCCTCTTAATTTATTTCCATTTTGAATTATTTATTTTAACCATCTGTTAACAAGTTTAAACAATCGTAAAACTTAATTTTGCTCGCAACGTCAAATTCTAACTAGCATTATTCCCCAAACAATGTATAGTAAATTTTTACATACAAGTATCCGCTATGGTATTTTGCCATTACTCGTCCTGCTTTTTTCTTGTCAAAAGAAATTTGAAGCCAAGGATTACTCGGCCTATTTCAGCGGTGAAATACAAAACTCAACTGCTAAATATATCTTATTTTTCAAAGACAATGAATTTTTGGACACCATTTTTCTTGACGAAAATAATCACTTTGAAAAACGCTTTGATTCACTAACTCCTGGTTTGTATATCTATCGGATAAACCCTGAGTTTCAGTATGTTTATTTTGACAAAAACGACAGTTTGAACCTGCGTTTAAATTCAAGAGATTTTGATCACTCGATTATTTTTTCGGGTCGAGGTTCTGAAAAAAATAATTTCTTGATGAATCTTACGGTTAAAAATTTAGTAGATGAATCTACACGCTATGAAAACTATGATTATAACGTAGATCAGTTTACACGATTTATTGACTCTACCCATGCGGCACGCACAACGTATTATTTAAAAAGTAAAGCCATTATCGGATGGGGACCTGAATTTGACTTGTATGCGAAATCCAAATTAGATCTGCATTTTTTCAGTCAAAAGGAAATTTATCCTATCGCGCATTATGTGCGTACAAAAGAAGATATACGCCATCAACTACCCGCCGATTATTATGCTTTCAGAAAAAAAGTTGATTTTAATAATGAGAAGCTAATTCGCTATTCTTCATTCACCAAGTATTTAGCCATTATGTTGAGTTCAATTAGCGATGAATCTGATCTTGACTTTGACAGTCAATCGAAGTTTGACAAAAATATCACCAAGTTAAATGTTGTGGATACGCTAATTCGCAATGAAAAAGTAAAGAATACGATTCTCGATAATATTGCCTTAATCTATCTTTTAGAAGATCAAAATCTCAACAACAACGATAAATTTTTTGAGGCATATTTTAACTTATCTACAGATACAACCCAACATAAAGAGATTGTAAAGATTCAAACGGCCATTCAAAATTTAAAATACGAAAACCGATTACCGCCAGTTGCGTTAGTTGATTTAAATGAAAAACCGGTAGACTTTAAAAAATTGATTACGAAGAAAACCTTAATGTTTGTTTGGACTAAAAACGGTTTGGCTCATGCAGAGGCTAGCCACAACAGAGCTTTAGAACTTTTAAAAGAGCTCCCTCACCTTCAGGTTATCTCGGTTTGTATTGATGGTGAGCACAACGAATGGAAAGGATTAGTTAGCAAATACAAGCATCCTAATTTAATTGAATTGCGCTGTACTGATTTTAACGATATGAAAGACAAGTGGATTATTACTAAAATCCAACGCAGTATCATTTTAAATGCGGATGGAAGTATCCAAGAAGCCTTTGTCAATATTTTTGATCGTCATATGGAACAACTACTTCAACACTAAAAAAGTACTTTTGCAAATAAAATAGTCAAACCTATACTAACGTGTAGGTTTTTTTTATGTGATACACTAAAAAAGGAGTAAACGAGTAGCAAAAGAACCCTTCAACAGCAATTGAAGTAAGTTTGAAACTGTTGAAGGGGTATTTTTTTAAGAATTTCAATAATATATACATTTAGTCCCCACTAATATTTTATGATATCTTAAAGATCATGCTCAATTGAATTTTGTGCATTATTTTTCAAACTTCATGGACAAAATTACAAGTAGTTTTGTAAAAACAAAGCACAACTCTATTTTTTTTATCGCTGATTTCCCTCTATTTACAACTAGTGCGATACGGTTCTTCTCCCTTGACAAACTCAAACACTTTAAAATCAAACACTAAACAAACAATCTTTCTTTTTTACGCTATGAAATGACATAATGGGATTTTATGATCTCTGTCTAGGGTTATTTATCTGTTTTTTGCACCATGTACTAGCATCTCCCCTATTCTTCTTTTGTTTGGATGTTTCATTTTTTGCTAATCTTTTGCTTCTTTTCACCCGTTTATCAATAAAAAAAACAAAAATTCGGTAGTAAATCCTTTTTTTTGCTTTTTTTATGGGTCTTAACTATAAATTTATAAAAGAATATTAGTATCTTTGCTGCTATTTTAAAATTTATATGAACAATTTCGAACTATTAGGTTTAAATGAATTGCTAGTATCTGCAATTAAAGATTTGGGATTTGAAACTCCCTCAGAAATTCAAGAAAAAGCAATTCCTTTATTATTAGAAAAAAATACCGATATTGTTGCGTTAGCCCAAACAGGGACTGGGAAAACCGCAGCATTTGGTTTTCCGCTTATTCAGAAAATAGACCTGTCTAAAAAACACACTCAGGGGTTGATTATATCACCTACAAGAGAGCTATGCTTGCAAATTGCAAATGAAATCAAACAATACTCTAAGTACGTAAAAGGACTTCATACAGTAGCTGTATACGGTGGGGCGAGTATTACAGATCAAGCAAGAGAGATCAAGCGTGGCGCGCATATTATTGTAGCTACTCCGGGTAGAATGCAAGATATGATTAATCGCGGTATGGTTGACATCAAACATATTGAATATTGTGTGTTAGATGAGGCAGATGAAATGTTGAATATGGGGTTTTACGAGGACATCACCTCTATTTTAGCTGACACACCAGAAGACAAGAATACTTGGTTATTTTCTGCGACAATGCCTGCTGAAGTAGCAACCATTGCAAAGAAATTTATGTCTAATCCTGTAGAAATTACAGTAGGACACAAAAATCAAGGTGCAACCAATGTTAGTCACGAGTATTATGTAGTTTCTGCAAGAGACCGTTATTTAGCGTTAAAACGCTTAGCTGATGCAAATCCAAATATCTTTTCTGTAATCTTTTGTAGAACAAAAAGAGATACACAGGCCATTGCAGAAAAATTAATCGAGGATGGTTACAACGCAGCGGCTTTACATGGTGATTTATCACAAGCACAACGCGATTCGGTAATGAAAGCCTTTAGAGGCAAACAAATCCAAATGTTAGTAGCTACAGACGTTGCTGCACGTGGAATTGACGTAGATGATATCACACACGTAGTTAACTACCAGCTTCCAGATGAAATCGAAACCTATACCCACCGTAGTGGACGTACAGGTCGTGCTGGAAAATCAGGGGTTTCTATGGTTATCATCACGAAGAGTGAAGCGCGTAAGATTTCACAAATCGAGCGTATTATGAAAACGAAATTCGAAGAGAAACCAATTCCTTCTGGAATTGAGATTTGCGAAATTCAATTGTACCACATTGCCAATCGTATCAAAAATGTAGAGGTTAATCCTGAAATTGAAACGTTCTTACCTTCTATTTCAGAATTATTACAAGACTTAACTACAGAAGAACTGATCAAAAAAGTAGTTTCTGTAGAGTTTAACCACTTGTTAGAATACTACAAGAAATCGGCAAATAGCTTATCTAATGTTTCTTCTTCTGGAAAATCTACCAAAGAAGTTCCTACAGATGGAGCGGTTCGTTTCTTCTTAAACTTAGGAGCGAAAGACGGTTTTGATTGGATGAGTTTAAAAGATTATTTACGTGATACGTTAGAATTAGGTCGTGATGACTTATTCAAAGTAGATGTAAAAGAAGGATTTTCTTTCTTTAATACAGATGCTGAACATGCAGATAAGATTATAACGGTCTTAAACAATGAAACGTACCAAGAGCGTCGTGTAAATGTTGAGATTTCAAATAATGACGGTGGTAGAAATGGTGAAAGAAGAGATCACGGCGGTAGACGCGGTGGTGGTGGTGGTGGACGCGGAGGAGACGGTAGTCGTTTCGAACGCAGAGACCGCGGTGGAAGCAGCGATAGAGGCGATAGAAATCGCTCTAGCAGCAGCAGCACTCGTTCTGACAGAGGACCACGTACTTCTAGCGACAGAAATGATAGAAGCGACAGAAGTGATAGAGGAACTCGTTCTAACGACAGAAGTGGAAGCGACAGAGCACCTAGAAATGAGAGAAGTACTTCAAGAAGAACGGAAAATGGTAGCGCACCAAAACGTCCAAGAAGAAGTTAATCTGTTAATTTTTTTCAAATAAGATCTAAAACTGTAAAATATCCACTATTTTTAAGCAATTTTAAAAATGATGAGAAGTTTTACAGTTTTTTTATTTACCTGCCTATTCACTTTAATAGGTTGGAGCCAAACCGCTACGCAAGTAAGGGGTACCGTTTTCAATGATAAATCTTTTTTACCTGTTGACGATGTTAATGTCATCAACATTACCCAAGTGAAGGGTACGGTAAGTAAAAGGGATGGCTCTTTTACGATTGCAGCAAATCTCAATGATTCAATTCACTTTTCTTTTCCAGGGTATTTGCCTATTAAGTTAAAAGTAACCAATGACTGGTTGAACAATGAAAACCTAAAACTATATTTAACGGAGCAGTCTATTGAATTAGCCGAGATTTTCATCAAGAAATACGATTTGACAGGTATACTCGAAGTAGATACCAAGCTAATTGAACTCAATGATAAGCTGGCAGTCAATTTCTACAAGCGCCAAAGCATGCCCACGTATAATATTGCTGTAGGAAGCTATTTTAGCCCTGTAGATGCGGTTTATAACTTATTTAAAGGCAAAGCCAAAGAGCTAAAGAAGATTGAGGATATTAAAGAGGATCAAAACATGATTGCTTTGATGCAAACGCGTTACGATCGTGAAATTGTTTGTGGTTTATTGGGTATTACCCAAGAAGATATTATCAAAACACTTAAAAACTGCAATCAATCAGACCGTTTTATCTATACGGCGACTGATTTTCAGATTTATCAAGCCTTAAATGAATGCTACGAAAATTCAAAAATACTAGTAAAAAAACAAAAAAATACATCCAAGTAAGGGATGTATTTTTTTTGTTCTTTTCTTGCTGAACATACTCGCAAAACAAAAAAATAAAAAGTATTTTTGTATTCATTAACTACACATCACTAATTTTAATTCTCGCACTAAAATGAATATCATTTTAAAATCTGCAAAAATCATAGATTCTTCAAGTCCTTTCAACGATCAAGTTGTTGATATACAGGTTAAAAATGGAATAATAGAAAAAATAGCACCTTCACTTACAGATGAGCAAGCTAGGCTAATTCAATTGGATGATTTAAGTGTATCTCCAGGTTGGTTTGACACGTCTGTTTCCTTTGGAGAACCAGGTTATGAAGAAAGAGAAACTATCGCTCATGGATTAGAAGTTGCTGCAAGAAGTGGTTTTACTCAAGTAGCAATTCAATCCAACACAAATCCAGTGACGGACAACCAGAGTATTGTTAGTTTAATTAAACAAAAAGCGATCGGTCAAACGACAGAAGCTTTTCCTATTGGCACCTTAACTGCTAAAAGTGAAGGAACGGATTTAGCAGAATTATATGATATGAAAAATGCAGGGGCGATTGCCTTTGGCGATTATAAAAAAGCCATTGACAATGCCAATGTCTTAAAAATTGCCTTGCAATATGTACAGGATTTTGATGGATTAATTCTTGCTTTTTCCCAAGATAAAAGCATCAAAGGAAAAGGAGTTGTTCACGAAGGGGTTACGAGTACAACCTTGGGACTCAAAGGAATTGCTCCTTTGGCGGAAGAATTGCAAATTGCCCGAAACTTATTCTTATTGGAATACACAGGCGGAAAAATACATATTCCGACAATTTCAACGGCAAAATCGGCAGAATTAATCAAAGCAGCAAAAGCAAAAGGATTACAAGTAACCTGTAGTGTTGCGGTTCACCAACTGGTATTAACGGATGCTAAATTAACCGAATTCGATAGCCGACACAAAGTACTTCCTCCTTTGAGAGAGGAAGAAACTAGACAGGCCTTAATTGCTGCTGTATTAGATGGTACCATTGATTGTATTACTACGGATCATATGCCTTTAGACATTGAACACAAAAAGGTAGAATTTGATTTAGCTACACCAGGAACTCTGGGTCTAGAATCTGCCTTTGGTGCGCTAAATACCTGCTTGCCTATTGCTGTTATTGTGGATAAGCTAACAGCAGGACGTTCAATTTTTGGTCTACCAGCTGTCCGTCTAGCAGAAGGACAACCCGCCAACCTAAGTTTATTTACAACGGAAGGGGAATGGATTTTCTCTAAAGCGGATATCTTGTCTAAATCTAAAAACTCAGCCTTTTTGGGTACTTCAATGCAAGGTAAAGTATACGGGGCTATTCGCCTTGAGAAACAAACCTTTACTTTTTAGTATTACTAAAAACAATTTATATTATTTCAAGTATTATGATCAAAACTTTTTCAGCGAAAGAAATTGAATCTGGCAAAAACATGGCGATAGCCTCACACCTAACGATTTTAGGATGTATGATTGTCATTTTCATGAATATTGAGCCTAAGAATAAATATACGGGATTCTATATCAAACAAACGTTTGGTTTGCATTTGATGTTTTATGTCTTTGCTTATTTTGTATCCAATATCAACTCTTTATTTGCTACAGTACCCTTTTATGTATGTTTTATTGTTTTGTGGTATTATAGTCTTTCTGGCGCAATTAAAGGCGGTATTAATGTACTCCCAGGTGTGGGGGTCTATTTTCAAAAATGGTTTGACAAATTATCTGCGTAACTATGGAAACATCTTTATCAATAAATTACTTAATTCAAGCGCCTAAAGTAAAGGCGGAAAAAAATCCATTAATCTTATTGTTACATGGCTATGGAAGTAATGAAGAGGATTTATTCTCCTTTGCTAGTGAGCTTCCAGATACGTATTATATTGTATCCGCACAAGCGCCCTACCCTGTTCCACCTTATGGGTATGCTTGGTATGCGATTCACTTTGATGCAGATGCCAATAAGTTTTCTGATGATAAACAAGCGATTGAATCGAGAGATCGCATCGTGAAGTTTATCGATGAATTACTTGAGCACTATCCGATTGATGAACAAAATATCAACTTAGTTGGATTTAGTCAAGGGGCTATTTTGAGTTATGCGATTGCTTTATCTTATCCTGAAAAAATCAATAAAGTAGTGGCTTTAAGCGGCTATTTTAATGCCAATATCATCAAAGAAGGCTTTGAACACAACGATTTTAACCAATTGCAAGTCTTTGCTTCGCACGGAACGGTAGATCAGGTTATCCCGGTTGATTGGGCTAGAAAGACCTCTCCTGTCTTAGATGTACTCAAAATTAAGCATCAATATAAAGAGTATCCAGTAGGTCATGGGGTGCATCCTTTGAATTTCGCGGATTTTAAGAAGTTTTTGGGTGAAGGGTGATGAGTTATGGGTTATGAGTTATGGGTTATGAGTTATGGGTGAATTTTCTGAAATATATGATTTACACAATAAAAAAAAGCTTGAGTTAGACTCAAGCTTTTTTTTTCATTAAGCCAATCCCAATGAAAGGATTGGCTTTTTTATTTTTATTAATCACTAACTATCAAACCCTTACTAATTCAACTGCACCCAACCGGTTTTTAATTTACCACGAGCAACGACCACATAGTAATAGGTAACTGAAGGTAATTGATTACGCGATGTATCTTTGCCCACAAATTGATTGGTATATCCTTCGCCGTGACTATCTACTTCAAGACCATCGCGATTGAAAATTTGAATTTTAGATACGCATGTTCACTGATTCGCTAAGTTCTATCATCACTTCTTCTAACGAAAAATATTCGCCCTTACTTCATGCTGTTTACTAATTATACAAATTTAAAAAACAATAAACCTACTTTTATATAAAAGAAAAAATATACTATTTATTTTAACATATATTATGAAAATTAATTTATCTTAGTTTTTAACTAAAATTCATTCTTATGAA
The DNA here is from genome assembly GCF_965118575.1 of Myroides odoratus. Classification (GTDB taxonomy): domain Bacteria; phylum Bacteroidota; class Bacteroidia; order Flavobacteriales; family Flavobacteriaceae; genus Flavobacterium; species Flavobacterium odoratum_B. Next base: position 45,365 of record NZ_CBCPHW010000026.1, on the reverse strand, counting down.
GAAAAATATTATTATTCTAGTGTTATTATTATTCGGTGGCATCGTCCATGCTCAAATGATTAACGACTTTGAACTGGGCACTACTTCTATTCCTTTGAATTCTGCCGTTTACAGAAATCAGAATAGTACGATGTTTACTGTTGTTGAATGCAACATCGGCGTTACTTTTGGCAGTATTTTTACACCGCCCACTCTCCTAAATAATGCTGCTGCAAAAGCATCGATTATGACAGCGGTCAATGAACCTATTTTAAACAATTACGGAATTGCTATTCCATGCGTAGGACCAAATGGTGGTAAATATTCCCTTCGTTTAAATAATCAAGGGGGTGGACAAGATATTACCTCGTACACCCAAACCTTCAGACCGACGTCCAAATACCTAAGTTTTGATTATTTGGCTGTTCTAGATTCTCCTCATATTACGCAGGATGATGTACAACCTTTTTTTACTGTACGCTTACTGGATATGAACAATAACCTTATTTCTTCTGTTCCCTTTTGTGCCAAAGCTTCCTTAAATGATTTGATCTTGACCAAGGTTAGCGATCGTCTTTTTTATACGGAAAATTTCTATTGCCAAACCATTGTAATTCCAGAAGAATATGTAAACAGACAAGATATAAAAGTTCAGTTTGTAATTGCGGATTGTGGATGGGGAGGTGATGTAGGTGTAGTTTATCTCGATAATATCCGAATGGATGGCCCTTGTAAAGAGTCTCAATTTGGTTTTATTGACTTAAATCCAAACGACAATATTTGCAATCCAGAAAAAGTGACTATTACAGGAATTTATAATGCACCCCGTGGTACAACCTACACCAGTTCAACTATAAAAGTACTAGATAGCAATGGCAATCCAGTTTCCATTAATCCTTCCAATATTTATTTAAATCATTTTAATGGCGGAACATTCAGTTATACGATAGCCTTTCCTACTCCACTTCCTATAGGAGCCTATGAAGTTAAAGTGGAAGCAACTTTTACCAATTCTATCGGTTATACCTATCTTTTAGAAGCTGAATCCACAAATGCAGGAGTAGATATTAGTTTTACTGATACTGACTTAAATGTAAGTATTTTACACCATCAATATGCAGGGATGCAAAGCCCCTTGGGTCATGTCAAATGGGACGATGTAGGAGGTCCTTATTTGATAGAGTTTTATTTACATGGCAATTCTTGTAAGGTTTTCAACACCCCTTATTTCACTACTAATCAAGTACATACAATGGAAGTTTATGAACCCTATATTTCAGGCAATACAATCATTGCAATGGCTAATGCGCTTGGTACTAAATGTTTTCGATTTAGAGTTAAATCACCTTGTACAAATTGGAGTACATGGTGTACTTTTACCACGTATGGTTGGGAAGAGGGCCAATATAATCCTAATAATCCTAATGATCCTTTTAACCTATGTTTATATGAAATTACATTAAATGAGCTTCCTCCTAATCAAACCTTAATGGTTTATCCAAACCCCGTAAACAGTACCGTTTCTATCCTGAACGCCAATGCAACTCAATTCACTATTTACGATTTAAATCAACGAGTTGTGAAACAAGTAGAAGTAAAATCGAAACAAGAAGAAGTTAAAATTGACGTGTCTGATTTGAAAAAAGGTTTATACCTTTTAAAGACAAATACGGGACAGGAAGTAAAAATCCTAAAAGAATAAGTAATAGAATATAAGAGATGTTATCTCTCCGCTGTTGAGATAACATACTTTGTCTAAATTTTTGGAGTTAACTAACAGTATATCCTCAAAAAAGCCAATCCTTTCAATGGGATTGGCTTTTTTATTTTTATTAATCACTAACTATCAAATCCTTACTAATTCAACTGCGCCCAACCTGTTTTTAATTTACCTCGGGCAACCACTACATAGTAATAGGTACCTGAAGGTAATTGATTACTCGATTTATCTTTACCAACAAATTGATTGGTATATCCTTCGCCATGGGTAAATACTTCTATTCCATAGCGGTTAAAAACTTGAATTTTAGAGATGCCATGTTCACTCAAATCAAAAAAGTCATTAATTCCGTCGCCATTTGGAGAAAAACCTTAGGGTATGGGGCAATCCTCATAGTCAAGGATAAAACTACTTTCATCCCAACAAGGATCTAAACCATTCTTTTTTTTAGTAAAACGCTATGTTAATAAATAATCCTTTCGTTTTAAAAATAACGGGAAGAACTCGATACTTTCTTAGATAAGAAAACGTCATACAAAACCATAAACTCATGGGAGCCTTTGGCTGCTTTATTGATATCGGAAGTTACATAATCATAGGCATACCCCACGCGCAATTGTGGAGTAACGCGATAGTTAATCATCCCACCGATAGCATCGTCCAAACGGTAACTAATTCCGGCTTCTATTTTATTCAAATACATCACATTTACATTCAAATCAAAGGATATGGGAGCATTCATTGCATACTTGATCATCGTTGAAGGTTTCAATTTCCAATCGCGATCTAAATCAAATACATAACCCCCATTTAAATACATGTGAATCTCTCGTTGACCAAAGTTTTTGCCATCGTAATTCAAATAGTACTCTTTAATTAAGTTAGGCACCCCTAAACCGATAAAGTATTTATCCGTATAGTAATAGGCTCCAATACCTGCATTAAAAAGCGTAGACTTACTATCCTCGCCAAAAGCAGGATCATACGGATCGATGGTATAACCATCCCCTACATCCGAAAATAGATTGGCACTGTGAAAGGTTGCTCCGGCTTTTACACCTAAAGCTAATTTGTGAACACCACCTAGTTCTAGGGTATAAGAGAAATCTCCATAGAGGTTATTCTCCGTTACAGGACCGATACGATCATTGATAAAAGACAACCCTACGCCTACTTTCTTACCTACCCTACTGTTGATAAAGAAGGTTCCGGTTTCGGGCGCTCCATTAAATCCTGCCCACTGTTTGCGGTATAAGGCTCCCATAGATACGGCATCTTTGGAACCTGCATAAGCAGGGTTAACCACACTCATATTATACATGTATTGGGTGTATTGTGGATTCTGTTGGGCTTGTGTTTCTAGACCACTAAATAAACTCAGTAATCCAAGAGTTAGAGCGATGTATTTCATAGGTTACTATCTTTACTTTTAGTTAAGCGGATAGGCTTAAAAAGCCTATCCGCTCTTTTACTTAATAATTGAGTTGTACCCAACCTGTTTTTAATTTTCCGTGAGAAACTACTACATAGTAATACGTTCCAGCTGGTAATTTACTTCCCGCTGTGTCCTTGCCTATAAATTCATTTTTGTAACCCAATCCATGTGAATAAACTTCTATTCCCTCTCGGTTAAAAATTTGAATCTTTGCAATTCCATGCTTACTCAAGTCAAACGAATCATTGATACCGTCGCCATTGGGTGAAAAACCTTTCGGTATTGGGCAATCCTTGAAATCAACAGTAAAACTGCTCTCAGCATAGCAAAACACTTGCTTATTGCCATTTCTAGCTACGATGTAAATAGGCATTGGCACAATTATCTCATACCCTGGTTTTAATTCTATTCCTCCTTCATTTGCTTCGGTATAATACTTAGTTCCTTCCGGTAATTCTGGCAATTCATATGCTTCACATTCCAAAACTATATTGTCAAATTGTGGCGCACTTACTTCAGGTAACACCTCAATTTTAAAACTAGATTCGCCATAACATCCCTTCTCATCTTCGTGATACACATACAACGTAGTATTGCCAACTACCGTATACAAACTACCTGCCTCATATTTTGTACCCCCTCCATAATTCTGGGTGTAGTAGGCTTCCCCTTCGGCTAAAGCAGGCAAATTAATCTCTTTACATACAAAAATATCTTTCACTTTTGTAGCGCCTAATTGAGGGTTAACGCCCAACTGGAAACTAACCGTTTTGGTACATTTTGTTATTTTGTTAGTCACCTTTACAAAAATAGTCTCAGTCAACGGAGTTGTTGTGGCATGCATCGGATCTAACTTATCTTTTTCTGCTTCTAAATCCGCTAACGAAGCATAGTATTCAAGGGTAAAATCCTCTATCACTAAATCCTTTAAAATATTTGGCACGTTTTCTTCCAAGTTATAGTTATAAGTAGCCCCTGGTTTCTTGGCACAATCAACTAGTTTTTTAGGTTCACTAAGTATCATCGGTTCTTTTAAGAATTTAAAACTCTTTTTTATCTTCATTTCTTCACCATTACAGTGTTCATAGGTAATTTGACCGGTAAAGGTTGTGGATTCCTCAATCGTTACAGTTATATCCGTATCATTCGAATAGAACTCGCCATTTTTCAACCATTGGAATGAGCCAATAGACGCTCCATTAGGTGTAAAACGCCACGCTTCGTTTTCTGTTACCCAATCACCTGTATTTCGACCAGGAGGCACATGAGCGATAGTACCATCTTCATTGTGAATTCCAATTACACCGCTCGCATCATTATGTGGGTTATCACCCGCTACAATGGGTCTATTTTTGACATACACTTCAATGATATTCGTTCCTTCGTACAAGACAATTTGTGAGGTTTGAGTAGATCCTTCAATATCATCTGGATCGTACTCTTGATTAAATAACCCCATATGATACATATTGAAAACTAAGGCCCTACATGGGTAGGACCCGATAATCTGATAATTTACGGAATAATCATCCGGAGACGCATTTGGATCTAAATCTTGCATGGCACCAAATATTGCGTTTAAATAAGGAGAATCATCATCTACACTTTGAATAGGGATCTCATCTTCAAATTCCCATGTACTAAATGAACTAGGTTCATAACGTCCTCCCGCTACTTCACCCTCAATACTAAAGGAAATAGCCCCATTGGTATTAATCAAAACCTTATCAAAACTATTGCCATAGAAACAAAAATCAAAACCAAGGTCAATAACCCCAGACCACCAATCATCGATGGTTAAATCTACAGCATCACCACCAAAGAAAGGAAAGGGTGGTGCATATTCAATAGGCTCTACCACATAATCGGTTGTTGCTTTTATATCGTAAAAATCCGCTTTCAAATCCAAGGTATACGGCTCATCCGTACAAATGATATATTCACCCTGTTCAGATATATTTAATTCGATATCCTCTAAGGTAATACCCGCACATCCAGGTGGATGAAAGATCGAGAAGTCTTTCGGTCCCGTCCACCATCCTTTGTTATTTTCTGAACAAATTGGACGAACAAATACTTTAAAGAAGGTTTCTTCTGGGACATCCTCTATGATATAGGATGGATCCCCTTCCACAATAATTCCCGTATCCGAAAAAATCGGAAAAGGATTTCCATTTTCTATAATAAATACTTCCCATTTGGTTTGTCCAGCACCTGGCGTCCAAGTAACCTCAAAATTGTTTGTATTTTCGACCTTGAGCACATCTAAATCAATAATATCCGCACAGGTATAATTCTTGATCACTAAATTATCAACGGCAGCTGGGGGTTGATTCCCGCTCCAATCATTTTGAATCCATTCGAATACAATTCTTCTATTTTGTCCTGCTAGCCCTGCCGAAGGAACTAAACGGCGTTGGGTATTAAAATTTCTATTCTCAAAATACGCTTTATTCGGTTCAATTTCAATTCGATCTGCAGAAGCAGTAATCGGTTGATTGGCTGTTGGTGTAAATGAAGTAGGTACAAGCCAAACCTTCATAAAATCTCCAGGGATTTCTTCCCAAGTCTCAAAATCTAAGGTTGTATCTCCTATTGCTCTCCATACAAAAGAAATGTCTAAGGTTTGACTACCTGCGGGCACAACAAAATCCTTAAAGGCATGAATAACGGCTTCTTCTTCTGTAAAATAGGAATTGCTAACTCCATTATTGCTTGTTACATACAAAGAGTTTGTTCCCGAAGCGCTAACCGAATTCCCTGCTACCCATTTATTAGTTGTACTCTTTGTGGTTCGAAAATAAACGTCTCCTTCAAAATCTTCTTCATAGGGCAATTGTACCGCTGTCATATTCGGTATATTCACAGCTAAAGGGCCAATCCATTTACTCTTGGTTGTGGCATCACAAGCTGTTCTCAGCCATACATAGTAAAAAGACCCCGTGGTCAAGCCCGTGAAAGTATGGGTTGCTCCAGTTGCCGTATGCGTTGCTGCATCTGTATCCGTTGCCAAAGGCAAAGGATCGGTTCTCAACAACAATTCATAGGTATTTACATCTGCAAGCGGTGTCCAATTTACTGTAAAACCAGTCGGATTTACCGCGCCCAAAGCCAGGTTTTGAGGTCTACTACACAATACATTTCTCAAATCTATATTATCAATAGCCGCTGGAGGTTGAGTCCCGCCACGGGTATCATTCAACCATTCAAAAACAAGACGAACATTTTCACCTGCATAAGGAGTTCCATCAAAAAAGACAAACTCATTGCGAAAGGCATTGTTCATGACATAGCTTGGTTCACCAATTTGTACGACGCCTTCTGCATCTTCATCAATTTCTTGATTCGGCAGAATTGAATAGTCTACAGGTACGAGCCAAACTCTAAAATAATCACTTGGCCAAAACTCCCCTTCTCCCATACACTTCCAATCAAACGACAACTGCAATTCATTTACATCGGCATCAATTGCAAAATCTTTATACGCATGGGATATGGTAGGCTCCCAATCCTCATCATCTATGGTATATCGATGCGAAACACCATCGTCATTACTAATATACATCGCATGTGTACCGCCATTATTTACAGCAGTTCCAATATGCCATTTATTTTCTCTTTCTCCAACAAACACAAAGTTCTCTTCTCCTTCAAAACCATCAACAAATGGTAAATTAGCAGGAATCATATGGGTTCTAAAACGAATAGGATTTGCCCATTCCGAATTGACATTTCCATCTTCCCCTTCGCATTTTGCACGGACATACACGTCATAGACTGTATTGCTATTTAATAGATTCGAAGTATACGTTGGCACCAGAACCTCTACACCCGAAGTTGGAGCAGCCGTTCCTGCCACTTGAATAGCAACTTCCCATTTGTCTTCTTGATATCCTTGTTGCCAGTCCACTTGAACTCCATTAATTGTTCTATTAGACAAGGCTATATTTCTCGGTAAAGGACAAGCAGGAATATCTTCCACAATAACATTATCAATAGATAAGCGCCATCCATCCAATCCATCTGGAGGAACATGCCAAGCAATATTCACCGCTCCGGTAAAAGGAACCCCATTTTCGTCTACTAGGTAAACAATTTCTTCTTTATAAGTTGTATTGTCATACGCTTGTAAAGGGACTAATTCATGTACAAAACTAGCAACCGCAGTTCCTGATGTTGAAAGCATTACACGAAAATCATTCGGTTCAAAATCAGATTCAACTTTATAATAGTATCTCAATCTTTGATTTCCAGTAAGCTGAATCGTAGGGGAAATCATCCAATCGTCATTCTCTCCTCCTAATCCATCTGTGGTCATTACCGGGTTTTCATCGCCTATATAAGGATCACTTCCATCCGTTAAATCCCAAGTTATATCATCTTCATTATTGTCAATGACCGTCCAACAGGGTTTGGTTGGCGAGTCACTTGAAAAAGTCTCTACAAAAGGCAATGTTGTGATTACTTCACACGTTGGATCATCAAAAAATAAATTGGAACTACCCGTTGTTTTATTCTTACTTTCAAAACGGGCAGTTAAATTGTCATCCCAATGCGCTCGCATATTTTCAATCCAAACTTTGAGTTCTGGAGATGACAATACAAGAGTTGGAATCAGTATAAAACCTACAATAACTCCTTTCAGTCCTGTCTTTTTATTCCACATAAAATATGATTTACTATTACTACTATATTTAGAACTAAGTTAATACAAAGTTTAGTTAAAAAAACAAAGCAATTCGAAGACAACAAAAGAACAACTAAGAATACATCAATAAAATAGAAGATAAAAAAGGAATAAACGCAACAATACTACATAGAATTATCTAAAACACTAATTACACAATTGTTACATTTAACATAAAATTATATTTTTATTAATATTTACTTAACCGTGAATTAAAGCTCTATTTTCTTTAAAAAAATAAAGGATACACACCTAAGAACGATTTATTTCACCTATTGCATTTAGAAATTTCTATTTCAATATTATTAATAGTTACATTTGTTTGAAACGATAAAAAAGCATGACAGAACAAGACCAAAACAAGGAGAAAGACAATTCAAGCGTACTGCGTAAACTCAAAGCGCGTCATTTGACGATGATTGCTATTGGTGGATGTGTTGGAACCGGCCTTTTTATGGCCAGTGGAGAAGCCATTCATCAGGCGGGTCCCGGAGGGGCTTTACTAGCCTATGGCGCTATTGGTATTATGGTTTATTTTTTAATGACCTCCTTAGGAGAAATGGCTACTTACTTACCCGTTTCTGGATCCTTTAGTACGTATGCCTCTCGTTTTGTTGACCCTTCTTTGGGATATGCCTTGGGTTGGAATTATTGGTTTAATTGGGTGATAACCGTAGCCGTCGATGTATCCATTGCCGCCTTAGTTATTTCGTATTGGGAACCGATGAACTTTCTCCCTCCATGGGCCTGGAGTTCGATTTTCTTTGCTCTTATTGTTGGGTTAAATATGCTATCGGTAAAAGCTTATGGAGAATCCGAATACTGGTTTTCCTTTATAAAGGTCGTAACCGTCGTAATCTTTTTACTTGTAGGGCTCTTAACCATTTTTGGCATTTTAGGAGGTGAATATATTGGGTTTCAAAATTTCACTCATGGGGATGCTCCCTTTCTAGGTGAAAACTTTTCGGGTAAGTTTTTGAGTGTTTTGGGTGTTTTCTTAATTGCAGGTTTTTCATTTCAAGGCACTGAACTCATTGGAATCACAGCGGGTGAATCAGAAAATCCCGAAAAAAATATCCCCAAAGCCATCAAACAAGTTTTTTGGCGCATACTCATTTTTTATATTCTCTCTATCTTTGTCATTGGCTTAATCATTCCTTATACCAGTCCTGAACTTTTAGGCGCAGATATCACGGAAATTGCCAAATCGCCCTTTACATTAGTATTTGAAAAGGCGCATTGGGCTTTTGCCGCTGCTTTAATGAATGCGGTTATCTTAACCTCTATTCTATCGGCTGGAAATTCAGGTATGTACGCTTCAACGCGTATGCTGTATGCGATGGGAAAAGACGGCATGGCACACCGATCTTTTAGTAGAACAACCCCTCATGGGGTCCCTTTACTTGCCTTATTGGCTACTGCATGCGTTGTATTCTTTATATTTATTGTGCAATCCATAACCCCAAAAGCCGTTGACTTTATCTTAGCTGCTTCGGGATTAACGGGTTTTATTGCCTGGTTAGGCATAGCAATCAGTCACTACCGCTTTCGAAGAGCTTATGTTCTGCAAGGCATGGATACTAAAAAACTCGTTTACAAAGCGAAACTCTTTCCTTTTGGTCCAATCTTCGCCTTTGTTCTGTGTTTATTTGTTATTCTTGGTCAAGATAGCGAAATGCTATTTAAAGGAATAATTGATTGGCAAGGGCTTTTAATTACCTATATGGGAATTCCTTTCTTCTTGTTTTTCTATTTCTACCACAAGTTTAAATACAAAACCAAACTAATTCCCTTAAAAGAAGTCAATCTAAAAAAATAGATAAAAAGCCTGATTCCTAAGGAATCAGGCTTTTTATCTATTTTTATTTCTCCCTAGCTAGGCGAACGACACGAGTAATACTTGAACCACAGCAAAAAGCTAATTTAACTTTTTGCCGTATTCTCCGATTTACTAAACTTAGAAATAAGCTGAATCAATTCGTCTTTGCTTTTGTTTTCATTAAAAACTTCTTCGTGATACTGGGTTAATCGGGTCAATAAATGAAGTAAATTTTGCTTTTCTACCTCTTTCAAATCCCCTGTAATTACTTGGGATACCCGTTGAATCTCTGCTTTATTTCTAAGCAATTCACGATGTCCTAATTCCGTAATTTCAATAATTTTACTGCGCTTATCTACCTGAGAATCTTTTTGCTGAACTAATTTTAATTCAATCAATCGATTGACGATTTGCATACCCGTTGGTTTTTCTTGTGTACTCTTGCGAATCAACTCCATCTTAGTCATTTCGCCATATACCCATAGATTCAACAAAAAGATCAAATTATCAGGCATAGCAAAGGGTGTATCAATCAAAAAGGATCGCCAATACATTTTACTGTAGTTTGCCAAATTGAAAAAAGATAAGGCAATCTTTTGTTCTGAAGTTAATTTTGCTTGTTCTACTTCCAATGCCTCACTTTCTTCTTGTTGCTCTTTTTTATCTCGAATCCAGTTTTTAAATCCATTTACATTTTGAGAATAAATAGGAAAAAGTCTTTCCTTCGTTTCATTTTCAAATTCAAAAATAAGGTGTATAAATTCAATTAGTAACTTGTGGTTCATTGTGAACTAAAAAAAATTAAATAACATAAAAAGCAAGAATACTTGCTTCTTCAAATATATAAATTTAAAAATCCCTCCCTTTTTACTGTATGTATATGAATTAAAAAGCAATCCAGATTTATTGATAAAACTTATTTCATTCCATAAAGAAATATCCATGATTTCTTCTTAAATATTCTCTATTTGCGAATATTTGCCTTAAATAAAAAAAATACTCTTTCTTTATTTAGAAGTAAAACTTCTAAATAATTCAGGAACGTACATGAGTTAAAAAAGCAGTTAATCAATACAACAACAGACCTCATAATTCAATAGCTAAAATGACGCCAGTTGAATTTGAAAATAATTGGTTTGTAGGAAGCACTTTCTACAAACCAATTATTACTATCTTTAACACTGAAATTAATGGGTAAAAACGGTCAACTATATTTAGAGACGTTCGCCCTTCGCCTCTCACCCTTCACAAAACAATCTACAGACTTACTTTGTGAACTAATTGGTCAGAAAATAGAAAAACCTTAACTTAGTACACTTTAAAATAAACCCTACAACAGAATGAAAAAAATAACACTACTTGTCCTAGCTGTGCTTACTGGTCATTTACTTTTTGCACAACGCAATCTTACGATGCAAGAAGCTACCTTAGGACAGTATACTTCTTTTGCTCCAGAAAAGATAACACAGCCTATCTGGAAAGAATCCAATGCTTTCACGCATTTAAATGCCAAACGCGATAGTTTATTTGTGCGTACAAATGCTGTAAATTGGACTCCGTCTTTTTTATTTGCAGCTGCAGATTTAAATAAAGCCTTGGAACGCGATATCACTGAAGCAACCTTTAAGTTACTGTCATTTCCATCCGATTTATCTTGGAAGAATGAAACTAAACTAGAATTTTCACTGGTTGATAGTGCTAAAAAATTCAGATGGTTACTTCAATACAATCTACAAGACAAAAAAGTTACCGTACTGCAAAAAGTACCTGCTTCAGGACAAGAACTTACGCTTTCTAGAAATAAAGAATACACAGCATGGCTAAACGAAAACAATATTGAAATTGTCAATGCAAAAGGACAAATCACACCGGTAACAACCGATACAGACCCTGCTATTGTAAATGGTAGTTCGAATACACACCGCAATGAATTTGGCATCAATAAAGGGATGTGGTGGAGTCCTAAACAAGAGCAATTGTTATACTATAGAAATGATCAATCTCAAGTTAGTGATTATCCCTTAGTTCAATGGAATTCTAGAGTAGCCGAAAATAAAAACATCAAATACCCAATGGCAGGTATGGCAAATGAACGTGTTTCTCTTGTTATCTACGATGTTTATACCCAAAATAAAGTAACCTTACAAACGGGAGAAGAAGATCAATTTTTAACGATGGTTACTTGGGATCCTTCTGGAAATTATGTGTATGTAGGTCTTTTGAATCGCGAACAAAATCATCTAAAACTCAACAAATACAATGCAGCAACAGGTGCATTTGAAACGACTTTATTGGAAGAAAAATCGACAACTTATACAGAGCCTTCTCAAGGTTTAGTTTTTAATCCAGCAGATCCTAAATCCTTTATTTACCTTTCTGAAAAAGAAGGTTATCGTCAAATGTATTTGTATTCAACTGATGGAAAGTTGATTAAATCCTTAGGGTTTTCTACGGTTATCGTAGCCGATTTACTTGGTTTTGATACAGACGGCAAAAACATATATTATACAGGAATTACAAATCAAGGTTTGGATAGACAGTTGTTTAAGGTTAATCTTAAGAAAGGAAAAACCGAACAAATAACTGCGCTTTCAGGTACACATCAGGCTACTTTTAACCAAGACAAGACTTTGTTTTTGAATGAATTTACTAGTTCAACGATCCCTAACAAAGTTTCGGTTGTGTCAACCTCAAATCAAAAAGAGGTAGAAGTATTTACGGCTAAAGATCCGTATCAAGGGGTGATTACAATGCCAAAAACGGAAGTACTCACACTTACTGCTGCAGATGGTAAAACCGCATTAAATGCTCGTGTAATTTATCCCGTTAATTTTGATGCAAGTAAAACCTATCCCGTGATGGTTTATGTATATGGAGGACCCCATGCTCAACTCATTACCAATACGTGGTTAGAAGGTTCCTCATTGTTTTTCCACTATATGGCACAACAGGGATACTTAGTGTTTACGGTTGACAACAGAGGAAGCTCAAACAGAGGACGAGATTTTGAACATGTTATTCACCGTCAATTGGGGCAAAATGAAATGGCAGACCAAATGCAGGGAATTAAATACCTACAAAACCTACCTTATGTTGACCAAACTAAAATTGGAGTATATGGTTGGAGTTTTGGTGGATTTATGACTACTACCTTATCTGTCAACTATCCTTCGATATTCAAAGTTGGAGTTGCTGGTGGACCTGTAATGGATTGGAAAATGTACGAAATCATGTATGGAGAACGCTACATGGACACACCTGAAGAAAATCCAGAAGGGTATGCGCTTACTAGTCTTTTAAATAAAGCTGGACAAGTAGACAATAAGCTCTTACTTATCCATGGCGCACAGGACCCAGTTGTTGTACAACAGCATTCGATGTTATTTATAGAAGCGTGTATCAAAGCGAATAAACAAGTGGATTACTTTTTATATCCCAATCATGAACACAATGTAAGAGGGCTTGATCGCGTTCACTTAAATACAAAAATTGCAGACTACTTTTTTGATCATTTAGCGAAACCATCTAACTAACCTATAGTTACTGCTTTATCGACTCAAAATCAACTATACACAAAGAGGGGAATCAAACGAATTCCCCTCTTTTTTTAAAATAGCCCGTATAAAATACAGACTTGACAAACTAAAAAAACGCATCACTTGTTATTCGTGCGAATAAGCCTTTTTATTTTTATGTTTCTAACAAATAAATAAGTCTAACGAATTTGCCTTGAAAGCAATCTTCTGATGACTTGTATACAGTAAGTTAAAAACGACTTCTACGTCCAATGATCCTTGCGCAATATCAATTTGCTCCCTATTTTCTTCTTCCATTAGTTCTTCTAAACTATCTACATCTTCATAATACAGCGAATTAAACCATACAATGGTTCCTTTCATGCCTCCTTTGGTAATTTCTGCAAACTGATTCCCTTCTCGATCTTGCGCAAAAACAAATAAAAAATCAGATAGAATCAAATCTTCATTGCGTTCAATAACATCGAAAGTATCGTCTAAGGCATCTAAAGTATACCATTGAATCGGTTCATCCTCTTCTTTCCAATCTAGTTGTGACTGGTGAAAAGCAATCGTTCCTTTGCTATAACTTTGAATCAATAATAACTTTCTCATTTCTTCCGAAAATCCAAAACGAACTTGCAACTTACTAATCTCTTTTCCGATAGGAATATTTACTCCTGAATCAATAAAAAAACAATGCCTGTTATACTGCTCCATAGTTCTATTTTTTTACAATTTAAATTTCGGTAAAAAAGATAGTATAATCAATAGAAAACCAATAAGATAACTTTTTGATAACGCAGAAGAAATCTTCAATAACAGCGCCTCTGTTAATTTTTATCTTTTATTTGGTCAATAAATGTTGAGGGAGATATTCCCTTAATTCGCTTAAAAGTAATTGTAAAACGACTGTGAGAAGCAAATCCACATAAATCTGCTAAGTAGCTAATTTTGTACTTGAGCATCTCTGGATTTTCTTGTAAAAGAAGGATAACGTAGTCAATACGCAACGTATTGATATAACTAGAAAAATCTTGTTGTTTGTGGTGTTTAATCACATAAGAGAGATATCGATGGTTCACACCTATTTGACTGGCTAGTTTACTCAAGGAAATTTCATGTTTTAAAAATCCCTTTTGCATTTCAAAGGCGCGAATTCCACTTAGAATTAGCTCTTCCATTTCTTTAGAAATATAGGAATGATCAACAGTGTTTTCGTTTTTTTTACTTTCACCTTCACTTCGGACCAAAGTGGCAAGTAAGACAGGCTGTTCAAGTACAGCTTGTGTATTCTTTTTGATACGTTGTTTTCTTAAATAAAAAGTAAAGGAAAAAAAAAGAAGAGTTCCTCCGCCGATTGCAAGACTATAGAGCACATAATTTTCATAAGCCTGTTTGGTTTCGCCTACTTTTTCGTAATAGGTTTCAACCAGATAATCTGCAATTTTGGTTTGTAAACCAAATTCTTGCTCAACAAGCTGCATGTACATTTCATTATACAACAGGTACTTTTTTGTATCTTCTACTTGTTTTGCATATTCTTTCAACGAAGCCAAAACCTGTTTTTTCAATTCTGCAAAATCCGATTGTTCTGCCACTTTATACGCCTTATCTAAAAAGGAAAAAGAGGTTTCATAATCTTGGATAAACAGGTAAGAAATACCTAAGCTCTTATAAATAAACCCTTTCAAGGGGCTTTCGGGATTATGGGAATCCTCGAGTTCTTCTAAGGCTAAAACTAACGTTGCGATTGCCTGATCTATTTTTTCTAATCGAAGGTAATTTTCTCCTATCAATTGATCTGTACTGGCCAAATAAAAGAAACGATGTGCGGGCGATTCAATTTTTTCAAATTCACTTCGACCCAAATTTAAGGCTATTAGCGCGTCTGTGAATCTACCACTATTCATATGATAATACGCTTGCTCTTGCAAGAGATTTCCCTTTAAAATAGCTAATTCTAAGGGATTTTGTATAGATTGACTCCAGTAATTGGCTTTTACCAAAGCCAATCTTCCTAAACTTTCTATTCCACTTTCGCGATACAGTGTAGATAAAGCGCCCTGAATTCTAGCTTGTAAGCCTGAATATTTCTCAATTGACGCCAAACTATCAGCTACTTTCAACGTGGCTATTGCCTTATCTCGAACCCCATATTGGCGAAGTAAGGAAGCTTTTAAAAGGTAGACTTCTATCTTTTCCTTTTTGGTATTTGCTAAGGTTTCAAGATTTTTTAGATATGCTAAGGCTTCCTGGGGAGTCGATGTTGAGCCGACTCTCGATGTATGTTGGTAAAAACTATCGAAAGCATTAGTTTGAGCATAACCTACAGTAGTAATCAGAATATAAAATAGTATTCTAAATTTCATTAAATCGCAATTTTAAAGCAAATACAGAATAAGATATTGCTTATGTATTAGTATAATAGGAATCGAAGATTCTACCTCATTTGCTATTTGATGTTTGGTTGTTTAAATATTCTCATTTTGAGAAGAAAACTTATAGCAGCTTAAAAAAGCCTATGTATAAACATAGGCTTACTATCAAACACAAATATAGTAACACAAAAATCAAAATTGGGGACTTGATTCAATATTCACTAATAGATTTATAATCAATATAAATTTAGTGTTCTCAATTTTATTGTCAAAATTTATATTTTTATTTAATAAAACAAACGCATTCCTTGGTTTTACAAATATTTAACAAACATTCGTTAATGGAAAGAAAAACACTTTACGAATTGCGTAAAACAACAAATAAGCTCACAATTAATCAATTGAATGGCAAGGAATTGTATTCCATTTTTAATTGATTAATTAAATCTTCATTTAATGAAAAAAAACACTCTTTTTTTTCATTAAACGAGCTAAAATCACAAGTCTTCGTTGATTTTAATCAAAGAAAGAGCCTGAAGTAGCATCGTTCCTATCTATCTTGATTAGGGGTCATATAATCTACATATAGCGAAATTTAACAGCTTAATTTACACTAAAAATCAACTTTAACACGTTTCATATTCTAAGATGAAAGGTAAAATACGTACCTTTAAGTAAAACAAGTAAAAAAAAACCGCTATGAAAGAATTAGAATTCACTCCACAGATACAATTGTTTCTCAAACATGAGGAGCCCCTTGTATTGCAAGTTTATGCTATTTTAGATGATAGTATGAAAATTGCTCCCGTATTTTTAACGAAAGATGAAATTACTCATCTCAGTGTATTGTACAGTAATCAATTGAGTAAAATAATTGAAACCGCAGAGCTTCCGATTATAGCCCATACGGGTTCAATTGCGCATTTATACTTTAAACACACTGATTTTTTGCTTGAAAAAACGCCCATTCAAAACGGTGATTTGCCTTTGGTAAAATATCTACTTATTGAATTAAAGAAAGACCAACAGCACGTACAGTTACTAAAAAAAGTAACGCACAAGCAGCGAATTGAAGGGAGACAACAACAGATTATCCCAAGTAAAGCAACGCCAATCAAACAAAGAAATGTACTAGATTTAACGCCTAAAATTCAGGCTATTTCTATGAACAACCAGACGTTTATTGCCTAGTTGATATTGAGGTATTTTTAAGTCCCCACTTTAACTAATCTCTATCTGCATAAACGGTCCAACTTTTATTTCCATCAGCAAATAAAATCTCTAGCTTACTCGCATTGATTTTAATATAATTTGTTTCTTGAGGGTTTAGATTTATCAGTTCCTTGGTTTTGTTATTTTTATATAAAATCGTTGAGATTGTCGGTATATTGGCTGCAAATACAAAATTAGTTTTATCACCAATTTTGACAATGTGTATTACACTTTTATCACTTTGAACCACAAGATCATTTTCTTCAAATACAACTACACCCTGATATTTACCTACAAAAAAATCGGCGGTCATTAGATCTTGCTTTTGCCCCCAATTGAACACAAGAAAGAGAAAAGAAAAACCAATCCCTAGCCATTCATTTTTTATTTTACTTTTCGTTCTCACCTTCCATTCCTTATTTAAATTAAATGGTATAAACAAATAGCATACTAAAACGTATTTTTTAAGTAATATTTAACATTTTTAATACATTCTGACTATTTTTTATCACTTTGAGGGGAATACTGTAAAATATAAAAAACACAAAATATGGCGCTCTTTTTTTAAGTATATTTACCTTGAAATCCATTTTTCTAGTAAAAGACAAGAAAAAAGTCGAGATTATGTTTTCCCTCTATTTGCTAAATTGCATGCTCTAGGGTATCTTGCTTGGCGCTTGTAGTAATTAATTGCAATTTGCATTTTTTAACCTTAAT
Source organism: Myroides odoratus (assembly GCF_965118575.1). Taxonomy (GTDB): domain Bacteria; phylum Bacteroidota; class Bacteroidia; order Flavobacteriales; family Flavobacteriaceae; genus Flavobacterium; species Flavobacterium odoratum_B. The sequence goes on along the minus strand of NZ_CBCPHW010000026.1, from coordinate 27,900 downwards.
ATTTGGACACTAATGCCTAAAAAAGAAAAATCAACAAATAAGAAGAAAGAAGAAACCGCAGCAAAAATCAGAAAGGTATCTTCAGGTCCTATACGAGATAAATCGCGCACGATGCATAAAATGGTGGCTGCCGTAGGAAAAGTACTTCAAAAAAAGGGATATACAGGACTTACTGCGCCAAATATTGCTAAAGTTGCAGGGGTAGACAAGAAGCTTGTATGGGCCTATTTTGGGGGTGTAGACAATTTGGTAGAGGAATATATCAATCAAACTGATTTCTTCAAAAAAACAGCTAAAAACCATATTAGTCACTTGTTAGAGACTCCAGAAAAGCTAACACAAGATCATATCAATCAATTGCTTCAACATCAATTTGAAACACTTTTAAAAGATAAAGCCCTTCAACGCATTATTCATTGGGAAGTTGGAGAAAGCAATGAGATATTGAGAAAAATAGCAGACAATAGAGAAGAAATAGGTGAAGAATTATTTTCTAAGACCATTCCAGACTTTGAAAATTCATCCATTGATATTAGAGCTCGATTAGCGTTAGTAATTAGCGGGATTTATTATCTAAGTTTACATGCTAAAAACAATGGGAGTAAATTTTGTGGTATCGACATCAATACTGAGGAAGGTAAGAATCGCATATCCAATGCTATTCAAGAACTTATCACAGATGCGTATGATAAAATCGAATCAAAATAAAAAAAGGATTTATTTCCTTGAAAATAAATCCTTTTTTTTATTATTCTTTATCCATTGCTTTTTTAATTTCCTCCTGTACAGCTTCCCATTTTTTAACGAGTTCATCGCTGATTTTAGTACCTCTATTTTTTAACTTCTTCAGTTTCATACCATAGATAACGCTAAATATACCTAACGTTATAATTGAAAATGCAGTCCAATATACAATTGTAAATGCACCTGCTTCCAAATTAGTCATCATAAAAATAGCAAACAATAAACCTAAAATACCAAAAAGAACCATAGCTGGTATTCCTTTAACACCATAATTATTCAATTCTACTGCCATACTTAAACTGCGCACAGAACGGAATAATAAGATACATCCTACATAAATAGGTAAAACTTGTAAAGTAATAGCAGGTTGACTCAATAATAGTAATCCCAAGACTACATCAACAATACCCGAAAATAAAATCCATCCCCATCCATCTAATTCTTTTCTATTACTCAAAGCAAAGGCAATTTCTGCAATTCCTGAAAAGAGGAAAAGCCAACTAAATAATAAAGCCAACGATAAATAAGATGCTACGGGCGTCATCATAATAAATACGCCAGCAAGTATAAATACTACACCTAAAATTACTGGAAGATACCAATGCTTTACATTTTGTTTAATTCGATTTAAAATAATACTGCTCATATTTCATTTTCTTTTAAAGATACAACTTTATTATAATTTATAAAGTTTTTTCATATACTTCTCTGAAAACTCAAAATAAAACAAAATTTTAATTGCCAATTTTAATTAAAGTACATGTTTGGATTTGGGTCAATAGTCGTCCTTGACTTGAATGAGTAACCTTGAAAAGAGAAGCAGTAATCTTTCACTCATTCCTATTTTTAATAATTTTCCACACTATTGTTTTATTTCTCAATTTTATTTCTAACTTTGTTTTTCAAAGTACTTTAAAAATGACAACAAAGGCAATCGAAGATTTACAGCAAATCAAATCAATTATGGAACGCTCCACTAAATTTTTAAGTTTGAGTGGTTGGAGTGGTATTTGGGTTGGAATCTGTGGTTTAGTAGCCAGTTTGATTTTACATATTTGGAAGAACAATCTTGCGCCAGATGTAACTTCATTCTACAGTTATAGTGCTTTTAACTTATTGGTATTGGCGAGTATCACCTTTGTCATTGCTTTGAGTGGTGGCCTTTATTTTACAATACAAAAAACCAAAAAACAAGGGACTTCTTTTTTAAACACAATAACGAAACGCTTGCTTCAACGTTTTGCAGTTCCTTTGCTTATCGGTGGAATCTTGTGTTTTATTTTCTACACAAAGTTCTTATTAGAATTAACGCTACCTACTACTCTTTTATTTTATGGTCTTGCTTTATATGCAATACAAGAAGATACCGTGAAGGAAATCAAAACAATGGCTATACTGGAAATTGCTTTAGGGTTATTTGCTTTCTATTTTATTGATTATGCCATTTTCTTTTGGGCTTTAGGTTTTGGTTTAACTCATCTTCTTTATGGCTTAATTTTGTGGAACAAATACGACAAAAAAACGAAGTAAACGCTCATGAAATTTGATATTGAAAAATTAAACAAAGTATTTGATAACCGTATTCGCGTTGGGATTATGAGCGGATTAATGGTAAATGAAAATTTGTCTTTCAAAGATTTAAAGGAATACTTGGATCTAACGGATGGCAATCTAGCTTCGCATTTAAAAAACTTAGAAGACAGTCAATACATTACCGTGTATAAAGGTTTTATTGGCCGCAAAACAAACACCGTTTACAGGGCTACGGAAGAAGGAAAAATTGCGTTTAAGCAACACCTCTCCTATTTAGAAAATTTAATACAGAAACTAAAATAATTTTTTTAACTCTATACTTTGAAAAACAAAGTACTTTTAAATTCAAAAAATGGAAACAGAAACTAAAAAACATCTTTTTAAAGGCTTAGCCATTGCAGCCTTATCCTTAGGCTTGCTTATTTTAATTCCTATTATTGGAAATATTATCTCGGAACGCGCCAAATTTCAGAACGAAGTTGTTCAAGAAGTTTCTGAAAAATGGGGGGATCAGCAAACGCTTTACGGTCCATTTTTACTTCTTGAATATAGAACGGCAACTAAAAATGCTAAAAATGAAGTTATATATCAGCGGGAACAAGCACTATTCTCTCCTCTTACACAAACAATTACGGGAAATATTAGTACCACAACAAAAAAAAGAAGTTTATATCAAGTTACCTTATTCAATACTGATCTTCTGATAGAAGCTCAATTTGATGACCAAGACAAATTAATCGCTTCTTTGCATCTCAAAGATCAAACAGAAATCACAAGTAAAAAAATTATTTATGGTATATCGGATACCAAAGGATTATCTCAGGCACTCGTACTTCAAGGATCACCTGAAAAGAATTTTTCTTTAAACAATTCACCAATTATTCAAGCAATTCCTTTTTTAAGCGTTGACTATATGGTTGAGGAACAGCTACCAACAAAAGTTAAACTTCCTCTAAAATTGAAAGGTTCTTCTAATTTGCAGTTTATAGCCAATGCAAATACAACAAAAATTGAGATCAAAAGTGATTATTCAGATTTAAAATACATCGGAAATTATTTGCCTGAACAATCTCAAGAGACCAAAGCCAATTCCACTAGTACTTGGAATATCTATCAACCTTTACCCATTCACACCACTTCTCTAGCTAATATAGATTTAAGCAAATACACGTTTGGAATAGAATTTTTAGAGCTCAATAATTTTTATTCCAAAATTGATCGTTCTATCAAATATGCCTTGCTATTTGTTGGGCTTACTTTTATTGTATTTTACTTTTTAGAAAATATCAAAAACTTAAAAATAAATCTGATTCAATACGCTTTAATTGGTTTTGCAATTTTCTTAAACTATATTCTATTGCTTTCATTTTCAGAATACATTGGATTTTCCATTGCTTATTTTGCATCTTCCTTATCTACAATTTTACTCATCGTAACCTTTACTTGGAAGATTTCAAAAAACAAGAGTAGTACCCTAACTATTTTAGGCCTATTAGTTCTTTTATATGGCCTATTGTATTTCTTACTGGAATTAAAAGAAACAGCCCTACTGGTAGGTAGTATCAGTATATTCATCATATTGGCTGTATTAATGCAGTTTTCTATTAAAATGGTGGAATCTCATAAATCAAGTTAGACACTCTTAGCTACAGCTATAATACGATGCAAAAAATGACGTTAAAAGTCCCTTTTTTGCATCGTATTGTTTCTTATGGCTTTCATTTTTTCGAAAGTTGCATTCCCTGTTTAGCATTGATTATAAGCAAAGTAAGGTTAGCTAATCCTAGCATAAATTCAACCATTTGCGCAAGGAAAAATACATAATCCATGGTATACAAGTGGGAACGGCAATACAGAAATATCGCTAATACAAGGAGTCCCATTCCATTTATAAGCATCCATTTCATTCTTTTTTGCTTAGCTAAAAGGATTGGATTTTTCGCTTTACCTGCCAATTTATCGCCTGTAATTTTTAATACGGGCATCGTGATAATCATTACTGGTAGTGCATATAAAATAAAAGTCTTTACCTGCATAATGAACTGAATCTTTCCTTTTATCTCAGCAAATAACGATAAGCCAAAAAAGGTCAAAATTGTTAGCATGGCTACTATCGTAGCTCCAATATGTACTCGAACTATAGTCTTGCGTTTCATACTTATTTATTTAAATGGCAATTGAATATCAACCGTTACTTTATCTCCAACTAGTAGATTAACAATTCCCCCACCTATACCAAAGGTTGCAGTGGACAAATAAAAGGTTGCTTTCAGTGTTTTTACATCTCCATCCTGTAGGATATGAAAAGGAATTTCTTGAATTTCTGTTTTCCCTTTTATTGTTACTTCAAAAGTTCCTGTATACTTGCTTGCTTTATTCTTGACTATTTTTCTAGATTGAAGACGTATTTTTGGATAGGTAGCTGCATCCAACCATTCTTGATTTTGCAAGTGTTTATCTCTTGTTGCATTTCCTGTTGATACACTTGAAATAGTCACAGTCCCATAGATTGTTCCAGTTCCTGATTGATCAAGTGCTATACAATAATCCACCTGACTAAATTCACCCTTTATCGTACTAAATCCCTTTTTAATACGAAACGTTACTCTTTCTTCTGTTGTTGGTTGATTTGAAAAAGTGATCATGCCTATTGAGCATAGACCTACGAATAACATGCTTACAAATTTCATCTTGTTTGTCTTTTTAATTATAGGACAAAGGTCGATATAGCCCGAAGCTTAAAATTGTAAAAAACGGAAATGAGGAATTTCTTTGCGGAGTTGATTCGGAGATTGTCCCGTAATACCTTTTATTTCATGAATAAAATGTGCCTGATCAAAATAGTTATTATCGTAGGCAATATTCGTTAAAGTACCTTCAGAATGTTTTAATTGATAGGCAATTTGTTTCATTTTTACGATGCGAAGATACTCTTTAGGAGAGCAACCAATATACGCATAAAAATGATTGCGCAGGGTTCTATCCGACACGCCAAATTGTGTGGCTAGTTCTGTTATTTCTAGATGACCATGATGTCCCTCAATCTGTTCAATTGCCTGGGTAATAAGGGATAAATCTCGTTCAAGTAGATGAGCTAAAAAAACCGCTTCAACCTCCTTAAACATAGATTCTATGCTAGTACACGCCTTTACTTTCTCTACGAAGTTTTCGGCAATAGTACCAAATAGCTCTTCTGTATTAATCAACCAAGGCAATGATTTGATCGATTTTTGTGTAAAATAGGCCAAGCCAAAGGGTTTCAAATGTGCCCCTAAAATTCTTATTGTTTCTGTTTGTGGGGCTACCGTTATTTTTTGCGTAGAAATTCTAGATATAGCAAGATTTAGTATTCTAGACTGATTGAGGGTATGATTGGTTACCGCAAAAGGATGATCAAAAAAGTAACCAAATGTTATGCGTGGAAATGGAATCATAAACTCGGTTTCCAGTGCTAAAGCTGCTACTGGCATATCGATATAAAAGAAATGCTCCACAATAGTGGAAAGAAATGCATGATCAGGTTTTCTACTTATAAAATTTTTATCTGTTTCCATCTCTTTCGTATATACAACATCCAACGATTTAGTACCTTTCTTGCTAATTTACAATAATTAATACATCTTATTAAACATCAAAATCATTGGTTAGTTAGGTAATGCTCAATATTTTTTTCATTGTATCTCGAAAATTATCTCCCCATTGCTCTATTTGATCAATAATAGGGAGTAATGTTTCTCCAGTATCTGTAAGTGAATATTCTGAATGCGGAGGCAATTCTGCAAAAATCCTTTTCTTGATTACTCCGTAAAACTCCAATTCCTTTAACTGCTGATTGACAACACGAGGGCTTGCGTCGGGAAACTCTCGATGCAGTTCACTGGGACGCATCGGGCGTTTTGCCAAGGCTAAGAGGATGCAACTTTTCCATTTACCACCTAAAACTTCCATTGCTATTTTAACACCACAGTCGATATCAAAGGGTATTTTTCGTTTATACATAAGATCTAATTTACTTACAAAAATAACAATAAACCCCTAATTATTGAAGTATGGGGGATTTAATCCATATAGGACTAATTTACCCTTACTTGTTTATATTCAATATACTATATAACTTTAATTGATCTACTTTCGAACAAAAGCAAGGTAAAAATAATAAATAGGATAACGGTTTTTATGCTGGAATTTCTTCCATAAAACTCAAAATAATTAGGACTACTATGAAAAATAAAACAACAACACTTCGACTTATTTATCCACAATGGCAGGGCGGAATTGTATCTCATTGGATGCCCGATATACCCGCAGACGATGCTTCTCAAGGTTATTACCTGGGATCGCATTTGCTTCAATTTCTTGCTCCAAATAAGGAGCAAAGAACGGTAGAGGTTCCTATATCCCTAGCTCTTACTGACAGGGCGGAAAAAAAGGGAATCAACGCTTACGAAGTTATTTTAAAACAGACCAAAGATGCGCTGGCCGTATTGAAAAAAGAAAATCCAGAAAGGATTGTTACCTTGGGTGGAGATTGTTCATCGAGTGTTGTTCCTTTTACCTATTTGGCGGCCAAATATCCTGATGATGTTGCTCTTGTTTGGATTGATGCGCATCCGGATATTAATATGCCTCATGACAAGTACAAAGGATATCACGCCATGGCTTTGGCTGCTTGTCTTGGGTTGTGGAACGATGAAATCATCCAAGCGCTTCCTGCCAAATTTGATATTTCCAAGACATTACTTGTTGGCGTTCGCGATTGGGACGAGGAAATGAAAGATAGACAATCGGCCTTGAATATTAAGGGATTATTCCCTGCGGAAGTTGCAGAAAACAGCAGTTCCGTTTTGGAATGGCTAAAAAAAACAGGTGCTTCAAAAGTAGTTATTCATTACGATCTCGACGTATTAGACCCAGAAGAAATCATTGCTGCTGTTGGCATTGTGCCTCATGGAATGAAAATCAATGAAGTTTCCCGTTTGATCTATGATATTGGAGAAAAATACGATATTTTAAGTCTTACTATTGCAGAACCAATGCCTCGTACGGCAATTAAAATAAGAAACCTACTGCATAATCTTCCTCTTTTTAGGGATTAGTTTATAAACCTAGACTTTCGAATAAATTTATAACGAATCCACATAAAAGAAAACAGCCCTTCTATCCCCCTAATTTCATAGAGAGGAAAGAGGGATTGGATTCATGTAATTAGTCTATTGACTCTTTGCGCCTTGTATTTGTCTATTATGCCATACTGTCGTTAAAACGGTTGTCTATACGCTTCGATATCCTCTACGGTTCGTATTAATTCAGGACCCAATTGGCGATATCCGGTCTCTTCAATTAAGAAGTTATCTTCAATTCGAATTCCTCCAAAGGTTTTATATTTATTGAGTTTTTCATAATTAATAAAGGCTTTGTATTTATTTTCTGCTTCCCACCTTTCAATTAGTTCTGGGATAAAATAAATGCCTGGTTCGATGGTCAATACATGGCCCGCTTTTAGCGTTTTTCCCAATCGCAACGATTTTAATCCAAATACTTGATTTTCTTTTGGTTCATCTGCTGTATATCCTACATATTGTTCTCCTAAATCTTCCATATCATGTACATCCAAGCCCATCATATGTCCTAAACCACATTGAAAAAACATCGTATGCGCATTCGCTTGTACAGCCTCTTCTGCCTTTCCTTTCATAAAACCTAAGTCGATCAATCCTTGGGAGAGAAGCAAGGCTGCATGTAGGTGTACATCTTTAAATTTAACACCTGCTTTAAGCTGACTCTTAGCTCCTTCAAATGCGTGTAATACCACTTGATACAACTCGCGTTGTTCGGTGGTAAATTTTGGATCGACTGGAAAGGTTCGCGTTAAATCGGACGCATATCCACTCGGTGTTTCACAACCTGAATCATTCAAAACTAACTGCCCTGATTGCAGTGTATTACCTTGGTAGTGGTTGTGTAATATTCCTCCATTTACTGTTACAATAGATGGATAGGCTAATCCACAATTCTCTTGCGCAGCTATATATTGGATGGCCGCAGCAATTTCGTATTCCTTCATACCAGGTTTAGTCAAACGCATGGCTGCTAAATGCATGTCATTTGAAAGGGTTAATGCCTTTTCAATTTCACTTATTTCCTGATCCTCTTTACTTTCTCTTTGCGCAACAACCGCTTGAATAAAAGCGACAGAAGGTTGGATCTCCTGGAAAGGAATATGCAATAATTCACTGAGTAACATTTTATTTGCGGGCTGATAAGGGGGCAAATAATGTACTTTTCGTTGTTTACTTCTTGCTATTGCGATATAAGCGGCTAATTCTGCATAAGAACGCGTTTCCTTCACACCCGCTTTCTCGCATTTTGTTTGCAACATTTCTTGTCGCCCCATCCAAACCAAAGCATCAATAGATAACTCATCCCCAAAAATAACCGTTCTATTTTCATCTAAATCAATACATGCAGCGATATGGGGTTGTTGGATTCCGAAATAGTACAAAAAAGTACTATCTTGACGAAAAGGATAGGTATTGTCTTCGAAATTAATTGGGTTTTCTCCATTGCTTAAAAATAGTAGAATACCTTTATTTCCCATAGCTTGGGCTAATATTTCTCTTCTTTTATAATACGTTTGCGTACTAAACATTCTTTCTTATTTTAGGGTAAGGTACTGTTTCTTCTTTAATTTAGGGGTCATTTATACGTGAAGATCTTGCATGGCAGGCATATCTATTTCCTTTACACAAGTTGCCTTACTCGTACTTAGAATAAAGCGAATAGCGGCCAAAACATCTTCTAAAGGAATCAAGGTTCCTTCAGCTGCTTCTACCACTTCATCTACCGATAGCGTTTCATATTCCGTAGCTAAGTACCCTAGATTCAATATACTTATACCAATAGCCTGTTTTTTCAAGGTTTCGCGAAGTGCATGAACAATGCCTCGCAAAGCAAATTTAGAAGCTGAAAAAGCAACTTCTTTTCCTTGGTGATTTTCCAATCCCCAGGTAGAGCCAACCAGTATTATCTTGGCGTTTGCACTTTCTTTTAAATTTGGAAGAAAGGCTTGTAAAGCTAAAATACAAGCCGTTATATTGGTTTGTATGATTTGTACAATTTCTTCGGTTGACGATTGTTCAAAATCATACGCATCTGTAAACGCTTCTTGCTCCCATATCCCCACATTGTAAATCAAATAATCAATTGGTGCTTCTTGTATAACGGCGCGAACAGCTTCTACTGATGCTACTGGATTAGCAAGATCTGCTTGAATCCAAATTTTATTTTCCTGAAAATTAACTGGTTTAGATCGAGAAACGCCAAACACAATATCTTGTTCTTGAGGGATACCGCAAGCAATGGCTCTTCCTAAACCTTTACTAACCCCATATATCAAATATCTTTTTTCCATTTTTTAAACCTCTTTATATACAAAGCTAAAGGAGTTTCTACTATTCTTCTTAATTTTAAGAAAAATTTAAATTATTCTCACCATATAAACAAAAAAATACATTTTTATCCACAATGAACTGAAAATAAAATTTTATAAGTGTATATTTACCTAAAAAAATTAATATGATGCATAAATTTTTAAAAATCAGCCTTCTTTTGGGTGCCTTTTGCCTCGCATCCTCTGGATTTGCACAAAGCAAGCTTGTACTAAAAAACGTTGAGATTTTCAATGGTAAAGACAACAAAACCAAAATAGGTTCCATTGTTGTGGAGCAAAACAAAATTGTAAAAATTGTTACCGGTGATGTTACAGCTGCTGATTTAGAAAACGCACAAGTAATTGATGGCAAGGGCAAATTTGTTATGCCTGGCATGATTGATGCCCATTGGCATTCCTTTTTAGCGGCTAATTCCAATCAGGCGATTATGCTTGGAGATGAAAGTTTTTTGTTTATTAATGCAGCCAAGGAATCCGAAAACACCTTACAACGTGGTTTTACTACCGTAAGAGATCTAGGAGGTCATGTGATGGGGATTAAACAAGCGAATGATTATGGCATTAACAAAGGACCTCGTATTTATCCAAGTGAGGCGATGATATCCCAAACGGGTGGACATGGAGATGCAAGCTTCCCATGGTCTGAACCGCGCATGATTGATCATACCCCACCACGATTCCAAGTATTAGGCGGTAGTATTATTGCAGATGGCGAACAAGAAGTTACTGTTGCAGCCAGAGAGCAATTAAGAAAAGGAGCTTCTCAGCTTAAAGTCATGGCAGGTGGTGGTGTTGCGACGATCTATGATCCATTAGATGCTACGCAATACACAACCAAAGAAATAAGAGCTGCGGTTGAAGCTGCTGAAAACTGGGGTACCTATGTTACCGTTCACGCGTATACACCAAAAGCGGTTAGACAGGCTGTAGCAGCGGGTGTAAAATGCATTGATCACGGGCATTTATTGGATGAATCAACTGTACAATTATTAGGAGAAAAGAATATCTGGTTAAGCATGCAACCTTTTGATTTGGATGCGAGTGCTTATACTAATCCGGAGCAAGCTGCGAATAAAAGAATGGTAGGAACAGGAACAGAAAACGTATATACTTGGGCGAAAAAGCACAAGGTAAAAATAGCTTTTGGAACCGATTTAGTCGCACCTCCTAAAAATCCATTGAGACAAAATGAACTAGTTGTCAATTTAAAAGAGTGGTTTACCAATTTTGAGATTTTGAAAATGATTACTTATGACAATGCGCAATTGCTCAAAATGAGTGGGCCGAGAAATCCTTATCCCTCAGATTTAGGCACACTTGCCGAAGGTGCTTATGCCGATATCTTATTGTTTGACAAAAGTCCTTTAGAAAACATTGAAGTACTTGGAGATCCCAAAACGAATTTACTTCTTATTATCAAAGATGGTAAAGTCTATAGAGATAATTTAAGTACAAAGTAATTCTATACTTCATACCAAACCTAAAAGCTTTTATTCTACAAGAATAGAAGCTTTTTTAGTATTACACGTTCTGTTTTGCTTTAATCTCCTTCTTCATTCCTTTGTTTACGTCGCTTTTTTACAACTAAAAATTGTGCTTCTTTCCTTTTCTTTTTTAGTAGTAATTCCCATCGGATTCCTTTGCTGTACACTCATTTTCTAAACATTTATACTTACCTTTGCTTCTTACTTTTTTATAAAAAGATTTACCTATTTAATTAAAACTCCATGAAAAATATTGGATGGATAGGTTTAGGCAATATGGTCAACCTTATAGCTATAAACCTATTAAAATCAAGCTATTCTGTATTCGTTTTCTGTAGAAATCAAGAAGAAAAATCTAGGGTATATTCCTATTTATCGTTTGTCTGATTTGCTTGAACAAGCGGCTCAACAAGAACTTGCGGGAGAAGACTTAATGGCTGTAATTCCAACTATTCAAAACTAATTTTAATTCAAAATAAACGTACAAATGAATCATATCCAACAAATTATTGAAAAAGCATGGGCTGATCGTTCCCTGCTTCAAAATCAAGATACACAAGAGGCAATCCGCGAGGTAGTTGAATGGATTGACCAAGGAAAATTACGTGTTGCAGAACCTACAGCAAACGGATGGCAAGTAAATGAATGGGTAAAGAAAGCCGTTGTTTTATACTTTCCAATTCAAAAAATGGAAACACATGAAGTTGGTATTTTTGAATACCACGACAAAATGCCTTTAAAACGCAACTATGCTGAAAAAGGGATTCGTGTTGTTCCGAATGCGGTGGCTCGTCATGGCGCTTATATTTCATCAGGGGTAATTTTAATGCCTTCGTATGTGAATATTGGAGCTTATGTAGATGAAGGAACGATGGTTGACACTTGGGCAACGGTTGGTTCTTGTGCGCAAATTGGCAAACACGTTCACTTATCGGGTGGGGTTGGTATTGGTGGAGTTTTAGAACCCCTACAAGCCGCGCCTGTAATTATTGAAGACCATGCCTTTATCGGTTCACGTTGTATCGTCGTTGAAGGGGTTCGCGTTGGAAAAGAAGCCGTTTTAGGTGCCAATGTGGTATTAACTGCTTCTACAAAAATCATCGATGTAACGGGGGATCAACCAGTGGAAATCAAAGGATATGTACCTGAAAGATCAGTTGTAATTCCAGGTTCATATACCAAAAAATTCCCTGCTGGAGAATATCAAGTTCCCTGCGCCTTAATTATTGGTCAAAGAAAACCTTCTACCGATTTAAAAACATCCTTAAACGATGCTTTAAGAGAATACAATGTTGCTGTTTAATTTTCAAGTAACTCAATTATACTTTTACCACAGTAAGCTACTTACTGTGGTAATTTAGTTTAAATTATCGGATTATTTATGCATAAACTATTTTCAAAAAACGCAAAGATATTTGCTTTACGCTTCTTACTTATTTTTGCTTTCTATCAAATTTGTAGGTTCGGTTTTTATTGGTATAATGGGCATTTATTAGATTCCATTGACCTCAAAGTACTTGCAGGAGGTATTCGATTTGACTTGGCAGCCTTAGGGTTCATCAATCTTGTCTTTGCGCTTTTGCATCTATGGCCCGGTAAATTTCAAACCAAAAAAGGGTATCAGTCCTTTTTATTTTACAGTTTTTTTCTGGTTAACGTTGGTATTCTGTGTTTAAATTTCGTTGATTACGAATACTTTAGATTCATCGGCAGACGCAGTTCGTATTCTTTTATTACAGCTTCGGGAATGGAAAATGAATTGCCAGGTTTACTGAAAAACTTCATCGTAGACTATTGGTGGATTCCCCTTTTTATGTTGGGTTCCTTTGTTTTCTTTTGGCTGATTTACCGCAAAATAAATTACCGCGTTTACGATTCTCGCTTTAACTTTCCTCAAAGTATTGTAGCTATTTTAGTAGTGGGGATTTTACTTGTTTTTGGTCGCGGTGGTTTTCAACCTAAGCCGATTCGATTAGTTGATGCTGCTGCTTATGGAGGACTAAAAAACACAGCCTTAGTTTTAAATACGCCATTTTCTGTTTTAAAAACCATGGGTAAAAAAGAAAATTTACCCGACTACAACTTCTATACGGAAGAGGAATTAGTGAAGATTTTCAATCCTGTACAAGTTTTTCAATATGATTCAATCAACAAAAAAAATGTTGTTTTGCTAATTTTAGAAAGCTTTGGACGAGAAAATATGCACAGAGGGCTTACTCCTTTCATGGATTCACTAGCTACTAACAGCTATTTCTTTGAAAATGGATTTGCCAACGGAAAAGTTTCTATTGATGCTGTTCCTTCTTCTATTTCGAGTATTCCCAGCTTAATGGATCGCACGTTTATTACGTCTAGTTATGCCTTAAATGACGTGTATGCTTTACCAAAAATATTAAATGACAACGGGTATCACACCGCTTTTTTTCACGGTGCTTTTAACGGAAGTCAAAACTTTGATCAATATGCTAATGTAGCGGGATTTAAAGAATATTACGGAAAAAATGAATATGAAGGACCTCAGGCTTTTGATGGTACCTGGGGAATTTTTGACGAAGAATTCTTGCAGTTTTTTGCCAAAAAATTAGACAGCTTCTCTCCGCCTTTTTTCTCCACTCTTTTTACGATTTCTTCCCATAATCCATACACTATTCCAACTAAATACAAAGGGAAATTCCCGAAAGGGCCTGGAGATATACACGAATCAATTGCGTATGCTGATTATGCATTAAAGCAATTTTTTGAAACTGCAAAAACCAAAGCGTGGTACACCAATACTATTTTTATTGTTGTAGCCGATCATACCTCTTCAGAACCTCAGGAAGAGCAATGGAAAACTAATGTGGGCAAATTTAGAATTCCCATCTTGTTTTTTGCCCCTGGGGATGCTACCCTTGCGCCAACTAAAGTGGAACGCAACTTTCAACAGATTGATATTTTACCGAGTTTAATGGATTATCTAAAAATCAATACTAAACTGGTCACTTATGGTAAATCCTACCAATCGGAGCAGGATTTTGCGATTAGTTATTTAAATACTATTTACAACTATGAAGAAGGGGATTATTATTTAGCCTTTGATGGTGCAAAAAGCTTAGGCTTATACAACTGGAAGATAGATCCTGAATTAAAAAATAACCTTTTAACAAAAGAGCCCAAAAGAGTAAAAGCCATGGAACGCTTTTTAAAAGCATATATTCAATCGTTTAATCACCGTGTTAAAAACAATCTATTGACTGTAAAAAAGGAACAGGAGCACCCTACTAATAACCATTAATGCCCCTCTTTTTACCTTAGGGCAGACAAACTTTGTGGGTAGAGGCATGAAGATAAGATATAGTAAAAATCTCTATATGAACTAGTTCTTTCTTTTGCCTAATTCTTGAAATTATGCTCTAGATTCAACATACTATTCATTAGACATTACGATAAAAACAAAAGCCAAAATCACAAATGTGATTTTGGCTTTTGTTTTTATTTTTTATTCTTTAATATAAAGTGCATGCTTAGGTTTAAAATAGTTTTTTAAACGCTTTGATAAGCGCTTGTATGTATTCGAATGTTTATAATAAAACGGAATTTGAGCAAAGGGTATTTTTTTTGCTTCTTCCATCATCTCCGCAATAGAATAATTGCTCATTAAGGATTTTTTCATCCAAGTAGCAATCACTTCATTCCACTCCTCTTTATTTCCCCAATAATGACCAACTACATGGTCTGCAGGTTTAATCATTGTAAACTGGCTTCCCGCAACACCAAAAGCCAATTGCTCCTTGGTAAAATAAGCAATATTAGCCGCACACATCTCATCACAAATTTGTAAGGCTAAAGTTATTGTTTGAAAATGTTGGGGTGAAATTCCTATTACGCCAGAATTCCACATGCAAGTAGTAGTATCGATGCGTACATCTCCAAACTTTCTATTTTTCAGACTACTCCACATCTTTTTCTCTGACTTGGTCTTTAACAACGGCAGAGGCCCTTCGTTAAGGTGCATGATATTGAAACCTTTATCTAATTCTGCTTTAAGAATAGCCAAAGATTTATAGATAAAAGTATCGCCATCCAAATACAAAATAGCTTGATCTGGATACGCATTAGCTACGTGTTCTAAGGCTTTTATCTTAATTCTAAAAAAATAATCATACGCCCCTTCCCATGCTTTAATCTTCTCTTTTTCCAAAGGTATTACCGTAATTAAATGTTCTACTTGTTTAAAAAAAGAAGGATTTTCTGCAATTACAATAATTCGATCTGACTCATTTTTAGTAAGAAAAGCCGTATAAATTGAAAAAAACACCTGTTGGTAATAGCTAATGTTTTGTCCAAAAACAAGATATACAATGTTCATCTTTTATTTTTTGCTAAAAATACAATAATAATTAGCAATCCTGTAATTTTATCCCCAAATGCGGTCTTAAATAAATTTGGATATCCCGCTTTTTTCTACTTTTTTCCTGCTCTTTGATTCTCTAGGTTTGGTTTTATTTTTGCAAAGGGGTATTATTAATGGGACAGATAACTTACTTTTGTAACTAATCGTTTTTTATTTTTGGGAAACGAATTTAATGACCTCAGCTTAAAAACTAAAATTGCTTTATTCCTTATTTTATGAAAAAAAAAATAACGCTTTTAATTCCTACAAAAAACGAAGAGGCTAATATTAAAGCTTGTATTCTCTCTGCGATTGATCTTGTAGATGACATTTATGTTGTTGACTCTTTTAGCACGGATAATACGGTTCAACTTGCAGAAGCGCTTGGAGCGAAAGTAATTTCTCGAAAATTTGACAATTACTCAGACCAAAAAAACTGGGCAATCGCTCAAATTCCTGGGGATTGGGTTCTTTTATTGGATGCAGATGAGCAGTTAACCCCTGAGTTAAAGCAAGAAATAACGCAGTTAATTGAACAAGATAAATTAGGGGAATACCAAGCGTATTGGGTCTACCGAAAAAACGTTTTCTTTGGCAAAGAAATCAACTATTCGGGTTACCAAAAAGACAAAGTTATTCGTTTATTTCAAAAGGACGTTTGCCAGTATACCAACAAAGTTCACGAAACTTTACAAGTCGATGGAAAGGTGAGTTTTCTAAAAGAGAAGCTCTATCACAACACCTATCGCGGGTTTGACTTTCACATCGCTAAATTGAGTCAATATGCGAGTTTACAAGCGCAGGATTACGATAAAAAAACAGGTAAATTAACAGCACACCACTTTATTGTAAAACCGGGGATGCGTTTCTTTAAACACTATATCATAAAACAGGGATTTCGAGATGGTATTCCAGGTTTAATTTTATCTTCACTCAATGCCTATGCGACTTTTTTGCGTTATGTAAAGCTTTGGATGCTGCGAAATAACATCAAAAACTAACCGCTCCTACTTTCGTTATTTTTCACTATTTTTCATTACATTTACTATTAAACATCAGCTATGCACACACTTAGGTTTTTAGTACTGGTTCTTTCTCTGTTTAGCCTTATCAGTTGCCGAACGGATATGGATTTTGAACCTTTATCTGAACCTTTGCGTTTTTCTGCAGATACGGTTTACTTGGATCCTGTTTTTTCTGAAACAAAATCAAGTTCTTACTTAGTTAAGATTTACAATACCAGTAGTAAGAATATTCAAATCCCCCAGCTTACTTTGGCTAAAGGGGAGGATTCTTATTTTAACCTTATCATTGAAGGGATTTCTAATAAGCGATTTTCAAATATTGAACTTTTAGCTAAAGACAGTTTATATGTTTTCGTTCATACCTTAGGAAAAGCAGATCCTCAGGCAAAGGATTTTATTTATACCGATCAAATTCGCATTCAAGGGAGTACACAACAACAAACGATTGAATTAGTGACCTTGATTAAAGATGCTTATTTTTTCCATCCAGGTAAGGTAGATGAAAACGTATTACACAAAATACAGTTGCAAGATGGAACTCCACTTGAAGGTTTTTATTTGGGTGACTCAAAAGTACATGAAAAAAATACCTTAGAACTAGATAACAGCAAACCCTATGTTATTTATGGGTATGCTATCCTTCCTGAAAATCAAACCTTAGTGCTACAAAAAGGCACTCAACTCTATTTTCACGAAAATTCGGGAATTATTGGTTTAGAAGGCAGTTCAATACAAGCCAATGGCACACACAAAAAACCTATAATCTTGCGGGGTGATCGCTTGGAGACCAACTATATGTATGCAACCGGACAATGGTCTGGGATTCGCTTGCAAAACCCGGCTAAGAGCACTTTAAATCACGTAATTGTGGAACAGGCTAAAATCGGTTTATACCTTGAAAATGCTTCGGATTTCACCTTGCAAAATGTCCAATTATACAATCATTCCTATTCCGCATTAGTTGCTGTGAATTCTACACTCTTGGGGCAAAACCTTGTGGCTGCAAATACGCAAAATGCAACGGTTGTACTGCGCGAGGGGGGCAATTACAGGTTTCAACATTGTACTTTTAGCAATTCTGGTTATCGACCGGATCAAATGGCTTTACTCGTCGAAAACTCTGCTGATTTTCCTTTTGAGCGCTTGACCATTGAAAATAGTATTTTACACAGTGCAATTGCTCAAAGTTTTGTGCTTCAAACCACACAAACGGCGAATATAACCTTTGAATCCAATGCGCTAAAAGATACGAGCAAACGCAATGGCAATTCATCGGCCTACAATTACAGCAATACATCCATGTATTCCAACAATATTCTTTTAGATACCCCTGCTCTATCTGCTATTGATTTTCAGGATCCTAAAAAGAATTTATTTTATTATACGACTAAAATGACTCACCTCATTGGTCAAGGTAATTTGAAAGTTGCGCGAGATTTACCGCGAGATTTGGATGGAAAAGAGCGAACTAAATCACCTGATTTGGGGGCATATCAACATATTGAAACTACAAAAGAATAATTTTTTAATTGTCTTTTTTTAGTATATTTTTGCATCTTACAACAACAACTAAAATAATCTTATCGCAATGATTTATTTCTTCGAAAACCCTTCGAAAAAGTTCTACGCTGTACAGGTGGAGAACACTTTATCTATTGAAGATATTCAAAAACTAAATTGGCTTTTTGGCAATGCTAAACACCTCGATCAAAAAGCAATCAACAACCCCTTTATTGGTCCACGTGCAACCATGATTACGCCTTGGAGTACCAATGCGGTTGAAATCACACAAAACATGGGGATTGAGGGAATTTTTCGCATTGAAGAATTTTCCGAAGGTGACCAACAAGCGTTTGACCCTATGTTGTCACAAGTATTTGAATCTTTAAATCAAGATATCTTTGCGATTAACATTCAACCTGAGCCTATTATTTACATCGAGGATATTGCAAAATACAACCAAGAGGAAGGTTTGGCTTTGAATGAAGAGGAAATCACTTACTTGCAAGATTTAGCTCATAAAATTGGACGTAAATTAACGGATTCTGAAGTATTTGGTTTTTCACAAGTAAATTCAGAACACTGTCGTCATAAAATATTTAATGGCACCTTTGTCATTGATGGAGAAGAAAAACCGACTTCTTTATTCAAATTAATCAAAAAAACCTCTGAAATTAATCCGAATGCGATTGTTTCAGCTTATAAAGATAATGTGGCCTTTGTCAAGGGACCACGCGTTACACAATTTGCTCCAAAATCCGCAGATAAACCTGATTTTTATGTAGAAAAAGAATTTGATTCTGTCATCTCATTAAAAGCAGAAACGCATAATTTTCCTACTACCGTAGAGCCTTTTAATGGAGCTGCTACTGGATCAGGAGGAGAGATTCGCGATCGTTTAGCAGGCGGGCAAGGATCCTTGCCTTTAGCCGGTACCGCTGTTTATATGACTTCTTACTCACGCTTAGAAGAAAATCGCCCTTGGGAAAATGCTATGGACGAAAGAGCGTGGTTATACCAAACCCCGATTGATATTTTAATCAAAGCTTCAAATGGAGCTTCTGATTTTGGAAATAAATTTGGACAACCTTTAATTACGGGGTCTATTCTAACTTTTGAACATGAAGAAGACGCGCGTAAGCTTGGTTTTGACAAAGTAATTATGCAAGCCGGAGGTATTGGCTATGGAAAGTTAGATCAAGCGAAAAAACACAAACCAGAACAAGGGGATCAAGTTGTCATTTTAGGAGGTGAAAACTACCGTATTGGTATGGGAGGAGCAGCAGTTTCTTCTTCCAATACAGGGGCTTTTGGTTCAGGTATTGAATTAAATGCGATTCAGCGTTCCAATCCAGAAATGCAAAAACGCGCAGCAAATGCGATCCGCGGTTTAGTTGAAGCAGACCACAACCCTATTGTGTCAATTCACGATCATGGTGCAGGTGGACACTTAAACTGTTTATCTGAATTAGTAGAAGAAACAGGTGGACACATCAATTTAGATAAATTGCCAATCGGAGATCCTACGCTTTCTGCCAAAGAAACGATTGGAAATGAATCTCAAGAACGCATGGGCTTGGTAATTGGACAAAAGGATATGGCTACTTTAGCGCGTATTGCAGAAAGAGAGCGTGCGCCAATGTATGCGGTTGGGGAGATTACAAATAATCACCGTTTTACCATTGAATCAGCAACTACAGGTGCCAAACCGATGGATTTTGCTATTGAAGAAATGTTTGGCAGTTCTCCAAAAACAATTATGGCGGATCAAACCATTGAGCGTATTTACGCTGATTTGGACTATTCTGTTGAAAAAGTAAATGACTATTTAAACCAAGTTCTTCAATTAGAAGCAGTTGCTTCTAAAGATTGGTTAACTAATAAAGTGGACCGTTGTGTGGGTGGACGTGTGGCGAAACAGCAATGCACGGGTCCTTTACAACTTCCGTTGAATAACTTAGGGGCTATGGCTCTTGATTACAAAGGAAAAGAAGGAATCGCGACAACGGTTGGCCATGCGCCTGTTGTTGCTTTGGTAAATCCAACAGCAGGAAGTAGAAATGCAATTGCTGAAGCTTTATCTAATATTGTTTGGGCTCCTTTACATGAAGGAATGAAAAATATCTCTTTATCTGCTAACTGGATGTGGGCTTGTAATAATCCAGGAGAAGATGCTCGTTTATATGAAGCCGTAAAAGCGTGTTCTGATTTTGCTATTGAATTAGGCATCAATATTCCAACTGGAAAAGATTCTTTATCAATGAAGCAAAAATACCCGAATGACGAGGTAATTGCGCCAGGTACTGTTATTATTTCTGCTGCTTCAAACTGTACAGATATCACAAAAATTGTTGAACCAACCTTGAAGAAAGAAGCAGGTTCAATCTATTATATCCATTTATCTCAAGACAAGTTTAAATTAGGGGGTTCTTCTTTTGCTCAGATTTTAAATAAAATTGGACATGAAGTACCAACCATCCAAGATGGGGCTTATTTTAAAAAGGCTTTCAATGCGGTTCAAGAATTGGTTGAAAACAGTCAAATTGCTGCAGGACATGACATTGGAAGTGGTGGTTTGATTACTACGCTTTTAGAGATGACTTTTGCAGATGTCAACTTAGGCGCTGCTTATGATTTAACGGTTTTAAATGAAAAAGATACAGTAAAAGTTCTTTTCAATGAAAACATTGGTTTAGTCATTCAAGCGAAAAATGATGAGGCCTTCGAAAAAGCATTAAGTGCCAAAGGGGTTGAAGCTATTAAAATTGGAACTGTTCTCACAGAAGAAACCGTTTCTTTCAAAAACGGAACGGACAGCTTTACCTACAGTGTTCCTGCAATCCGCGATACGTGGTACAAAACTTCGTATCTATTAGATCAAAAACAAACGAAAAACGGTCAAGCGACTGCTCGCTTTACCAACTATAAGAACCAACCTTTACAATTTGCTTTCCCTGCGCAATTTGACGGTAAGAAACCGGTTATTGACGCTTCAAAACCTCGTCCAAAAGCAGCGATTATCCGCGAGAAAGGAAGTAACTCTGAAAGAGAGGTTGCCAATGCGATGTTCTTAGCTGGATTTGACGTTAAAGACGTGCATATGACGGATCTTATCTCAGGTAGAGAAACGCTAGAAGACATCCAATTTATTGGTGCTGTTGGAGGTTTTTCTAATTCAGATGTTTTGGGATCTGCCAAAGGATGGGCAGGTGCCTTTATGTACAACGAAAAAGCAAATACAGCATTGAAAAACTTCTTTGCTCGTAAAGACACTTTATCTGTTGGTATTTGTAATGGTTGTCAGTTGTTTATGGAATTGGAGTTAATTAATCCAGAACACGCTGTTCACGGAAAAATGTTACACAACGATTCTCAAAAACACGAAAGTAACTTTACCTCTGTTACCATTCAAGAAAACAATTCGATCATGCTATCTACCTTAGCGGGAAGTACTTTAGGGGTTTGGATTTCACATGGTGAGGGTAAATTTAATTTACCTGAAACAGAAAACAACTACCATATTGTTGCGAAATACGCGTATGATAGTTACCCTGCCAATCCAAATGGTTCGGATTTCAATACAGCGATGCTATGTGACCCTACAGGTCGTCACTTGGTTATGATGCCTCATATTGAGCGTTCCCTATTTCAATGGCACTGGGCGAATTACCCAGAAGGACGCAAAGACGAGGTATCCCCATGGATGGAAGCTTTTGTCAATGCTCGCAAATGGATCGAAACAAATGATACTAAATAATTTAACCTAAAAAAAAGCCTTCACTTCGTGAGGGCTTTTTTTATTAGTATTAACAGTAATTAGCAGGTAATTGAGTTCTTTTATCAAAAAAAAGGTGTAGTTTTATGGGATAGGCTTGAAAAATCAAGTTTCCAAAACACTAATTCATTCAAAAAAAATAGTAGTATTATGAAATTAAGACCTATTCGTACGGAAGAAGATTATCACACGGCTATGATAAAAGTACAAGTATTAGAAAGTAGTCCTCAACATAAAGATAGTGTAGATGAACTAGAGGTATTGCAAATTCTAATTGAAAAATACGAGAGAGACAATGCACCTATGGGAATGCCTGATCCTATTGACAGTATAAAAATATACAACCAATATTTCTCTGATGAGAATGACAAATAACAAAAACAACCTCAATCGCTTTCGCAATTGAGGTTGTTTTTTATCTCCTTTATCTTCCTTCCTTTACTGAAATAAACAGCATTGATTTTTTAAATTATCCGCTTATTTTTCTTCTATCAATCTCTGATTTTAAAAAAATCATATACTTCTTCATAAAAATCATGGGTCAAGGCAACATCTCGAATAAAGCTGATAAAATCTACTTTATAATCGTATCTCGTTTGAGATGATTTCGCTAAACTTTGTGCTATTTCTTGTGCTATTTTCTGCTGTTGCTCTAGGGTTGCATGTTCGTAGATGTTTTTCACGAGTACCCCCTCAAAACCGCTATAAGGACTAGCATCCACCAAAATATTTTCAACCAAATTTTTGATTTGAACCTGCCAAAGGCCTTGGTTTTGCATATTGTTAAGTGTTAAGGCAAACCAAGTACTGTATTTTTCATAGAAATCGTCAAACTTCTTGCTGTGATGGACAATACGTCGATCAAATGCTTGCATCGTACGCATGATTGTTGAAAAAAGCTCAAAAGCAAGTGGCTTATCCATGTTAACCGTTATAAAGTCATCTACCGGTTCAAAAGCGATAGCAAGCGTATCTACTATCTTTTTAATTTTCACACCTTCTAAGGTCTTTCTTTTTCCCGCAACGGCTTTAAATGTTTGCTGCATACTCTCTTCTACGTATTCGCAAGTATAGTTGGTTTTCTCTTGAGAAAAAGTTACAATAAATTGCTGCTCTAAGGTTTTATTCTTTTTAAAAACTTCAGCTAGCCATTTTGCAAGTGTTTCTCGACTTTGTTCTTGCAACAAGGCATTGCTTTTCGAAATTTTTGCTTTTGAGTTGCTTTTTTGTGTTACTTGTGTAGGTACAACTTTTAATCCTTGTTGTGTTATTTGCAGTAAAACCGCCCATTGATGAATACAAGGCGTTAGTTCTTCCATGCAATCACAGGTCATTTGTTTGATCTTTTGATCCTCTAACTCAATATGCACATCATAGGTTGCTTCTGCGTCATCTACAAAAGCAACAAAATGTCCTTTCTCCTCTTCATCCAATTCTCGAACCGTTGCGGTTTTTATTCTTGCTTTTTCTTTCGCTTTTAACTGCTTAAGTAGGTCTTCTATCGTCATTTTTAGTTGTTCTACCTTATCCATTCATACTTACCCACTCGGTAAATACGCCTTCAATTAATTCAACACTCAAAATATGGGTTCCAAACATACCATTTGCCTCATAGGTAAATTCTACTTCTTCATCGCCTGAAAAATAAAGCGAAAATAAATCTAGTTTTTCTTTAAAAGCCTCTTCTGCCAGAGTATTTTGAGGATTGTGCTGATTATAGGACTCGCCCAATTCCTCATAAATAAGCTGTTTGCCTTGTTGATCAAATTCTACTATTCTTGAAGTAATACGCTCTATTTCTGGCAAAAAATCCTCGAGTGCCACATCGCCGATATAGACGGATAAAATCACTTCTTTTTCTTTGTAAACCGCGGTCATTTCTACCGTTTCGTCATCGTAATGACAAGGATTAAAATCGGCTTTATTTACTTGTATCATCACTCTGTTTCTTTTTGTTGTTTAAGTATTGGGTATATTGGTTTAGGATTTCTTATTGTGACTAATAGCTTGAACTACCTTTTCTACTTGTATCGCCAAATCTGTTCCATCTGCATATACAATTTGATAATCACTAATTCCTGCTAAAGTAGTGGAATGTTCTGCTGCTATATTTCGCAGATAAACAACGGGTTTATTCAGCGCTTTGGCATACCCCGCCTCTATTCCTATGCCAATGCCCTTATCTGATGTTTCAGCGAGTAAAAAAACGCTAGCCTCAATATCTTGCATTGCTTGATGCATCATTTCTTTTTCTTGCTCTAGGGTAAAGGTATAGTTATCTACAAAAACCCATGGAAAATATCCCTGAGACAGTAATGTATTTTTTATGCTTTCTACTGCTTGATCTAATTCCTTTCTCTTGGCAAAACTACATGAAATATAGACTTGATTTTTCATCGACTGAGGTATTTCTACTTTTTGAACACGTACACAAGATACTTTAGTTATTTTATATTTTCTAAGTTTGTACTGAAAAAATTGTAAGTACGTGTCTCATGATGCTGCGCAAAGAGCGGCTATGGCTTATACTTTTTTTGCTAATTGTAAAAAACATGACGTTAATCCATATCAATGGTTAAAATACGTCCTTGAAAATATACAAGCTATCAATCACAAGAATAGTACGAATGTATATCCTCATAACTACAAAAAGCTAATTACAGACGCTATAGAATAATTTATTTACCTAACAAGATGTACTTGCTCGGGTGGATACACCACTGTTGCTTTTTTGTAGTCTTAGGCTGTACTTTACGTTTTGAAACACTTTTGCCATTGTCGTTTAAAATGTCGAAGCTCTTTTAATAGTGTAACGGTGGTAGGGTGTTTCTTTTTTCCTCTAAAAACAATTCCCCCTTAAATAACAAAACCCCAACGATCCGATTGGGAAGGTTGGGGTGGTGTTTATTATTTAGTTGTACAAATCTAATCCTTCCGAATTTAAGGATTCGAAAATTTGAGGGTATACATATTTTAAAGAATCACTTTTATTTAATACTATGTCTCCTCTCCATAGAGTATCATTCTTAATTATAATATATCCTCTATTTGAAAGTCCATTAGCAACTTTAACATTTACTTTCATTAAACTAAAATTATAAATTTCCTCAACATTTAATTTTGTTTTATTCTTTTTGTTTTTAATCATTTTCTTATTGATATAAGAAATTATCGAAATAGTATCATTAGACGAACGAATTGCATCAATTAGATAATAACCCTTCTTTTTACTAATTTTTATGATGAACAATCGTTCATTAACGATCTTCAATTCCTCCTCATAGTCATATTTTTTATTAGCTAAACAACTAACTAACAAACAAATTATTACAACTAAAACACATTTTTTCATTTAGATAAATTATTTAATTCTTTGATTTGAGGAAATTTAAAAACAGGATTAGGGTTAGGTTTGTACATAAAAAAACTTCCTGAGTCATGTTGTTTTATATCAGGTTCCATAAAATTTTTATCCAATTTCATTGCTCCGTTATGAGCCTTAATGTACCCTTTATACTCATTTGTTCCTTCCATTAAAGGAATTCCTTTCCCTGGAGATTTATCTGCTCCAATATAAGCTTCTAAAATTTCATGTTTTGCAGTAGTTCCTTTAGGCATATTGTAAAACTCATCAATATCTCCCATTTGGCGGGGATTTACTGTTTGATTTGCAATAACTTTGCCTGACTCATCTATAGTACTTCCTTCATAAACTCCTCCTAACATAGCTTTAGTCTCACTGTAATAATTACTATCAGTAGCATTTACATCAACTTGAATAGTTGGAGATTTAATTGCATCAAATAATTTTTTATCCGACTTGGATCCTCCTCTTTTATCATTTGTATCAACTTTTCCATTCGCATCCATAGTTAAGTTTAACTTAGTTGATGCTTGTAATTGTTCAAAAGCTTCTTGCTTCTTTTCTCCTTTTATAATTACTTCTTCCCCTATCATTCCTGTTGGATCTGTAAACATAATTGGATTGTTATATGTATAAATATAAGGGTTATAATTTGGTATTTTCTCCGCCAACGGGTCCACACTCAAAAACACACTCATCGTCGGATCATAATAACGCGCACCATAATAGTAATAACCCGTTTGTGGATCTATTTCTTTTCCGTTGAATTTATACACATTATCATAATTACTATTGTTGTGTTCCACCATCAGTTCTCCGAATGGTAGGTACCCATAGTAATGCGTAGGCACTCCATTGATGTCTGTAAGGTAAGAAGAACTTCCCAAGTGGTCGCTATGGTACCATTGCCTTTCCTTTTACCTATGCAATTTCAGTGGGTTTATCTACGCCGTATTTCAATGTGCGTCTGTATATGCGTTAACTCTTTAATGTTTTGCTATTTATTCAACAACTCCTTCCCTTCCTTTTTTGTTTTTTATGTTAAGTTAATCACAAAGTAAATATCGCAATTCTCTTTGGTTTTTCATCTTCCAACTGCTATTATTTAGCCTTTGCTTACTGCTATTTTTAACTGCGCCTATTTATGCGTTTAACCTTAGTTTTAAGGCAGTAAATACTTCGTACAATCGATTTACTTTGTTTGAACGATCCAATTGCTATGAAGCCAAAATAAACACATACAATCTTTTTATTTTCATTTGACTGTTTTTCTACTTTTCAATGGTAGTCTTTAGTTCAAAGCAAAAAAGTAGTCTTTGTAAAACTACATTATTTATCGGCACTGTCGCAGCCTTCGACTTACTACGCTCCTCTTTACTACTCCACTGACGATAAACTACTTTTAAAAATATAATGTAAATACATTGCTACAACTGTTTATTTTATTGCAATGAATCACTTACTGCAAAACACTTTTTAAATCAATTGTACACCTTTATTGTATGTTGTACGTTAGTACTCTTTGCTATTATAGTAAACAAAGGACTAAAACCCAACTACTCTTTTTACTACACCACTGTTGCTTTTTTGTAGTCTTAGGCTGTACTTTACGTTTTGAAACACTTTTGCCATTGTCGTTTAAAATGTCGAAGCTTTTTTAATAGTGTAACGGTGGTAGGGTGTTTTTTTTGGTTTACGGTGGGCGGTTTACAGCTTACAGTTTTACTTCTCTTTACATTGAATAATACCTCTGTCAACCGTTAACAGTAAACTGTTAACTAAAACAAACCCCAACGATCCGTTTTGGAAGGTTGGGGGGGTATAAAATCTAAATCATTTTATATGCTTTATTAACATAAATTTTCCATCGAAGCCATCTCCCTTCATAAATATTGTATCGTTATTATACTTTTCAATTATAAAAGAATCTACATCTAAATTCATTTTCATATTCTTTGTATCCACATGCCACTCTCTTTCAGAGATACTTTCAATTAAATCATCCTCTTTTTTATGATTTGTATCTATTTGATTTTTACTTTTTAAATAAAATAATTGATAATTATTATTTGAAGCAAATAACATTTTATACCCCAAAAATTCATAAGTAATACTATCCTTTGAAGCATAATAATCCCAATATTCAGTTTTTTTTCCATTTTTATCTAATAGAATTTCCTCTATATCATTCTTTTCTCTACATGAAATAAACAAAAGAACATAGAATAAATAAATTATTTTTTTTTTCATAATTAATTAGGCTTTTCTGCTTTTTTAAGTGATCTAAGGTATTTTGTTTCATTATTTTTTTTCACTTCCCATCCATACCCTGACTTATACGATTTACCTACCTCAAAACCTGCTGAATTAGAATTATTAAAATCATCAATTAATTTATCTCTATCTCCTCTCTTCTTAACACCTAAAATATAACTTAACATGTTTTCCACCATTCCTTGTTGAAAGCCTTCTGTCGTCATTTTAAAAGACTCATCTGCCATTTGATGAATATAAACTTCGGCATGACTTGCATGTGTATTTGTAATACCTTTTGCATTATCATCTCGATGCTTTTGTTCATGAATCAAAGTATGGATATCCTAATGAAATTCGGACAATTAGTTAAGCAGCTTTATTAATATTTATTATTTGA
>NZ_CBCPHW010000025.1:0-55447 GCF_965118575.1 Myroides odoratus | reverse complement strand
TATGAGGTATGAGAAATGGGTGAAGGGAAGAGTATTCTTCACTCATAACCCATAACTCTTCACACTTCACCTTTATAATTCACCACTTACTATTCACTATTTTTATTTCATAAACCAAGAAGAAGTTATAACTTTACATCCTAATTTGTGAAGTAATAGGTTTATTTATGCACAATTTGTATAGAACATAAGTATGAGTTTTTCTGGAAAAAAAGTTGTTAAACGAATAGCTATTGCTTTAGGGGCTTTAGTTGTTTTTATTTTGGGGTTGATGTACATTCTCCCTGTTTTTTTTAAAGATACAATCAATGAAGAAATTAAAAAGTTGCTTGCCGATTCGATTGAAGGGGAAATAGCATTTGATGATATTGATGTGTCGTTTTATAAAAAGTTTCCCTATTTAACAGCGACTATTACTAACCCTAGTATTGAAGGTGTACAAGTGGATTCTCTACAGTCTGCTAAGTTATTCGAAGCGAAAGAATTAGGACTTGGAATTAATATGATGAGTCTATTAGATTCCAAAATTAGTTTTAATCGTGTTTTTATCAACTCTCCTGTTATAGACTTGTTAGTCAATGAAAAAGGAGAAGCCAATTATATGGTTGTTAAATCTACGGATGATAAGGAAGATGAAGAAGAGAAAGGATTTGATTTGCAAATCGACCAGTTAGAAATTAAAAATGCGCTATTGCGCTATTGTGATGAAGCAGGGAATTTGTATTTTTCAGCAACGGGTTTTGATTACTTGGGGAGTGGAAATATGAGTGAAGCTGTTTTTCAATTGAAAAGTAAAGTCCGAATTCAATCTTTTGATTTCAGTTTTGAAAATGTTTTTTATGTGAAAGAAAAGCCTATTTTGGCTGACTTAGAAACGCTAATTAATACCGAATCATTAACCTTTGAGTTTCAAAAGAATGATTTGAAAATTAAGGATTTAATTGTGGGTTTTGTCGGAAGATTTGGCTTTATTGAGAATGGTTATGATATGTTATTTGATATCAAAACACAGCAGGCGAGTTTAAATGAATTGTTGTCTTTGGTTCCACCAGAGTACCAAGGTTGGTTTGATCAAACAAAATTTGAGGGTGTTGTTGATGGCAAGTTTAACCTGGAAGGAAAGTTTTTAGCTTTAGACTCAATTAAGCCTTCAGTAAATTTAGATTTATCCATCAGTAAGGGACTTATTCAGCATGGTAATGTAGTTGACCCGATTAAGGATTTAACGTTGGATTTTCAATTTAAGATGCCTTCTTTGGATATGGAGCAAAGTGAGATCTTAATCAATCAACTTAGTTTCGCTATTGCAGGTCGCAAAAGTGATATTAAACTACATACGAGTGGTTTTGAGAAACCGACTATTCAAAGTTCTGTTGATTTGGATTTAGACTTAGATTTGATCCAAAAATCCCTAGGATTAACAGGTTTTGAATTGAAAGGTGATCTTAAGATTAAAGGCGTAGTTGATGGACAATTTGCTAAAGGTGTTGTAGAAACGCGTACACTTCGAGCAGTGAAACGCGATACGCTAATTACTAGTATTCCAACTTTTGATTTTAATGGAATGATTCGCAATGGTTATTTTAAATTGGATAGCTTACCTCAGGCTTTGAAAGAAATTAGTTTTGATGTTAAAGCAGAAGGGCCTACTTCAAAAATTAGAGATATCAAGTTTCGCATTGATAATTTGAATCTTTTAGCCATGGATAATTTTATCAAAGGACATTTTGCAGTAAATAATTTGTCAACGTACGATGTTGATGCAAGAATTGAGGCGGCTATTGATTTTGACAACATCAAAGAGTTTATTCCTTTTGATGAAGCGGTATTGCATGGGAATTTTAAGATTGATGGAACGGTAAAGGGGAGTTATGAACCGAAACGCAAACGATTCCCAGTTATCAATACAGAAATTAAATTGACCAATGGGTATGTGCAACTTAAGCGTTTGCCAGAATTGCCAATTGAAGACATTCAAATTCACACCATTGTAAAAAGTTCTAGAGGATCAATCAATGACTTATCGATTGAAGTTTTACCTATTAATTTTAAAATTGCCAATGAACCTTTTCAATTAGCCGCAAGTTTATATAATTTGAATAATCTTAATTATAATATTCAATCAAAAGGAACGATTAATCTTGGAGATATTTACAAAATTTTCAAAGTAGATGGCATAGATGTTAACGGGAAGATTATTACAAGCTTATTTTTAAAAGGATTGCAAAGTGACGCGTTGAAGGGTGATTTCGATAAGTTGAAAAACGGAGGGAAATTTGAAATTGATAATATCCGTATTCGCTCTGAGATGTTCCCTTATCCTCTGCATATCAAAAAAGGGATATTTAAGTTTTTTAAAGAAAAAATGGGCTTTGAAAAGTTTGTAGCTAGTTATGGTACTTCCGAAATTAACATGAAAGGATACTTAACGAATGTTCTTGATTATATCTTAAAAGAGGATACGCTACAAGGAAAGTTCACTTTTGAAAGTCAATATGTCAATGTAGATGAATTTATGATGTTTGATACAAAGAATGCCTCAAACGGAAAAGGAGGATCTCCTTCTTCTGGATCTGGGGTTATTCAAGTACCTAAGAACTTAAATATTTTATTTGATGCTGTCGCTAAGAAAATTAAGTATAGCGAATATAATTTAGAAAATTTTAAAGGTGGCTTACTTGTAAATGGCGGGAGAATTGAACTGCAAAATACTGATTTCGGTTTAATCGGTACAAAGGTTAACATGAATGGTAGTTATCAACCAACAGGATTTAGAAGTGCTAAGTTTGATTATGCAATTAAGGCTTCTGATTTTGATATTCAGAGAGCTTATAAAGAGATTACTTTGTTTAGAGAAATGGTTACTATGGCAAAAGATGCCTATGGACAAGTTTCTTTGAATTATCAATTAGGGGGTAATTTGGATAAAAATATGTTTCCTGTATTTCGATCATTGGCTGGTAGTGGATCTATGACCTTAGAAAATATTGAGTTTAAAGGATTTAATTTACTTGGAGCAATTGCAAAAGAAACAGATACTAAATCCTTAGAAGAGGGGAAAGTTTCAGATGTAGAGATTAAAACGACGATAAAAGATAATGTGATGACCATTGAGCGTACTCGAATGAAAATGGCAGGTTTTAGACCTAGATTCGAGGGACAGATTAGCTTAGATGGAGAAATGAATATTGGATTTAGATTGGGTTTACCTCCGATGGGGATTATTGGTATTCCCATGCGTATTCAAGGAACGTCAGATAATTTCAAAATAAAATTAGGAAGATATAAAGCAAGTGATGTTTTAGGGCGACCTTCTGATGACGAAGACGAAGACGAGCAGCCAGAACCAGGTTCAGAGAACGGCTTAACGCCGGAAGGGCAATTACCTAGTTCAACTGAAGTAAGTAAGAAAGAAGAAAAAGCAGCATAAATTTAAAAGCTAGAGTGTGAATCTCTAGCTTTTTCTTTTTTTTGCATGTCTAGAAATAGTATTTTTACTTTAAGATTTTGAAATAAAAGCAGGATGAGAGAAATCATTTCATTAACCCAAGAGGAAATAGAATTAATTACACGTGGAGATCATTCAAAGGCGATGCATATCTATCAAGATACAGTTCTAGAAGAGCTACAAGTTTTGAAAGCAAATTGCATTGAAATTAATCCAACGGATGTTCATTTGAAAACGTTAATTGCTCGGATGTATCAAACAGTTACGGATGGAGATCGTTCAGGTGTGGGGATTGCTGCACCCCAAGTAGGAGTCAATAGAAGGATATTCTTGGTTAAGCGTTATGATAAAATAAATGAGCCTTTTGAATTTTTTATTAACCCTCAAATTGTTTGGTATTCTACTTTACTTCAGCAAGGACAAGAGGGATGTTTATCTATTGAAGATCGATATGATACTGTTTATCGCAGCTTAGCGGTTCACATTACCTATTTTGATTTAGAAGGGAAGCAGTACCAAGAAGTGGTTGAAGGATATACCGCAGTGATTTTGCAACATGAGTATGATCATTTAAATGGTGTATTATTTACCGATCGAATTGAGGAACAAGTACAGCGTAAGTACAGGGATGCAACAGAAGAGATTCCTTTGGTATATGAAGTTTAATTTGTATAAGCTATTGTTTCTAGTCGTTTGCCTCGGGCTGCCAAACGCTGGTCACGCGCAAGATAAGCCAGCTTATTCTGTTTTAACGTTGGCCTGTCCAACCGAGAGTAAAGAAATAATTGACTTGTATGAAACGGGTTTTTCAGCTTTAGAAAAAACAGCCTATTCTAATACAGCGGGAAGAATTTTTTTTCAAATTATTCAATTGGATAAGCGTTTATGTGATGCCTATTATTATACAGGTTTAGCCTTGATTAAGCAAGACAAAGACGAGGCTGCTTATTCGTATTTGTATTATGCAGATAGTTTAGTCACACAACCTAATTTAGGTTTTAAAACGGCTTTAGCTGAATCGGCTTTACGTCTTGGAAATGTGGGATTGGCTCGAAAAAAATATGAAGAAGTAAAAGAGTATTTTCCAAATAGTCCCGAAGGGTATTATGGGTTGAGTTTAACAGCAACTTCTTTGGGTGATGTTGTAGAGGGACTGGTTAATACAGACCGTACCTTAGCCAAATACAAAAAATCAGGGGGATTAACGAAAGATAGAGAGCAAGAGATTTATTTGATTAAGGCGATTCTATTGCGAATGAATACCCAATATGAAAAGGCGCTTGAGTTTTTTGAAAGGAGTAAAGAGAGTTTTGGTACAACAACCGATTATTTAGCTAATTATGCACTCACCACATACGAATTGTATCTAAGTACCAAAGAGGAGAAGTGGAAAAAGGAAAGCCAACAAGCCCTGCAACTCATACAAGATACAGCCGGTGTGAAAGAAGAATTTTTCAAACAGTTTGTGTATGATTAAAGCGCTAAATCAATTTTAAAACCAACGCCTCGAATACTGCTAATTTGTATGGCATCATCTTCCGCTAAATATTTGCGCAAACGCGTGACAAATACATCCAAACTTCGTCCATTAAAATAATCTGCGGATGGCCATAGTTTGGTTAGAATTAATTCGCGCGTTAGTATAGAATTATTATGTTGGATAAAAAGTAAAAGTAAATCTCTTTCTCTTTCGGTTAGTTGATATTTGTTTTTGGAATTTTCTAATCGTAGGTGATTGGGATTAAAAGTGTAACTACCTAAATGATATACCGCATTTGTTTCTGTTTGGGTATAACGGAGTATATTGTCAATGCGCAATTTTAGTTCTTCAGGATCACAAGTTTTCGAAATATAGTCTGCCGCACCTAATTTTAAACCTACTAATCGATCGATATTTTGATTTTTAGCCGTTAAAAAAAGAAAGGGAATCTGCGGATTATCTCGGCGAATTTCTTTTGCTAAAGTAAAACCATCTTTCAGAGGAAGCATAATATCCAAAATAGCTAAATTGAAGGTGGTTTTTTGTAATAAGGTAGCTACTTCCTCAGAAGAAGAAGTCCAAATAACGTCAAAACCACTAAATTCCAAATACTGTTTAACCACAGTACCATAATCGAGATCATCTTCAACGAGGAGAATTTTATACATAGGGTAAAAGAATAGTGAAGGTTGTTCCTTCTGTTAATTTACTTTTTAATTGAACCCGGCCTTTTCTTCTGTCTACAATTTGTTTGACTTGATACAGACCAATTCCCAAGCCAAGGGTATTGTGGATATTGTGATGTCTAACTCGATAAAACTTTTGAAAAATTAGATTTTGTTCTGCTTTTGCAATTCCAATTCCATTATCAGCAACTTGAATGCACAACTTACCCTCGTTCTCCTTTAGGGTACATACAATAGCTGTACCCCCATATTTAATGCTATTTTCAAGCAAGTTTAAAAGAATAGTTTCTATTTCAGTTTGAGGAAAATTCAGTTTATCATCTAAATCCCAAGCTAAGGTAAAGGAAACGTGTTCGTTTTTTAGTTTTAGATCAGCTAGGAGTTGCACTAAATCAGCTTTACTAAAGGCATGATCTGTGGTTTCTACAAAACCACCAAGTTGATTTTGTAGGCGTTCTAAACGACTAACTTGCCTTTGAATAAGTTCTATCGTTGCGGAATTATATTCTTGCTGAAGATTATTACAACCATATTTTAACGTAGCAATAGGGAGTTTAAACTCATGTGAAACATTATCAACCATATTGTGTAAGCTCAAAACTTCCTGTTCTTTTTTCTTGATGGTTTTATACGTGATATAATACAAGATTAGAATAAAAGTGCAAATGAGAAAGGAGCCTAATAACAACGGAAAAAGCTCTCGAAAGGCTATGCGGTTAAAGTTGATTACTTCAATGTATTTTTCTTGTTTAACGGTAAAGTGATTTTTGTAATCTATAGGGCAATCTATACAGGTTTCATCAGATTTATTTGTACTGCTTTCTTCTACTTCCCATTCAGAAGAATTAATGCGATGTGCTTTCTTTACGTCTTTTTCTGTCTGTAGAATAGTAATAGGCTCTAACAATAGGTTTTCTTTGGTGGAATTGATAATCACATCAGTCAGGTCAATGCGAAAAGCAACTTTATAGCCTAACTCGCGAAAGGTACTATCAATTTTTTTTGTAGCATCTAAATTAGCCGCTTCAAAAAGAGAGCGATTCTTGCTTTTTATTTCTTCTAAAGTTGTTTTCTTTTGCAATAAATCCAATACAGCACGATAAATAAAATTGTCCTTTTTTTTGGATCCTTTTTCAAAGGATAACACGGGTTCTAATGCATCAATTTTTTCATGTGCTATGCTGTGAATCTCTTTTTTCTTCAGTTCTAAAACTTGTGCAAAATAAAATACCATTATCCCTAGTAGCAGCAGATAGAATAAGCTAAAAGCAATCAAATAATATTTGGGTTTATAATACTTCATAGCATACAAATTTAGCATAAAATAAATTCGAGCGAATGGCTCTTTAGGGAGTTAACCGTTCATTAACCGTTCATTAACCCGTTTCATATTGTGTTTGTAACATCTTTGCTTAAAATTAAAGAAAATATGGGACGTATAGTTATTTTTCTAGTGCTACTATTGATGAGTGCACTATTGTATGCACAGCCTACGGATTTGATAGTAAAAGGAAAGGTAGTTGATCAAAAGCAAGAAGCGTTGGCTTTCGTAACCGTGGTGTTGAAAGATGATGCCGGAGTAGTTATAGACTCATTTTATACCGATGAACAAGGGGAGTATCAGATTCTTTCAAAACAAAGTTTTAGCACTTTAGAATTTCAGTATGTAGGTTTTCAGGTTCAAGTTGTTCACCTCGATGCTGGCATTCCTTCAGTTATAACTTTACTTGAAGATACTGCACTCTTGGATGAAGTGATAATTACAGCCAAACGACCAACGATAAAAAGAGAAATCGATCGATTAGTTTTTAATGTACAAGATACGCCCTTAGCAACTAGTAATGCATGGGATATTGTCAAGCAGACGCCTGGTGTTACTTCAATTGGGGATAATTTGAGTATACGCGGTAGTCAAAGTATTTTGGTGACGATTAATGATAAGAAAGTAATGTTGACGGGTGAACAATTAAAAGCTATGCTTGAAGGAACAGAGGGAACGCAAGTTGAAGCAATAGAGGTAATTACGAATCCCCCTGCCAAATATGAGGCACAAGGAAATGCAGTGCTGAATATAAAATTAAAAAAGAATAATTTATTGGGATATAAAGGGAGTATTTCGGAGCGTTTTAAACAAACGACGTATGCTTATAATACATTGAGTACCCAGCACACTTATACAGGAGAGAAGATCAATATATCAGGGAGTTATTCTTTTGGCAATGGAAAAACCGTAAGATACAATGAAGATAATGTGCTTTATGAAAATGGAGATCGATGGAGTAGTGTGATGACTCGTATGAACAAGATGAAAGGCAGACATAGTTTTCAAGTAGAAACGGATGTGAAATTGGATAGTACCCTTACCCTTACTGTAGGAGGTAACGGTTATATCAACGAGCAAACAAAAGGTGATTTTGTAATTCCTACGTTGATTTATAATCCGGAGAATCTCGTTGAATCTTCCTATACTACCTTTAATAAAAAACGAGCGAATATGGATACCTATACGGGGTATTTTATGTTAGATAAACATTTTAGTACGGATAAAAAATTACTGTGGTCTTCTTATTTTACGTATGATAATCAAAAAGATAATCAAGAAGTATTAACAGAACTCCATTTTCAAAATCAAGACCCATCGAAACAATTTTTTGCTACCAAGGATAATCAACGTACCCGATTGGCTGTTTCAGGAATAGACTATTCAATAGACAGTGAAACCTCTAAATGGGAGCTTGGCGGAAAATACAGTATTGTAAAGGCTTTATATGGTTTGGATTTTTTTGACCAGGCGATTGAAAATACTGAATTCAACAAAGAAAAAAGCAATGTTTTTGATTACCAAGAAATCAATTGGGCAGGTTATGGTTCTTATACCAAACAATGGGGAAAATGGCAAGCTAAAGCGGGAATTAGAGGAGAATACACGGGAATTCAAACCAAAAGTAGTGGTGTAGGAAGTGCTGATCAATCGTATTTCAAATTATTCCCGACGGCTTATTTGAAATATGAGTTGACAGGGAACCAACAATTGAGTTTTGCCTATAGCAAAAGAATTGATCGTCCGTCTTATTCATGGATGAATCCTGCAAAAAGTTATTATAATTTGTTCTCTTATTTTCAAGGGGACCCCGATTTGAAAGCCGCAATAAGCCATAATTTTAGTTTAAACTATAATTTCAATGAATTAAATGTAGAGCTCTTTTATAACCGAGAAGTGAACCCTTCCATGGAAATTTCCTATCAAGAAGACCAAACCAATATGCTTATTTATCATTATACCAATATTGATAAAAGACAACTAGCGGGTCTGATTGTCAATTATACGTACCAAATTTTGCCGATATGGTCGGTCAACTCCTTTTTATATATTCAACAGCAAGAAGATTATTTTTATGGTGTAGATCAAAAATTACACAAGAATGATGCTTTCGTTTTTGGTGGACGCCTGAATACGGCCATAGATATTGATAAAGAAAGTAACTGGAAAGCCATGTTAACGTATAGTTTTGATACCCCAACGGTACAAGGATCATTCAAAATAGGGGGCTATCAACGTACGGATTTTATTATGAGTCGCGATTTTACTAAGAGTAAGTGGTCTGCGAATTTATATGTATATAATATCTTCGGAAGTGATAGACAGATTATTAGTACGAAGTATGCAAATCAGAATAACTACTTTAAAGATTATAGTGATACGCAAGGTTTTGCTATAGGGTTAAAGTATACTTTCGGAAATCAAAAAATAAAATACAGTGCAAAAGAACTGGATATGCAAGAGAAAGATAGGTTATAAATGTTGGGTTATACTTTGTTAACGTCTTGTTAATGATTTTAGAGCTTTGCTGCTCTAATCATGATGTTTTTTTTACGTACTCTAAATTAACAGGTAATACTAGACCCTTAGTTTTGTCTCTATTAATTAACCAAGTAGTAACGTAATGAAAAGAAAATTACATTTAGCAGGATGGGTGTGTTCGATGTTGTTCAGTGCACAAGTTTTTGCACAAACAACACAAGCTTCTATTCAAGGAATCGTAGTGCAAGACAATGCCATTCAACAAGGAAAAGAAGTTTTAATAAGAAATACCTCTACAGGATTTACCACACGTACAAAGACGAATGCAAGTGGAGAGTTTGTGTTTAAAGAAATTCCTTTGGGAGGACCTTATCTTGTAATGACCCAAGATGAAGCAGGTGTTGAATTTAAAAAGTCGGGTTACTATGTAAATCAAGGAGATAATGTCTTTGTGGATTTGGTTATCGGAGAACAAGATCAGCAATTAGATGAGATTATTATCGAAGGAAGAAGTTTAAAAAATCAAAAAGAATCTTTGGGTGCAGCTACAACGTTTACGGCAAATTCGATTAAAAACTTGCCGATTAATGGGCGTAATTTTGCTAACCTAACGGATTTATCACCTTTATCGAATGGCGGATCTATAGGTGGACAATTAGGTTCATCCATTAACTTTACGATTGATGGTACTACAGCTAAAAATCCAACGTCTGGAGGTGCAACAACGAGTAGAAGTGGAGCACCGTATTCAATCTCGATGGAAGCAGTACGTGAATTTCAAGTAGTGACGAATCAGTATGATGTAACC
This sequence comes from Myroides odoratus, assembly GCF_965118575.1. Classification (GTDB taxonomy): domain Bacteria; phylum Bacteroidota; class Bacteroidia; order Flavobacteriales; family Flavobacteriaceae; genus Flavobacterium; species Flavobacterium odoratum_B. The sequence goes on along the minus strand of NZ_CBCPHW010000025.1, from coordinate 45,223 downwards.
CTTGGGCGCAGTGGTGGTGGAACGGTGAGTGCCGTAACTAAATCCGGAACGAATGAGTTTTCAGGATCGATGTTTTCTTATATGCGCGCCGATTGGTTGTCTAGTCCCTATGATATTAATGGAAATAAGAAAGGGAAAACGGATTATTCTACGTATCAGTACGGCTTATCCTTAAGCGGTCCGATTATTAAAGATAAACTACATTATTTTATCGCTTGGGACCATCAGTTGGATACGCGTTCCTTAATTATTGCGGATATAAAAGGACCTGCTGATGAAGATCGTTTCGGAATCACAAACCAAACCTTAGAAAAATTTGTCGGTATTGCTCGTAATAAATATGGGGTATCAAATGCACCCCAATACGGGACTTTTGATAAAAGAAGAAATTCAGATGCTGCTTTTTTGCGTTTAGATTGGCAAATCAATGAGAATAATTTATTGACGGTTCGAAATAATTTGACGTATGATTACAATCCTTTGGGATTGGGAGATAATACACAAATTAATTTATACGAGTCCTATGGAACAGATAAAAGTGTTGATAACAGCTTGTTAGCCACCTTGAGGTCGAATATTAATTCGAAAGTGACCAATGAATTAAAAGTTCAATATTTATATACCTTCCAAGATAGCCATCAAAGTGATGAGTTACCAGGATGGTATATTCCACGTGCCATTGTAGAAAACGTTACTTCTACGGTTGGCGATGCCGTGCGTTCGGCTAATATACAGCTTGGTGGACATCGTTTTGCACAAGAAAAATTCACTAATAATGTATTTCAAATCGTCAATAACTTGTATTACAATACAGATAAAGTGAAGTATACCTTTGGAATGGATTTGATGCAAACAAATTCCAACTCTGTGTATGGAAGTGAAGTGAATGGACGTTTCCATTTTAATACAGACCCAACACTTGGTTATTCTTCTATGGATAGTTTTGACAACCTTAGGCCATATAGATTCTATAGAGAGGTTCCTTTATCGGATGATATTGCTGTAGATGGAAATATTCTTAATGCAGGTATTTACGCACAGATGCAAACGGCCTTATTTCCAGGATTAGATATGACATTGGGACTTCGAATGGATTATGCCAAATACCCTACCGCACAGTTTAACCAATTGGTATATGATGAGTTGGGATTAAGAACAGATAATAAATTTAAATCCTTAATTGTTCAACCTCGTATACAGTTTAATTGGAACATCAACGAAAACAATACAGATTACATTCGTTTAGGTGGAGGAATTTTTGGTTCAGATATTAATAACTATGCTTTAATTAACAACCTAACGTTTGACGGTAGTAAATTAGCAACGGTTGACGTAATGGGAGCCGATGTTCCTGTACCTGATTTTAATGCTTACCGACGAGACAAAAGTACAATTCCATCCTTAGAACAGCATCAGTTGAGTACGATTAACTTTACAGGAAAAGAGGTAAAAGTGCCCATGGTATATAAAGCAAACCTTTCTTATACCCATTTCTTTAGCAGTAAGTTTAAAGTAACAGCGACGGGTTATATGAACCTTGCGCGTAATAACTACTTTTACAAAGATAGAAATATGGTAGACACTCCATTTTTTACTTTAGAAAATGAAGGAGGAAGAGGCGTTTATGTACCAGGTAGTACAATTCTAGCCAATGGAGCTTCCGATTGGAAACAAGGAAGAAAAACAGACAAACTAGGTCGTGTATTAGAGTTAGTAAGCGAAGGAAAAGTAGATAACTATGCTTTTGTATTTGATACCAATTACAATTATTATAAAGACGGTCATATTGCAGTAAGTTATACTTGGAATTCAACCAAAGACAATACATCCTATAATGGAAATGTTGCAAACTCGGCTACTTTGGGATTACCTGTAAAAGATGATCCAAGAGATTTGAGTAAGATGACATATTCGGATAATCATTTTAGACATAAGGTGGTTATTTACGGAAATGCACCAAGTTTTTATGGAATAAATGTGGGGGTTCGTTTTTCAGGCATTGGAGGAACCCGTTATAGTCTATTGTCAGGAGGAAATACAAATGGAGATTTCGCAGGTGCAAGTAATAATTTAGCATACATTTTTGATATCAATGATGCGCGTACTCCTCAACATATCAAAGAGGGTTTGCAAGCGATTATGGATAACCCAGAGGTTAGTTCTAGTTTGAAAGATTACATCCAGAATAGTTATGGTAAGATCGCTGAGCGAAATGGAGGTAAAAATGGCTTCTTTGGAGTATTTGATTTACGTATAGCAAAAACCTTTGCCCTTAACGAAAAGCACAAATTTGAATTGTCCGCAGATATATTTAACCTAGCGAATTTATTGAATAAAGATTGGGGCGTTAATAAATCGATGAGAACGCAAGCCTTATATGCCCTAGGAGTACCTAAAAAAGGGGATGTTGCTGCATTACCGGGTTTCGATCAAGCACAACAAGAATTTAATTACCGAGTGAATACAAAAGGAACACCTATTAAAAGAGGAACACCTTACCAAATTCAAGTAGGTTTAAAATATAGTTTCAACTAAGAGTATCCTAGTTAATATCTTGATGTTTTAATTAGAAGGTTAAAAAAAAGATAGCGTAATTGCTATCTTTTTTGTTTTTATACTTTTTTAAAAAGTGGTATTCTCTACTTAAATGTTGTAATTTTAACAGTTAAACATAAGTAGATGGAATTTGATTATTTTGACAGGATTAAAAAGATAAGAACAGGGATCCGCTTTTATAGTGAATTGTTGATTGAAGCCTCCTGGAATGTATGGAATATCAAAACGCGTATTGGTATTTTCTTTTTTTCGTTAGTAGCAGCTTTTTTAAGTACTTATTTTTTAACCCCTGACGTTTTTTCAGAAGCACAGAAATACACCTTTTTTATTTTAATTTTTTCTATTTTACTGTGGGCAACAGAAGCAATTCCTCCTTTTGCAGTAGGAATTATGATTATTGGTTTTCTGGTTTATACCATGGGAAATATGGAAGGAGCTACTATTTCTCCTCAAGAAATTTCCTCTACCTGGTCCGATAGTGTAATCTGGATTTTTTTAGGAGGATTCTTTCTCAGTGAAGGCATGCGAAAAACAAATCTAGACCTTTCACTTTTTAAAAAGACAATTGCTGTTTTTGGGTCAAACCCCAATAAATTAGTCTTGGGAATAATTTTAGTAACCTCTGTGTTATCACTTATTATTTCAAATACGGCCACTGCGGCTATGGTTTTAGCATCCGTTATGCCTTTGATTGACAGAGAAGGAAAAGATTCTCCGATGTCTAAAGCCATTTTGATTAGTATTCCTGCGGCAGCAACTTTTGCAGGAATGATAAGTATGGTTTCTACGCCCCCAAACTTAATTGTTGTTGATGTTTTAAAAACAAAAGGCTATTCGATCAGTTTTATGCAATGGCTATTTTTAGGTTTAGTACCTGCCGTTATTTTATTAGCCGGATTTTGGTGGGCTGTTGTTAAGAAATACACCTCAAAAGTAAAAGGGCTGGATGTTTCTTTTGTTAATGATGCCTTGGAAATGACCAATAGTTTGCGATTACAGCGTCTAGCTGTTATCGTGATTTTAGTGGTAACCGTTGGTATGTGGATGTTTGGAACAAAGTACCATATTCCAACAGCAGGAGCTGCTATGATTCCTATTATGTTTTTGCCCATGCTAGGTATTATTACTGCGGAGGATGTGCGAAAATTGCCTTGGGATACCCTGATGCTAGTGGCAGGAGGATTGTCTCTGGGGATAGCTATTAAAGAATTATTGGCTCCTTATTATTCTCAATTTTTAGCAGGAGAAGAATTTAATGTGGTTGTTATGATGCTTGTTTTTGCAGTAATTACCGTATTGTTTTCTAACATTATGAGCAGTACAGCCACCGCAACTATTTTAATTAATATAGCAGCTATTGTATTACCCGTAGAGCAGTTATTACCTGTTGGTCTGATTGTAGGGCTTTGTTCGTCTTGTGGTTTGTTTTTACCTGTTTCAACCCCTCCTAATGCCATTGTATTTGGGACGGGAATGCTCAAGCAAAAGGATTTTCGTTTAGGTGGTTTATTTGGTGCTTTTGTAGGAACGACCGTTATTATTTTATGGGTCTTATTCCTAAAAGAATTTACTAGTTTTTTTGACTATTTCTAATGAAAAATAAGAGAATATAAATTAAAAGTCAGTTACTTTTTGGAAGCAACTGACTTTTTTTATAGAAACAACTTAAAACTATAGACTTATATTCTTTCTGGAAAATTGGTAATAATACCATCAACCTCAAGCTCTTTTAACTGTTTAATATCTTCATTTTCATTTACGGTCCAAGGATAGATTTTTAAATTGGCTTCTTTGATTTTGCTTACATTTTCAGCATTCAACCACTTGAAATACGGATTAATTGCCACAGCCTTTATTTGTTTTGCAAATTCAATTGCAGCTGTAGGTTCTTTTTCAGTCAATACAGCAATATCGATTTGACTATCTAGTTTGTGCATAATTTCTAATTCATTCCATCTAAAACTAGAAATGATAAAATTAGCATTGGTCCATCCTTTCTTTTTAAAAGCTTGGATAACTTTATAAGTAGGTTCAGCCGTATTGGCTCCTTTTAATTCGATATTTAATATTGCTTTCTTATCAATGGTTTTAATTATTTCTTCCAAGGTAGGAATTTCATATTGGTCATCGACCAAAAGTTTTTTAAGTTCAGCCTTTGTATACGTTTCGATCTTTCCCTTGCCATTGGTTTTGCGTTCTAAGTTATCATCGTGAAAAACCATTAGAGCACCATCTTTCACAACGAAAACATCAATCTCAATAACGTCACATTGCATATCTACAGCTTTTTTTATAGAGGCGACTGTATTTTCTGATACGTGCCCCATCGCTCCGCGGTGACCGATGCGCAATATTTTTGATTCTTGTGCTAAGGATATTGAAGTTATCATTGTGCAAATAAGTAATACGAATTGGGTGTGTAGTTTCATTTTTAATTGTATTGATTGTTGAAAGCAAAGATGAATAAACGCTGTTCAATCGACATTACCTCAATATTATTTTAAAGTAAAGGATACAATCAAGAATTCTTTATACGATACTAAGATAGCATTCCTATCGTAAAAGAACAAAGGCTAACTTCGGTTGTTGAGGTTAGCCTTTGCTTATTATTTTACTTTAAATCTTTTAAAATTTCTTGTACAGCACGTTCTAATTGAGGATCGTTGTTATTTAAGCGATCCATAAATGAATTTTTCACATAAATATCAGGAGCAACTCCTGTTTTTTCTAGATTATTGCCCTCTAAGGTATACGTTCCCCAAGAAGGTAAACGATAAGAAGAATTGTCCACTAAAGACTTCCCTGAGGTAAAAATAATCCAACGATAGGTTTCTTGACCAATGATTTTACCCAGTTTTAAAGCTTTGAATCCAGCGGCTGTCATTTCAGCATCGCTGAGAGAATATTCATTGATTAATAATACAATTGGCTTTCCACTGGGGCTAAAATTACTTTGCATAGTAAGTTTTCCTTCGCGGTATTTCCATTGTAAATAGGGGCGTTGAGCCAAGAAATTTAAAACTTTGTCATGAACATTTCCTCCTGTATTAAAGCGAAGATCTAAAATTACACCTTCTTTATGGTGTTCTTGTTCTACCATATCCAATAAGAAGGAGTCTAGTTCTGGGGAAGTCATATTTTTCATATAACTATAGGCAATTCGATTGTTGCTCCATGTATTTACCCGTTGTTTATTTAGGTAAATCCATTCATCATACAACAGATTTTTTTGCGTAGTATAGGCAATCGGATGTAATTTAACTGTATATTCTTTGCCAGAACGCATAAAAGTAAGTTCAATTTCTTCTTGTTTCGTAGGGGAAGTAAAATACGTATCTCGATTCGTATTCGTATCAATTGCCTGCTGGTTCACTTGCGTTAAAATATCTCCTTTTTGAATGTCAATACCCTTTATAAAAGCTGGAGACTTGCGCAATACACGTGCGATTTCATACGGATTAGAGTCGGAAAAGAGTAAGCCTGTTTCTGCTGTAGTGAATTGTAAGCGCGTTTTTTCTTCCTCACCTGTTGTGTTAAAGCCTAGATGAGATGAACCTAGTTCACCTAGCATATCATTCAGTAAGATACGAAGGTCATTTCGGTTATTAAGATAAGGAATATATGGGGCAAAATAAGCTTTGGTCTTCGTCCAATCTATGCCATGAAAATTTTCATCATAGAAGTTCTCTTCTACACCAGCCCAAGTTTCTTCAAACATTTGTTGAAACTCATCTGCTAAGTTTTTGGTAAATGAATATGCGATGTTTATTTTTTCAGGTGTTCCTTTTTCTAAGGTAAATTTATAAATATTACCCTTGCTTAAAGCATATAGAGTTTTGTCGTTTTGTAAGAGTTGACTGGTGGTTTGATCACTTACTTTTTCCGTTTTTTCTTTCTCAAAGTTTTCGTAGATTTTGCGATACAAGCTAAACTTTCCACTTTCTTGATTTGAAGAATAATAGACATATTCTTTTTTATCATCTTTGAAAACTACTGGCGCCAATTGATTGCCAAACGTATCACTAACCAATTCAATTCGGTCTAATAATCCTTCGGTATTGATGCTAATGATAGTTGATTTTTCAGCTACACTTTCTTTTTTCTTTTCTTTTTTAGAACCTTTAGCTTCTTCTTTGTTAACGTCCTTTTTCGCTGTGAATAAACGATTGAATTCATCTGATTTAAAAGGATCAGCATACCAATCTAAGGCCAAACGATAGATACTGGCATTTTGTGTTCCCATAGGATAAGAGGGATTTAAACGATCACTTGTAAAATAGATGTATTTGCCAGAGGGAGACCAGGTAGGATTGGATTCGGATATACCTGTATTCGTTAGATTTAAGGTTTCATTCTTTTTGATATTGTAGATAAAAATGTCATCCTCAAAATTGCGCTTAGCGGTAAATAACACATAAGATCCATCCGGTGAAAAGGATGGTTTTGAACTTTGGAAGGCCCATATTTCATCTTTAACGATAGTTTTGGAAGTAAACGTTTTTAAATCTAATAGACGAACTTCATCTCTACCACTTAAATAAACTGCTTGGGTTGCATCCTGATTGAAAGCTATATCGCGATTATTACGTTGATCACTTGTTATTTGCTCAATTGTTCCTTTGTTATTCGCTTTTATTTTAAACCAATTCTGATATCCTTTATCGGTTTGACTAAAAAGTAAAGTGCTATTGTCATTTAACCATTTTGCTTCTAGCGCGCGTTCTTTTCCATTGGTAAGCTGTTGAATGAACTTTCCTTCTAGATCTGAAACAAATACAATTCCTCTACTAATAAAGGCTATTTTTTTGGCATCTGGAGAAATATCAAAGAAACTGATTTCGTTTTCAACCGTAAAGGTTTGCTCTTTAGCTAGCGATTTATTCGTGTTCAATGTTATAGCAACAGGTTGAACCTGATTGGACTTCGTATCTAATATAAAAAGTTGATAGTCTTTTTCAAATACAACTTTACTACCATCTGCTGAAACGAAGGGTTTTTTAATCGATGAGGTAAAAGCTGTTAAAGCTGTCTTTTTACCATTTATAAACGTATAAAGGTTGTAATTTCCGTTGTTTTCATCTGAAATAAAATAAATATTTCCCTTTTGATCTACGGTTGGGTTGAAATCTTTACCGTTATAATCCGTATACTGTTTAAAGCTTTTAGTTGTAGGCGTATAACTTAAAATATCGGGATTATTTTCTCCTTTGTAGCGTTTACGCACTACTTGATTTGCACTTTCGGTAGAGTTAGTGAATAAGAATTCGCCAGAAGGCGTTTCTACTAAGCCATTGGTATTTGTAAAGTAATGAGTAAATAGAGGAGAAGGAGTACCTCCCTCTTTGCTAATTTTAAACGAGGCATAATTGTTATACGCGTTGCTTGTAAAATAGATAGTTTCACTATCCCAACCCCAACTTTCCATTTCATCGGCCGCTTGGTGGTAGGTCAATTGCTTAATTGTTCCTCCAGTAAGAGGCATGACAAATAGATCTTTGTTGCCATATTGATCCGAAGTAAAAGCCAAATGCTTGCCATCAGGGGATACTCTTGGATTGGTTTCATTACCTGGTAAAGCAGTTAGACGTAAAGCTTCTCCGCCAATTGCAGGAACCTGCCAGATATCTCCATCAAAACTAAAATAAACTATTTGGCTATCCGGACTTAAGGAGGGAGTAGAAGCGAAGTGGATTTTATTTTGACTCCATAGTGTAGTTACTAGAGATAAGGCAAGTAGTGTAATCGTTTGTTTTAACATGAAATATATTTTCCCTAAACTTAAAACTATTTTATAAATAGCCCAAGTTTTTCAGCGAATCTATTTGTTTCTTGCGGGAAAAGGACAATAAAAAAACGCTATCCTTTTCGATAGCGTTTGATATATAGTATTAGTTTACTGGACTTCCGTATAAATCGAATTCACTTGCTTCATCAATGAGGATTGTTGCAAAATCTCCAATTTTTAGATAGTGCTTTGTAGCATCAATTAAAACTTCGTTGTCTACATCTGGACTGTCAAATTCGGTACGACCAATAAAGTGGTTGCCTTCTTTTCTGTCGATAATACAACGATAACTTTTTCCGATTTTTTCTTGATTTAATTCCCAAGAGATTTGTGATTGAACCTCCATTATCTCATTTGCTCTAGCCTGTTTTACTTCTTGTGGAACATCATCTTCTAACAAATAAGCATGTGTATTTTCTTCATGAGAATACGTAAAACAACCTAAGCGCTCAAAACGCATTTCTTGAACCCAATCTTTTAAAATCTGAAAATCTTCTTCTGTTTCACCTGGATATCCAACAATTAAAGTAGTTCGAATAGCCATTCCAGGAACTGCTGCTCTGAATTCGTTTAATAATTTCGTTGTTTTGGCCTGTGTTGTACCACGACGCATTGATTTCAGGATATTGTCTGAAATATGTTGCAGAGGAATATCAATGTAGTTACAGATTTTTGGCTCGCGTTTCATTAATTCTAACACGTCCATCGGAAAGCCTGTAGGAAAAGCATAATGCAAGCGAATCCACTCGATACCTTCCACTTGGGTTAGGTTTTCTAATAATTCAGCTAAGTTTCTTTTCTTGTATAGATCTAAGCCATAATAAGTCAAATCTTGAGCGATAAGAATTAATTCTTTTACACCATTTTTAGCTAAACCTTCTGCTTCCTTTACTAATTTTTCAATCGATTGAGAGATATGCTTTCCACGCATAATAGGAATGGCACAAAAACTACAAGGACGATCACATCCTTCAGCAATTTTTAAATACGCATAATTTTTTGGTGTTGTTGTTAAACGTTCACCTAATAATTCATGTCTGTAATCTGCACCTAATGCTTTTAATAAAAGAGGCAAGTCTGTAGTACCAAAATATTGATCAACATTTGGAATCTCAGCTTCTAAGTCTGGTTTATATCTTTCTGATAAACATCCGGTTACGAATACTTTATCAACGATTCCTTGTTCCTTCTTATCTACGTATTCCAATATAGTATTTACCGATTCTGCTTTTGCATTATTGATAAATCCACAGGTATTTATAACAATAATATTCGCTTCGTCGTTAGTCGCTTCGTGTGTAACGTCTTTACCACTAGCTTTTAACTGTCCCATAAGCACTTCACTATCGTAAAGGTTTTTAGAACAACCTAGGGTTACAACGTTTATCTTGTTCTTTTTTAAAGATCTAGTTCTCATTTGTTTGAAAAAAAATTGGACTGCAAAAGTACATTTTTTTTCTATATGGTGGAGAAGGTTTGTGAGAATTATAAGAAGAGCTAGGCTAATCTAAACTGATTCCGTTTTAATAAGGTGAAAATGAGTGCATAAAAAAAGTGACTTCTTTATGCAAGAAGCCACTTTATATAAGTTGTATGGGTATATTTTATAATTTAAAAATACCTCCAAATGCAATAACTGTTTCACCAAACCAGAAGCTGTGAAAAGCTTTATCTTTTTTACTTGCTGTTGTTCGAACATCATACATATCGATGTATCCTCCTTTTAACTCTCCTTGTACAAAGAAGTGTTTAAAGAAAGTGATGTTCAAACCTGCTTTAGCAGAAAAACCTAATCCAGAAACGTGGAACTCATCATAGCGTTCTTTTCCTAAAAGAGTGGTATTTGTTTTTGGATAAATGATTCCAAAACCAAGACCTTCTGTTACATTCACTTGAATTTTATCCGTGTTGTAAATTTGGAATAATTTAGAAATATCATCTACACGGTTAACTTCAACGTTAAGATAGTTTAACCCATCTGTATGCTCGAATCTCAAAAATTCATCGGTTAATTTCACTTGGTCCGGATGTCCAGGAACTTGTTCACCATATGTACCTTCTCCATAATACTCTCCCGAATAGTTTACGGTTTGGTTTTGACGCATTACATATTTCATGTGATCAACCCCTAAGGAGATATTGTATTTATCTGTAATAAAGTAACCAATTCGCAAGTTCGTTTGCGGAATAGTCATACGCCCTGGATTGACATAGTCAACATGCCATCCTTTCGGTTTGTCATCTGCCTTTACATCTTTGATTGTAAAATCGTAATTTTCTCCTCTAAAACGAATATCTGAATTCGAATAATAACCACGGTTTCCTCCCCAGTAGATATAAAATTTTCCTTTATTTGAGGCTGTATAGCGCAAAGGTGTAGTAGTTGTTTCTTGTGCAAATCCTACTGTTGTTGCCAACAAGCATATGCTTGCAATAATTTTAAAAAAGGCTTTCATTAGTTTGATTTTTTAAATTTCAAAATTGTAAGCCAAAAGTACAATAAAAAAATCTCTTTGAGAGTTTATCCTCAAAGAGATTAATAGTATTAAAAATTCTAAAAAATTAGAAATTGATAGTATAAGAGAGATTGAACCAGTTTTCTTTCATTTTCCAAGTTGCATTGCTGTACAGGTCATTGACTGTTAGGTCTAAAAGGCTCGTTTTGTAGGATCTAGTAGAATATGCATACGATAAATCAAGACGAGAATTCCCGAATTCATACCCAATCCCCGCAGAGAAGCTATTTAAATCCCCCGTATATTTAATGTTTTTATAAGGACTTTCTTCAAAGCGATATCCTCCGCGAATGCTGAATTGTTTGATGCGATATTCTCCACCAATACGCAATTCACTCGCCACTTTCATTTCATTGCTATAAAAACTATTCAGTTGCTGATACGTACGATCATTTTTAGGTCTGAATCGACTATTGCTATAATCTCTAATACCATAATCGACACTGATTAATCCCCTTTCATTGAATACGTAAGCTAAACTTCCCGTATACTTAGAAGGGGTACTCACTTTATATCGCTCATAAATGTTTACAACTTCTGGATAAAGAATAGACGGTTCATTTACTCCAAAACGGGTGGTTTCTATTCCTTGAGTTAATTCGTCGTGTAAGTTATACCAAGTTGGCGATTCATACGCAACACCAGCTCTCAATCCTTCTGTGATTTGCCCAATAACTCCTAGGTTGAACGAAAATCCTGTACCATAAGTATATTGGTAATTAGAATAACTAATGCTTTGAACTACATCTTTCTCTAGGGGAGAGTGGTTTACTTCAACCGCATGAGAGGTTTGTGTATAATCATATAGATGTAAATTCAAATTACCTCCAACAAAAAGTCGTTCACCCAATTGAGCAGAGAAGTTTCCGGAAAACTTGCTGTTATAGCCATTGGAACTTACATATTTACCTTGTGTGTACGTATCTCTATTGGAACCGAAATTAGCCACATATTCCCCATCTTTCGCTCCTTTGTCTAAGATAAAAGTTTCATGAGCTAAGTAGGTTTGCTGTCCAGAAAAACCGGCTATGTTACTCGCATTGATATAAGCTTGGTTTGCGTTGCTATTTTCTGATACAGCTTGAAAGGGCACTTGATTGCGATTGGCTACTTGATAAAAGTATTCTCCAATAGAGTTGGTTTGACCTAAACCTAAAATGCGATAATCATTGTGTAGGTTTTTAGTACTTTCATAATTGAGTCCTAGTGCAAATTTCTTCATAAATGCAGAAGAATCATCTGGATAAAAGACAAAGATAGCCCCTAGCTGGCCTAAATCAAGTCCAGTATAATTTTTAGATTCACTATTGTTTAAATAGTTTGTTTTATTGTTTTTGTTTGCGACTGATAAACTAAAGGCCGCTTGATTGTAATTGAAAATCGCTCCACCTGCGGGGTTAATCTTCAACGCAGATAAATCTCCACCAACAGCCCCGAAAGCACCACTCATCCCTTTGAATCGAGCGGTACCATTCATGTCAGATTCTGTATATCTTGAAATATCTTGAGGATTTGGCTCTTGTGCCTGTGCAACACTCATAGTTAGTAGGGTTGCACTTAATCCAAGAATAAATTTGTTCATAAAATAAGTTTTCAATATAGATTAAGATAAACGATTAACGAGAACTTCTGCTACCACTACTTCTACTGCCACTACTGCTTCCGCTACTTCTACTGCTGCTGCCACTGCTATAGTTACTTCTTGTTCCGCTGCTACTACTGTTGTAATTACTTCGCGAGCTGTTTGTAGTACTAGGTCTGTAAGAGCTGTTGCTTGAATTTGAAGAACGACTCGAGTTATAAGAACTTCTGCTATTCGAATAGTTGCTATTGCTACTTGAATTACTTCTAGAATAGTAGGAGTTGTTCGTAGCATTGTTATTGTTCGTGTTGTAGCTAGAACGCGTTCTATTGGTTGAAGAGCTCGTTGGTCTAGTTCCTTGAGAAGTAGATCTCGTGTTATAAGATGTTCTTGAATAGGCATTATTTGAATTTCTTAAACCATTGGATTGATAAGAAGTTCGTGTATTGGAATAGGAACCTCTTGATCCTCCAGAATAATTCGCATAATAGGGTCTTGAATAATAGCCTCCACCATAATAAGGAGATCCCCAATAATGATGATTATATCCAGGTCTATAATAACCGTTCCAGCCCCAGCTAAGTCCCCAGCCAAATCCCATACCTCCATAAAAATAAGGATCATAGAAAGGATCGTAATAGCCATACCCCCAATAAGGTCTATACCCTTGGTTGTAGTAATTAATCTGAATACTTGTTGGTTCTGTTCCCCATGAACCATAGCTCATGGCTTTACTTGGTTGATTATTTAATATACTGTCGTTTACGGGGGAAGTATAAGCGTTTACATCTGTGAAGTATTCTGAGTCTTCATTTAGTGAAGCAAAATAATTTTCATAGTAGTTTCCGGATTCATTTACCGTATAAGGATCTGCTTGTGCGCTCGATCCATAGATACCATCTTGAGAAAAAGAGGCATTATGATAAGAGCCACAAGAAATAGCGAATCCTCCTAGAAGAAAGAAAAGGCTGATTCTTCTCATGCTTTTTGTTTTTTGAAGAATTGTAGTCATTTTCGATGGGAATTTAATTGTTGTTAGAAACAAATTTAGTTACTTTTGTGGAATTATTATAGTTAATTAAGAGTTAAACAACTTAAGTGCTAATATATTAAAAATGAGCAAGAATATTACTAAGAGAAGTGAGGATTATTCGAAGTGGTACAATGAGCTAGTAGTAAAAGCTGATTTGGCCGAAAATTCGGGAGTTCGAGGATGTATGGTTATCAAGCCATATGGCTATGCTATTTGGGAGAAAATGCAAGCAGAGTTAGACAAGAAGTTCAAAGAGACAGGACATCAAAATGCGTATTTCCCCTTATTCATCCCCAAATCTTATTTTAGTAAAGAGGCGAGTCATGTGGATGGATTTGCTAAGGAATGCGCTGTTGTTACCCATTATCGCCTAAAAACTAGTGAAGATGGAAAAACGATAGAAGTTGATCCAGATGCAAAATTAGAAGAGGAATTGATTGTTCGCCCGACATCAGAAACGATTATTTGGGATACGTATAGAAAGTGGATTGAATCTTATCGCGATTTACCTATTTTGGTAAACCAATGGGCGAATGTTGTGCGTTGGGAGATGAGAACGCGTTTGTTTTTAAGAACAGCTGAGTTTTTATGGCAAGAGGGACATACAGCCCATGCTACGAAACAAGAAGCTATATTTGAAGCAGAACAAATGTTAGGTGTATATGCCGATTTTGCGGAGAACTTTATGGCTATTCCTGTTATAAAAGGATTTAAAACGGAGAATGAGCGTTTTGCTGGAGCGATAGAAACGTATTGCATAGAAGCATTAATGCAAGACGGAAAGGCACTGCAAGCGGGAACCTCTCACTTTTTGGGGCAAAATTTTGCCAAAGCATTTGATGTGAAGTTTACAAACCAAGAAGGAAAGCAAGAATACGTATGGGCAACTTCATGGGGGGTAAGTACGAGATTGATGGGTGCATTAGTTATGACGCATTCCGATGATAGTGGTTTAGTATTACCACCAAACTTGGCGCCAATTCAAGTGGTGATTGTACCGATTCACAAAACAGATGAACAGCTAGAGGCTATTCGCGAGGAAGTGAAAAAAGTAACAGATCAATTTAAAAAGTTGAATATTTCATTTAAGTTTGATGATCGTACGACATTTAAGCCTGGGTGGAAATTCAATGAATATGAATTGAAAGGGGTGCCATTGCGTATTGCAATTGGGCCAAAAGACTTGGAAAACGGAACTTTTGAAGTTGCACGTCGGGATACCTTTACAAAAGAGGTTGTATCGAAGGACACAATTGTTACCTATGTACAGGATATGTTGGAAGAAATCCAAACGAGCTTATATGAAAAAGCCAAGACCTATAGAGATTCACATATAACAGAAGCTAATTCTTTTGAAGAATTTAAAGATTTGTTAGAAAATAAAGGAGGATTTATTTCTGCACATTGGGATGGGACTATTGAAACAGAAGAGAAAATTAAGGAGCTTACTAAAGCTACAATTCGCTGTATTCCAATAAATAGAAAAGAGGAGGATGGAGTTTGTGTATTTACAGGAGCATCCTCTAAAGGAAGAGTGTTATTTGCAAAAGCATATTAGAGATAAAAATTTTTTGTTTTTCTCTTGCGGAATTAAAAATATATTGTACTTTTGCATCCGCATTAGATAAACAAAGGGTCCGTTCGTCTAGGGGTTAGGACGCCAGGTTTTCATCCTGGTAACAGGGGTTCGATTCCCCTACGGACTACAAGTTTCTTTAAAATTATAATGCATTTTGGTCCGTTCGTCTAGGGGTTAGGACGCCAGGTTTTCATCCTGGTAACAGGGGTTCGATTCCCCTACGGACTACAAGATTCTATCGAGAATCGCAATTGATATTTTGGTCCGTTCGTCTAGGGGTTAGGACGCCAGGTTTTCATCCTGGTAACAGGGGTTCGATTCCCCTACGGACTACAAGTTCTTTTGAATTACAATATATTTTGGTCCGTTCGTCTAGGGGTTAGGACGCCAGGTTTTCATCCTGGTAACAGGGGTTCGATTCCCCTACGGACTACAAGATTCTATCGAGAATCGCAATTGACATTTCGGTCCGTTCGTCTAGGGGTTAGGACGCCAGGTTTTCATCCTGGTAACAGGGGTTCGATTCCCCTACGGACTACAGAAAAAAATAGTATAGACTTAATAAAATATTTAAAAAATGGCAAATCATAAGTCAGCTTTAAAAAGAATTAGAAGTAACGAAAAAAAGAGAGTATTAAACAGATATCAGCATAAAACTACACGTAACGCGATTAAAGCTTTACGTTTGATTGAAGATCAAAAAGATGCTGCTGATAAATTACCTGTAGTGGTTGCAATGATTGATAAATTAGCAAAGAAAAATATCATTCATGCAAACAAAGCTTCTAATCTTAAATCTAAATTAACAAAACACGTTGCTGCTTTATAAGAAGCGCAATAGGTTGTGTTTATAGAAGACATACACTAAGCTCTCAATTCCATGAGGGCTTTTTTTGTTTATACTATACATTTCAAATTAATAATATTAAAATTTTAAAATCCTTTTATGACACAAATTAGGAATATTGCTATTATCGCACACGTTGACCACGGTAAAACTACCATGGTTGACAAAATATTACACCACTGTCAATTATTTCGTGAAAATGAAACTTCTGGAGAGTTGATTTTAGACAACGAAGATATCGAGAGAGAAAGAGGAATTACAATCGTTTCAAAAAACGTATCTGTAAGTTATAAAGGAACTAAAATTAATATTATCGATACTCCAGGACACGCGGATTTTGGTGGAGAAGTAGAGCGTGTATTGAATATGGCTGATGGTGTTCTTTTGATTGTAGATGCTTTTGAAGGACCTATGCCTCAAACTCGATTTGTATTGCAAAAGGCAATTAGCTTAGGCTTAAAACCTTGTGTGGTTATCAATAAAGTAGATAAAGAAAACTGTACACCAGAAGAAGTGCACGAAAAAGTTTTCGATTTAATGTTCGAATTAGGCGCTGAGGAATGGCAAATGGACTTCCCTGCGGTTTATGGTTCGGCAAAAAACAACTGGATGTCTGACGATTGGAAACAACCAACAGATTCTTTTGAACCGTTATTAGATATGGTTTTAGAGCACATCCCAGCGGCAGAAATGAAAGAAGGTACAGCGCAAATGTTAATTACATCGTTAGATTATTCTACTTTTACAGGACGTATCGCTATTGGTCGTTTACACAGAGGTGTTTTGAAAGAAGGAATGAATATTTCTTTAATTAAGAGAGATGGTAAAACCGTTAAATCTAAAATTAAAGAATTACATACATTTGAAGGATTAGGACGTCTAAAAGTATCTGAAGTACACGCAGGAGATATCTGTGCGGTTGTGGGTATTGAAGGATTTGAAATTGGAGATGTTATTGCTGATTTTGAAAATCCAGAAGCATTGCCAACAATTACGATTGATGAGCCTACGATGAGTATGTTGTTTACAATTAACGACTCTCCATTCTTTGGTAAAGAAGGTAAGTTTGTGACCTCAAGACACATCAAAGATCGTTTAAACAAAGAGTTAGAGAAAAACTTAGCATTACGCGTAAATGCAACGGATAGTGCTGATAAATTCATGGTATTCGGACGTGGTGTATTACACTTATCTGTATTGATTGAAACTATGCGTCGCGAAGGTTATGAGCTTCAAATTGGACAACCACAAGTTATCATTAAAGTAATTGATGGTGTAAAATGTGAACCAATTGAAGAATTAACAATCGATATCCCTGAGAATTTGTCAGGTCGTGGAGTTGAATACGTTACTTTGAGAAAAGGTGAAATGTTGAGCATGGAGCCAAAAGGAGAGCGTATGATTATGAAATTCTTAGTGCCTTCTAGAGGTATTATTGGATTGAGAAATCAATTGCTAACAGCAACGGCAGGAGAGGCGATTATGTCACACCGTTTCTTAGAATATCAACCGTACAAAGGAGAAATTTCTGGACGTATCAATGGTTCTTTAATTTCTATGGAAAACGGAAAAGCAATTCCTTATTCTATTGATAAATTACAAGATCGCGGTAAGTTTTTCGTTGATCCTAATGAGGATATCTATGAAGGACAAGTTATTGGAGAAAACTCTCGTGGAGATGATATGACTGTGAACGTAACGAAAACTAAAAAGTTAACAAACGTTCGTGCATCAGGATCAGATGATAAAGCAAAAATTGTTCCGGCAATTAAGTTTTCATTAGAAGAGGCTCTTGAGTATATTCAAAAAGATGAATATGTTGAGGTAACGCCTAAATCTTTGCGTTTGAGAAAAATTTTCTTGAAAGAAACGGATCGTAAGAGAAATAAAAGTTAAGTTTAAACTAGATTTTTATACATAAGCAATCCAGAGGAACAAGTTCCTCTGGATTTTTTTTTGGCATTGAATCAAGTAAAAAGCGAAAGGATTATGAAAGGATTGTGGATTGATTTGATGTTATTCACTTCTATTTTTCACTTTTTATTGGCATTGAATCGTTGTCGATTGAAACTGTAGATTCATGTTTTTGCAGTATATTTGCATCGCAATCCAACTAAGGTTTGGGGTGTTTTATAGGGGATTTTTTTCTTTATAAAAAATAAGTAATGGAATATGATACAAGAAAAACAAGAAAGTACAGCATTAGAACAAGGAAAAGTATTGCCTTTAATGGAGCAATTTTACACCATTCAAGGAGAGGGATTTTATTCTGGGAGTGCGGCTTACTTTATTCGTTTGGGCGGTTGTGATGTAGGATGCCACTGGTGCGATGTCAAAGAAAGTTGGGATGCAGAATTACATCCTTTAACAGTTGTAGAAGATATTGTAGCTAGTGCCTCAGCAGTTGCTAATTTAGCGGTTATTACCGGAGGTGAACCTTTGATGTATAACTTAGATTACCTAACCAAAAAATTGAAAGAAGCAGGCTTAAAAACCAATATAGAAACCTCAGGCGCTTATGAAATGTCGGGTGATTTTGATTGGGTTTGTCTATCTCCTAAAAAAGCAAAACTGCCAACGGCAAGCGCGTTTCAAGCGGCTAATGAATTAAAAGTAATCATTTACAATAAACACGATTTTATTTTTGCTGAAGAACAAGCAGCTCAAGTCAATAAGGGTGCTTTACTTTTATTACAAACAGAATGGGGAAAACGCACAGAAATGATGCCTATGATTATTGAGTATGTTAAGCAAAATCCAAAATGGAAAATATCCTTACAAACACATAAATACTTGGATATTCCTTAACATAGTTTTATATTTACTCCATCAAAATAAATTAGAAGTATGAAAAAAATTATTGCAGTTACAGCATTCCTATTCGTAAGTCATTTTGGTTTTGCACAAAGTACGTACAAAGCAGATGCAGAAAAATACATGGAAGTAAGTGGACAAATGAAAATATTTGAATATCTTACTCAAGATATTATTCAAAATATTCCTGAAGAAAAGAAAGCTGATTTCAAAAAAGATTTAGCTGGTAGTTTAAAGGACTTACAGAGTAAAATGGCTGATATGTATATGGAAGAGTTTAGCCATGAAGATATCAAGGCATTGATTAAGATATATGAAACTCCTATTGGAAAGAAATTATATGAAAAGAACAAAGTTCTATATGATAAAGGACAAGATGTAGGAATGGAATGGGGAATGGGATTACAAAGTATTATGATGAAATACATGGAAATGTAAAAGATAGAAAAAGGAAGCGTATTGCTTCCTTTTTTTTATCGTATAGTTGATATGCTTAGTAGGTACTAGGCGCTACAATTTTTTGCGCTGAAGCCTATTCACCTTTTCTACTTAACCTTGCGAGATAGTCATAGTTTTCCCCCTCATAGACTAATTCACAAGCTAAACCACTTCCTAGCGCCGCATTTTGGAGGGTGTTATAGTCCAAATATAACCAATCAAAAGCTTCTTCCGTTTGTCCTTTATAGTGAACATTAAAAACTAATTCACCATAATACTCTTTGTTGTCCATATTAATCCATTTTCCACCATCTTCATCTTCATCAAACATATAGATTAAATCAGAACTGTCGATTAAGATTTGTCCATTCGGAGCCAATAAGCTTTTTAAATGCTCTAAATAGGTGGTAATATGAATAAGTCTACCAAAAATTCCCGTGCCATTCATCAGCAATAGGAGGGTGTCAAATTGTTCTTCTTTGTAGTCTAGGATATTAGCTAATATAGCTTTTTTGACACCTCTTAATTGACAAGCTTCAATAGATTTAGCTGAAATATCAACGGCTGTAACATCAAAGTTTTTTTCTTGTAAGTACAAGGCGTGTGAACCAGCTCCAGCTCCGATATCTAAGATTCTTCCTTTGCATTTTTTTAAGGCAATCTGTTCTATTGCGGGCATTTCTTTATACGAACGAAACCAATAGGAAATATCCATTTCTTCTGCTTCAGAGATATCTGTTTCGGTAAGAATAACCGCTGATTTTTGAGTTAATTGATAGTCTAAAATTGCTTGGCCAATTAGGTCTTTCATTTTTTTGCTGATTTTTGATCTATAAAAAAGGGAGTTGTTGTAATTTTGTATTTCAAAAATAAAAGAATGATTAAAATACTGCAACAGCTTCCAAAGTTAGCCAAAGATAAGCATAATGAGAATAAAAAATATTTCGCGAAGCTGCAAAAGAAGCCACCGAAGGATTTAGATTATCAAATGCAAGAAATCCACACAGCAGTATTTAAAAAAACGGATTGTTTGTCGTGTGCGAATTGTTGTAAAACTACTGGGCCTTTATTTACTAGTGCTGACATTGAGAGAATCAGCAAGCATTTGCGCTTAAAACCACAACAATTTATAGATCAGTATTTGAAAATTGATGAAGATAGAGATTACGTGCTTCAACAGGTGCCTTGTACTTTTTTAGATGCCGAGAATTATTGCATGATTTACGAGGTCCGTCCAAAGGCTTGTAGAGAATATCCGCATACAGATCGCAAAAAATTTCAGCAAATTGCTAACTTGACGTTACAAAATGTAGCTATATGTCCAGCAGCTTATGAAGTTGTTGAACAAATGAAAAAGAAAATTGTCATCAAATAATTAAACAAAGAAAGGTTCTTCATCCTCATCTTCAAAAAGAGTGGAGACTTCTTGGGTGAAATCTTCAATTTTAGCTGAAAAGTAAGCAATGATATCTGTAATGACTTCTTTTATTTTTTCGAAAATGCTTAATGCATCGTCTAAATAATCTTTGATTAAGTGAAAGAAGTCTAGAATTCCATCAACTAATTTGATAACGTATTCCCCTATATTCATACTTTGTTTAGTTTTTGTTACTCAAATGTACTCAAAAAAAATTGGGATTAGAAGCTTATTATTCATTTAACTCAACCAATCTTTTAGATTTTGAATATGAGCTTTACTTACAAAAATAGGTTGTTGATCTTCACTTTGAACTTGGAGAACAAGTTCTATTTTTTGACTATTATGGCGAATTACTTCCTGAATAGCGTGAATGTTTACAATGAAACTTCGATTAATTTTAAAGAATACTTTAGCCTCCAGTTTGGTTATTATGTCTTTGATTGTATCGTCATAGATGAAGCGCTCGTCTTTGAAGGTATGCAAAAATAAATGTTTACCCGAAGCAAATAAATAAGCGATTTCACTTGTTTCTATTGATTTTAGTCGATGTCCATCGTGAATTAAAAAACGATCTTTGTGTGTTGGATTTTCTTGTTCTAAAGCAGGTATTACTTGGGGTATTTGTTCTTCATTTAGGTGTTTGGTAATGGTAATATACTTGATTAACACCTCATTCAAAGCATTTCTATCAAAAGGTTTTAAAATATAACCAATAGCAAATTGTTTGAAAGCTTCAATTGCATAGTTGTCATAAGCGGTGATAAAAACCACAGGACTTTTAACGGCAATTTTATCGAAAATATCTAGGCTTTTACCATCTCCGAGGTGAATATCCATAAAAACGAGATCAACAGCATGTTGAAAAAAGAAAGTCGTAGCTTCTTTGACAGAAGAAAGCATGACAATATCACTAACCGAAACCGGAAGTATGTCTTGGGTAAGTAATAATTTCTTTAGATAATTAGCTGCTAGAGCTTCATCTTCGACAATGGCAATTCGCACTTTTTTTTGTAAAAGTACTAAAAAGTTATGCGTTCTAAAAATGCGATTTTAACGAGGCTTATTTTTGAATAAAAAAAGCTACCAGAAATGGTAGCTTTTGCAGTGTGATCGGCTATAAATTTGGGTTGTTTTCTCTTGCTTTTCTGGGGAAAGGCAAGGTATAACGCGGATCGTTTTGTTGTAATATAAATTCGTCTTTGCCTAGTTTATGAACAATTTTTCGTTGGTCTAGTCTTCGTAAATCATTCCAACGATGTCCTTCAAATGCAAATTCTCTAAATCGCTCTTCTAATAAAAACGTTTTGTATTCACTTTGATTAAATCCTTTTAGTTTTTCTACTAGGTTAGCTACTGCTTCCGGTTTATATCGATGCTCAATAACGGGTTGTAATGCTGTAGTAGCTTGATCTAATTGATTTAAAAAGAGGTAAGCTTCTGCTTGGATGAAATACAATTCAGCCGTTCTGAATGAAATTCGAGTAGCATCATTTCCTGTTTTTACAACCACTAAATGATCGCCTATTTGGTCAAAAGAAATAACATATCTCCAGTCATTAGCCGTATCATAAGTAGCTTTTAACTCTTCTGAAACATAGATGAACTTGTTGTAATTTTGACTGTAAACATCTTCTAAGTTTAGAATAGATTCGACAGATTTAAAATTAGCAACCGCAATCGTATTGGTTGTATTTAAATTTTGCAACGTACTTTTTATGGCTAGCGCATTTGTTGCACTAGTTAAAGCTTCTGCATATTTTTGTTGGTACAAAAAGACACGAGCTTCTAAAGCTAAAATTGCTAGTTTAGAAAAACGGTAATTTACACCCGCTTCATACGTTGTTACTTTCAATTTATTTTTAGCAATATCAATATCTGCATGAATTTGATTATATACTTCATCAACGGTTGATTTCGCTCTTTTATTTTCTAAGTCTACCTCATTTTGAATAACAATTCCTGCTTCTGTCTTTGCTGTGGTCGGGTTATAAGGTTTAGCAAATAAATTTACTAAGTCAAAGTAAGCCATAGCACGTAAAGCATGTGCTTCTCCTAAGAGTTGTTCTTTAGTATCTCCCTCTTGCATTGTTTTAGAACCATCATTGATGGTAGAATTCGCATAAAAAATTATTTTGTAGAGTATTTCATAAGGAATGTCTTTAGTACTTGCATCTGGATTTTGATCATTGTAAGCATAAATATCTCTTACCGTAACAATTTCACTTTCGTCAATCAACGGAATCTGAACTTCATCTGTTCGGATAGTGGTTAAGCTTTTGTGATTTGGATAAGCTAAATAAGCACTTGTTAAGAGCTTTCTATAATCATCCGTTGTTTTGGGAATGATTTTTCCTTCTGGCTCAATGTCTAAGTATTTATCACAACTAACGGTTGATAAACCTAAGCTTATACATCCAATAAATAAAAATAGTTTTTTCATAATATTCAAAGGGTTAGAAGGTTACATTTAATCCCAAAGAGAATGATCTTTGGATCGGTTGAGCATAAATATTCCCATAAGTTTCAGGATCAAAATAGCCGTTGTAATCAGTTCCAAATACGAATAAGTTTCTTCCTTCAACGGTAAAACGCACATTGTCTAAACGCAATTTATCTAAAACTGCTTTTGGCAATGTGTAACCTAAACGCATACTGCTAATACGCAAATAACTCGTTTCTTTTGTCCAGATATCCAGGTAGTTGTAATAGTTAATAGGCGCTCCACCATAATCAAACCATTTGGTTAACATCCAGTTGTCTGTTCCATCGTAAGGATCATTTCCTGTTATTGCAGGTAAAGAACCATTCGTATTAAGTGGAGTCCACATGTTTAATACATCTTTTGTGTAATTTCTTCCTGGATCTACCAAGGCTGAATTATAAGAAGGTGTACGGGTTACCATTTGTTTTAAATTGAATGCTGCAGAGATTGTAAAATCAAAATTGTTTATTTTGAAGGTATTGATAATTCCCCCTGTAAATTTAGGATCTCTATCTCCTGCATAGGTAAATAAATCTCTTGATTCTTCAGCATTTAATTCTGAACCGACCATATAGCCTGGCATGATGTCTTCCCACGCATCGTATAGTTTGAAAAATTCTTTCGCTGATACTTTATCGCCATTTTGCCAGAATAAAGGATTTCCTTTATCATCTAATCCTGCTGTTTTTAATACAAATACGGAATTTACTGCGTGTCCTTCTCTTGAAGGTAAATATTCACCATCGTTTACTTGAATTCGATCTACTCTGCTTTTGTTATGAGCAAAATTGAAGGTAGTGGTCCAAGAGAAGGAAGGCGTAACAATATTTCTTGTTGTTAAGGAAATTTCATATCCTTTGTTGGTTACTTGTGCCCAGTTCATATTGGTAAATTCAAATCCTGACTCAAAAGGCAAAGCACGTAAACCAATTAAATCTGTACTTTTTCTGTTGTAAGCATCAAATTCAATAGCAATGCGATTTTTGAATAAACCTAAGTCAAAACCAAAGTTCGTGTTTGTTGTTTTTTCCCATCTCAAGGTTCCATTTGGCAAATTAGTTACCTGAATAGTGCTTTCTGGATATCCAGGAAGAATAGAAGATGTACTGTATTCTCCAATTACAAATGGAGAAGTAGTACGGTCTATATTTCCTTGTAATCCGTAAGATGCACGTAAACGGAAGTTGTTGATGAAGTCAACATTCTCCATGAATTTTTCATTCGAAACTAACCATGAACCAGAAATAGCCCATAAGGGTAAGTATCTGTATTTAGGATCCACTCCAAATAGGTTAGAACCATCATAACGCACACTACCAAATACGGTATATTTTCTATCATAGGTATACGAAGCCGTTGCAAAGAAAGAAGCATAAGCATCTTCTCCTTTGGTTCTTTTATACGTTTCGTATAATTTTTTATTTGAATTACTGTGTCCTTCTGGTAAAGTAAGGTCTATCGTTGTTAAGGTTAATGGATCATAACCATACCCTTTCGATTTGATTTGTTTTCTTTCTTCTTTTCGGACTTCCATACCCGCCATAATATCTACTTCATGTATATCATTAAAAATAGCGTTATACATGGCTTGGGTTTTCCAATTGTATTGGAAATATTTATCGGTAAAGTTTTCGATAATACCTCCTTCTGGTACTAAATACTTAAATTCTTTAGAAGCACTGTTATAGTATTTACTTCCTTCTCTGAATTTACGAGTATTATACGTTTCTTTCCCTAAGTATTTTTCGGTATCATTATTTTCAATTTGTAAGCCCAATTGAGACGTTAATTTTAAGTCGTCCAAAATTTGGTAGTTCAAATCAAAAACAGCTTTTAGCGATTGGTTTACCAATTCATAGCTTGTATTTTGTCTTTCCTCTAAAAAATTAAAAGGAATATAAGAATCATTGATTCCATCAATATCTGGATCATATTGAAAACTTCCATCCTCATTGTAAGGCTGTAAATAAGGGTTGGCATTTCTGGAATAATTCGCTGGGTTTACACTCGCATTAGCGTCCGAAATAAAGCTTGTTTTTTTCGATTGCGTACCAAATAAAGCAACACCTGCAGTTACTTTGTCATTCAACTGAAAATTGTTTTTCAACGTAATGTTATAACGTTCAAAGCCAGTTCCAATCGTTGTTCCTTCCTCATTGTAGTACCCCAAAGAGAAGTAGTAGTCTGACGTTTCTCCACCACCCGATAAGCTCAACCCATATTGTTGGTTGAACGTAGGTCTATATAATTCTTTACCCCAATCGGTATCCACTAATCGCAAGCGATTAATTGCATTTTGACTTTCGGGAGATAGAGAGTTAAACCCACCTGCTCTATAGGCATCTAATTCGTTATTTCTGTTTAAAATTCTCGCTATTTCACCTTGTCCAGAACGAAGATTACTGATATCCGATCTACCCGCTAACATCAATTCGAAATCCACTTTTTCAGAGGCATTCATCAAGTTCAATTTCGAAAATTGAGGGCGTTCATTTACGAAAGTATTCGCTGTAAAGTTAACTTTCATTGAACCTTTCTTTCCTTTTTTCGTTGTAATCACAATTACTCCGTTGGCTGCTCTTGCCCCATAGATTGCAGTAGCTGAAGCATCTTTTAAAACGGTAATATCTAAGATGTCATCTGGATTTAAACCTGCAATTGAAAAGTTTTGTAATTGATCAATATTGGCTTTATCATCAAAATTAGGTACATTATTTCCTTCTAAAGGCATCCCATCAATTACCCATAGCGGATCTTGAGGACCGTTTAAAGAAGCCGTACCTCGGATCCTAATTTTAGCCGGTCCACCAGGTGCACCTGTTTGTGTAGTTACAGCGACTCCTGCAATTTGTCCAGCTAACATTTGATCCACACTCGCAACTCCTGATTGTTCAATATCAGCCATGCTGATCTGAGCAACAGAAGAAGTTAATTTGCGTTTTTCAATTGTTTGATAGCCCGTTATAACAACTTCATTTAGGATGTTTTCATCTGTTCCTAAGGCAACGTTATATTGCGTTTTAGTTGTTAAATAAACCAATTTGGAAGTATATCCAATAAAGCTTATGCGAATGGCTTTTGTTTCTTTTGGCACTTCAAGGGTAAAGTTACCATCAAAATCAGTCATTGTTCCAATACTTGTACTTTCGATGATACCTTTTTGGCCTGTTTCTGTTGACACACTTTGTGTTTCAACAATAACAGAAGCCCCTGGTAAGCCCGATTTGTCGCTCGCATCTTGAACAAAACCTGTTATCGTTCTTTTCTCTTGTGCTAGAACAAGAGTTAGGGTAAAGAACGAAAATAAAAGAAATAGTTTTTTCATTTTCTTAAATAAGTAAGGTTATTAGTTTTATATACCTAAAGCTTGGTTAATTCTATTGGCTAAATCTGCATAATGTGCTTGTGTTGCAGCATCTCCAGATTTGGCTTTTTTGTTTACAAGTTTTTGAACGGCAAATAGTTCACCTTTCTTATAACTTGTTACCTCCGAAACGCGTTTCATTACCGTATAGTTGATGTTTCGCACAGAATTTTCGTTTAATGAAACTCTACATAGGGTAGGCATTTGCAAAGATTGCGCTAGGAGTAACCCTTTTTTGTCTGTTTTTTCAAATAATTTATTTACATCGATAATTAATGCATCTACATAATTTTTTTGGGTCATTCGCTCTAAGATAGAAAGTGATTTCCCTTTTTTAGTTGGTGCAAATATCTGATTTCTAAGTTGATTAAATAACTCTTGAACCGTATAAACTTTTTCTCCTTTAGTTTGAGCTTGTAAAGCTTCACTTTCTAAAAGTCGGAGTAAACGTTCGTCGTTTAATAAAAAATAAATCGTTGAATATTGTAATTCTCTTGCTAATGAGTAAGGCGAATACTCATATGGACCAACAGGAGAATCTTTTAAGCTGTATGTTTTTTCATTAATCGCATTGAAAAATAACCAGTTTGGAATTGTAAGTGCATGTTTGCTCAAATATTCCATGGCTTTTTTCTGTGTTTCGTAAGGCACGGGTTGATATGCTTTTTTGTTGTTTCCATATACAGCATGATCTAAATACACACCACCGATATTTGCTAAAACATGTTGGTTATACATTTGCCATTGTCCAATAGCGCCCATGTATAATTTTCCAGCTTCATAATAATCTTCTCCTTGGTCGTAGGTCCATGAAATAATATTATCTACTACTATTTTTAAGTTTTTTAATCCATATTCACTTGCTTTCATTGCATCATTTCCTAGATCTTCTGATTGAGATCTCGGATCAACAATGTTGAGATAGCTTTGTTGTTCACCATAAAAATACATTGGATCATCTTGGTGATCTTCGATCATTTTTCTAAGTGTTTTTTGCTCCATTTCTTTGGATGGATACCAGCGATACCCCCATTCAATAGCATATTTGTCATACAAGCCAATTTGTGGAGTAATAGCGGTAACGTGATCCTCAGGTTGAGCTACATAATTGTAACGCGCATAATCCATAATAGAAGGTGCTGTTCCCCCCATTTGCGTTGTAAATGTTTTTGAACGCAAAGAATCAACAGGAAAAGCAAATGAAGCACCCATATTGTGTTTTAATCCAAAGGTATGACCAACTTCATGAGAAGAAACAAAGCGAATCGCATCACCCATGTGTTCGTCACTAAATTTATTTGCTCTTGCTTTTTCGTCAATAGGACCTGTTTGAATGCGCATCCAACTGTGTACAGAAGTCATTACGTTGTGCCACCAAATAATATCTGATTCAATAATTTCTCCACTTCGAGGATCAATTACAGAAGGACCCATGGCATTTGATTTTGGAGATGCTGCATACGTAATTACAGAATATCGAACATCATCAATATCAAAATCCTTATCTTCTTCCGTAGGTTCTTTGGCGATGATTGCATTTTTAAATCCGGCCTGTTCAAAAGCAACTTGCCAATCGTGAACACCTGCAATTATTTTTTCTCTCCATTGGGGAGGTGTTGCAGGGTCAATATAATAAACAATAGGTTTTTTAGGTTCTACCAATTCTCCACGAAGGTATTTTTCAATATCTTCTTCTTTGGGTTCCATTCTCCATTTAGTGATGAATTCTTTTTCATCCATTTTGTGTTGAGCATCACTGAAATACCAGTGCTTCTCTGTAAAATAACCCACGCGTTTGTCTGCAATTCTCGGCTGCATCGGCTCTTTGGATAAAAGCACAATATTAGTGGTCACGCCCAAAGAAATAGCTACCTCACCAGAACCTTCATTTACGGTGGTTGTCATCAGTGATTTCACCACAATATTTTCAGGAAATGTTTTGATTCCTTCAATATAAGATAAATTCGTTTTGATAGAAGTAGGTAAACTTAAGCCTGATAAAACATCATTAAAACTCTTT
This sequence comes from Myroides odoratus, assembly GCF_965118575.1. Taxonomy (GTDB): domain Bacteria; phylum Bacteroidota; class Bacteroidia; order Flavobacteriales; family Flavobacteriaceae; genus Flavobacterium; species Flavobacterium odoratum_B. The sequence continues at coordinate 16,787 of NZ_CBCPHW010000025.1, read as the reverse complement.
TGATTGCCATCAAATACTTTGTTTACTTTAATTACAGTAGCCGTAGAATCAGGATTTTTTGTTTCAATGTCAAAAACTTCTAAAACAGACTCTATAAAGTTATCCGCAACAGAACGGGTTATAGCATCTTCTTTTGGAGAAGATACACGTGGCGTTTCTGTTTTTACCCAAATTTTGTTCGCAATCGTGTCTTTGTGAAAAGTAATTAACTTATTTTCATAGTTCATCCCCTTATTTGCCCCTGCATCATTAATTTCTAAGGGAACTTGCGAAAGCTTGTTTACCAACAAAAACTGACGATTTAATAAACTATCCGGTATTTCAAAATAAACATCCGTTTTGACTTGTATAACGTTAAATAGCCCTTGGGTGTAAGTGCCTTTTTTTATTAAATCAGCGTAATTGTTTTTTTTCGTGTCAGTAGAGTCTTTTTCTTTTTCTTTCTCCTTCTCAGCTTTTTTTTCTGTTTTCTTTTCCGCTTTTTTATCTTTAGCGTATAAAACACCTACGGGTGCTTGTGTCATGCAACCTATTAGAGCTAAGGTACTGATACTTAGTTTAACCGTATTTCGATTCATTACAATGTTAAGTTTAAGTTAAGTAAGGGATAAAACTAAAAGACTTCTGTTTAAACTTAAAATTTTCTGGAGTGAGTGGATTTAATTTGGGAGTGAGTGGATATTTTAACAATTAAGTAAAGGGAATACACATACAAAAGTCTCATTATGTGAATAGGTTTGATAGGTGTCTATTTGATAAAATTGATAGATAGATGCAATATAGAATAAACCAAAGCCTTCACTTTCTTCTTTGTGTTCTTTTAATTGAATATTATTGACTACCGTTGCAAATTCATTGGTCAAGGTTATTTGAATTAAAAGCGGAGAATCGAGCGTAGCAATGTTGTGTTTCATTGCATTTTCTACTGCAATTTGTAAAGCTAAATACGGGATTTGGGTTAGTGTAGGTTGATTGCGTTTGTCTATTAATTCAAAGTGAAGTTCTTTTGGAAAACGAATGTGTTGCAATTCAATATACTGCTCAATAAATTTTAGCTCTTGATCTAATCCTACAAGATTACTGCTAGGGGAGTGAATCAAATAACGGTACGTATTACTTAAGTTTAAGGTGAATTTTTGGGCTAAATCACTATCTATCGTAATCAACATATAAAGGGAATGCAATGAATTAAAAAGAAAATGAGGATTGATTTGATTTTTTAATTGTTTCAATTGCATCAGTACTTTTTCTTTCGTTATTTTTTCTTTTTCTAAGGCCAATTGCTCTTTTTCTTTATAGGCACGTTTGCTTTCGACATTGAAAAAGTAAAGTAAGATTAGAATGATGGAAATAGAACTAATGAGAATTAAATACGTATTTCTTTTTAGAGGAATCACATTTTCATCCACATTGACTTTTGGAAAGTTAATACTAATGTAACCTTTAAAATTGACAGAGTTAAAAGGAGTGAAAAATCGATATACTTCTAGTTTTAAAAATTCAGATAACACAACTTGAGGACCTGATTTAGGGTCTTTAGTAACAAGCGTATCTTGACTTGTAGTTGAAGAAACTTCAAATATGTTTTGCCCAATTAAATCCAATTCCGGATGATAGATACACGTTCCATCCGAGGCAAAGATATACGCATAGTTGGGGGTTGTAATATCTATCGTAGTTAAGTGTTTATGCAATTCTTTGAGATCAAAGACAAAGCCCGTTAAAACCTGCTTATTCTCTCTTTCGATTCGATTCCAACAAACCCAATATAAGTTGGAATTTAACCGAAGGAAATTATTGGTCGTTGTTGCTGTTTTATTTAAAATTAACTGCTGGATAAAAGGTGTATTTAGCGATAAAACATCAGTAGACGTGAAGTTGTTAGCTAAAACTCGATTTGTAGAATCAATCACAATATACCAATTAGAACTTGGAATGTTGTTGTAATTTTGAATTTCATTCAGTACCTCGTATTTTAGGTTGAGTTGCTCTACAGGAGTTTGTTGTGCCACATCGGTTAATAGCGCCAAATGGTTGTCAATCATTTTAAACTCTTCCTCAAGTGCATTTTTTCGATGATTGAAGCTTTTTTTGATGATATCCTGATAGGTTTCCTCATAACTACTGTTGATGGAATGACTTAGAAATAAGATAGCTAGTGAAATAATACTTACAATAGCTATGGCAATACTAAGAATGGTTTTACGGGAAAACAGCAGTTGTTTCATAGCAAATAAAATAGGTTATATTAATTGGAATAAAGTAAATAAGGCGCACGCGTAGTTTTGAAAGAAACTAATTCTGTTTGCCAAGATTGTCTGATTTCAGCTTCCGTTTTTCCTGCTATAATTTGTTGTTTCAGCTGTTCTGTTCCTGCTAGTTTCACAAAGAAATTGGTAAAGAATTTATCTTTATTTTGAGATTGACGATAGGCTTTGAGCAACCATTTTAATTCTAACTGTGTTACTGGAGTTTCTTTGGATAGATTTTCACCATAACAAAGTTTTCCATTATTCATTGGGTCTTTGGCACCTGGATTAGGTTTAGGCGTAAATTGATACGGCATATCCTTTAAAAAGGGAGAACCGTAAATTTGAAATTGTAAATTAGTTCCTCTACCCGAACTTACATTTGTTCCTTCAAAAAAGCACAAGCTAGCGTACAAATTAATTGCTTGATCATTGGGTAAATTTGGCGATGGCGCAACGGGTAATGAATAGCTAGATTGTCTGGTGTAGTTCAAATTTGGAATAACCGTTATTGGAGCTTGAATGCCTTGATTCAACCATTTTTCACCATTTATCATTAAAGCGTATTCACCAATTGTCATACCATGTAATATTGGAATAGGATGCATACCTACGAAACTCTTGTTTTTAACCTCTAAAATTGGGCCATCGATAAGGGAAATATTAGGGTTAGGACGATCTAAAATAACAAGAGGTATGTTATTTTCAGCACACGCTTCCATGACATAGTGTAAAGATGAAATGTACGTATAGAATCTTGCCCCAACGTCTTGCAAGTCAAAAAGTAAGATATCAATATTTGCCAATTGTTCTTTCGAAGGTTTTTTGCTATTGCCATACAGCGAAATAATAGGCAAACCTGTTTGCGTATCTTTGCCGTCTTTAATTAATTCTCCCGCATCAGCGGTTCCTCTAAACCCATGCTCAGGGGCATATATTTTGGTAACATTGATGTTGTTTTGCAGTAAAAAATCAACGGTGGAAGTATAGCTATTCGTATGAGTATCTGTTCGAACAACTCCTGTCTGATTGGTTAGGATTCCCACTTTTTTGTTGCGTAGTAAATCAAAATAAGCCGTTGTATTTTCAGCACCCACGCGAATAGTTGAAGAAACAATAGGGTGAATTTCTTTTTTGTCACTTGAAAAAGAATACGAATTTACACTATAAATGAATAGCGTTGCTAAGAATAATAATGTATTTTTGACTGTTGAATTTGATACCATAACAAAGTTGAAATTAGAATATTTTATAGCTAAACGTTTAGTTACTACAAAGAACCATAAAAGTAGTGTATCTGCGCCAATTATTAAAATTGCAATTACTGCAATTGCATTGGGTATTATTATGATGCTTGTATCGGTGGCTACAGGTTTAGGATTAAAACACAAAATTAGAGATAAAATATCAGCTTTTAGCGGTCATATTGTCATTACCAAATATGATGCAAATGTTACTGATATCACGCTTAAACCGATTGAATTAAATCAGAAACTCGCTTCTCAGGTACAAGGATTGGAAGGAGTGAAACAAGTTCAACCCTTTGCTTCTAAGGCTGGGATTATGAGAACGGAGACTGCTTTTGAAGGCATTGTATACAAAGGAGTCAATGAAGCCTATCAATTTGACGAAATGAGGGAGTACATTGAACAAGGGCGTTTACCTGTCTTCGAAAAGGAAATGAGTAATGAGATTTTGATGTCAACGTATATTGCGCGTCGATTGGAATTTAAATTAGGTGATAAAATCACCACTTATTTTATGAAGGATTGGGGAAATAAAGTTCCCAATGTACGTCAATTTGAGATTGTTGGATTATTTAATTCAGGATTGCAACAATTTGATGAAAATATCATTATTGGAGATTTACGCCATGTTCAACGCCTAAATCGTTGGACTGAAAATGAAGTAGGAGGATTTGAAGTTATCTTAAATAATTTTGATCAAATAGAACAAAAAGGCAATGAGATTTATTTGAATTTACCTTCAACCGTTGACAGTAAAACAATAGTCGAAAAATATGAGAATATTTTCGGGTGGTTGGATATGTTCGATTTTAACATCAGAGTCATCATTATCATTATGATTGCTGTTGCTTCTATTAATATGATTGTAGCTTTACTTGTGCTTATTTTAGAACGCACACAAATGATTGGAATGCTAAAAGCATTAGGAGCCAACAATTGGAGTGTGCGCAAAATATTTCTATACAATGCGTTTTATTTGATAGGAAAAGGATTGTTATATGGGAATGGCATCGGCTTAGGATTGCTCTTTGTTCAAAAGTATACCGGAATTGTGAAATTAGATCCAACTTCCTACTATGTGCGCGAAGCTCCCGTATTAATTCGCTTCTCAGATGTGATTTTACTCAATGTAGGTGTAGTGCTAATCGCAATGCTTGTTTTGCTGATACCTTCCTATTTAATTACAAAAATATCGCCAGTAAAGGCTATTCGATATGATTAAAAAAGTCGCGTTTAGCGACTTTTTTAATTCGTTCATTTCTCTCTCTCTTCTTTGAAAGTCAATTCAATGTCTATCAACTTCAATAGCGATTTTACAAATGCTGTCGTTTGCATTCTAACCCAAATAGATAGGATAAGCCCCATCTTCATAACCACTTTGAAAAGGGGAATCGTTAAATCAGTATCGGCAAGGGCAAATTTTTTCCGTCATTTGCGAATTTAGGATAGAATAAAAATACAGAACGAAAATATTTTTTTTGATCCCTACAAGAAGGTTTCGAATGGATTTAGAACTTAAAGTAATAAAGGTTGTCCTTTATTTTAGTGATGATTTTAGTATTAGTGATGTATTGAAACGTCTTCTTTTAGATATGTTTTTTTTATACGCTTATAAATTGTGATTTTTTTTTCAAAAGCGTAAGAATATTTGTTAATTATTGGAAATTTTAAAGATTCGTAGATAGTTGTTTGAAATTAGTCTAAATAAATTGAATTTATGAAATTTAGATAATACCTTTGTGGCTGCAAATATTTTAAATCACGTAGTAATGCGTACGCTAAATAAGGGGCTTTCAACTTGGAAAGCTCAATGGCTTTTTTTCTTTTTTTTCTTAACTGCAACTGTCTTTGCACAGCATTCGGTTGAAGTTCAAATTAAAGTTACAGATGAAAGTCTACACGGAATCGCAGAAGTAACGGTTTCTTTAAAAAATAAACTCCATAACTATATTGGCTTGACAAATGAGCAGGGAGAGGTGAGTTTTCAAGTTATTCCAGGGAACTATCAAGCACAGTATTTTCACATCAGTTATACCAATAAACAAAATGAACTCACTATTGTAAAAAGTCAGCAAATAAGCCTGGTTTTGCCGCAAGTAGTTAATGAGTTAGAAGAAGTTATTATAACAGCCGAAGAGGGCAAAGGACTATCTACAAAGTCAGTGATTAATCGCAAGGCAATGGAGCATTTACAGCCTTCTAGTTTTGCAGATTTGATGGAGCTTTTACCAGGAGGATTGGCTCAAACACCTAATTTAACAGCAACCAACGTAATTCGCATTAGAGAGTTTGGCCCTAGTCTTAGTGGTTATTCTACCAGTGCTTTGGGTGTGCAGTTTGTCATGGATGGCAATGTATTGAATTCCAATATGGATATGTTGCAGGCGGTAAAAGAGGATAAAAGTTTTACTGGACTCGCTGCGAGTAGACGCAATACAAATGCAACCGGTGTTGATATGCGTACGTTATCCACCAATGATATTGAAAGTGTTGAAATAATACGCGGTATTCCAACGGTAAGTTATGGCGATTTGACTTCAGGTTTAATTTTGATTAATAGAAAAAGTGGGTATACCCAATGGCAAGCCCGTGCTAAAGCGGATGGGTTTAGCAAGTCTTATTATATTGCTAAGGGGTTTGATGTATTGCCTACTTGGACCTTAAATACCAGTTTTGATTATTTGAATGCATTAGCAGATCCAAGAGATTTATATGAGTCTTATAAACGGATTACAGCTTCAATACGATCTAAAAAGACCTTTGATATTCAGGGAAATATACTGGAGTGGCGATCTAATTTAGATTATAATATGAATATTGATGAGTCTAAAGTAGACCCAGATACGGGATATGAAAAAATAGATTTTTTTAAAAATAAACGTCAAAAAATAAGCTTCTCAAATAACTTTGATTTTAAAGTTAAGCACCAAGGCTTGTTTAAAAATATTAAACTAACCACAAATGTAAATCAAGGCATAGAAGATATTGAACAGCGGGTTTTTGTTCAGTACAGTGGACCAACTGTCGTTTCTATTGCAACAGAACAAGGAGTAAATGAAGGATATTTTCCCGAGTTGAGTTTTGTGTCTCAGGCAAAAACAGAAGGACGTCCGCTTAATATAAATGGAAAGCTAGAAGCGGCTTTGGGTTTTCAAACCGGAACTTTCAAACACGACATTGAGGTGGGAACGGATTATAAGTATTCTCATAATTACGGAAGAGGAGAAATGTACGATTTGTTAACCCCTCCATCAACTGCTTCGACAACCAGACCTCGTGCCTATAAAGACATTCCTGCCTATCAAAATCTTGCCTTTTTTGTAGGAGATAAACTAAGTTGGTCGTATGCAGATAATAATTTTGGACTGTATGGAGGAGTTCGTCTTTCTAAAATGCTAGGCATGGATAAAAGCTATGCTTTGAGTAAGAAAATCTATGTGGAACCTCGATTTATTTTTCAATGGGGATTGCCAAAAGTACAGCTAGGGAATGAGGTGTTGAAAGCCGATATCACCGCAGGATATGGTGAATTGTACAAGCAACCAACTGGATTGATGCTATACCCAAATAAGCGATATAGCGATTTTACGCAACTCAATTTTCGTCCAGAAAATGCAGCTTATCAATACGTCAATTTCATGACTTATGTGGATGATTTTACCAACAAACAACTGGTGGCAGCTAAAAATGTCAAAAAAGAAATTCGCTTGGATTTAAGTTATGCGAACCACAATTTTTTTATCACCTACTTTGATGAGCAAATGAAAAATGGTTTCAGAAGTGTAGTAAATTATAAAAGTTATACGTATAACCGATACGACGCTTCAGGCATTGATTTAGCAAATTTGACTGAAAAACCCAATATAGAAAATCTGCCTTATAAAGAAGTTAATGTCTTACAAGCAGTAGGTATCAGAGGTAATGGAAGCAATACCTTAAAAAAAGGAATTGAGTTTGGTTATACCTCTCCTCGTTTTAAGGGCATTAATACGCGTTTTTCCCTAAGCGGTGCTTGGTTTGAAACGCTGTATTCTAATTCACTTCCGATTCACGAAAAGCCCAGTATTTCTTTAGCGGGAAGTGATTATGCTTATGTGGGGATTTATCAAAAAGACGATGGAAATAAGATAAGTGGATTAAATTATAATTTGGTTATAGATACTTATTTATCTGTACTAGATATGAATATATCAGCCTCTTTTCAGGGCGTTTTATTTAAAGACGATACAAGAGAGTGGAAAGAAGAGCAACCGATAAGTTATTATGGAGCGGACGGAATTGTTTATGACTATACAGATGCTGATCGAACAGATCCCTACCTACAATGGTTAATACGAAATGTCTCGACAACGGATAATATGAATAGGCACTTTACGTTTGATATGCGCGTAAATTTGAAAGTAACGAAACGTATTTACAAAGAACTAAAGGCTTCCTTATTTGTAAATAAACTGTTCTCATATATGAGCCCTTATACGTTTAACAATACGAAAATATATAGAAAAGATAGTACAGAACCCTATTTTGGAATGGAACTTACATATAATTTTTAATACATAAAATAATGAGAAAAGGATTTATAACCTTGTGTTTGGCAATTTTAAGCTTAACAGCAATTACTACTGCTTGTAGCAGCGACGATAGTGGAGTAGAAAATATACAAAAGCAAAGTAGCTTAAAAATTTCTTTTCGCGGAGTAGATATAAAAACGGTAAAAGAATTGACAATAGAAGCGCTTGAAATAAATTCAGGAAAGAAAATTGAGAAAACAATTACCGATAAAAGCACGGAATTATTGTTAGACAAAGGATCTTATAAGCTTTCTGTAAATGGAGAAGTAATCTTAAACAATGGCGAAGAAGTTGCCGTTGGTGGAGATAAATCAGTAGATATTAAGATCGATGAAGTTGAAGTAGTGATTGATCTAATCATCAAGACGTTCAGCGAAGACTTTATCATCGAAGAAGTTTTCTTTACAGGGGTAAGAACAACAGAAGGGAAACCTTATACAGGTGGACGCTATTTTAAATTGACTAATAATACAGATAAAGTACTAAAAACTGGAGGTCTGTTAATTTGTCAATCAGAATTCAATACTACACAGAATCACAACGTAACGCCAAGTATTAAAGGAGATGCTTTTGCTGTACAAGCGGTATTAATGATTCCTCAATTACATTCAAAAGACGTGCAACCAGGTGATTTTATTGTTATAGCAGATATGGCACAAAATCATAAGAAATCAAATATTCCTGCTTTTGACTTAACAAATGCAGATTATGAATATCCAAACTTAGATAACCCAAAATTAGGACAAGTGGATAATCCAGCTGTGCCTAATGCGCAAGTTATTTATACAAAAATGGCTTTTAATATGTTCTTTTTACATGATAGAGGCGCTGAAAGCTATGCGTTAGCTCGTTTTCCAGATGGATTAACAGTAGAGGATTGGGCTAGAAACTATATCTATAACTATGAGTATTTAAATGCAGCAGGGAATATTACAAAGAAAACAACTTTAAAAGTATTAAATACTTGGATTTTGGATGGTGTAAATTCTGCAGCCATTGAAAAATGGGAACACAATACGTTAGATAGTTCAATTGACAGTGGATGGACAGGTTGTGGAACCATTGATTCAGATCCTACCCGTTATGGAAAATCAATCCGTCGTATTACTATCGGAAAAATGGAAAACGGAAAGAATTTATATAAAGATACCAATAACTCAACGAAAGATTTCATTCGCGATGCTGATGCAAGCCTTAAAAATGGAATTGTTCATTAATATTAGTTCAAATTGAAGAAGCTCACTATTTTTTGGATTGGTTTACTTGGTTGTATGAGTTCGATGCAGGCGCAAGACAGCTTATCAACCTATCAGCGAATGATACTTCAGCAACAATCCGAACAAGCTTTTAAAAAAGAGTATTACTATAATCCAGTACATAAACTGGGTTATAGTAATTTTTCGTTTTCAGATATTTTGGTTAGCCAGAGTAAAGAAAAAAAAGAACGCTACAAATTACAAGAAGGATCAGGAAAAGAAGGCATTGAGATTGCAGCATCCTCTTTTAAAAAATTAAGTAACAACCGCAGTATTTGGGGGAATGTAGTGTACCAGAATAATTCTCAAAAGAATATACAGTGGAATGCAAATTTAGATTTAGATATAATTGCACCCTATGTGATGGCTGATTCTACAAAAGGGAGTATGAAATATGAAGCTTATGAGTTTTTAGGTGGATATGCCCAAAAGATAAAGAAATTTTCTTTTGCGTTGGAAGTGGCGTATCAGGCTCATTTAGGGTTTAAAAATAAAGACCCACGACCTAAGAATATATCGTCAAATATTACAATCAAAGGTGGTATTGGCTATGAGTTAACCCAACAGTGGACTGCAGGTGCCTATGCTTTGTATACGAACTATACCCAGAATACAGATGTTACTTTTGTCAATCAAACGCAAAAAGCAGCCCTTTATCAAATGAATGGTTTAGGAACTTGGAACCGATATTTTAGTGGAAAGAGTACCGGAACTAATTTTGAAAGCAATGGGAACGAATATGGACTAAACCTAGATAATAAAGCCTTAGATTTTAGTTTAGGATTTACAAAAGGGAGTACAATACTCAAGAAGTTTTTTAAAGGAGTAAATCTCAGTAATTCGTCAGGAGATGCAGAAGGAAATCGTTTAGAGAGTGACTATTATTCTATTTTTGCCCTCAAGTTTTTTCAGATAAATGAACATCGAATCGGATTGAAATACAACTATTCACAGAAGGATAAAGAGGGAATAGAAGTATATTATACAGACAACGAAACGAATTTAGGATTGGTCAAATTGCTAGAAAAGAAAATGTTTGTAGCAAAGGAAAGCAGCCATGTGGTAGAAGGAATGTATGAAGTAAACTTTCCAAAAAGCCGATTAGTAGCAAAGCCTTTTTGGAAATATCAAAAAAATACAGAGCGATTGAATGAATTTAATTCGAAGCAAAATTTCACTTCCAATTCCTATGGACTTAATCTATCTTATACTCAGGCCTTAAGCCCTTTATCCACAATTGAAATTGCACCCGCTTTTACCTATCGCAATACAAATCAAGCAATGCATCAATACAACCTTCTACAATCAAAACAAGCGATTGAAGATTGGTTGATGAATGATTTTGACTATTTCACTGCCAATTATTTAGCTTGGGGGACAACCGTGAAGTATGCGATCGAAAAAGTGAAAAATGCACCGATGTTTATAGCAATTACTTATAATCAGGTGGATTTTAAAAAAAATAAACAAAACAACTATTTAGGCGTTACTATTGGTGTGACGTTTTAATCAATAAGACAATAAAATGAACAAAAAGTTTACAATAACCTTGTTTTTGGCAATAGGGGGACTTTTGAGCTTTACAAATGCGCCCAAAATTTTTAACCCTGATGATCCCGCCTATATAGAGATTATCGAAAGCTATAAAAAACCAATTGCACAATGGCCAAAACCTACCATTGATTCCGGTGTTGATTGGGTGGAATTTGGTAGTATTCAAAGAGATACTGCTTTTTTTACAACCCAAGAATTGCCAGAAGTACAGTTGGGTAAAATGCTTTTCTTTGACCCTAAACTATCTCAGTCTAATCAAATTTCTTGTAGTACTTGCCATGATCCAGAAATGGGATGGACAGATCGCAGAAAAGTAGCTCTAGGGCATGATCATTTAGAAGGAATGAGAAATACACCTAGTCTCTATAATATTGGAAATAGAAAAGCTTTCTTTTGGGATGGTAGAGCAACTAGCTTAGAAGAACAAGCAGAAGGGCCTTTAAGTGCACACAATGAAATGGCTATGGATGTACATTTGTTGCCTAAAAAAATCCATAAAATTAAAGCGTATAAACCTTTATTTAAGGCAGCCTATGGGGATGAACAAGTTACCTATGATCGGATTGTAAGTGCTTTAGCTACTTTTCAAAGAACCATAAAAAGTCAACCAAGTCGCGTAGATCAATTTGTGGATGGGAAGTACAATGCAATGACAGACCAAGAAATCTACGGAATGCACTTGTTTAGAACCAAAGGACGTTGCATGAATTGCCACCATGGTCCCGATTTAACCGATGATAAATTTCACAATATCGGATTGACGTATTACAACAGAAAATTCCAAGATTTAGGACGGTACGAAATAACCAAAGACCCCGAACATGTCGGACAATTTAAAACCCCATCGCTACGTGATTTACTCTTAACACGACCTTGGATGCACAACGGATTCTTTGATAATTTAGAAGGAATTGTCAATATATACAACAGTGGAATGCACATGATTGATCCAACGCCAGAGAAAAAAGAAGCGGATCCTTTATATCCGTTTACTGATCCACTCATGCAACCTTTAAAACTGGATCGCGAGGAGGTAAAAGCAATTGTTGCTTTTTTAGAATCGTTATCCGGTAGTAGATATAAAATGAAAAGACCCGATTTTCCTAGGGAATAATTAAGTTAGTTTAAAGGGGCTGACTCTTTTCAATTAGAGACAGCCCCTTTTTTGTTTTTCAAAAAAGTTGAGGTATTTTAAATATAACGCATCGATAAAAGGAGCTATTCCAAAGGAAATAGATCGGTCGAAAGAAGTTTTATTCAATTATTGTTTTCTGAGTTGCTTAGGGGAATAGCCCGTATATTTCTTAACAAAACTAGAAAAATAGGTGGCATATTCAAATCCAAGCGTAAAGGCGATTTCAGAAACACTTAAAGTTGAATTTTTCAATAACCGTTGAGCTTCAATTAATATGCGTTCTTGTATAATTGTCGTTGTTGATTTGCCTAAGGTTTGCTTAACTACAAAGTTTAAGTAGTTGGTATGTACCTCTAGCATATCAGAAAAATCCGTCGCTGTTTTGAGACGGACAACTTGCTGTTTATTGGTAATTGGAAATTGCTTTTCCACCAGCTCTAAAAATTGTGCACATAAGCGATTGGTTGCATTTTTCTTTTCTACTAAGGTATACGTACTCTTCAGTTTATTTGCTTGATGAATGATAATCTCAATGTAATTGCGCAAGATTTCTTTTTTTAAAGGATACTCTTGTTTTTGTTCTATAGCAATATTTTCAAATAAACTTTTAATCATTTGATTTTGCTCTAAATCTAAAGAGTAAATAGGAGTAGCTTGTAAAGCATTTAGAGTTGATCTAATTTCAGTGCTTTGAAAACCAAGAAAAGTATTGGTAAACAAACAGAAAAAACCATCAGGTGACTCGGATGTGGGCTCAAGTGTATACGTAGATAGAGGATTGGAGAAAAAGAGAGTAGGCCCCGTAAATTCTCGAATTTCGGTTCCACAAAATAATTTACTTTCACTGTTTAAATAAGATACCTTATAATGTGTTTTTATATTATAAGGGATTAATTGTTCTTTACCTTCTTTTTGGGTATAAACAGCAAATTCTTTCGAATTGGTGCTACATAAAGAGGGTAAATCTTTCGTAATAATATTTAGCTCTAATTTTGGGGTTGTGTATGTCATTCTTTCGCTTCTTTTATTCTTAATATTAGTTTTAAGTGTTTAAAGAGTGAATTTATTTAGGTGTGTTTTATAGTTATTCGTAAAAATATATATAATTAAACTCGTTAATTTGATTAAAAAATATTATTTATTGTGTTTTTTGGATATTTTAATAAAAAAAATATTATTTACTTTTTTAGCGAAGACATACTGTATTTTGTAAAAGTTTTTTGCTTTTTTAATAGGGAGGAGGAAGGTTTTTTTTGTGAAAATCTTATTTCTTTTTTTAAGATGGAAATTTTTACTGGAACTTTTTAATCATAAATGAATAGTCAACGTTGAAATGAGGACGTAAATAAGTAAAAAAGTAAAAATGTGATAGAGGAAGTCCTTTTTTGGTTTGGTAAAAAAAGCGTGTATTAGATTGATTCTTTTGTATGTATAGCAGAAGTGTACGTCTGTAATTTTGCTACTTTGAATACGTTGAAATTAAAAGGTGTTTGTTCGTACTGAAATAATTGAGTGGGTTATTGCAATATAACAAGCGGATACAATTGCTTATTCAATTAGTCGGATACTCTAAAAGTAGGAATGAAGTCTAAACTAACAATTAGCTAACCTTGTTTTTTGTTAGTGGAAATATTTTTTGTATACATAAGTTTTGACAGATTATCGGTAATTTGAGAGGTACTTTCATATTGATAGGAACACCTTTCTAGTAAGTTTTTAGAATTTAGATTACTGCTAAAAAGTTGGGCTCGAATTGTTGTATAAGATAAATGCTGTTGAATAAATTGTTCTAGGGCAAATAGTAACTCCGTAGCCAATCCCTTTTTCCAATACACTTCATGTAAAATATAACCAATCTCAATATCTGATGTCGTTTCTTGATAAGGAAATAAGCCCACTTCGCCAAGTAAGATAGGTTCTGTCTGTGTTTTTAGCAGAATTTTATATAGGCCTAAGCGCTTCGGATATAACGAAAGATTTATGTTGTACTTTTTTACTAAGTCCTCCTCAGTCCAAGGTGTTTTAGTATTGGGTATCCAACGCATGGTAGGAAGATGATTGTGTAGCGCTAACAAAGGATTGATATCGGTGGAAAGTTGAATCGAATGAATTAGCAACCTAGAAGTTTCAAATAAAGAAGGCATCGTGTTTAGCTTATTGATATAGTGTAAATGTAAAGATATTTAAAGAAGCTTATTTTTAAAATTTGTCATTTTTGTGTCTTTGTAAAATGAAAATATATGCTTTTAAAATTCTATATTGCATGCAATAATTCAAGATAATACGAAGAATAGCATAGTATTTGCATATATGTAATCGAATTACTTCTGGAAATATAATAAATAGATTATTAAATTAGAAAATAAAAGATGAAATCTAAATCAACACTTAATATACTAACCATCGGTTTTGCATTATTCGCTATGTTTTTTGGAGCCGGAAATATTATTTTACCACCAATTATTGGACTATTAACAGGACAAGATTGGATTTGGTCTATTTCAGGCTTTACCATTACAGCTATTATAGCCCCGTTTATGGGAATTTTAGCCGTTTTGTTTTCTGGAGATGAATTTACGGATTTGGCAAAGAGAATCAATAAGACTGTAGGTCTAGTTCTTGCAACAGCCATTATATTGAGTATTGGCCCATTAGTAGCCATTCCACGTACTGCCGCAACAACCTATGAAATTGGATTATTGCCCATTTGGCCTGATTTTAATGCCGTTATTTCTTCTATCTTGTTCTTTGGTATAACCTTAGCCTTGTCTTTTTCATCCTCAAAAGTAGTTGATATTATTGGAAAATTTTTAACCCCTTTATTGCTTATTTTATTAGCAATTATGATTGTCATGGGAATTCTCCATCCTTTAGCTCCAGCAACTCAAACTTCAATTACGGGGGGTGAAGCTTTTCGTAGAGGTTTTGCCGAAGGATATCAAACAATGGATGTGTTAGCTTCTGTCATTTATGCAGGAATTATCATTTCTGCTGTAAAAGCAAAAGGATACGTCAGTCAAGAGGCAAAAACTAAAATTACATTTCTATCGGGATTTGTAGCTATTTTGTGTTTGTTGTTTATCTATGGCGGATTAATATATTTGGGAGCAACTTCGGGGTATGATGCTTCAGGAGATTTAAAACGTACAGAACTCTTATTGTATATATCTAATCATGTATTAGGCGCTCAAGGAACAATTGCCTTATCTCTTTGTATTGCTTTAGCCTGTCTGACCACAGCTATTGCTTTAGTATGTGCCACAGGATTATTTTTTAGTAAATTGACTAATGGAAAATTGAGTTACAAAGTTGTGGTTACTGCTACTTGTATTTTCTCAGCTATTCTTGCTGTAAATGGAGTAGATGAAATTATTGATTATGCGGGCCCTTTCCTGGGGATTATTTATCCTATTACACTTACCTTAATATTATATGTAGTCATCTTCGGTAAAATAGTCAAACAAAAAGCACCTTTTGTAGGCGCAATTATAACAACAACTATTTTTTCCTTGCTCCAATTTTATATTGTTATGACACTAGACAAAGCAACAGAAGATAGTTGTGTATTTCAATTAAACCAGTGGATGGGGCATGTACCTTTATATAGTTATGATGTACCCTGGTTATTGCCTTCGTTTATTGTATTTGTAGTGTTATATCTATGCTATAGGAAATAAAAAAAAATCCCATTCTTTAAAAGAGAATGGGATTTTGTTTAAAGGGATATTTTCTTTCCTTGTTCTGGGAAGATATAATTAATATGTAGCGGATTATTTTCCCTCAATTCTCGTTTGATTATTTCTATTTGATTGTCAGAAGGTTTTAAATGTGTAATAATAACAGTCAAATCATTTAAAGATTCTACTTCAGCTAGTTTAGCCAGTTTACTTAATTCCTCATTTAATAACTTAGGTGTTAAATGGCCATATAACAAATGCTCCGCTTGACTATTGGGAAAAGACACTTCAATTAGAATTGTTTTTAGATTTTTGTTTTGTACTAAAGGAGTGATATATTCCCAAATGGTTTTAAGGTGATTCGTTTTTTCAATGCGGTCTGCACCCGTATCCCCAAAGTAAAGCACGTAGTCATCATTATTTTTTAGTAAAATAGCTGAGCTCTTTTGTGGATTTACATGACTTAATTCAAATACCTCGGCTGATAAAGTTGTATGCTCAATAGAAAAGGGTTGGAAAGGTTGTACCTTAGTATAGGTATATTTCCCAAGAATTGGCGATTCTCCTTCATTGCCAAAATTAGCCCATGCAGCATTAGTAAAATAATTGTGCTTGAAAATTGCTGCAACAAAAGGTAAAGAATAAATTGGTTTGGCTGTATCTTCTGGTGAATTGATAATTAAACCTGCTAGATGATCAAGATGTCCATGGGATATAAAGTATCCCTTAATATAATCATGTAGTATAGTTTTGAAAGGAGAATTAAACGTTTTATGTTCGATTGCTTTATTTATTCCACTTCTAATAGTACCTGCATCCAGTGCTAAATAACTATTGCTGTTTTGCACACCTATTAAATAACAGGATAAATTACTTTCATCACCCCCTCCGTAGACACCCAGAGGAATTATTTCGAGATTCTGTGCAACTAGTGTTGAGGTACTAAATAGTGAAAAAGCAAAAAGAGTAAAGAAAAATGTTTTCATTATAGGATATATTTACTACAAAAGTAAAAGATAAGTAAGGAGAAAAGACTGTTTCTTCCTTTTTTCTTTTGGTATTAGATTCTTTTATTTTAAAGTAAAAATATTTAAATGC
>NZ_CBCPHW010000024.1:0-59429 GCF_965118575.1 Myroides odoratus | reverse complement strand
ATGATATAATAAAAAACGTAGACACTCCTACTTAAACTACCAGACAATCAACGAATTTAATCAAATAATAAATATTAATAAAGCTGCTTAACTAATTGTCCGAATTTCATTAGGATATCCAAACCTCTATTTAATTTTCTATAGCTTATTTTAAGTAGACCTTTTATTCTTAAATCATATTTTGTTTTTTTAATGTATTTTTGTGCTTTAATTTTTATTGCCTTATAAAAAAATGCCACAAGAATTACAGTTACAAGTTCTTCCTGAAGTTGCGGCTTCAGCTGAATTATTAACCCAATATGTTGCGAATCATATCCGAAGTTCTATTTCAGATATTCAACACATTACCATACTTAAAAGATCCATAGACGCCAGACAGCGCTCCGTAAAAATCAATTTGAAAGTTCACGTTTTCTTCCAAGGAGAAGAGGTGAGCCATCGCCAAATTAATTTTCCAGCGTATCACAATGTAAAAGAGGCGCAACGCGTCATCATCGTTGGTGCAGGGCCTGCGGGTTATTTTGCTGCTTTACAACTCATCGAATTAGGGGTTAAACCTATTGTTATCGAAAGAGGAAAAGATGTTCGCGGTCGCCGAAGAGATTTAAAAGCCCTAAACATTGAACATATTGTAGATCCGGATTCCAACTATTGTTTTGGTGAAGGGGGTGCAGGAACCTATTCGGATGGTAAATTATACACGCGTTCCAAAAAACGCGGCGATATCAATCGCATTTTAGAATTACTCGTTGCCTTTGGAGCATCACAAGATATTTTAGTTGAAGCACATCCCCATATAGGTACAAATAAATTGCCTAAAATCATGCAAGACATGCGCCATAAAATTGAAGAATTTGGCGGAGAAGTATGGTTTGAAAAACGCGTAGTTGATTTTGTCATAAAGAGCAATGAAATTCAAGGCGTTATACTTGAAAATGGAGATAAAATTGAAGCGAGCAAAGTTATTTTAGCCACTGGACATTCAGCCCGTGATATTTATGAACTATTAGATCAAAAAAATATTTTTATTGAAGCCAAACCTTTTGCCTTAGGCGTTCGTGCAGAACACCCGCAATCGCTGATTGATCAAATTCAATATTCCTGTGATTTTAGAGGTGAATTTCTTCCTCCCGCTCCCTACTCTATTGTAAAGCAGGTGAACGGACGTGGCATGTACTCTTTCTGTATGTGTCCTGGCGGGGTAATCGCTCCCTGTGCTACAGCTCCAGGAGAGGTTGTAACCAATGGGTGGTCCCCGTCCAAACGCGATCAGGCAACGGCTAACTCTGGTATTGTAGTAGAATTGAAATTAGAAGATTTTAAACCTTTTCAAAAATTCGGTGCTTTAGCAGGTATGGAATTTCAAAAGAGCATTGAACAGAAAGCTTTCTTACTAGCTGGCGAAACACAACGTGTACCCGCCCAACGTATGATTGATTTTACCCAATCAAAGGTTTCCACTTCTATTCCTAAAACTTCCTATGTACCTGGTACAACTTCTACTGAATTAGGTGACGTTTTTCCTGGTTTCTTAACTCAAATTATGAGAGAGGGATTTCAGGAATTTGGCAAGTCGATGAAAGGATATTTTACCAATGATGCCATTCTTCATGCACCAGAAAGCAGAACTTCATCTCCCGTGAGAATTCCACGAGATGATAAATCGTTGGAACACCCGCAAATCAAAGGATTATATCCTTGTGGGGAAGGTGCAGGTTATGCCGGAGGTATTATTTCCGCCGCTATTGATGGAGAAAAATGCGCCATCTTATGTGTAGAAAGTATGTCCTAAGTCCTTTCATTTCTTATTCCTTATATAGTCTAACTACTGCCGTAGTTAGACTTTTTTTTTAAATCCAACACACTAAATGTGAATTAAACAACCCCATAACTGCTCAAAAAGTTTATTCAATCCTTCTTCCTGTGTTTTTATTTCCCCAACCAGTGAAAATTTATGATTTTAATCTTTCTCCCAAAAAATTTACAACCCATATTTAATAAATTAAGCATTAAGATTAAATAATATAAACTTAATACAGCTAATTAATAAACTATAACATTATTGTTATTCACATATTGCGAAATCACTCCCTTTCGTTATGTTAATTTATTTAGACTTTATGGAATGATTAGAAATAAAATCTAACTTGCGACTCGATCTGTTTTGTGTTATTCAACTTAAAAAAGCCAAAAAAATATAATATTCCAACATCAAATACAGCTCAACGAACAAAAATAAACAAGAGGTTGTTCTGCACCTCTCAGACTAATTCAATTTACTTATGAAAAGACTAACTGGTTTACTAAGCTTTATTTTGCTTGGCAATTTAACGCTAACATCATGCAGCAGTGATGATAACAATTCTATTCAACTGACGCCAATTGCCATTGAAAAATCAACAGGTACATATCTTGGGAATGTAGATAGCAAAGGGAGTTTCAAAATCGTTTTAAATACAAATAAAGGAGACTTTCATCTGGATTTCATCTCTAATCTTGTAGCAGATGAAAATTTACTAGAAGCTACCCTAAAATCAGAAACGTATCTTTTTTCTGAAGGGGCTGCTCTTTTATACACATTCACTGAAAAGAGTTTTTTAAAACAGGGAGATGCTCAATTCAAACTAGTTGGAGGAGAAATTACTGTTACTAAAAATAATGCGCTCTATACGTTTAAAGGGCAAGTAAAAGACGAACAAGGTTTAACTTATGATTTCAACTATACTGATGCGTTAGACATTGAACCAATATACGATACGACCTATGAAATTCAAAATGGTTGGTATTGGGGTGACGATGTATTTGAGCATCCAAATGTAGCGGAATACATGACGTTTTTCACACAAGGTGAAGCGGATAAATACGGACAATTAGAAGGCGATGGACATCATATTTCCCTTTCTATGTTTGATGCTATGGCACCCAAAGCTTGGGAAGCAAAAATCCCTAACAAAACGTATAAAGCTTCTACTGAATTTAAAGTAGGTAGTTTTAAAGTGGGGTCAAAAGAAGCGATTGAAAGTGGAGAGATTGATTATTCTTTTGCTACGTTTCAACACAATGACAAAGCAGCAGGAATTAAAGAAGAACTATACATTCTTGATGGATCAATCAAAGTAATGGAAAACAAAGAAGGACAAGAAGTTCGCTTTAATATTTTACTACAAAATGGCAAAAGACATTTAGGTAAATATGTAGGAAAAGTAAAACAAGGCGACCAATATACCATTTCTACACTTAGAGCAGATAAAAAAGTTGAAACTTTAACCCAAGGATTCCTTGAATACAAAGGAAAATCACCTATTACAGAAAAACAAAACAACCGCTGGAATATCTATTTATACGCAGAAACAGTAACCCTTCATCCTGAAGAGTACTTTCGGGCTGAAGGTTCTGGTGAGTGGATGCGTGTAACCATTTACTCTGATGTAAATGCTACAACAGATATCCCTGTTGGAGAATTCCCAATTGGAGAAGAAATGGCAGGTAATGCAGGTTCAGGTGGTGGTACAGAACCAGGATTAGATTGGGGTACATGGTACTTCTCAATCAATAATGATGAAACAACTAGCTATGCACCTACACGTACTGGAACTGTTAAAATAGAAAAAACAGGAGATCAATATACTGTTTCTTTAAACGCTATAGATGACAGAGAAAACAAAATTAAAGCTTCTTATACTGGAGCGTTGGCATTCGTAAACAATGCTAGTAGAACAGCTAATACAGCCGCTAAATCGGTTAAAAAATCATACAATAAAGGAAAGAAATTCGATGCTGCTAAAAACAGTAGAAAATAATTTTTTTTAAACAGTAAAAGAAAGCCCAATTGCAGTTGCAATTGGGCTTTTTTATTGGTTTTACCTCTTGCTAAACTAATTTTCTCTCCCCTGTGATTCAAATTCAGACTTACAAAGACTGTTATTTATCATCTTTTTGTCTTTAAATAACTTGTATTTTTGAATATTAACCAAGAAAAAAAAGAAAATGCATACCGAAAATTTCACCTGGGAGAATAAAATAACACAACTTTTAAATCTTAAATATCCTATTATTCAAGCCCCTATGTTTGGAGTAACTACCCCGAAAATGGTTGCAGCAGTAGGTGAAATTGGCGTTTTAGGAACCTTGCCTTTAGGGGATTTACCTGTAACTAAATGTTTAGAGCTTATTCGCGCAACCAAACAGCTAACGAATGGTCCTTTTGCAGTCAATGTATTTCTAAACCCCTTACCTGAACGAACCGAAGCATTAAAAAATCAATATACGCGTACGAAACACTACATTGAGAATCTTGCCCAACAAGCTAATTTAGACGTCAACTTGGCGGAATACGAACAAGTTGTTTATACGGATTACCGCGATCAAGTTGATGCTATTATTGCGGAGGGTTGTAAGATTGTGAGTTTTACTTTTGGCGTATTTGATGATGCCACTATCACGAAGATGAAGCAACAAGGTATCCTACTTATCGGAACCTGTACATCGGTAGCAGAAGCTAGGGTATTGGAACAAAAAGATATTGATCTCATTTGTGTACAAGGAATTGAAGCTGGTGGACATCAGGGAACCTTTTTAAGTGAAACGCTTCCTGAAATTGGGGGATTATCCTTATTAGCCAAAGTATATGATGCGGTAAAAACGCCTCTTATTTACGCAGGGGGACTCTATAATGCTTCTACTATCTTAGCCGTTAAAACGCTTGGTGCCCAAGGTTTTGCCATCGGTAGTTTACTGATGGGATCTGAAGAAAGCAATCTAGCAGAATTTGAAAAAGAGGCCTTGCGTCAGGCAAAAGAAGAAGATCTTGTCTTAACGAAAAGTTTCTCTGGTCGCTATGCTAGAGGACTAAGCAATACATTTACCCAACAACTCGATCATTCAGACTATATTTTACCCTATCCGTTTCAAAATAAACTGACTGTAGGCTTAAGGATCGCTGCCAAAGCAAAAGAAAATCCCGAATTCTCCAGCTTGTGGACCGGACAATCTTTGGGTCCATATAGCAGTCAATCCGTCAAAGAGATACTAACTAATCTCATTCAGAAGGTGGAGACACAGACCAAATAAAACACAATTCTTATTTTATAAATCGAATCAGTTATTTTTTTAGGTTATACAAAAGGAGAACGTTCACTTTTAAAAGGTGAGCGTTTTCTGTATTTACTACTTTTCATTACATGCCAATACATGCACTAGAAAAATTACTTTTTTTACGTTTTTTTTGGAGTTTGAAGTTCACAGCACATCTTCTTTCATTCGCCTTTGTAAAATAGCTAAAAACAAGTGCATGGCGGGACTAATCCACTTCTGATGATGATATGCAGCAATCATGGTAATCTTAGGCGTAAATCCTTGGATAGGAATCTCAATCATCTTCCCTGATTCCAATTCATCCTTAACCACAAAATGAGGCAGATATGCAATTCCGATCTGACTGATAATACTGCGTTTTGTGGCTTCTATACTCCAAAGTTCTATATTTTGACTTATATCAATATTTTTATTTTTCATCTCTTCTCTGAAAAACTTTTGATATACGCCATTCGGGTCATTGGTAATCAGCGCACAGGATTTAACTTGATTTTTCTGATTGAAGTCCATCTCCTCTTTTGGAAACTGTGCAGAGGCCATTAAACCTACTTTGAAATCTTTAATAGCTACGGTTTTAATTTGCGTCCCATATCCATTTACCTGATAGTGAACCCCTAAATCAATTTCATTTTTAATAACGTCTTTTTGTATTTCATAACAGTTTTTGACTTTTAATTTTAGCAATACACAAGGAGCCTTTTCGACAAATTCTTTTAATACAGCCTGTAAAATATACGTAATTAAACTATCTGAAATAGAAATAGTTAAACTCCCCTCTATTTTAGAACTCCCTGCATTAATTAATTTGATCTGTTCTATTTCTTCTTCGATTCGCTTAATATGAGGAATTAATTTTAACGCTTGTTCCGTGGGATGCATACGCCTTCCTATTTTTTCAAATAACGGAAACTTTAATTCAAACTCCAATTGTTGCATTTGATAACTGATAGCGGACAATGAATAATTTAATTCTTTAGCTGCATCCTGAAAATTTTCTTTTTCAACAATCGTCTTAAAACTTTTTAATTGATGTACATCCATACTTCTAAAATACTAAAGTAAATCTACAAATAATTTCAATTGTTTTGAAGTATTTATCCTCTTAAATTTGGCAAAAAAAGAACCCTTCTTTTTAAATAAACTACAAGAAACAAAATACTATGTCTAGTAAAAACACGCGTACGTACACTTGGGAAGATCCCATAACCGTTTTAAAAGAAGCTAAAAATCTAAGCGGATATGATTTTCTACTCCGTGTACTTGAAGGTACTTTACCCTTGGCTCCAAGTCTTGAAACTATTGGTTGCCAGCCTATTTGGGTTAAAAAAGGGCACGTTGTCTTTGAATTTAAAGGCGCGGACTTCTTATACAACCCCGTTGGTTGTGTACACGGAGGTATAATCAGTACTGTTCTAGATTCGGCTATTGGTTGTTCTTTACTCAGTACCTTAGAAATTGGGGAAGCATTTACCTCTTTAGACTTGAAAGTAAACTTTCTAAAAAAAATAACAAGCGATACCCCTGTTCTACATACTAAAACCACACTCATTCACCAGGGAAAAACAACTGCGTATTTAGAATCCGAATTACGCGATAAGGAAGGTAAATTATATGCACATGCGGTTTCAACCTGTTTGATAATTCGATCCTAAAAAAGGAAAATTAGAAAATAAAATCTAGCTTAAAAGGGATTTTATTCCTTTTTAAAGTCAGAAAAATTTGGTTCAAACCAACGCTAAAAATACCTTTCAAAACGGAAAAAAGGAGGATATTTCGGAGTAACCATGAAACGAATAACCTTTCTTTTATCCCCTTTAAATTTCACATTATGATACCGATTCAGGAATTACTTTTATTTGTTATAGCCTCTATCGTTTTGGCCATTACACCAGGTCCAAATATGATTTACTTGATTTCAAGAACCTTGTCACAGGGTAAAAAAGCAGGACTCATTTCGCTAGTAGGCGTTATTTTTGGTTTTTTATTCCATATTATCCTAGTTTCCTTTGGATTAACCGCTGTGTTATTTGCGATTCCTTATGCCTATACAATTTTAAAATTGACGGGGGCTTTATATTTAGTATACTTAGCTTTTCAGGCGTTCAAACCCAATGGGAAAAACATATTTGAGGTAGAGCAAACCCTAAAAAAGGATGCTCCACATAAACTATTTACTATTGGTTTTTTAACAAACGTACTCAATCCCAAAGTTGCCGTTTTTTACTTATCGCTATTTCCTCAATTTATAAAACCCGCACAGGGTTCGATTGTGCTTCAAAGCTTGACCCTGGGAAGTACACAACTACTTGTCAGTTTTTTAAACAATTTGCTTATTATTTTATTTGCTGCTAAGTTAGCTTCATTCTTTCAAAAAAAACCTTTTTGGGTGAAAATACAAAAGTGGTTTATGGGAAGTGTTTTGTTGTTTTTAGCAGCTAAAATGGCTTTATCAAAAGCAAAATAGAGGCATGAGACAATCGTTTAGTTACTGCAAAATCTAAAAAACTATTGTAAGAAAGTAATCCCCCTTTTTATACGTATAAAAAGGGGGATGTCTTTTTTACTTGGCTGCCCATATTTCGATTTCTATATCAATTTCGGGTAATCCTAATGCAGAAATATAAGCGACGGTCATCGATGGGTAAGCCTCACCAAAGAAATCTTCCCAGATGGAATTAAAATGCAACCAATCAATCTCCTTTGTAGCCCAAATATTCACTTTAATTACTTCAGCTTCGGTTAGCGCTTGGCTTGTTAAAAGGGCTTGTATATTGGAAAAAGTATGGTTTACCTGTTCCTTAAAATCTGAGGGAATAGTTCCGTCTGCCTGAACTCCTATTTGTCCTGAAAAAGTATACAAACTTGCTTCTTTAGGAAGGATTGTAACATGTGAATAGTTACCGACTGGATGGGGCACGGTAGTTGGATTAAATCGAATGATTTTGTTTTGTTTTGCGTTTTGCATTTTCTTTTCTTTTAAATTCAGCTGCAAAACTAAAACCGGATAATTACTTAAAATTGGATAAAACCGACAAGACTAAAATTTATTCTTTATTATCTTTCGTTTCTTTTTTCCACTCGGGAAAATTAGCTAACTTTTCATTCGAATGCCGTAAAAAATGCATTGGGTTTGTTCCAGTAAAGGCTTTAAATTCTCGAATATAGTGCGATTGATCGAAGTAATCCTGGGTATAAACCAACGAAGTGAAATTTTCAAAGTCTGTAGTTTTCACTAGCTCCAAGCTCGATTGAAAACGCATAATTCTCGAAAAAAGTTTAGGAGACATTCCTATATTTTGTTTCATTAATCGTTCCAAAGTGCGTTCGGACATATTCATTTCCGCTTGGATTTCCTGTATGGATTTTCCGCTTTGCAACAAGGTTGACGCAAATTTAGCTTTTTGATTTTCATAACGCAACGTTTGAATTTGTTGCAAAACAAAATCAGAAAGTAAACCAATCTTTTCTTGTGTTGTTCGAGCATTTTGTAATTGATCCAATAAAGAAGTAGAAACTAAATCATGCAAAGCTATATTCTGATTAGCTAAATCAGCAGTATCTACCTTGAATATCGATTTTAAGGAAGTAGGTTCAAGATATGCCCCTATAATTCGAAAAGCGCCATCAACCAATTGGTTCGTATAGGTTGTAAAAGCGCCATATACATACAACTGAGGAGTAACTTGTTCTTGTTCATCTCGAAAGAGACTAGGCGTATCTTGATAAATCAAGGCTGGAATCCCATCGGGTAGTATTTTAAACTGTTTGCTTGTACTTTGGTCTTCCCCGCTCTCCAATACCCAAAAGTAACGAATAAAAGGCTGTAAAGCTGGAATGGGAAGAATCTCTTGATAGTGCATGGCATTTACTTTAGTCCATTCAAAGATAAAAATTTCTTCCGCCTTTCGAAATGTTACTTGCGCTACGCTCTAAAACTAACCACACTGCCAACTCCATTTCGATTAAATCTCGCTTGCATTTCTGCTATTATAGATCTTCCAAAGGCCACAACTTTACAAGATACATTTATTCCTCCTTTGTGGCTGTAGTAGTCTTGACTTGCATCGGGAAAAAAATCGACAACATTTGTTCCATTCGTACGATCATATCTTACATTATCATTGTCATAGGTTGCTCCGGCATTTACAAAAGCAATTCTTTCATAATCGGTGATACTGAAATCAACGAAGGAATTTGATTTTCCAATAATAGCATTGCTGTGATTTCCTACGACTTGATATTTAGTTGTTGCCCTTGTTTCTGGCCTTGCATCATTCTTTTCTTTTTTTTGAATACTAAACTTTTCATCTACATTCTTTAAACCTTCTTCTGAATGAAGTTCCTTCAAAAAATCTTCCAAATCTTTTAAATTCAATTTTTCGATAGATAATCGATGTTCCTTAGTATTGTAATCATAAGAATTAGTTCCATCATCGTATGCTCCATATTGATCAAAAATAGCATTCATCTTATTTACTTTTGATTGATATTCCTGATCCGTAAGTTTGAATTCTTGACGATTCCTGATTTGATCGTCCTCTTTACTACAGCCTGTAATCAATACTGCTCCCATTGCTAAAAATAATACGACTAATTTTTTCATTGTTTTACATTTTTATTGGTTATAAACTTTTATAAAACTACACCAACAAAAAGAAACTTAAAATAACACAATCAAGTAATTAACTCTTATTTCATTTACTAATAAAAGAAATAAGGTTTTTTACATAAAGGCTAGCTCTTAACGAAAATACCGTGTTATATATTCGTCTTCACTATGCCATCTCCATGTGTTTTCTATGGGATTTCAGGAAGGTTTATTCAAGGTTTCTTCAATAAAAAGGCCTTTATACAAGGGTTTATCGAAGAATTCTCGAAGGATTATAGAAGGGTTATAGAATAATTATACAACTCTTCTTTAAAAATCCATCGAGAACACTCCAACAAAAGGCCTGCAATTGCTGTTTATTGGTAGCTATTTGTGCAATACAGACTGTAAATTATTGATTTTCAAAAGGCTATTTCCACTTGGAAAAACTCGCCATGTAGGGATCTGAAATACTACTGTTTCCATTTTCAATATGTCCTGCATAGTGATAGATAAAATTAGCATAGTTATCCATCGAGATCACTACATCATACCATCCTTTATAGGCTGTATAGTCTAACTTTAAAGTATGTTCAGCCTGAGCGGTTAGTGCTATTTTGTCCGTTTTTTTGCTGTAAACAACATCCTGAACATACAAAACTAACGCTTGTTTTGCTTTGTTTTTGATTACAATTGTTAGGGTTTGATCTTGATTAACCTTGCAATCAATTTCTACCAACGGATCATTTAAATTCCCTCTAAAATTTCTATAAAATCCATTGAAACTGTGTACACTAAAATTGTACAACCCTTGATCTAAATCTTGTTTCGCCCATTGATACGACAAGGGATCCTTTTCATCCACACTAAAATTCCAATTTCGCCCTGTTTCCTTTTGGAATTTTTGATGAGAATAAACCTGTATAGGGGCTAAATAGTCCTTGTTTTTCAATTTATTTGCTTCAATACCCAAATTCATTCGTACGCCTTCTTTAGTTACCTCAGCATTGACTTGAACATTATAAGGTAATCCACATGCTTTTTTCACACCACTTTCTTGTTTGGGAAAATGCTCTAAATCATTCCAAACTTTATTTTGATTCAGTTCTCTTGGTTCAAATTGATTAAAACCATGGGGAAGATTTTTATCTCGAGCACTTAAAATGCGTTCAACGTATTTGTTTCGATCGACAAAATCCAAGTCAAGTTTTTTCAAGTCATTGGCGGGTTGAAAAATGGAAGTCATATTACCACAAGTTCCTCTACGCCAAGAAGAAATATTTTCTTCAATTACTTTTTTTCCTGTTTTTTTCTCTATGAAATACTCCAAAAACTGCAGGGTTGAAGTCAAATCGCATACTTCTGAGTTCACCCATCCCCCTCTTGTCCAAGGAGAAGCAACAACCATAGGTACGCGAAATCCCAATCCGATAGGACTTGCAATCGAACTCTTACTATCTCTAGCTTTGTCTTGTTCTAGGGTAACCCATTCATCTTGGGTATCTATTCTACTGGAAACTTGACCTTGTTTCGGATCGGTGCTTAACGGTGGTACAAAAGGAGCTACATGATCAAAATAGCCATCATTTTCATCATAAGTCAAAATAAAGATGGTCTTTTTCCAAACGTTGGGATTTTTCGTAAGAATATCCAATACTTCGGATACATACCAAGCGCCAAACCAAGGAGCTCCTGGGTGATCCGAGAAATTACATGGGGCAACTAGCCAACTGACCATCGGCAATTTATCTTGTTCAACCTCTTTTCTAAATTGATATAAAATATCTCCTTTGGGTACTTCTACTTTTTTAATTTCTCCATTCTCCTGATAATCAATTTCTTCTATTGTATGATAAGCAGGATCTTCTGTATTGGTAGCAAAAGCTTTTTTGTGGATATTTTGTTCATGCGTCGATAATTTACTAAAAGCTTCTTCTGAATACTGTTGGAGATACGCCTCTAAAGCCACTACCTCTTCTTGCAACTTTTGTTTTTCCTTTTCTCCCCATACTTCTTCAGCCAATTTTTGTTTTACTCGTTTTAATTCCAACGCTTTAAATTGGATATGCGCTTTGTGAAAACGCACGTTATACTGCTTGTAAAACTCTAAATTATTATCTGTAAAATTAGCTAACCACGACTCTTCTAAATCAGAAAACCCTACAGGTAAACTCAATTCATTTTGATATACTTTCCATGAAATATTATTCTTTTCTAGTCGTTCAGGGTACGTTTTCCAGCTTACATCTTGGTAATTAATTTGCCCGTTATTTACATGAGCTACCGAATTGGGATCCCGCGGGTTTTCGCGAATCGATCCTGCCCAAAAATAGGATCGATTGGCACTTGTTCCAGTCAAAGAAGAACAAAAATGCTGATCACATACGGTAAAAGCATCTGCAAAAGCATAATAAAATGGAATATCTTCACGCGTAAAATACCCCATTGTCAGGGGCATATGGGCATATGCTGCGTTCCCTGGTCGTTTGGCAATCAGCCATTGGTCCATTTTACCGTCATTTCTCGCCCCCACCATATCTTTCCAGCTGTGGGGTAAGCTTCCCATCCACGTAATTTTCGTGTTTTCGATATCCAATCGAAAAGGTCCATAAATAGACTGGTCTTTTTCTGCTTGAAACCAAACCGGTAACTGATTGGGTTGACGAATTACTCGAGGATCATTGAAACCTCGAACACCGCTTAAAGTTCCATAACAATGATCGAAAGAGCGGTTTTCCTGCATTAAAAAAACAATGTGTTCCGCGTCCAAAAAAGTTGTTCCTGGATCTGCTTCTATACTTAATGCCCGTTGAATTGACGAGGGCATAGCATTTAAGACCGTCATCCCTCCCATAAAAAGGGATGACGTTTTAATAAAATCTCTTCTAGTTGTACTCATATTTTCTTACTTTAACCACCAACTAATCCCTCTAATATTATCCGAACCACTAAATTGGCGATCTAGCGCTTTTTGTAAATTCGCTTGATTTCGGTTGTATTCTGAACTTGGGTATTGCCATCGGGTTGGCGCTGTTACGCCTTGTTGTACTTTTAATTCTGGATAGCCTGTACGCAAATAATCAAAATATGCCGTCATTCCCGCTTGATGAAACATAATCAAATACTTTTGGGTTAAAATTTGTTTCAATTGCGTATTGAGATCTCCGCCTTTATAGCTCACCGTTGCTTGTTGAACGTAAGCTTCATATTTATCGGCAGCATAGTACTGGGTCAATCCTTTGGCATATTGCGCATAATAATCAAAATTTCCTCTAATTCCCTTTAAGTAAAATGCTTCTGCACTGCCTGCAATCCATCCTCTCGCGGCGGCTTCAGCCAAAATAAATTGCAGCTCAGCATAACTTAAAATTACATTTGTTTCATTGGTAGGATCTTGATAATAGCGATTTCTTACTTTTGAAATATTTTTACTTTGAACTAATTTTTCATTTTCAGCATAGGGAACGGTAGGGTCTCCACCATTGTATCCCTCGAAATTATCTTCTGCTAATCCTTTTTCTAAGGCAGAGGCTGTACGTTGGGCAAAGGCAAATAACCTTGGATCTTTTAACCCTTTTAAGAGGTCAATAAAAGTACCCGACATATACATACCTGAACCATAGGAGCTCGAGTTGAATTGCGGATATCTACTTCCTGCTTGATCAAAAAAGGCTAACTGCCCATTATCTGTATTATCCAGCAACAAAATGCCTTTTTGATAGATTTCATTAAAGCGTTTTGCCACCTCAATAGCGCCTACTTTTTGCTTTTTAGAAAGGGTTATCAATACTTTTAATTTATAGGATTCAATCAATCGCTCCCAACGATTTAAATTGCCACCATAAATGATATCTCCTTGAAGCGTCCCTTCTTTTTTTAAGGTTTGAGTAGCTTTATCCAACTCTTCTAAAATACCGGAAAATACAGCTTGTTGCTCATCATACTGCGGAAATTGTATCGTTCCCTCTCCTTGCAAAGCTTCTGAAAATGGAATATCCCCAAAACTCATCGTCAACTCATAAAACAAATGCGCTTTTAGAAAGTGCCCCACCGCTAAATATTCTACTTTTCCTGTTCGCGTTGCTTCGTCCATCATCTTTTGAATTTGCAACAAATCTTT
Organism: Myroides odoratus; assembly: GCF_965118575.1. Lineage (GTDB taxonomy): Bacteria > Bacteroidota > Bacteroidia > Flavobacteriales > Flavobacteriaceae > Flavobacterium > Flavobacterium odoratum_B. Next base: position 45,627 of record NZ_CBCPHW010000024.1, on the reverse strand, counting down.
ATAGCGATCAAATCCTTTACTTCCCCATTTAAAGTACTGATACGTACTTTCTCCATCCGTTTGTATAATCATACGTGCAGCATATTCTTTGTCGATATTTTGCAAAGAAAAAGCGTTCTTTTCTACTTTTGTAAGCAATAAATACGGATCCGATTCTTTGATTTTATTTGGATCTTCATTCAATTGATCTAAATCATGGCATCCGATTACAGTTAAAGCCAAGGTAATTGCATATAGTGTTTTAAGGTATTTTTTCATGACTATCTCTATTAAAATTTAATATTTAATCCCAATCCTATCCAACGGGTAGAAGGATCCTGAATATCATTTTTATTCGCTGTATCATAATCTGGATCAGAATATAAACCTTTGGATTTTTTCCACATCAACAAGTTATATCCTGTTAAAGAAGCAGATAACTGACTGATTTTTTTTGACTTAATCATCGGTGTAAAGTCATAGGATAAACTTATCGTTCTAAGTTTGAAATACGTTCTGTCAAATACGTTCGCAAATAACTTGCTTTCTTTTTCAGTTACTCGTGCACGATACGGGTAATTTTGTGCCCAACTTTGCCAGTTTACGGCACCCGTATGTTCTTTAAACACGCGCGTATCAGAAACTACATTTCCTTGAACATCAGTTATTAATTCACCCGAAACAAGGTTTACACCCTGAGGTACAAATACTGCATTACCCGTTGAATATTCTTCGTCTCTATAGCGTACGGATTCGGGATGTTTACCACCCCACCACATTTTCTCCACTACTTCAGAACGCATAATACCGCCCCAAATACCGTCGATTCCAATATTTAAGCCCCAGTTTTTATATTTAAAACTATTATTCCATCCCAGCGACCACTTTGGATCTTTATGTCCTAGATAGGTAGCTTGCTTATTCGCTGTTGGCATTCCTGTTTTTTCATCCAAAATAACTTGTCCATCAGGCGATTTCATCCATTCTGTACCGTAGTATGCATCTACGCGGTCATTCAATCTCAAATCGCCAAACTTTTCTGCATCTTCGTGAATTTTGGTTAAGCGTCTTGTTCTTGTACTCCAATTAAGGGTTGAATTCCATTGAAAATTATCGTTTTTCACAATCGATCCTGTTAAAGAAACCTCCCAACCATTGGTTGTATATTCATTTCCATTGACTTTCATGTTATTAAATCCAGAAGCCTCTGAAACGGGATAATCAATAATAAAGTTTGAATCCAATACTCTATAATACGTCATGTCTAAGCTTATTCTTTTATTATAAAAAGCACTAGACAAACCAACTTCATAGGTTTTTGATTTTTCAGGTAACAAATACGGGTCTAAAATAGCATTGGGGTATTCCACCATTTGATTTCCATTGAAAGCAGGAGTTACAGGTGAATAAGTCGATTGCAATTGATAAGGAGTTAAATCACTCGATACATTCGCCCATGAGGTATAGAATTTCAAATAATCAACTTGTTTCGGCATCTCGATTAAATTAGACAACACTACACTCAATGAAGTAGAAGGGTAAAAATAAGAGCGTTGGCTTTTTGCCAAGGCAGATGACCAGTCATTTCGGGCAGCAAAACTCAAAAAGAAAGCATTGTACAAATCAAACTCTACCGTTCCATACACACTATTTACCGCTTTTTTTTCTAAGTAATTTGTAGCCGTAACAGGCCCTTTTGAATTTCCTAAATTGTGTACACCAGGTGCCGTTAAACCATCTGCTGCTGCCAAAGAGTTAGTCAAACGATAGTATCGAGAAGCAGCTCCTGCATTGACATTAATACTAAAATTATCGGTAATACCCTTCGTATACATGGCTAAGAAATCATAGTCAATATCTAAGCGATCATTTTTTTCTAAGCTATAGCCTCCTTCTCGGGAAGTACTGTAATTAAAATAGGATTTCGGACTTTGTAGTTCAGTATTGTTATTGGTAGAAATCATCGAAGCTCGTCCTTGTAACATTAAATCTTCCGATACTTGATAGCTTAAACTCAATTGTGCATTGGTTACATCTTTATTCCAGATTCGCTTAAAGTATTCTGAACCAAACCACGGATTGTTATACCAAGCATAGTTATAACTCGCTTGTTTATATCCTTCCATCCCAGGCACCCATAGATTGTTCTTTAAATCGCGTCCATTAACATCATCCCCCATCCAAATTAAGATGGTATACATATGCCCACTCGGGTTGTAATCATAGTTAGGTACATTCGGTGCGTGTACTCTCGTGTACGAAAGCTTGCTATTTAAGGTTAACTTATCAGTAAGGTGGGTGGTAGATTTAAAATTCAAACTCCCTCTATACATGCTGGTGTTAGGCACTCTATCCTTATTGTAAGAAAAATCTCCGCCAATGCGATAAGACCCCTTTTCTGATTTACTAGAAACAGCAAAATTGGTACGTGAAATAATTCCCGTTTCTAAGAATTCTTTTAAATTATCGTGATATTCCCAATCAATAGGCACTCTTTCATATCGGGACTTATCATCGTATTGTGTTCCTTCTACGTTTCCATACCAAGGCATTACACTTCCGGTTTGTCTATCTCTAATAGGACTATTCCATTGGGCAATTTTTACTCCAGATTCAAATTTAGGTCCCCAAATCATATCCCCATCGCTGATTCCACCGTCTTTTCCATCCCAAAATTCATACTTGCCATTCGATCCACTTCCATACTCATTCTGTGTTTTAGGAAATAAAGTATAACCCGCACTAATCATTGTGTTTTGTGAAACTTCAACGACTACACCTTCTGCTTTCGCATTTTTAGTAGTAATCATAATGGCTCCATTGCGCCCTAAGGATCCATATAGTACCGAGGCACTAGTTCCTTTTAATACATTAATATTAGCGATATCTTCGGGTGAAACATCATAGAAATCCGTTGTAACTGGAATTCCATCTATTACAATTAGCGGATCTTTTCCTCTTAAAGAAAATTTAGGTGACTGTAACATACCTGGAGGATTGGAAACTTGTAAGCCCGCCACTTGACCGCTCAACAAGCTTCCCATATTAGGTGTAGCTATTTCTTGTACTTTTTTAACATCTATACTTTGCGTGGCATATCCAATCTTTTTCTCTGCTTTTGTTATACCTAAAGCAGTAATTACCACTTCATCTAAAGAAGCTTGTTCGGGTACTAATACAAAAGTGAAATCCGTTGTTTTTTGTACGCTGATTTCACTGTTTTTATAGCCGATAAAAGAAACAACTACACTATCTTTATCTCCTACTTCTAGCGTGAATTTCCCATCCAAATCTGTTGTTGTACCGGCATTTGTACCTTTAATAACAACAGAGGCTCCTGGCAATTCTAATCCCATTTCATCTTTTACTGCCCCTGTTATATTGCGCTTTTGCTGGGCATACGTTAGCGTAACACATAGTAGAAATACGGTATTCCAAAATAGTAATTTCTGTCTCATGATTATTTTAAATTAGTTGAGACAAATATTGCGTTTTCGCCTTTCTAACGTATTACGAAAAAAACAAGAATTTCCACATTTACTTTAACTTACTATTAAGAATTCATCTCAGATAAAACAATATGATAACACCGTTTTTTATTTTGCTCTATTTCAATGCAATATATTTTGTCCCCGGGATATAAAATTGAGCTATATACCCCATTTTTTTTGGGCCTGTAACACTGTCGTTTCTCTTTCTTTTATTCCTGAAAAATTTAACATTCCTCGTTATTAATTTTTACTTTTTTAAAGGTTTATACCCCACAATTTTTAGTAAATTTACTTGAAAATAGCGTCAAAAAATAAACGCAAACTAAGTAAGGAACAAGCTAGGACTTGCAGTAGGATTGGTTTTAAATATTGCATGAGTCATGCGAATCTCGAATCCAACCTTCAAGGAATAACGTTGAGAATATCTCCTCTTCCTCTGGGAATGAAAAAGACGAATAAATTACACAATAAACTAAATGCTTATAAGTATGGTCTTAGTTTTTACTAGCATAGAAGCGGGTATTTTTAGTTCTTAGGATTCACGTACTTGGACTAGCTTTACTTTCTAATTTGTTTATGTTTTAAATTATCATTAAATTGAAAACATAATATCCCATATACTAACGCTTTTTGAGTACTTTTACAGAAAATAATACTACTATAAAAAAGATAATACTTTGAATTGACTAGTATATTCTTATTTTTTAGATAGTATCACGCTAAAAAAACAAAATCGCAGAAAAAAAATAACGTTTTAAATCTAAGCCACTGAAAATATGCTTCAAAAAGCAAGAAAATATACCGACAATACCCATTTAGGAGATTCATTAAAAATTACTATTTCGGGAGTCATCCCTTTTCTAATATTCATGCCAACCCAACAGTTTGATTGGGCCTTTGCTATGGCTGTGGGGGCTTTACTAACTGCTCCTGTCGATATTCCCAGTAACTTAAAAGACAAAATAAACGGTATTTTAGTAGGTGCCTTAGTTGTTCCTTTTGTAACACTACTCTTATCCTTAACCCAGAGCCATTGGTATTTCTATCCCGTTTTCCTCTTTATTATTTTTGGATTAAGTATGATTTCGGTCTATGGACACCGTGCCAACATGCTCTCTTTTAGTGGCTTATTAGCTGCGAGTTTGGGTCTAGCTCATAGCTATAAAGGGGTTGATCTATGGATGCATGGTTTGTTCTTGCTCTTAGGAGGTTTATTGTATTTGCTGGTTTCCCTTACCTTTTACTTTGTAAGACCCCGTCGATATGGTGTTTTACAAACCTCAGAATGTATGGACTTAACGGCAGAATATTTAAAATACCGCGCACAATTATGGACTAAAGGCGCTGATGCGGATAAAATTGTTGAAGAACAACTTAAGATTCAAATTAAACTCAATGAAGTACACGAAAATTTGCGAGAGTTTTTGGTTCTCAATAAAGCCAATACAGGTAACTCCTCCAATAACCGACGCCTACTTGTCGCTTTCTCTACGTTAGTTGAAATTCTAGAGATTGCTGTTTCTACTTCTTTTGACCACAAAGAATTACATGAATTACTCGATGATGATCCTACCATTATCCGCGATTATCAAGAACTAGCTCAGGATTTTTCAACCACGATTAAAACCATTAGTGACTCCCTCAATATGGGGTTGAATTATAAGCCTAAATACGATTTTGACCGTAAGCTTTTGGCCTTGCAAACCAAACTCTCTGAATTTATTGAACATAGCAAATCTCCAAATAAGGTAGAAGCGGTTCTTTCTTTTTCGAATGTATTGCACTATGCCCAAAGTCAGATTGATAAAATCCATATTTTAGAACGCATTTTAACAGAAAAGACCTTCAGCGATAATGTGGAAGAACGATTCAAAGAATTAGAAAAATTCTTAACCCCTGTTCATTATCGTTGGAAAACGTTGATAGAAAACCTAACGTTTACTTCGACAATATTTAGACATGCCACGCGTTTAACACTGACTATTTTAATCGGATTGATGATCAGTACTATATTCAATCTCCTCAATGGGTATTGGATTTTATTAACGATTGTCGTGATTATGCGTCCGGGGTATGGCTTGACAAAACAACGCTCTTTTGAACGTGTAATTGGCACAGTATTAGGAGGTTTAATTGCTTTCGGACTCTTATTCATCATACAGGATAACAATACAATCATTGCCTATTTGACGATTTTAACCATGATTTTAGGGTATTGGTTTTCGCATACGGATTATAAAGTTGGCGTTACTTTTATCACTATGTATGTGGTCTTAATTTATGCCATTCTAACGCCAAATTTTATGGATCTATTAGTCTATCGCGTGATTGATACGATGATTGGAGCACTTTTAGCCTTAGGAGCGAATTATTTTTTATGGCCGTCCTGGGAGTTTTTAAATATCAATGTTCACTTATCCAAATCCATTAAAGCCAATCAAGTGTATGTCAAAGAGATTAAGGAGATCTACAATCAAAAAAACGATCCTACCTTAGCTTATAAATTGGCTCGTAAATATGCTTTTATTGAAGTGGGTAACGTGATGGCTTCTTTTCAACGTATGATTCAAGAACCTAAATCCAAACAACGTTTTCGCTCAGAGATTTATGAGCTTGCGGTATTAAATCACACCTTTTTATCAACCGCAGCCTCCATTGGGATATATGTACAATCACGTCATACCACCAAAGCGTCAGAATCATTTAATATGGTCATGAATTACATCGATAAAAACTTACAATTGACGAGTAACTTAATCAACAATACCCCCACAGAAGAAGATTTAATAACGGCGGAAGACAAAGAAAGTTTTCGCGTAAGTATGAGTTACTTACAAAATATTAGAGAATACGAATTGAAGAAGTCCTATTCTGATGATACAGAAATTAAGAATTTAATGGAAGAATCAACGATGGTTATTCAGCAGTTAACTTGGTTGGCACATTTATCTGAAAAAATATTAAAAATAAGTAAGGTCATTCGAGATAAACGCGAAGAAGTACAGCAGAAAAAACTTGTTTTAAACCCGACTGCTTTGTTTAGAAAGGCATAGTTAATTTTTTTATTACTTCTGCAATACGAGAAGTTTACCTGAGCTTTAAAATAAATTTCAACCAAAGAAACAAGGTGTTTATTTACGAAAAAGCAACAAAACACCTACTTAAATCAGTAGAAATACTTCTTTTTTTTTAAAAGTTAACAAGTTTGCGGTAAGTTGTGAAAATTTGCCTTTTTTTTCGTATTTTGCAAGAACTAATCAATTATGACGATGATGAATCCTACAAGACTTTTCGATATACCCTATTTTCAAAACGAGCATTTTCCATTAGAAGATGCTTTGGTAACTAAAGTTAATGGTGTCTGGGAAAAAACATCATCTGCGAGCTATCTTCAAAAAGCGAACTGTCTATCAAGAGCCCTTTTGAGATTAGGGGTTCAACCGAATGATAAAATAGCGGTGATTTCTAGTAACAACCAAACCAAATGGAATATACTAGATATTGGTATCTTGCAAATTGGCGCACAAAATATTCCTATTTATCCGACTATTGCTGCTGAAGATTATCACTTTATATTAAGTCACTCTGAAGCGAGCTATTGTGTGGTTTCAGATCAAGAGATTTACACGAAGTTAATGGCTGTTATAGATCAATTACCGTTGATCAAAGCGGTCTATTCTTTTGATGTTATTGAAGGCTGTAAAAATTTAGATGAGCTATTGGTATTAGGTGCGGATGAATCGAACCAAGAACAAGTAGAACAATGCAAAGCAGCGGTAACACCCGATGACTTAGCAACGCTTATTTATACCTCGGGAACTACAGGAAGACCCAAAGGCGTTATGCTTTCACATAACAATATCCTATCCAATGTATTGGGAAGTAGTGAGCGCGTTCCTTTTACAAGAGAACAGCATTTTAAAGCGTTAAGTTTCTTACCTTTATGTCACGTTTTTGAGCGTATGTTAATTTACTTATACCAATATAGTGGTGTGGGAATTTACTATGCGGAATCCATTGACAAAATGGGTGAGAATATGAAAGAGGTAAAACCGAATGTTATGACGGTTGTTCCACGTTTATTGGAAAAAGTATACGACAAAATTTTTGCCACAGGTTCTGCTTTAACAGGAATTAAAAAAAGCATCTTTTTCTGGGCTTTGGATCTTGGGTTTAAATATCAACCTTATGACAGGGGATTCTTTTATAATTTCCAATTGGGGATTGCTCGAAAATTGGTATTCAAAAAATGGCAAGAGGCCCTAGGGGGTGAAATGAAAATTATCGTTTCTGGAAGTGCTGCTTTACAACCGCGTCTCTCCCAAGTATTTAATGCAGCGGGGATTCCGGTAATGGAAGGCTATGGTTTAACAGAAACTTCTCCAGTAATTGCCGTAAATGATGCCCGAAACCGATCTCTAAAAATTGGAACCGTTGGAAAACCTTTGAGCAATGTAATCGTAAAAATTGCAGAAGATGGTGAGATTCTATGCAAAGGACCTAATGTAATGTTGGGGTACTACAAAGATGAAGAACGCACCAAAGAAGAACTAAAAGACGGTTATTTCCATACCGGTGATATTGGAACTATTGATGCTGAAGGATTTTTAAAAATCACGGATCGCAAAAAGGAAATGTTCAAAACCTCTGGGGGTAAATACGTCGCACCTCAAATCATCGAAAACACTTTAAAACAATCCCGTTTTATTGAACAAGTCATGGTAATTGGAGAAGGAGAAAAAATGCCTGCTGCTTTTATTCAACCTAACTTTGATTTTGTGAGAGAATGGGCCAAGCGCAAAAATATTGAATTAGGAGACTCCAATGAGGCACTAATCCAGAACGAACAAGTACGTCAACGTATCGAAAAAGAAGTAGAATACGTCAACCGCAAATTCGGGAAATGGGAACAAGTGAAGAAATTCGAATTAACTCCAGATGTTTGGAGTATTGACAGTAATCACCTAACGCCTACTTTAAAATTGAAAAGAAGAGTTATTTTAGAAATCTACAAAGATTTATATAATAAAATTTATAGAGAATAAAAAAACGGAAGCCTTAGCTTCCGTTTTTTTATTCTCCGAACTGTCAGCCGTTAACCGTCGCAACAATAGAATATACCATAGGTATTTTATTATCCAAATGTTGTATGCGATATTTATTCGGTTCAAATTCTACAGTATGTTGAAAACAAGCATAAGGGGAATAGTCAAACTCCTCAAAAATCTTTATAGTCAATCCATTTTGCAATAAACTCGTCATTACTTCGCTTAACCCGTGGTTCCAACAGACATAAGATTGGGTAATTTTCGCTTCTTTATTTGCGTAGGTACCACTTTCTGTTTCAACAATAGCTTGTGTATTGAAATAATTATAGGCTATTTTTTCAAAGTTGTCATCAAACATCCAAAGGACAGGATGAAATTCTACAAATACAAATTTCCCTCCTGGCTTTAAAAAAGCAGCAACTACTTGTGCCCATTTATTCATATCTGGTAACCATCCAATTACGCCATAGCTCGTATAGACTATATCGAATTTCTCCTGCAAATGATTGGGTAAATCATAGATATCACAACAAACAAACTGGGCTGAAGATCCTGCTTTTTCAGCGAGTTCAATAGCAGATTTTATCGCTTCATCTGACAAATCAATCCCCGTTACCTCAGCGCCCAATCGACTCAACGAAATGGTATCTTGTCCGAAGTGGCACTGTAAATGCAAAATATTTTTGCCTTTGACCTCTCCGAGTAAATTAAGTTCGATTTCATTCAGGGAGCTCTTGCCCTTTAGAAAACCCTCTACATCGTAAAAATCCGACTTCAGATGGGTTTCTGTACGGTTGTTCCACGAGTTTCTGTTGATCTCTATATAGTTTACTTCTGGTTTCATTTTCGTTGGTATGAAGTTGTTTATGCAATTCAAAGATAAAGTAATTAATAAAATTCCTTTTATTCCTTAGTAGCTAATTTCCTTTTCTAAATTAAAACAAAAAAGGCATAGAAAATTCCATGCCTTATCCTTATTTATTGCGTTTACGCATTTAGATAAACCATCCTTTTTTCCCTTTATACAAGCGGAAAGAGCCAGGACCGATCATCGCTATGGCTAAAGCTCCTGCCAAATACAATACATTCAGCTCTGCGCCTATTCCTCCTGTTGTTTCACTTAACGCAAAAGAGCCGCTTCCTTTTACTAATACCAGGGACATAACCATCGTAAAAGCAATTAATACCCCTGACAAACGCGTAAAAGCCCCCAGAACTAATAAAATTGGTGCGATAATCTCTCCTACTGGAACCCCAAGCCACAACCAAGTTGGCAGTCCTTTTGCCGCTAATTGTTCAATAATTCCATCATGTCCGTGGATAATCTTGTGAATTCCGTGAAAAAGCATCAATCCACCTACGCCTAATCGTAAAATAAATTTTCCTAAATCTTGCATTCTATTTTTTTGAAAAGTTAACTTGTTTTTGAAGGTCTAATTTCTATTTTACTCGGTAAACTTCTTGGGTTCATTTTTAATAGATCTACTACTAATTCACCAATATCTTCGGGTTGAATTTTCCAACTGTCTTTTTCACTCGGCGTATGGTTATTAAAATTACTAGCGACTGAACCAGGTAATATAGTCGTTACTTTTATATCGTACTCACGCAAATCAAGCATTGCCGCTTGCGTAAAACCGACCACACCAAATTTACTGGCGTTGTATCCGCTAGCTGTGGCAAAAAAATTAATTCCAGCCAAACTCGCCACACTGATATAATAACCTTTGTTTTGCTTTAATTGTGGTATACTCGCCTTTAAAGTATGAAAAGCACCTGTTAAGTTCGTATCAATCATAGCATTCCAATCTTCTAAGGATAAATCTTCTATAGAAGCAAAAATCCCTACACCCGCATTGGCAATCACGACATCTAATCGTCCAAAATGAGCCACAATATTGGCTACAGCATCTACTTCATCTGTATATTGAGTTACATTCGAAGCGACTCCTATAATCTGATTTGATGTTCCTAATTCGCGAGCTACCTGCTGGGCATCTTCCAGTGAACGTCCTGAAATAGCAACTTTATAACCTACCTTTAACAAGGCTTCTGCTATCCCTTTTCCTATTCCTTTGGTACCCCCTGTGATATAAACTACTTTACTTTCTACTTTTATCATTATATTTGTTACTTTAGATTCACTAAATTAAAGAATTAAAAACACTTTTGGCTTATTTCATACTTAATAAATAGCATACTATTGCAATACAATATACTTTTTTAACGTTATAATTCGAACCATCGTATGTATTAACTAAATTTATGCTACTCGACGTATAATTTCACTTTTATTTAGGTGATAAAATCGAGGAGTTTATTTACCTTAGTATTATAAATTACCAAAACTAATTCATCTAATCCATAAGTAATTATAGCCATATTCTTAATTACTTAAAAAATCATCAAAAACCATGGCAGTTAAAATAAAAGGTTCAGGAAGTTATATTCCAACACAGGTAATAACAAATAATGATTTCCATAAATTCGATTTTCGAGATGAAAATGGACAACCTTTGAAAGATTCTAATGAAAGAGTTGCTAAAAAACTTGAACAAATTACGGGAATTCAAGAAAGACGCTATATATCCAAGGATTTAACAACTACAGATATTGGAACAATTGCTGCTCAACGGGCTATTGAAAATGCAAAAATAGACGGTGAACAATTAGATTACATCATTTTCGCACATAACTTTGGGGATATGAAATACGGAACAGATCAATCGGATCTTGTCCCAAGTTTGGCGTCTCGAGTAAAACACAACCTTAAGATACAAAATCCCAACTGTGTGGCTTATGATATCCTCTTTGGATGTCCAGGTTGGTTACAGGGTGTAATTCAAGCCTATGCTTTTATGTCTTTGGGCATTGCTAAGTATTGTTTAGTAATAGGCGCTGAAACCTTATCTCGTGTGGTTGATTTACACGATAGAGATTCCATGATATATGCAGATGGTGCAGGTGCAACCGTGTTAGAAGTAACAAGTGAACCTGGAGGAGTTATCGCAACTAAAAGTTGTAGTTTCACCGCGGATGAGGCCTATTATATCTACTTTGGTAAATCCTATAAAAAAGAACCTCAAGAGGATACACGTTACATCAAAATGTTAGGGCGTAAAATTTATGAGTTTGCCTTAACGGAAGTTCCTTTAGCCATGAAGGCATGTCTAGATGAAAGTGGGGTTAAAATTGATGAAATCAAAAAAATAATCATCCACCAAGCGAATGAAAAAATGGATGAAGCCATCGTAAAACGCTTCTACGAGTTATACGATAGAACCATGCCTGAACACATTATGCCGATGAATATTCAAAAACTAGGAAACAGCAGTGTAGCTACTCTTCCAACCTTATACGATATGATTATCAATAAACAATTGGACAATCACAGTTTCGAAAAAGGGGATTATTTGCTCTTTGCCTCCGTCGGTGCAGGTATGAATATCAATGCTTTCGTTTATCAAGTATAATCAATATAGAAAAGGGTGTCCCAAAAGGACACCCTTATTTAGTAAGTATGCTTCTTAAGCCCAGTACATCTTTTCTAGATGATACATCATAACCTCCCCTCCAGCCAATGCATTCACACGCCTACTGCTAACCTTGATAATCAATACTTCATTCAATCTTAAATACCCTAATTAATCAAAAGAATAAAGGGGGATTAGTAGAAGCTAAACGAGCAAATATCATTTTTATTTTAAGTGATTATTTTTCTACTAAGACAGTTACGTATCTTTCTTAAGGTTTTACCCACTTTATTTGGTTTACTTATGAAATAATAAAAAAATATTCCACAAGTAAAATTTAATTTTATTACAGGCCCTATTGCAGCTCTTCCGCTGTACTTTATACAAATTGCGATTTACTCTTTTTTTCATACAAATTCCCAGACACCCCTATAGCAGTTGTTAAATTACTTTTCGAGCTCTACATCTGAACCTAGGGTTTCCCGGTTTTACACAAAATGCGATTAATTAATACTTGTATTTTTTACGCATTTACAGCTATTAAACTCAAAATCAGTCAATTCAAAAAATACGCTCTTTTTAACTTTAAAAACTATGTATTGTTAAAAACATCAATCTTTTTTTTAATAAACATACAAAATACAAGCAATAAATATAAATTATTATCAATAAATACACAACAAATCAAAACATACAATACTAAAAAGTACTAATTTAATTTATATAATACATTAAATAATATTTATCTTTGTCCTCGAAAAGGAAATAAAATAAGTATCCACATTTAATAACAAATAAATTAAAATTATGAAAAAGAAAATTTTATTCTTTGCTCTAACTGCTTTTTTAATGTTAAGTACTATCGCATGTAGCAGTGATGACAACAAAGGCTCTGATAATGAGAAAGAAGTAGAAATTCCAAACACCCTTAAAGACGATTACTTCGATATAGAAGGAGCTGTTTTTAATGAAGGTGAAGTATTAGAAGGAGAAAGTGATGCAATTACAGAAATCAGTATAAATAAATTTGTAATCAATGGTGGAAAAACCGTTGCAACGATTACAAGTAGTGAACCTTTAGAATCAATTTTAGTTGCATTAAAAGGACATGATGGTTTTTATGCTTATAAAACATCAAACGGAGTTCAAACGAGAAGTGGTGAATATACCTATGATGTAGTTCTAGGTTTCTCTCAAAATCTAAATTTAGAAAATTTCGAACTCCAATTCGTAGGTGTTATCACGGATGGAAAAAGAACTATTCGTTATTATAGACTCGTTCAATTAGTAACAGCAGGTGTAGGTGAATTACAAATCAATCTATCTTGGGACAAAGAAGATGATGTAGATTTACACTTATTTGACGCAGATAACAATCACATTTATTATGGAAGTAGAGTACTTTATAGTACTGAAAATGAAAAAATAGCTGAACTAGATATTGACTCTAACCCAGGTTGTAATATTGACGGTATTAAAAACGAGAATATTTACTATAAAAATTTAAAAGATGGTACCTATAAAGTATATGTAGATTTATATAAAAAATGTACCAATTCATCAGGAAGTAAATACATTGTGAATGTAATGCACAATGGCGTTAGCCTTCATTTATCGGATCATATGATGGGTAAATTTACTGATAACAACCTTGGAAGTAGAAACGATCCAAGTCAATATGTATTAATTGGCGCTTTCTCCATTGTTAATGGTCAATTTTCTTCTATTGTGGAAAATCCAGAAATCACTAGAACCCTGAACAGTTTCAACCTAAAAGAAGAATTAGTTTATAAAGAATAGATAATACCCAAAACTCAAGACCAAAACTTACGTCTATTTTTCATTATTTATAGGTGTCTTTAGGTCATTGAGTTTTACATCTTTTTGTCATTAATTTTGAAAAACGCCGGTAAAAAATTATACTGTTTTTACTGGCGTTTTCTTTGTGATTCAAATCTAGGGAATGCCACGCAATTTTTACCATAAACGGCTTGTAAGACCGCCTTATTTAAATCTATCTAACACGCTATCAAAACTGAACTATTTTGATTATTTTTGTCTAAATCAAAAAACTACTTAAAGTGGATTTCATCAAGATTACGGAACAACCTTCTTCCTATGATCATTTAGAACAAATGTCTGTTCAGGAAGTATTGACGACTATCAATAAAGAAGATCAAACAGTTCCTTTAGCTGTAAAAAAGGCGATTCCATCTATTGAAACTGTAGTACAAAAAGCCGTTGAACAACTCAAAAAAGGAGGGCGCTTATTTTATATGGGAGCAGGAACCTCTGGAAGATTAGGTATCTTAGATGCCTCTGAATGTCCACCTACTTATGGTGTCTCTCCAGATTTAGTGATTGGTTTAATTGCAGGCGGAGATCAAGCCATCCGCAATGCAGTTGAAAATGCAGAAGACAATCCCAATCAAGGTTGGCTTGATTTAACAGCTTTTCAAATTAATACTAATGACCTGGTTATAGGAATTGCTGCCTCAGGCACTACCCCTTATGTAATCAAAGCCTTAGAATCATGCAACGAACACCATATTCCAACCGCTTGTATTACCTGTAACCCAAACAGTCCTTTAAGTCAAATAGCCCTTTACCCTATTGAAATAGTCGTTGGCCCCGAGTTTGTAACGGGTAGTTCTCGTATGAAAGCAGGAACCGCTCAAAAACTTGTACTCAACATGATTTCGACTGCTGTAATGATTCAACTAGGACGCGTAAAAGGCAATCGCATGGTAGATATGAAAATGACGAATGCCAAATTGGTCCAACGGGGCGTGACTATCTTACAAGAAGAACTCAAGATAAGTCAAGAAGAAGCAAGTCAACTATTAAATCAATATAAAAGTGTGCGTTCAGCACTTGATAACTATAAATTATAAACTTTATGGAACCACAGGGTACAAATCGAAAACTATTACAAAAAGGAGTTACTTATCTTGCTATTGCACTTCCTTTATTGTTTTTGGGTCCTATCGTCATTCACAGCGCATTAAAAAATCAGGCTAATCCCTTTTTTATTCCTGTTTTTGGGGTAGGATGTATCGTCTGTTTATCTTCGATGTTTTTACTTTTTAAAGGCATTAATACTATTATGAAATCACTATTTGGGAAATAATTATTCTATGAAAACTAAACTTTTTTATCTTTTACCCTGCTTTGCCTTATTTGCTTCTTGCTACCAGCAGGAACGCAACTGCTCTAATTTTCGCACTGGAAAATTTGAATTTATTACCGAAATTGACGGTGTTGAAAAAAGATCAACTTTTATTCGCACAGATGAGTATGAAATAGAAGAATTTGAAGGTAAAGTAGATACTTCAAGCATTCGATGGATTAATGATTGTGAATTTGTTTTACAAAAAAAGAATCCTAAAAACATGGCAGAAAAAAAAGCAGTAAGTATTAAAATCGTTACTACAGACGGTGATACTTGTGTGTTTGAGTATGGTTTAGTAGGCGATGCCCGAAAAGAACGCGGAAATCTTAAAAAAATTGGCAACCTATAATCTTCAATTCCCATGGAAATTTTTTTAACTGCAGACGCTATAGTAGCGTTTATTACCCTGACCTTCTTAGAAATTGTCTTAGGAATAGACAATGTTATTTTTATTTCGATTGTAACAGGTAAATTACCTGAAGAACAGAGAAAAAAAGCAACTAAAATAGGCTTATTCTTAGCAATGTTTATGCGAATAGGACTGCTATTTGCCATCACTTGGTTAATCAAAATGAAAGCCACCTTATTTACTATTGACTGGGGTTGGTTTAGCGCCCATTTTAATGGACAAGCTCTTATTTTATTAGCAGGAGGTATCTTTTTGATTTACAAATCCACCAAAGAAATACACGAAAAAGTAGCCCATGTACAAGTAGCGGAAGATATTAGTTCTACACCCAATGCCAAAAAGATTGCTGTAAAATCCTTTGGCAATATTATTGTTCAGATTTTATTGATTGACTTGATTTTTTCTGTTGATAGTATTCTAACTGCTGTAGGGATGACAAATGGGATTCAAGGGGCTTTGTATATTATGATTGCAGCTGTAATTGTTTCGGTAGCAGTTATGATGATTTTCGCTGTACCTGTAGGAACTTTCGTCAACAACAACCCATCGATTCAAATTCTAGCTTTATCCTTCTTAATTTTAATTGGATTTATGCTTACAACTGAAAGTATGCACCTATCTGAAGCTAAATTAGCAGGACAAGAAGTTGGAGCTGTACCGAAAGGTTATTTGTATTTTGCCATTGCCTTTTCGTTAATTGTTGAATTTATCAATATGCGAATTAGAAAGAGGGGAAATAAATAATAAAGGTGAAGGCTATGGGTGAACGTACTCACCCTAGCTTGTCACCCATCGTATGTCCTGAGAGTACGAGGAGTCACATCCTATTAGTCTACACCACAAGTAATAAGGTTGAGTATCAGCATGACAAACAGCGTATATATCTACTTTTCATTACTAAATTATCCTATTTCTAAGATTCTTTTGTATTTTGAAAGCTAGTTATCTCTTCGTAAATTGTTGAGTTGAATCTTCATTTTACGGCTTATTGATACACCTAAGCAACTGCTTTATACCTTGACCATCCGATACAAGAGGTATTTGCTATCAATAAGGATACTATTTTTGATAAACGACAGAACTATGGCAAACCTAACCTCAAGCATTAAAGAAAACGCTGAACGCAAGATCATTAAAGTATTGCATATACTCTCTGCCTTTATGCTAGTTGCATTAGGTGTAAGTATTTCTATTGATACCTTCAGCAATATTTCTTATTTGACTGGAACTATGTATTTGAAAATTCAATTATGGATTTGTATCTATTTTTTAGTCAGCCTACTCATTGAATTCATAATCTCGAAAAACAAAGGGCAATTTTTAGGAAAGAACCTCATTTTTATTCTGATTTCCATCCCCTATCTCAACCTATTTCAATTGTGGGATATAAACTTTACTCCTGAAGTACAATACTTTTTCCGATTCATTCCCTTAATTAGAGGGGGGTATGCACTTGGTTTTGTAATTATAATGCTAAGTCGAAAGAAAATATCTGGTTTGTTTTTCTCTTATATCCTCATCTTACTTTCCTTGATCTATTTTTACAGCCTTATTTTTTATGTATTTGAACATCAAGTAAACCCAGGGGTAACTTCGTATTTCGATGCGCTATGGTGGGCTTGTATGGGAGCTACTACTACAGGTTCTACTATTATTGCAGTTACTGCAGTTGGTAAAATATTGTCTGTAGTAACCGCCATTTCTGGGATTACCATGTTTCCTTTTTTTACGGTTTACGTAACTTCTCTCGTACAAAGTAAACTTGCTTTTCAAGGCAAACACACAACTAAAAAGTCAAAAGTTGATTAGTTTAATTTATTCACTACTCCTAGTAGATGGAAAACAGCAGAAGGACTTCTTTTAACTAATTTTTGTGTTCTTAAGAACTGATGTATCTAAGTTTTGGAATATCTTTAGTAGTTTCAACTCAACAACAAACGACATGAAAAAAATAATCGCCTTAGTAGTAATCGCCTGTAGCGGATTACTACTAGCTAATAGCAATATCCTAAGTAATAAAAAGAAAACAACAAAAACCAATACGACTATGCATACAACAAATGATAAAGGAACAAAAGAGATCTACTTTGCCGGTGGATGTTTTTGGGGAACGGAACACTTCTTTAAACAAGTAAGAGGTGTTGTTGCAACAGAAGTAGGCTATGCCAACGGCAATACGACAAAACCTTCCTATCAACAAGTGTCTAAAGGAGATACGGGATTTGCTGAAACCGTAAAGGTAACGTATGATCCAAATACGGTAGACTTTGACTTACTACTTGATTTGTTCTTTAAAACGATCGATCCCACAACTCTAAACCGTCAGGCTAATGACGTCGGAACACAATACCGCTCAGGAATATACTATGTAAACCCAGAAGATAAAATAAACATTGATGAAAAACTAAAAGCGCTCGCCAAACAGTATGACAAAAAAATTGTAGTGGAAGCAGAACCTTTACGCAATTTCTATGATGCAGAAACCTATCACCAAAAGTACTTAGATAAAAACCCAGGGGGGTATTGTCATATTGGGGCAGATTTATTTGAAGTTGCTCGAAATGCCAACCCCGAAAAAAAACAAGCGTATAAACGCCAAGACAAAAACACCCTTAAACAAAACCTAACTGCAATACAGTATGACGTAACGCAAAACAGCGCTACTGAAAGAGCGTTTAGCAATGACTTATGGAAGGAGTTTCGCGAAGGGATTTATGTAGATATCACAACAGGGGAACCCCTATTTATCTCTGCGGATAAATTTGATGCCGGCTGTGGATGGCCAAGCTTTTCTAAGCCGATTGACCATCAATTAATCGAAGAAATAGATGATCGTACCCATGGCATGCAGCGTACAGAGGTGCGTAGTACAACCGGAGATGCCCACTTAGGACACGTATTTAACGATGGTCCCAAAGAAGCTGGTGGCTTGCGCTACTGTATAAATGGTGCTTCGCTTCGCTTTGTTCCAAAAGCGGAAATGAAAGCTGAAGGCTATGAAAAATACCTTCCGCTATTAGACAAAAAGAAGTAAAACCTAAATCTATAACTCCCTCTAAGGGAGGAGTAACAAAAGAATAGGGCTACTGCAGTAAAAAAGCAGTAGCCCTATGTATTTTAGTATGGTCCTTTCACTATTGTGGAAACACACCCATCCTCGTTTATTTATTTTCGCGTTTCTTTTCCGAGTATGCCCTATACTATTGTTGTTTTGCTAAGATAATATGAGCCAAATGGTGCTCACAATGCCACGCATACTTATCCAAATTCGCTCTAAGCGACACCGTTTCCTGACTTTCTGGATGAAAAAATGCCTTATCCCAATCTTCTTCTTGTAGGTTTCTCAACAAGTACACCCATCGGCTGTGTAACCCCGCCAAGATGCTCAAGGAGCTAGCTACCGAAAAGGTCTTTGCATCGGGTAATTCCGCCCATACACTTTCCTCATAGGGCTTAACGGTTGGCGTATCTTCGGTTAAGGCTAATTTAAATCGAATAAAACTATTCATATGACTATCCGCACAGTGATGAACCACTTGTTTGATGCTCCATCCATCGGGTCTGTATTGCTTTTCTAACTCCGCCTCACTTAGGTTGTCCAATTCGGTATAGAGTTGCTGTGGAAACGCTTCTAAAACGGTAATCCATCGCTCTAGATCGGCCTGGGTACTAGTTGCTGTTGGCTGAAATCGGCCTATTGGGTATTTGAGTTGTTCGAGGGAGGGTATCATATAATTTATCTTTTAATTCCTAGTTTTATTTTTATCAAAAAAAAGAGGATAATTTTCATTATCCTCTAGTATAGCTATGACTTATTTTTTTGAATTATTAGTAATACTAGGCAAAAAAAAAATAGTGTTTATATTTTGGTTTTATCCTAGTAATCCTCTAACCGTTCACCAAAAAACTACCAAATAAACATTGGGCGCTCTGCCATCATTTCGTTTACTTGATCTGCAACTTCATCAAGGATATCTTCATTCGTATGGTTTAGGATAACTTTGTCAATCAAGTCAACAATTGTTTCCATATCTGCTTCTACTAACCCTCTAGTTGTAATAGCAGGAGTTCCAATGCGGATTCCTGAGGTTACAAATGGAGATTTATCATCAAAGGGAACCATGTTTTTATTTACTGTAATTTCAGCTTTTACCAACGCTTGTTCTGCATCTTTACCTGAAATATTTTTATTTCTCAAGTCAATCAACATCATGTGGTTATCCGTTCCACCGGAGATGATATTATATCCTCTTTTTACAAATGCATCTGCCATAGCTTTTGCATTTTTTTGCACTTGCAACATATACGTAAAGAACTCATCCGATAAAGCTTCACCAAATGCAACTGCTTTTGCTGCAATAATATGCATTAAAGGTCCTCCTTGATTTCCAGGGAATACCGCACTGTCTAATAAAGCAGACATCATGCGAACTTCACCTTTCGGTGTTGTTAATCCAAATGGATTAGGAAAATCTTTACCCATCATAATCATTCCGCCACGTGGGCCACGAAGTGTTTTATGAGTGGTAGTTGTAATGATATGACAATGAGGCACTGGATCATTCATCAAACCTTTGGCGATTAATCCAGCAGGGTGAGAAATATCCGCCATTAAAATAGCACCTACGCTATCAGCAATTACTCTAAAGCGCTCAAAATCCATATCACGAGAATAAGCCGAAGCCCCTGCGATGATTAGTTTTGGTTGCTCTTTCTTTGCTATTTCAGCAATTTTATCGTAATTTAATAGACCTGTTTCTTGTTCTACACCGTAAAATACAGGGTTATACAATTTTCCAGAAAAATTTACAGGTGATCCATGAGTTAAGTGTCCGCCATGAGATAAATCAAATCCTAAAATCTTGTCTCCCGGTTTTAAACAAGCAAAGAAAACAGCTGTATTTGCTTGTGATCCAGAATGGGGTTGAACATTCACATATTCAGCACCAAAAAGAGCTTTTGCACGATCAATAGCAATTTGCTCCACCACATCTACTACTTCGCAACCTCCATAATAGCGTTTATTAGGATAACCCTCTGCATATTTATTAGTTAAACAAGAACCCGCAGCTTCCATCGTTTGTTCACTTACAAAGTTTTCTGAAGCAATTAGCTCTATACCGTGTACTTGTCTTTCTCCTTCTTCTACGATTAAGTCGAAAATTTCCGTATCTCTTCTCATCTGAATTGTATATTTCGTTAAAATGAATTCAAATGTACAAAATTCGTTTGTTAATCTGCCCTATAATTATATATTTGATATAACTATTAATTCAATTAATAAAGCAATAAATATGATGATTACGGCAAATGATCCGAAAAGAGAATCTTGGTTAGAAGTTCAAACACAATCGGACTTTCCAATCCAGAATATTCCTTTTGGGGTTTTTATTACGAAAGATGATATTGTAACAATTGGAACGCGTATTGGCAATTATGCAATCGATTTAAGTGCCTTACAAATGTTGGGGTATTTAAAGGGGATTGAGCTTACGGACGATGTGTTTTTACAAGACAATCTAAATGACTTCATTTCGAGTGGTAAAAAAACCTGGCGTGCAGTTCGAAATAAAATCGCTGATATTTTCGACAAAACAAACCCAAGCTTACAAAACAACGCCAAACACAAAGAGGCAGTGATTTTTAAAATAGAAGAAGTAGAAATGCAATTACCTGTATATATTGGTGATTATACCGACTTTTATTCGAGTAAAGAACATGCTACTAATGTTGGTAAAATGTTCCGAGATCCAGCCAATGCCTTGTTGCCAAACTGGCTACATATACCAGTAGGCTATCACGGGAGGAGTTCCACTGTTATTCCTTCGGGAATCAACGTGAAACGTCCGCAGGGTCAAACTTTACCAAAAGGAGAGACACAGCCCGTTTTTGGGCCATCCAAACGCATTGACTTCGAGTTAGAAACGGCTTTTATCACCACAGATGCCAACTTATTTGGCGAGAGTATTCCCGTAGATGAAGCAGAAGATCACATTTTTGGTATGGTTTTACTCAATGATTGGAGTGCTCGTGATATTCAAACCTGGGAATATGTTCCGTTAGGCCCCTTCTTAGCTAAAAACTTTGCAACTTCTATTTCACCTTGGGTCATTACACTTGATGCTTTAGAACCTTTTCGAACAGCAAGTCCAACACAAGAACCTACTCCTCTTTCTTATTTACAGCAAACAGGAGATAAAACTTTTGATATCAACTTAGAGGTATATCTACAACCTGAAAATGGGAAAAAGACCCTGATTTGTGAATCTAATTTCAAGTACTTATATTGGACAATGAGCCAACAATTAGCACACCACACCATTAATGGATGTAAAATAAATGCAGGCGATTTAATGGGGTCAGGAACTATTTCTGGTCCTACACCAAACAGTTTTGGCTCAATGCTTGAATTAAGTTGGGCTGGTGCAAATCCACTGACGCTAACAGATGGAAGTCAACGAACTTTTATCGAAGATTACGATACAATTACCATGATAGGATTCTGTGAGAATGATGAAATACGCATTGGATTTGGAGAAGTAACCAGTATGCTACTCCCTTCTACTGCTACGATGAAATAATCGGTTAAAAAAAGGATTACTTGTTTAAGTAATCCTTTTTTTATTATGTAAACCGTTAACTGTCAACTGTCCACCAATTAATACCCCATATTTTGTTTAAATGTTGCATCGATATCAATCATCGTCTGTGGAATAGGGAAAATTCGTCGATAGGGTTGAGATTGTGGTTTAGCTGATTGTGCCAAAGGCAGATCAAATTTTCCAAAACGAACCATTTGAGGTCTTCGTTTTATTTCCCAATACATTTCAAAGCCCAATTCTTTATACAATACCTCAGCATCTAAAGCACCTATTGGTTTTCCAGCTACCGAACCCTTGAATGCATCGTGGGTACGACTGGTTCGAACAGTATTAATATCACTCAAAGCCATACCGACATTTCCTTTTCTGAAATAAGCCTCTGCTCTCAGCATATACATTCCTCCTAATCGATAAATTGGAATATCAACTTCTGAAGAACCATTATCGCCATTAGTAGCATCAAATTCAAATTTAAAACAACGAGCACCTCTATTAATTTGATCCTGCTTAAAAATCGCTTCCACTGGATTGTCAAAATTAAATTCAGGCGTAAAGTTCATCGGTGTGGTTGTACTTTTTTCCATCACTAAAGGCATTACTTTTATTCTGCCTTCTGGAGTCATTTCAAATTTCCCTGTAGCTTGTACGAGTTTAGGTCCATGTTGAAGTCCAAATTGAATCCCTCTATTAAAGTGAAACCACGGCTCAGAAGTTCCTGGTGCGATAGAAGTTGCGGGTACAGAAACATCCGTTCCATCATTTCGAAACCAAGTTCCATCTTCATATTGGTAACGACGTTGAAATCTAGGATCCTCTTGATTATCCTTCCAACTGTAAAAAAACTCAGGGCGAATGGCACTCGCATTAGTTCCTCTGTTTTTGGCTGTCACTCTTTGATTTCGCTCCATCGTATTGTATGCCAAATCATTGCTAGAGCCCTTAATATTTGATACGCGTTGATCCACAACAAAAATCATCTCTTTAGAAGTATTATTATCGATAGCAAAATTGTGAAAATAATTACTTTCCAACTGAAAACGCCCCTCACCGATCAACAAGGAAGTATAATAAATTACCTTATCCATATTTGACGTAGAACCATCCACTGCATTTGCATTAAATTGAAAGGTTGAACTCGCATTGTATCTATCTTTGTATACCGCACGGTTCATATATAGCTCTGCTAATAATCCATAGGCGGCTTGCTTGGTAAAACGTCCTGCATACGTTTGATTTTCACCTAAATTCGGTAAAGCACCCAATAAACCTTCTACTTCTGTAATTACAAAATCAATATCGGTATCTGCTTTTAAAACGCGAACCGGCCCTTTTAAGTTATTCAAATCCTTATAAGGCGCTTGTCCATATAAATCTAATAATTGAGCAATATAGAAGTACAATAATCCCTTGGCTTCCGCAAGATAAAATTCTTTCGAAGCCCCTTCTCCATTCAGGGTAATTGCTTCAATAGCCGTATAGGCACGCGTTACACCATTGGTCAAATCATTGAAATTTCCCTGTACAAGCCCATTATCAGAAGCCCATGTAAATTCAGCAATGGCTCTCCATTTTCCAGCATCTCCCCAATCACTTCCTCTCGTAGGTAAAATAGCCACATCACTACTTAATTCCTGCAAGGCAAATAAGCCACCTGTACCTACATATAAATTTTGTCCCATACGCGCATACGCAGAGGTCAAGGCTGCAATTGGATTAATTTCTGAAGATCCCAAGTTTTCATCCAAAACTTTTTCTTCCAAATCTGTACAAGAAGTCGCTGTCAAAAGTGCTCCTAGTAGCAGTAATCCATTTACTTTATTGAATAGTTTATTTTTCATAATTAAAATTTCGCAGTTAATCCAAATAGGAATGTTTTTGATGTTGGATAAGACGTATAATCAACGCCGATCGATTGATTTCCACCCGTTGCTTTATTCGAGTTAACCAAAGGATCATATCCTGAATAGCCCGATAGCGTCAGTAAGTTTTGTCCACTTACATAAAAGTTCATGCTTTTTAGCCATTTTAAATTTTTCAAAGGCACGGTATAACCTAAACGCACAGAATTCAAGCGAATAAAATCTGATTTCTCAATATATAAATTAGAGAATTGTGGCGGATTACTACTATTCGCTCCAGAATTAGCGTATTCCGTAGCTACATTTCGATCTGAAGCTAGGTTATTTATATTCAAGGCATTTAACATGGTATTATTCGCTAGGTATCCACCTGTTTGTCCGATAACAGAAAACGAAAAATCCCAGTTTTTATATTTCATATAGGAATTCACACCAAAAGTAAAATCAGGCATGGCACTTCCAGCAATCACGCGATCATCCATACTGATAATTCCATCGCCATTGACATCTCTATAAACATCTCTTCCTTTTTCATCATAGCCAATATGGTCTAAAGCATAAAAACTTCCTAGAGCATAGCCACTTTTGTAAATATTAGCCGTTACACCCGATTGACCTGGTCCAGAAATTGCACCCGATAAGATTTGAGATACGGGTAAATTCTTTATCGTATTGGATAAAAACGTTCCATTCACATCTAAGTTCCAAGTAAAATCCCCTTTGTCAATAAGCGAGGAGCCCAACATGAATTCCAATCCTTTGTTTACAATTTCACCATCAATATTTACCCAAACATCAGCCGTTGGGCTTAAAGATTTTGAAGGAATATTTAAAATAGCGTCTGTTGTTGTTTTATTAAAATAATCTAAAGTTCCATACAACTTATCATTCCATAAACTAAAATCAACACCCACATTAAACTGGGTAACTACCTCCCATTTCAAATTAGGATTAGGGGTTCTAGAAATCGTTATACCTGGTATTAATTCACCATCAGCATTGAGGTAGTAACCATCACTATAAGACTGAGAATAACTCGCTTGTGTGATTTTATTTCTCACCTCTTGATTTCCTGTTTGTCCCCAGCTTGCTCTTAGTTTCAAGTTATTGACAGCCTCTGAATTCATTAAAAAGTTTTCTCTATTGACATTCCACCCAAGGGCAAAAGAAGGGAAATAACCATATTTGTTATTTTCACCAAATCGCGTCGAACCATCCGCTCTTACAGAAGCTGTGAAAAGGTATTTTCCGTCATATGAATAGTTAAAACGACCAAAATACGACTGCAATTCATTTTCTTGACTATAGCCAGAGATGCCGTTAAATTTCCCTTTATATCCGGGATTATCCATCGGGGAAACCCCATCCTTGCGATCTGCAATTTCAATAAAATTGATTGTATTTCCTGTATTGTAGAAGTATTGATACGAAAAACCACCTAAAACATTAAATTGATGTTTATCAATTGAAAAATCGTAGGTTAGGTAGTGTTCTAATAAATAAGATTTACTTTCAACATTTGCTTGTGCATATTGACCACGCGGAGAACGGTCTGTAATATTGGGATAAATGGTTGTATTTCGCTCAGAATTACTCAAGTCATACCCAAAATTGAATTTATAATTTAAATTCGGTAGAATCTTATAGCCTAATTCTAGGTTGGCTAAGGTGCGTAAAGTTCGGGTTTCATCTTCATAAATATCCAATAAGTACGCCGGATTATAATGGGCATTCATATTGAAATTGGTATATTCCCCTTGCTTATCAAAAACACTCCAGGTTGGATTTGCCATTAAGGTGTGAATCATCAATTGTCCATCCGATCCCCCATCATCAGAAGTTGGCACTCCGTTTTCTTTTATTTCACTTGCTGTTAAATTAGCTTTAATTGTCAAGCGGTCATCAAAGAATTTTTCCTCCCCATTAAAACGCGCACTATTTCGATTGAAGTCGCTATTTTTAATAATTCCCTCTTGGTTCAAATTGGAGATAGAGGCAAAATAACTTCCTCCCGATTTGGAACGGGTTCCAAAAGACAAGCTATTATTTCGGGTAATAGCTGTTCGCAGAATCTCGTCTTGCCAATCCGTATTTCCGCCATGATCAAAGGCAGGTTCAGTAATTTTATTGCGGTATTCATCCGCAGATAAGACCTTTAATTTTTTGATAACACTAGAAAAACCCAACGAGCTATCAAAAGTTAAAGTAGGTTCTTGTGAAGTCCCCTTTTTAGTGGTAATAATCACAACCCCATTAGATCCTCTAGCGCCATAAATAGCCGCTGCAGAAGCATCTTTTAGCACAGTCATGGATTCAATATCACTGGCATTTAAAAAGTTCAACGGATTTTTAGCACTTGAGCTTCCAAATCCTACATTACTTCCTCCTGGAGATACCTTCTCATTAGATAAAGGCATACCATCCACGACAAATAAAGGAGTTGAACCACTTCGAATCGACCCTAAACCACGAATAGAAATATCTACTCCTGCACCTGGTTCACCACTAGTTTGAACCACGCGAACACCCGATACTTTTCCTTGTAAAAGCTGATCGGGAGAGATACTTACCCCGTCTTTGAACGTTGCAGCACTCAATTGTGAAATAGCACCTGTTAAATCGCTTTTGTGTTTATTTCCGTATCCAACTTCTACCACAAGCTCATCCAACATTTCTTGACTCTCTTTGACTACAACCTGTAGCGTGGTGGATGTAATTTTAGTTTCGTTTGTTTGATAGCCAATAAACTCAACAACCAAGGTTTCTCCGAGTTGCGCCTTTAGTTCAAACTCCCCATTTTCATTGGATTGAACCGCGCGTTGTGTTCCTTTAATATAAACAGTTGCAAAGGCAATTGGCGAACCTTGTTCGTCTACAATTTTTCCTTTAATTTTTCCTTCTTGTACGAAAGTTAGTCCCTCTTTTGTCAGTACTTCTGCTCCAGGTGTTGAATGGGCAAATACAGGTGTTGCACACAAGAGAATCATACAAGATCCTACAAATTTCCATTTAAAAAGGGTTTTAAATAAATGAAAATGAATTAAACGTCTTTTCATGATCTGGTTTTAATTTCAGTACTGCAAATGAATACATCCTATGTTATCTAAGGTTTATACAAACTTTATAATACCATAATTAAAACGTTATCAAATCCCCTTTACCCAAGCAAAGCATAACAATCTCATAATAAAACCCATAGTGCCCAGTTGCTTACAACCCTGTATTTTGGCCAAAATTTAAAACCATATGAAACAATTAATTTTCGCTCTTCTTTTTGGGGGCTGTCTAACGAGTTATGGACAGAACATCCCTTTACACAAAATACAAGTTATAGGTTCTCACAATAGTTATAAAAAGGCGATAGACAAAAACCTCTACCAACATCTATTGGAAAAAAATCCAGATATTCAAACGCTATATTATGAGCATCCTTCGATTGAGACGCAATTGAATTTAGGGTTAAGAAACTTAGAAATTGATATTTGGAAAGATCCTGAAGGCAACAAATACGCACATCCAACTGGAGCGGCCTTAACCGGAAAACCCTATGAATGGACTAAGGAAATGGCCCAACCAGGATATAAAATTTTTCACATGCCCAATATTGATTTTGAAACGCATCAACCCCTTTTCATCCAACAACTTCAAGCATTAAAAAAATGGTCTGAGGAAAATCCGCAACATGAAACGATCTTTATTACATTAGAATTAAAAGACGAAGAAAAAGATGCTTCTTCTAAATATACCAAACAAGATATTCAAGAAATCAATCAGATTCTTGCACAAGAACTAACGAGTAAACACTTGATTACTCCTAAAGAACTAAAGCGATCTCCTACTTTTATTCAATGGCCAACCATCGATGAAGCAAGAGGCAAATTCGTATGGATCATTGACAATACCGATTACCGTCTAACTTTATTTGATACTATTGAATTAGAAGACTTGGCTTTTTTTCTCAATGTTCCTTTTGCTCATCCAAAGGCGGGCTGTATGATTCTCAACAACCCTTATGACCCCCAGATTCCACGTTATGCCAATCAAGGCGTTATTATTCGAACGAGAGCCGATGATAGTACTAAACAGGCGAGAAGCAATGATTACTCAACTTTTGAGCAAGCGAAAAAATCAAAAGCTCAAATTATTACCACGGATTATTATATACCTAGTCAATTATTTCCTTCTACCTATAGGGTTATTTTTGCAGACCATACCTATGTGCGAATCCAAGACTAACTGCACTCAGCATCACATAAAGCTTTAATATAGAATCAAAAAAAGCAGTACTATTTAATTTTAGTACTGCTTTTTTGGTTTATTTAAACGGGTAATTTAAAACAAAATACCAATTACCCATCAATCTCAAGATAGTTTGTTGTTGTGCTATGCTCCATTATATCTACAAGTAAATCAACGAGTTGATCTAAAGGAGTTAAGGCTCCATGCATTAAATTCCATTCATGCCAAACTTGGTATACCTCCCTTCGGTCGGGGTCGATGGCAGCGATACCTATATTATTTCCATTGCGAACTAAATACAAATCAAAAAGGAGGGTCTTAAAATCTAATTTTTGGACCACTGTTCTATTTTTTGTCGACCAATTTGCTTTCATCTTTGGAGCAATATAGGCCTCTAAGCTAGTTCCTTGTTTGTATTTATCCCACTTTTTATCTGAAAAATCATGGTCGTAAAAACGATGTTCACTCAAGTATTTTAAATGACTTTTGGTTAATTCACGATAATTTTTCGCCTTAAAAAAATCTTGAAATTCACCCTTTTCCACCTCTTTCCGATAGAGAGCAAACAGCGAATCATAACCTGCTACTTCATCAAGTTCAACGGTTTTAATGGCCATGGTTTTGGCCTTAATTTCCACTATTTTATAAGCAGGAGGATACGCTGCCAAAGAGGGAACTTGTATATTCCAAAGTTGCTGCTCACCTTGTTTTTTAAATCCATGTTGATTGATGTGCATATGCCCTGCAAAATGCAAAGTCAAACCAGTTTGTAGCCATTGTTCTTGGGTTTCTTCTGTTGGAACGCGACTCAATTGAAATTTATCTTTACCCAAAAGCTTTTCTAAGGTCAAACGCTGTCCATTATTAAAATCTAAAATCGGATAATGTCCAAAAGCAATCAATCTCTTCCCGCGTTTTTTTGCTTCTACCACTACCTGTTCAATCCACTGAAGTAAATATTTTCGCTCTTCAATAAAATGGTAACCGTCACTCGTATTTTTAAACGTATCGGTTGCCACTTGTTTGTACATATTGCCATCAATAGCTAAGATCCACACCCCTTCGACAGGCTCCACTAAATACGTAAAATCGGGATATTGTATGCCGTTACTTTCATATTTTCGACGATTCATACTAAAATCTTGATTACTGGTATAAGATTCATAAGCCAAAGAATGAAATGGTGTGCTATAAAACAAATCTGTTTGATAGGGTTGTAATCCAAAATCTTTAATTAATGGAAACATAGTTTCATATCCGATTTCTTTCAACGGTGGATATAAGACATCTTCTTTTTTTTGCAGTAATTCTGAAGAAGAATACCCCCCGATAACCTGTCCGTCTTGGGTTACAAAATCAGGCTTTCCTCCTTCTCTATCAATTTGATTGACTGCTTCGTGATTGCCATTCGTTAAGAAGAAACGAAGCCCGTATTTGGTTTGAAATTCACTTAATAGCCTTTGGGTCGCTTTGATATTCAACTCCTGCCCATCATCGGTATAATCACCACTTATAAGAATCAGCTTCACTCCTTGTGCTACTAAGTCTATAAGTGCCTGTCTGAAGGCAAAGTAATTTTCATTAAACAAACGCGTAGAAGCCATTTGTCCTCGTAAAGACCTGACCAATTCATACCTATTTACTTGGGGATTATAAAAGGGTTTTAAGGCCTGGGTCTCTTCTTTGATGTAAATAGTATGCAAATGGGGATCGGACAAAACACCTATTTTCACTCCTTCTTGCGCCCATGAAACAGTGCCCCAAATCCAAAGAATAGCATATAATTTTTTCATCGTTTACAAAAAATAAGATTGAATTAGTATTCGCAAGGCTGCTGGCTGATCCGTATTTATAAAATCTACCTTTAACTCATAGAGCATTTTCCAAGCCTCTTCGGTGTCAGGCGTTGCCCAAAATCGAATCGGTTTATCCATTTGATGTGCCTTGGCAATGAGTCTTCTTATTTCTTCTTGTTCCTTTTCATCCATTTTCTCGTTGCCATTCCACGTAGAAATCGATTGAAAATTATAACTTATCAGCCCTATTTTCTCTTGCATCCCCACTTCAGTGGTTAAGATATCTTGTACTTGTAAATCGATCTGCACATACGCAGGTAAGTTCAAAAAATAAGACAAGACAGGTTTATTACCTGAAATTACAAAGGTGATCTTGTTTTTTGTAATAAGATCTTCATACTTTTCTAAAATAGGTAGTAACAGTACCATCGATTGCATGGCATCTCCTTTTAGATCGATTAAAAACTGAAGTCCTTGAGGGTTGCCAAATCTCATTTCAACCGCTTCTTGCAGTGGTTTCATATACAACCTTTCTAAGGTTCGCTCTACACTTACGTCTTCGAGGTCATGAGCTACAAACAAGGCCTTATCAACCAAAACTAAATCAATCTCGATAGAATTTACTTCTTGTGCATACGCATTCCAGAATGGAACATTTTGCGCGTAATCATTATGTGAATGAAGCTTTACTTCCTTGTTTTGTGCTTGCAAAACGGTACAACAAAAGAACCATCCTACTACAAAACTTATTTTTCTGCTGTCTCTACGTTTATTCTTATTCATATACTTCTTTTTATAACTAAACCCAATTCGGTTTTCCTGGGAATAAATGTATAAAGAATGCTTGCCTTAAACCTTAAGATACCAATAACTTAAAACAGCGTTAACTGTAAAGTAAAACTACAAGTGCTCAACCCAAACTTAGTTTACGCAAATTTAAAATGCGTTCTATTTCTTTTTTACAAAGTCTTCTTAAATCCCTGATTATCTCCTTCCATAAATCAGGTCTTTTTTGTATTTTTACTTTTTAATTCATTCCATCGTATGTCAACAGTAATTTTATCCGTAGAAGGTGTAAACATTTACCAAAACAAGCACCAAGTTTTATCTAATGTTAATCTAGAGGTAAAAAAAGGAGAATTCCTTTATATCATTGGTAAAACAGGATCAGGAAAAAGTAGTTTTATGAAAACGCTTTATGCAGATTTAGCTTTAACCGAAGGTGAAGCTACTATTGTCGACTATGATTTGAAGAAAGTAAAAGAAAAAGATATTCCTTACTTGCGTCGTTCCTTGGGAATTGTATTTCAAGATTTCAAATTATTACCTGATCGTTCGGTTTTCAACAACTTACACTTTGCTTTAAAAGCAACTGGATGGTCCGAACAAGAAGCGATTAACAGACGTATTGAAGAAGTATTGGAACGGGTAGGTATGCTGTCACATTTGCATAAAATGCCGCATCAACTTTCGGGTGGAGAACAACAGCGCATTGCCATTGCCCGTGCTTTATTAAATGACCCAGATTTAATTTTAGCGGATGAACCTACTGGAAATTTAGATCCACAAACGAGTTCTGAAGTAATGGAATTATTGTTAGAAATCAATAAAAATGGACGTACGATTATCATGGTAACGCATGATTATGCGTTATTACTGAAATACCCTGCTAAAACGCTAAAATGCGATAATGGTTCGCTTTTCGAAGTTGTACATCGTACTTCATAAAAAGAGATGTTATCTATTGCAATACCCGTATATAATTACCCTATTTTTCCTTTAGTAGCCCAGCTACATCGAGAAGCATCTGCCTTGAACCTAATTTTTGAAATATTGGTTTGCGATGATGCTTCAGAAAAAATAGTTGACAATACGAGTATTACAAAGTTGCCTTTTACTCGTTTTTTACAAAACAAAAGCAATCAACACATTGCCTATACGAGAAATAAATTATTGTATGAAGCGCAATATCCTTGGGTTCTTTTAGTAGATGCAGATACACTTCCTGTTTCAGAAAATTTCATTCAAACCTATGTGCAACAAATTACTTCTGGTTTATTTTTTCAAGGAGGATTTACCTATTTAGAACCGCTTGATCCCAAAAACATATCCCTGCGCCTAAAGTATGGGATTGAAATTGAACAACACAAACACCTTCATTCTTGCTGTAATCTCTTTTTTAATCAAAGGGAATTGCAACTCCAATTTGACGCATCAATTAAAACCTATGGATATGAAGATACTTTGTTCTTTTTACAGCTAAAAGATCGAAATATTGAGGTGCATCGCATCAACAATAAGGTGTATCACCTGAATACAGAAACGAGTGAAGCGTATCTTGAACGCAGCAGACAAGCGTGTTTTGAACTTGCTGTTTTAGTACAACAACAAAAGATAAAGAGTCAAGATATTCAATTAAGTCACTTTTATAGCCGACTCAATCGCTGGCATTTAACTCCTTTTATCTCTTGTATATCTTCACTTTTTGGTTCTGCTATTGAAAAAAAACTATTGAGTAAAAATCCTTCAATGGTGGCATTCAAACTCTTTAAACTAATGGCTTTTCATACGGCTAATCAAGCGATTCAAAAAAAGTAATCCACTGCTGTAAAACCAACGATTTATCATAGGCTTGAACTGCCTCTTTAGCTTGTTGACCTAATGATTTACACAGGGCTGGATGATTCATCAACAGCAAACTGCATGCTATCATTTTTTGTTGATTTTCGAAAGGAATGAGATACCCCGTATGACCGTCCTGAATTAAATCCGAAGGCCCATAAGGTACATCAAAAGCAAGAATTGGAATCTCTAAGGCCATTGCTTCTAAAAAAGCCATCGGCATACCTTCCATTTTAGAAGTATGAAGCATAAAAACACTGCTTTCTAATTCTTGATTTACCTCTTCTACTTCTCCTTTCCAAATTACTGAGGCATCCGTTGTTGTTTTTAATTTTTCTACATAGGCAGGCTCCCCTGAGCCACAAATAACCAACTGCCAATCGGGATTTACAACCTGAATTTGCTTCCAGATTTTCAAGAGGGTTTCATAATTCTTTTCAGGTACTAAACGCCCAATTGCAATAATTTTTTTTTCTTTATTGACACAGCTAATTGACTTCGTTTGATCGATTTCAATCCAATTGGGAATTACGCTAATATTTGCGTGTTTCCAATCTTTTTTAGTGCTCTCATTGAGAAGAATAAGCCCTGTAAAACGCGTACTCAAAAACAGCGTAATCCTATTCACTAAATTTCGTTTTAACTTGGACTGAATTGGAGTTAACAGAAAATTACGCGATCCATGCACTTCAAAATAAATTGGAATTGTTTTATTGAGGTAATAAGAGGCAAAGTAGCCTTTGATACCATTGTCAATAACAAAAATTACATCGGGTTTAAACTGCGCTACCACTTCGTTTTTTATAAAAGAATAATAGCGTTTCATTTTGGGGAATGTTCGAACAGATGCAGTGTAAAACACAAAATTCACCTGCGCATCGAAAGCATAAAAAGGCGTTTGTTTTTGCTCATTAGTACTGACAATTTGAACGCAATGTCCGCTTTGAACAAATGCCGCTGTTTTTTGACTTAGAATACGAGCAACACCACCACCACCTGTTATATTCGTAGCAATATACAGTATATTTAATTTTTTGAATTCCATACCTCTATGTATTGATTGGCTACTTTTTCGCAAGCGTGAACTTCTTGAACAAACGATTGAGCACGTTGACCTATGGCTGAAATAATGGGTTTATTTTCAATCAAATAACTCAATTTATCAACTAGATAATCTACATCAGGTTTGGCAGTTATACACACTTCGTCTTCTTGTAATTTATAGTGCTCCAAAAAGGCTGAGGAAGCCCCCGTAAAAACAACTTTCCCTCTTGCCATAGCTTCTAAAGCATTATATCCTTGATCTTTAGCAAATACTTGATCCAATACAATGTCTGCTTTTTGTTGAGCCAATTGATAGGCTTGATAGGACAATTGTTCTGCGCGAATTATCTCTATGTGATGCTTATATTTTGCTTCAATTCGCACTAAAGCTTCTTCAAAATAATTTATTCCTTTTTGGTAATAATTCCCGCGATTAATCCCCAAAAAGACACCCACTTTTTCGGTATTTTTCTCTAGGTAAGATTCGATGGAAGGAAGCATTACGGGATGAGGAATTAATCCTAAGTATTTAGGATGATGCATATTGGGGTTGACATAATCCATGTCACTGGCGATAATCCCTAAACAATGTTCTATAATTTTTTCTTGGGTTCGGATAACTCCCTTTTTCTGATAAATTTCTACGTATTCGTACTGCTTCTTTAAATGTGGGTTCGCAAATAAAGGAGACATAAGAGATAACTCCTCCTTGTGCTGCATTAGGTATTGAAGCCCAAATACATCAATTCCACAAGACAGCAAAAAGACCTTTTTATTTTGAGCGAATAAGCGCATCAAAATTCGCCTTTCCCAAAAAGATAGGGTTTGAATCGGACGATCATTAATCAGTTGTACTACATCAAAATCCCGCAGTTGCTTCAGGTATTTTTGCGCTTT
The DNA here is from genome assembly GCF_965118575.1 of Myroides odoratus. Taxonomy (GTDB): domain Bacteria; phylum Bacteroidota; class Bacteroidia; order Flavobacteriales; family Flavobacteriaceae; genus Flavobacterium; species Flavobacterium odoratum_B. Next base: position 10,996 of record NZ_CBCPHW010000024.1, on the reverse strand, counting down.
ACATCCTTTTTCTACTTCGGCTATATCCCATCGAAATACTTTGTGTATCGCTTTGCGAAAAAACAAGCCCCAACGGCTTGTCGTCCATTGCGGTCGAAGGGATACATCCACTTGGAAGTCTTTAAATTTATCTCCATCGCCAACTATAACTACTTCTTGTACATTAGGGTGTTGCAACAGTCCCTTTTTTAAGGCTGAATGTAATCCACTATAGTCTCCAATTAAAAGTATTCTCATTATATTAGCGGTGATTTGCTCAAATGTACGTTTATCTTTTTATGTCTCAAAAGAAAATAAAAATAGCGCTGCTTGGTGATACACTGGCAAATGGCGGTGCAGAACGCATTCACAGCACCTTGTCACTCTATTTTGAAGCCACTGGTTTTGAGGTTTACAACCTCATTAATTTGGATGTTATTACCTATCCTTATGGGGGCGTTTTATATAATTTGGGCGTCTTTAAATCACCTCATTTTTCGATTGGAAATAAGTTTAAACGCTTTCAACTTTTTCGCAAGTATATGCAAGTCAATGCCTTTGATTATGTGATTGATTTTAGAACGCGAACGAAACCCTTGACTGAAATTCTACTGCAGCATTTGGTTTTTGACAAAGGGTATATCCCCACAATTCACAGTTCCAATCTACCGTGGTATTTTACCAAGTCTACCTATATAGGTAAGCATTTATATCGCAAAGCACATTCAATTGTTAGCGTCAGTCAAGCGATTACAGATCAAGTTAAAGCCGTCTACCACTATAAAAATGTAGAAACCTTATATAATCCCATTGACCTCGAAGAAATTCAGCAACAAGCGAGTTTAGAGAATCCCTTTGCTCAACACCAATACATCGTAGCATGCGGACGAATGGATTCTACAATCAAACAATTTGATCGACTGATTGAAACCTATGCTCAAAGTCAATTGCCTCAAGCGAATATCCATTTAGTTATTTTAGGAGATGGCAAGTACAAAGTACAATTAGAGAAGCAGATTAAAGAGTTGCAATTAGAAAAAAAGGTACATCTACCTGGATTTTTAAGCCCTCCATTTGCTATTTTCAAAGGGGCTTTATTTTTTGTTCACAGTAGTCGATTGGAAGGTTTTCCCACAGTATTACTAGAGGCATTCGCCTGTGAGATCCCCGTTATTGCTTTTGATTGTCCAACAGGTCCAAGTGAAATTATTCAATCGAATTACAATGGATTGTTAATTGAAAATCAAAATTTTGAAGAATTAAAGATTGCTATGGAATATCTAGCCTTTGATGTGGAAAAACGCCAAAGACTGCAATCAAATACGTTAGCCACAGCACTGTCTTTTGACATTGCATCTATAGGAAAAAAATGGTTAGACTTGCTGTGTTAAAGCAACTGATTGTAGAAAAGTATCAAGGTCTCTAATATAATCGCTTTCATCGTAAACTCCTGAATTAACGGCTAAACAAACAGATCCTACATTAAAATTCTCAAGTACACTCCAAATACCCGATTGTAAGATTAATCCCTTGGTTGGACGATCTAAAAGAACTGTTTTTGTGTTTATTCCATCCTGTAGAGTAACTTCAAAGCTCCCATTAACCGCAAAAAGGACCGTTTTTTGTTCCTTGTGTGCATGGCCTCCTCTTGCTTTTCCATTGGGTACTCCATAAATAAAGAAGAAGCGTTTTATTTCAAATGGAATTATATCCTCCTGAACAACAGCAAGATTACCTCGATCATCTTTTATCTCAGGAACTTCAATTTCACAACAATCAAAAATACTATACTTATTCATCTATTCCTTTTGGTGTTTAAACTCAGAACGGCTAAAATACCAAGAAAAATAGACAACTAAAACACAACTGTAAATTATATAGGCAAAAGTATAGCCTAAAGTAGCTGCTTCGATTCCGAAATGGGGTATTAACAGGAAACTGAATCCATAGAAACAACTAAAAAAGAGGGTTTCACCTAGCAAGTAAGGTATTACCAAGCGCTCGGTATAAAATAACAAGCCGTAGATTAAGGTAGCTCCTTTGATAAAATCCCCAACTAATTGCCATTGCATAAAATCGGCCATGGGACTAAAGGTATCGTCTAATATAAGGGGGATGATCCAACCTCGGGTAAAATACACGAATACTAAGCCCAAAGCAAATAAAGGGAGTACCACTGTCACATACAAACGAATGATTTTTTTCTTTTCGCTGTAGGGGTTGACTTGGGCTAATTGAGGTAAAAAGTAGGTAAACGCCAAGGTGGTTATGAACAGCATATAAATACCCGATACCCGCTGAATACCTTCCCAAATTCCCGCCATTTCTACACCTGTGTTTTTCATTAGCAATTTGCGCACCCACAAGTAACACAAAGGGCTTACAACAGCTGAAAACAGAGCCATAACCGCATAGGAAAACAAGGGTTTGATTAAGTTAAAATCAAAAGGCAACCAGCGCAAGTGCAATTCTTGTTTCACCCAAAAAAGAGAGATAAAAAACAGAAGCACTGGGCTTGCAATCATAGCGAATAAAGCGCCACTTACACCATGCGTATAGACCAAGTAAAAAGTAAGCAATAAACCGGCTATATTTCCAATGATATTCAAGTAAATAACTTTTTTAAATTGGGCTAATCCTGTTAAAAAAGCAATCCAAATGCCATTTAATACTTGTAGAGGAAAAGTCAAGGCAAGTCCAATAAATAAACTGGGAATCGATAGAGCTCCCTCGAATAAATACAGATTTAGTTCCTTTCTGAAGAAAATAATTCCAAGTGAAACAACAAGCAATACTCCAAGCATAAATCGCAATAAAACATTGATAAATCGTTCAATTAGCACTTTATTTTCTCGATGTAAAGCGACATATTGTACAATTCCATTGGCAAATCCAAAAGAAGAAAAGGCTTCCATTGAAGCTAAGAGATTGCGGAGATTTCCCATATAAGCCATCCCAGCTGTGCCTACAAATAGCGCCAATAGCTTAGCAGAACACAAAGCAGTGACCAATCGCACAATAATACCTATTGTATTTAAAAAGGTAACGGCAGTGAATTCACTGTTTTTATATTTCTGCCAGCTTTTTTTTATCATTAATAGGCGTTTATGGCTTGAATTATATGGGTTACCTCTTCTTCTGTTAAGATGGGTGACATAGGTAAACTAACTACTTCTTGATGGATTAATTCAGTTACAGGCAACTGCAAATAACTAAATTCACTCAATGCAGGTTGTTGATGTGGGGCTATGGGATAATGAATTAACGTTTGTATGCCTTGGGCTAATAAATAGCGTTGGAAATCTTCTCGCTCTGCTACACGAACAACAAAAAGATGAAAGTTATGACCTGCATCTCCTAAAAGATGGGGTAAAATAATCTTGACATTTTTTATTTCACGCAAATAACGGTAAGCGACTTTTAATCGATTTTGATTATCTGCATCTAAATGGGGTAATTTTAAATTGAGTATAGCGGCTTGAATTTCGTCTAAGCGCGAATTAAATCCTTTGTATTTATTTTGGTATTTGATATGTGATCCATAGTTGCGAGTAGCGCGAATTACTTCAACTAAATCGAGGTGATTCGTTGTGATAGCTCCCCCATCCCCAAGGCATCCCAAGTTTTTACTCGGATAGAAACTAAAAGCTGCGGCATCGCCAAAAGCTCCTGCCTTACATCCTTTAAATGAAGTTCCATGCGCTTGCGCGGCATCTTCTATTAAAAGTAATCCACGCTCTTTACAGTACATTTTTATTTTATCCATTTCATATACTTGTCCGTAAAGGTGAACGACTAAAACTGCTTTTGTGGATGAAGTCATTGAATAGGTAATTCCACTTAAATCCATGGCATAGTTATCTAGATTCGGTTCTACCAAAATGGGGTTTAAACCACAGTCTAACAAAGCCAAAATCGTTGCGATATAGGTATTAGCAGGGACTAAAACATCATCTCCTACACTTAGTTTACCTAATTTAATATACCCGTCAAAAATCAATTTTATGGCATCTAAACCACTGCCAACTCCCACACAGAAAGAGGTTCCACAATAGGCTGCAAAATGTTCTTCAAAGCTGACTACTTCATTTCCAAGCATGTAGATTCCATCGTGAAGTATTTGCTTAATTTTGAGCAAATAGGCTTCTTCATAGGATTTATTAATCTGTTGTAAATCTAAGAATGCTATCATTTGGTTAAGAGAGTATGGATTAAATTATCTTCTAAATATACAGCAAAAATTGTTAGATGCAATGCGGTATAGAGAACGGAGAACAGGAGAAAATGAGCAACAGGAAAACGAGAGAAATGGAAGCTGAATCGAAAACGAATCAATCTCAAAAGTTGAGGAAAATAGGTAAAAGACGATTCTCTATCCCTTACCTACGAGGATGGTGTGGGATGTGATCCTTCGTTTCTTAGTGCTGACCTAGGGGGTGTATACGGCTGTCCGATTTTTCCTGTTTAGAGTAACCCAACTCTGTGCAATAGCCCCCAACGTTTATATGTGATCCTCGAAAACCATGATCTCACACTATGATCTCACTTTATGATCTCTATACAGTGAACGATGAACGGATAAGTACATAAAAAAAGCCCTACAATTAAGTAGGGCTTTCACTATATTAAGTAAGAATAATCTGATTTGACAAACGTTTTTATTTTACTCTATTAACGATAGCTGCGAAAGCTTCAGGGTGATTTGTAGCTAAATCTGCAAGAACTTTACGGTTCAATTCGATGTTACTAGCTTTTAATTTACCGATGAATTGAGAATAGCTTAATCCGTGTAATCTTGCACCAGCGTTGATACGCATAATCCAAAGAGAACGGAAATTTCTTTTCTTTTGTTTTCTGTCACGGTAAGCATAAACCATTGCTTTTTCTACCGCGTTTTTAGCTACTGTCCAAACGTTTTTACGTCTTCCAAAGTAACCTTTGGCTTGCTTCAAAATTCTTTTTCTTCTTGCTCTTGAAGCTACTGAGTTTACTGATCTTGCCATTTTTTACAAATGTTTTTTGTAGTGGGCGACTTTTTCAAGTTCTTCTAAAATACTAAGCACCACTCCAGGGTTATTAAATACTAATTTAACCGATCTATTTCTAGTTACCTAGAATTAGATTAATCTTAATTGACTTTTGATGCTGTGCTCATCTGCTTTAGATACTAAAGTAGAGTGAGTTAAAGCTAATTTACGCTTTTTCGATTTTTTAGTCAAGATGTGACTTTTGAATGCGTGTTTTCTTTTGATTCTCCCAGTACCAGTTAGCTTGAAACGCTTTTTAGCACTAGATTTAGTTTTCATTTTAGGCATTTTCTTCCTAGGTATTATGATTATCTTACTTAATTCTATTTTTATTCTTTAAAACTAAAGAATTATTTTGTCTTCTTTTTAGGAGCGATAAACATAGTCATACGCTTTCCTTCCAATATAGGCATAGACTCAACCTTTCCTAATTCTTCTAGGTCCTGCGCTAATCTCAATAATAAAATTTGTCCTTGATCTTTATAAATGATAGAACGACCTTTAAAGAATACGAATGCTTTTAATTTAGCTCCTTCTTTTAAGAACTTTTCAGCATTTTTTTTCTTAAACTCATAGTCATGCTCATCAGTTTGCGGACCAAAACGAATTTCTTTTACGACAATTTGCGTTGACTTAGCTTTCAACATCTTCTCGCGCTTCTTTTGCTCGTAAAGGAACTTTTTATAGTCAATTACTTTACAAACGGGCGGTTCTGCATTGGGAGAGATCTCCACTAAATCTAATTCTTGCTCTTCAGCTAAACGCAAAGCGTCTGCTAGTTTATATACACCCGTTTCGACGTTGTCTCCGACAAGTCGAACTTCAGGAACACGGATTGCGTTGTTTACTCGGTGCAAATCCTTCTTCTCTTCGCGAGGCCTAAATCCCCCTCTTTGTCTTACTGCTATGGCTTTAAAAATTTAAATGCTTGGTTCTACAAGCGCGTTATACATCTATTTTTATTCTCCGAATTGTTTCATTGAGGCATTCACTTCTTGTTGAACAAGAGCTATGAATTCTTCAATTTTCATCGTTTGATTTGTTTTTCCAGAATCTCCGTGTTTACGAACAGAAACCGTACCATTTTTCTCTTCTTCCTCACCTACAATCAGCATATAAGGGAATTTTTGTACTTCTGCTTCACGGATTTTCTTACCGATCGTCTCATTTCTATTATCAACGACCGCGCGAATTTCGTCATTTTCTAGCAAATCTAAAACTTTTTTCGCATATTTTTCATACTTCTCACTCAAAGACAGTATAATAGCTTGTTCTGGCATCAACCAAAGGGGGAAATTCCCTCCTGTATGTTCTAATAAAATGGCGATAAAACGCTCCATCGATCCAAAAGGTGCTCTGTGGATCATTACAGGTCTATGCAACTCATTATCAGAACCTTTATAGGTTAATTCAAAACGCTCCGGTAGGTTGTAATCCACCTGAATTGTTCCAAGCTGCCAGCTTCTACCTAAAGCATCTTTCACCATAAAGTCTAATTTTGGTCCGTAGAAAGCAGCTTCCCCGCTTTCAATCACAAAATTTAGTTCTTTATCTTTTGCTGCATTTATAATCGCTTGTTCTGCTTTTTCCCAGTTTTCAACGGATCCGATATACTTATCTGGATTGCTTAAATCGCGAACCGATACTTGCGCAGTAAAGTTCTCAAATCCTAAAGATCCAAAAACATACAAGACCAAATCAATTACTTTTTTGAATTCTTCATCCAATTGGTCTGGTGTACAGAAAATATGAGCATCATCTTGTGTAAATCCACGTACACGGGTTAATCCGTGTAACTCTCCAGATTGCTCATAACGATAAACCGTTCCAAATTCTGCAAAACGCTTTGGCAAATCTTTGTAAGACCAAGGTCTAGCATTATATATTTCACAGTGATGCGGGCAGTTCATTGGTTTTAACAAGAACTCCTCTCCTTCTACTGGTGTTTTAATTGGCTGGAAACTATCTGCTCCATATTTTGCGTAGTGACCTGACGTAACGTACAATTCTTTTTGTCCGATATGTGGAGTTACCACCTGTTCGTAGCCTGCTTTTTTCTGTGCTTTACGCAAGAAGTACTCCAAGCGATCTCTCAAAGCAGCTCCTTTCGGCAACCACAATGGCAATCCTTGTCCTACTTTTTGAGAAAAAGTAAATAAGTCAAGCTCTTTTCCTAATTTACGGTGATCGCGTTTTTTCGCTTCTTCCAATAAAGTTAAGTAATCGGTTAAATCCTTTTGTTTAGGAAAAGAAATACCATACACGCGGGTTAGCTGTTTGTTTTTCTCATTTCCTCTCCAATACGCACCTGCAATAGATAATATTTTGAACGCTTTGATAATTCCTGTATTTGGAATATGTCCTCCGCGACATAAATCGGTAAACGTATCGTGATCACAGAATGTAATTGTCCCATCTTCTAGGTTTTCAATCAACTCTACTTTGTATGGATTTTCCTCTTTTTTATACATTGCTAAAGCTTCAGCTTTAGTAGCGGAACGCATCGAAAATTCATGCTTTCCTCTTGCTATTTCTAAAAACTTATCTTCAATTCTTTTAAAATCAGCATCTGTAACTTTGTGATCCATGAAATCTACATCATAGTAAAAACCATTTTCGATAGCTGGACCAATAGTCAACTTAATGCCTGGGAATAAATCTAATAAGGCTTGTGCCATAACGTGAGAAGAAGAATGCCAAAATGCTTTTTTCCCCTCTGCATCATTCCATGAATGTAAAACTAAACTACCGTCTGTGGTCAAAGCAGTGGTGGTTTCGATGGTGGTACCATTGAAGGTGGCAGAAATAATATTTCTAGCTAAACCTTCACTTATACTTTTAGCAACATCGAAAGGAGTTACCCCTGAGGCAAACTCTTTCACTGAACCGTCTGGTAATGTAATTTTTATCATAATTATTTTTAAAAAATGAGTTGCAAAGATACGGTTTTTAGTGCATAATAACAATAGATTTTATTCGCTTTCCTTGCTTTTCTACTGAAAAAATGTATTTACGCCTACTTTGTTTTTAAACGCTTTGTTTTTTCCATCTGTTGAATGATTTCTCCGCGGTAACTATTTCCCCAATTAGCCAAGGCTTGAATAACGGGAGCTAGCGTTTTTCCGAATGGTGAAATCCCATATTCTACGGCAACTATTGCGCCATCAACCTCGGTTCGATAAATCAACTGATTGAACTCTAAATCTTTTAATTCTTTGCTGAGCACCTTAGCAGAAATAGCTCCTAGTGCTCTTTGAAGTTCCATAAAACGCAATTTGTCGTGTAATAAAAGTGTACCTATTATATGCAGTTTCCACTTCCCACTCAAAATAGACATGCTGTCTTTTATTCCCATTACGTTGGTTTTGCATCGTGCAAGTTGTTCTTCCATGGATTTTTAAAATTGCGCCCTAGATAAAGATACGACAATATAACCGTATCCTTTTTTATCTTCCTAATTAAACCAAAAAAAATGACCTTTTCTCTAAAGGATAGCACCCGAAAAACGGATGCGATTCTTTTTCACTTACTGCGCAAAGTATTTCAGAACCTGTTCTTCTAACAGTCGCTTTTATTTTCTGCTTTCAGTACGCCTATCAATTTCACTTTGGGCCTTCCAGACCTAATGATGAACACCCCCCCTGATCCAACGTGTATTTCTGTTTGATCTTCCTCGAATCAACGCCCAATCTAGATGGGGTAAAAGCCCTTTTTCCGAACCCGACTCGACCCTGACTCGAACTTGATTCAAACAAGATTAAAATCAATCCATTGCAACGGTTCGCATTGAAGGCTAAAAAGCGAAAACCCACGTGCTTATCTCAACCAAAACAACTCCTTGTTTCGTTTCTACTCTTCTGAGAAAATATACCGAATGAAAAGCATTTATCCTGTAAAGGATGCGCAACGAAATTCTCTCCTTGCTTACCTTCACTTGCCTTTAAGTCCCTCTAGTGGTTACCCATTAGAAACTAGTTTCATCAGGGTAACTCCAAGGGTTTCTCCCCCACAGAAGGTGTAATTTTACCAAACAAACGAAAACATAACTAAAAATGAATAAATCAAAACTAGTTTATTGGATATCAACAGGATTATTTAGTGCGTTTATGTTATTTAGCGCCTATGGTTATTTTACCGATCCGACTTTTAAAGAAGCTTTTACCTATTTGGGCTATCCCGATTATTTCCGCATCGAATTGGCTATTGCCAAAATATTGGGCACTCTTGTTTTACTTTTCCCTTTTTTACCGCGCGTGCTGAAAGGATTTGCCTATGCTGGTTTTACTATTAACTTAGTAGGTGCTACCGTGGCGCATTTAGCTAAAGGGGAAGGAATCAGTTCACTTACGCTTATTTTTATAGCGGCTCTGTTAGTAGGAATTTCCTACTTTTATCAACCTAAAAAAACAGTTTAACGAGATCCAACAAAGTAATCTTTTAGGCAAGGTTTCAAAAATTATAACAAAAAGTGTACTTTCGCAGTGTATTTTTACAACGCAACAACACACATTTTATGTACAAAAGTATTCTCAAACCGTTTTTCTTTTCTTTGGATCCAGAAAAGGCGCATCACCTCACCTTTAATACGCTCAAGTTTATCAATAAAATTCCGGGCGTATCTTCCATTATTCGCTCCACTTTTCAAGTGAATGACAAGCGATTAGAGCGTGAAGTATTTGGCTTAAAATTTAAGAATCCCGTGGGATTAGCGGCTGGTTTGGATAAAGACGCTAACTTGTATCAGGAGCTTGAAAACTTCGGTTTTGGGTTTATTGAAATTGGAACTATTACCCCTAAAGCCCAAGAGGGCAATCCGAAAAAGCGCTTATTTCGCTTAGTCGAAGATCATGCCTTAATTAATCGCATGGGCTTCAACAATGGTGGAATTGAGCAAGCTATTGAGCGCTTAAAGAAAAATAAAGGTACATTAATTGGTGGAAATATAGGTAAAAACAAGGTAACCCCGAACGAACAAGCAGCTGATGATTACGCAATTTGCTTTGAAGCGCTATTTCCTTATGTGGATTATTTTGTTGTTAATGTGAGTTCACCGAATACACCCAATTTACGTGCATTGCAAGATAAAGAACCTTTAACGGCTTTATTAAATGCGCTACAACTCAAGAACAGCAGCAAACCCAAAAGCAAGCCTATTCTCTTAAAAATCGCACCCGATTTAACGGATAGTCAATTGTTGGATATTATCGATATTGTGTCGGATACGAAAATTGCAGGGGTTATTGCTACGAATACCACGCTTAGTCGTGAGGGTTTACAATCGGATAAAAAAGTAGAAACAGGTGGCCTAAGTGGCAAACCGCTCACGAATCGCAGTACTGAGGTAATTCGCTTTTTAGCGGATAAAAGCAATCGCGCTTTTCCTATCATCGGTGTGGGTGGAATCCATTCGCCAGCAGATGCAATTGAAAAATTAGAAGCCGGTGCTTCTCTGATTCAGTTGTATACGGGGTTTATTTATGAAGGACCCGCTTTGGTTAAAGCGATAAACAAACAAATACTAGAACACTATAGTTAACAAAAAATCCGCTGCTTAGCGGATTTTTTTGTGCTTGTTCTTTATGTCTCTTCTTCCCTCCTCACCTACTTATTTGAAGTATAACGAGTGAAAAATTATTTTCTACAAAAAGTAAATCTCTCACTTCAAATTAGTTAGATTTACAATTCAAAAAAAATAGTCTTTTTAAGTGAAAAATATTTGTCAAAGTCAGTAAATGCGCTATATTTGCACTCGCAATACGGAAGTAAAGCAGACCACTGGAGAAATGGCAGAGTGGTCGATTGCGGCAGTCTTGAAAACTGTTGACTGTAACAGGTCCGGGGGTTCGAATCCCTCTTTCTCCGCAAAATTATAAATAGTAACTTTTTAAAAGTTATTAAAAAAGAACAAAACCTATGATTCACAATGAGTTATAGGTTTTTTCTTTTTTTACGGGTATCGCATTCTTTTTAAAAGTGCACCTAAAAATATT
>NZ_CBCPHW010000023.1:0-62035 GCF_965118575.1 Myroides odoratus | reverse complement strand
AATCAAAGAAAGAAGAGGTTAATCTTATTTCTAAGACCAATAAAAAAGGGAAAGCACGTGTGCTTTCCCTTTTTTATTGGCGTTAACTTCTATCAAAAATAATAGAATTACAGTGATTGATAACACAAACGGGAACCCATGTGGGTTCCCGTTTGTGTTATATTGCCTTTCTATTGTCATAGGAACGCGTATCAATCAACTTGTAATACGGATCGATTCCAACCTCGGTTGGTTTTTCATCTACAATAATTGTAAACTCATTTTCAATTGCCGTAATTTTTACTTTCTGTAGATAAAGCGCTTTCTCTCTACTTTTTGCCTCTTTCTGATCTTTTGCAAATACACCTATTTCAATGTAGTCTGCCAAAGGAAGAGATTCTATTTTCTTATTCTTCTCTCCTGTAAAAACAAGAGGACTAGAACCTTTATCTGCATAAATTTTTTCTCCTTTATCACCTGCTCTATATTTACTTACATAGGCTTTTATTTTCACTTCATACTTGCCGTTTTTCAATTGTTTCATTTCAACTTTATCAACGTAATTATCATATAGCGTAATGGTTTCAAACATATCTTTCACCATATATTGGAGTGAATCCGGAGTAGCTAGTTTAATATCTTCCACTAATTCTGCTGAAATTGTATAAGGTGCTTCTTGGAAAGCTACTTTTTTTACATAATCCTTCAATACGCCATTCAATACCGAATCTCCTAAGTAATCACTCATCGTATAGAATACCAAAGAACCCTTATTGTAATGGATATATTGTTGATTTTCGTTATACATCAACGGTTTCTCTTTCTTACTTTCATTTGATCGCCCTCCTAAATAGCCATCTAAGGCATCTTTTAAGAAACGCTGCATCTGACCTTTTCCATATTCTTTTTCCAATACTTTTAAAGAACTATATTCGGATAAACTTTCGGAAAGCATCGTAGCACCTTGAACATTTGCTCCAATTACTTGATGTGCCCACCATTGATGTGCTACTTCATGAGCTGTAACTGAAAAAGGATAATCTACCGCATCCTCATCTGTATCATCTACATTCGCAACGAATCCAATTGTTTCAGAAAATGGAATCGTATTGGCAAAAGACTGCGCAAAACTTCCCATAGTTAAAGGGAATTCGATGATACGTACTTGTTTGTGTTGATAAGGACTAAAAGCCGTAGAATAATATTCTAATGATTTTTTCACTGCAGACATCATGCGATCAATATTGTATTCATGCCCTTTGTGATAATAAATTTCTAAATTAATATCTTTCCATTTATCGCGTTTTACCTCATAGCGTGCTGAATTAAACGCATAAAAGTTCAACATTTTTTGATCCATTTTATAATGGAAATAACGACGGGTCCCCTCTGTCCATTCCTTTTGTAAATAGCCCGGAGCAATCGCAATCTGATCGGCTGATGTACTTACGGTTGTTTCAAAGTGAATCCAATCTGCATCATTGCTAATATATGTATTTTGCAAAGCGCGTTTATCTGTCTGCTCTGCCATTCTCTCTTTCGGCTCTAAACCATATTTTTTACGGATTTCATCATCCATAATTTCACCACGATCTGAATATCCTAAAGAAGGAAACAAACTATTGTTTAAAAAGGTACCATTATTTAAGACTGGAGAATTTGAACGAATAAATGAATTCGCTTTGTTTTCAAGTACAAATTCCATAGATCGAGTCTCCCCTGCTTGCATCGGTTGATTAAAACGATAAAAACTAAATCCTTGTATAGAATCCGTGGACAATAAAGTAGCTCCTTCAACTATAATATCATTTTTAAAATCTTGGTAAAAAGCGACTAAAAGCGTATCCAAGGCTTGATTGGTTTTGTTTGTCAAAAGGTACGTTCCTCTTACTTGAAAATTGTTTTTCTCTGGAAACAGATCTACATCCACCTTTACATCTACAATTCTCGGTTGAGCCATACCTTGGTATTTTCTATACGTCTTTTCATATGCTACTTGTAGGAGTTCACTTTCTTTAGAAGAACGAAAATCGTTCAATACCGTATTTTCATAGTAAAGATAAGAACCCAAACAAAGAAAGGATACAAAAAACAAAAGAGTCGGTACAAGTACCATCGTTTTTGCACGTTTTTTTACATAATAGAATCGCTCTTTTATTCCGTTAAAGGTTCCTCTTCTCCAGAAAAGCAAAGTTAATCCACTTAGACCTGCTACAAAGAATACCCAATATAAAACATAAACTATAAACTTTCCAAAATCAGCGGTTGAACCAAAGCCATTCATATCTGAATAAGTTGGGGTTGGAATAGAATTAAAGAAAAATAATTCTTGTTCAATTCCTATGTGACTTAGCGTAGGCCATCCTATTTGAAGTACGAGTAAAACAAAGAAACCTACAATATAATTTTTAAAGAACGTTTGAACGGCAAGACTCATCAAAGCCCAAATAATAAATTCAATCCAATCGTACCCCAATAAGCTTTGTAAATATAAGTCTATTTCAAATTGATAATACCCATTAAAGGCTTGAATCCCCATGCTTGTAATCATGATTACCACTAACAACATCAATTGTAGTCCAATCAAAGCAAAAAATTTGGATATAAACAACACCCAATTAGGTACTGCTGTTGAATCTACCAATAAATTCATGCGCGCAAGTTCACCTCGGTGTACTAATAATCCTGCTCCCAAAAAGGTTACCATCAAGATAAAAAATTGGAAGGTTGAACCTGGAATCGTCAACATTTGTCTTGTTAGAGGATATGTTGGTGTTCCGTACATAGTCATGGCGAAACGTGCTACTAAAATCATGAATAACAATCCAACGCCAATTAATATCCAAAATACACGGTTGCGTGCTAAAAATTTAAAATCTAGTTTTGCAAACGCAAAAATATTAGACCAATTGGTTGTATTGGAAAAATTATAATGCACCTTAGGTAGTTCAATTTTAAAAATTCCACCAAAATTATTTTTAACTAAGCGTTCCCCTTTTATTTTTCGCTTGAATGAAAAGGTGGCTGGTTGTTGTGAAAATTTAAAAACCTTTCCTAAAATTAAAAGGGTAAGTAACGAAATCCCCAACCATAACGAACGATTAAAAAGATAGAATTTTTCTAACGGTAAATCATTTGAATTCAGTTCATCAATACTCCAATAACGAGTATAATATTTGATAGCTAAATCACCTGAAGGATCTAATAAAGCGCCTAATTCTCTATATTCAACATCCGCAGCAATACTGCCGATCAATCCCTTTAAAACCATTAAGATAATAATGGTAATAAATCCAGCATAGATACTACGTGAAAGCGTAACGACTGTGAATATAATTGCTCCCATAAACAACATATTTGGGATTAGATTTATCACGTAAATTTGCACATAATTCCACAAATCATTCGGTCCTAGTAAGGCTTGATTACCCCATGGAAGCAGAGTGGCTAAAAAAGCACCTAGCCCCATCATCATACTGATGCATAAGGTAATTAAAAATGAGCTCGAAAATTTTCCTAATAAATATTGTCCTTTCGAAAAAGGATAAGAATATAAAATATGATGTACATTGTATTTATAATCTCTATAGATAGCCATTCCAATAATAGAAGGAAATAAAAAATACAACAAGGTATTGTATGAACTTATCATACCATTCAACATATAGGCTGAATTCATTTGCAACAAAGAAGCTGTTGTATTTGTAACGCCATCAAAAACGCCAATTGCAGCTAACATCGTCATAAAACTGATTCCAAAAAACAGAATTAAGTACAAATAAAACACCCAGCTCTTAAACCAACGTTTAAGCTCAAAAGAAAAAACTGTTCCAAACATAACTTAATCGTTTTTTAAGGCTACAAAATAAACATCTTCTAAAGTCGGTTTTACCGATTCAAAACCTTCATCTACTAAAGATTCCTTTGAATAAACACGAATTTTCAGTCTGTTCTCTTGATTGTATTTACCCGATAAAACATTTAACTGCTTGTACTGTTCTGCTTCTTCTCTATTGATTTCTTTTAACCAAATAGCACCCTCTAATTTTTGTTCGGCTTCTTTTGGAGTACTCCTTTCTAATAGATGTCCTCCATTTAAAATAGCCATTTCATGACACAATTCATTTACGTCATCCACAATATGAGTAGAAAAAATAACAATATTATTCGTTCCAATTTCGCGTAAAACATTTAAAAATCTATGGCGTTCAGCAGGATCTAATCCAGCTGTAGGTTCATCTACTATAATTAATTTAGGATCATTCAACAACAACTGTGCAATACCAAAACGCTGTTTCATTCCTCCAGAATAGCCGCTAACACTCTTACGTCTTACATCGTATAGATTCGTTACTTCCAAAACGCGATTCACTATTTCACGTCGCTCACTTGCATTCGAAATCCCCTTCAAGCGCGCAAAATACTCTAATAAATCCAACGCAGACATATTAGGATAAACACCGAAATCTTGAGGTAAATACCCTAATAATTTACGGAATTCATTTTGTTGTTCAATCACATTTAAATCTCCAAATCGAATGCTTCCTGCATCAGGCTTCTGTAAAGTAGCTATTGTTCGCATTAAAGTAGACTTTCCTGCGCCATTCGGTCCTAAAAGTCCAAACATACCTGGTCCAATTTCTATGGATAAATCATCCAATGCTTTCACCCCATTTTTATAGGTCTTACTCAAGTTCTCAATAACTAATTTCATACTTCTATTTTTTGATTTACTATATAAGTATCCAACCTTACTCTTTTGTTACACAAATACCTAAAATAGTATCTACTATTTCTATTTTCTTCTAAATTATTTCTATTTCCCTCTTGAGCTTTTAAAACAATCTGTTCTATTCTATTGTGATTTACTTGGATTAAAACTATATTTTTGCGGTATAATAAAATGAAAATGCCTCATCCCTTCTTGTCGTTAACAGAATTAAAAAAAATCAATCTTAAAAATGAGGTTCTCGCGGGACTAACAGTTGCTATGACCATGATTCCTGAATCGTTGTCTTTTGCCATTCTCGCTGGATTATCTCCCTTAACAGGCTTATATGCCGCCTTTTTAATGGGGATCATTACTGCCCTTTTTGGCGGCCGTCCCGGCATGGTTTCTGGAGGTGCTGGAGCAACCGTAGTTGTTTTAATAGCTTTAGCCTCTTTGCATGGGGTTGAATATTTATTCGCCGCTGTTGTCTTAGCGGGTATTATCCAGTTTATCGTTGGTGCATGTAAATTAGGTCGATTTATTCGCTTAATTCCACAGCCTGTAATGTATGGTTTTTTAAATGGTTTGGCTGTCATTATCTTTATGGCTCAAGTTGCCCAATTTAAAACAACAACCCCAGATTCAACCACGTGGTTACAGGGTTCGGAACTATACCTAATGCTTGGCCTTACCGCTTTAACCATAGGTATTGTATGGTTCTTACCTAAACTCACTAAAAAAATTCCCTCTTCATTAATCGCTATTATAGTCCTTACGCTTCTTGTTTTCTTCTTTCAAATTGACACGAAGAAAGTCATTGACATTGCCGAAGTTAGTGGGGCCTTCCCTTCTTTCCATATTCCAACTATTCCTTTTACGTGGGAAACTTTACAACTTATTTTGCCTTTTTCACTCGTCATGGCGGGTGTTGGTTTGATTGAGTCTTTACTAACTCTAAATATTGTGGATGAAATAACCAATACCAAAGGCAATAGTAACAAAGAAGCGATGGCTCAAGGAAGTGCAAATATTATCAATGGTTTCTTTGGAGGTATGGGAGGTTGTGCCATGATTGCTCAAACTCTTGTAAACCTAGGCGCGGGTGCAAGAACTAGAATTGCAGCTGTGATTGGCGCTTTGACTATTTTATTTATCATTCTTATTGGTGGCCCTGTGATTGAGCAAATTCCTATGGCTGCACTCGTTGGAGTAATGATGGTAGTTGCTATTTCTACCTTTGAATGGGTTTCTTTTCGACTAATTACTAAAATGCCCAAATCAGATATTTTTACACTATTTCTAGTTACTGCTCTTATTATTTTTTCTCACAACTTAGCCTTAGCTGTATTAGTTGGTGTTATTGTATCTGCTTTAATTTTTGCTTGGGACAATGCGAAGCGTATTCGAGCGAGAAAATCATATGATGAAAAAGGTCATAAAGTTTATGAGATTTACGGCCCTCTATTTTTTGGTAGTTCAATCTCTTTTGCTGAAAAATTCGCCCCTCAAGACGACCCTAATATCATTATTATTGACTTTAAGGAATCTCATATTGCAGATATGTCTGCCTTAGAGGTACTCAAAAAAATAATTGCTAAATACCAAGAAGTCAATAAAAAAGTTATCTTGCGCAATCTCCGCGCAGATAGTATTCGATTACTAAACAACAGTGGAGCTTTTCTGCATATCGAAATAGAAACAACACCTCATTCACAGGAAGAAACGAGTTAAACATAATTTGAATTCATCTTAAGATGCGGTTACGCTATTTGACTTTTTTCCATCTCAAATTCTACGTAAAACAAAGTTTTGACTTTTCTTTTCTGACCAAATTAATTAAAAAAACAACATTTCAACCAATTAACAGTTAAAACACCCAATAGTACTATTTAAAAATAAAAAAATATATTAAAAATATATTTTTAACAAAAATAAACACGTAAATTTAAAAAATAACTTTTTTTTCATTACCTTTATCTAGCAGTATTTTTACTCTAGCAGAAACAATACGCAAGCGATTATTTATTTTGCGCTTTACATAAAAAAATCCAGCTTATATAGGACAACAACTTCTTTCTGATAACCCCTTAATTTGAAAGAAAAAAAGGCTGTTTTGATTCAAAACAGCCTTTTTAATATCTAATTTATTTGATATAATTAATTTCATTTTCAGGTTCACTTTCATCGAGAAAACCTTGTTGATGCATCCATTCATCACTATAAATTTTACTCATATAACGAGATCCATGATCAGGAAAAAGCATTACAACAACACTATTTTCATCAAACATTCCTTGTTGTGCATACAAACGGGTAGCTTGTAAAACAGCACCTGAAGTATACCCTAAAAACAATCCCTCTGTACGAGCTAATTCTCTTGCTACTAAAGCTGCATCCTTATCTGTTACTTTAACAAATTGATCAATGACAGAAAAATCAGTAGCAGAAGGAATTAGGTTTTTACCTAGCCCTTCAATTTTATATGGCGCGATTTCAGCAGGATCTAATTCACCTGTTTCGTGGTATTTTTTCAAAACGGAACCATAAGCATCAACACCCAAGATCTGGATATTTGGATTTTTCTCTTTCAAATAACGCGCTGTACCTGAAATTGTACCTCCTGTACCTGAACAACATACAAAATGCGTGATTTGTCCTTTGGTTTGTTCCCAAATTTCTGGTCCAGTTGACAAATAATGCGCTTCTGTATTTAATTCATTAAAATATTGATTGATATAGATTGATCCTGGTGTTTCTTGGTGGATTCTTTTAGCTACTTCATAGTACGATTTT
The DNA here is from genome assembly GCF_965118575.1 of Myroides odoratus. Classification (GTDB taxonomy): domain Bacteria; phylum Bacteroidota; class Bacteroidia; order Flavobacteriales; family Flavobacteriaceae; genus Flavobacterium; species Flavobacterium odoratum_B. The sequence continues at coordinate 54,552 of NZ_CBCPHW010000023.1, read as the reverse complement.
GGATCATCTGCTGCTACATTAGCGGGACATACATATACTTTTGCTCCCATTGCACGCAACATATCAATCTTGTCTGGGGAGGATTTATCACTTACAGAAAGAATACATTTATACCCTTTAATCGCACTAATCATCGCAATACTAAAACCGGTATTCCCTGAAGTAGTTTCTACAATGGTTCCACCTGGTTTCAAAATTCCTTGTTTTTCTGCGGTTTCAATCACATGCAAAGCGATTCTATCTTTAGCAGAGTGACCTGCATTAAAAGCTTCTACTTTTCCATAAAAATGCCCCTTAAGTGTAGCGGTAATTTTATTCAATTTCACTAATGGAGTTTCACCCACCAACGAAATTACACTATCAACAGCTTGGATTTTTTCTTTCATTTTCAATCTATTTAAAATGTATTTCACCTAACAATGATGTGAAATACATGTATTTATTTTATTTTCTAATTCCCTCTAAATCAAACATAAAAGCAAACTCTTTAGCTACTTCTTTCAAAGATTCAAATCGACCTGAAGCACCACCATGTCCGGTGTCCATATTAATATCAAAGTACAACTGCTTGTCGTTTGTTTTCATATCTCTCAATTTAGCCACCCATTTAGCTGGTTCCCAATACTGTACTTGCGAATCGTGTAATCCAGTTGAAATATACATATTTGGATACGCTTGTGCCTTTACATTGTCATAAGGAGAATAGGATAACATATAATCGTAATATTCTTTCTCATTTGGATTTCCCCATTCATCGTATTCACCTGTTGTCAATGGAATACTATCATCTAACATCGTTGTTACCACATCCACAAAAGGAACTTGAGCAATTACTCCCTGATACAAATCGGGGCGTTCATTTGCAATTACCCCCATTAACATTCCTCCAGCGGACCCCCCTTCTGCAAATAGATGCTCTTTGGAAGTATAACCTTGTTCAATCACATATTCTGAACAAGAAATAAAATCGGAAAACGTATTTTTCTTCACCAACAATTTTCCTTCTTCATACCAATCGCGTCCCATATCTTCTCCACCGCGAATATGTGCAATGGCATAAATAAATCCACGATCGAGTAAACTCAAACGCGTAGTAGAAAAATAAGGTTCCATGGTTATTCCATAAGAGCCATAAGCATACAATAAAAATGGATTTTCGCCCTTGCGTTCTACTCCTTTTTTGTAAACCATAGAGATTGGAACTCTTACTCCATCACTGGCCGTTGCCCATATTCTTTCTTCTACATAGTTATTTTTATCAAAATCACCTAAAACCGCTTGTTCTTTCAGTACCTCCTTTTCTTTGGTACGCATATTAAAATCAATTACAGATGAAGGTGTATTCAACGATTGATATACAAAGCGAAAATTTTCTGTTTCGAAATCAGCATTAATCTGCGCTTGCGCATTATACGTTTCACTCTCAAAAGGCAAATAATAGCTTTCTTCACTTTCATTCCAAGGTTGAATTTTAATATGAGGCAATCCATTGGATCGTTCAGAAATCACCAAGTAATCTTTAAAAATATCTACACCTTCTAGCAATACATCCTCCCGATGTGGGATAAGTTCAGTCCAAGTATCCGTTGTTGTTTGCAAATCAGGGCAGCGCATCAACTTAAAATTGTCTGCTTCATCTTTGTTGGTAAGAATATAGAAACAATCGCCATAATGGGAGATTCCATATTCTACTCCTCGTTCTCTTTTTTGAAAAATTCTAAAGTCACCATCGGGATTATTTGCTTCCAAAATACGATACTCACTCGTCAGTGTACTTTCACTGCCAATAACGAGATATTTTCTTGATTTTTCTTTATAGATAAAAGTATCAAACGTATCATCTTTTTCGTGATAAACTAACACATCCTCTTTCAAAGAAGTATGAATCTCGCGTTTATAAATTTTATCTGAACGCAATGTCACGGCATCTTTACGCGAATAGAACAACGTTTTATTATCGCTCGCCCAAGTTGAACTTCCCGTTGTATTGCTAATAGCGAAATCCAAAATTTCTCCAGTACCAAGGTTTTTTACGTAAATGGTATATTCTCTTCTAGAAACGGTATCTACTCCGTAGGCAACCCATTGGTTATCTTCAGAAACCGTAATTCCTCTCAAATGAAAATAAGCATAAGGTGCCGCCATTTCATTACAGTCAAAAAGAATTTCTTCCGTTGCTTCTAAACTTCCTTTTTTACGGGAATGAATCGGATAATCTTTTCCTTGTTCAAAACGGGTGATATAATAGTATCCATTAAAGAAATAAGGAACAGAAGCATCCTCTTCTTTAATTCTATTTTTCATTTCTGTAAACAACGCTTCTTGCAGTTCTTTTGTGTGTACTGTTGATTCTTGATAATAAGCCTTTTCAGCTTCTAAATAAGAAATTACCTCTTTATCTTCTCGGTCATTCAACCAAAAATAATTATCAATGCGTATATGATTGTGCGCCTTTAGCTCTTTGGCTACTTTTTTCGCTAGGGGTGCTTGAATAGATTTGTTCATTTTTTTTATTTAAAATACAAAAATAAGAGTTTTTAATGGGCTCAACCAAGATTTACATCTTTAGTTTATAAAGCCACTATATCCTATCTTTTATAATTTTGCTTGTAATCGCTCTTTGGCAGAACTAAGCCACTCTTCTCTAAGTAAACCAAAAATAGCACTGTCTCTTCTTGTACCATCTGTTCTAATTTTATTCTGACGCAAAACACCTTCTTGCTTACATCCTAGACTCAGAATAGCTGCAATACTTCTTTTATTTTCATTATCTGCCTCAAATTCCGCACGTTCAAAATGAAGCTTTTCAAATAAAAATTCAAACAATAAATATTTACAATTTTTATTTACTCCTGTACCTTGTGCAGATTTACTATACCAGGTGTAGCCAATTAAAGCTACCTTATTTCTCAAATCAACTTTATAAAATCGGGTAGACCCTACATATTTGCCTTGTTTTTTGTCCCAGACAACAAAAGCATAGCCTTGTTTTTCTTTGCGCAGGGTTAAAGCAGCCTTAACATAGTTGATCATATTTTCATTGTTGGTAGGCTTATCTGATGAAAAATACCAGATATCTGACTCATTCAGCGCATAATATAAAAGGTCAACTAAGTGTTTTTCACTTAGAGGAACTAACCGTACGGTATCATTTTCTAAAACATAGTCTTTGGTAAAGTCAAAAGTTGATAAATTTAGTGCTTCAGGCATAAGGTCATTCATTAAATTTCTACTGGTATTTTACTCAAATATATTCATACTTTAGGGCTGTAGGCGATTCTTTAACAGCATACTAACAAAAAAAAGAGATGACCTTTCCGTCTATCTCTTTCTTTACCTGAACCCACTTAATCCTGTTTTAGTTGTTCTTTAAAACGCATTACTTTGGTTTTCAACTCTTCCAATAAAGTACGGTCGATAATTCCATTTATCTCATCAAAATTTTCATAGAATTTGGGCAAAGCAAAAGTTTCAATAATAACACCACCAAAAGACGGAAAAACAGTTTTCGCAATATTCAACGAATTCTGTCCGCCATAACCACCTGGAGAAGTTGACATTAACAGCATCGGTTTTTCTTGTAATACTTTCAAATCAATTCTCGAACACCAATCAAACAAATTTTTAAAAGCGCCTGTCCAATTTCTATTGTGTTCTGCCATAGAACAAACGAGAACATCTGCCTCTTTTAATTTTTCCAAAAAGGCTTTGGCTTCATCTGGAAAATGTTCTTTCTCGCGATCGACTGAAAAAACAGGCACTGCATACTCATTTAAGTCGATTAATTCTACTTCATCCTCTTGAAAAAAATCCAATGCAAAAGCGGCTAATTTTTTATTTATAGAGGTGGAAGAAATACTTGCACCAAATCCAATTACTTTCATCTTTTATCTCTTATAAATTATCGTAGGCAGGGAAATTAGTACTAACTATTCTTTTCCATTCTGGATGCCTTTTTATATAAGCAAATACCAACGGACAATAGGGCATCACACTATAAGCCTGTTCTTCCAAATAATGAAGTGTTTTTTCAATTAAGGCAGTTGCTACACCTCTTCCTGCTAGTTCCTCTGGACTTTCAGTATGAATTAATTGAATTGTTTGCCCCTCTTCTTTATACGCTATAAAAGCGGTATATCCATCAACTGTCAGTTCAAAGCGCTTTGTATCTTTATTTTTATGTACTTCTAAAGGTAAGAATTCTTCTTTCATTTTTTTTGAATTAATTTGTATACTAAGCTCAAAAACACCACTTATCCCTACGGTATAAGTTAATGTAAATTAATTTCTACTTGAAGATACTATAAAATTAGTTACGGTCTTCTACTACTTGATAAGCAAAACATAAAAAGATTATGCTATTTTTGTGGCACAAAATTTTAATGTATATATTATGTTTGGTGACTTAATGGGAATGATGGGTAAATTACAAGAAACCCAAGCTAAAATTGAAGAAACTAAAAAGAGACTAGATACGATTCTAATTGACGAAAAAAGTAAGGATGAATTATTGCAGGTTACTTTAACGGCAAACAGAACCATTCGTTCTCTATCAATTTCCGAAGAATTAATGAATGACAAAGAACAGCTGGAAGATTACCTTATTATGGTATTGAACAGAGCAATTGAAAAAGCGACAGCCATTAACGAAGCTGAATTAGCCGCTGCAGCTAAGGATGGTATGCCTAATATTCCTGGTTTAGATTTATTTAAATAAGATATGATAAAAAAGTATATCGGTGCAGCCTTTATTTTAGGTGCATCACTTTTTGCTTCTTGTAGCAAAGACACCAAAGAAAATGAAAACTTTACGCTTACGGGTAAAATTGAAGGATTAAAACAAGGGAAACTATTTTTATATCACGTCCAAGATACCACATTTGTTGTTCTTGACTCGTTAGTTGTAGATGGGAAATCTGCTGCTTTCACCTTCAAACACCATTTAGAATCTCCAGAAATGTTGTTTCTTTCGTTAGATCGTGGGCATAGCAATTCAATGGACAATCAGCTTTCATTCTTTGCTGAACCTGGAACGATGACCATAGAAACAACGCTGAAAAACTTTTATAAAGATGCTAAAATAAAAGGTTCTCAGAATAATGATCGCTATACGGAATATTTAAAATCTAGAACGCTGATCACCGATCGTCAAAACGACTTATACGTGGCTTTATTTGAAGCTCAAAAAGCAAATGATATAGCTAAATTAGATAGTTTACAAACGGTAAATAAAAAATTAACGGGTCGTTTATTTTTGAATGCAGTTAACTTTGCCATCAACAATAAAAACTCCGACGTTGCTCCATATATTGCACTTACTGAACTGTATGATCGCAATATCAAATACTTGGATACGGTTTATAATTCATTGACACCCGAAGTATTGAATCACAAATACGCCAAAAGCTTAAATGAATTTATTCAAGAAAGAAAAAAAGAAGAAGCAAAAGCTACTGAATAATTGTAAATTGTCCTTTTGAATTCAAAGGACAATTTTTTTTATGCCATTACACAACGCTTTACAAACTATTCTCAATTTATCTCCTACCGAAGCTCAACAGGCTTCTCAATACTTTGTTCCACATACCTACCCTAAAAACACATCTTTGTTAGAAGTGGGTAAATATACCAATCACCTTTTTTTTCTTACGGATGGTTTCGTCCGTGTCCATGCCTGTTTTGATGGAAAGGAAATCACACAATGGATTAGCATTCCTTCTTATTTTCTTACGGATCTTTCTTCTTGGCTTTTTAATCAACCGGCTAAATGGAATCTAACTACATTAACTGACGTTTCTTTACTAGCCATTTCCAAACAAGATTATGCACTTTTACAAAATCAAATTTCCAATTGGCATAGCAAGGAATACTTGTTTATAGGCCATTGTTTTGCTTATATGGAAAATCGAATTTTTCAATTTTTATCTCAAAGCAGTGAAGAGCGATACCTTGCTTATTGCAGTCAATTTGAATATTTATTCAATCATGTGCCGCATCAATATATTGCATCGCTATTAGGAATGACTCCTGAAACCTTAAGTCGATTGAGACGTAAAAATCGATAGGTTAATTTCTTGATTTACATCAAGAGTTCTCCTTTTTAAAGCTTAGATATTTGTGAAAAAATAAAACAGATGAAACTTGTCACACAAATAGAAATCAATGCAAATGCGGAAACCATTTGGAATGCTTTACTGGACTTTAAAAATTACTATCGCTGGAATCCTTTTATTTCAAAAATTGAAGGAATACCTATACCAAATACCAAATTAAAGGTTCAAATTCAGAATATGAAATTCTCTCCAGTTGTTCAGATTTGCAAACCGCATCAAAAATTCACTTGGGTAGGTAAATTAGGAATCAAAGGTATTTTTGATGGCTATCACTATTTTGAAATTATTCCTATAGCCGAAAATAAATGCTTGTTTATTCACGGTGAAAACTTCAGTGGTTTATTGGTTTCTCTTTTGAAAAAGAAACTAAAAAAGGAAACATTACCTGGCTTTATTTTAATGAATTGTTCGTTAAAAGAGTATGTTGAGATATAGTGAACGGTGAACGATTTACAGTGGACGGTAAACTGTTGACAGTTTACCACTCTACATCCAAGATTTATTTTGGCTTTCTATTTCGTATAACCATTGATCTCTTACCTGTTTCAGTTCCGCGTAATTAGAAGTACTAAAACTCACAATTCCACCTGCTGTGAAGAGCAACATACTCCCTACATTGGCCGATTTTTGCCACACCAATTGAGACAGTACTATCTTTTGAATCTTATGAGGTTCTAAAACCGTATGCGTTATATCCCAAACACCTGATTTTACAACAATAAAATGAGGAGTCACGATTAATCGACCTATTTTGAAATAACGCCAAATCAACAGTGTAACTATTACAAAGTAGACCCCGCCACTTATAAATATCCACGTACTTTCTAGTATATCATGGGTCAATCTCATAAATAAACTCACCGGAATCAGCACTAAAAAGAAAAAACGAAAACCAAAAAAACGATAGTTGTGTTTCAATTCTACCCCTTCTAATTCGAGTGGTTTTTTGTAAATCATATCAAAAAACTCCGTCGTTTCTTCATTTGAACAGCCTGGAATTTCTAAGGCTGTTTTTTGATTCAAGGATTCTTTTCCAAAAACCTGATGAATTTTAACACTCGATATTCCCCATAATTTTTGAAAGTAGTTGCGAACAATTTTTACTAACTGCACGCGAGAAGGTTTTATGATTGTACTCTTTGTATGTAATAATCCATATGATAAAAACAAGCTTTCGTTTTGAACAATCACTTTATAATTATAAAATTTAAGTACGGTTCGAATGATATTTACAATAAAAATAGCGGCTAAAAAGAAGACAATTGCAATCAAACCTACATATAAGGTTACTCTTTCTTCTAAAAAGGTATCAATAGCCTCATCGTCTATTGAATCATTAAAAAACTTTGATCCCTCCGCTACGATAGAATTGACAAATAGCAAAAAAATCCCCATAGTATAGAGGTAATTAGTTGTTACGCCTACCTTTAATAGCGTCCATACACTAATAGAGCGAACATCTTGATGGATATTAGCTATCGCATGCGCTTGTTCGTTAGTAAGAGTAACTTTATCTTCTTCTAGTAATCCTTCCTTATACGTTAAAAGGGTTTCTTTTAAGGCTTGTGCAACTTCATGAGAGACAGACTTTATAACGCCTTCTTTCACGCTGCTCCCCGCAGAGTCTACTTCAATCGAATAAATATTTAATATTTTATTGATAAAAGATTGATTGATATTTACTTGCTGAATTTTACGAAGTTGAATTGTTGTTTTGGTTTTATTAAAAATTCCTTTTTGCACAACAAAAGAATCCGTTTCCTTTTCGATATGAAAATAAAAATTGCGATAATTCAAATAGGCTATTACAAAAACAAGAACAATAAAAATAGTTGTACTTAGGATTATCCAATTCAATGGCATTCCTGTTTCACTTTTGCGAAATTTCAGAACACCTAAAATTAAAATTGGAAAAAAAGCGCGAATCAGCTTTTGCAAGGCGTAAATAAAATTTACTATAATGCCAATGGGCGCCTGTTTATTGGGAATATAGAAATTCATTACAACTCTGTATTTAAGCTATCGTTTGCCGCATTGATTGGTTGCTCTTGGGCTGGAGGTACTACTTGTTTAATTACAAAAGCTTTAATCTTATTGGTTTCATCTATAGGTAGACCTGGGATTTTCAAATCGCCAAAACTTCCTCCTGCTGTAAAAAATTCTATTCGAGACAGCCCAAAAAGTCGCAATACCGCGCCTTCATAAATTTCAACGTGCTGTACGCGATTAAAAGGAATTGCAATTTGCTTTTGACTAATTAATCCCGATTTATAAATGATATCGTGTTCTCTTAGTGCATATCCTTTTTTATTTACACCAGCTAGATTTAGAATCAGGATTCCCAACGCCAATATGATACTACCTACAAACACAGCTAGTTTATACTCTAGAAGTAAAGACTTATCTTCCGTTAAGGGTAAATAAAAGCCACTTGCTCCTAGTAGAAGTAAAAACAAGCCTAAAAGAGCATTTTGAATTAAAACAACTTTTTTATACTTCGCATGTAGCGGTTGGAATTGTACGGTATCCAAAGTTGGCAATTCTGTACACTGAATTTGTTCATTAGTAAAAGCTGCAGACATAACAAGAATAAGCTAATTAAAAAAAACAAATATATCCTTTTCATTGCGATCAAACGACATCTTAGGTTCAAAAAAAAATAGCCATCATAAACATGATGACTATTTTTCCAATTGATTTATAGATATAGAATTAAAACTACTTTACAATACCCAAATAATAAGGCTCATTTACAGAACTAGACCCAACTAAAATCAAAGAAAAGTATCTTCCTTTTTCTAACAGTACGCGTTCTCTTTTCACAATTTCTTTTCCATTTTTATCTTGTACTGTTAGGGTATACGATTTACCTAACTGAGCAATAAATTTCTCATTTTCTTTCGCAGAAAGTTCGGTCTCTGAATTTCGATTGGCAAAAATTATTTGGTCATCTAATTTAACATCCACTGCTAAATCCTCTCCTGTTAAATTAAAAAAGCGAATGCCTGCATTTTCAATATTTCCTTGCTCTCCTAAAGAAATCGCATGATCTTCGGTTATAAAATGAATTGCGTTATCTTTGGCATTTCCTCCTACAAAAGAGGTATACGATTGATTGTCCTTTACTTGTAATCTTGTGTTTTCTACTAGTTGTTCCTTTTGATTCGCTTTTACTTCAATCAAGCGATTTCCTACAAATAATCGAGTAAAATCATATTTTTTAAATGCTAATCCATAATAAGGCGCTTGGACTAACCGTCCATCAACGACATACCAAACTGCAGGAGAACCTGCATATCCATTGACCATCGTTATTCCGCCAATCGGATAGGGTTCTCTCGAACCTCCATCGTCATTAGTACAACTTGTGAGTAAGAAAAGACTAAAAACGAATCCAAATACTACGAATAATTTTTTCATATCCTTTGATTTAACTTTAACTTCTAAGTTAGTTACAAAATTCATACCAAAAACAAAGGCACTTCTAAAAGGCCCCCTTTATTATTTTCTTATCCCAAGTTAATCTTCCTACTATTTTTGCTTTTCTGTGCATCACCGTTCATCTCAAATGAATACTTGCTTATTTTTTATATTTAAACACCAAATATTTTGCATTTATATTTGAATTATTCTATGTTTGTTCCTATATGAAAATAAAAGCATTACCTATCATTTGGCAAAAAATGCACAAAGTGTTGACTTTGTTGTGTGCGGTATGGCTTATTTTCTCAACGTGTTCCATGCAAACAAGTCTAAGTCATCTTCTTCATGATGCTCCCATTGCTACTGAACAAACTACTAAAACCAATAAAAGTAAAAAACAAACAACGGTTACGGAAAGAACCTGTCATCAAAACCTTATTTCGGATGATAATACGACCGTATTACACAAAGCAGGATGGGATATTGCCAATCCTTTTGTAGCGCTATTAGTATCTACTTTTTTTGTCTTCTTTTTTGGATTTCGCTTACGAGGCGATGCTAATCCTCACCCTTTATATCGAGATACCTCTCAATTACAGGGAAAACTTCCTTTATTTATTGAATTTCAGAATCTGAGAATTTGATTTTTTTAACGCTTATTCATCTATAGTCAGTAGTAACATTGGCCCCAGATGGATAATTTTTATGTATCGTTAAAACAATCCTACAACTTTGTATCTATATCCGTATAGGTTACACTAAATTCTCTTTCAAATGAAAACGAATTTTCGTTCAGCTACTTTATTGGGGTTGATTTGTTCAGGCATGACTGTATATGCCCAAGATCAACCATCCACTAATTTGCAAAATTTATGGCAAAAAGTAGAACATAATTACCCTGGCTTACAAGCGCAAACCGCATTAGTTGCCTCCATGGCAAACACACAAAATGCCATCCAAAGTCAAGCGTTACCTCAACTCAAGATTCAAGCCCAAAACACCTATGGTACCTTTGAGGGAAGCAATGGTGCCTTTTTTCCACAAGCTGGTTTTTTTAATGTCAGTGGAACGCCGCATGCACTTGAAGGAAGCAACCAAGCCTTTAATACATTTGGGTCAGCAGTTATTGAATGGGAAATATTTGCCTTTGGCAAACAAAACCAAGAAAACAAAGCGGCTCTCGCCCAATACAATCAAAGTCTGGCTCAAAAAGAGGAGTATACAATACAACTTAAAAAAGAATTGTCTCTGCGACACATCAAAAATTTATATGCCAATGCCACTTATGATTGGATTAGTAAAAATGTGCGTCGCTTAGAAGCAATCAAACGAATCACCAGTGGTTTAGCATTATCGGGGTTAAGACCTGCTGCGGATAGTTTACTTGCTCATTCTTCTTATTTACAAGCAGCAGGACAACAAATTTTTTGGACAGGAACTAAACAAGCTACTCATCTTGCTATGGTTGAATTACTAGGAGAACCTCTGCCTACTATCGATTCAAAGAGCATAGAAAAATTTTTAACTCCTGCCCTTCTTGAGCAAGAGCAAGCCCCTATACTAAAAGAGGCTGATCATCCTACTTTGCAACAATTCCAAGAGGAAACTTCTTTTTTTGAACACCGCAGTAAATCTATAGCCCGCGCGGCTCTACCCAGTATAAAGTTACTTGGGGGTTATGCCATTCGCGGAACAGGGATTCAAGCCCCTACGGTTTCTAATTCATGGAACGATGGTTTTTCGAATACTGCAGATAACTACTTAGTAGGTGTTGGATTAACTTGGAATTTCTCTTCTTTATTTACAAATCAATACAAAAAACAAGCGTTCAAACAACAAGCAGAAAATGCGAGTCAAAAATATAAAGCTTATCAGCAAGCGTTGCAAACCAATATTGAAGCAAGTCATATTCAGCTAAATGCGCAGGCTGAACAACTTAAACAGACCCTTCAAGCGGTGGAACAAGCCACACAAGCTTATGCGATGTATATGGCTCGCTATCAAAACGGTTTAATTGCTTTGAGTGAATTATTGCAGATTCAACAATTACTTGAACAAGCGGAAAAAATACATATCGAAGCAACGCAGTACTATTGGCTACAACTCGTTACAGAAGCGAGCTTTACGACTCATTTCGACTTTTTATTTACTAATTTATAATATAGACTATATGAATCTTATCCGATTTGCCTTAAGAAAGCCTCTAGCCATTCTAATCGTGGTATTGGCATTGGGCTTCTTATCGATTAATTCTATTCGGAAAATCAACGTTGATATCTTCCCTGAAATTGAGCTTCCATCCATCTATATTGCGATGCCCTATGGCGGACTTTCTCCTGCTTATATGGATGGGTTTATGGCAAATGAATTTCAAAAAGTATTACTCTTTGTTGGCGGCGTTGAAAACATTGATTTTAAAAGTGTTCAGGGTTTAACTTTGATGAAACTTTCCTTTTATCCAGGAACGGATATGGCACAAGCGGCGGGAGAAGTTTCTACCCAAGTATCGCGGGCTATGGGATTTTTACCTCCGGGTGCTGTTCCGCCTATGGTTGTTCGATTTGATGGTAGTTCTCTTCCTGTTGGTCAACTGGTATTTGAAAGTTCTCAACGCTCTATTACCGAATTACAAACGATGGTTCAAACGAGAATTAGACCTATGTTTGTTCAAATACCTGGGGTTACTGCACCTGCTCCATTTGGAGGAAATGTGCGTTCCATTATTGTTAATATCGATCCACATGCCATGCAAGCCCATGGGCTTAGTCCTGAAGAAATCACGTTAGCTATTACAAAAAACAGTCATCCCTCTCCTGCGGGAAATATTCGCATTGGCGAACAAAACCTAATGGCCCCTGTCAATTCAATTGCAACTAACCCTGAGGTTTTTCTTCAAACTCCTGTGCGCACTACTCCAAATCGTACCATTTACATCAAAGATGTGGCACAAGTCATTGACGCTGCAGACCAGACGACAGGTTATGCTTTAATTAATGGGACACGTTCGGTTTATTTACCTATTATTAAAAAAGCAGATGCCTCGACGATTGACGTAGTCAAAAACTTAAAAGCCTCTTTGCCGATGCTAGAAAACACACTTCCTGAAGATGTTTCTATTCGTTATGAGTTTGATCAGTCCAAATACATCGAACGTTCTTTAACTAATTTAATTCACGAAGGAATTTTAGGGGCTTTATTTACAGGTTTGATGATTTTCTTATTTTTGGGAGATACCCGTGGAGCGCTTATCGTGATTTTAACGATTCCTGTTGCGATTTTATCTGCGGTTGCTGCCTTGTATTTTATGGGACAGACTATCAATATCATGACACTCAGCGGACTGGCACTTTCGATTGGTATTCTCGTCGATGAGGCTACGGTTACCATCGAAAATATTCATCAACATTTTGAGATGGGCAAATCTAAACCCCAAGCCATTTTAGATGCACTTTTAGAAATTTCAATTCCCAAATTATTAATCCTTCTTTGTATTCTAGCGGTATTGACCCCAGCATTTATCATGACGGGAATCCCTAAGGATATGTTTATGCCGTTATCCTTAGCTGTGGCATTTGCCATGATTTTTTCGTTCTTAGCTTCACAAACCTTCGTTCCTATTTTAGCGAATTGGCTAATGAAAAATAAACACCTTGCACTTTATGAGCAAAAAGCCAAAAGAGAGCGCAAATTCTTTGAAAAATTCCGCTTGCGTTATTCTCAAGTAGTCCGCAAATGGCACAAGATATCTAGGCTTCTTTTTATAGGGTATATTTTCATTGGTGTGGGATCTATTGCCTTGTTACTTCAATTGATAGGAACAGATATAATGCCAACTTCCAACAGTGGTGACTTTCAGATACGAATTGAAGCACCTCAGGGGAGTCGAATTGAAAAAACAGAAGAAATAGTCAAAGCTATTATTGGAGATATTACTTCCCTATTACCAGAAAACGGGATTTCTATCACCTCTTCTTTTGTGGGAATGCATCCTGCTGCCACACCTATTAATCCGATTTTTCTATTTACCAATGCTTCACATGAAGCCGTATTACAAGTAGCTGTTGATCAAAAAATATACAAGGGGTCCATGGCAGATTTAAAAGAAAAAATCCGAGAAAAAGTAAAAGAGACGAGATCCGATGTGCGGATCAACTTTGAACCGATGGAATTAGTTGAAAAAATCATGGGACAAGGAGCTATGACTCCAATTGAAGTAAAAGTTGGCGCAAGGCAAATCAAAACGGCGGAAGCCCATGCCAAAAAGATAGAACAAGAATTAAAGAAAATCGCTTATTTACGTGATATTAGAATTGCAGAACCTTTGAATTATCCAACACTCCAAATTGAGGTAAATCGGGATTTATTGGGTCTATTTGGCTTAACCATGAGTGATGTAACTCGAAGTTTAGCTACAGCTACTTCTTCTACACGCTATACCGACAAAAATTTATGGATAGACCCAAATTCAGGTTTAGTTTTCCAAGTTCAAATCCAAATTCCAGAAGGAACGATTGACAGTGCGGAAAAATTAAAAGCACTTCCTTTAAAAAAAGGAAGCTTACGTCCTATTTTAGAAGATGTAGCAACTGTAAAAAACGGATACGAAGCAGCTCAAGTAAATCGAAAGGGACCAAACCGTTACGTTACTATTATTGCTAATATTCACGAAAAAGATTTAGGTACAGCTTCTAAAGCTGTAAAAAAGGCGATTGCAACTGTGGGTGAGCCTCCTCGTGGAACGACCGTTTGGATGGAAGGAACTTTGAATCTATTGGATGAAACCTTAGGTAATTTATTAGCTGGGTTAGGCGTTGCTGTTCTTACCATTTATTTAATGCTCGCTGCTTATTACCAATCCTTTCGATTACCTTTGGTTATTCTCTCGGTATTACCGGCTGTAGTTGCTGGTAGTTTGCTACTCTTATACTTCAGTGGCAGTACCTTAAATTTACAATCCTATATGGGGATTATCATGTCTATTGGCGTTTCGGTTTCCAACGCAGTACTCTTGATTAATCAGGCGGAATACTATCGCAAACAAATGCAATTGCGCACGGTGAATGCAGCTCGTTTGGCTGCTTCTTCGAGATTGCGTCCTGTATTGATGACGGCAGCAGCCATGATTGCAGGGATGTTGCCGATGTCCTTAGGTTTAGGTGATGGTGGAGAACAAGTTGCCCCATTAGGACAAGCAGTCATTGGGGGACTTCTTGCCTCAACACTAACAATCTTATTACTTCTTCCTCATTTTTTCACCTCAACCATGACTAAAATTTCGCTTGTTGATCCTTCCTTAGATCCGGATGATCCCAAAAGTAAATTTCACACAATTGAAACCCCTTAATTTTGATTTTTAACTACTCAATTATGAAACATTATTTTATTTTATCTCTAGCTGTACTAGGAAGTTCTGTATTTGTACTGACAGCTTGTAAGGATAATACCTCTATAGAAACCAAACTAATCGAAAAACCTACCGCAGTGGCATGGAGTACTTCTCCCATACAAGTATTAAAACCAACGTATACAATCACTGTACCTGGAGAAATAAAACCCTATGAACAAGTAGCTCTGCATGCCAAAGTTTCTGGTTTCATCAAACAACTGTATGTTGACCGTGGAGATTTTGTAAAAAAAGGGCAGTTACTTGCTCTGTTAGAAGCGCCCGAGATGAACCAACGGGCTTTATCAGATCAATCTATCCAAGATAAGGTATACAGCGATTATATTTTAGCCAAACAGGTGTATGATCGATTAGTAGAGGCTTCAAGAACAACCGGAGCTGTAGCTCAAATTGAATTAGAACGCGCGCAAAGTGCAATGCAAAGTGCAAAATCCGCTTTTGAATCTGCGAAGGCAAGTACGTCACAAGCCTATCAGCTACAAAATTACTTGCGTATTCTTGCTCCTTTTGATGGCATCATTACTCATCGAAATCTCTCTACTGGTTCTTTAGTGGGTCCGAACGGTAATCCTCCTATTTTTGAAATGGCACAAAATGACAAGTTACGTTTAACTGTTTCCATCCCTGAAAAACACGTAAATGCTATTTCCGAATCAACAACAGCTACTTTTACTATTAGCTCTCAGCCAGGAGAACAATTTACGGTTCCTCTTTCTAGAACTTCGGGTTTATTAAATCAACAAGATCGATCTTTACTTTTAGAATTTGATTTAGACAATAAAGGTCAAAAATTAAAAGGAGGAGATTATGCACAAGTAAAACTAAACTTACAACGCCAAATAGAAACTTTTTGGGTTGCTACCAAAAATATATTAGTCACCCAATCGGGTACCTTTGTCCTAACAAAAAGTACAGCTAATACGTTGACTCGAATACCTATTGAATTGGGGATACAATTGGATACAATTACCGAAATTTTTGGGACATTACATAAATCTGACTTACTTATCAATGAACCTACAGAAGATTTAAAAAACACAACCAATTAAACACTTTATTATGCAACTAGCACAAAAATTTAAACGCCGTATTTTAGCTTCAGCTCTAATGCTTGCTCTAGGAATTAATAGCTCCTTTGCACAACAAAAAAATACACCAACTGTAAATACTCAAACTACTGATGCTATTTTTCTAGATGCTGATGGAAACAAAGTTTCTTTGAGTTCCCTTCAAGGAAAAGTTGTATTTGTCAATTTTTGGGCAACTTGGTGTCCTCCATGTATCAAAGAAATGCCTTCTATCCAAACGTTAAAAGACAAAATGAAAGGCAAAGATGTTGTTTTTCTACTCGTAGATGTCGATGGAAAATACGATAAAGCAAAAGCTTTTATGGATAAGAAAAATTTAGATCTTCCTATTTACACGCCTGCCGAAGCAATATCAAATACCTATTTAGGCTCTTCTATTCCAACGACTATCATCTTTGATAAAAAAGGAAATATGATTCAGCGTATTGTAGGTGGGGCTGACTTTGCTTCTGCAGAAGTAGAGAGATTTATGCACCAAGTTTTAAAATTGTAAATTAAACCATTTCAACCCGTTATAGTAAAGCTCACTTCTTACAAGTGGGCTTTTTTAGGCTCTTACCGTACCTCATTTTATCAAATTCAAAAAGAAATACTCTAATTTTAATTTGATTTTATTAAATAATCCACACTTAAATCAAGTAATAATGAAAAATACCCAAACAAAACAACTATTACAATACAAAATACTAAAAAACCCGCAATTCTTATATTTTAAAATTCAATATTAAGTTTAAGTTAATTTTTTGTTTATTTTAGCAAATACCAAAACCAACTAAAAAACTTTAACTTATGACTATTCTATACATATTCCCTATACTCCTTGGAATTATAGGTTTTATCAATCTTCTGTTCCATTTTAAACAAGTACACATACTAGGATATAGAAGTCATAATGCACTAAAAGATGATAAACACTGGAGAATTGCTCAAAGAATAAGTAGTTCATCTCTGATTGCAGCAAGTCTATTTTTAATTTGTTTAAACTATACCTTAACGCAATTTGACTATGCGGAACACACGCAACAAGCGCTTATGATTACTGCAAATATTTTTTGTGTTTTATATACAATCGTCCATACAGAATCTGTACTGGAAAAAGTAAGTCAAAAAATCAACGAAAACTATCGTAGAAAATAATTTCAATTATTATTATTTCCTCTTTCTTGTGCGAACGATTACAACAGTCAAAAATATTTTCTTTGCTTTAAATCAATACTACTAGACAAGAAAGAGGTTTTTTTTAATCAAAATATTCTTTTACTTTCATTAATATAAAAAGGATTATCTGAAGTTCAGATAATCCTTTTTTTTATTGAAAAAATAACTAATTGACATGTAAATTTATATAGAAGTCGTCTTGACTTTTGTAACATAAAGAAGGGGGCATAGCCATTTGTGTCGCTAAACAAACAAAACCTAAAACCCGGTGTACCAAGTACTCCACATAGATAGTATAGAATTAGATATAGTCCACATTTACCATTTCCAAAAAGAGGTTCAAAATCAAAAGTCGCACTTTATGAAATAGTTAATGCTATATTCTATAAACTAAAACAAGTATTCAGTAGAGTTATGTACCAGTCCTAACCTTGTTTAGTGATAAAGTATTAAGCCATAAAACAGGATTTGTCCATTTTCGCAATTGGTCAAAGGCAGGTGTATGGCAATCTTGTTGGACTGAACTATTAAAAAAGAATAAATCTCCTATTGATTTGTCAAGTGGAGATTTAGATGGAAGTCATTCAACAGCTTTAAGAAGAGGAGAACAAGTTACCTATCAGGGTAGGAAAAAAGGTAAAACAACGAATTCTTTATACTTTACAGATCGTCAAGGTTTACCTCTCGCCATGTCCGAACCTACAGCTGGTAACTACAACGATTTATTTGATATAAAAGTCTACTTTGAAGATATAACTAATCAATTGATTTTTTATTGAAGGATAAAAAACGGGAATGAGTAAAGATTTTACAAGCTACTTGATAGATATACGTTTTATGTTAAAAGAATTAAAATAAATTTTAGTGAACATTATTTTAATTTTATTAAATTTGAATTAAACAAAACTGAAATAATTGAAAACAAAACATAAATTACCAACGCAATGTCCAAGTTGTAACACTAAACTTCACGTCACTCAACTTGCTTGTGAAAGCTGTGAAACAGTTGTAAGTGGTCAATTTGATCTTCCCCTCTTATCACAATTAACACAAGAAGAACAAGATTTTATCCTTCAATTTTTTCTCTACAGTGGCAGTTTAAAACAAATGGCACAACAAATGAATATCAGTTATCCAACCGTGAGAAATAAATTAGATGATATGATTGAACACATTAAAAAATTACAAAATCAATAACCTAACTTACCGACCCAACCAAACTAATTATCATGAAAAATGCAATGCTAAGACCCTTTGAAATAATACAAGAAAAACAACTCTTTTTGATAGGCCTCTTTCTATTACTACTCGCTTCAATTTTCGCTTTCTTAACGCATACGCGATTTGATGGCGTATTAGATATGCATCTAACCAATCACATACAGTGGTACCAACCTTTTTTAGATAATGGTATTAATACGCTTTGTCTAACTTTATTTTTCTATCTACTCTCTCTTTTACAACCGACCAAAGCGCGTATCATTGACCTCCTTAATGTGGCCTTGATTTGCCGTATTCCCCTTTATTTTACCTTACTAACCAATATAGGAGGCATTAACAAAGAAACAACAGAATACATCGTGAATCATTTAGACAATCCATTAGCAATCAAAGAACTTCCCCTTATCAATCTCCTTGTACTAGGAGGAGGAGCTCTTCTTGCTCTTGGTGCTCTGGTAATCATGGGATTTTTAATCTACAACGGATATAAGAATGCTACGAATGCTAAAAAAGCCTCTCACTTAGTGCTCTTACTTGTAGCTGTATTAGCTGCGGAAGGAGTTTCTAAACTACTTGTTTACTGCTATTAACCAGGATTTATTTGATTTGTATCGAAGATAATATACTAAACCCTTTTATATCTCACACTCAAAACAAAGCTATTTAGTGCGAATTTATTAACTCATTTATTATCCAATTTATATTAACATGAAAGCATTACTACACTTTATTTTTTTTTTATTAACTGTAGCATTGGGTTTTGCTCAATCGCCATCGATAAAAGAAATCGAAATTGAACCTCAACTCCTTGGAGATCTATATACTACAGCTACCAGCAGTGATAACCTAGCCATTATCGTACCCGGTTCGGGTCCAACGAATAGAAATGGCAATAGCTATATGGGATTAAAAGGTGATTCATACAAACAATTAGCATTTGCATTAGCAACAAAATCAATCGATGTCTTTACGTATGACAAGCGAATCATTGCCCAACTAAAAGCGAATCAAGTAAAAGAAGAAGAGACGCGTTTCGATGATGGGGTTACTGATTTAATATTAATTGTCAATTATTTTGCTACTCAATACCCTAACATCACTTTAATAGGGCACAGCGAAGGCGCTTTAATAGCCAATCTTGTAGCCAATACGAATTCTAAGGTTACGAAGTATATTGCACTACAAGGCCCAGGAGAATCGGCTGATAAAATCATTTATGAACAAGTGACCAAACAATTTCCTGCTTTAGGAGAGCAAGTTAATACCATCAATCAAACCTTAAAAAAAGGGGTACTTGTTGAAAAGGTTCCTTCCTTCTTACAAGCGTTATACCGCCCTAGTGTACAGCCGTATTTAATATCCTGGATGAAATACGATCCGAGTCTCGAAATTCAAAAAACAAAGCAACCGACGCTTCTTATTGATGGCGATAAAGATTTACAAGTATCTATCAAACAAGGGGATTTATTACAACAAGCAAATCCCAAAGCGAAAAGAATTACGCTACAAAACATGAATCACGTATTGAAACAAATAGACAAGGAAGAAGACAATCTGAAAAGTTACGGAGATCCTTCATTTCCTTTACATCCTGCCTTGGTTTCAACGTTGTCAACCTTTATTTTAAACCACTAATTACTTTTCTTATGCTTGATACTTTTATCTCTTATTTCATTCTGCCCTTTATTTTTATAGCCCTCGGATTTATACTTCCTCAGTACAAAACCATAGGTCCAGTTGGGTATCGTACTCCAAGAAGTATGAAAAATCAAACCAACTGGGACTTAGCGCAAAAATTAAGTGGTACGGCTATACTTCTATTAGGAGGGATACTCCTCGTAAATAGTCTTTTATTCTATTTTTCTATAGTACCCTCTTCCAATTTTAAACCCGTTGAAGGCACAACTCTTGGAATAGGAGTACTGCTTGTTATTATATGGGTTGAGTATCGCTTATATCGATTTGACAAACGCAACTAATTCAAGTATCCACTCTTTTATACTACTAATAGAGCTATTTCACGAAGTTGTCGGGCAGACTTTGAATACCAAAACAATTCAAAATCTGTCGTACAAGTCGTTTCAAAACTAGTTTTCATCTCCTGATACGTCTTGGTTTGTGTTGAGCTTCCTTTTAATTCTTCAATAAACGCAGCAAACCAATCGCCTTCTTCTTGATCAAGACTAATCGTAAGTGTATCGCTTTTTGTATAAAAGACAAGATTGACCATTTCGCGTACTTGCCCCTTTTTCTTTTTAGAGAAATATTCTTTATAAGGATAAGTTCCCAACCAAACAACTTTTTGATTACTTCTATAGATAGGCAACAGTACCTCTTGTAAACACGAAGCAATATAATTGGGTTGAATGGAAGTACGAGGTACTTTAAAGTCAAACCAGTCATTCAACGGCCAATCAAAGCACATACCATGCATATAATTGAATAACGATTTCTTCAAACCAAAGGAAAACTTATCGTGTGTTGCTCCGCTCATTTCAACATGAGGAACATCATTATTAGCAAATGTACTTTCTTCTTTTTTCTGAGCAATTACTTTATATTCATCAGGATTCATTCCTACGGGTGAATGTGCTGTCATCGCAAATTGATGCCAAAACCCAGATTGCATAATACCCGCTTCAAAAAGTTGACGTACCATTTCTAGACTGTCTATGGTTTCTTGTGCGGTTTGGGTAGGAAAACCATACATAAGATAAGCGTGAACTAAAATTCCAGCTTCTGTAAAATTTCGATTTACACGTGCTACTTGTTCAACGGTTACCCCTTTATCAATCAATTTCAACAAGCGATCTGATGCAACTTCTAGTCCCCCTGAGACAGCAATACATCCCGAAGCTTTTAATAACAAACACAGATCGCGACTAAAGCTCTTCTCAAAACGGATATTCGTCCACCAGGAAACTGTTAAATTTCGGCGTATGATTTCTAAAGCGACTTCTCGCATCAAAGCAGGTGGTGCTGCTTCATCTACAAAATGAAACCCCGTTTCTCCTGTTTGTTCCACCAAGGTTTCCATTCGATCGACAATTAACTTAGCAGCAACGGGCTCATATACTTTAATATAGTCCAAACTAATATCACAAAACGTACATTTTCCCCAATAACAACCGTGTGCCATAGTTAGCTTATTCCAACGGCCATCACTCCACATGCGATGCATAGGGTTAACCACTTCGATAACTGAAATATAGCCATCTAGTTTTAAATCCGAATAATCAGGTGTACCCACTTCTGCTTGTTTGTAATCGCGTTTTAATGGGTTATTGATATACAAAACTGCTCCATCCTTACAAACAAAAGTGCGTTTTAATTCCTCTTGAGCTATTTTTCCTTCAACATATAAAATTAAATTCTCTAAGGGAGCTTCTCCATCGTCTAAGGTAATAAAATCAAAAAACTCAAATACTCTAACATCCTTTAAAGAACGAAGTTCGGTATTAGGATAACCACCACCCATAGTAATTTTTATAGTAGGATGCTGTTTTTTAATCCATTGAGCACAACGAAAAGCACTGTACAAATTTCCTGGAAAAGGAACAGAAAATCCAACTATTTTTGGATTGGATTTTGCAATGATTTGCTCTAGTAACTCTATCGTCAATTCATCAATAAAGGTCAACGGTTGCTGAAGCGATGCATACAACTCATCAAAGGTATGAGCGGATCTCCCCAATCGCTCGGCATAACGACTAAAACCAAAATGTGGATCAATAGTATCAACAATTAAATCAGCAATATCTTCCAGATACAAAGTAGCTAAATGCTTGGCTTTATCTTGAATTCCCATCGAGCCAAAGGCCCATTCCAATTCTTCTAAAGCTTCAAATCGAGATGCTCTTGGCAAAAAATCGTCTTTTATTATTGTATGAGCAAATGTTGGATTTTTTCCTTGCAAAAACTTAATAACTGGATCAATTGTTGTTATATATTCCTTTTCTAAAGCTAACATTCGATGCGTATTGCCATTGACTTCGTCAACAACCGCATGGATATGATCAAAAAGACGAACCAGTCCCTGTTTGCTAAAAAGTTTTAGAATAACTTCTATGCCCAAGTCACTTTGGCAACAGGAAATATCCAAAGTATTCAAAAAACCTTTGATATAAGCTGTTGCTGGATATGGTGTATTCAGCTGTGTGAAAGGCGGAGTAATTACCGTAATTGTCGTTTGCACCCTAAATAATTTAGAAAACAAAATTACCTACATTTTTTTACTATAAATAGTATTTTAAAATTTAATCTATTCAATCATTTAATTTAAGTTAATTTTAACTTATATTTACAATTAGTTCACCTTAAAAAAATCAACTTATGAAACATATTTTACTATTAATCTTGCTATTTACATCTAATTTAATATTTGGCCAAAGGATAAATCCTGATGATGTGATAGTAATATGTTCTAATCAACAAATTGTAGGACAAACCCCTCAAGGTACGAACTACACCACATTGAGAACTTCCTGTGGCCCCTTTAGTCCTTTAACAAGCTCACTCACCTTATTTTATGTAGAAATAAAATCAGGTACGACTTTTACCTTTACAATCACCCCTCAAGCTGCGGTTGATTATGATTTCGCTTCCTGGCAAAACCCCAATTTCGAAAATCTGGGTCCTTCCGATCGGGGCTCCCAAAACGATGGTGTTGGCGTTAGACAATATGCCATTGGATTATCCTTAACAGAAACGATGTTATGTGAAATTCCTGGTGCAGGTCCAATTACAGGAGGCTCGGCAACGAGACCCGGTTTTGTGCGATACTATGACGTTCAACCTGGAGATGGAATTCTTATCGCAGTCAATCGATTTTCGCAAACAGATGCAGGATTTACTTTATCTTTTGGTGGAGATGCGGTGCTAAATTGCGAGCTAACAGAAAAAACCTATGAACAATGTGATGTAGACTATGATAATAAAGAAATCTTTGATCTAGAAGCTATCAGACAAGAGATCAACAATATCAATCAAACCTTTACTATTGATTTTTTTGAATCTGCTGCTGATGCAAGAAATCCACTTGCAACAAATGTATTAGCTTCTCCGTATACTGTAACACTTGCGGATAGTCCAAAGAAAATTTTCGCCCGTTTTAAAAGAGCAAATGGCATTTATTTTAAAACCATGGTAATAACCTTAATTACAAATGAAACGCCGAAAATTCCAGTAAAAAAATTAGAATATGCACTTTGCTATGAAAAAATAAAAGACAAGACCAAGGTAGCTACTTTTGACTTGACTCAATTTGAAACCAAGCTCAATGAACAGAACATAGGTACAATTGCTTTTACTTATTTTGAACCTTTCAATGATACTCTACGTCAAATAGATCGACCACGCAGCTATGAATCTGGAAGTACAACGCTTACGATTCACATGACCATTAACAAGAAGTGTCCCATAGAGATTCCTTTAAAATTAATTGTCAACGCTATTGATGTTCAAACTACTTCATTTACTTATTCTGAACTTTGTGCTATCGAAGCTGAAACAGGTCTAAATTACAACCTCAATACTACCATTAGCACCTTACTCAATGGCAAAGATCCAGAGCCCTATACTTTACAATTTTTCATGACAGCTGAAGATGCAAAAGAGGACAGAAATGAAATAGAAAATACAATAAATTACAAGGTTCCCTATTACCAAGAACAAACAATCACGGTAAAAATAACTGATAAGAACGGTTGTTTTATCACTTCTGAAATTCGATTAGATGCAATTCCTAGATTTAGAATGGAAGATCAGCTCAATACAGAATGTCTGCCTTTTAAACTTCCTGATTTACCAGAAGGGTATACCTATTATTTTGAACCTAATAAACAAGGAAATTCAATTAAGCCAAACACCCTTGAAAGTATTTTTTACGGTCCTAAAACACTATTTATCTACGCCAAAAAAGAATACGGTCACCCCGTATTAAATGATTGTTCTTTTGAAGATAGCTTTACCATTACCACCGAAGGTTGTATCATTTCTAAAGGAATCTCTCCAAATGGGGATGGGATTAATGATTCTTGGGATTTAACACCTTATGGTGTAATTAATGTAAAAATATTCAACCGCTATGGGGTTGAAGTTTATAAAAAAACAGGAGGCTATGCCAACCAATGGCATGGCCAGTCATCTAAGAGCAATACCAAACTTCCTAGTGGAACGTATTGGTATTACTTTGAAGGAATTACAGGAGTTTATACGGGATGGATTGAATTAATCTATTAATATTTGAAATAAAACCGTATTTTTACTTTGCTAAAAAAGCTTTACTACCTTAGTAGTAAAGCTTTTTTTTAAAACAAACTTTCTAATCGACATAGTTACGTATGACTATACCAAGTATTACATTTCAAAACTCAGGTTATTTTTCTCAATTGATGGTTGATTACCTCAACCAAGCGGAAAAATTAAAACCGCTATACAACCAATTCCCTACGCTTGATAATTTCAAAAAGCAAATAGAAGCAAAAGCAAAAAGCTATTCAAGCGAAACACGTGCTGTATTACACACTGCCTTAGTAGAACAATATAAAAACACGGAATTATCTGAGGAGACCAAACACAATCTAGCCTTATTAAAAGGGGAAAATACCTTTACTATCACAACTGGTCATCAATTGAATTTATTTACTGGACCGTTGTATTTTTTGTATAAAATTGTTTCCGCTATTAACTTAACGGTTGAATTAAACCAAAAATACCCCAATCAAAAATTCGTTCCAGTATACTGGATGGCAACAGAAGACCACGATTTTGAAGAAATTAATCACTTCTATTTCCAAGATAAAAAAATCTGTTGGGATCAGGAAAGCAAAGGACCTGTAGGACGTTTAAGTACCGCTACTTTAGATAAAGTTTTTGACGTTTTTAAAGGACAACTCAATGCTGGAGATAACGCCAAAAAACTCAAAGAACTATTTGAAGAGAGTTATTTAAAGCACGCCAATTTAGCAGAGGCTACTAGATACCTAGCCAATGCTTTATTTGCCACTTATGGTTTAGTTATTGTTGATGGAGATGACCCTAAACTCAAAGCTATTTTCACTCCCTCTATACAAGAAGAACTACTCCATCAAAATGCAATTCAAGAAGTAGAAAAAACATATCCGATTCTACAAGAATATTTTGTACAAGTAACGCCACGCGATATTAACTTATTTTACATTCAAGATAATCTTCGCGAGCGAATTATTTGGGAAAACAATCGTTACAAAATAAATAATACAGCCCTTTCATTTAGTAAAGAAGATATACTCGAAGAATTAAAAAATCACCCTGAAAATTTCAGTCCAAATGTTATCTTACGTCCGTTGTATCAAGAAACCATTTTACCTAATCTCTGCTATATTGGAGGTGGAGGAGAACTGGCCTATTGGCTACAATTAAAACCTGTATTTGATTTACACCAAGTTGATTTTCCTATGTTGTTATTGAGAAATTCAGTCCTTTTGGCAACAGAAAAACAAATCAAAAAAATGGATAAGTTACAGTTGTCTTGGTCCGATATTTTCTTACCTTCGGATGTATTACTGAATACCAAATCAGCAGCATTATCTAATGTTTCCTTTGATTTTCAGGCTCAACGTCTTATCTTAAATCAGCAATTTGAAAAATTGAGAAACCTTGCACAACAAACAGATGCTTCGTTTATAGGAGCCGTTAATGCCCAAGAAAAAAAGCAGATTAAGGGACTTGATCATTTAGAAAAACGATTGCAAAAAGCGGAAAAACGAAAAAACAAGGAGCTATTGGATCGAATTATGGCTATTCAATTGGAACTCTTTCCAAAGCATAGCTTACAAGAGCGCTATTACAATTTTGCGCAATTTTATCAAGAAGCGGGAGACGCACTCATCCAAAAGTTATTGATACAATTAAAGCCTTTAGAACACAATTTTGATATTATTGAATTATAATATAAAAACCAAGCTACTCAACGCTTGGTTTTTCTTTTAAGAATGCCCCGTCTTGAAAAAGCAATATACAAAAAGCAAGCGTTATCTCAGGATGAAACATAAACATACACAAAAAAAAGGATGTCTTTGGGGACATCCTTTTAATTTTTATCTTTTACACCTAGGTTATAAGGTCATACAATTAAACTATAATCTAGCTTTGTGCAATTTCTTCTAGGTATTCGTCTTTTAGTGTAAGCTTTACTGTCTCCACTGAATTTCGATACATATTAATCACTTCACCCGTATAATGCTCTAAGTTGATGGCATCCCCTTCTTTTAATTCTTGTTCTGGGCAAACTTCACCAATCAATCCAGCTAACGTATCGTAGTGTTCACTTTCATCAAATTTAATAGGCAATAATCGGTTAATATCAGAAATATTATAATGCGCACTTACCATATAAACGCCTTGACCAATGGATACTACAGCAGGTTCTTCATTGTCGTACTCATCCTGAATTTCACCTACCAATTCTTCCAAAATATCTTCCATAGTAACAATTCCAGTAAATTCACCTACTTCATTAGTTGCAATTGCCATTTGTAAGTGCTTGGCTTGAAATTGTTTTAAGACATTTTTAATCAGCGCATTTTCAGAAATATAGATTGGTTCTCGCATTAAAGAGGCCAACGCTACATCTTCATTTTCCTTAATCATCGCCTTCATTAAATCTTTGGTATAAATAACTCCTTTGATATCATCTAGTGAATCATCGTAAACAGGAAAACGAGAATACCCTTCTGAAATAGCGTAATCAATGGCTTCTTTTACACTGGTATGAATTTCAATTGCTGAAACATTTTTACGCAGGGTTTGAATATTATTTACGCGTCGATCATCAAATTCAAAAACATTTTGAATCAAAAGTCTTTCCGTTTCTTCGATTGCTCCACCCGCTTGACTTTCTGTGATAATCATTTTCAATTCTTCTTCTGTGTGAATATCAGAACCGTGTATAGGTACAATTCCCATCATACGCAAAATACTATTTGCCAATCCGTTCATCATCCAAATAATTGGTCTGAAAACAAAATAAAACACGCGCAATGGCAAAGCGATTGAGAATGTTGTTTTAGTTGGAAAATGAATAGCAATTGACTTTGGAGCCAACTCACCAAACACAATATGTAAAATAGTAATAATAGCGAATGCTATTGGAAATGAAATGCTTTTTGCTATGGAATACCACTCCGGCCCTGTCATGCCAAATAATTCAAACATCCTCATGATAACGGGAGTCAATGAACTTTCTCCAACCCAACCTAATCCTAATGAAGCTAAGGTAATTCCTAATTGTGTGGCTGCTAAATAAGCATCTAGATTCACTACAATATTTTTTGCAACACCTGCTACTTTAGAGTTTAATTCTTGATGTATTTCAATTTGTGAGGTTCTTACCTTTACAATTGCAAACTCTGCTGCAACGAAAAATCCATTTAAGAATACTAAGAATAACGTAAGCAATAACTTACCAACTGAAATTTCTTCGGGAACAATAGTAACGTTAGCTAATATTGTGATGATCTGGGGGTATGTGTCCATTTTATAAATTCAAAAGGTCTTGGTTATCTTTTTTTAAGACCTATAAGCGAAGTTTTAGTGTCATCGCCTTTTCATATCAAAATTAATAATTTATTTGATATAATGCCATGCTTCGCGTGCGTTTTTTTTAAAACAAGTAATTATCTCTAAATCAAAGCAGTAAATATTGATATTTTATACCTTATTATACTTATTATTTGTTTTTTTGTATCCTTTCTTTTTACAACGATTTTGCATCAAAATGAAAAGGTAGCATATTAAGCAAAGAAGGAGAATAACACACGATTCCCTCTGCTCCCATAAAGAACATTTCGATGGGCTGTGCTTGTTTTACTTCATATTCTAATATACTTTGTCTGCATGCACCACACGGGGGAATCGGATGGTTGGTTACTTTTAAGTCTGACGTCGCTGAAATAGCAATTTTCAGTATTCTTTGATGTGGATATAGTGCTCCTGCTTGAAAAATAGCGGTACGTTCGGCACATAATCCCGAAGGAAAAGCGGCATTTTCTTGGTTAGACCCTAAAACAATAGTCCCATCTTCTAACAATAAAGCAGCACCTACACGAAATTTAGAATAAGGTGCATAAGCATTTTTTCTAATTCCTATGGCTTGTTCCATCAGTTTTTGGTCTTGTTGTTCTAATTCGTGAATTGATTCATATTCAACGAAAGTGGTTAGCACTTCTACTTTTTTCATAAGTCAAACGATTAGAGATAAAAAATCCAAACTCGTTGTTTACCTTCAACGGTTTGGATTGTTTTACAAATATAATACTTTTCTTGCTTCTATCCTCTAGGGTAAGTCTTTCTTCCTAAGTCAAAAGTCAAAGAGAAACGCAGTGTATTTTCTAGTGGATTATTGATTTTTGACGTAGAGAATAAATAAGATAAATCTACGGTTACCATACTGTATTTAAATCCAGCTCCTAACGTTGCATATTGTCTAGCTCCTTTACTTTTATTTTCATTAAAGTAACCTGCACGGAAAGCAAATACATTGTCATACCAATATTCCGCTCCAAAAGACCACGCAATTTCTTTCATCTCTTCGCTGAACCCACCAGGTGCATCTCCAAATGATTTGAAGACCCCTTTGAACCATCCCGTATCGTTGTATTTACGCATTTCTTCTGGATCATTGTTATTTGAAGGTGGTGTTGGAACCAATAACTTATTGAATTCTGTGGTTAAGGTTAACGTATTGTAATCATCCAGAATAAAATCAAACCCTGCACCTAATTTTAAATTAGCGGGTAAGAAATCTCCATTTGGTCGATCACTATAACTAATCTTAGGGCCTAAGTTTTGAAGGTTGAAACCCAATCTCCAACGCCCATCAAAATCAGCAAACTGCATTCTATCCGATTGATAAAACCCCGAGATATCAACTGCAAAGGTACTTGCACTGCTATTATCTCCATCTCCCGTATCCGGTAATTTTAAATTTGAATTAATAAAGCGTCCGGTTACTGCTCCTGAGAAATTCTCGCTTAATTTCAAAGCATACGATGCATCAATGGCAAATTCACTCGGTTTATACGTTTGTCCAATACTATTGTAGTCTTCTCTATACGTAACTTCACCCATTCCAAAATAGCGAAAACCAATAGCAAAAGCACTTCTATCGT
Organism: Myroides odoratus; assembly: GCF_965118575.1. GTDB lineage: Bacteria > Bacteroidota > Bacteroidia > Flavobacteriales > Flavobacteriaceae > Flavobacterium > Flavobacterium odoratum_B. Next base: position 24,995 of record NZ_CBCPHW010000023.1, on the reverse strand, counting down.
TGTACTTGTTGTAATAGTTTATCTGTGCCAATGACATATCGCTTGATATCTTAGACATATAAGGTGTATAACTCATAGCAAAGCCTTGATCTAGCTTAGCAAAAGCATATTTTGACGCATTGTGTTGTTGTGAAAAAGCATCTGTAGTAGTCGCTACTCCCATGTCTCCCATACCGGCAGATCGTGCATCTGCGGCTATCGTTAAAAAGGGAACTCCTGTGGTTATGGGATGTATATCTTTCTGTGCATACAAAGTAGACCCTCCTAATATAGATAAAACTAATGCTGTGAAATTTTTCATTCAGTTGTGTTTATAAAATAATACAAATATAATTGTTTTCTAAAGTATAACTAATTTTTCTATTTTCTCGACTTTTTTTCCCGTCTGTGTAGAACGTACGGTCAAGCGGTAAATATAGACGCCCTTTCCGATTCGGTCACCAAAATCATCACGTCCATTCCATTGTATCTCTCGACTTAAATTGGCTTCTGTTACAATTTGTTGATTGATTGTTTTTACAATTCTACCCGTAATGGTCATAATTTGTACCTGAACATCTAAAGGTTCAAAAGGTCGATTATGGGTAAACCAAAACTCCGTATAACTGACAAATGGGTTGGGGTAATTCAGGACGTGTTCTATTTTTAATGCTTCCTCTTGTTTAACTAAAAATTGTATTTCTGTTGTAGTCAAATTATTGTAAACATCCCAAACTTTGAATTGAATTGTATGCATCCCAGGATCTAAATCCTTGAGTTGATACGTTACTTTTCCTTTTCTAAAATTATCCAACTCGGTTTCATAATAGTCATTGAGTATAACCGTCTTATCTTCTTTGTCATCCACGGTTATCACGATGTCATGTCCAATCCCACTAGCCGTATTAATACCGCTTTCATCTTCAACAAACGCAAGAAATATAGGATTATTGTCTGTAGCACCTCCAGATACAAAAGATTCGTTATCCATATATAGTTTTGCCATTGGTGGTGTAATATCTTTCGGTGCATTTTCATTTAATCCGCCGATAACCAAATCACCATTACTTCCTGTATATTCAGTGTCTTTATTCAAAGAGTAAAAACTCACTTTTCCTTTATCTTGATTTAGGCGAATATCTTTGGGCATAATAAAATCAAAAGAAAAAGCACCACTCTTCACACTGGCATTTCCTCTAAAAACAACTTCCCCTAACGTTTTAAAGTCCATGAGATAGGGAGCTCCATTATGCGTCACATTATCATTACCTAAGGTTTTCTTATCCAAATATTTATCATAAATCTCAACCGCTAAGTTCCCCGTGAATGATTCGACTAGATTATCCTGTTCATCTTGTATTTCACCTTTCATTTTCACATAATCCAATGCCTTAACAGGCTCGTTTTCGGTTGCTTTGACGTCCTGGTCATTCACCTGAGAGAGCACAACTTTCAATTGAGGTAAAGCTATTTTTAAGGCAGGATCGCCAATAAAAGAAACCACGTTTTTATCTCTATTCGTATAGGCATTTTTAGTATGGCGCAAAGCATCTGCCATGGAATAGGTTGCTGAATGTTCAAAAAACAAATCGGTATACGTTCGATTTAAAAGTCGACCTATATCAATGCCTATCTCACGCGTTGTTCCTATTAAAGCAATGGCTCCCCCTTTGGTATTGGTAAAAAGAACTTGACCACCACTGATATATTGAGGATCGTCAAATCGGCTAAATTCACAAGTGATAATAGAAAATAGGGGGTATTTATTTTCATTGGTTAACTTTCGCGCATCTTCAATCGTAAAAACGCGTTCTTGTGCCAATCCATCTTCACCACCATGTCCTAAATAATTAACAAATAAAGCTCCTTTTTCAATAGCCTCTAAAAAATCTAATCGCGCTTGTGGATAGCGATTTCCTCCTGCTGAAGTTTCTTGTATATACGCATCGAGGTAAATCTTCTTGGGATTGAAAAAAGGATTATGGGATAAAATTCGATTGACAATCGTGTCCGTTTCTACTTGCAACGCATAATCAGATTCTTTATCCACATCATCTGCCATGGCGATTAAATTGTTTTTCCATCGTCCTTTCGCTTGCTCTCCATAATAGGAAACGATTTTTTGTACGGCTTGATTCGCTTCATCCAAATTTTTAACTAACATTCTTCCTACCGTAACATCAATCCCAAAAACAAGAGTATACATATCCCCTTCTCCTTCATCTAATAACCCATAAAAGTCATCCGACATAAAAGTGGTATACATGGAAAAATTAGCATTGCTATTCTGTGCCTTTTTTGATTTACTCATCCCATAATGCAGGGGTACAATATTGGTATTTTGCGCTACTCTTTGCTTATAATCATAGGATCCTGTCCCAAATAAATTAAGGTACTTTAATTCCCTTCCTTTTTCTTGCATACTTGCATACACATAGCGTACAAAGTTGCGAAGGGCAACCCCATCTTGCTGTCCGGATGAAAACTCATTATAGATTTGCTCAACGGGCACAACGACCGTATTTAGTTGGCTGTGCTGACGGTGAAACTGTGCTAATCGCTCTGCTGCAGGTTGCAACGCTTCATTGGTAATAATAAGGTAATCTATACTTTCCTGGGCGCGGATATTTCCTTTTAGATCTTGATTGCGTACCCGACTGTTATTCACTAATTTAGGCATATAATAATCCGTTGGTATTTCAATTTGGAAATACTGTTCCGTTCCACCCTGCGTTTTAAAACTAAATTGATTTTGATTGCCTACTGTAGTTGTACTAATTGCACCGATATCCGTAACATTCCAAATTCGATTCACTTGTGTTGTATTTGTCAAACTCCAACGAATGACTCCCTCTATTGTTTTGGTTTTCGCATTAGAAAATCGGTATTGCTTATTTCCTCCTTGTAGCAGACCTGTATATTGAAATTCTATATAATCCAAATACCCTCTCGAATTAGGCACGCCACCATTCTGATAGGTAAGTGATACCTCAACAAAAGGTGAATTCAAATACTCTTCTTTTTCCAAAAAACTCTCATATGCTTTTGTCGTTGTACTGCGGATAGGAAAAAAAGAAACACCCCCTACATATCTAGTATTCAAAGAAAAGGAAAAGGAGGTATTTCCATAAGAACTAGATGCGGTATTCACCCCAAAAGTTACGGGAGAACTAGTCTTTAAATGAAGTAATTCCAAAGAAAAACTGCGTTCATTAACCAAACCAAAATCTTCGCCAAACCATTTTCTACCGAGTTTACCTATATTAACCAAATCCTGTTCATGAAATACTTGGCCATCAAATTCTGTAATCGTCTCAACTTCTCTAGCTGTTGGTTCTATATAATTTGAAATACGCAGTCCTTGTTGTTGGCCATAGGTGATGAAATAAATGGCCTCGTCTACATATAAATTTTGATACGTTAAGCTTTCTTCATTCCATTGATCTACCCCCGTTGCATAAAATAAAATATAATCATCGTTATCCAATGTCCCCTTTGCTTCCCCTTGTACATATATACTATTCTCCTGTAAATCGGTAGGATAATTCGATTGATTTAATAAAGGCAACATTTTACCCCCTTGTCCATATATCTGAATTGTACGAGGATCAACCGATTGCGGAATGCCCAATTGGTTTAGAAAATTTTTATCCAACTTGTAAATACCCGTCTTAGTTATCCCAAATTTGAACCAATTTCCTTGTTTTAAAACCGCATTAGCGGTTAAATTTCTACTCGAATTAAACAAACGCGGTTGCAAAACAGGAGTTGAGGTTTGATTCTCTACAAGATAGGTTAGTGATTTTACACGTTTTAACCCACCATTACTGTAAACAATAGGCGAAAAATAAACATAACTTTGAGGTATATTATTTATATAAGCGGTTTTAATTTGAACTTTTAATTCCTCTTGGTACTTTCTTTTCTCAATTACACCGAGTAAACTTTGATCTAAATCCTCGTAATTTACTTGTATTATTCGCACATTATTTTTTGAACCAACCGGAATATTTAACTCTTTTAAAGAGTAAATTAACTTATTATTAACACTTTCAAATGTTAAATTTTTATCTATTCGAGTCACGTCAAAATCATCCGTAACTAACGCCTGTTCTACTAAATTATTGTCCCATTTTAAGTCCAATCTTTTCGACTGAGAAAAAAGTGTAAAGCAAGTAAGAATCAGTAGTGTATTAATAATTATTTTCATATATATTTGCATGAGTGGGAATTATTCCTAGGCAAAAATAATTATTTTTTCCATATACAATACACGTATTAAAAAAGCGTTATTTAGGTGATGATACTTATTTTGAAACAGAAAAATTAAGTTTTTTTTAAAATATTCATAGCAAGGATATTGCTAATTAATCGTTAATTCTTATATTGCGTCAAATTATTTACCCGTTTTTAACATGAAGATTAATAGACTTATGACTTTACAACTGCTTGCTGGCCTACTAGCTACAGTTGGTTTAACGAGTTGCAGCAACACAAACAATGGAGTTTCTTCTGCTACTGGTTGGAAAATAAATGATAAAAAAGGAGGCTTTCAGTACAACACAAATTTTGAACAGCAAAATCCTAAGGGTATGGTATCCATTGAAGGGGGTGCTTTTACAATGGGAAGAGTACAAGATGACATCATGGCTGATTGGAATAACAATCCTAAGCAACAATATGTGCAATCGTTTTATCTAGATGAAACAGAAACAACTAACATTGCATATAATGAATACTTGTATTGGTTAAAAAGTGTTTTTCCTCCTACAAATCAAGTTTATGCAGAAATCTACAAAAGTGCATTACCAGATACAACTGTTTGGAGAAGTGGCTCAGGATTTAATGAAACATTAATTTCTAGTTATTTGAGACACCCTGCCTATGCTAATTATCCTGTAGTTGGAGTAACTTGGCTTCAAGCCAATGATTTTGCTAAATGGAGAACGGACAGAGTGAATGAATTAACTCTTGAAAGAGCTGGCTACCTTAAGAAAGATGCTAAGATTATTGAAGCTTATGCAGATGCACACTTTAGTACGGAAGCTTATTTAGCTAACCCTGAAGCTGTATATGGTGGAAATACTGATATCGTATATCGCGGAGTAAAAAATAAAGCAAAAGAGGGTGAAAAAAACCTCTATGCAACAATGAACTATGGTCTTTTCACTGCAGAATACCGTCTACCTACTGAGGCAGAATGGGAATATGCTGCAATTGGAATGGCAGGTACTAGAGAATATAATAATTACCAAGGAAGAAAAACATATCCTTGGGAAAATCCAACAAAAAAACAAGGAAAAGGACGTAATAGCACTTTAAAATCTCAATACGCGAACTTCAAACAAGGACGCGGTGATTATGGAGGAATTGCAGGCTGGGCTACAGATAATGCTGATATTACAAATGCTGTAAAATCATACGCACCAAACGATTTTGGTTTATATGATATGGCTGGTAACGTAGCAGAATGGGTAGCGGATGTTTATGATCCTCAAATTGATCAAATTGATACAGATTTTAACTTTTTCAAAGGCAATATTTATTATAAAAATCAAATTGGCCCTGACGGAAGACCACAAATCGTAACAGATCAATCGATAAAATTCGATACCTTATCGAATGGCCGTTTAAGAGTTCGTAATTTACCTGGACAAGTGGCTCAACTATCCTATGATGCAGATTCAAATCAAATTTCAGATCAATCTGAAACAGATGAATTAGTTGAAGTGTCTATGACAAACAAAAAAGGAAATCAAATCACAAATATCTACAATGACAAAAGTCGTGTAATAAAAGGTGGTTCATGGAAAGACAGAGCGTATTGGTTAGATCCGGCTACAAGAAGATTCTATCCAGAAGATCAAGCGACTGACTATATCGGTTTCCGTTTAGCAATGACAAAAGTAGGTACAAAACAAGTGATTCGCAAAACGAAAAACTAATATAATATAACCCTATATTTCTTTAAAAAGTCCTAATTTTGATTAGGACTTTTTTTTATTTTTGAAAGATGAACATACAAGAATTATATAGCTGTTTTTTACAAGCTGATGGCTTATCAATAGATACAAGAAACATTACCCCTAACAGTCTTTTCTTTGCGTTAAAAGGCGATAATTTTGACGCCAATGAACTGGCTCAAGAAGCCTTGGACAAAGGAGCCTTGTATGTGGTTATGGACAACCCCAAACTTGTGACGGACAAAGAAAAAACGATACTGGTTCCCAATGCCTTACAAGCTTTACAAAGTTTGGCCAATTACCACAGACAACAACTGGGTTTGCCTATAATTGCTTTAACTGGCAGTAACGGAAAAACAACAACGAAAGAATTAATCAAAGCTGTTTTAAGTCAGAAATACAACGTAAAAGCAACCCAAGGCAATTATAACAACCATATTGGTGTGCCTTTAACCCTCCTTCAATTTGATGAGGAAACGGATATTGGAATTGTAGAAATGGGTGCCAATCACCTGAACGAAATCGCTCTTCTATGCCGTATTGCTCAACCCGATTATGGGTATATTACAAACTTTGGCAAAGCGCATTTAGAAGGATTTGGCAGTTTTGAAGGGGTTATTAAAGGAAAAAGTGAATTATATGACTACTTAGAAGATAATCATAAAATAGCTTTTGTCAATTTAGATGACCCTCGACAAGATGCTAAAACTCTAACTTTTTCTCGCTATACATTTGGCACTAAAGACACAAATCCTGATCTGGAAATCGAAGTTTTAAAACAGACCGAAGTAGCAACTCTACAAGTCAAGGACCAATCGATTACCTCTAATCTAACGGGTTCTTATAATGGTACAAATATAGCAGCGGCAGTAGCGATTGGTCAATATTTCGGTGTTAGCCTACCTGAAGCAGCTCAAGCGATTACGAGCTATACCCCTACCAATAATCGTTCCCAATGGATCAAGCAAGAACCTTTTACCCTTCTACTTGATGCTTACAATGCCAATCCATCAAGTATGGAGCTTTCGATTGCCAACTTTAATCAATTGCCTTCTACTATACCTAAAATTTACATTTTAGGTGATATGTTTGAATTGGGTAAAGACAGTGAGAAAGAACACAAAAACATCATTCAACAAGTAGAAGAAACTAACTTTGAAAAGGCAATCTTCATTGGAAAAGAATTTTCAAAAGTAAAGGATACAACCGCATCAAAAGCAATTACTTTTTTTGAAACCCTTGCTGATTTCTTAGCGCAACACGAAGATATAGCCCAGTTATTGGCGCATCATACCGTTTTAATCAAGGGCTCAAGAGGAATGGCTTTAGAAAAAATAATTTCATTTTTAAAATAACGCAAAGGCTGAATGTAATTTCAGCCTTTTTTGTTTTAAATTCACAACAAAATCAAACAAAAAATGCAAGAAAAAGTTTACCCAAATGCAATACCAACCGTTGATATTGCTATTCTACGTTTAAACCCAGACCATACCTATTCCCTTCTCTTAGGTAAAAAAGAATACGAACCCAAATGGCGATTTGTCGGAGGTTTTGTTGATGCAGACGATTCTAGCTATGAAACCGCCGCTGTAAGGGAATTATTTGAAGAAACGAACCTCGTAGCTACTCCTGGTGAAATTAAATACCTAGGGTCAACTAAAATCGATGATCCGCGCTACAGAAACCACAAAGACAAAATCATTACCCATCTGTATCTTTTGGAACTGACCACAACAACAAAGACTATTCAGGCAAAAGATGACATCAAGGAATTGCAATGGTTTGACCTATCGACTTTTTCAAAAGAAGAAATCATGGAAGTGCACCATCCAATTGTAGATTTGTTTTTTAAGCATATTTCTTTTTAATGTTGCTATTTTTATACAGACGCTATACTAGTACATAAAAACTGTATCTTACGTTAATAACAACGTTTTATTTTATCTTATCATTAATATGTTTTAAATTACCCTTAACCAATTTAAATTATATTAATATGAAAAAATTATTTTTAGGTTTCGCTTTTTTATTATCGCTTGTAACATTTGCACAAGAACAATCTGGTCCACCTCCCATTCTAATAGGTGGAAGCCAATGGCAGAGTTATACTTTTTATACTTGCGATAGCAATGGGGTAGAAATAACCAACCCCTTAAATCGAAAGTATAAAAAATACGATCTAGAAATTTTAGTACCTATATCAACAGAACCTTGGCATGTTGTATCATTGTATCGCGATCGAGTTAAGGATCAAATCTGTCAATTTGGAGAAATTACAGAGTTTCATTCTGACTTAATTAAGATCCTAAAAATAACAAAAAGTCCTCTCTCATTAACAATTAATGATGTCCCTTTTTCTGAAGTTAAGAAGTAGTAAATTCTCCATTTTTTCTTTCGGTAGAATTAAGTTCAAAAAGAATGTACAAAAGAAAGAATAAATAATATCCAAATTTAGACAAAAGGCTTCATGATCTTATCACGAAGCCTTTTTTTAATACCTACATCTAAAGGACTAACAAACACTCAAAGCACATCATTTATTTACCCTAACAAGGTTATATATACACTGATTCATGCTTGTAATAACTATTTAACACTCAAATAGCATCCAACTTTTACTCTTGGTTCATCTATATCATTTTACCTACATTTATAACTCAATAGCACTACCTCTAATCGTGCAAACACAGTATAATTCAGACAAATAAAAAACGCAAATGACTAATTATTAGCTATTTGCGTTTTTAAAAAGTGACCGAAATGGGATTCGAACCCATACGTCTTGCGACACCACCCCCTCAAGATGGCGAGTCTACCAATTCCTCCACCCGGCCGTACGAGGTAAATATACTTCTTTTTAAATCTATATCTTGAAAAATTTATTTCCTAGATTTAAAAAAAGCCATTCGATTAGGAATAGCTTTTGTGACCCGACTGGGGCTCGAACCCAGGACCCCAACATTAAAAGTGTTGTGCTCTACCAACTGAGCTATCGAGTCGTTACTCATGTAACTTGTATGCGCATTTTTTTATAAAAGAAGTGACCCGACTGGGGCTCGAACCCAGGACCCCAACATTAAAAGTGTTGTGCTCTACCAACTGAGCTATCGAGTCTAATCAATTATAAATTGTATGTCTTTTTTTTATAAAATAGTGACCCGACTGGGGCTCGAACCCAGGACCCCAACATTAAAAGTGTTGTGCTCTACCAACTGAGCTATCGAGTCATTGCAATGGTAAAATTGCGATGTATTTTATAAAAGTTTTTGTGACCCGACTGGGGCTCGAACCCAGGACCCCAACATTAAAAGTGTTGTGCTCTACCAACTGAGCTATCGAGTCTTTGCAATCGTTAGAATTGTATTTTTTAGAATTTTTGTGACCCGACTGGGGCTCGAACCCAGGACCCCAACATTAAAAGTGTTGTGCTCTACCAACTGAGCTATCGAGTCAAAATCAATTCCTGATTGCGGGTGCAAATATAGAATGTTTTTTTTTAAAAACATCATGTTTTTGTTTTATTTTTGTCAACAACATCACTACAAAACAGGTGTTTTTTACATAACTCACTATTTAACAACTTCTTATTTTATGGAAAAAATAATTATTTTAGGTTATATGGGAGCTGGAAAATCAACTATTTCGCAAAAACTTGCGCAAGAACTGAATATTCCTTGCTATGATTTAGACCATGAAATTGAAAAACAAGAGCAACAAAGTATTTCCACTCTTTTTGCTACAAAGGGCGAATTATTTTTTAGAAAATTAGAGCACCAAATTTTCCATCAGCTCTTAAACAAAGAAGAAAGAGCTGTAATTAGCTTAGGAGGGGGTACGCCATGCTATGCTAATAATCATGAAGTATTACAACGCAAAGATGTTCAATCTTTTTATCTAAAAGCTTCCATACAAACGCTAACTGAGCGATTAGAAAAAGAAAAAGAGCATCGTCCTATGTTGCAAACCAACACAGAAGACACTCTTGAAACTTATATCGCTAAACATCTATTTGATCGAAGCTATTTTTATTACCAAGCTAAACACATTATTCCGGTAGATACCAAGCCTATTGATCAAATTGTAAAGGAAATTACCGCTCTGCTTTCTACTTAGCTTAAATACGCATATTCATCCTCTTCGGTAAAGACAACTTGAATATGTTCTAATAAAGAAGTCGATAGAGACAAGCCTTTATAATCTGCTTTAATGGGGTAGGTCTTGTGGTTTCGATCGATTAGAACCGCTGTTTTCATTTTCTTTATAGGTACATTCAAAAAGTGTTTTACACCGTAAATTAAGGTTGTGCCTGAATTCAAAACATCATCTACTAATACTATTGCCTTTCCCTGGTATTCCTCTCCTTTCAAAGACGTGTGAATCGGATTAATTGGATTTGCTTTATCGATTTGTACTTCACACAGTTTTACTTGAATGGTGGATATCTCTGCTAACACTTTTGCTATTTTTTGAGCAAAAATAAAACCACTATTCGCAACACCTGCGATTACAATTTCTTGTTCTTCTGAAAATGTTTCGTAAATCTGATAGGCGATGCGCTTGGTTTTAAACCCAATCTGCTCTTTATTTAAAATGATTTTTTGTGTCATATCTTTTTCTTTAATATAATAAACAATTCTCTGTCTTGTCTTGGTTTGATCGAGTTAAATGCTCGATCCATAACTTCTATCGTAAAATAAGGTTCAAATAAAGCTAAATACTCATCTTTACTTCCTCCAAAAGGCGGAGTAGCTAGTTCAAAAGTAGCATCAAACAACAAACCTACTAATTTACCATTTGGTCGCAACAAACCATGCATTTTTTTCACATAGTCTGTTCTTTGTTCAACAGGAATAGAACAAAAAAAGGTTTGCTCCAAAATCAAATCATATTCACCCTCATGCTGAAAAAAATCACCTATACTAACTTTATCCCTTGGAAAATCAAGTTCTACTTTACTTGTTTCTTCAAAGGCAACTGCTGTAAAATCCAATCCTAGGCTATTTTTAAATCCTTGTTTATGTAAATATAAAAGTTCATAGCCGTGGCCAAGTCCTGGAACTAAAATCTTCGTCTCTTTATCCGCTAACTGATCAATATACGCTCTAAGTGGAGTCGTAATGGATTTAGCATCCCAAGAAACTTGCTGATTGAGGTATCTATTTTCCCAATACTCTTTAGTCATTTTTTATATCGTTTTCTTCGTCATTATCTTCGTCATTATCTAGATAGCCATCTATTTCCCTTCTGTCTTTTTTCGTAGGCCTTCCCGTTCCCTTTGCTCGGTAATATTCCTTAGTTTGACGCAACAAATCCAAATGTTCAAACGCTTCAGCAGGGGTTTCATCTTTGCGATACATATCTACTAATTTAGCTCCGACTCTACTTTGGGGAATATCTAATACAGTCAATCTATAAACAATTTGATCTCTTCTCAAAGTAATTTTATCCGTAGAAAAAACTTCCCGAGAAGGCTTTGCCGTTTGTCCATTCACCGTAATATGTCCTTTTTTACAAGCTTCCGTTGCTATATTTCTAGTTTTATAATATCGTACACACCACAAATACTTATCAATACGCATAATTAAATATTAAAATTATTCAATAATCAAGACAAAAATAAAGTAAAATTGTATCTTGCACTACTAAAATAACTCAAAAATAATGAATAGACTATTTTCTGTTTTAGGGATCTTAACTATTGCTTTTACAGTATCTAACTGTAATAAGAGCGATGATTCTTCAGGGCCTATTATTGAACCACTTAAAGATTCACATAAAGTATACACCGAAAACATTAATTCAATCGAAAAGTATTTGAAAAACAACTACATGGTTGAAAGTAATGGAATTATCACTTTTGACAGTATTACGAGTCCTGATTATAAAAATCAGCCTCCTATTTTTGAAGATAGTCGTTTGAAAACGGTTGTTGTAAACAATGACGATTATGCTGCATTCTCCTTGGTAGATCCTTATGATCGTACCAAAACTATTTTCAAATATGCGCGATCTGCAGATACGGTTAAATACAAAATGTACTATTTGATCCTCAATGAAGGACAAGGGAAAAAGAGTTCGCCTGTTGATTCAATTTTTGTTAAGCGAATCAACCATACTTTAAAAAATGAGCGCGTGGTCTCTTCAAATCATCCAACAACGGGAGGTTTTTATTCATTTCCGCAAACCATTACAGAGTTAAGAGGAACTACAGCAGCACCTTTACGCATGTATACGGGTGAACGTCAAATGTTGAGTTTTATTAAAACGGCTTTAGACTCAGGGATTAATCCAGATGGCACTGTTTCTTTTGATGAAGCGACTGCTGGACGAATTATAGCATTTATCCCTTCTGGAATTGGTCAATTTAATGCGGGATATTCTAGTTTAAAATCATATCAACCCTATATTGCAGATTTAACTTTAGTTAATACTTTTGAAAGAGACCATGATTTAGATGGTATTCCTACTAAATATGAAGTAAAACCGGAGAAAATAGGAACCGAATTAACCATTCACGATTATTTTGAGTTAGACACCAATAAGGATGCAATACCTAACTTCTTGGATGTTGACGATGATGGAGATGGAGTTCCTACCCGAATAGAACTACAGTATAAGGATGCTAATGGTAAGATTAAACACTACAGCTATGATGCTTCTGAGCTAAAAACATGTTCTGGTACACCGCGCTATTTAGATGCTACTTGTAGACCCTTTTTAGTTGATGGAGAATGGGTTTGGCCTACAAAATAAAAAAATATAAACACAAATAGTCACAGTAAAAAATACAGAAAAACAGGAGTCAATAGAATTAGCTCCTGTTTTTTTTTGCCTTTGAGGGAAAAATACTTCATAAAAAAAGAGATGCTGAAGCATCTCTTTTTTTGTTATTTATAAGTTGTATTATCTCTTAAATTTTCTATTGATCACTAATTCTGCTTTTGCAACGATATTAGTCGCTTTTAAGCCATATTTTTCCATTAATTCATCCGGAGTACCTGATTCACCAAATGTATCTTGTACAGCAACAAATTCTTGTGGTAAAGGGTTGTTTAAAGTAAGAACTCTAGCTACGCTTTCTCCTAATCCTCCTAAGAAATTGTGTTCTTCTGCAGTAACTACACAGCCTGTTTTTGCTACTGAACTCAAAATAGCATCTTCATCCAGCGGTTTAATTGTATGGATATTGATTACCTCCGCAGAAATTCCTTTTTTTTCTAACGTTTGAGCAGCAAGTAAAGCTTCCCAAACTAAATGTCCTGTTGCAAGAATCGTCACATCTTTTCCTTCTTGTAAAAGCACGGCTTTACCAATTTCAAACTTCTCATTCTCGGGCATAAAATTAGGTACAACTGGGCGTCCAAAACGCAAATAAACCGGACCTTCATACGCTGCAATAGCCAAGGTAGCTGCTTTGGTTTGATTGTAATCACACGTATTAATTACAGTCATACCTGGTAACATCTTCATCAATCCAATATCTTCTAGGATTTGATGCGTTGCACCGTCTTCTCCTAGTGTCAATCCAGCATGTGAAGCACATATTTTTACATTTTTCTCAGAATACGCTACAGATTGACGAATTTGATCATACACACGACCAGTAGAAAAATTGGCAAAAGTTCCTGTAAATGGAATTTTCCCTCCAATTGTCATACCCGCAGCAATTCCAATCATATTTGCTTCTGCAATTCCCACTTGAAAAAAACGCGTTGGGTGGTTCTTTTTAAAATCGTCCATTTTTAATGATCCGATCAAATCCGCACACAAGGCTACTACATTTTCATTTGTTTGTCCTAATTCTGTAAGTCCAGCTCCAAAACCTGAACGCGTATCTTTACTTCCTGTATTTGTATATTTTTTCATGATAATTCTAAAGTCAAAAGATTAATAATCTCCAAATGAAGTTTCTGGGTTTTGTTTTAAGGCTTCCTCCAATTGTGCATCGTTAGGTGCTTTTCCATGCCAAGCATGTGTTCCCATCATAAAATCAGCTCCATTCCCCATTTCTGTATGCAATAAGACACAAACTGGTTTGCCTTGTTTTGTCAACGCCTTAGCTTGTTCATATCCTTTCAGAATAGCATCAATCGCATTGCCTTCTTTAATTTCAATTACCGTCCAATCAAAGGCTTCAAATTTTGCTCTAATAGAACCTAAATTCAAAACATCTTCTGTTGCACCGTCAATTTGTTTTCCGTTTAAATCAACAGTAGCAATTAAATTATCTACTTTATTTGCGGAGGCATACATAATCGCTTCCCAATTTTGACCTTCTTGAAGTTCTCCATCTCCCAAAAGCACATAAATCAAATGCTCATCGTTATTCAATTTCTTCGCTTGAGCAGCGCCGATTCCCACAGATAAACCTTGTCCTAAAGATCCAGAGGCCATACGTACACCTGGTAATTTATCATGCGTACAAGGATGCCCTTGCAATCTCGAATTTAACTTTCTGAAAGTAGCTAATTCTGCCACTGGGAAATAGCCACTACGGGCTAATACACTATAAAATACAGGAGAAATATGTCCATTAGATAAAAAGAAAATATCTTCGTCTTCACCATCCATAGTGAATGACTCTTTTCTATCCATAATAGACTGATATAAAGACACTAAATATTCAGCACATCCTAATGAACCTCCAGGATGTCCCGAATTCACTGCATGTACCATTCTAAGAATATCTCTTCTTACTTGTGTAGTTAACTCCGTTAGTTGTTGTGTGTTCGGTTTCATTATTTCGACAATCTAAATTTATTATGCAACAAATATAAAACTTATTTACTGTTCTCTATGTTATAATCCTGTGAATCTAAAAAGTATCTATGCCATTTAAAAGACAATTCTCCTGCAATAAAAAAGATTGTAGTAAGTTTGTATCCTGCTGCTTAAAAACTAGATTCATGTTACAAACAAAAGACTTAACGATTGGTTATCAAAGGGGAAGAAAACAAACGCATGTCATTCAAAAAAATTTAAACCTTCAATTGAATCCCCATACACTAACTACTTTATTAGGTATTAACGGGATTGGAAAATCGACTTTAATACGAACATTATCAGGTCATTTAAAACCTTTAAGCGGTGGTATTTCTCTAAACAATAAAGAATTTACAACTTATGATACCCAAGCCCTTTCCAAAGAGCTTAGTGTAGTATTAACGGATGCCATCCCTCAATCCAATTTAACGGTATTAGAAGTTTTACAAATTAGCAGAACCCCATATCTCAATTGGAAATCAACCCTTACCAATGCGGATAATTATTGGATTGACAAAGCGATTGATCTAACTTCTATTGCTCCATTCGTACAACAATCGCTACTAAGTTTAAGTGATGGACAATTACAGCGTGTACTAATTGCAAGAGCACTTGCTCAAAATACACCGCTTATTATTTTAGATGAACCTTCTAGTCATTTGGATTTAAATCACAAGGTTAAATTATATCAATTGCTTCAATACCTAACACAAAAAGAGAATAAAACAATTCTTTTTTCTAGCCATGATATTGAATTAGCGCTCCAATTTGCAGATGAAGCTATTGTGCTTCAAGAAGATTTTTACACACAAAACACCATCGAAAACTTAATTTCCAATGGTGTCTTTGATCATTTTTTTTCCGATAACGTTTTACAATTTGATCGATTGAATAAACGTTTTACTCTTGCCTTGTAGTACTCGTATGGCGTTTGTTTTTTGAAACATTTTCTATCGTCCATTTCACCTGCTTAACAAAGGGATCTTTTCTAAAGGGACAATCTTGTTTACTACAGATACAGCAAGAAAAAGTTTTGCAATCATCCATATGCACAAATAGCTCCAATTCCGAACCAAAATGTTCACTTATTTCTTTTTCAAGTAATTCAACTTCTTGATGTCCTTCAACGATGGTAAAATACCAGGGAACGGTCATATGACAATCAAAATGCAAAACACTTCCATATTTTATAATTCTCATATTATGCAAGTCAATCCAATTTTCTCTTCGATTAGTTTCAAGATAATCGACTACTTCTTTTAATAGCGCTTCATCCGTTTCATCCATAATTCCCGAAACAGCACCACGAACAATTTTGTAGCCCGTAACAATAATAATTAAAGCAAAAATTAAAGCCACTGCGCTATCTAACCAATCTAACTTGGTAAAATACAGTAAGAGAAGTCCTAGAATAATGCCGATTGTTGAATAGGTATCTGACTGAAGATGTTTTCCACTAGCTACGAGTGCTAAAGATTTATTCAATCTCCCTTTTTTCACCGCATACCAACCTAAAACATAATTGACCACGGCTGTAATTGCGACTAACAATATCCCATAATCCAATTTACCGATAGGTTGAGGATTAACGATATTTCGAATACCTTCAAAAATAATAGCAATTCCTGCCATGATAATCAATCCTCCTTCAATGGTTGCAGAAATAAATTCTACTTTACCGTGACCATACGGATGATTTCGATCTCTTGGTTGAGCAGATAAATAGAGGCTATACAATCCGATAAAACCGCTAATTACATTCACTACACTTTCCAAAGCATCTGTAAAAATTGCTACAGATCGAGTCATATACCACGCTACTAGTTTGATAATAAACAAGAGTACGCCTACTATTGCTATTATTTTTTGAAATTGGTAATTCTCATTTGCTTTACTATGCATAAAACTCAAATTTATAATTCGTGTACTTCTTTTACTTCGCCTACTTGCAAGCCTTCCAATCGAATATCTCCTACTCGAACTCGTACCAATCGCAAGGTAGGAAATCCAACATGTGCTGTCATTTTGCGAACCTGTCTAAATTTGCCTTCAGTCAAAACAAGTCGAATCCAACTCGTAGGACCATGTCTTTCATCGCGTATTCTCCTTCCCACCCCAATCCAATGAGGAACTTCTGCTAATGCAGTAACCTCACAAGGCTTGGTGAAATACTTTTCTCCCTTCACTCCAATTTCAACGCCATTTCTCAATATTTCAATGGCTTCTGCGGTAATTTGACCATCTACTTGTGCATAATACTCTTTTTCGTATTTCTCACTGCGTACACGTTCACTCGTCATACCATCTGTAGTAAGAAGTAACAGCCCTTCAGAATTTTCATCCAATCGTCCAATTGCCATCGTACTTTCAGGAAAGTCAAACAATTCGCCTAGCTTTTTTTTGGTTCTCTTTTTTTCGTAGATGAATTGACTAATATACCCATGAGGCTTATACAAAAGAAAATGCCTGTGCTCCATTTTATTTATCTATTACTTTTCAAATGTGTTTTGGTAAAACGAATTAATTGCTTCGATATAGCCTTGTCCGTGATAGGTATCTGTCATTGCTTGAAATCCTTGGAGATGACCTCCTTTATATAGGACTAATTGATTTTTAGGATTTAAGGGTTTAACGCGATTACTATCATGAGCTGTTGTCAATCCATCGCGGTCACCCGCGATAAATAAAACAGGAATAGATAAACGAGTTAGCGCATGATCGTAGTCTTTGGCCTGTTGGGGTAATTTGGTTTCTTTTTCTAAAAAGCCATCTAATCGCTCCACAATTGTTTTAGGACTAACTACAAATCCATCGGCTATTAAATAATCATAGGATTCAACATCATTGGTCAATACAGCGGAAATTGTTCCCATCGATAAAGCCCAAACGCCAATTTTTGTAGTAAATTTTTCTTTTGTATAGGTTACAACGGCTTGTAAATCGGTTGCAAATTCATCGTAATACAAAACATTTTCATCCATTTCAAAATCTGCACTAGCCCCAAATCCGCGATAATCAAACAGCACAACATTATACCCTTGATTAACAACTTCAATCGCTTGTCTTAGCCAGTAAGACATATTACCCGCATCTCCATAGGCTAGAATCAAGGTTCTATCCAATTTTTTAGCTGAGTCAGGATACAAAACCCATGAATTTAAGGTATATCCATCTTTTGTATTAATCTTCACTTCTTCATATCTAAATTTTGAATTAGCAGGATTATCTGCATACTCCCTTATGGGATTGACAGCACCAAGCAGATTCACAAACAGCAAGGTAAATAAACAAAATAAACACTTCATTTGTACCGATGTTTTTAAATGAAAATCAAAGATACAACAATCCCCTTTTCAGATAATTGCAATCTTTCAAAAAAACAATCTCCTAATAGTATTCTAATATTTTGAAAATAAACGGCAACATTTATTCAATGAAAAAGCCTGTACATTATAAGGCTTTCATTTAATAAATTCATACTTTTGTTAGATATAAAATTTAATACTATGCAACATATTATTGATCGTTTCATCAGTTATGTAACTGTTGATACAGAGTCTGATTCTTCTTCTAACACTTGTCCGAGTACAGAAAAACAATGGGATTTAGCAAACAAATTAGTTGAAGAATTAAAACAAATTGGTCTAGAAGACGTAACAATAGATGAAAACGCATATGTGATGGCTACTTTGCCTAGCAATGTAGAACATGAAGTACCTACTATTGGTTTTATTGCTCACTTTGATACCTCTCCAGATTTTTCTGGCGCCAATGTTAAACCACAAATCATAGAAAACTATGATGGTGGAGATATTGTTTTAAACAAAGAGCAAAACATTATTTTATCGCCTTCTTACTTCAAGGATTTATTACAGTATAAAGGTCAAACTTTAATTACGACAGATGGTACTACGCTATTAGGCGCAGATGACAAAGCAGGAATCACAGAGATTGTTTCTGCCATGGAGTATTTGGTACAACATCCTGAAGTAAAACACGGAAAAATAAGAATTGGTTTTACACCAGATGAGGAGATTGGCCGTGGAGCACATTTATTCGATGTGAAAAAATTCGGTGCTGAATGGGCTTATACCATGGATGGAAGTCAAATTGGAGAATTAGAATACGAAAACTTCAATGCGGGATATGCGAAATTGACTTTTGCAGGTAAAAGTGTTCACCCTGGGTATGCGAAAGGAAAAATGGTTAACTCGATTCTTTTAGCAAACAAATTCATCAACAAATTACCAAAAGATGAAGTTCCACAAAAAACCACGGGTTATGAAGGGTTTTTCCACGTACATACGGTAAGTGGTAGTATTGAAGAATCTGTTGTTGAATTAATCATTCGCGATCACAACCTTAAAAAATACGAACAAAGAAAAGTTTTCATTGACAAGCTAGCTAAAAAATTCAACAAAAAGCACAGCAAAAAATTTGGTGGGCCAATCGTAACCTGCGAAATTGGGGATCAGTACTTCAACATGAAACAAAAAGTTGAGCCAGTGATGCACATCGTTAACACAGCAGAACAAGCGATGAAAGATTTAGGTATTAAGCCTCTTATCAAAGCTATTCGCGGTGGAACAGATGGTTCTCAATTATCTTATATGGGGTTACCTTGTCCAAATATTTTTGCAGGTGGACATAACTTCCATGGAAAATACGAATATGTTCCCGTAGAAAGTATGGTTAAAGCAACCGAAGTTATTGTTAAGATTGCAGAGCTAACAGCTAAAAATGCTTCAAAATAACACTTGTAATATTTTTACATAAAAAAAGGAGATTCGATCGAATCTCCTTTTTGCTTTATTATCTTCCAGTGCCTGAATTATTTCCTATCAAATGCTTCCCTTGACAATCCGATGACTTGATAAAGTTTTGCTTTTAATTGCTCTACTCCAGAATCAATTATAGGCAAATCTTGAAGCTCAATATACTGTTTCAATATACTATCTAAAGCAGACGAATGTTTAAGAAAAAAAATCCCACTGCGATTCTTGTCCTTGTCAACAATTAAACGGGTTAAGTGTTCCATTTCAATTAAATTATTAATCATGTGGACATCCGTTATTTTCGCACGATAACCTTGTAACATGTTCAGAAACACATCCTTCTCATCCCTTTCTTTTGCTTCCAATTTCAGCAAACTGTCTTTGACTACACGATAACTATAAGAAACATCCAATTCCAATTTCATGTAGTTTTTTAAATCTAAACGCTCTAGATATTCTCTAATGAAAAAAGACATAAAAACGGTAAAAACATAAGCGCTACCTACCATTAAAAATGGCATAATGAATATTAAGTCACCCAAATTCAAAGACTTACTAAAGAAAAGTATTCCTCCCATAACGACAATATGTATCGCCAATACGACAAGTGATTTAATTGTCCAAGAGGTATAAGCAACGCGGTAAGCTGCTATAAAAACAAGCAATGGTGTAAATATACCATACGTAACCATTGAACATAAACCAAGTATAAAAAACAAAAGTTTGGGATAATTCCCAAAATCGACTTCTATCCGTATATCTTCCCATAAAAGTTCATTTTCAATTTATAATAAAGCAAAATCATTTGCTATTAATTTATCTAATAATATAGAAAACAGAAACACTTTGAACCAACATTTCTAAAAAAACAAGAAAAACACACGTACTACTTGACTTTTCGTTTTTAACTTTCCTAAGTCAAATACAGCTTATTTCCCTATCGATTTATATTCTGATTGAAGAATGGACATCACTATTTTATCGTGAAAAGCCCCATCGCGCAAACATGCTTCGCGCAATATACCTTCAACTTTAAAACCTGCACGTTCATAGGCCTTAACTCCTCCAATATTAGGTTGAGAAACAGTCAACATAATTCGATTTAGGTTCAACGTTTCAAATCCGTAAGCGACTATCTTTTGTGTAGTAATAGTTCCTACACCTTTTCCCCATTGTGACTTATCTCCAATAAAAATGAAGTATTCGCCACTTCTATTTGACTTAGAGATTCCACTAATTCCAGCATAGCCTATGAGTTGTTGCGTAGATTTTAAATACACCCCAATAGTATACGTATTTTGTTCTACAAACAGACTTTCAAACCATATTTCTATCGACGCTTTGGAAGAGAGGTTCTGAAAAGAACTTAAAGAATATTTTATTACTTCCTCCTCGTTTAACCAAGTAAAAAAAGGTACAACATCCTCTTTTGACAAGGGTTTTAATTCAATCATTTTATTGTATTTTAAGATTCAAATATAACTTTCCTAAATCAAAAAATAGATACTTTATGCATTTATCTATCTCAATAAAAATAGAGCCAAAAAAAAGCCCCTCATTTTCATGAGGGGCTTACTTATATTGAAATAAGGATTAGTTTCCTTTTTCCATTCTTTCTTTTAACTCTGCAAGAGCATCAATATCTCCTAAAGTAGTTTTTTCGCTATTATTTGCTGAATTTTCAGCAGATTTAACGTTTTTCTCCTCTTCCTCGCGGAAAATTGCAGTATGAGAAGCTACTACTCTTTTGAATTCTTTATTAAACTCAATAATTTTGAACTCAGCTGAATCACCTTTTTTCAATTTCTTACCGTCTTCTTTTTCTAAGTGACGAGTTGGAATGAAAGCAACTACATCTTCTTCAAAAACTACAGTAGCCCCTTTGTCAACTAACTCAGAAATCTCACCATTGTGAACTGTTCCTACAGCGTAAGCATCTTCGTATTTATCCCAAGGATTAGCTGTTGTTTGTTTGTGTCCTAAAGATAATTTACGTCCTTCAACGTCTAACTCTAATACAACAACTTCTAATTTATCTCCTACGTTTACAAATTCAGATGGGTGTTTAATTTTCTTAGTCCAAGATAAGTCAGAGATGTAAATTAATCCATCAATTCCTTCTTCTAATTCTACGAATACACCAAAGTTTGTAAAGTTACGAACGATACCCGTATGTTTAGATGCAACAGGATATTTAGTTGTAATATCAGTCCAAGGATCTTGTGATAATTGTTTAATTCCTAAAGACATTTTTCTTTCTTCTCTATCAAGAGTTAAGATAACTGCCTCTACTTCATCTCCTACTTTTACGAAATCTTGCGCTGATCTTAAGTGTGTAGACCAAGACATTTCAGAAACGTGGATTAAACCTTCAACTCCTTCAGCAACTTCGATAAAAGCTCCGTAATCAGCTAAAACAACTACTTTTCCTTTTACTTTATCACCAACACTTAAGTTACCATCTAAAGCATCCCAAGGGTGAGCGTAAAGTTGTTTTAAACCTAATTGGATTCTTGTTTTCTCGTCATCGAAATCTAAAATTACAACATTTAATTTTTGATCTAATTCTAACACCTCACTTGGGTGGTTGATTCTTGACCAAGATAAATCTGTAATATGGATTAATCCGTCAACACCTCCTAAGTCAATGAATACTCCGTAAGAAGTAATGTTTTTAACAACACCTTCTAACACTTGACCTTTTTGTAATTGACCGATAATTTCTTTTTTCTGAACTTCGATATCTGCTTCAATAAGCGCTTTGTGAGATACAACAACGTTTTTGAATTCGTGGTTAATTTTAACAACTTTGAATTCCATTGTTTTGTTTACGTATTGATCGTAATCACGGATCGGCTTAACATCGATTTGAGAACCTGGTAAGAATGCTTCGATTCCGAATACGTCAACGATCATACCACCTTTAGTTCTGCATTTTACGAAACCATTAACAATTTCTCCTGTATCATGAGCAGCGATAACTCTATCCCATGCTTTGATTGTACGAGCTTTTCTGTGAGATAACACTAATTGTCCGTATTTATCTTCTCTTACGTCGATTAATACTTCAACTTTGTCACCTACTTTTAAGTTTGGATTGTAACGGAATTCATTTAATGAAATAACACCTTCAGACTTAGCATTGATATCTACAATCGCATCTCTGTCAGTGATTCTCACTACAATTCCATCAACTACTTCCTCGTCGTTTGTAGAAATAAAAGTTTTGTCTACTAAGCTTTCAAATTCTTTCAATTGAGTTGCATCTACTGCATCGATACCATTTTCATAGTTATCCCAATTAAAATCAGTTAAAAATTCTTCCTGTGTTTTTGTGTTTTCAGACATTTGCTGATAAAAATTTGTATTCTGTTTTATCGCGTTTCTTTATACAGCAGATAAAGGCAGAAGTGGTTTTACATTTATATTACTTTGACTTTTAGTGAAACAATGCTGATCTAAAAGCTGTGCAAAAGTACAACATTTTTTATATGTAAAAAACATATATTGATAATTTTTAATAATCAATCAGCTCAAAATTAAAGTATTAAAAAAAAGCTAACGAATCACTTCGCTAGCTTTAATCAATTTTATAATAATGAAAAAAAAGAATTAATTACTTATAGGGAGTTGTTCTTCGTCTTGTGCATGGATAGAACGCTTTTTTGAGAACCCTTTAAAGAATTTTTTATTCTTGTATAAGTCCCAATTCATCAAGCCAACACTCAACAAGACTACTACTAATCCACCGATTTGAAGGCTAGTAATAACATCATCTGTGAAGAAATAACTCAAGGCAACAGCAACAACGGGATTTACATAAGCATAGGTACTAACTTCAGTTACTGGTCTATTTTGAATCAACCAAATATAAGATCCAAAGGCAAGAATTGATCCAAACGTAATTAGGTACAATAAAGAAAACCATCCTGATGCAGAAATCTCATACACGTCGAATTGCGCATATTCTCCATTTAATAAAGCAACGATTGTAAATAACACGCCCGCAGTAATCATCTGCCACGATGTTTTTACCATCACGTGTAAATCTTCTCCTTGATTTACATTTTTAGCTTTTGAATATTTAGAATACAAAGACCCTACTGTCCAAGCAATCGATCCAAGAATCAATAAAACCATGCAGAACATATTCAACAATCTTTGACTTTCATCTCCTGCAATTGTAATTTGCTCTGCAAATAACATAACAACACCTGTGAACCCCAATATTAATCCTAATATAATAGGTAAACTCGAAAAATTCTGTTTCCATTGGGATTTATCTAAAATAATAAACCACAAGGCGGCAGCAGCAGCCATAATAGCGGCAATACCACTAGATACATGTTGTTCTGCCCAAATTAATGCTCCCATATCAATAAATAACAACAGAAATCCAGTAATACATGCTTGCTTAACTACTGTTTTATTAAAAAGCTTATAACCTCTCATTTTACAATAAGTCAACAAAATCATACTGGCAGCAAAAAAACGCAAAGAGCCTAAAACAAAAGGTGTAAAATCACTCAGTGCTTTATGAATAAAAAAGAAAGTAGATCCCCATACAAAGTACACTACTAAATAGGCACCTAGTACTAATTTATTATTTGTCTGATTTGTAGCTACTGCTTTCATAACTATTCTAACGTATCTGGAATTATTAATTTATTATCTTCTTTTACTGTTTGTAATACTATTATTGTTCTTGTTGAAATGATTCCTTCAATCTTAGATAAGGAATTACGCATTAAATGCACAAGCGCAATAGAATCTGATGTTCTTACTTTTACGATATACCCATCATCACCAGCGATATCGTGAACTTCTAAAACTTCAGGAATCTCAGCTAAAGCTCTACCTGTATTTTCATCTCCGATAATTTCATCTACCTTGATAAAAATAAAAGAAAGCATTTTTTGATTAATCGCATTTGGATTAATTCTTGCATGATAAGCCACAATAGCATCTTTATGCTCTAGTTTCTTTACACGCTCTAACACTGCGGATGGAGCCATTCCAAGCTCACGAGCCAATTCAGAATTATTGATACGAGCATTATCTTGCATCATACGCAGAATTTTCAAATCGATCTCATCTAACTTATATTCCATCCTTCCTTAATTTTATAGTGCAAATGTACTACAAAAGAATTATATACGGAAACAATACATATTAAATGAATAATATTCGGTAGTTAAATATTTGTAAACGAAATTATTCTGTGCATATAGCTAATTTTATATTATCAGCAATACTATTTGGTAAAAAAAACATATCCTAAAAATAAAAAGTATTTTTTCTACATAAAAGCAAAAAAAGCCCTTCATTCAGTAAAGGAAAGAAGAATAATTAATAAAAAATGCAAAATAATAAGGGACAGTTGATGGTTTGAAATTGATTAGAACAAAAAAAGTTTTATGTCTGATATCAAATCTTTTGGATGATGAGGGAGGGAGTGTGAAGAGTTATGAGAAATGTGTTATGGGTTATGAGAAATGTGTTATGAGTGAAGAAT
>NZ_CBCPHW010000022.1:0-62236 GCF_965118575.1 Myroides odoratus | reverse complement strand
GTTTAAGTCTAAAAACCCCAACAATATATAAAAAAAAAGAGGGACCTTTTGGGACCCTCTTCTTGTACTCGAGGCGGGACTTGAACCCGCACGAACATTACTGTTCACTGGATTTTAAGTCCAGCGTGTCTACCACTTCCACCACTCGAGCCTTTGCTCATTCAGTATTTAGAACCGTTTTGCGAGTGCGAAGATAGAATAAAATTAGCGTGTGACAAGAAAAAAATAAATAAAAATGAAACTTTTTTCAGGTCTATTCATTTATGAGTTGATAATCAGTATTTTGCTTGTGATTATTTTTTATTGTTATTTACCTTTTTTTATATGTCATCAGGGAAATCGCCAAAAATGTCAAGGGATAAATCTAATATTTCAGCTGATACAAAGTTTAGTAAAACTTCTTCAATCCCATTTTCAAATCGCAATTCAGTATTGAACCGGCGACTCATCCCATAGGTGTTAGCTTCAATAACAATTTTAAAATAAAATTTACCACTAGGGGTTTTGAATCGTATAGTTTCAACAGTAGAAAAATGGTTCTTTAAGAAAGCAATCGTTTCATACGCTTCTTCTTTTGTTGTATGTTCTTGGCTTGTAAGTAGAGTTCGCCCTCTACGATGTTCAAAAGTGAACTTATACGTTTCATTTTCTTTCTGGCTAATAACGATGGCGCTCATAATAAAAATGTAATAAATTCAGAAATTAGGGAATGAGTTGCGATTCGCACCAATCCAAAAAAAAAGTCCTAAGTATTAACTTAGGACTTTTGTACTCGAGGCGGGACTTGAACCCGCACGAACATTACTGTTCACTGGATTTTAAGTCCAGCGTGTCTACCACTTCCACCACTCGAGCGTAATTAAATTACTTGAGCGAAAAACGGGATTCGAACCCGCGACCTCAACCTTGGCAAGGTTGCGCTCTACCAACTGAGCTATTTTCGCGTCTACTTGTAAGATCGTGCATTACTTCCGTATTGCGAGTGCAAATATAGAATAGAAATTCTTGTTTTGCAAGCTTTTTTAGGATTAAAAGATGCTTTTTTTGTTTTGAATTGATACTGAATGGGTTGTGTTTTCAGGGACTGTTTTTTTTTCTTCAAAATAAATAAAAGAGTTTAGGCGACCTTTTGCTTGTGAAAATAGAAAAAAGTAAGCCTTCTTTTAGGACTGCTAAAAATTAGCAATAGAAAGGTAAAATAGCTATTTTTTGTTTCTTAACATTTGTTTGTATTTGTATACGAGTGAATCTATTTAATATTTAATTAAAAAAATTGTGAATATTTTGTTAATTCACTATATTGTTATTTTATTATTTAATGTGGTTTTCCTTGTAATATGGTGTTGTTAATTAAATTAACAAGATAAATTCTGTGACATAGGATAGCTATGAAGTCATTTTAATTAAAATATCACGTATGCATAACACTACCTACCCTAACGTGGCAAGAAAGAAAATACCACAAACAATGCGATGGTTTCATTTTCTAATCTTGTATTTCCTGTGTTTTATAGGACCTGTAGCATTTGCTCAATTTCCTGCTCCTTATTGCGAGGTTGATGGATATGATGTTGAGGAAATAACAAAAGTTAAATTTGGTACTTTAGAAATAGTAAATACCAATGATACCGCTCTTTTGGTGAATCGAATTGCGGATGTTGCTACGGCTACGATAGGACAACCCTATACAATAACAGTAGAGGGAAATACGTATGGAATGACCAATGAATTTTTAGTTTTTATCGATTGGAATCAAAACGGGAGTTTTACCGATGCGGGAGAAGTTTACTATATGGGTGCAATTGATGATTCTGATGGAGAGGATGGACTAAATGCTTCTCTAGCAATCACCATTCCTGCCAATGCTCTGACTGGGCAAACGCGTATTAGAGTGACTAAAACTTGGACGATGCCAGAGTTGGATGTGACATTGAATAGAGATCCTTGTTTTATTAGTTATTATGATTCAGATATTGAAGAAGTGGATAGTTCATTTGGGCAAGCACTTGATTTTACATTAAATGTTGGGACGGGGACTACGGATCCTGGACAAGGAGATGATTGTGAAATTGAAATAAATTTAACCTTCCCTGAATATGGGGATATGACAACTTGGCGCTTGTTGGATGGTTCAGGAACTGCTGTTCTTTCTGGAGGGCCTTACAGTTATTTACAATATAACGACTTTTCTATTCAACAAACCTATACTGTTGCTAATCCGCCGTATTCACTTCAAATTACTATAGATGATACTTGGGCTTGGGGATGTGATAATGAGGTTCAATATGCAGTATCTGTTGGGGGTGTTGAAGATATTTCAGGTACGGTATTGGCTTGCTGGGATTTAGTTTCAGAAACACATCCGATAGGAGATTGCCCTACAGGATGTTCTCGTCCATCAAGGCTTCGAGCAACAGAGGTTAGTCTTAATGGATTTACATTGGCATGGACCAGTAGTAGGGAACAATTTGAAATAGAATGGGGACCTTCTGGTTTTGTCCAAGGAAGTGCTGACGGAACTTTAATAGAAAATGTAACAACAACTTCGTATGTTTTTGCTGATTTAGACCAAACAGAAGTCTATCAGTTTTATGTACGTGCTATATGTACTGATGATGAAGTAAGCGATTGGACAGGACCTTTTACGTACGATGAAATGTTAGTTACACCTTCTCCTTGGCATGAAGATTTTGAAGCTGTAGATGCTTATCCTTTAGGTTGGAGACCTGTTGCTAATTCAAATTGGGAATTTAATCAGGTTACTCCTGAAAATGGCACAAGTATTCAAACTGAATTATATGATTATTCCTTTTTAGGAGGTGTGAGAACAGCTGGTTTCTCTACTATAACAGTTGGTCCAATATTAAATGGAGATACCTTTTCGTTCAAGTATTTGTATGAAAATCCAATGACTGGTGGACCTGTTTCTGCTAATTCTGGAAATATTGTTGTTGAATTTTCAACAAATTATGGGGCAACGTATACTAGAATACAGACTCTTACAAATAATGGAGCGAGTGAATGGCAAGATTTTTCTTATGATTTAGATAATTTTGCAGGAGAATACCTAACCATTAAAATTACCGCTAATGTTACCGCCATCTTTTTAGAGTATTTGATTTCTTTGGATGATTTTGATATTTCGGGAGGAGTTCCGTGTTATGCGGTTACTGATGCTGAGGTAGATGGAAATGACCAAGAAACGGTTTTATACATAGAATCCGAGGGTACTGTGTTTGAAATTGAATATGGCGTAGCTGGTTTTCAACGGGGGCAAGGAAGAACGGTTACAAACGTTAGTACACCTTATACGTTTACGGATTTAGTTGCAGATACAAATTATGAGGTATATATACGCACAATGCCTTGTGGAGAATGGTATGGTCCTGTTAGTTTTACTACAGCGCAAGCCATAGCGCAAACGATTACAGTAGATGATATAGTCAAAGCATATGGTGATTTACCGTTTATTCACGGGGAATCAGATAGCGGACTTGCTTTGAGTTATTCGACTGATAATACAAGTGTAGCTATCGTTCAAAATGGACAATTAGTTATTAAGGGTGCTGGAGAAACGCAAATAACAGCCAGTCAATCGGGGAATCTACGTTATTTACCTGCAGAAGATGTTTCTTTTACCTTGACGGTGACAAAAGCAAATCTTACTGTTACAGCTAATGCGAATCAGTTTAAGCCTTTTGGCGATGAAGATCCAGTGTTTTCCTATACTGCATCGGGTTTTAAATATACAGATGATCAACGTGTTTTTAGCGGAGCTTTAAGTAGAGAATCTGGAGAAGCTATTGCTACATATGCAATTACCCAAGGAACTTTAACTGCGGGAACCAATTATGAAATTGTATTTGTTACGGCTGATTTTGCTATTGTTGGCACTGAATTAAGAGTAATCGCTCAGCAACAAAGTAAAGAGTATGGAGCTGTTGACCCAGTATTAACATATACAGTAGAAGGCTTGAAACAAGGAGATACGGTTGCGGATGTATTAACAGGAGAACTGAATCGTACGGCAGGAGAAAATGTAGGCAATTATACCATTACGCAAGGGAATTTACTTCTTATTAATGGAAATTATAGACTTGTTTATCTAGAAAGCGAATTGACAATTACATCAGCTACCTTAACTGTGCACCCTACTGCAGGAATGCGAAAAGTTTATGGAGAGGCAGATCCTGTATTTGGATTTACAGTCACAGGCTTTAAGTTTGCGGATACGCAAGAAACCACGGTCCTCGGATTACTAGGTAGATCAATAGGAGAAAATGTAGGATTGTATCGATATACTTTAGGTAGTTTACAGGCATTGTCTGGCAACTATAGGTTTGTTGTTCTAAATGAAGAAAAATTTGAAATTATACCTGCACCTTTGCATTTAGTTGTAGTGGAAAATCAATATAAAAGATTTGGAGCCGTCGACCCAGCGCTTACCTATACTGCAATTGGATTGCAAAGAGGTGATTTTATAATTAACGCTACAACGGGTAATCTAGTACGTGAGGTTGGAGAGGATTTAGGATTTTATGGGATATCTCAAGGAAGTTTAACTACACGAGCTAATTATTTTGTAGCTTCCTTTACAGGCGCTGATTTTGAAATTAGACAGAGTCAGATTAGTGGACTTTCTCTACCCTCACAAACGCATGTTTACGATGGACAAGTGAAAGCTCTACAAGTAGAAGGAACTAGCTTGCCAGAAGCAGTAATTACCTACACCAATAATAATCAAACGAATGTTGGAATCTATCAAGTAACCGCAGTAGTAGATTATGGAATAGATTATGAACCTTTGACATTGATAGGAACGTTGACTATCACCCAAGCCGAGCAAGTGATTGACTTCAGAACTGTAACAACCGTTGTAATTGAAGATACACCAACTTTACAACTTACGGCCACAGCAAGCTCATCTTTACCCGTTTCTTATCGCATAGATAATAGGGAAGAACAACAAATTGCAGAAGTGGATGCATCGGGATTGGTTCGTTTTTTACGTACAGGAACAGTAACCCTAACGGCTTTTCAATTGGGTAATTCAAATTACAAAGCGGCGCTACCTGTTGCTAGAACGATAGAAGTGGTTAGTCGTGATGCGAGTATCTCGAATTTAAGTATTGATGGAATATCCTACGGAAAACCAGAGAAAGAAGTGTATGTAATCATTGGCTGTGATCGTGCACAAGAGGAAGTAATAATTGAAGTTGAGGTGGCTGAGGGAGCACATGTAAGTCCTTCAGACTATCTAACAGTGGCGGTAAAAGAATATGGAATATATGAACAAATACTTACAGTTATATCTCCGAATGGAACCGTTACCGAAACCTATAAAGTAGTGATTGAAAAACGCATACCTACAGAAAAGATTGTCGTTCAAAAATACGATAATGTACTGTTGGTTAATAATAACAAACAAACGAATGGAGGGTATGTTTTCCAAGCCTATCAATGGTTTAAAAATGGAGAACCGATTGGAGATAAACAAGCGTATTCTGCAGGGGATGCTTTTGGAACTACCCTAGAGACAGGTGCAGAGTATTATGTAGAATTAACCTTGTACAATGGCAAAAAAATTACAAGTTGTCCAATTTTTATTCAAGATAAAGCACCAGCGAATTGGGGGTTATATCCAAATCCAGTAAAAAAGAATCAGTTGCTGCATATCCGATTAGATGAAGATAAACAACAAGCAACCAGTTATGTTATTTATAATGTAAAAGGACAGACGATAAAACGAGGAGAATTTATAGAAGGCAATACCAATAAGAGTATTGAAATACCTACTACAGTCGCTTCAGGATCGTATTTCTTAGTGCTCAAAGTAGACGGAAAACAACAAAGTGTACAGTTTATTGTAAAAGAATAATTGTAAATAAAAAAACCAGAGCTAGTAACTCTGGTTTTTTTTTTGGAGAATAGTTTCCAAAAAAAAAGTCCTAAGTTAATACTTAGGACTTTTGTACTCCTAAAAGGACAAATATCGAACAATTTTATTGAAGATGTCAAACGTTTTCAGGAATTATTTTAGTCATGAGATTAAGTATAAAAAGTTAATTTAATCAAAAAGATCTAGCCAAGTTGGTTAGATCTTTTTTTTACCAAACATTAAATAGTTGTAATCCAATTTTTTCATTCTGATTTTTTACTGTTTACTCCTTCTAATGAACGTTTTTATCAATCGTTAGATTATAAAACATTAGCCGAAATGTATTACAAAAAATATGTACCATAAAATCAGAACAACTTTTTAGGTCTTTTAATTGACCAAAAGTTATTTCCGATATTAGCCTTAAAACGAAAAAAACTATCTTAAGTTTTTGAATAAGTTGTATCAGAAAACGGGCTCAGCATATTAAGTATTAAAAATCAACATAGACTTCTTCATTAAGCGTAAGGTAGTTATTTAAATTAGCCGTTTCGATTAATAATTTTTGTACCTGATTTCTTCCTTGTGTATAATTATTTTTCTCAATTAAGCTCCAATAGAATTTATTATTATAAACAATCAGCTTTAAATCATCAGTAGCAATTTTAAGATATTTCGTTCCTAAATCATATATCTCACAAATAGTAGTTTGTTGGAAATGCTCGATATTTCCATGCGGAAAATTATCCGTTGTAATTATTCTCATAGTATTATCCAATGTAAATCCTACGCAATACTTAACATTTTTGATTGGCTCAAAATAGTAATAAATGGAATATTTAGCAGAACAATGTTTCATATCTATTGAAGGGATATGGTGTTTAAAATCATCAATTCTATCAGGAGAAACAATATCTAAACAATAAAATTTCAAATTATCCAAAAAATAATTAGTTGTTTTATTTAATATATGTTGTCTTACTATGGACTCCACATTCAAAAATTCCTCTTTTACTAAATCAATATTATTATGATTTAAAATATTTAATTCTACTTCATTATTATGAGGAGTGAAAGAATATTGGAATGCTGGGCAAGGCAAAATAAAACGTACATTATCAAAAGTTCCAGTCAATAATTTAGCACCGCATTGGGAGTATGTAATATTGGAAAAAATAACACCTATAAATAACAGTAAATATTTCATGGTTGTAGAATGTATTGTTTATGAGAAAGAGTCTCCGTAAACTTTGGAAAAATATCAGTAAATATAGGGTTTTCAACAATTATCTGTTAACAGGTGTACCCATAGGGTAACTTGCAGAGCATTAAGCTATTTGACAAAGATAAGCTATTTTTTTTTGACCAAAGCTGCAGATAGTGGGAATATAAATAAAGCTATAGCAAACTGAATCAAATTAGCTAATCAGCTAACATCTTCTTCAATTTTGTTAAAGTATTCTTTTATCAACTCTGTATTTTTAAATTTCATTCCGAGAATGGTAAATAAGATATTTGAGTGATCATTTACCAAGATTTTACTTCCGTCAATTTTAAAAGTCTTTATCCTTGTCATGGCTTCTCCTTTCTGAATGGGATTTACCAATCGATTTTCAAATTCTTCCAGCGTGTAGAATATGAATTCATGATCTAAATGGGTAATGTAAAAGTTGGAGCCTTCAGTTATAAACTGACTGTGTAGGACTTGTGTAACGACCATATCTTCATAAATTTTAAAATCCTGTATAATTTCTTCAAAGGTCAAATCATTGCCGTCTATTTTTATCCAAAGATTGTCATAGGATTCATTGTAGAGTTTTGTTAATAGGTTGCCTTTAAAGTTATCGATATGAAAATACTTCCCGGTTTCTAAATGTTCATAAACAGCCGTCGCATTCTCGTAACCATCTATAAAATATAATGAGCTCGGTTTCAATGACAATTGAAAGATATTTGTTTTTGATAATTGGATGAGATATTCAAATACATGATTTTCAATTCCATTCAGGAAAATTGTTGTATCCAGATCTTTATTATAGATCCTGGCAGGGTACGATTCTACAAGTTCATATTTGTCATCAATCGTTATAATCTTATAGCTTGAAAATTGAGGGTCGCTCATTAGGTCGTATCCTTTTGAGAGACAGAATTCTTTTAAAATGCTATAATCATTAGAAATTGCCTCAACAGGATCTGATGCTTTTTCGAATTCATTGTCGATAAGGATTACTGCAAGTGCAAATGCTCTCTTATGTTGGGTATAAATCGTGTTATCACTTAATAGATGATCAAATGTGCCAATACTAGACACGAGAACCTTTTCAATTTCACTATCAGCCTTGTAATCTACTTTTGAAACTATTACATCTTTTGGATTACTTAATGCCAGTTCTAATTCATTTTCGTCAAGTAAGATACCTGAATTTTGGTAAAGCAAATCTTTGAATTGCTCTAGTTCCATACCGTTATTCAAACACGTCTTTAAGGTGAAATTAAATCCTTTTTCGATGTCTTTCAGTCGTCTTTTTTCCAATAAGGGTTTATTGGCTTTTATTGTAGCCTCAATATCTTTGTCTATTTCGAGTACAACAGCTTCCATTGAAGGAGAGTCATAATATTTTGTGATTTCGATTCCTAGTGGGGTAATCTTCTGAAAGCTTTTTGTAGCTTCCTTTATAAAAGAATTAATAGCTGTCTTTATAGATGTATTCATGAGAAAAGTTTTTTACTGGTAATTTAAGCTTAAATTTTTTATTGGTATATTCAAGTATATAAATACCTTATATTTTTTTATGTTGGATTACCTTTGGGAATCAGACGGTTCCTTTTATAGTATTATTGGAATCAACACAAAAGAGGCATGGGTAAGAAAAATAGTAAAAGTTCAGTACGTGAAGTCGCTACGGCGAAGCAGACTGGCGGTGGCGGATTTGTATTTGAAGGTAAAGCAGCAGCATGGTTTGTTGCCCACTTTCTGGCGGACCAATTTCCATTCAGTCCTGAAATGGGAAAAATCAAGAGGATTGACTTTCAGGTCCGGCCTGAAGGTTGGCTGTTTGACGATCTACTGCTTACACTTGGAACTGCTGATGGCGACATTAAAGTTGCCATCTCAAGCAAAAGTAATGTACAGGTAAATAGTAAAGGCCCGACAGATGATTTATTGAACGATTTGTGGAACCAGTATCTAGGTTTAGATTCAAAGATATTTAATCCTGTAAAAGATTATTTGTGCATTGTGAGCGCGCCTTTACCAAAGGGCGTGGCCGACGACCTCAATGGTTTGATAATGTCTGCCAAAACTATGGACGGGTCCGTATTTTATGATAGGATTTCAAACGAGGGAAAAGGATTTTCAAAGTCAAAACGGGATCTATTTAAACTATTTCATTGCCCTCTGCCCTTAGCAGCTGCCCACGGTGTAAAGCCGTCCGATACGGCAACAGTCCTAAGCAGGTTGCTTTTGCTTGAGTTCGACTTCCAAAGTGACACTTCAAGAGATGCTACCGCTGTCATTGCGCTGGCAAGAACATGCCTCAAGAAACCTCACGGCGAAAATGAAGTCAGGCTTTATGAATCTATGTGTGCTGTCCGTTCTGAGCTGGCTTCTTCGGGCGGATTTATAGATTATGAAAAACTGGTTAACCGATTCAGGAATAAATTTGATTTGATCGATTATTGGAATCATGTAAATGACTGGGAGAAGATTCGCAAAGCCAGCATGGCGAGGATGAATTCAATACTTGATAAAATTGGCAACAAGGTCAGTTTACCCCTGGCAGCTCAAATCGGTGCGCTTAAAGAAGAGCTGACCCAAAATAACGTACTATTTGTATTGGGCAAATCTGGGCACGGTAAATCAGTATTGGCAAAAAAGTTCATTGGTGCAGAAATCGGTGAACATTCTAATTTCATATGGATAGACTCGCAAAGCATAGAGCACGGTAACCTGACGCGGTATTTTGGGCTTGAAAACAGCATTTCGGATATCATTATAAATATACAGCAGGCAGAGACCTATCTGGTTATTGATGGAATTGACCGCTTTTTCAAGGAGGAACAATTAAAAGGCCTATACGAAATCCTTGATCTGGCAATAAAACCTGGATCGGGATGGAAAGTCATTATTACCTGCCAAACAGACGACTACAGCGATGTCATTGAGCGTCTGTATAGGATAAATATTCCTTTAAACGCGGGAAACTTCAGGCTTAGCCTTGATGTTTATAAGCATTTTCCTGAGTTGAGAGAGCATTTTCCAGGGCTGTCAGATTTGTTTAAGCACGAACATTTGAGAAGCATTCTTAACAACCTCAAGTATCTCGACCTTATGGCTTTTAAATTGTCTGCGGGATTAAGAATTTCTGATAAGGATCTTTTGGGTGAAACGACATTGATAGACTGGATATGGAAAGAAGAAATCGATAGTATTGGCGCCGCTAATGCAAGGCTATTGCAGGACTATGCAGAAAAGCAGGCACAGCGATTTTCAGCAAGTATTCCCATTTCCGATTTCAATGCTGCCGAATTATCGTTCCTGGATGCATTGAAGCAGCGGAAAATTCTATATGATGTCGATGACAAGCTTTACCTGGTCCATGATCTGTTCGGAGACTGGGCAAGGTATAAACTAATACGTTCCAACAGCGAAAATCTGAATTCCTATCTTTTGTCTAAAGAACTGGCCTCTTCGCTTTGGCGCAAAGCAGTACGCCTGTACGGAATATACCTGCTTGAGAAAAATGATAGGGGAGCATCCTGGATTGCATTTTTCAGAAGCCTTTCTGCCCATGAACCAAAACAAAAAATCATACAGGATCTATTGCTTGAATCAATTTTGTTTTCCGCTTCCACGGCCGAGCACTTAATTACGCTTTTTGATTTCCTGAAAGATGAAGATGGTGCCATGTTCAAAAGGTTTTTGGACCAGTTCTTAATGAGTGCCACCCTGCCGAATCAGGGCGTAATGAAAATAGCCAAGGATATTCCCGGAATTACGATTGCGGAAGCTGCTTCTTATCACAGGATACCCAATTACCTGTATTGGCCGCAAGTAATCGAATTTCTTTTTAGCCACAAGGCTGAGGCTATAGAATTTTCAAGAAAAAAGGTCGCCATAATTTGTGAAATGTGGCTCAGCAATACTGCTATTGTTTTCCCATACCGTGAAGAACTGGCTGCCATCGCGCTCGAAAACGCCAATTTGATGTTTACCCTCAAGCATGAGGGAACTTATGTTCGCGATGACGTAGATGAGTTTATTTACAAAGCTTTTCTAGCAGGAATCAACGAATATCCTGAGGGTGTCATTGAATTGTCATTGAAACTTTGCAAACGGATCAAGGTTGAGCGTAAACCAAAGCCTATGGCTGCAGAAACAGGGACTGATCTGATTTCAAGTGAACCTCGACAATCGATCTTTTCTAGGATGAAGGTCCGGGATAGAGTACAATGGCCTGATGGGCCTTACGAAAATCCGGATGATGCCTTTGAAAAAATATGCATCAATAGCAGCGCAATCAATCCGTTGATCTTGGCGTATCCTGAAAAGGCGAAGGAAATTCTACTTGCATTATTTATTGAGCCGCCGAGGGAAATCTCATACGGTTTTGATTCGACCCATTACGGACTGGATATAAACGAGCCAAGCCAATGGTTTCCGCCATTTTATAACAGGGGACCTTTTCTGTTTTTCCTGAAAAATCAGCCAATGGTCGGATTAAGGTTTGTGATTGCCCTGATAAACTTTGCCTGTGAGCAATGGACAAACGATTACAAGCATAAGCAAAAGGAAATACCAAGGCTGGCGATTGAATTTCCTGACGGCAAGCGTGAATATATCGGTGATTCCAGAATATACTTCTGGTACCGTGATCACGGGCAGTGTCCACATGCTATCGTAAGTGCGTTACAGGCTTTGGAAAAGCTTCTGATTGATACCATTGATAATGATGGTCCTGTAAGTGATTATATTGATATTGTTTTAAGGGAAGGCAATTCGACTGCTTACCTGGGCGTGATCAATTCTGTGGGCAGGTATGACGCAGACTTGTATCGGACCGCACTAAAGCCCTTGTTAGGGATCCTTGAATTCCATTTATGGGAAAAGAATCTCGATTATGGAGCTTTGGATATTGAAGGGCATCAGATGATAGGCTCTAATTTTTATGACAGAACCACATGGAAGCTGGCCAAGGAATGGAACGAATTGCCTCACCGCCGAAGGTCAATTACAAGCACCGCGCTGACCCTGTATATGAGTGATTCGGAGATTCGAGAATACTTTGTAGATGTAGTTTCGAAATGGACAGCCCTCCTAACTCAGATTGAGGATCAGGGCGAAACTTTTCCCTACCTGACGCGGCTCATTACCTTTTTCAATATAGAAAACTATGAAATTAGAAATGACGGCACAAATACCTTTTTTGAATATAAAGAACCTGAATCAATTACAGTTGAATTTGAGCATGCTCGGGCGGAAATGAAGGCGGGGAATGACCTCTTTATGTTCCCGTTCAAGTGCCTGCAGGATATTGAGAAGGGTGTAAGATATGATTTGGAGCAAAGTGAGGTACTGTGGAGGTCGGTTCAGGAGATTGCTGAAACCGACGACGAGGATCCTTATGAGTCTTTTGGTGGAAAACACAGATCCGTATTAGGAGGGTGCGCTGTTATGCTTTACAATGAGGAAAGCTGGATTTTGGAACATCCTGAAATTATCGGTTGGATAATTTCGTACCTTGAACAAGTCCTTGATGGTTATCAAATCGATTCTTATGGCAGGACGCAGGCTGACATGGGAGATTCTTGGACTGCATTTGCAGCACGCATCTTGGGAATACTATGGCCAGGAAAAGCTAAAGACAAGCAGCTAAGGAGACAAATAGGGCAGCTTGTTTTGAAATCGCCCTACGATACCACTAATGTTTTGTTTACAGTTGTCTCTAAAAAATTAGGATGGTCTGATAAGAATTTTGTACAAGTCCAAAATTTTCTGATACAGTTCAGCATTGGATCCGATAGAAATTATTCCTTAAATAGCCGAAGATATCTGCACCTTAGCCAACAAAAAGAAGAGCAGACCACATTAGGACGTTTTTTGAAATTTACAGGGCTAGGCCGATTCATCAAACATGAAGGAAAGGGATTCGATCTGGATAAATATACCGATAAGATATTGAAAGCCTTTATTGATAACAAGACCCCAACTGAACTCGTAGACTGGTCAAAATTAAGGCTGTCGCTTCCTAAAGCAAGACAGCATTGGAGGTATGAGGAAGATGATACCCTTGGAAATGAGCCTGGATTGGATAAAAAAATGCTGCAGCATGCCCTTGTATCGATGCCTTCGATAGGGGGGCTCGCTATCTCGGACCGAAGGCATCTGCTTACTTTTTGGAAACAGGTGGTAGAACAGATAACATTTGAACTCGGCGATATAACTGAGCAGTCTGTCCAGCATGACTCTTATCCGCATGCTTTCGATGTATGGGCTATGGAAAAGATTGCTAGGGTTGTATTGGATATCGGACCTGATGACACATGCGCTCCTGAAAGCTTTTGGCAGCCTATATTTGATTACGGCTACCAGGCCTGCGAATGGATTGACAGGTTCTTACTATATTATTTCGTGAACGGTGCTGAAAAAAAGGTAAGCCCAGACCGATTCTTCACGGAATTATCTAAGATGATCGCTTTTGCGGATCAATGCACCAGGTGGGATACGAAACGGCATTATCGAGGGAAAGATGTATGGGAATCATTGGTTGGCGTTTCAGGACCAGTATTGCCTTGGTGGAAAGATGATGACTGTGCTGCCTTCTTCGTGAGGCTCGTGCCCGAGACCATGAAATGGGGGAAGAAACATTCCTACGACCAGGATGCTGTCTATAAAATTCTTTATATACTTAGGACCAAGCCTGGCGGAACAGTCTTGAAGGACGGGATTGCAATTGTCAATAGGCATCTGAACTTTATCAAATTCAGCGACAAGACAGGTACACCTGACGGTTATGTGAGGGTAGGCTTTAAGCATGAGGATTTTCTGGCCGGAACGGCGAGCCATCTTTGGGAGTATTGTAAAGAGCAGATTAAAAATGATGCAGAATTATTGGCCGGTTTTAAAGAAACCATAACCTTCCTTGTCGCAAGGCAGAATCTGATCGGGATTGAGTTGCAGGAAAGGGTGATTTTGTAATTGGTGATTCAAGACTATCCATGACGGACCTGTAAATTTGGCAAGCGTAACAAAAAGCAAAAACTTAGACAGTAATAAAATGTTGAGCTAAGGCAATTTACATTATAGGTATAAACATTAAGGATATTTTATTCTTAAATCATCAAAGGCTTTTACACTAGAGTTAGTTTCCCCTTTTTTGTTATATTGGTTCAGTAGCGCTTCATATTCCGCCATATTTGCCTCAAATGATTTTCCATTGCGACGTGAAATATCGCTGATACCATTTTTAATAAAATCAGCCGCCAGCAGGTTGGTGAACATTTGTGTATATTTTTTATAAAACATATCTGGCCCAACGATAATTTTTGTTGATTCCTGGTTTAAAAGATTAAAAGCGCCTTCGAATAAAATTGTATCCTTTTCCGGGATTTCGCGCGTATAAAGTTGCACAATCACATCACATAAAAAGAAAATGTATGGAGGATCAAAGGTATTTGATGTGCCGATATGCAAACTTTCATCAGAAGTTTTATCGAAGATTATCGAGAGCTTATAGTGCTTAATCTTATCTGTATAGTCTTCCTGTGAAGCATATAAATAGCCATGGACAAATTCTTTTATTGCATCCAATTCCTGTGATGTCAAATATTTACCCTGTCCTTCGATTTCGTATACTCTGCACGTCCTGTAAATGATCGAATAAAAGTAGGCCAGAATTTCAAGATGGCTTATCTTATTTGGCTCATATACTTCGAGGTGTGCGGTCTTGCTCTTGGTAAAATTTGCTGCATATTTATCTTTTCTAAATTTTGTCAGGAATTCAGCCGAGAATCTTGATTCGATGGCTGCCAGCCTGCTTTCGCACTCCTTACAAAGTATGTGATCTCTCTTATAGGGATTTGGTTTGATCTCGGTCGAAGTATTTTTAAGGTTGTCCCGGCCAAAGTAAACGTCGCCTGCTGCTTTTTTTACATCAATCTCATAGGACTCTTCTCTGTAATGCTTACCAACACAATTTTTGATCAAACTGGCAGGAACAATATGCGAGCCGGTCTCGTCTGCTTCACGGTCGCAAATGAAACAGGCTTTCTTTTCTATATTTGCCGTGGTCTTCATCATATTTTTTACTGACGATATTGATCTGTAATGATAAAATGCTATGGTAACAATTCCAATAAATATAAAAAATAAAATAGGTTCCATAAGCTAATGAAAGGTTTGTTGAATCAATTTTACAAATGTCACTATAAAATAGTCATTATTGAAATGAGTATTTGGTTTTTAGCAAAAGATCGAAACGGCAAGGGAACAAAGGGAAATCTTTTAATTCCTTTTTTCAAATTCCTCAATAGTTTTAAAATCATCGATAATATTATCTGCATAGCTTCTTAGCTCTTCGTACTCTTTTTGATGTTTATTGATCAGTTCAGAAATTGTAACCAACCTGTCTTTTACTGCACTATATAAGTCAAAACGCTTATTATTCGATTTTTCAAAGTTCTCTTTCAGGATAGAGTAGGTGTCAATAATGTCTCTTAGGCATTTCTCTACATTTGGATTCTCTTTTAAATTAAAAACACATCGTCGGGCAATTTGCCCCAAATCTCCTTCCCAAATCAAGCCTCCAAAATCTAATCCGCCGAGAAACCATCTGTCCAATTTCTCAAGTTCTTGAAGACGCAATAATAAATAGCAATATTTTTGAAGTACGGAAAATGAATACAATTTTTCCTTCCTTATATCTTCTTCCAAAAGCGTTGGCAGAAGTCCACTTGTGTCGCTACCTGTAGTAAACAGATTCTCTTTAAAGGCACTGTATGCATAGTCGGTTATCATTCGCGAAGATCTTAAATATAGTAGACATTGTTTATATTTGCCAAGATAATCTTTTCGTTCGATATCTGCATTCAGTTCATTTAGCGTATCAAAGCACTTATTCAATAGTTCCGGCTGATTATGTTTGATAGCTTTTTGCATCAACAAGGAAAAATAGGAGTAAAACTCGATTGCTATTTCCGACCAGTGCCTGGATTTCTCATGTGCATCTTCTGCATACTCTACGGGGTAGCTGAAATCTTCTTCTACTTGCGACCGTAGGCTATCTACATTGTATAATTCTTCATCAGGGGGCATGTTTGATACCATCTGATTGTAGATAATATCCCGGATGGTTTCGATTCCTATAAAGATTACTTCTTCCTTATTGTTTTCGATTAAGCGATTAAAATAGCGTTCGAACAAGTTCCCTCTAAAATCTGCCAGATTGTAGGCATACTTCTTTTCGGTAATCAGTAGCCCATAGATTGATTCGACTGAATGCCAGATGCTATTGAGCATGCCGGAATTATTAGGTTGCAGTAAAGTATAATCAATTACATTTATATAAAAATTGACCAGTCTTTCGGAAATATATTTTTGTTCCTCCACATTTTTACTGTCAATTATTAATCCTCCGATTTTAGTTGCACACTTCACAATGATAGCCTGGGCTTTGATCTTATCAGAAACTGAGATTAAAGCAATGACGATGTTTTGGATCTTATTTAAATGATCATCCTCTATGCGCTCAACCTGTGCATCAATACTAGCGTCTTTTTCGTGAATTATGAAAATTGTCCTGTAATCAATCTTTTCTAATTCTTCACTGGCAAGTTTTCCAGGATTTAATGACGAAAACAGATTGAACGCTACCGGAAAGAGCAAAAACAGGACAAGAAAGAACAGTATTGAATTGTAATATATTATAGAGACTTCATTGTAGTTTGGGGTTTGAAGGTCTATCACTAAGCTGGAAACAAAAACAACAATAATGGTAGAGACAGAAAATGAAATAAATATTGCATTGGTTTTATTGATAAGAAATGATTTTTGAAAATCAATTCCAGATTTTTGTTTAAAAAACTCGTATGCAACTAACGAAACGGTTATGTAAATTCCGATTAACGAAGTAAGAGAACTGATTATCAGATTGAAAAGTTCATATGTTTTTGAATAATGTTTTAGATCAAAAAAGTCCGGGAAGATTGAAAATTGAATTGAATAAATGCCGACCCCGGTTGCTAAAACAACTACAGCGGGAAAAATGGTGAAGGTATATTTATTTAAGTTTTTTGTAAATGGCCGACCTAATTTCATAATTAAAATATTTACTGCAAATTCCAGTGATATTGAGCACCTCATTCCAGTTTAAAGTAAGCACCTCATTCCAGTTCAAAGTGAGCATGTAATTCCAGTTGAAATTGACCACCCTAATTTTTATTAAAAAACTACTTTTATCTGCTGTTATAATTTATTCAAATATACTTAAAAATTTATCCGATATTTTTACTCCTTTTTTTGCGCATTGATTCACCTGATAATTCAATTCTGTGTGCATTATGGATGAGTCGGTCCAAAATTGCATCGGCAATGGTTTTCTCTCCAATAATGTCGTACCAGCCTTGAACGGGTATTTGCGAAGTGACAATAATAGAACCGTTATTATGCCGGTCTTCGATTATTTCCAAGAGCGTAATTCGGTTCTGCCCATCTAGTGCTTGAAGTCTAAAATCATCTAATATAATCACGTCTTGACGTTCCAGTTTGGTAAGTTCTTTCAAATAGGAGCCGTCTGCTTTGGCTATTTTGATAATATTTTCACAGCTCCTTCCACTAGCGACTTATCTCATGGCTTGTAAGCTCTGGCAGGCAATATTGTGGTTTGATAATGGTCTGCAAAGTCGGCTAAAGATTCGTTGATCGTAGGTTCAAAACGACTGCTCTTTATCACGGCCGATTTTAAATTATCGGGAACAATGGCCGCTGGTGTGCCTCCAAAAAAGTGGATCGCATTTTCTACAGAAGTCACAAAATCTTCTTTTTGCTGGCTCATCGAAGCTTCGGCATAGGTGTATTGGTTAGCTCCTAAAATCGCCACAAAGAACTGTATTTCCTTGATTTCACCAGTATCTTGATCGATTATAGACCTTGTTTTTCCGGCATAATCCACATACATTTTATCGTCCGCCTTGTGGTTCATGTGCATCACAGGATTAACCCGATTACTCCAATTTTTAAAGTGATACCTAAATTGAGAACTTTTAAGACCGTCAGGGCTTTCTTTATAATATTCTTCCCAAAGATGCTGCACCGTTACCCCAACTTTTTTGAGGTCGCGTTCCATTTTAGGAAAATAGGATTGGAGTTTTTCCAGCGTAGGATTAATCGTTTCCAGCGTAGATTGCGAAAATAAATCCTCTAAATCGGCATCTGTTTTTTTTTCAAGATCCTCTAGATTTAATCCCAAGGCATCAAATAAGACGATATATTTCTTTACTGTATTTCTGGAAAGAGAGAGAGATAATTACTGATAAAGAGTTTGCTCTTGCCACTACAATGGAATTTAATTACTTTTCTAATTTTACTCATGTCTGTTAATTTATTAGCCATAAATCCGTCGTTTTTTAAACGAATTTAAGGGCTAACAACATGAAAAAAGTAGTCGTTTTTTAGGTGGTCAATTTGAACTAGAACTGGGTGGTCAGTTTCAACCGAAACAGGTGGTCAATTTGGACTGGAATTGGGTGGTCAATTTGACCATTTTTTCCAATCATAACTCAAAAAGTGTCTATAAGGGATCTGATCTAAGTAAAAGCTTATCTGCTAATATGCTGAATCAGAAATGGAGTAGTACAGAAAAACAATCTAGCTCAGCTCTAATAATACAAAAGCATATAATTAATACGGCTCACATTAACCTAAGAGAAACCTCTGAAATACACCCTTTATTTGAGTATCTAAATTCTGATTCATTGAGTTTAGATAGTTGTGAATTTATTTCATTGTTTAATCTGCTATCTAACAGCCAAGAAGCGGATTACGAAGAATTGAGTTTCCAGCAAAAGATGAAACGAAAAAAAAGAAGAAAATAATTAATCATCATTCAATTTTTTTTGTTTTCCAGTTTCTAACAATTTTTAAAATACAAAATTCCAAGTAGGATTATTTAATTCTGATTGCAAATAGATAAGGCAGTATTCATAATTTACTTATATTTTCATATAGATAGCGAAATTTTAATAATATATTATTTTATACGTAAGATATCTCTAATTTATTTTAAAATAAGTTTATATATATATTAAATTTTAGATTTTTTTAACAAATAGTAAGGTAAAAGATCCTCCTTTGTTAAATATTGGATGAGTATTCGGTTAGGCCATTTTGTTTATATAATTTAGTAAAAAATATAAGAAATATTAACTAGATTTAATAAAAAAGCACTCTAGAAGAAACCTGTGAAACTTCGAAACCTGTGAAAAATTTTCGAATTAAATCTCAATAAGTTTTTTTATTAGCTATTTAGAGAAGGTAAGACCTTAATTTATTAATATCAAAATAATTTTGATTTGAATAATAAAGTATGATAGAAACATATGAAAAGTATTTATCAGCTATTGACAAGATTAAAAAAGAAGTTTTAGAAGATGAAA
The DNA here is from genome assembly GCF_965118575.1 of Myroides odoratus. Taxonomy (GTDB): domain Bacteria; phylum Bacteroidota; class Bacteroidia; order Flavobacteriales; family Flavobacteriaceae; genus Flavobacterium; species Flavobacterium odoratum_B. Next base: position 42,708 of record NZ_CBCPHW010000022.1, on the reverse strand, counting down.
ATATTGATAGTTTAGTTGAGAACCCTTTCGTTAATATAAAAACAAACACCGATAAGTTTCTTACCAATCTAAATTATTTTCACTTGTTAACTTCTAATGATGACTTTGATAGAAAATCTTTGTTTTATAAAGAAGTTTTATTTTATCAACTAATTAATCAATTAGATACGATTTGTGATTATAAGCTTTTTATTGACGAGTTAATTAGTATTGAAAATCAAGAACTTATAAGTGTTGGGAGCTTGTATTGTTCTTTTCATTATGGTGCATATATCCAGGTTCCTACAGTTTTAAAGATGTTGAATGTAGATTTTGTTATTGTTTCAATGGGTATCGATGGAAATGATGTTATTAGTTGGGAAATAAATTGTGACAACATTGATGCGAAGTTGAATCAGCCACATTCTATTAATCCAATGGATAAAGAAAGTATTTTTCAAATTTTCAAATATTTGAGAAAAGGAATAAGCGTGTTGATATATATAGATGGTGTACAAGCAAGTATGGATCAGCAAAATAAGAGAAATCAAAAAATTTTATTTTTAGAACAACAAATCTTGCTTTCTACTGGCATTATGGAAGTAGCACGTAAATTAAAAGTTCCAGTTATTTCGATAGTAGCTGAAAGATTAGAGAATTTTAAAATTTTAGTTTCTCTTTATTCAATAAAGACAGTTGATGATTATTCTGAAAAAGTAGATGTTCAAAATTCTATTCAAAAAATGATGAATATTCTAGCAACATATGTAACAAAAAAGCCCGGACAGTGGCAAGAATGGTCAAATATTCATCAGAAAATGATTTTTAGTCCCAGAAAAAATAGAAAGAAATTTAGTGAGTATGTTGTATTTCGTGATTTATTTAAATTTTTAAGTTATAAGAGCATTTCTGGTTCATGGAAGCCGTCTTTTAATTGTGAGAAATATGAAATTTTGGAGGTTAATTCTGAGTCATATGTATTATGCATTGATAATTATTTGAGTTTTAAGATTACATTTAATTTAGCTCAAATATTATTGTCTTTAAATAAGATGGATATTACTCAGAATCAATTAAAACAGATATTACCATATGGATTATTACAAGATTTGTTAAGTCATAATATTATATATAAGAGATCATAATAAGATGGGGATTAATGTAGTTGTTACTGGAATTGGTATTATTTCTGCCTTAGGAAAGGGGGTAGAAGTAAATAAGAAAAATATATTTTTAAAAGATTCATTTATTGGTTATCCTGAATTTCTGAGATTAAAAAACAAAGAAATTGTTGCGGGAGAGGTTAAATATAATGATGATGAATTGCAAAAATTTGCAAAGTTAAGTAAGAAATTTTCTAGGACTAGTATGCTTTCTATTATTGCAGTTCAAGAAGCGGTAGAAGACGCAGGGTATCAATCGAGTTTTAGTAATAAAGAGGTGGCAATAGTATCAAGTTCCACTGTTGGGGGAATAAGAGAAATTGAGAATAGATATAAAAAATATATACTTGGGGATCTTTGTGATCCTTATCTTGATAGTCATGAGGGTGCTAGTATAACAGAAGATCTGGCAAGGCTATTAAATATTAATCAAAATGTATCAATTAACACAGCATGTTCGTCATCTCTTAATTCCATTATGTTAGGAGCCAGAATGATTAAAAATGGAATTTGTGATGTAGCTATTGTTGGAGGTTCAGATGCTTTATCTAAGTACACTCTAAATGGTTTTAATTCTCTTTTTTTATTAGATAAAGATGTTTGTAGCCCCTTTGATAGAAATCGAAAAGGTATCAACCTTGGTGAAGCAGCGGGATATTTGATACTTGAATCGGAAGAGTCTGCAAAAAGTAGAAATAAAATCGCGAGAGCTACAATAAGTGGGTATGGTAATGCTAATGATGCTTTTCATGCGACATCTTCCTCATCAGAGGTGACTGGTTTGTGTCTGGCTATGGAAAAGTCATTACAAATGGGCAAATTAAAAGCTTGCGATATAGATTATATCAACGCACACGGAACAGGTACTCGTAACAACGATATAACAGAAATTGCAGCGATGAAGAAAATATTTGATCAGGTTCCAATATTTAGCTCGACAAAATCTAAGACTGGTCATTGTTTGGCTGCTGCAGGGGTTATAGAATCCATATTCTCAATTTTCGCACTTCAAATGAATAAACCTATTATTAGTTATAACTTCAGTAATCCAATGGATGATGATTTACTAACTCCTTATACTGGGGAAAATTTTGATAAGGATATTTGCCATGTCATGAATAATTCAATAGCTATGGGTGGATTCTGCTCAAGTTTAATTTTTTCTAAAGTATAATTCGCAATGAGGATGTATATTAAAAGTTCGTGTAGTGTTGGACCTTATAAGCAAGATAAATTCCAAAACATTCAATTTTTGTATAATAAGGAAGATGAGGTATACCATATAGTTGAGCCCGATTATTACGAATACTTGACCACTCATATAGTTAGAAGAGGGTCACGAAGTGCTAAATTTGGTATGTATGCAGCTCTCAAGTGTGTAAACAAAAAAAATATAGAATTATTAGATGGTATATTAGTAGCGACATCATTAGGCGGGCTTAAAAACAGTGAAGATTTCATGATTCAATCGATAGATAATGAGGAGTCAAATCTCTCTCCAAATTATTTTATACAGTCTTTACATAGTACTTTGTCAGGAAATATGGCTATAGAACTTTGTGTTAAAGCATATAACATCACTTATACTAATAGAGGTAATGCTTTTGAAATGGCCTTATTAGATGCAAGTATGCTTTTTAATGAAGGAAGCAAAGACTTATTAATTGGTGCTTCAGATGAAGTTTCTGATAATTATAAAAAGGCTGTTATAAAAGATTGTTTCTTGGGAGAGTCTTTGGGAAAACCATACCAATTTGGTGAAGGTGCCTCATTTTTCAGATTGTCTAAAGTTAGAACTAAAGATGCAGTATCTATAATAGGCGTGAAGACATTTTACAAACTAGTAGATAATAATACATTCAGTGAAAAGATTTTTGATCTTTTAAATGAAAAAGAAATGACAATTGAAGATATTGATATATTAATTTCTGGAGTTACAAATGTTTCTTGGTTTAAAAAGAAGTCTAATATTAGTCCAATTATTTTATATAAAGATTTTGTAGGTGAATATCCTACTTCCATTTCATTTGCAGTTTGGTTAGGAGAACAAATTATAAAAGAACAATCAATACCGTCACTCTTTAGTATTGAAGGTCTAGAATTAGTAAAAACAATAATGGTTATTAATAAGTATAAAGAATATGAGTCGGTAATTATTCTTTCTAAAAATTAAATATTGTGGCAAAAATAGGTATCATTTCTCCACCGACACTAGGGCATGTAAATCCTTTACTTATATTAGGGAATAGACTCTTAAATAATGGTCATGAGGTTGTTTTTTTTCAACAAAAAGAAATGCAAGAACGAATTGAAAAAGCAAGTATTAAATTTAGTAGATTAGGGAAAATTCTATCTGAAAGTTCTATCAGAGATGTGCAAATAGAGTTGGGTACCATGTACGGCATTGAAGCTATGCGATATTGGATGAAACAACAAATAGGTCTATTTAAGATATGGTTTATTGATTTAGAAAAGAGTATAGAAAGTGAAAAAATAGATTTACTGTTAGTTGATCAAAGTGATCCAGTTGGAGCTTGTATCGCAGATTATAAAAGAATTCCCTTTATCACAGTTTGTTTGGGTTTAGACTTAGATTGGGAAGAAAGTATACCGCCTTTTTTCCTAGATTGGCAATACGCAGAAGATGATAGAACGGTCATTAGAAATAAAATAGGTTTTAAAAATTTTGTAAAAGACTTTAAGCCATTATTTGACTATATTAATAAAAAAAGAATTGAATTTGGACTTGAAGAGTATGATTACACAAAATCATTGTATCCCGTTTCTGCTATCGCGCAAATAGCACAATTACCTAGTTTTCTTGACTATCCTAGGAAAAACAAATCGAATATTTTTCATAATGTCGGTCCTTTCTTGGATGAGAATAATACGGTAGATATGGCTTTCCCTTATGAAAGACTAAATAATAAACCCTTGGTTTATATCTCACTAGGGACAATTTTGAATATGCGATCTGATGTTTTTGAGATAATTGCATCTAGTTTTTTTGATATAGATGTACAATTAGTAATCTCTACAGGTGATAAATTATGTGTCTTAAATGAGGATTTACTTCCCCTAGAATCCATCGTTTGTAGTTATGTTCCGCAAAGAGAGATTCTTTCTAAAGCTGTATTATGTATAACGCATGGGGGATTAAATACTGTAATGGATTCTTTAAGCAATGGAGTTCCTTTAGTAGTAATTCCAATATCTTTTGATCAACCTGGAACAGCAGCTCGGATAAAATATAAAGGAGTAGGAGAATATCTGAAATATAGTTCACTAAGTAAAGATAACATTAAGACGTGTGTAATGAATATTTTAAATACTCCAAGTTATTACGAGAAAGCATTGGAGATGAAAACTCTTTTCTTAGAACTTGATGGGCTATCAAGAGCAGTGAATATAATAGAAAAAAAGATAGTAGAATATGTTTGATAAAGATAATTTGACAGCATTAGAGGCACAAAAACGAGCTAGTTTTATATGTTATTCCCCGATGATATTCCAAGCTGTAAAAACTATGCTTAATTTAGGAATCATTGATTTACTTAAAAAAGCAGGAAATAATGGGATGACAATAGAAAATATAGCAGATGAAATTACTATTTCAAAGTATGGAGTAAGAGTTCTTCTGCATTCAGCATTGGGCGCAGAAGTTGTTTATAAGAAAGATAATAATTATTTTCTCACTAAAGTTGGAGTTTTTTTAGTTTCAAAACAACTTGCATCTCAGATTCATATCAATTTTGTAAATGATGTTTGTTATAATGGAATGTTTTACTTAGAAGATAGTATTAGAAATAACAAACCAGAAGGATTGAAAGTTCTTGGTGATTGGGACACCATTTATGATGGGCTTCAGTTTTTACCACCTCACATTAAAAAAAGCTGGATGGATCTAGATCATTATTTCTCAGATATTTCCTATGAAAAAGCATTTACCATATTGAATATGGATAAATTTAAAACAATATTAGATTTAGGAGGAAATACTGGTAAGTTTTGTCGATTTCTCATCAAAAAACTTCCAAATATAGAGTTTACGATTGCGGATTTGCCAGGACAAATTGAAATGGCAAAAATTGAAATGAAAAACTTAAAAATAGATGTTTCAAAAGTAAAATTTCAAGAACTAAATGTACTAGATATTAATACTGAAATTTCAGGAAAATACGATATTATCTGGATGAGTCAGTTTCTCGATTGCTTTCATGAAGATGATATAATCACAATACTTGAAAAATGTAAAATTGCATTAAATGATGATGGAATAATTTTTATACAAGATGCTTTTTGGGATAGACATAGATTTGAAGCAGGAGCTTTTTCGCTCCAGCAATTTTCATTATATTTTACTTCCATGGCTAATGGAAGAAGTCAAATGTATGATTTTGATACTTTTAAGAAGGCTTTAGAAAGTGTAAACCTAGAAATATTGGAAATTACTGATCACATAGGACGAAGTAATAGTTTAATAAAGCTAAAAATAAAGTAATTTTAAAGTTTATGTATTTTCTTCTATTCTCTCATAATGTTATTGTCTCAGGCAAAGAAAAATCTGCAATATATGATTTGCAACATGCAAGAATATTGTATATACCAAATGTTTTTGTTGCAATTTTAGAAGAGTTAAAGACAAATCCAATAGATTTAGTTAAGAAAACAAAATTTAGTAACAATTCTTTTTTATTGGATGCCTATTTAAAAAAGCTTGTTGATAATAGAATGGGGCATTTTGTTAATCAGATTGAAGATTTCCCTGAATTAGATTTTGAATATTATTTTCCAGGAACTATACATTCTGCACTGTTAGAGACAAATTTAAAGAATTATAATATTTTTAAAGTTATTGATACTTTAGATCTATTAGGTTGTAGACATGTTGAGTTAAGACTGAATATTAGCATAATTAATATAGAGACATTGAAGAATGCACTTTCCATTTGGGAGAATAATTTGTTACAATCTATAGATCTTTACCTAGAACATGAAAAGTCTATCTCTAAAGAAATTATACTAGAACTTTACAGAACATTCAATAAAATAAATTCAATAGTTATAGTTAATTCCCCTATAGACGCTCTATTACAAGAAAAGCAAATTTGTTTACAAAAGTGTTCACTAGTAGTCCTTGATGAAAAGGGATTGAAAAATAAGAAGCTTATTTTAGATCTTCGATACTATTCGGAGAGTTTAAAATATAATACTAATTATAATAATAAAGTAAGAATTGATATAGAAGGGAATATAAAAAACACCTTGTTTGACCAAAGAATTTATGGAAATGTTAAGTCAGATGTATTACTTGATATAATAGAGAGCGAAGAGTTTCAGCAATTTTGGAGAATAACTGTAGATAATATTGAAGAACTGAAAGATTCACCTCTGCGGCATGCAATTTTTTCTCCAAACGCTATGGAGAAAAGAGAAGGAAAATATTATTTAATTTAAGATGTATAATGAACAATAAACTAGCATTAATAACAGGAGCAGCAAAAGGACTTGGGAGACATATTGCCATAGCTTTAGCAAAGCAAAAAATTGATTTAATTCTTCATTACAATACATCAAAAAAAGAAATGGAAAGTTTGCTTTTAGAATTAGAGCAGTATGAGATTTCGATATTTCCGGTACAGTTAGATTTCATTGATGGTGCTAAAGTAGAATCCTTTTTTATGGAAAAAATAAACCCAATTTTAATTAAAAGGGACAATAAAGGTTTGGATTACCTTATTAATAATGCTGGTATTTATGAGTTTGATTATTTAAATAAAATCACTTCGGACTACATTGACAAAGTCTTTAGTATAAATTTTAAAGCACCTATGTTATTAATAAGAGATTGTATGGATAAACTAAATGATCATGGACGAATTATAAATATACTTTCCACTACAGCAGATCGACCATATAAGAGAATGATTATCTATGGTGCTTCTAAGGCTGCACTTAAAAATGCCGTTATAGCTATGATTTCGGATTTTGGTAAGCGAGGAATTACAGTAAACAATATAATTCCTGGATTGCTTGAACAAGATAGTTGTAAATCCAAAATTAATGAAGGTATTATGAATAAAATATATGAGAAAAATTATGCTATTAAAAGAAAAGGTGGTGTTGATGATGTAATTAAACTTCTTTTGTTCTTGATAAAAGATGAAACAAATTGGATCTCTGGTGAGAGCATTGAGATTTCAGGAGGCTATTTATACCAATAAATTATGAGAGACATAGAAAGTAAGTTGAAAATTTTAAATAAATTATTTGTTAAGTACTCCGATAAATCCGATGTGTATTTTCATGCTGAATATCTTCATAAAGATGTAAGGTCCGCAGAGATTATCTTAGCCTTAGTGCACGAGTTACTAACTGTTAATAGTGCGGTTGATGTGGGGTGCGGTTTAGGGGCTTGGTTGTCTGTTTTAATGAATCAAGGGATTGATGATGTTTTAGGTATAGATGGGAAGCATCTTCCTTTAGATAAAATTCTTATTCCTTCAGAGAAGATATTATTAAATGATTTAGATGTTTCTTTTCCGAAAATTACGCGGAGATATGATTTAGCAATATGTTTAGAAGTGGCTGAACATTTAAAACCAGAATCTGCGGAAAAGTTAGTTAGGTATCTCACAGACGTAAGTGATACCATTTTATTTTCAGCAGCTGTTCCGTATCAAGGAGGGATTAACCATATAAACGAGCAATGGATAGAATTCTGGCAAGAAAAATTTGAAGTTCTAGATTTTGAATATCACGATTGTATTAGAGAGTATATATGGAATAATAATCAAGTGAAATGGTGGTATAAGCAGAACTGTTTTATAATTGCCAAAAAAGGACTTTATCCTACCTTAAAGAAAAAAGAAATACTAAATATTATTCATCCTGAATTGTTTTTACAATATAGAATACTCGATATCAAATAGTCGTCGTTTGAAAGATTCAATGTATAAAAAATAATGAAAAAAACGTACCATATTATTGTGAAATTGTTTTGGCTAATTATTATATGTTTTCCAGTTGATGTTGCTGCACAATTTACGATTCATGGAAAAGTAGTCGATAAAGATATGAATGCTATTAGTGGAGTAATTGTATATGTAGAGAATGATTTTATTGAATTTGATACGAATGAATTGGGGGAGTTTCAATTAAATATAGAATTGTTGGAGTCGGTACAGATGTTTATCATTGGAGCCTATAAGAAAGGGTATGAAGAAAAGAAAGTAAAGGTTGTACCTAAAGAAAAAGATATTTATGTTACTATTAATATGGGGAGTAAAAATGCGATAATAAATGAAATTTTTATAGTTAGTAAAAAAACTAGTAAAGAAATATTAGAATCAAATTTTTTTTCCAAAAATGATTTGGAAGTAATTATAAGTTCTCCGGAATCTTCCATAATTTCTGCAATTAGTTATTTACCAGGTGCGCAAGTCGTAGGGGAGACAGGAGAGTTGTCTGTAAGAGGAGGTGATGGCAATGAAACAAAATACCTTTTTGATGGTATGCTCATGAGTAGTATGATTGGAAGTAATGTAAGTGGTCAAGCAGGATCTTCACGATTATCACCTGCTTTATTTAAAGATATGAATATACTACAGGGCGGTTACTCAGTAGAATACGGAAATGCACTTTCTTCTATTATAGAGATGACTTCTAAGGATGTAGCGTATAATAAAAGTATGAGTATTCTTCTTTCTCCTTTTGCTTTGGATATTCAGACAGCACTACCGTTAACTAAAGAAAAAAAAGCATCGTTAGAGGTTGGGATTAATCTCATGAATTTTGATTTGTATTCCCAAATTATGAAGAGCGATCTTGATTATCAATCATTAAAGAAAGGACCTTATAGTGCTTCGTCTAATCTTTTTTATAAAAACAACATTTCTGAAAATTTAAAATTTAAGTTTTTTTCTAATCTCTCATTTACTCATATCGAGGCTATATCTAATGATATTGATGAACCAGCAATCGAATTATTCACAAATATTAAAAATCAGCATTACTTTAACCAAGCTACGATACAATATGTTATGAATACTAATACCGAGTTTTTCGTTGGTATTAATAATACTACAGAAGTAGATGATTCACGCTTTTGGAAGCTAAACAACTCATTTACTACTGATAATAAATTTTCCGTTACACAGTTAAAAACAAATATGAGTAATAAATTAATGAATGATATATATTTGAAAAGTACTGTAGAATATTTTATCGAACAAAGTAATATGCAAAACGGGGATCAAATTTTAGATTATAGTAATAATAATATTGGTATAGCTACGGAATTGTCAGCAAAATTATTTAGAGGTATTTATGCTAAAGTAGGAATTAGGGGGGAGTATTCTAACCTACTAAAAAATAATAATATTGGCGGACGATATGATCTAAAATATATTGATAACGGAAATAATCATGAAATAGGTGTTTCTTATGGTGATTTTTTTCAACAACCACCGGTGGTTGTTTATGGTACTGATTTTAATGATATGAGATTTTCAAAAGCAAATCAATTTAATATTTATTATAGATATAAAGATAAAGGGAAAACAACTTCATTAGATATCTATCATAAAAAGTATAAAAATCTATTAACCTATAATTCAAGGAATATAGATTACGATGGAAAAGGGTTTTCTAAAGGATTTGATGTTTATTTTAAGGATAGTGAGACTTTTAGTAATTTTCAATATCAAATTTCTTACTCTTACAATGATGCCAAACGAAAGTATCTTAACTATCCAATTGAAGCTCCTTTTCATCTAAGTTCAAGACATAAATATTCGATGGCCATTAATTATTCCGCGTTTAAAGGGAGCTTAATGGTGGGAATGTTTTATAATTATACTTCAGGAAGGCATTATTTTAATCCCAACCTAAGTGAAGAATTTTTTAATTCTGACAAAGCCCCAGATTTACATGATTTATCATCAAATCTTATTTACTCATTTAATATAAAAAATAAACCAATGTTGTTGATCCTTTCTGTGAGCAATTTATTAGGAGCCAATAAAGTATACGGATATAGTTATTCCGATAATAATTTTTCTAATAGAAGAGAAATCGCTCCTATGAATAACCGATTCGTTTTTATAGGATTTAACATAGCTTTTGGCCTAAAGAAAAATAATGCTCTTATCGATGAAATCTTAAATTTTAAATAAAATTTTATACTTATGAAAAATATTACAAGGTACCTTTTATTATTAATATTCATTGTTTTCACTTCGGGTTATGGACAGTCTGTAAAGCAATCACAAAATTACGATCAGGCACTTATACAAATAGTAAAAGAATTAGCTAATTCAAAAAGTGAAGATGCTTACGATAAAGTCTTTTATAAATTAGAAAGACTAAATCAAATGAAGGACGGAAAAGATTGGATTTTGTTATATCATATGGCTTATTGCAAGACAGTAGTTGCACAAACAAAAAAAAGTTCGGAGGCAAAGATGGATTTAGATGATGCTATGAATTACCTCCAACAAGCTAGCGAAATAACGAGTGATAGTGAGATTTTTACTTTGTTAAGTCGAGTATACATTGCATTAATAGGACTAAGCCCTTTAGAGAATGGACCAAAGTATACCGCTAGTGTTACATATAATTTAGAAAAAGCTATTAAATTAAATAAAAACAATCCGAGAGTCTATTTAGTATATGGGATGTATTATGTTCATTTTCCAAAATTTATCGGTGGTGATGTAGAGAAAGGGTGTAAGTCTTTTGCAGAAGCAGTTAGTTTATATGATAAAATGAAGTTAGAACCTGCTTCTACAAAACCAAATTGGGGAAAGGAATTAAATGAATGGTATTTAAGTACACAATGTCCAAAATAGATGATATTAATACTAGGTTCTTCAAATTATGAACAGGGGACCGACCCTGTTATAGATTGGCTTATTTTTTATAAGGCTCCCTTTTTAAAAATTACTTTAAATGATTTATTTTATAGTGATAATAAAATTAAGGTAGATATACAAAATAAACAGATTTATTATAATAATATTAATCTAACACAAGAAGTAACGGTTGTTTTCTATAGACATTTATTAGAATCTTTCCTCCCAATTTTAGAGGAAACCTATTCACACAATAGACGAATTAATAAAGAGACGTATGGTGAAATTGAATGTTTTATAAATTTATTAGGTCAATATCTAAATTGTAAGAAATGGTTTTCTAATATGGAGAGTATATATCTTAACAAACTAACAGTTCTCAATGTAGCAATGGAATCGGGTTTAAGTATTCCTTATTCAGAAATAGTATCGTGGAAGGAAGATGGTTTAAATCTATTTAAGAAAAAAGAGTTTAAAAAAATTATATTAAAACCCTTTTCAGATCGGAATAAGTCATATTATACATTTGGTAGTGAATCTTATTTATCGTTTGCTAAAGAATTTACCATCGAAGATATTCACAAATTGGAAGATTATTTCTTTCCATCTCTTTTTCAGGAAAAATTAAATACTGAATTTGAAATACGTGTTTTTTATTTAGATGGAGAGTTTTTTTCTTCTGCTATATTTATTGAAGGGGGGTATACCATGGATGATCGCAAGAAAGTAATGGATAATGAAAAGCTTTATGTAGTTAGATATAAACTTCCTGTATCTATTGAAAACGCGATAATAATATTAATGAATAAATTAAATTTAAGCATAGGTGCTATAGATCTTATTTATACCACTGATGGGATGTATTATTTTTTAGAAGTTAATCCTATTGGTCAATATTTATATGAATCCGAAAAGAATAATTTTTTTATTGAAAAACGTATTGCAGAGAAGTTGATGAAATATACTTTGGTATGAATTTGGTTTAAAAAAATATTTATATATGTTAAAAAAATTTAATTTAGTGTATAAAAACTATAGATTACCATTATTTTATAGTTTTCTAGAAAAAAAAAACAATGTTGAACTTCAAGAACTAAATGTTAATAGAAGATTTGCTAGAAGTGAAAGGCATCAGTGCATTAGTTATATAAAAAAAACAAGTTTTAAACCAATTTCAGTAGTCAATATTTAAAATTAATTAAATCAGTATGGAAAATAAAAATTTAGATCAACTTTTGAATGAGTTAAAGTTAAGTATCTTAAGAGAATTAAATCTTGAAAAGATTAGGCCAGAAACTATAGATGAAGCTACTCCTTTATTTAGGGAAGGATTAGGGTTAGACTCTATTGATGCGTTAGAGTTGGTCGTTATTTTTGAAAGAGATTATGGTATTGAAGTAGAGGATATTGAATCATTATCTCCACATTTTGCAACACTTGGAACGCTTACTCATTTTGTAAACAATAATAGAACTAATTAGACCAAAAATTTAAAAATATTTTTATGATTATAAATCGCGATCTTCTTTTAGAAATAAATCTTATAAAAGTAAATGATTCATTTTATACTGTTGGTTATGGGAACAACGTGTTTTCAGTAGGCGCTATATTGTATGATACATTGAAACATGTAAAGGAAGGAGGTTCTATTAGTGACGCGAAAATAAAAATTAATGAAAAGTATAAAACTGAAATCAGCGAGTCTTTTATCAACGAAGAAATTGTGAAATTCACCCGTAAACTTACAGCTTCTCAAGAGAAAAAAGGTTCAAACGAGCAGTATATATATATGAAAGTAAAAATATTAGGTAAAAAGGCAATCAACTTATTGACTTATCCATTTTTGTTTTTATTTAATAAATTTTTCTTTATTTTTCTAGTACTAACAGCAATCGGATGTAGCTTTCTTTTATTAAAAAATATTTATAGTGAAGGAATTTTGAATAGTGAAGTGTCTTTGAGTTACTCTTTTTGGGGTATTATTCTAACTTATCTTGGTTTTTGCGTTTTAGGCTTGTTTCACGAATTAGGACATGCGACGGCATCGAGGTATTTTGGTAAACCATCACAACAAATTGGTTTTGGTTTTTATTTAATTTTCCCAGTGTTTTATACAGATGTAACTCAGATATGGCAGATTAGTAACAGTAAGCGCGTTATTGTAAATCTTGCAGGGATATATTTTCAACTATTAATTAATATACTGTTATTTGTATTATATGTGTACGCTTCAAGTATGGATTTGAAAATAATTATTAAGTTTTTCTTTGTATCAAATGTTATACTCTTAGTTTATTCATTGAATCCCTTTCTGAGGAATGATGGATATTGGGTTTACAGTGATTTATTTAATATTCCAAATTTGATGAGTCAGGCAGCTTTATATCCAAAGAAAATGTACAGTATTTTAAAGAATAGAACTACATTAAAAGAAAAGCTCAAATTTATTTTTAATAATAAAGCATTAGGCGTCTACTCAGTCTTTTTATATATTGTTTTTAGTTTATTTATATTCCTATTTATATGGCTTACCTATCAAAATATTTTAGGAATAATTCAGATTTATTTTGCTTTTGACACTTTAGACTTGTACTCGTATCAAATATATTTTAAGCTTTTTAGGTTGCTATTTGGATTGACTATCAATGTGTATTTTTTAAGAGTTATTTTGAAAAGATTTTTTAGAAAGAAAAGAAATCTTTTATACAGCAAACAATAACGAAAGACGTTATTTGTGTTTATAATTACATTTAAATTAAATTTTATGAAGAATCTTGAACAACAATTAGTTGAGGGTTTCATGTCTGTAGAACTAGAAGAAAGACTTGAAATGGTGAATTTAACAGTGTTAGCAGGTGAGGCTGCAGCTAGTAGTGCACTTTGTGATTTTAGTACAGCTCCTGCTTCGCCAGGTGAATTAACATTAGCACCAGTGGAAATGGTTCAATTTAGTAGCCCACTACAGTAGTGTGAAATTTCACGATTATTTTTTAGACAGTTTTTTTATAAAACTGTCTTTTTTTAATTTATAGATATTATGATTTTTAATATAAAATGGGTAAGAGCTTTGGTGTTTTTTACCTTAGCAATAGTTATTTCTAATATTTTTAGATTTAATGTTTTTTTAGTGAAAGATTACCTTAACATAGAGCCAGTTTGGTTTTATTTGATTTCAATTTCTTTTTTGGAAGGAAGTGGTATTCTTATAGGTGTTTTAGTTGTGATTTTATTACTATATAAAAGAGAAAGGATTAAGATTAGTTTATTTGGAACTTCAGTTAAGTATAGTTTATTGATGTTAGTTGTTCCTCTTTCACTGTTTTTAATTATTGGAGTTGATAATGAATACGATATGGATAAACATTTATATGGTCTCTTGTCTTTTACTAGCACATTTTTATATTGTATTTTGGAAGAGTCAGGTTGGCGTGGTTATCTACAAGGAGAATTTAAAGAAATGAAGTCATGGAGAAAATTCACTTTAATTGGATTTATGTGGTATTTATGGCATTTACCTTTTTTAACGAACAGTGATTTTTTTAGCAATATACTTTTCTTAGGTTTATTAATATTTGGTAGTTGGGGTATAGGACAGGTTCTAATTGCTACAAAATCAATAGTTGCATGTGCATGTTTTCACTTAGTAGTCCAAATAATATCTTTTAATTCTTTAATAAAAGATGGATTAAATATTAATGCTAAGTTAATAATCCTCGCAATCTGTATAACTAGTTGGATTATTATTTTAAAAAGATGGGAAAAGATAACATTAAGCAAAGGAGTAATATAATGAATAGTTATAATAGTATTTTTAATTCTTAAAGATATTTACTTATATATAATGTTGATATATGTTAGTGAAATTTATTATGGAATTGCAAGTTAAGTATAGATAGTAGGAGTAAACTACAATCAGATTGTAAAGCTGTGTAATCAGTACTTTTCTCAAGATAGAGCTAAGCGTTCTATTTCAAAACTTGAACAGTACACCAAAGATTTAACTAAGTTGTGTTACTATATCATAAAGCTAAGTAAAGAATTTGAAGAGAAACATCTTAATTCTAACCGATAAGTTATGATTGCAAAGATTAGAAAAGGAAGTAATCTAATAGGAGGAGTCTTGTCTTATAACCAGCTAAAGGTTGATAAGGTTGTTGGGACTGTAATAGCTACCAATCATCTACCTGAATCTAACAACTCGTCAAACTATATTAATTCACTTTATAAGCATTTTGAACCATATCTAATTGTGAAAAATAAAACTGAAAAGATAGTAAGACATATTTCTTTAAACCCCAATCCTAATGATAAGCTAACTGACGATGCATTAAGTGAAATAGCTAAGCGGTATATGAAGGAGATGGGGCTATAAGTTATTCTGTAAAACAAAGTGGTCAATACGCTCAGTATATATGCTTATAAATCCAATGATAAAAAAAGATTGATTTATATAGTCATAAAATATCCCGTAAGAATTGAAATTTAATTAGTGTCAGTGAATCAATAATACATTGAAAGACCAAGTACTACCTTTAATAGCCGAAATTCTCAGTAGGTTAATACACTGCTTACTTTTCAAGTAAATAGTAGTATAATGACAACAAAACTTGAAATTCCAAAAATCTCAATAGAAGAAGGTAGAGTTTACTTTAAGAAAGAGGGAATAAATTTAACTGAAGAAGAAACTACCATTGTATTGGAGTTTATGTACTAAGTGCAGTAGAAATTTAACAGGTAGTTTGTCAAAGGGTAGAAATAGTAGTTATTACTATTATCATTGTACTGGTTCTTGTGGATTTAGACAAAGCGCAAATAAGGCAAATTTAATATTTGAAGAGGGATTGAATCAAATACAATTAAATGAAGTGTTTTTAACCCGTTTAAAGAAACTACTATTAGATACCTATAAGAAGACATTAAAGAATCCAGTTGACGAAAAGAAAACGATACTGAGCGAGATAGAAAGATTAAGCACTCAACTGAGTATGGCGAGAACAAAATTATTAAGTGGTACGCTTGAAGACGATGATTATCTTGAAATCAAGAAAGAGAACAAGATGAAGCTTGAAGTATTAGAAGGGCGATTAATGAAGGAGAATAGCAAAGTAAAGATTGATATTAACGCAATACTGAACAAAGCACTGAAAGTTGTTGCAAACATAGGTAAACTGTACACTCTGGGAGATACGAAAACGAAAAGAGAAATAATTGGTTCAATTTTTCCTGAGAAAGTAGTTTTTGATGGAGAGGTATATCGAACCGAGAGAATTAATGTTTTAGTGAAGTCTATCTTGTTGATCAACAGGGAAATGAATGAAAATAAAAACGGGAGAAATGAACAAAAAATTCAATTCTCCCGTTTAGTACTCGAGGCGGGACTTGAACCCGCACGAACATTACTGTTCACTGGATTTTAAGTCCAGCGTGTCTACCACTTCCACCACTCGAGCCTGATAAAAACTCTCGAGCGAAAAACGGGATTCGAACCCGCGACCTCAACCTTGGCAAGGTTGCGCTCTACCAACTGAGCTATTTTCGCAAGCGTTTATAAGATCGTGCATTTTTGTGTAATGCGAGTGCAAATGTAAAATAATTTTTAACGTATACAAGTGCAGAATACTATTATTTTTTGCTTATTTCGTCAAGTCTTTGGCTTTCAGAAAGTAAAAAAGGATATTTTTTCTACTTAATTGCTCTTATTGAATCATTTTTTTAAGTTCATGTAGCTTCATTAAAGCTTCTACAGGCGTAAGCGTATTGATATCAATTACGGATAATTCATCTTTTATACTGCTTAGTAAAGGGTCATCTATATTAAAAATACTCAATTGCAAATCCTGCTCAACCGGTTTTAAACCTGTGTTTTCTTCTTTGTGATGTGTCTTTTCTAGTTGTTTTAGCATTTTTTGCGCTCGATTGATTACAATCTGTGGCATTCCTGCCATCTTTGCTACGTGAATTCCAAAACTATGCGCACTACCGCCAGGTACTAGTTTACGGATAAATAGAACATTGTCTTTGAGTTCTTTTACCGAAACATTATAGTTCTTAATGCCTTCAAAATGTTCTTGCATATCATTTAATTCGTGGTAATGCGTGGCGAATAAGGTTTTAGGTTTCGAGGGATGCTGATGTAAGAACTCAGCGATAGCCCAAGCAATCGAAATACCATCATAGGTACTCGTTCCACGTCCAATCTCATCCAATAACACCAAACTGCGTTCAGATATATTATTCAAAATAGAAGCCGTTTCATTCATTTCCACCATGAAAGTAGATTCACCCATCGAAATATTATCTGAGGCACCCACACGTGTAAAAATCTTATCTACAACTCCCATACGTACCGCTGCAGCTGGAACAAAACATCCCATTTGCGCTAAAAGTACGATTAATGCCGTTTGGCGTAGGATAGCAGATTTACCAGACATATTGGGTCCAGTTATCATAATAATCTGCTGAGAGGTCGTATTCAAAAATACATCGTTGGTAATATAAGGTTTGTCCAAAGGCAATTGTTTTTCAATCACTGGATGACGTCCATCTTTGATTTCTAAATCATAACTATCATCTAAAATAGGGCGAACATAATTATGCTCTAGGGCCAATTGAGCAAAAGAGGACAAACAATCAATTTGCGCAACTAAATGGGCATTTAACTGAACCGGTTGAATGTATTGGGCACACCAATGAACAAATTCATCATACAGTTTACTTTCAATTTGACTGATTTTTTCCTCTGCACCTAAAATTTTATTTTCATACGCTTTTAGCTCTTCTGTAATATAGCGTTCCGCATTAACTAGTGTTTGCTTGCGAATCCATTCTGTAGGTACTTTATCTTTATGCGTATTGCGAACTTCTATATAATAACCAAAAACGTTGTTGAAGGCTATTTTTAAGGATGGGATTCCCGTGGCTTGACTTTCTCTTTGTTCCATGGCATCCAAATAGCCTTTGCCTGTTGACGAAATATTGCGCAATTCATCTAACTCCGCGCTAATTCCTGGAGCAATGGCATTTCCTTTGCTAATCGCTACAGGTGCATCAGGATGGATTGTATGTGCAATGCGTTCTCGCAACAAACCACAGTCATGCAATTGATCCCCCATACTTTTAAGGGAATTGTTTTGGCTTTTTAAGGCCTGCTCTTTGATGGGAATAATAGCATCTAAAGACTCTTTTAAATATATAAGTTCTCGTGGCGATACTTTTCCCGTTGCTATTTTAGAAGTTAAGCGCTCTAAATCAGATATTTTTTTTATTTGTCCCTGAAAATGAGTCAATACCTCCTGTTTTTGAGTCAGTAATTCAACAATATTGTGTCTTTCAACAATGTCTTTCTTCTTTTTTAAAGGAAGAGCCAACCAGCGTTTTAAAAGCCTTCCACCCATAGGGGATAAGGTTTTATCAATGACATCGAGCAAGGTAATCGCATTGAAATTACTGCTTTGATACAATTCTAAATTGCGAATCGTAAAGCGATCCATCCAAACATAAGCATCTTCGGCTATGCGTTGGATGTTGGATATATGTTTGATACGGGTGTGCTGTGTTTCTGATAGATAATGCAAAATAGCTCCACAGGCAATAATGCCATCCGTTAAATCTTCAATGCCAAAACCCTTTAAAGAATTCGTTTGAAAGTGTTTGGTTAGCGATTCAAAAGCAAAGTCTTCTTTGAAAACCCAGTCATCCAAAAAGAATAAATTATACGCAGATCCAAATTGCTGTTGAAAGGGTACTTTGTTGTTTTTTTGAACCAGAATCTCACTGGGATTGAAATTTTGTAAAAGTTTATCGATGTATTCCTCATCTCCTTCGGCGGTAAAAAACTCCCCCGTTGATACATCTAAAAAAGCAATGCCCAAGGCTTTTTTTGTAAAGTGAATGGCACTTAAAAAGTTATTGGATTTCGATTGAAGTACTTCGTCATTTAGTGCTACTCCAGGAGTTACTAATTCAGTAACCCCTCTTTTTACAATCGTTTTGGTCATTTTAGGATCTTCAAGCTGATCACATATTGCTACGCGAAGTCCGGCTTTGACTAACTTGGGTAAATAAACATTGATGGCGTGATGTGGAAAACCAGCGAGCTCAGTTTCACTAGAAGATCCTGCGCCGCGTTTGGTTAAGGTAATACCTAAAATCTGAGCAGTACGAATGGCATCTTCCCCAAAAGTTTCATAAAAATCTCCTACACGAAATAACAAACAAGCATCTGGATACTTGACTTTTATATCGTTATATTGTTTCATCAAGGGAGTTTCTTTTGTAGCTTTTTCTTTAGCAGCCATAGCTTTGCATGTTTAAGTATTAAGACGAAAAATACAAATATACAGTAAGATTGCTGAGATAGCTAAAAGCAAAAAGAGTTTTTACAATAAAGGAATATTGTAATAGCGCTTTAAACGACGAATAGGGATAGAGGTTAGGATTACAATAATTAAACCAATCAAACAACCTAGAGTTACGGATAAAAAGCGCAATAAAGGTGTCAGCTCGGCTACTTCTGTTACAGGCTGAACTAGAATAATCACTAGAGCAACTAAAGCAACACGAGCCATATTTAGAATTTTAAAAAAATAACAAATCAAGATTGTTAAAACGATTCCGAAGAGAATCACATACAAGTTAGGAGAGTGAATTTCTAAACAGATTAACCCGACAATCGAACCGATTAAATTGGATTTAAATCGCTCAATAGAGAGCCTTTTCGAATTTTGACCTTCGGGAGAAATAACAAGGATAATAGAAATAATCATCCAAAGCGTTTGATAGTCTTTAAAGTGAATCAACAGGTAATAACCAATAGAAAAAGCCAGCAAACAACGGATTGTGTATATCGTTACAGCAGAAGTAATTACTTTTTTTATTAATTCGTGAATCATAGTCAAATTTTCAGCTTACAAAAGTATTTAACTCAAAAAGATTTAACAATTATTCCATCTGAAAGATAAGTTAAAAAAATAGTTCTAATCCAAGGACGAGTGGAATTCGAGGGTTGGTTTTTGCTTTGAATTTTCGTGCCTTAAATATTAGCCTAGTATTGGTAGAATCAATACTTTTGCAGAAATATAGTCATTCATTATGCGAAAATTAGCGAATAGCGAATTAGATAGAAAGAGTATTGACGAGTTTAAATCCTCAGATAAAACACCTATTATTGTTGTATTAGATGATGTAAGAAGTTTACATAATATAGGAGCTGTTTTTAGAACCTGTGATGCTTTTTTGGTAGAGAAAGTTTTTTTATGTGGAATTACAGCAACGCCGCCAAATAAAGAAATACACAAAACAGCTTTAGGAGCAACAGAAACCGTCGTATGGGAATATGTAAACAATGTTCTTGAAGTTGTACAGCGATTAAAAGAAGAAGGCATTCGTGTTCAAGCCATCGAACAAGTGGAGAATAGCATCATGCTGAACGAATTTCAAGTAGAAGAAAAGGTGAAATATGCCTTAGTATTCGGAAATGAAGTAAAAGGCGTTTCTCAAGGCGTCGTAGATGCAAGTGATGGTGTGATTGAAATTCCACAACTAGGAACCAAGCATTCCTTAAATATTTCGGTCAGTGCAGGTATTGTGATTTGGGATTTATTCCAACAGATGCATTCAAAATAAAAGAGAGAATAAAAAGCGCCAAGCATTTAAATGTTTGGCGCTTTTTATTAAGAGGTAAGCTTTGCCTCAATCAAATCTAAAATTTGGATATAATCCCTTTGATTGGCAACAAAGTCTAAATCAGAAATATCGATGAGTAGAACTTTATTCGATGGCAGCGTTTTCATAAAATTGATGTATCCCTGCGTAACCTTATCTAAATACTGCCCTGAGATATCGCTTTCATACGAACGACCTCTTTTTTGAATATTTTCCAATAGACGATCTGTATTTTGATATAAAAAAACATACAGATTCGGTTTAGGCGTTTCTTTATACATAATATCGAAAACCTGTTGATATAAGCGGAATTCGTCTTCTTCTAAGGTGATCTGTGCAAAAATTAAAGATTTAAAGATGTAGTAATCCGCAATAATAAACGCTTTAAACAAATCAAATTGCGCCAGATCATCTGCTAATTGAGAATACCGATCAGCTAGAAAAGACATCTCTAAAGGAAAAGCATACCGATTGGCGTCCTCATAAAATTTGGGTAAAAAAGGATTGTCTGCAAAACCTTCAAAAATACTTTTAGCATTAAAATCCTCCGCAATACGGTGAGTCAATGTTGTTTTTCCAGCGCCAATATTGCCTTCAATAGCCACAAAATTCAACTTTTTTAAAGGATGTTGTTCTAGTTTTGAAGCTAGGGTATCCACTTGTTTGAATACCGTATCATCTTTACATTCAGCTAGGAGTTGTGTACAACTTTTCTTGAAAATAGGATGAACCCAAGTTAACGCTAAATCACACATCGGTTGTAATACAAAACGGCGTTCTTGCATCAAAGGATGTGGAATGGTCAAAGTAGGCGTTTGAATTACCTCTTCATTAAAAGTAATAAGGTCAATATCAATACTCCGAGCTGCATACCCTTCTTGTTGATTGCGAATACGTCCTAACTTTTTTTCTATCTCTAACGTTTGAGTAAGAACGTCTTGCGCTTCTAAAAGCGTATGAATGACCAACGTACAATTAAAAAAAGGTTCACTTTCAAAACCCCATGCAGGAAATTCGTAGATAGGCGAAACTGTAATCACAGTGCCTACTTCGTTATGTATGAGACTGATAGCTTTAGTAAGATTTGTTTTTTTGTCTCCTTGATTCGTCCCAAGGGATAAAACGAGAATGTTCTGCGTATTCATAGCACAAAAGTAAGTAAAAGAAATTTTAATTAATACTAACTTTGCCGTAGATATTATATGAAAATAAAACGCGTATTTTGTAACAATCGAAATACAAAGCGTACTAATAGAATAAAAGATAAGAATATGAAGTTTTTAAGAAATTTATTGGCAACAATAGTGGGATTGTTTATTTTTTTCGGTTTACTTTTCTTTGGTTTTGTCGTTATTGCAGCTGCAATGGGAGGAAGCTCAGATAAAGTAATCGTGAAGGACAATTCGGTACTAACCTTAGATTTATCAACCGTACAATATGACTACGGAGGAAAGTTTAGTTACAAAGATTTTAATTTCAGTGATGAAAATAAAGATGGAGTTTCGAATGTTTTAATGGCCATTGAACAAGCCAAAGAAGATAATCGCATTAAGGGAATTTCCATTCTAAATAATGTGTCTTCTTTAGGATTTGTACAACGCCGAGAAATTAGAGAACAATTGAATGACTTTAAACAAAGTGGAAAGTTTGTAGTAGCTTATGCAGATGCGTTGAGTCAAGGTGAATACTATTTAAGTTCTGTAGCTGATACGGTATATGTAAACCCAGTTGGAGGTGTTGATTTTCGTGGTTTATCAACAGAAATCTTATATTTAAAAGGACTTCAAGAACAAACGGGTGTTCACATGGAAGTTATTCGTCATGGTAAATATAAAAGTGCAGTCGAGCCTTATTTAGAAAAACAAATGAGTGCGGCTAACAGAGAACAAATTACCGTGTTTTTAAATTCAATCTGGAATACCTTGGTTGATGATATTTCAAAAAGTAGAAAAGTATCTGTAGATAGTTTAAATGCCATTGCAACTAATCTAGCAGCAAGAACACCAGATCGAGCGTTGCAAGTGAAATTGATTGACAAAGTAGCGTATGAAGATGAATATCATGCGGGTATTAAAAAAGCCTTAAACGTTGACCAAGATAAAGACTACAACACAGTTGATATTTTGGACTATGTAAAAGCAGGTTCTTCAATAAGTAAAACAGCAACAACCGATCAAATTGCCGTTATTTATGCACAAGGGCAAATTTTAAATGGAGAAGGGAATGTGAGTTTTATTGGAGAAGGATCAATTAATAGAGCCTTGAGAAAAGCGCGTAAAAATGACAAAGTAAAAGCCATTGTATTACGTGTAAATAGTCCAGGTGGTAGTGCATTAACTTCGGAGTTGATTTGGAGAGAAATTGAATTGACTAAAAAAGTAAAACCAGTTATTGTATCTATGGGTGATTTGGCTGCTTCAGGGGGCTATTATATCGCCTGTGGAGCAGATCATATTTTTGCAGATCCAGCAACCATTACAGGTTCTATCGGTGTATTTGGGATGTTGCCAAATTTCAGTACACTCGCTACCAAATATGGAGTGAATGCTGAACAAGTGAAAACACATCAAAATGCAGCTTCTTATAGCCCATTCAGAAAAGTAGATGAATCGTTCAAATCGGAAGTGACTGAAAGCATCGAGTTTATTTATGATACTTTCGTAAATCGCGTAGCGGCAGGCCGTGGAATGACTTTTGAAAAAGTCGATGAAATTGCACAAGGACGTGTTTGGACTGGTGTAGATGCTTTAGAAAAAGGATTAGTAGATGAATTAGGAGGCTTGGGAGATGCAATTGCGTATGCTGCAAAAAAAGTGGAAATTGACGATTACAAAGTAGTGAGCTACCCTGAATATGAATTAAAATTCAATGATTTATTGCGCAATTTCTTAGGAGCCTCAATCATGCAAACCCAAGATGAATTGCTGAAAGAAAAAATTGGACAAGAGAATTTTGAAATGATGGAACGATTAAATTACTTCCAATCTTTAAAAGGAGCACAAGCGATTATGCCTTTTGAGATTAAAATTCAATAGGTTAAGATTTACTTAATTAACAAAAGAGTCAACTCAAATAAGATGAGTTGACTCTTTTTTTTGTTATTTTGTATGAAAATAAAATGAATATGAAGAAAAAAATTTGGTTATGGATTGGTGGTATAGTAGTGGGATTATTCCTGTTACTCCTTACGGCTCCTTTTTTATTTAAAGGGAAAATTCAAGATTTAGTACTTAAAACGATTAATGATAACCTTACTGCAACTGTTTCATTTGATAAGGTCAATCTGAGCTTGTTGAAGAATTTTCCAAAAGCCACCGTTACGATTGATGGACTGGCAATTGTGAATAATGAACCTTTTCAGGGGGATACCTTAGTATATGCAAAGACCATCGGGCTGAAAATGTCAGTAATGGAATTGTTTAATGGCGCGGATAAACCCATGAATATTGAAGAAATTCAGGTGAAAGAGGCAGCGATTCATGTATTGATCAATGAACAAGGGATTGCCAACTACGATATTGCGTTAAAAGACGAGGACGAAAAAGAAGAAGACGAAAAAGAAGACAAACCCTTTTCTCTAGCTTTAAAGCATTATCAAATTGAGAATACTAAAATTACCTACACGGATTTGAGTTCTAAAATGCAATTTATAATTGATGAATTTAACCATGAAGGACAAGGAAACCTAACAGCAAATATTTTGGATTTAGACACTAAATCTACAGCGAAGGTTTCTTTTGTGATGGATGGCACTTCTTTTTTAAACCAAGTTCAACTGTCTTTAGATGCTTTAATTGGGATGGATATGGATCAACAGATTTATACATTTAAAGAAAATAAAGCCTTGATCAATCAATTGCCCTTGCAGTTTGATGGAAAAGTACAGTTGTTAGAAGAAGGACAAGCTTTTGATATGTCGTTTGCAACACCAGATTCGGACTTTAAAAATTTCTTAGGACTAATTCCAGAAACCTATGCTGGTGGATTAAAAGGGGTAACAACAACCGGAGATTTTAAAGTTAAGGGGCTTGTAAAAGGAAATTTAACGGAAACGACAATTCCTACTTTAGCAATTGAAATGGCAGCCAATAAAGCTTCATTTAAATACCCTGACTTGCCTAAAGCGGTAGAGCAAATTGTATTAGATATGCAAGTGGTAAACCAAACAGGATTGATGAAAGATACCTATGTTAATTTAAATAAACTATCTTTTAAAATTGATCAAGATGTATTTAATGCAAGTGCGACTCTTAAAAATCTAACGGAAAACCTATTGGTGGATGCTAAACTCAATGGGATAATTAATTTAGCCAATGTTACAAAAGCGTATCCTATCAAATTAGATACGCCTTTAACGGGTATTTTAAAGGCGAACGTAACTACGAGTTTTGACATGAACTCCGTGGAGAAAAGTCAATATCAGAATATTAAAAATGCAGGAGATATTAGCTTAACTAATTTCCATTTTGCTACAGATGCAATGGCTAAACCTTTGGATATTAAAGAAGCGTCGATTACATTTAATCCTAACTATGTTAGTTTAAATCGATTTTCCTTAGCTACAGGAAAAACGGATTTAGCAGCAGATGGTCGTTTAGATAATTTGTATGGATTTCTTTTTAACAAGCAAACGTTGAAAGGAAACTTCAATGTTCGTTCAACTAATTTTATTTTAGCAGATTTGTTGAAAGAAGATACAACAGCAGCAACAGAAAAAACCAAAACAGAAGAAAAAACAGATACTACTAAACTCAAAACTACGGCGGATGCATTAAAGATACCTGCATTCTTAGACTGTACAATTAATGCAGATGCAAAAACAGTAGTCTATGATAATTTAACGCTGAAAAATGTCAAAGGACGATTGATTGTCAAAGATGAAACGGCGCGTTTGGAAAATATGACCACGGATATTTTTGGCGGTAAATTAGCATTTGCTGGAGAGGTATCAACCAAAGAAAGCCAACCTAAATTCAAGATGGATTTAGGATTGAAAACCTTGGACATCAAAGAGACCTTTACTCAATTCGAGTTTTTAAATAAAATTGCACCTATTGCGGGAATTATTGCAGGAAATATTAATGCAAATGTGCAATTAGATGGCCAATTAGACGGTAGTGATTTCTCACCCATAATGAATACACTTTCAGGGGATATTACAGGAGATCTACTAAACTCTCAAGTGAATGTAGCCAATTCAAAATTGCTGTCTTCCTTAGATTCTGCAGTAAAATTCATTGACTTAAGTAAATTAGATTTGAATAATAAACGCATTCATTTAAAATTTAAAGATGGTAAAGTACAAGTATCCCCTTTTGATTTAAAAGTACGCGATATGAATGTTCAGATTTCGGGTGAACATGGCTTTGATCAACAAATGAATTACAATTTAGATTTCAAAGTTCCTGCGAAAATGTTAGGTTCAGATGTGGCTAATCTTTTAGCCAAATTGAGTCCACAAGAAAGCGCTAAATACGAGGCTATTCCAATAAAGGTGGGCTTAACCGGTAATTTTAGTGCACCTAAAGTCGGAACTAATATGAATGAGGTAGTGACTAATTTGACCAAGCAAATTGCGGAAGATCAAGCAAACAAATACTTGGATAAAGGTAAAGATGCGTTAAAGGATTTATTGACAGGTGGAAATAAAGGAAAAGAAAATACAGAGCAAACCCCAGAAGCAGAAGCGAAGAAAAAAGAAACGGATGAGGTTGTAAACAAAATAGGAGAAGGATTAAAAGACCTTTTTGGCAAAAAGAAGAAAGAGCAAGCAAAAGAGTAAATAAATAGAATAAAAACGGGAAGCCCTTGAAGCTTCCCGTTTTTTTATATTAATCAAGGGTTATTTGAACCACATAACCTTCATAGGTTCTAATATTGAAAACAGTACCATCTTCAAATAGTAAATACTGCCCTTTTACACCTTTTAAAACGCCCTCGTAGGAAGGTGTTTTATCCAAGTTTAAACTTTTTATTTTTGTGGGAAATGCTAAGACAGGATAAGTCAATTGGTATAACTCATGGACTGTGGTAGAAAAATAAGGTTTTACCTCTTCAGGTAATTGGGGTAATAATGTATTTCGAATTGCGGTTAGATCTGGAGTAATAATGTCATTTTGGAGCATTTTGCGCCAGTTAGTTTTGTCTGTAAAGTGATCTTTCAATGCAACCTCAGTAAGGCCTGCTAAATAGCGATTCGGTACTTCTACAATCGGAATTGCACGTGAGGCACCTTGGTCAATCCAACGCGTGGGAATTTGGGTCTTTCGAGTAACTCCAACTTTTACATCACTCGAAGATGCTAAATAAACAACATGGGGTTGTAATTGAACCTTGCTTTCGTAGGCTAAATCTCTATCTGCAATACCTAAATGGGCGGTACTTAATTCGGGACGCATGATCCAGTCACCAACTGCTGGACTCGCATAAAAACAGTCATAACAAAAGCCTTGACGAAAAATCTTTTTGTGCATTCCACAATTCAAGCATTCGTAATCCACAAATGAAATCTTGAATTGACGATTGAGCATTTGATTTAGATTGATGAAGTTATTTTGGAATACCAAGTAGTATTCTATTGGGCTACTCCACTCCGTTTGCATTTTGTTTAAAACTCCTTCGTATTGCATAAATAAAATTGTTATTTTTGGGTAAGGAGTAAAAGTACAAAAACAATTTTTATTGTTTAACTACTCTTTTTTCATGAAAAAGAGGTTTGCTTTATTAATACTGTATATATGGCGCTGACAATTATTAATTCTATTGCTTCATGGATTCTTAAAAAGAGAATTCATCAAATAGATTTATTTAGAAAATACCCCAATGAGGTACAAAATGATGTTTTTTTAAGCTTAATAAAAGCCAATGAGAAGACTTTACTAGGAAAGCAATACGATTATGCTGGTATAAAGAATTACGAAACGTTTGCTGAACGGGTGCCAATCTATACCTATGAAGAATTTGAGCCTTTTATAGAAAGAGCAAGGAAAGGAGAAAATAATATCTTTTGGTCCGATCCGATTCGTTGGTTTGCTAAATCAAGTGGAACAACCAATGCAAAAAGTAAGTTTATTCCAGTTAGTAATGAGGCATTAGAGAATTGCCATTACAAAGCTGCAAAAGATTTGCTGTGTCTTTATTTGAACAACAATGAAAATTCACAACTTTTTACAGGTAAAGGGCTGCGCTTAGGAGGTAGTAAACAATTGTATGAAGATAATAATACCATCTTTGGAGATTTATCGGCTATTTTGATTGATAATATGCCTTTTTGGGCGGAGTTTAGTAGCACGCCATCCAATAAAACCTCGTTGATGGCGGAGTGGGAAACCAAAATGAACGCCATTATCAATGAGGTGCGAGATGAAAATGTAACGAGTTTTATGGGAGTTCCTTCTTGGATGTTGGTGCTTTTTAATAAGATTATGCAAGAAACAGGAAAAGGCAGTTTATTGGACCTATGGCCTAATGCAGAGGTATATTTTCATGGCGGTGTAAGCTTTGAACCGTATAAAGAACAATATCAAAAGCTATTGCCTAGTAGTGGGTTTAAATACTATGAAATCTATAATGCCTCTGAGGGGTTCTTCGCAATCCAAGATCAAAATGGATGTAATGAATTATTGTTGATGCTGGATTATGGTATTTTTTATGAGTTTATTCCAATGGAAACCTTCGGAACAAGTACACAAAAGATTGTTCCCTTAAGTGGTGTAGAGTTAGGTAAAAATTATGCGATGTTAATTACAACGAATGCTGGATTAACGCGCTATTTAATTGGAGATACAGTTCGTTTTACCAGTTTACTCCCTTATCGAATTAAGATTACTGGAAGAACAAAACATTACATCAATGTGTTTGGAGAGGAATTGATGGTCGAGAATACCGATCGTGCTTTAGCGAAAGCCTGTTCCTTATTTCAAGTAGAAATTGCAGAATATACGGTGGCACCTATTTTTATGGTAGATAAAGAAAAAGGAGCCCATGAATGGCTGATTGAATTTACTAAGGCACCGATTGATTTAGAGAAATTTGGCGAAGTTTTGGATCGATGTATTCAAGAGGTAAATTCCGATTACGAAGCCAAACGCTATAATAATATGACTTTAAATCCTCTGGTCTTACATCAAGCACATCAAGGATTATTTTACAATTGGCTCAAGGAAAGTGATAAGTTAGGAGGACAACATAAAGTTCCTCGTTTATCAAATGATAGAAAAATAATAGAGCGATTAATTGAATTGAATCAGGAAATGAAAAGGATATAAAAAAGAAAAGCTCTCACTAAGTGAGAGCCTTTTTTTTATTTGCTGGAGCTAATTATTTAGCTGGAGCTTCTGCTGGAGCTTCTGTAGCTGGAGCCTCTTCAGTTACTGGAGCCTCTTCAGTTACAACTTCTTCAGTTACAACTTCCTCTACTGGAGCTGCTACTTCTTCTGTTGTTACTTCTTCTGTTGTTGGTTCTTTTGCAGTATCTTTACAAGAAACAAAAGATACACCCATCATAGCTACTAAAGCAATGCTTAATGCGATTTTTTTCATTTTACTAAAGTTATAAAAGTTAATTATTAATTCGATACAAATATAATAAATATTTCATTCAATAATTTGTTTTTGTAAATTATTTTTATATAAAAAAAATAATTTACAAAACATTGATAGTCAGGTATTTATTTTTTATCTTTTTTCGGATTTACCAATTTCATCTCATTTATGAGGTGTTTTGCATCTGCAAACTTATCAATAATGAATAAAATATAGCGGGCATCTACCATAATATTTCTACAAATAGCAGGGTCATAATAAATGTCACTCATTGTCCCTTCCCAAACGCGGTCAAAGTTTAATCCGATTAGATTCCCATAAGCATCTATAGCCGGACTTCCTGAGTTTCCACCTGTTGTATGATTCGTTGCAATAAAGTTTACCGGTAGTTTGCCGTTGTCTGCGTACGCCCCGTAATCTTTAGCATTGTATAAGTCAATTAATTTGGCAGGAACGTCAAATTCGTAATCGCCAGGTACATATTTTTCTATGATTCCTTCTAAATGAGTCACTGGTTCATAGTAAATCGCATCTTTAGGTGCATAGCCATCTACTTTACCATAGGTTATACGCAAGGTACTATTTGCATCAGGGAAAATTCGAGCATCTGGATAAAGTTCCAATTGTGCTTTCATATACGTACGCTGTAAAACGTTAATTTCTGTATCTAACTCCTCGTATTTAGGAAGAATTTTAGTTTGATAATTTTCAATTAAGCTTTTCGCAAATACATACCCTTTATCTGCTAATAAGGCCGCTTTAACTTGGCTGGCATCGCCTTGGAGTAATTCTTGCAGCCCTTCATAAGAAGTTAATTTACTTGTTGAGTAAATTTCTTTCGTTAAGGTAGCAATATCCGCTTGTTGTAATTCTGGCGCTAAATAAGCTTTAGGCGCTTTCTCTTTATATAAAGTTACAATGGCTTTGAATACATCTTGATCTACGTCTTTGTTGTAGTTTTTGTAAAAGCGCTCTTGTGATTTTAATAAATTATTTTTTCTACTTTTAAATTGTGCCTCATTCGTTAAGGAGCTTTCTACTGCGGATAGTTTCCAAGCCGTAGCTAATAGCTCTCCATTTCGAAGTGCAACCTCTATAAAGTAATCTCTACTTAATGAATAAGGAGCGATATCGCGATATAACTTTTCGAATTTAGGAAGAATAGCGGTGTATTCTTTTGCGTTTTTGCTTTTCTTAGCTCTTGTTATAAAGTCTTGTTCAAATGCTTTTTTAGCAGCTACAGCATTACTTTTTTTCAAACCTTGACTTTCGCCAATCCACTTTTTCCAGTAATTTGCTGTTCCAGCATATTTAGAGGCATATTGAATTTTAATGGTTTGGTCATTACGCATATATTCATCCGTAATTTTTAAAGCAACATCACGTACGCCAATTTTTGCAGGATTCAAATCATTGATGATTTGTTCAATGGCATAAGAAGGTAAATATTCTTGAGTTTGACCTGGATAACCAAAAACCATCGTAAAATCATCTGGCGCTACGCCATCCAATGAAATAGGGAAGAAGTGTTTGGGTGTATAAGGAACATTGTCTTTTGCATAAGCTGCAGGACGGTTGTTTTTGTCTGCATAAATACGGAATAAAGAAAAATCTCCAGTATGACGAGGCCATACCCAATTGTCCGTATCAGAACCAAATTTACCAATAGATGATGGCGGTGCTCCAACTAATCGTACATCTTTAAATGTTTCAGTTACGAATAAAATGTACTGATTGCCTTCATAAAAGGATTTGATTTTGTTTTCTTCCCAATCCTTTTTAGGAAAAGTAGCCACGGTACGAGAAATATTTGCATTGATTTTCTCTTGTTTTTGACTTTCTGTGTCTTTGGCTTTTACACCCTGCATAACGGCACTTGTGACATCTTCAATGCGCACGATAAACGTAACTTCTAAGTTGTCATTTGGCAATTCTTCTGCTTGGGATTTAGCCCAAAAACCATTCGCTAAGTAATCGTGTTCTACGGATGAATGAGCTTGAATTTGACCATAACCACAGTGGTGATTGGTTAGTAGCAAGCCTTGAGCAGAAATTACTTCTGAGGTACACCCACCATTAAAATGAGGCACAGCATCTTTCATGCTAGAACTATTTACATCGTAAATATCTTGAATTGACATCTTCATTCCTAAAGTTGTCATTTCCTTTTCATTCATCCCCTCTAATAAAGATGGGATCCACATACCCCCTTGTTGCGCATAAATGGGAACAGCAAGTAGTGCAACGAGCAGTTTAAATGTGTTTTTAAGGTTTAATTTCATAAAAGTGTTCGTTTTTTTTAATTCTGGCAAGATACAACTATTCAGGTAATAGCAGTTATTGTTTGCGTATCCATCGGTTATTTTAAGTCTATTTTGAGAAAAAGAAATCACTTGTGAAAGAGCAAATCATAAATTAATAGTTTTTTAGGATAAGAACGAAAGAAAAAAGGAGGTAACCCCCATGATTTATCCTTTTTTCATAAGCATTGCGGACAGGAAATTCACATTGAATCGCTAAATGAGAATTTAAAAGAGGGATAGGGGAAGCAACTCATATAAAATTTGAGAAAGGAAGTGTGACGATCCCGGTCGTGTTAAAAAAAAATAGAATTGGTAAGCGTTTCTAGGTTAAAGGATAAAAGTTAGGAAATACTTAGGGGATTGGGTGTTTAAAAATTAAAATACCCCTCTCGATGAAGTTTAATTTTACAAATATTTATAAAAGGGTTGTGGCAATCAATAATTTGCCTTATATTGCTCATTCGGTATTGATCAAAATTTTATATACCTCTAACTTTCTATAAGTTATCTATAGTGTAATTATTAATTCATATAATAAAGGTAAGTAAACAAATGCGTTTACTTACCTTTTTTTCTTTTATATAGGATGACTTTACTTCTTTTACGTATAGTTATCAACAGAGATAGGATAACTTGAATTCTGTATTGTTAATAACTTTTAATCGTACTGAAGTTTAGTTACTTTACTGTAATTAGCTTATTATTACTTAAATACATGGTCTATTATCTTTTTTGTAGCTAATTTATTTGCTAAAATGAAGGAGGAACTAAGTTGATTTAATTCACAACGATAGGCTTCATTTGTTAATAACTTTGATAAAATGTTAATAAAGTCGGCTTCATTGTTAATAACTATACAACTGCCTCGATCAATTAGATCTTTCGCTTCTTGAAATTTCTTGTAATTGGGACCAATAAGAATGGGAACACCAAAAGTTGCCGCTTCTAAAATATTGTGAATACCCGTACCAAAACCTCCTCCAACATAGGCTATAGTCGCATAGCTATACGCTTTTGTCAATAAACTATAGGCATCAATAATGTAAACTTGAACCTTTGAGAGATCCGTAATTCCTTCTTCATACTGAGAATGCAGCTGTTTAGGTTTTTGAATGGCATGATACAATTGTTTGATTTGATCGGGTTTGATATTGTGCGGCGCAAGAACAAACTTTATGGTCTCATCTTTAGTTTGATTAATGTAATCAACAATTATTTTCTCATCCTGAGGCCAAGAACTTCCTACAACTATCGTTTGTTTTGTCTTGTGATGGGTAAGTTCTTCGAGGAAAGGCAGTGTATTGTCATTTTCTAAGATTTGACTTACTCGATCAAAACGTGTATCCCCAACAACTGCGCAGTTATTGAATTGGATAGAGGCAAGTAGTTGTTTAGAAGGGGCATTTTGAACAAAAAAATAGGTAAACGCCTTTAATGCATTTCTATAAAATCCGCCATACCATTTAAAAAACACCTGATTAGGTCTAAATATACCTGAAACTAGATAGGTTTCTATTTTTTGTTTTTTCAATTGATTGAGGTAGTTAGGCCAATACTCATACTTTACAAAAAATACTTTCTCAGGATGAGCAAGTTTTAAAAAGGCTTTAGCCTTTCTTTTTGTATCCATAGGTAAATATAGCGTGGCATCTGCCAGCGTACTGTCTTTTTTAACCTCATAACCCGAAGGAGAAAAAAAAGTCAATACAATTTTATGCGAAGGGAATTTCTGTTTTAAAGCTTCCATAAGAGGTAGGCCTTGCTCATATTCACCTAAAGAGGCAACGTGTACCCAAAATACACGATCCGTTGGTTGTATTTTTTGTCGTAAAATAGAAAAAGAATGTTTTCTGCCTTGAACAAATAACTTGATTTTTTTATTAAACACTGCAATCAGATGCAATACAGCAATGGCAATACAAATAAGCAAATTGTAAAGAAATAGCATATCGAATAGTTTATCTAGCGAAATTACGTTTCTTTTAGTAAAGAAAAGATTTTTGAAGTAAAGAAATTAGTATTTTTGTGGCTGTAAAACATATCGATAGTCAAGCTATTTTGTTCTTAAAACTTGAAAGAACAAAGTGCTTAGAGATACTAAACCTAAGGCGATGAAAAAAATTCAAATGGTTGACTTAAAAGGTCAATATGAAGGAATTAAAGAAGAAGTAAATCAATCTTTTCAAGAAATTTTAGAATCTTCAGCATTTATCAACGGACCTCAAGTACATACTTTTCAAGCTAATTTAGAGAAGTATTTGGGAGTAAAACACGTGATTCCTTGTGCTAATGGAACAGATGCGTTGCAAATTGCTATGATGGGACTAGGGTTACAACCAGGTGATGAAGTAATTACAGCAGATTTTACTTTTGCAGCAACTGTAGAGGTAATTGCCTTATTGCAATTAACGCCTGTTTTAGTAGATGTTTGCCCGAATAGTTTTAATATTTCTGTTGAAGCTATTAAGAAAGCAATTACGCCTAGAACAAAAGCAATTGTACCCGTACATTTATTTGGTCAAGTTTCTAATATGGAAGAGATCATGAAGATTGCAGTAGAGCATAATCTATATGTAATTGAAGATAATGCACAAGGAATTGGCGCTAGTTATACCTTTTCTGATGGAACAAAAGTAAAAACAGGTGCTATAGCTGATGTGAGTGCTACTTCATTTTTCCCCTCTAAAAACCTAGGTTGCTATGGAGATGGTGGAGCAATCTTTACCAATGATGATGCCTTAGCACATCGTATTAGAGGAATCGTGAACCATGGGATGTATGAACGTTACCATCATGATGTAGTAGGAGTGAACTCTCGTTTAGATAGTTTACAAGCGGCAGTATTAAATGCAAAATTACCTCGTTTAGATCAATATAACAAAGTGAGAAGAGAAGCTGCAGAGCAATACTCTACCGCTTTGGCAAATCACCCAAATGTGATTACACCAAAAGTTGAAGGAGATGCAGATAGCCATGTTTTTCATCAATATACGTTGCGTATCGTCAATGCAGATAGAGATGGATTAATGGCTCATTTACAAGCAAAAGGAATTCCTTGTGCTATTTATTATCCAATTCCATTGCACAACCAAAAAGCGTATCTTGATCCTCGTTATAAAGAAGAAGACTTCCCTATTACCAATCAATTGGTGAAAGAAGTTTTATCTTTGCCGATGCACTCTGAATTAGAGGCGGATCAAATTAAATTTATTACAGATGAAATTAAAGCTTTCTTCGCTTAATTGAAATGTAAAATTTATACATAAGCATAGAGCCTTGAGATTTCTCAAGGCTCTATGTATTTATACTTTTTTGTACAAGGTATTAATCAATAAAGAAGCAAAGGCACATGCAGCTAAAGAAAGAGCAACAATACCCATAGAACCCTTATTTAAAGTATTGAGTAAGACCGAGGTTAAAAAGGTAAAAGCTAATTGAGAGGCACCAAATAAAGCAGAGGCAATTCCCGATTCAGCTTTAAAAGGCGAGAGTGCTAAAGTTGTCGCTGTTGGGAACAACATCCCTAAGGGTAAAACGAAAAAGAATAAAGGCACTAATTGATAATAAATAGACACTTCGCTACTTATCAATGCACCCAAGGCAAGAGCTGAAATAAGCTGAATACTTGTTCCTAAAGTAATTATTTTCTTCGGTTCCAGCCGTTTTCGCAAAATAGAGGAAGTTAGGAAGGACCCTAGCATTAAACCACATGAATTGAGCATAAACACAAAACTAAAGGCCGTACTACTTAATCCCCCCACATCCATGACCAAAACGGGTGAATTGGAGATGTACAGCATCAAACAGCTGAAGGCTATACTACCAATAAGTGTATTAGTCAAAAACGTTTTGTTTTTAAACAGTTGAACGTAGTTTTTAAGAATTGATTTTACTTCTAAAGTAGGTAAGCGATTTGAAAAGTCTTCTTTTAAAAAGAAAGAAGTCATGGCTATACTAAAGAGAGCAAATAGACCCATAGCCGTAAAAATATGAGGCCAATCAAAGTATTTTAAAACCACATTCCCCAGAATAGGTGCTAGAATAGGTGCAATGCCTCCAACAATAGCAAGAATGCTAAATATCTTTAATGTTTTTTCCTTGTCAAAACGCTTGTTTACAATTGATCGAGCAATAACAAGACCACCACTACTTCCGAAAGCTTGTAAAAAGCGAAACACCCACATCATGTGGATATTAGTGACTGATAAACAAGCAAAGGAAGTTAAAATAAAAATAGTTAACGAGATGAGAATTGGTTTTTTAGCTCCATATTTATCCGAAATTGGCCCCCAAAATAATTGACCGATTGCCAATCCCCCTAAAAAGGTAGATAAAGAAATCTGTACGTTGCTTACATTTGTTTCTAGATCAGCGGCTATTTTAGGGAAAGAAGGAAGGTACATGTCAATGGCTAAAGGGCCTAAAGCCGTAAGGCTTGCCAAAGTAAAGATTAGTATCCACTCTTGAAGTGATAATTTTTCCATGTTGCATGAAATAAGAAAATCCTTGATATGTGAAACATCAAGGATTTGAAAGGATTGTTATTTTATTTTAGACGTTAAAAGTCTCTGCGTCTTTATCAATTTTTTTAATTAAACCAGTTAATACTTTTCCAGGCCCTACTTCTGTAAATAAAGTTGCTCCATCAGCAATCATTTGTTGAACAGATTGAGTCCATTTTACCGGTGCCGTTAATTGTATAATTAAGTTCTTTTTAATGATTTCAGGATCACTTACAGCACTTGCAGTAACATTTTGGTATATTGGGCAAGTTGGGCGACTGAAAGTAGTTGCTTCTATTGCTGCTGCTAGTTCTGTACTTGCAGGTTCCATCATTGGAGAGTGGAATCCGCCACCAACAGGTAGTAATAAAGCTCTTTTTGCACCAACCTCTTTTAATTTCTCACAGGCTTTTTCAACCGCAACTGTTTCGCCTGAAATTACTAATTGTCCAGGACAATTGTAATTAGCGGCTACTACAACACCGTCAATTTCATTGCAAACTTGTTCAACAATAGCATCATCTAAACCAAGTACAGCCGCCATTGTAGATGGAGTAATCTCGCATGCTTTTTGCATAGCCATAGCTCTTTGTGCTACCAATTTTAAAGCATCTTCAAAAGCTAATGTACCATTGGCTACTAAAGCAGAAAATTCACCTAAGGAATGCCCTGCTACCATTTCTGGCTTGAAGTCTTCAATTGTTTTGGCTAGTAGAACGGAATGTAAGAATACAGCTGGTTGCGTAACTTTTGTTTCTTTTAATTCTTCCGCAGTTCCTTCAAACATAATGGTTGTAATATCGAAACCAAGGATGTCGTTTGCTTTTTCAAATAATTCTTTTGCAAGTGGAGAACTTTCGTATAAATCTTTACCCATTCCAGTGAATTGAGCCCCTTGACCAGGAAAAACGTATGCTTTCATAGATGTAATATTAAATATAGGATTGACGGCAAAAATAAGGTATTTTTCTTACTTAAACGAAAACCAAAAAAAAAAGCCATCTATTGTTTAGATGGCTTTTTGATATTGTTTTATTGGATCATTCCAATTCGATTGTCTTTTATTTTTGCTTGATCTTTTAAAGCTTGTAATACTTTAGTAGTAGCAGTTGATCGAACTACATTATCCGTTTTTGTTTTGTAGTTGTTATAGTTGTCTAAATTTGGTGCTAAAGCAACTCTAGTTGTTTTTACCATATAAACTCCATTTAGACCATCAATTAGTTTTGAATTTTCATTTAAAGGTGTTCCAAATGCTGTACCTACAACTAAAGGTTCATTGCCAATATTAGTAAGTGTCGGATTTTGTCTTGTAACTTCCATTGCTATAGAAACAGAAGCATTGGTTTGTTTAGAAACTTCTTCAACCGTTGATGCCGTCATTTTTTGTCTAATGATTTGAGCTTTTTTCTCGTTCATTAAAATTGGCTCAACTACTTTTTTAGCTTCTTCGATAGGCAATAGACCTGAATCATTTACAGAAGTTAGTTTAGCAACAATATAGCCATCAGGAATATCAAAACGCTTTACATTCCCGTCTTTGGTTTCTTTATTAAAGGCCCATGATACAATTTCACTTCTTGCTCCAACCGCTTGTAAGTATTCGTCAAAAGGACGAACCGTAACATCTTGTTGAACAATAACATTTAATTTTTCAGCTTCAGCAACAAAATTAGCTGAAGATGCAAGAGATTCGATAGTGGTTGCTTTGGCGAAAGTATCATCAGCTGTTGCTTCAGAAGCTTCAACTTTTCTTGCTACTGTAGCAATTTGTACACCTTCAGCTTTACCTAAAACTTGAATCACGTGGAATCCATAATCCGTTTCTACAATACCAATTTTACCCGTTGGATTGTTAAAGATGAAATCTTCAAAAGGTTTTACCATTTGACCTTTGGCAATATCTTCATATTTACCACCATTTGTTTTTGATCCTGGATCTTCTGATTCTACTTGTGCAAGTTCTGCAAAATTAGCAGCAGTAACTTTTTTCAAGATTTCTTCTGCTTTTGCTTTTGCTTCTTCTTTCGTTCTTGTAGCCGCACTTTGAGGTGCTCCTGCATAGGTAATTAAAATATGAGCTGCATTTGCTTTTGCACCTGCTTTTTTATCAACTACACGAGAAATACAGTAATGATCATTGAACAAATAAGGACCAAATACTTCTCCAGGTTGTAAGCTATACAATTGCTCTTGAAATTCTAAAGGCAAATCTTTTTTAGCATAGAAAACACTGTCAAATTTTACATCTGAATTTGCATTTACAAAAGCAACTAAGTTTTTAGTTGTTTTAAAGCCTGCAATTGTATCGTTTTTCTTGCTTTCTGCATTGTATTGAACCGTAGGTAATAAGTAAGCCTCAACGGTTTCTTTTACTGCCTCTTTATCTTGATCAGAAGGTTTACTTTCAATATAAGCATACGTCAATTCACGTGTAGGTTCTGATTTGAATCTATTTTCGTGTTTTTTCATGTAGCTCGTGATTTCAGTATCATTTACTTTTGCCTGATCATCATTGATTGTGCTGTATGGAACAGTTACATAGTCAAAAGTTACTTTGCTGTTTTCACCGTGGTATGAATACTTAGCTTCTGTTTGTGTAGTATATAAACCACCACGTACTAAAGCATTGTACATTTGTTGTAAACCGAATTTTTCCAATTCAACCTCATAGTTTAACCAAGCTTGCCATTGTTCTGGTCCAGCTTGTTTCATACCCATTACCCATGCATTGAATTTAGCCATGTCGAATTGTCCCAATTGATTTTGGAATTCAGGGCTATTGGCAAACATTGGATTGGTTTTTACTACATTGATTAATTGGTCTTTTCCAATTTGCAAACCTAGTTTTTCGAACTCTGTTTTAAGCAGTATATTATTAACTTCGTTATTCCAAACCATTTGATAAGCTTGGTTTCTACTCATTTGGTTTCCTTGTTCTGCTTGGGAAACTTTCTGTTGAAAAATCTGCGTATTGATGTCTTCACCATTTACGCTTCCAACATTTCTTGATGAACCTGCACCGCCGCTTCTAACTACGTCTCCAATAACGAATGCTAATAAAGCAATACCAATTACTGCAATTAACAGCGCCGACTTTTGTCTAATTTTTGATAAAACTGCCATGTTTTTTTATTATGTGTAATTTTTTTCAGAGAGCGAAAATACAATTATCTCTTTAATAATAAAAGTAGTAAACCTATTATTTTGACTAAAGAATCAGTTTCTTGATGATTTTTACTGTTAAAAAACAAAATTTTTTAGTTAATGCTTGATTTTGAAAAGTAAAATTGGTTATAAAAGGAAAAATGAGACCGTGTAAGGTTCTATTTTTATCGAAATAATAAAATAAAAAAAAGCCGTAGAACAAAACGTGTACTACGGCTTTTTAAACTTTTTATTGAACTTATTTTTTATTGTAATGATCAACCATTCGTTGACTATATTTTCTTCTAAAGAAGAACATAAATATTGCGATAACTGCTATAAAAAAGCTTAACCAATAATTCGATAGGGATTCACCTGCTATGATTTTAGTAATTCCATCGTAAATAAATAAAATGGAAACAAATAAATATAGAAAAGGTATAATGCGTAATGCTTTCATAAGTTAGTTCTCTTTTTTAATACTTTCTGCATAGCTATTTCTAGCTTTAATAAGGGTTAATTTTCCGTCAAAATCAACACCAACACCTTGAGTGAAGTTTTCGATATCTGTAGAAGCCTTGTATTTTCCATTGGTATAAAACCAATCGCGTTTCTGATCATAGTATAACTGATCCGATTCTAATTTTTTATTATCATGTGTGGTGATAACAACATTACCTCTTAAATCAATAAGTTCAGTAGCTGTATACTGTATTGCATAATCAGCCACTACGGTGTTTTTATTGTTGTTGTTATCAAAGAACGTTAGGTGTAAACCTTCGGGGAATTCGGTGAATTTATATTTTACCGTTGAGTAATCGAGCATTTTGTCGCTAACTAAAATGGCTTTGACTCTTCCTGAATCAACATATTGACCCTGCATCTTTTCTGCTATTCCAGCGGGATAAAAAGGAGCTTTGTCATGTATTTTTTGAATATCTCTAAAGTTACTCTCACAAGATACTATCGTTAGGAGAAGTAGTACTAAAAAGATAAAAGGTGTTTTTTTAGCTAACAACATGAGTAAATTATATTAATCAAATTTACGTTTTAAGAACCAGAAATCGTTTAAGGATAAACCTATTGAGATATTAAAGTAATTTTCTTTAATTAATCCACTGTTTTTAGTCCCTCTATTTCCGTATTCAAGACCTAGGTTGATGTTGGATAACGTACGTCCGAATAAAGGAAAACCTGCACCTACTGAAAACGCATAGTCATTGATTGCTTCATTTTTTAATACCAGTCCTGTATTTTCGTAACGGAAACCAGCACGGTAAACAACGCGATCAAAATAACTAGTAAAAGAATTGTATTTTGGAATATAGAAACCACCAACCGAATAGCGTTTGGTATCCTCAAAACCAGAATACTGAGACGCATTCCAAGAAGAAGCTAATTTACTGTTTTCAATGTACGTAAATTGCCCGGAAACAAACCATTTTAAATTTTTACCAATACCCGCTCCAATAGCAAATTCTTGTGGTTTTTTCAAGTTTGTACTTTCATTGAAAATTTCTTTCATATCTACAATACCACCTGATGCATTTAAAATTCTCAAATTAGTTACATTATCTGCAGTTAATTTGGTTTCTGGGCTATAGGTAAGGTTCGCTTGCCAATCGTACTCCTTAAATTTTCCTTGGTATTGAACGGCACCTCGAATTTCAAATCCCTTATAGTCAATTCTTCGAGTTTCGTTTGTTCTATTGGCTAGACCAAAACCATCTCCTGTATCTGCTAGGGTAAGTAGAGTTGTGTGATCTGTATTACCAAAAAAGTAACTCGCTTGAACACCTACTTGGAAATTTTTGTTGATTTCATAACCTGTACCTAAAAACACACGGTTAATTCCACCATTTCCTTCTAACTGACGAGATACTTTCTGATTTAATTCGTTGGTTTGTAGATTTTCTATCTTATAACCTACATTCGAATACGGTTGTAATCCAAAAATAACACTGTATTTTTTAGAAAGCGGTAATCCTACGGCAATGTAGTCTAAGGATTGACGTTGTACATTACTTGAGCTTTGGTCAGATTTAAAATTGTAAAACTTTGAAGTAGAACCAACAGTGAATGTAGTCGCTTTTAGTTTACTAATAGCAGCTGGGTTCTTTAAATTTAAGTGCAAACTATCTGCATAGACACTATTACCCCCCATCGCTTTGTATTCATTTGTACCATTGTAACTGAGATCTCCTATTCCGTAAAACGAATAAGGGGATGCAGTTCCTTGTTGAGCGAAAGCTTGAGCGGATAAAATAAGGCTAAAGCTAAGAATGATTCTTTTTACCATTTTCAATTATGTATTGATATATATAGTTCAGACTTTCAGAAAGAAAGTTTGAATTAGCAAATATTATATTTTTTAATCTTCTAGCCAAAAAAAGTGTATCACCTCCCGTTAAAATTATTGTTAAATCGGAATAATTTTTTTTATATTGGTCAATAATGCTGTCGATTTCGGCAATAATTCCATTGATTACACCCGATTGGATGGACTCCTGAGTATTTTGTCCAATGAGGTAATTAATTTCTTCCCTTTCAAGATAGGGAAGCTTGGCGGTATAATCATTGAGCGCTTTGTATCTCAATTGAAAACCAGGAGAAATCGCTCCGCCTAAGTATTCATCCTTGGCATTTACAAAATCATAGGTAATACACGTACCAGCGTCAATGATTAAGCGCGGAGTATTGGGATATAGAATAGTTGCTCCTACCGCTACCGCTAATCGATCTAGGCCTAACGTATGAGGCGTTTGATATTTGTTGGTGATAGGAAGGGGAGTTGCATGTGTAATTTGGATAAAATCCGTGTGGGTTTCTAACCATTTTAAGAGGGTTGGATCGATAGGAACAACACTAGCCATGATAATTTTAGGCTTTGTCTCTATTTTTTTTAAAAAAAATAAAAGCTCTTCTTGTAAATTTTTCGTTGAAAGATATTCGGTATTTAACAAGCTATTGTTTTCAAACATAGCGAGTTTGGTTCTTGTGTTCCCGATATCAAGTGTATAGATCATGGTTTGCTTCCTTTGTGCAACAAAGATAAATAAAGAAAATTTGACTTAGAAGTTTTGTAAGAATAAAAAAGTATTATATATTTGCAACCGCTTAAGAGAACAAAAGTTCACTATTAAAAGTCATTGGGTGCCTTAGCTCAGTTGGTAGAGCAAAGGACTGAAAATCCTTGTGTCCCTGGTTCGATTCCTGGAGGCACCACAAAATACTTTTAATAACTTAGTTTAAAACTGGTGCCTTAGCTCAGTTGGTAGAGCAAAGGACTGAAAATCCTTGTGTCCCTGGTTCGATTCCTGGAGGCACCACAAATTTAAACTAATACAAGCAACTGGTGCCTTAGCTCAGTTGGTAGAGCAAAGGACTGAAAATCCTTGTGTCCCTGGTTCGATTCCTGGAGGCACCACACCAGTAAAAAACCGATAACATATGTTATCGGTTTTTTTGTTTTACAATTAACGGTAAATTTAAATTGGAATTATGATTTACAACCAGCAAGAATTTGAAATTCGAACAGAATGGGGATTAAGAG
>NZ_CBCPHW010000021.1:0-62444 GCF_965118575.1 Myroides odoratus | reverse complement strand
TTCATAATTCATTTGTTATTTTCAATTTTTCTAAATTGATTCGTTACTAGTATTAAATCTCTATGCTGCCAGATGAAGTTACAATCTGTTTATCTCATTAGTTTTTGTGTTTGGCTTTTACTGGGCTTTCAAGGAGAAAATGGGCTTTGTTAGTTCAAATAGAGAGGGAAGTAAAGGGTCAGATGCTATTTATCGGAAAAGAAGCCATGTCAACAAACCATACAAGGGAAGATATATGATCAAAATACGGATGAAGCATTGGCTAATGCAGTAGTAAGCATCTCAAATGGTTTATATCAAAAATCCGAAACAAGTCAGACCGATAGCCAGAGGTATTGTACTTTTTCGCAATTAACGTGTGATTATAAATACCGAATTAGGGCTGAGAAACCATCATATAGGACGGTTGAAGTGTCTTTTAATGCTAATAGTGAATCAGGAATTGAGACGGTCAATATCGGATTAGAACGGACAGAAAAAACCCTTGAGGTAAATGAGGATTTATTTAAGAAGCTAAAACTTCAGTCAATTTACTTTGATTTTGACAAATCAAATATTCGTAGAGAGGCAACCCTTGAGCTGATGAAAATTGTGGAAGTGATGAAACAATATCCGGAGATGAATATTGAAGTGCGCTCTCATACCGATAGTAAAGGGAATAAAAGATATAATATGAGCTTATCTGAGCGACGTGTACAATCGACTATAAAATGAATGATTGAACGAGGTATTGATAAGAATCGTTTAACTGGAAAAGGGTATGGAGACAGTCAATTATTGAATAGGTGTCGTGATGGAGCTGAGTGTATAGAGACTGAACATCAAGAAAACAGACGCAGTGAATTCATTATTATCAAATAATAAAATTAGCTTATTTTTAGAATGTAAAATTAATTTAATGCCATTAAAGAGGTTTAAATACCTCTAAAAATAATGAGGGTGTCCCAAAAAGGCACCCTCATTTTAGGGTTTAATTGTACAAATTTAACTTCGCAATAAAAACCATTTCTTGTCTCTCCAACTGGGTAAGAAATTCCGTTTTTTGTCGTTGGATCGTCTTTGTGTAGAATCAAAATACAATGATTCAAATAAAAATGACTTACTTTTGTATTAAATATTAATAGAATGAAAGACGCTAATAAAACCCAGAAAAAGTTACACGAACGCAATAAACATAAGCATTTATATGACTTTGATAAATTAAAGCTAGTTGTTCCTGAATTAGCAGCTTTTATTAGTAAGAATCCATCGGGTGTAGATACGATAGACTTTGCTCTTCCTGAAGCGGTTGTATTACTCAATAAAGCAATTCTGATGAAAGACTATAAAATTACATATTGGGAGATGCCTAAAACTAATTTATGTCCACCGATTCCTGGACGTGCCGATTATATCCATTATGTAGCTGATTTATTAGCGGAAGAAAATGGCGGAAAGATTCCAACGGGAAAAGGAGTTAAAGTATTGGATTTAGGGATTGGGGCGAATGTGATTTATCCTATTATTGGTATAGCAGAATATGGTTGGGAGTTTGTAGGATCAGAAGTTGATGCCGTATCGATAAAAACAGCGAGTCATATTGTGGATAAC
The DNA here is from genome assembly GCF_965118575.1 of Myroides odoratus. Classification (GTDB taxonomy): domain Bacteria; phylum Bacteroidota; class Bacteroidia; order Flavobacteriales; family Flavobacteriaceae; genus Flavobacterium; species Flavobacterium odoratum_B. The sequence goes on along the minus strand of NZ_CBCPHW010000021.1, from coordinate 60,854 downwards.
AATCCACATCTAAAGAAAAGCATTACCATTCGCCAACAAATGAGTAAGCGAAATATACTAAAGAATATTATGGGAGAGAAAGAGTATTTTGATTTAGTAATCTGTAATCCTCCTTTCTTCTCTTCAAACGCAGAAGTATTAGCCAAAACTACTCAAAAACTTAAAAATTTAGGAAAAGAAATCATCGGTAAGCCCGTACAAAATTTCAGTGGGCAGAACAATGAATTATGGTGCGAGGGTGGAGAGAAAGCGTTTATTACCAACTATATATATGAAAGTAAGCATTTTAAAAGACAAGCGGTTTGGTTTACAACGTTGGTATCAAATAAAGAGCATCTAAAGCCTTTGCAAGCCCTATTAAAAAAGGCAGAAGCAAAGGAAGTTCGTGTGATTAATATGGAACAAGGAAATAAAATAAGCCGTATTCTGGCCTGGCAATATTAAGTTTTAGCTTTGATTTTATTTAGTACGATGTAAATAATAAACGCACTAAGTTAGGGTAAGATTAATTGCACTTTAGAAAAGGGAACAGCGTTTTTTTTTAAACTTTAAGATTGCCACTCTAGGTGCAAAAGCGAAGGAGAGATAGAGTGATTTAAAATAACTTTTTTTGTATCAGTAAAAAAAATTACTTTTGTTTGTTAAAGCGTGGATACTCACGCTTTTCTTGTTTAAAATAAAAAAACATTTTTCGTGAAAGGTTTCAAACATATTGTCATTTTTAGATTATCAGCTATGGGAGATGTAGCGATGACTGTTCCTGTAATTCGAGCGTTACTCGAGCAGCATCCTCATGTACGTGTAACAGTTGTTTCACGACCTTTCTTCAAACCCTTTTTTAAAGGTATAGATCGCGTTGATTTTTTTGCTGTTGATGTAAAGAAAAAGCACAAAGGTTTTTTGGGATTAATACGCTTATATAAAGATATTAAAAAGCTAAAACCGGATTATTTTGCAGATTTTCACAATGTATTACGCGCTCAGATTGTTCGTATATTGTTTAAGCTTTCTGGTATCCCAACAGCTGCCTTAGATAAGGGTAGAGAAGCGAAGAAAGCTTTAACACGTTCAGAACATAAAGTGTTTAAACCCGTGCAGACCATGTTTGAAAATCATTGCCAAACCTTAAAAAAACTAGGTTTTTTAGTGAATTTGGAACAGCCTGTTTTTCCTGAAAAAGCACCCTTAGCTCAAGAATTAGAATTGTATAGCAAAAAGCAAGACAAAGTATGGATAGGTATTGCACCTTTTGCCCAATACGACAGCAAAGTTTATCCTTTGGATTTGATGCAAAAAGTAGTAGATGAATTAGCCGAACAAGAAAATCATTTGATTTTTCTTTTTGGAGGAGGGGAAAAAGAAATTGCTTTGCTAAATCAACTAAAACGCGATAATGACAATGTCATCGTCATGGCAGGTAAGGTGAAATTAGAAGTAGAGATGAATTTGATTCAACAGTTAGATGTAATGCTTTCCATGGATTCAGGAAACGCTCATATTGCAGCTATGTTAGGGGGAAAAGTTGTAACTTTATGGGGAGCAACACATCCTTATGCGGGTTTTACACCTTTTAACCAACCGTTGGATTATTGCCTTACTGCAAATCGCGAACAATATCCCTTATTGCCCACTTCAGTATATGGCAATAAAAAAGTAGAAGGATATGAGGAAGCGATGCGTACAATTCTTCCAAGCACAGTATGCAATAAAGTAAGGGAAGTAGCACAGAATAAATAAGGAATAGTCAAAGATAGAAGTAAGACATGATGAAGATTCAAGATTATATTAGGGATATTCAAGATTTTCCAAAAGAGGGAATTGGTTTTAAAGATATTACCCCCCTTTTAAATAGTCCAGAGGCTATGGAAGAAGCGACCAAACAGCTTTTGGCCTTGGTTGGCGATAAAAAAATAGATCGTGTAGTGGGTATGGAAAGTCGTGGATTTTTCTTTGCGACGTTGTTAGCAAAGGAATTAGGAGCAGGTTTTGTACCTGTTAGAAAACCTAAAAAGCTGCCTTTTGATACGATTTCTCAAGAATATCAATTGGAATATGGAACGGATATACTAGAAATGCATGCAGATGCTATAAAACCAGGAGAAAAAGTGCTGATCCACGATGATGTATTAGCAACAGGAGGAACAGCAGAAGCGGTTTGTAAGTTAGTGGAACGTTTGGGCGGAGAAATCGTACAGCTTAATTTCTTGATGGAGTTATCTTTTTTACACGGACGTGATAAACTAAAGACGTACGATGTAAAAAGTTTACTGTCATACTAAATTGCTTAAAATAAAGAGAAACAAAAGCTGATATAGCATTAGATTTAAATAAAGGGATAAGGGAATGTAGTAATACTATATTCCCTTTTTCCATTAAAAAAATGAAATACTAGACTATAAAAACATTTTGCTTGTTTTTACAAGGAGTACGCTTACCAATTGTGATTATATCAACAATTTGTGTCTAATTTTATCTATTTGGAGCTGTATGAGGAAGCATTAGCTCCAAATGTGTTGATTCAGATTATATTCTTGGGTCGCTTAGTCTCTTTAAATTTAAAATTATGAACTTGACTCGCCCTATTTATTTCTCTTTTTTTTAAAAATACATTTTTGTGATATTTCTGTTCATACATTGGTGAAAAATACCATTTATTGTTTTTTTTATTGGTGTTAAACGGTTATTTGCTGCAATATTAATTGTAAAAATGTAAATCTATGAAGGTAATTCACCGTATTGGTTGCTGTATTCTTACGGCCTTATTTATTAGTTGTTCATCAGAGCAACAAGACTCATCAAGTATGGAAATAGATGTATTGGTATTGGACAAGGTTTCAAGGAAAAATTATTCCACAGAGATTATTCAAAGTAATGTACCAGCAAGTGAGGAAGTTTTAAACTATATTTATGATGCAACAGGACGTTTGATGACTATTAATCTAGTGCGACTGACTAATATCGCACTAGAGGGTGCTTCAAAAGAGAACCTAAAAGTGATGTTTTTTTATAATCTAAAAAATAAGTTGACATCATCTAAAATGATTAATGTCCAGACAGAGGAAGAATTGATGTCTAAAACGTTTGCTTATAATGATAAAGGATTGATTCACAAAGTTGTTGACCAAAAGAATGCTATTGTTTATACCTATAGATATTGTGTAAGTAATTGTGTTCTTATTGTTGATGTGGAGGATAAAAATCAAGATTTTTCAATTATTTTACAATATAGTTTGAGTAAAAATATTGCTCGTGTATCTAATTCAAATTTTCCAAAAGAAGGAATTAAGTTTACGTATGACAGCAATAAAACGCCCTATACTAATATGAATCTGGATTTTTTGTATGAGGAGTATAATTACATAAAGGTGTTGACGCCATTTAAATTTATAAATAACAATATTGCTTCATGGGCTAGTGAAGAACAGAATGATAAGGAGGTTAAATGGAGTATTGTATATGAATATAATACAGAGGGAATGCCTACAAAAAAAACGGTGTTCGATGCCAATGATAAGGCTAAAATTTTAAGTATTCAAGATTTTAGCTATAAAACTATACGTATAAAAGCGAAGAATTTAGTGCCTTATTACAATGGAGATTTCTAATGTTAATACTTTTTGTTACTTAAGAATTCAATGCAGGTTTTTATTTGTAAGTGTTTATTTATAAGTTAGATATGTTTAATGCTTTTTGTTTGAAGAAGGGATGAAAAAGAGATTTTAGTAGGACAGAATCGACCGATATATGCAAGTGTTTATCTGAGAGATGTTAATTTTTATATAAACACTTGCATATTAAAATTATTATTAGAAAACTTTGTACCAACCCCTAAGGGTATACACAAGTGATGAAGAAAACAGTATTACATACTACTTTTAAAACGTACAGCATAGCTTCTGCTTCTGCTTCTGTTTTCTTGTTATCTACTTCGCGGGCATCGCGGTCGCGGGCTTAATTTTTTAAGCTTTCTTTTTCTTTGGGTATATTTTTACTCAATTCAATAAATCTATCAAATTTTAATGTATTTCAACGGGGTTGAAAGGGAAAATTCATATGTTTTTACCTGTTTTTCCATAGACTTAGTTGAATTCTAACTATCTGTTTTTGAGATGAATTCAAATCAGTTTATTGTAATGCCAGCGAATGAAACACACGTTGGTTATGCTGCGCAAATTTGTGATGAAATGGCACTTTCTGCTCAAGCTCGTGGTACAGGAATTGCTAAAAGAAAACCAGAATATGTAGCCAATAAAATGCTCGAAGGTAAGGCTGTTATTGCGTTGCATCGAGACGGCACTTGGGCTGGTTTTTGCTATATAGAAACGTGGAGCCATGGTGAATATGTAGCCAATTCAGGTTTGATAGTCAATCCAGTATTCAGAAATGAAGGCTTGGCAAAAGCAATTAAAAAACGAATTTTTGAACTCTCGAGAACACAATATCCTCAAGCGAAAATTTTTGGTTTAACAACGGGATTAGCGGTCATGAAAATCAATTCCGATTTAGGCTATGAGCCCGTTCCCTATTCTGAACTTACACAAGATGAATCGTTTTGGAAAGGCTGTGAAAGCTGTATTAATTTTTCAATTTTGCAAAGTAAAGAACGCAAAAACTGTTTATGCACGTCCATGCTTTGGGATCCCATCGAAAAAGAAAAAGAACTTCGAAATAAAATAGATCAAAAAACAAAAGCGAAAGAACGATTAAAAGAAATGCAAAAGAAATATTCTTTACTGAAAAGATTACAAATGAAAATCAAACAAACCGTAAAGAAAACGCATCTATTTTAAATTTAAACATGAACAAGATGAACAAAAAAGTAGTTTTAGCCTTTAGTGGTGGATTAGATACTAGTTTCTGTGTAATTTACCTCAAAGAGGAATTAGGATATGAAGTACATAGTGTAGTTGTAAATACAGGTGGTTTTTCCAAAGAAGAACTAAAAGATATTGAAAAAAAAGCATATCAATTGGGGGTTGCTTCACATACAACCTTAGATGAAACAACAAAGTATTATACGGATTGTGTCAAGTATTTGATTTTTGGCAATGTATTAAAAAATGCTACATATCCATTATCTGTAAGTGCAGAGCGCGTATGTCAAGCGACAGCTATTGCGAACTATGCAAAAAAAATCGGATCAACCGCAGTTGCACATGGAAGTACAGGAGCTGGAAATGACCAAGTGCGTTTTGATATGATTTTCAATATCCTAATTCCCAATATTGACATCATTACGCCAATTAGAGATTTACAATTAAGTCGAGAAGAAGAGATTGCTTATTTGCAACAGCATGGGGTTGAAATCAATGCTGAAAAAGCAAAATACTCAATTAATAAAGGTTTGTGGGGCACTTCAGTAGGAGGAAAGGAAACGTTAACTTCTAATCTATATTTACCTGAAGACGCCTGGCCAACTCCCTGTACTAAAACAACGCCAGAAATCATTGAAATAACTTTTGAACATGGCGAACCCGTTGCATTAAATGGTACAGGAATGGAGCCTACTGAAGTAATCCAACAACTACAAGCATTAGCACAACCCTTTGGTATCGGCAGAGATATCCATGTAGGCGATACAATTATTGGGATTAAAGGAAGAGTTGGTTTTGAAGCAGCTGCGCCACTTATTTTGGTAAAGGCTCATCATATACTTGAAAAACATACGCTTACGAAATGGCAATTGAGTTGGAAAGAACAGTTAGGGGCTTTCTATGGCAATTATCTGCATGAAGGCCAATTCCATGATCCAGTTATGCGAGATTTAGAAGCTTTTTTATCAAGTACACAAAAAACAGTAAGCGGTAAAGTTTTTGTAGAACTATATCCACATCGTTTTGTCATTCAAGGTATTGACTCAGATTTTGATTTAATGTCCAATGCATTCGGTAGTTATGGAGAAATGAACAAAGCGTGGACGGGAGATGATGTCAAAGGGTTTTCTAAAATTTTTGGCAACCAAGTGATGATTTGGCATAAAGTAAATAAACAAAAGGATTAGGTATGCAAAAGATTAAAGTTGGAATTGTTGGTGGTGCTGGGTATACAGGAGGTGAATTAATTCGTCTTTTGTTAGTTCATCCTGGGGTAGAACTTGTTTTTATTCACTCGAATAGCAACGCAAATAACCCCGTTTACAGTGTGCATACGGATTTATTTGGTGATACAGATCTAGTGTTCACTTCAAGTTTGGAAGACGTAATTGATGTAGTTTTTCTGTGTTTAGGGCATGGAGATTCTACCGTTTTTTTACAGAAAAATTCCTTCGGTAAGGAAGTGAAAATTATCGATTTAAGTCAAGATTTTAGATTAAAAACAACACAAAATCCCTTTGTATATGGATTGCCTGAATTAAATAGAGCGCAAATTAAACAGGCTAATTTTATTGCAAATCCAGGTTGTTTTGCAACAGCCATACAATTAGCTTTATTGCCTTTAGCTACAGAGCATTTGTTGCCTAAATCGATGTATATTAATGCAATAACAGGGTCAACAGGAGCAGGACAAGGTTTATCCGCTACGTCACATTTTAGTTGGAGAACCAATAATCTGTCTATTTACAAGGCTTTTACCCATCAACATTTAGGCGAAATTGGACAAAGCTTGTCGCAATTACAACCGAATGAAGAACCTAAAATTAAATTAATTCCAGAAAGAGGAGATTTTGCCAGAGGAATTTTTACTAGTGTCCTTTTTGAATCAACCATAAGTAAAAAAGAGCTGCAAAATTTATATTATCAGTTTTATGAAACGCATCCTTTTACGCATTTTAGCGAAAAGGGCATTCATTTAAAACAAGTAATAAACACCAATAAGTGCATATTATCAATTGAAAAACACCAGGATGATGTAGTTATAACAAGTGTGATTGATAACCTAGTAAAAGGAGCTTCAGGACAAGCGGTTCAAAACATGAATCTGATGTTTGGATTAGATGAAAAAACAGGCTTAAATCTGAAAGCATCTGCTTTTTAAAACCGATAAAATTATGATGAAATTATATGATGTATATCCTTTAAACCCGATTGAAATCGTAAAAGGACAGGGGAGTTATGTTTGGGATAAAAATGGACAATCGTATTTAGATTTCTATGGAGGACATGCTGTTATTTCGATAGGGCACACACATCCGCACTATGTTAAGCGTCTAAAGGAACAGCTCGATCAGATTGGTTTTTATTCGAATTCAATTGAAATTCCCTTACAACAACAAGTAGCTACTTTATTGGGAGAAGTATCAGGATTACAGGATTATCAACTGTTTTTGTGCAATTCAGGAGCTGAAGCCAATGAAAATGCCCTAAAAATAGCTTCTTTTCACAATGGAAGAAAAAAGATTATCGCTTTTTCTAAGGCCTTCCACGGAAGAACATCCTTAGCTGTTGCTGCAACGGATAATCCCAAAATTAGTGCACCAATAAATGAAATTAATCACCTTGTTTTTTTGCCTTTTAATGATGAAGAAGCTTTAGAACAAGCCTTTTTAGCGTATGGCAATGAAGTTGCCGCAGTGATTATCGAAGGTATTCAAGGCGTGGGGGGGATCCAAGTTGCAACAACATCCTTTTTACAAAAAATAAGAAAGTTGACAACAACCTATGGTGCTATTTTTATTGCAGATGAAATACAATGTGGATATGGTAGAACAGGCTCTTTCTATGCCGTAAATGACGCAGGAGTTGAAGCAGATATCTATACGATGGCCAAAGGGATGGGAAATGGTTTTCCTTTAGGTGCAATTGCCCTTTCACCCGTGTTTATACCTTGGCATGGACAGTTGGGAACCACATTCGGCGGAAATCACTTGGCATGTGCGGCTGCATTAGCCGTTTTAGAAATTATCCAACAAGATCAATTGTTGCTACAGGCAAAAGAAATTGGAAATTATTTATTGACAGAATTGAGTAAATTAAATCCTATTCAAGAAGTTAGAGGAAAAGGATTGATGATTGGCATTGATCTTGCTCCTGAGTTAAAAGAATTGCGTTCGGATCTGTTATTTAAGGATCACATCTTTACGGGTAATGCAAATCCGAATGTAATTCGTTTATTACCTGCTTTGACAATTACCAAACAAGAGGCGGATTTGTTTCTAGAAAAATTCACAAAAAGACTCCACCAATATTAAAATAAGTACCAATGAAACAGTTTTTTTCAGTACATGACCTACCCTCTCTATCTGAAGCTGTAAAAGCAGCTTTGGCTTGTAAGGCAAATCCCTTTCAAAATGAAGATTTAGGGAAATATAAAGTACTTGGCTTGGTTTTTTTGAATCCAAGCTTAAGAACAAGAATGAGTACCCAAAAGGCGGCAATGCAGTTGGGAATGCAAGTGATGATTATGAATATGACCTCAGATGGATGGGCATTGGAAACAAAAGATGGAGTAGTGATGGATGGACATACCGCAGAGCATATCAAAGAAGCGGCGGCTGTAATGGGAGAATATTGCGATATCTTAGGATTGCGTTGTTTTCCTGGCTTGAAGGATGCCACAGAAGATTATAGTGAAGAACTCTTTCATAAGTTTTCCCAATATTGTGGAAAACCAGTTGTTAGTTTAGAAAGCGCAACAAGACATCCTTTACAAAGTTTTACCGATTTAATTACAATTATAGAACACGGTGATTTTCAATATGATGAAGATAAAAAACAGTATGTGCCCCAAACTAAAAAACCCAAAGTGGTTTTAACTTGGGCGCCTCATGTAAAGGCTTTACCACAAGCGGTACCTAATTCTTTCGCAGAATGGATGATTCAAGCCGAGAAAGAGGGGTTACTTGATTTTGTTATTACACATCCAGAAGGCTATGCTTTAAAAGAAGAATTTACAACGGGCGCGTCTATAACGATGAATCAAGAGGAAGCATTGGCAGCGGCGGATTTTGTGTATGTAAAGAATTGGTCGAGCTATGAAGAGTATGGACAAATCACTTGTACTGATGCTTCATGGATGTTGACTTTGGATAAATTGAAGATTACCAATCAGGCAAAAGTAATGCACTGTTTACCTGTACGACGCGATTTAGTACTTGCTTCGGAAGTTTTAGATAGTCAACAGGCTATTGTAATTGAAGAAGCAGGAAATAGAGTTTGGGCCGCACAAGTTGTATTAGAAGAAATGCTAAAAAATAAGTAGAAATGCAAAAATTAACCTTAGTAAAAATTGGTGGTACTATTGTAGATGATGCTATAGCGTTGAAGGAATTTTTAGCGCTATACACTCAATTGGCATCGCCTAAAATCTTAGTGCATGGCGGAGGTAAAATAGCGACCGAATTGGCAAAAGACCTGGCAATTCCCACTGAAATGATACAAGGAAGACGAATTACTTCATCAGCGATGTTACCCGTTACAGTAATGGTTTATGCAGGGTTAATTAATAAACAAATTGTCGCTCAATTGCAACAGAAGAATTGTGATGCTATCGGGTTATCTGGTGCGGACGCCCAGCTTATTGTGAGCCATAAACGTCCCGTTCAAAATATCGATTATGGTTTTGTAGGTGATTTTGAACCCAAAGATGTGAATACAACTCGTTTAAGACAACTCATAGATTTAGGGCTATGTCCAGTGCTCTCTGCAATTACTGCAGATAATGAAGGACAATTATTGAATACAAATGCTGATACAATTGCTTCAAATCTAGCGGTTGCACTAGCTTCATTATATCAAGTAGAGTTAGTGTATTGTTTTGAAAAAAAGGGTGTTTTATATGATGTAAAGGATGAAAACACGGTGATTCCCACAATTAACCCAACCAATTTTAAAGCATTAAAAAAAGAGGGCGTTATTGCAGCGGGTATGTTGCCTAAAATTGAAAATGCATTAGCAGCGGTTGAACAGGAGGTAAGTAAAGTTTGTATCAAGCAAGCTGAAAGTCTTTTGGATGAAACGGCAGGAACAGTCATTCGTCTATAGAACTAAAACCATAAAAATGAAAAAAGAAGTAACAACACAGGCTATACGACTACTGGAAACATTAATTGCTACTCCTTCTTTTAGTAAAGAAGAGGATAAAACGGCAGATATAATAGCCCGTTTTTTAGTTCAACAGGGTGTTTCCATTCACCGAGAATTAAATAATGTTTGGGCTTTTAATAAACATTACAACCCAGATAAACCGACGATCTTGTTGAACTCTCATCATGATACCGTTCGTCCGAATAAAGATTATACGAGGGATCCTTTTTTACCAGAAATAATAGAGGGAAAACTTTATGGGTTAGGAAGCAATGATGCAGGAGGATGTTTAGTGTCTTTGATTGCAACCTTTTTATATTTTTATGAGCAAAAGTATTTAAAGTATAATTTCTGCATGGCTGCTACTGCTGAAGAAGAAATTTCTGGAACAGATGGGTTGGAGTATGTGATCCCTAAATTAGGGGATTTAGCCTTTGCTATTGTTGGTGAACCCACACAAATGCAATTGGCGATAGCAGAACGCGGCTTAATGGTGGTAGATTGCGTTGCTAAAGGTCGTTCCGGACATGCCGCACGTGAGGAGGGGGATAATGCTATTTTAAATGCAATTCCAGCTATTGAGTGGTTTACAACTTATAAATTTCCAAAGGTTTCAGAAGAATTTGGCCCCATCAAGATGAATGTTACAATGATTCAGGCAGGAACCCAACATAATGTTGTGCCTGCTACGTGTGAATTTGTTGTAGATATTCGTGTGACGGATGCCTATACCAATGAGGAAGTTTTGGAAATCATACAGCAACAAGTTGCTTGTGAAGTAAAACCACGTTCAACTCGTTTAAAACCTTCTTCTATTGCAAAAGAACATCCTATTGTTCAAGCAGGTATACTTTTAGGACGTACCACCTATGGATCTCCAACTACGAGCGACCAAGCCTTGCTAGATATCCCATCTTTAAAATGTGGCCCTGGTGATTCTGCTCGATCTCATTCAGCGGATGAATTCGTATATGTAAATGAAATAGAAGAAGGAATAGCCCTTTATATTGAAATGTTAAACCAAATCGTGAAGTAAAATGAAGTTATGGCAAAAAAATACAACAGTAAATCAGGAGGTAGATACTTTTACGGTTGGTCAAGATAGAGTACTAGATCTACATTTAGCTCCTTTTGATGTGTTAGGTTCCTTGGCGCATACACAAATGTTACAACAGATTGGTTTATTGACGCAAGATGAGCTAACAATAATTCAAAAAGAACTCAAAGTAATCTATCATGAAATAGTAAATGGAACGTTTTCTATTGAAGAAGGTGTAGAAGATATTCATTCCCAAGTAGAATTACTTCTAACACAAAGAATTGGAGAAGCAGGAAAAAAAATTCATGCTGGACGTTCAAGAAACGATCAGGTATTGGTCGATTTAAAACTGTATTTCCGTTATGAAATTGAAGAAATTGTTCATAAAGTGAAAACTGTTTTTGCAACATTTCAAAAATTAAGCAATCAACATAAGGAAGTATTGATGCCTGGTTACACACACTTACAGGTGGCGATGCCTTCTTCTTTTGGACTTTGGTTTGGGGCGTATGCAGAGAGTTTGGTAGATGATATGGAACTCTTGCTGGCAGCATGGAAAGTAGTGAATAAAAATCCACTAGGTTCTGCCGCTGGGTACGGATCGTCTTTTCCCTTAAATAGACAAATGACCACAGATCTATTAGGTTTTCAAAGCATGAATTACAATGTGGTTTATGCCCAAATGGGAAGAGGAAAAACAGAACGTATCTTAGCACAAGGATTGAGTGCAATTGCTGCAACTTTAGCAAAATGGGCTATGGATTGCTGTCTCTATATGAATCAAAATTATAGTTTTATTGCATTCCCAGCTCATTTAACTACAGGCTCAAGTATTATGCCTCATAAAAAAAATCCAGATGTGTTGGAGTTGGTCCGCTCCCGTTGTAATAAAATACAAGCTTTACCCAATGAAATTGCTATGATGACTACCAATTTACCGTCAGGCTATCATAGAGATTTGCAGTTACTCAAAGAAAATCTCTTTCCCGCTTTTACTTCATTGAAAGAGTGTTTAGATTTAACCCAACTGATGTTGGATAACATTCAGATTAATTCAGCAATCTTAAATGACTCAAAATATGATTATTTATTTAGTGTTGAGGTTGTTAATAAGCAGGTTTTAGAGGGAATTCCTTTTAGAGAGGCCTATAAAAACATTGGATTAGCTATTGAAGAAGGAACCTATCAACCGAGTAAAGAGGTGCTTCATTCCCATCAAGGAAGTCTTGGAAATTTAATGAACGAAGAAATAAAATTAGAATTTGAAGGGATTTATCAGTCTTTCAAATTTGATCAAATAAAGGATAAACTAGTACGTTTAGTGTTGTGATTGATTGTAAAAGGCTTATAATTTTTTTTATAAGCTTTTTTTGTTTAAATTTATGTTAAATATCGTAACGTATGAAAAATTTAAATTTAATTATAGCTGTCTTCTTAGGACTACTAACCCTTTCTTGTTCAAGTGATGAGGGAGGGATAAAAGGTGATCCCATTTTTTCAGCAGAGTATATCCCATTAAAGGATCTATCAGATTTGGGTAAAGGAACTTATTTTTATGCAGGTTTCAAGGCAGAAGGTAGGAAAGTAAGTTTATTAGCAGAGAATACAGATTCTTGCCAGAAAGATGATATTTTTGCTCCTGTTTTTAACGCAAATGGAGATTTAATATTTTTCCAATTTCACAGAAGTAATTCTGGATGTATAGGAGGATATACAGTTATTCTATTGACGAATAATCAATTGTTGGATACGGGCATTATGGAAACAAGCTTATATTCAGGAGGATCATATTCAGGAGAGGAAGAAAAACCCGGATTAGAAGAGGAAGAAAAACCCAGTTTTGAAAGGATAGTGAAATCTACGTTGGATGTGGTTAAATCACGGGAACGTTATGATGGTCCACTCGAGATAGGTTTTCAAGGTGGATATCTTCGTATTGAGGATCGCATGTCACATTATTCTCGTCCGAAACAAACGGATAAGGTATATTTGTATTTTAAAAGCAAAGAAAAGTAGTTTATGAACGAATATCTTGATTAAAAAAGTTTTAGTATAGTTGAGTAGTAATTAAAGCGATTAAGCACTTTTTTTAATTAGATTTGTTTAAAATTTTAATTAATGCAATGAAAAAATTAGTTGTAATAGTACTGTTTTTAATAAGTAGTTTGCTAGGTGCTTGTTCAAAAAGTGATTATGCAATGGATATTGCCCCGGTTTTCTCATTAACATACCTTCCTTTGAAAAGTTTAACAGATTTGGGAGTTGAACCTTATATTTATGCAGGGTTTATAGTAGAAGGAAGAAAGTCGAGTATGTTACCGCCTACTTCTACATCATGCAATAGAAATGATTTGATGAAATTAATTTTTGAAGCTAATGAGCTTGTCGGTATTCACTAATATAGAATGAATAGAGCCTGTGCTGGATTAGATATTGTTTCATTGAAGAAAAATACCTTAGTCAAAGAAGGGTATTGCGAACTAATTTATTAGGTTCAAATGATAGTCTAGACAAACTAAAAGTGGATGAAGAAGGTCGGATTAATCTGGAAATCGGCTTTCAAGGAGATTATTTGCGTATCGAAGACAGAATGTCTAACTATTCGCGCCATAAATATGATGAAAAAGTATATTTATATTTTACGAGACGAGATATTTAATAAAAAGGTAGAGGTTAGATGCTATTGAGAAATGCCCCAATAAGTAATCTAACTTATTGGGGCATTTTTTATTAAATATCATCGTAATCGATGTGAATTTCATCTGAGGTGACAATTGCTTGGCACGATAAAATTAAACCTTCAGCAATTTCATCCTCCGTTAAAATGCTATTGCGTTTCATTGTTGCAGAACCTTTGGTCACTCTGCACATACAAGAACTACAAATTCCACCTTGGCACGAATACGGTGCATCTATACCCGCTTCTAAAACACCATTTAGGAGTACTTCACTTCTTGACATCTCGAAAGTTGTTTTGTCATTGTCAACAACTACAGTGACTTTAGTACTTCCTCCTAGGGGTGCTACAGCTTCATTTCCCTCTGTACTAGGGGTAAATATTTCAAATAAAATTTGCTCTTTTTTTACTCCTTTTGATTGAAGTGTCTCGCTTACTATATCAATCATGGCTTCAGGGCCACATAAAAAATAGGTTGAAAAGATTTTATCTTGATGTTTATTGTTAACTACAAAATTTATGGCCGCTTTGTCAATACGTCCAAAGATAGAATCTTCTTCTTTCATTCTTGAATAAACAAAGTGAACATACAATTGTTCTGGATATTGCTCTTGAAGTTGATGTAACTGGGTGTGAAAAATAGTTTCTTCCCTTGTTTTATTTCCATAAACAAGAACAAACTTACTTTGAGGTTCTACTTCTAAAACCGTTTTTAAAATAGACATTACAGGTGTAATACCACTACCCGCAGCAAAAGCAGCATAGGTATTTGTTGCTTTAGGATTTGGTGTAAACATAAAACGTCCTTCAGGAGCTTCTACATTTAATTGATCCCCCACTTTCAACGTGTCATTGGCATACGTCGAGAATACACCTTGTTCTGCTTTTTTGACAACAATGCGAATTTCTCCACTTTGAGGGGTAGAACAGATAGAATAAGCACGTCTTATTTCTTTGCCTTTATGTTCATGACTAATATTGAGATATTGCCCAGCAACAAAGGTATAATCTTGTTGTAATGCAGCAGGAATATCAAATACGATCGATACGGCATTCGGAGTTTCTCTTCGAATCTCTTTGACCGTTAATGTGTTGAATCTTGACATCGTTTAGTTCTGTTTATTTTCGCAAAAATACAAAACCCATTGAGTAAAAGGAAGTTTTAAATCTCGGATTAACGAAAATTATCATACCTATAATTCATAGGTATCAAAAAAAGAGTATATTTGTATACCTAGGATTCTTATATATGGCAAAACAACAACAATTATACAAAGGAAGTCTCAATACAATTATTATGAAGCTATTGGCTGAAAATGATCGGATGTATGGCTATGAGATTACGCAAAAAGTAAAAGAAATAACAGCGGGAGAGATGAGCTTAACAGAAGGGGCTTTATATCCAGCGTTGCACAAATTAGAAGCGGATGGCTTTTTAGATGTCGAGATGGAACGTGTAGATGGTCGAGTGAGGAAATATTATAAATTGACAGAAAGTGGAGTAAAAGAAACTACGAACAAATTGGAGGAACTAGAAAGTTTTATTCGAAATATGCAAAATATTGTCAATTTGAAATTGACTTAAATGCCTTTTGTTGTCAACCTAAGCTGAAAGATGATGCACAAATTAACGCTAGAACAAATTCAAGACATAGAAAAGCGATTGCTGATTAAGTATGATTTAAAATATGAAGCGATGCGCAATGAGCTTTTAGATCATATCGCTTGTGAAATTGAAAATCGAATGGATGAAGAAGAAACGGATGAAGAAGCGACCATACTCGTATTTAGAAGATGGAATATAAAACTACTATCAAATAAAAAAGGCTTTTATAAAGGAATCCCTCATTTTATTGTCAATCAATTAAATGCAACATACCGAAAAGTTGAGTTCAAATCACTATGTCTATCGATTATTCTTGGTTTTGCTTTGATTCTAGGAGGTATGTATTTGAATATTGATAAAGCATTGTTATTGTTTTGTTTATTTATGCTCAATGGCGTTGGAATTGGATTAATGTTTTGGGAATTACGAGGTTTAAAAGACTACCGCTTGGACTTTTTTAAAAGCAAGGGATTAGTAGTCTTGCTTAAAGCAGGCATAGCTTTAGTGGGGGTATTTTTGTTTCATATTCTATGGGGCAAGGATACCAATACGTTTAGTCTAGATTTTTTAATCGTGTTTTATTTTTTAGTCAATACCCATTTGTTGTATCAATTTAGGAACTATAGTAAGTATCAGCAGTTTAGAATTACACAAGAATTGAAGGAGTAAGAGAATTGCATTTAAAAAAGAAAAAATGAATAGAATAACCACGAGCCAATTACGAGCGATAGAAAATTTATTGATAACGCAATATGATTTGCATTTTGACGGATTTCGCAATGAAAGTGTAGATCATATTGCTTGTGAAATAGAAGAAAGCATGAATAGGGGAATGGCTTATGAGGAGGCTTTGAAAAGTAGTATAGGGAATTGGCATTTTGAATTAAAACCTATCTTAGGAGAAAAAGGAATACCCACATTGGTTGTAAAACGACTGTATAAAAAAGATGGGATTACTTACTTCTTTTTGATTCTGTTGTTTTTTGTGAGCTGGTTTGGAGATAGATATAGCTTAATCGAAAGTGTACTTAATCCTTGGTTTAGCTTGGTTATCATTCTACTGGGTTTTCTTTTATCTGTGGGCATCCAGAAGCGATTTTTTAAACAAAAATGCTATGAAATGATGTTTTATATGCAAGGATTAAAGCATTTGATGCTTGTGAATATCATCACCCTGACTTTAGCTATGTTAAATCTAAAAGCAGAATTTGGAACATTTTTTTTCTTATCTCCCTATCACATTTTTATTTTGACATTGAATGTTTTAGTCTGGAATATCTTGTTTACCAGTAAAATAATCCAAAAATACAAGCTATCTAAGACGCAAGTAATTTAAAAGAAATAATGAATACGCTAACTAACCAACATATAGAAGACATCAAGTATTTTTTAACTTCACAATATCATATGGAGAGAGATGAAAATGTACGTGATGAGGTGCTAGATCATATCGCTTGTGAAATTGAAGAGAAAATGAATCAAGGAGTTTCTTATTCAGTAGCATTTAAACTGATACTTAGTAAATGGCACAAAAATTTACAGCCTTCTTCTTTTAATGGATATCAAAAAATACCGCGTTTTATTGCAAAACGCTTGATTCAAACAGATCTGCGCTTTCAAGTTGCGATAATTGTAGGGTTAATGGTCTTACTGTCAGTTGTTGGAGAATGGAGTATACTAGTAAAAACCAGTAGTTTCTTTCTTTTAATTGCTTCATGGAGTTTGAGTAGGTGGTATTTACATCAAGTAAAAGACCAGGGGAGTTATGCTGTTGTCTATTATAGAACGCAAATACAATATTTAGGATATTTAAATGGAGGTGCAATGCTATTAATACCCCTGCTCTTTGGTTGGCTGTGGAATACCCCTGCTTTGATTTATGGAGCAACCACTATATGGTTTTCTTCTTGTCTTTTGTTTGCATATAATACTTATTTCTCTTACCGATTATATCAGTTTAAAGAAACCATACAATCTAATTAAGTGATGAATAAACTAACAAAACATCAACTTCAACATATCGAACAATTCTTAATTGAACACTACCGCTTATTCTATATTGACATTCGCGCAGAAGTGTTAGATCATATTGCAGCTGATATAGAAGCAGAGCTGCTCAATTCTAAAGCGTATGAGGAGGCCTTTGTTTCAGTCATTGCAAAATGGGATCCGTTGTTAAAACCAGCTAAATCCATTTTTAGAGGCATACCCCATTTTATTGCCAAACAATGGATGAAAGAACGCTTCAATCGCGGAGGAAAGGCTTGTCTGTTTGGAATATTAACGACCCTATTATCTGCTAGCCTATTTCATCGCTTTGTGGATTTAGACGAAAATTTTTTAATCGGGTTGGGAATCTTAGGAATCATATTTATCAGTTGTGGAATCGTGTATTTACGTAATTACAGCTTAGTAAAAAAGGCACCTTTGTATACGGCAACAGGCACCTTTTTGCGTATCGAGTTTAAAAGACTTGTACTCGTACAAAGTACTTTTGTTGTCATGACATTACTCTCTCAACTGAAGATAATTCCAAATGAAGATTGGGTTTTTTATACTTATGTACTCCTGGGATGCGTGACGTTGTTTTATATGATTCATTGGCGAATGGACTACCAAAAAGAAAAACTATATCAAATAAAATGGAAAGCCGTTTAAGACGAGATACGATGGAACGAAAGATTATACCAGAAGAAATAGAACAATTACATTTATTTGTTCGCAAACATTATGTAGAATTTTACGATGTAGAACTCGAATTAGTAGATCATTTAGCGAATGATATTGAAGAACAATGGAGAGAAGATAGGCAGTTAACTTTTGAATTTGCTTTGAACAAAGCCTTCAAAAAATTTGGAATATTCGGTTTTAGTGATGTCGTAGAACAAAAGGTAAATAAGCTGAGTAATGCCTATTATAAGGAAAGTTTTAAGCGGATGAAATCTTTTTTTACCCCTCCAAAACTTGTGGTGTCCCTAGCTTTGTTTTTGGTTTTGTTTGTTGGGTTTAAGCAGGTAAAAGTAATAGCTCTCGCGCTCTCGGGAGATAATCTAAAACTTGTTGGCTTTTTATTTTTGATCTATCAATTTATTCAATTGTATATAAATAAGATCAAACAAAATAAATCCGGAGAGAAAAAATGGTTGTTGGATCGTGTTTTGTTTAATCTGGAGATATGGCCCTATTACCTACTGACTCTCTTTGTTCTAGGTTGGCTCATGCCCCGTTATTCCGTTAATCAAGCAAGAGCAGTATCAACCTTTCTTGCCGTATTATCTGCGTTATGGTTAACGTTGACAATCTTGTACGTGTATGTGTTAAAGGCAATTGTTGTACCCCATATTAAGCGTGAGTTACAAGAACAAAAAAATAGAATTTTAGCTATTTAATATGAAATAAAAGTGACTGGATCCAGTCATTTTTTTTATGCAATTGCATGAAAATTAACACCAATTTTTAAGAAGTTGTAACAGAAGCAAAAGATGAGCGTCTTATTCTATATCAACCAAAAAAATAGAGTATGAAATTAGTATTCACCTTGTTTCTGTTCTTTATATCGCTATTTGCTTTTGCACAAGTAAAGGGGACAATTAAAGATAAAGAAGGAAAACCAATTAGCTATGCAACAGTAATTTTAGAACAAACCCAACAAGGAGTCATCAGCAATGACAGGGGCGAGTATGAAATTAAACCAAGAGCTGAAGGTAGTTATACCGTGGCATTTCAATTTCTAGGCTATAAAACCGAGAGAAAAACAATTCAATATCAAGGAACACCAATGAATCTCACTATCGTTTTAGTGGAGGAAGAATTTCAATTGGATGATATTGTGATTAAAGTGGGTAAAAATCCAGCGGATGATATTATCCGTAGAGCTATCGCAAATAAAGAACAAAACACCAAAGGGATGGCTTCTTTTACTGCGGACTT
This sequence comes from Myroides odoratus, assembly GCF_965118575.1. Taxonomy (GTDB): domain Bacteria; phylum Bacteroidota; class Bacteroidia; order Flavobacteriales; family Flavobacteriaceae; genus Flavobacterium; species Flavobacterium odoratum_B. The sequence continues at coordinate 41,640 of NZ_CBCPHW010000021.1, read as the reverse complement.
CTATTCGAAGGGAATGATAAAAAGCTTAAAAATACCCAAGTTTGCAAAAGATAAAGTACTTGTTAACGGTGATAAAGTAGCCGGATTGGATTCTTTAGGACAAGGAATTCTTTACTTATCCGAAACCGTTTCTGAATTAAAGTACCAAAAACCGAATCAACTAAAAGAACATATTGTTGCCTCTAAAATAAGTGGTAACAATAACGGATATAGCTTTAATACGGCGGATGAATCGTTTTACGATTTTTACGAAAACTACCTAACGATGGCGGATTTCGGCATGCAACTCGTTTCTCCTATTGCACAACAGGCCTTTGCTTTTTATAAATTTAGTTTAGAAGCTACGTTTAAAGATAATGGAGTAGTAATTAATAAAATTAAAGTAACACCCAAGGTAAAGAATCAACCGGTTTTTTATGGAGATATTTATATTGTGGATCAAACAGCTGCAATTTATGGGGTTGATTTAACAGTTACGGGTGTAAGTTTACAACAACCCTTTCTTGAATCGATCACAATTAGTCAGAATTTCTTTTATAACGAAACCAATCAAACTTGGGTAAAGCGTTCTCAAACCTTGGATATGTTGATTAGTTTGCTTGGATTTAAAGGACAAGGAACCTTCTTAAGCGTATTTAATAACTATGATTTTATACCCAATTTTACCCGAGCAGATTTTGGAAAAGAGGTTTTGTCCTTTGCCAAAGATGTCAATAAGAAAGAAGAGGCGTATTGGAATAATCACCGATTATATCCTTTAACTGTAGAAGAACTAAAAGATTACCACGTCAAAGATAGTATCCGAGAAGTTAAAGATTCTCCACACTATAAAGATAGTATTCGCATGGTACATAATCGCTTTACATGGTTATCTCCAGTAACGGGGTATGCGTATAAAAACCCAAGTGAGCGCTTTACTTTTACGTATAATGGACTTATCGAGCTCGATAAAATAGGGTTCAATACCGTTCAAGGTTTTTTTATGGGCTCAAGCCTTTCGAGTACTTTTTATAGTAAAGATAAAAAATCATATACGCGCGCAAAGGCTGATTTTAATTACGGATTTGCTTCGGAGCGATTTAGAGCGTATGGAAGTCTAAGCCATCAGTTTAAAGATGCAAATAAATCGTTCCTTTATGTAAAAGGGGGGACTAAAATAGAGCAGTTCCACAAAGAGAATATTAGTGAGGTATTCAATTCATTGTTCTCGTTGCTTTTTAGAAAGAATTTTGCCAAATATTACAATCAAGAAGAAGCGTATATAGGATATAAAGGAAAATTTGTTGAAGAGGCGATTGCATTGACTACAGAATTGGGCTATGAACAGAGAAAACCCTTGTTTAACAACGCCAATGGGTCTTTTTATACAGGAAGCAGAGCCTATACCTCAAATGACCCTACGGATCCTCTAAATACGTTAAGCGCACCCCTTGAATTACACCATCTGTATAAATTCCGTATAGGAGCAAATATTCGTTTAGGGATGAAGTATATTTCCTATCCCGAAGAGCGTTATTATATGCAGAATTACAAATATCCAAAGCTTAGTATCGGATATGAAAAAGCATTTAGTGGAAATTTAAACCGTTATAATTATGATTTAATCACGGCAGGTATTGCTCAAGATATTTCGCTGAGTAATAAAGGCGAGTTTTCTTATAACATTAAAGGGGGACATTTCTTTAATGCGGAAGGCATTTCTTATGTAGACCGTAAACACTTTACAGGAAATCAAACCCATTTGAATATAGACAATGATCGCATGAGTTCATTTAACTTATTGCCTTATTATAGCTTAAGTACGAATAAATCGTATGTAGAAACCCATTTAGAATATAATTTTAAAGGATTTATCATGAATCGGTTGCCTTTGCTGAAATGGACGGGATGGAATGTTGTAGCAGGCTATCACAATGCGGCAACTTCGAATAACAAAGTGTATCACGAATTTACGGCGGGACTAACCAATATAGGAATTGGGAGCATGAAAGGATTCCGTGTAGATTATGTACGCGCTTATCAAGGAAGTACATTCTTTAAAGACGGAATTATGATTGGATTGAAAAAAGAGTTTTAGGATTCGTTTGATAGTAGGATTGGAAAGAGTTTAGTTTATTGTACAATCCGAAAAAAAAGCCCGATACACACTGTATCGGGCTTTTGTATAGCTAAAATGTTTAGAAACTTGATTTAAATTGCTCTAAGAAACGAACATCGTTTTCATAGAACATACGAATATCACTAATCTGATATAATAACATCGCGATACGCTCTATTCCCATACCAAAAGCAAATCCACTGTATTCATTTGCATCGATGTTACAGTTAGTAAGTACATTTGGATCAACCATACCACATCCCATAATTTCTAACCAACCGGTTCCCTTTGTAATTCTATAATCTATTTCTGTTTTTAATCCCCAGTAGATATCTACTTCTGCACTCGGTTCAGTGAATGGAAAATAAGACGGTCTTAGACGAATTTTAGATTTGCCAAACATCTCTTTCGTAAAATACAATAAGGTTTGTTTTAAATCTGCAAAAGACACATCTTTATCAATGTATAACCCTTCTACTTGGTGGAAAATACAGTGTGAACGAGAAGAAATATCCTCATTTCTGAATACACGACCTGGTGAAATAGTACGTAAAGGAGGTTTGTGGTCTTCCATATAGCGCGTTTGCACAGACGAAGTATGTGTACGCAATAAATGTTGTGGATTAGATTGAACAAAGAATGAATCCTGCATATCACGTGCTGGGTGATAGTCTGGGAAGTTCAATGCTGAAAAATTATGCCAATCGTCCTCAATTTCGGGGCCTTCAGAAATAGTAAAACCAATGCTGTTAAAAATATCAACAATCTGATTTTTTACAATAGAGATAGGATGTCTTGAGCCAAGAAGCGTAGGATAACCTGGACGCGTTAAATCGCCATACAGTCCTTGTACATTCTTAGATTCTATTTCATCCTGAATCGTTTTTACTTTAGTTTCAATGGCGCTTTTTAGCGTATTAATTGCCTGACCAAATTCCTTTTTTTGCTCGTTAGGAACGGTTTTAAAGTAGGCAAATAATTCATTTAAAATTCCCTTTTTAGAAAGGAATTTAATTCTAAAAGCTTCGAGTTGTTCTTTGTTATCGGTTTGGAAGTGTTCTGCTTCGCCGATGTATTCTTTTATTTTATCTATCATTTTAAGTAAAGTAAAAGGCAAATTTACTGCTTTTCATTTAGACATGAAATTTAAAGCAGGCTAAATTTTTATTTATACGTGATTAATCAATGTATTTTTTCTCTAAGAAATAGCTAACGATTGCTTCTTTCATTAAAACACTTTGTTCCCCTGCTCGTAAAGCCGGTAATTGTTCTTTGGTGTTGTAGTGCGGCCACCCATCATTGTCATAGTGGTCAAATTCATAATATCCGTAAGGTTCAAGAAGGCGACATATCGCAATATGCATTAAATTAACTTTATCGTCTTTTTTATATCGTTTTTTAATTTTACCTAATTCTTGAACACCAATAAGATAGATGATTGCTTCTAGATCAAGTACTTCGCCATCACCAAAGCGGGTAGATATTTTTTGGACGACATCTTCCCATCTTTTTTTTAATTGTTCATCTCTTGCCATATTGTTGTTTGTTTAATCAAACAAAGATACAATTTAGTTATGAGGGAGATTTAGAGAAAAAAATAATAATTTAGTGGATTATAAATGAGGAGGAAATGGTATTAGATATTTTAGCGTTAGGTGCGTTAGTTTTTGGAGTATTTCAAGGCTTAAAAAAAGGCTTTTTTGTTTCTGTAGTTTCTTTTCTGTCTCTATTAATTGGGACTATGGGCGCTTTGAAATTTTCGAATGTTGTAAAGGATTTTTTACAACATAAATGGGGTTGGGAATCTAGTTTTTTACCTACGCTCTCTTTTGTAATTGCTTTTGTATTGGCCATTTTAGCAGTGCGATTAGCAGCGCAACTTGCCACAAAGATTTTTGAAGCTGCTTTTTTGGGCTTCTTTAATCGCTTGTTAGGAGCCTTATTTCAGGTGTTAGTTATCGTCTTGGTCATGAGTCTGATGTATGCCTTATTCGATCAAGTAAATAGCCGAATTACGTTTGTAAGCCCAGAAACCTTAAATGCATCTAAAAGTTACGGTCTGTATGTATTCGTCTCAGAACATATTTTCCCTAGTTTATTTGAAATGGTACGTTATTTATTTGAAAAAAGCGTAGATGTTATGCAAACACCTACGCCAGAATCTATTTAGATTTCTTGAATTGCGTCTTTGTTGATCCAACCTACTTCTTGATTTTCTAAGCGAATTTTAATCCATAACGCATTTCTTTCCAAGATAAATACTTTCGTACCCTTGTGCAGTTCTCTTAGTGTGGTTGAGGTGCTTTTTGCTTCTTCTTTCACTTCGGTTTTCGCAGCAAAAACGATTCCCATTTCTGTATTTTTAGTATAGTTGCTTTCAAACGAAGCCGCATAAATACAACCGATACCAAGTAAGGAACTTAGAAGCATTCCTACAAATAAAAGGCGTTTAAAAGTGCTGTTGTGACTGATATAGTATACCATGAAGCAAATTAATAGGGCCACACTCGAAATAGTTGCTAAAATCGCCCACTGATCCGCTGACAACTTACCCAAACTTTGATGGGCAATATCGGCCTTATCATATTCTTGAATAAGGGTAATATCATCTTCTAGGTGCTCTTTCGCAAAATTTAAATTGGTTTTAGCTTCTTGCAGTGTAGGAGCTAACTTTAATGCTTTTTCATAGTAGTAAACTGCATTTATGTATTCTCCAGTCTTGTAATAAGCATTCGCCAAATTAAAATAAAGCTCAGGCGAATTATCATAGAGTTTGGCTAGGGCTAAATAACCATCAATAGCTTCTTTGAAATGTTCCTTTTGAAAAGTTTCATTCACTTTGTCAAAAGTCTTTTGCCAAGCTGTAGGTTGTGCATAAATACATACACTAAACAAGACAAAAACAAGATAAAAGGGTAGTTTTTTCATTAGGATTTAAATTGTTTTTCCAATTGATCTATCACATCAATTGCTGTTTCGTAATCTTTGACAATATTCACCTGATCAGTAGGTGTATAGCGAGCCCATTCACAAGCGTTTTTAAGACTCATAAAAGAATCGATTGCTTCTGGTGTAATGGTTTTTTCTTGCAAAATTTCTGTAATGTTATCATTGCTCATTTCACTAGTTTCTATCTGTAATTTTGCCTTTAAGAAGTTGTGTAAACAACGTTCTAAAGCCTCATAGAATACTGCTTTGTTATGCATGTGCTTTTTAGCTTCACTGAGGTATCTTTTCGCTAAGCGATTGTTTCTTCTCAATCGGTTTCCTTCAATGTCATTCGTGCGATTCGCTCTTAGTCGAGTTAGCAGCGCAAATAGGGGCATCGTTAGAAGAGGAACAACAAGTAAAATATAGAAAAGAGAGGTATTCCAATACATAGGCTTTTGACTTTCTACAAAAGTCAAGGTTGCCTTGTTTTTTTGGAAAAGTTCTTGATCATCCATCGCGTCTGTTCCCGCTAGTTCTTTGTTTGTAGGTAAGGTTGGTCCCTCTAAAACATTGATTTTTATTGTATCTGTAACAATCGTTTTATATTGTTTAGTGGCTAAATCAAAATACGAAAATTCCATAGGATCAATCGCATACTCCCCTTTGTATTGTGGGATAATAGTGTATTTATTAGTTCTATTTCCTTGTAATCCAAAGGCGGATGGATTTACTTTTTCTGAATATTGTGGATCGTAAACCTCTAAAGCAGAATGCGCTACGGGCGTAGGAAGGGTAACGAGGTTTAAATTTCCTTTTCCGGATACACTCACCGTTAAATAAAGCGGTTCACCTGCTTTTAACTCTTGGATAGAAGGGGTTACTTTAAATATAAATTCACCCACTCCTCCTGAAAAACTAGTAGGTCTGTCCTTTTGAGGTAAATCTTGGGCATCAATTGATAGGGCTTGAGAGCTATATTCTTTTTCAACTACGCCATATTCTGGAAAACCAAAAAAGTCTCTGCGTCCCGTTGGAACTTCGACCTGAACAGCTAAAGATAAAGGCTTAATCAGGTGTTTACCAACTTCTTGAGCCATGACAACATCTTGTTTCAAGACAATGTAATTGTACATCTCTCCCTTGAACTTGCCTTGTTTTAGCTCTGGACGTTGAGGCATATCTACATTATAAGTCCAAAATTTATCATAGGTAGGAATTTGATTTCCTCTATAACCCATAACCGTAGCATTGAAATACAATTTATATACAATGGTAACAGGCTCATTAATAAAAGGCTTCGTTTTAGAAATTTCTGCAACGAGGTGCACTTTATCTAAAGATCCTCGTTGAACTTGATTCATTTGCTGACGTGGATCTTGTCTTTCAACAGCATCTGTAACCGTAATTGTTATAGGACTCGTCGTATACGTTTCTCCTTCAATTTGAATAGCTGCTTTGCCAATGGTTATTTTTCCTTTTCGCTTCGGTTGAAGTAAATAAGAAAACGATTTCTTAAATGATTTTTTGCCATTCATCCAAGCATAGCTAACTGAGCTATTTGGGCCTCCAACAACCGTAAATCCCTCAAAAGTTGGCGGACGGAAATTGTCTCCATCGCTATTCATCGTAAATTCGATTTGAATAACGTCATTTAAAGGTGTTTGTTCTTTGTTCACACTAGCTTCAAAGGTCGTTTGTGCGACTAAAACTTGGGTGAAGAGAACACAAACAAATACAATATACAGGTGTAATGTTTTCATAGTTTACAGACTTTACCAGTCTTTTTTACGTTGTGTAGAACCTTGGGCTTCCCCTTTTTTATCTCCTGCTTTATTTTTATTGATCAAGCGTTGTTGTACGGCTTGCTCATCGCGATTAACAGCATCTAAGATACGTTCCATCTGCTCTTTACTCTGTTGCTGTTTTTGCTGTTCTGGACTAGGTGGTTGTTTGTTCTCCGAATTTTGATCCTTGTTGTCTTTCGAATCTCCTTGGTCTTTTTTGTCTCCCTTCGGATCACCTCCTTTATTGTCTTTATCTTGACCTTTATCCTGGTTCGGATCTTTGTTATCCTTATTATCTTTATCCTTATTATCTTGATCCTTATTATCTTGATCCTTGTTGTCTTGATCTTTATTATCTTGGTTCTGATCGTCTTGTGGATTTTCTTCGTTTAATTTTTTGGCAACCGCATAATTATAGCGCGTTTCATTGTCTTTCGGATTGTTTTTCAACGCATTTTTATACGCTTGTTCAGCCGCTTTATAATTCTTTTCAGCCATATAAGCATTCCCTAAATTGTGATAAGCGCTGTGCTTTGTTTCTTTGGTTGTAGCTTCATTAACCGCTCGAGTATACGCTGAGATAGCTTCTTTATTTTGCTTTTGACGAAATAATGAATTCCCCAAATTATACGTTGCTATTTCTTTTTTCTCATTTTTTGAAGAAGCAATGCGATAGGCGGCTTCCGATTGACTAAATTGTTTATGATCATAGGTTTCATTGCCTATGGTTAAAGCACGACCTGCTGATTGACCAAAAGAAGTCAAGGAAGCACAAAAGCACAAAAGAAAGAGTAGATATATATTTTTCATTTTTTTACAAACTATAAGCATTATTCTTTTTCATTGAAGAGATTTAACTTCTTCATCCAACTCGTTTTGCGTTCAAGAATGAATAAATCAATACAAATTAGCAAAAAGGAAAACCCTAAAAACCATTGAAATTGCGACTGGAATTCAGCGATTTGCTGGGATTCAAAATCCGTCTTTTCAATTTTATTCAACTCATGAGTGATGAGGTCTACAATTTCTTGTGTATTTGAACCATAAAAATATTTTCCTCCTGTTGCATCTGCAATGTGTTTTAACGTAGATGGATCAAGTTTTGTAATAACAATTTCATTGTCCCAATCTCTTTTGTATTCAATCCCTTTGGCTGTTCGAATCGGAATAGGACCTCCTTTTTCTGTACCAACTCCAATGGTGATGATTTTAATGTTTTTGTCTTTGGCAATTTGTATGGCTGAATCAATTGCTTCCCCGTGATCTTCCCCATCTGAAATGAGAATCATAACTTTACTCGTTCGCGGGTTATCAAAGTAATTGCTTGCCACGTGTATGGCATCTTCTAAGGCCGTACCTTGAGAGGAAACCATATCCGTATTCATCGATTGCAAATACATTTTGGCGGCATAATGATCCGTTGTAATTGGCAGCATAGGAAATGCACTCCCTGCATATCCAATAATTCCAAGACGATCAGGCCCTAGGTTGTTTATAATTTGAGAGGTTAATTGCTTCATTTTTGCCAAACGATCAGGAACCATATCCTGAGCGAGCATACTTTTAGAAACATCCAAAGTAAATACAATATCGACACCTTGTCTTTTAACTGTAACAATTCGAGTGCCAATCTTTGGATTGACAAGACCAATTACAATGCCAATTAGCGCTAAAAAATACAAACAAGCCTTGATAATAGGTTTATTAGCAGATCTATTCGGAGCTAATGCTTGTAGTGCTTTGGCAGTTGCAAATGTTCGTTGCACCTTCTTTTTCCACAGTATTTCCCATACAATTAGCAACGCAATTACGGCGATTGTAATTAGTAATAGAAAATATCTTTTGTCATCTAATTCCCACATAATGCTGTTAAATAAATCCTCTAAAAAGTGTTTTACTTAGAATAAAATCGAAGGCTAATAAGATAAAAGCAAGAAGAGCAAATAACCTGAATTTTTCTTCTGTATTGACGTACTTCTGTTCATCTATTTTTGTCTTTTCTAGCTGATTGATTTCGTCATATATATTTTTAAGACTTTGTGTGTTGGTTGCTCTAAAATATTGACCTCCTGTTTCTTTGGCAATTGTTTTCATTAACTCTTCATCCAATTCAACGGGAATCTTATCATAGACGATTTCTCCGTTAGGTTGTATGCCTACAGGAGATTCTGCAAGCCCATTAGTTCCAATTCCAATGGTATAAATCTTAATTTTATATTCTTTTGCAATTTGTGTGGCCATCAAAGGGTCAATCGTACCCGTGTTATTCACACCATCCGTCAGTAAAATGATAATTTTACTTTTTGCGGGACTATTTTTAATGCGATTAATAGCCGTAGTTAAACCAACGCCAATTGCTGTTCCATCTCGTAAATCATCGGAATACTTGATGTCGCGCAATGAATTTAATAAGAGGGTTTTATCACTGGTAACAGGAGTTTTAGTATACGCTTCAGCAGCATAGATTACAATTCCGATGCGATCGGCTACGCGTTGACTCACAAAATCTCCCGCTACGTTTTTTAAGGCCTCTAAGCGATTGGGCTTTAGATCTCGGGCTAACATACTCCCTGAAATATCCATGGCCATCACAATGTCAATACCATGTGTAGAATGTATTTGGTGATCTACACTGATAACTTGTGGTCGTGCCAAAGCAAGAATTAGCGCACTTAAGGCGATCACTTTCAGAATTATTGATAAAGGCAGTAAGCGTACTAGAAAAGAAGGTTGCCCTATAAAAGCATCCACTGAACTGAATTTAATAGTTGCCTTTTGTTTTTTTCTGTTTCTATACCAAATGAAAATTACAAGAGGTAGTAACAGAAACAACCAAAAGAATTCTGGATATAAAAAAGTTGCGTTTCTCATAGTTACTTATCTTGTTTATATTGCATAGAATCGAATACTTTTTCAGTAATCGTATCTGCATATTCATCTTCGGCATGATGGAAAATCCATACTTGGTTTAAGAGGCTTTTACTTTCATGGCTCAACACGCATTCAAACGCTATTTTCTGCTTTTTCTCTTTATCTTCATGTGGTTTTAAAACAAAAGTACCTTTTACTTTTAATCCAGTTAACCCCGAAGCATTTTCAAATTTTTCATGTGTTATTTCAATCCCATCTACCGCATAGGTTTTGATAATTAGTTTCAAGGAATGATCTAAAATCTCTTCATCGCTATATTTAAAATCTTTTCCCGTTTGTATTGTACTTAAGGTAATGTAGATAGGGTCTCCTAATTCACCACTTTGAAATTGCTGAATATTTTCAATCCCATCTATCCCACTATCACCTACGGTTGGATCATTTTTTCTAATTAAAACCTCTGGCGTAAGAACCGTTAAACCAACCCCACTTCCATAGGTGCTGTTAATCCATTCTTGATTTAATAAACGCTTGGTTGAGTTAAAAGTAAATACATTCAAGTTTTGATCTGAATTCGTATTGACAATATAAAGTATACCAATGCACAAGATTAAAGCGCCTGACACAATAGAAGGAATTCCAAGGCGCATTCTTTTTCTCTTTCTTTTGCGTTCCTCTCTCAATCGAATTCGCTCAGTTTGTGTAGCGGCCGAAATAGGATAGGCGGTATTAATTTCATTGATAATATTCTGAGTTTTAGAAGTATCAGCGGTAATTTCATTATCTTCTGGTTGTGATTTAGCAAATTTAACTAAGTCAGCCGTATCTAAAACGCGTTTAAATTCTTTGATAATTTTAGGGTCAATTTTGACTTCCTTATCACGCAAGGTATTTTTCAAAATTGAAATCGTTTCAAATGTTGTTAATTCACGAGCAGAAATACCAAAAGTGTCTTCAATAAAGGCACGGGCAATATCGGTCATTTCAGAATAGTAGGGTTTTGCATCGCCACGCGTCCAGTTTTGTTTTTCCTCTAATTGCTTTAGTTTAGTAACTGCTTTTTCAAAAGGCGTACTATATTTATCATCTTCAGTAAGATTCTTATCTTGCAATCTTTTGATAAATAGATAGATACCAACTCCAATAAGAATTGCTAAAAGGAGAAAAGCCAAGTAGTACCATCCCGTAGAAGGTGATGCGCCCACCGTAGAAATAGGTTTAATATCGTATAAAGGTGTTTTAAGCGTGTCAACCACTACGTTTTGAACGTGTATGCGAATTGAATCTGTTTTGAATAACTTGGAATCAATGATTACAGGCAATTCAGGTATAGTAAAGTTTCCTTCATCAAATTGAGTCAAGTCGTATTTTTTGATCAATTCAATCAAGTTATCTTTTTTAACGGTGTCTACAGGATACGAACCCAAGACCTCTAAAGAGCCCATGGTTTCAGATTCTGGAAACAATACTTTGCTGTCTTTTGACGTTATAGCACGAATCGTATATTGAATAGATTCTCCTATTTTGATTGTTGTTGTATCTACTTTAGTCTCAATAGGTAACTGAGCTAACATCAACTGAGATGATAACAAAAGAATCAGTACGCTTAAAAGATTGTATTTTGTTCTATTCAGTGTCATTTTATCTAGCTTTGAAATACCCTAATAATTTTTTTACATAACTCTCATCCACACGCATATTAATAACGCCAGCCCCACATTTTTGAAAGGTTTTCTTGAATTGGTCTTCATGCTTTAAAAAATGAGAGGTGTATTGATTTCTAACTTCCTTACTTCCAGAGTTGATGATTTGTTCTTCTTGCGTTTCAGCATCATATATTGTGATTAGCCCTACATTCGGAAGTTCTTTTTCTCGTTCATCATAAAGGCGTATTCCCGTAATATCGTGTTTTTTTGCCGCTATTTTTAAGGTGCTTTCATACGCTGGAGAAATAAAATCCGATAAGATAAAAACAATAGACTTTTTCTTAATGACCTTAGTCAAATACGTCAAGGCATGAGCGACATCTGTTTTTTTGCTTTTTGCTTTGAAGTCTATTAGCTCTCGAATAATTCTCAGTACATGGGTTTTTCCCTTTTTTGGAGGAACAAATAACTCAATCTGATCTGAAAATAAAATAAGTCCAATTTTATCGTTGTTTTGCGTAGCTGAAAAAGCTAAGGTAGCTGCAATTTCTGTAAGGATATCTCGCTTGAATTCATCGGTTGAACCAAAATTTTCAGAAGCACTGATATCTACTAAAAGCATGAGGGTTAGTTCTCTTTCTTCTTCAAAAACTTTGATATAAGGTTCATTATATCTAGCGGTTACATTCCAATCAATGGCGCGAATATCATCGCCAAATTGGTATTGTCGCACTTCAGAAAAGGTCATACCTCGTCCCTTAAAGGAAGTGTGGTACTCCCCAGAAAAAATATGATCACTTAAACGCTTGGTTTTGATCTCAATTTTTTTGACCTTTTTTAAAATATCTTTCGTTTCCATTGTAAATGAATTATTCCAAATAATTACTCCTTAATTGGAGGAATAATCGTTAAATAAATAGAGGTAATCCGCCGTTTTATACAGACTATGGAACCTCTATTTCGTTTACAATTTGATTGATGATATCTACAGAAGTTATGTTTTCTGCTTCTGCTTCGTAAGTAATTCCAATACGGTGGCGCAATACATCAATAACAACGGCACGAACATCTTCCGGAATTACATATCCTCTTCGTTTGATAAAGGCATAACATTTTGCAGCTATTGCCAAGTTGATACTACCACGTGGTGAAGCACCAAAACTGATGAGCGGTTTTAATTTTTCAAGTTTAAACTGCTCAGGATATCTTGTAGCAAAGATAATATCTAAGATATATTTTTCGATTTTCTCATCCATATACACTTTTTTCACGGCATCTTGGGCACGTTGGATTTGATCCAGTGTAATTACAGGATTGATTGTTTGCTTTTCTCCTGCTAAATTTTGACGAATAACTAAGCGTTCTTCTTCTAGTTTAGGGTAGTCAATAACCGTTTTCAACATAAAACGGTCCATTTGAGCTTCAGGTAGTGGATACGTTCCTTCTTGTTCTACCGGGTTTTGGGTTGCCATAACTAAAAAGGGCTTACCCAACGGATAGGTTGTGTCACTAATGGTCACTTGTTTCTCTTGCATGGCCTCTAAAAGCGCAGACTGTACTTTGGCAGGAGCACGGTTAATTTCATCCGCTAATATAAAGTTGGCAAAAATAGGGCCTTTGCGAATTGAAAAATCATTTTCCTTTACGTTGTAAATCATGGTACCAATAACATCAGCAGGAAGTAAATCCGGTGTAAACTGAATTCTATTAAACGTTCCATGTACGGCTTTTGATAAGGTATTAATGGCGAGTGTCTTTGCTAATCCAGGTACACCTTCAAGTAGAATGTGGCCCTGTCCTAGTAACCCAATTAATAATCGATCAATCATGTGCTTCTGACCTACAATAACCTTGTTCATTTCCATGGTCAAGATGTCAATAAAAGCACTTTCTCTTTCAATAAGTTCATTTAATTCTCGAATATCGTAATTTGATCCGGGTGTTTCCATAATAAAAATTTTGTCTGAAAATAACGCTCATTTAATTATTCATGCAAATTCAAAAAATATTCTCTATTAAGTTGTTAATAGATGGTTAAATCTAAAGTAGGCAATCAATATTTGGGCATGATTTATGGGTTTCTTTTTATAAATTTAAGAACAAAAAATAATTTGCTATGATAAATAAGCGATTACTTATTAAAAATCTATTGGCCCAATACGATGAGAATAGTTTCTATGATAAGAAACGGCAGCTAAATTTACACAGCAAATCGGGGAAAGCAAAATTTTTAAAGCATATTTGTGCCTTATCTAATTCAAATCCTGAAAATAACTCTTTTATCCTCGTTGGAGTGGATGATACAAACAATGAATTGGTAGGGGTTGATTTTTATGACGACAGCAAGATTCAGAACTTAGTGAACGCCTATTTTGCAAACCCTCCAAGTATTACCTATGACAATGTGACTTTTACGGATTTAGCTGAAGACAAGGTAATTGGATTGGTTACAATCGCTCCAAATTCGCAGTTGACAACGTTTAAACGAACCATAGGGGAAATTGTAGAAGGCACCTATTTTTCAAGAGTTGGAAGTACTTCTATTCCCAATGGAGTATTAATTCATAATGGAAATAAAAATCAGGTTGAAAGCATTGAAAAAAGTTCACAAAATAATTTAAATCACTTGCTTGATAGTGTTGTGCGTTATATGACACAATCGGGCAAACAATCGGGCAAACAAGCAACCAAAGATTTTCATGCGAATTACAGTGTATTTAGAGAACAATTTGTTATCTGTTGGATTGGAAAAAAAATGAATATTCGCGGTATTCCTTTCTATTCGCGGATGGATATTGAATTTGTCAATGAGCAGATTAAACTTTTCTATTCTTCCTTAGATGTAGTTACGCTATTTTATGATGCGGAATCCTTTGTATTAACGGAGTATTTGAACCTAGGGTTAAACGATGGAACGAGTTATTATCCTTTTGAAGAAGTGCGTTTGGACTTTTACGACAATGGCAGTTACAAGATAGAAAGTAAGATGTTGTTTGAACCGCCCAAATACAATGAAAATATATTGGAACACATTTATAGAAACAGTGTAAAAGTAATTTTTAAATTAAAACAAGGCGAACGACTAACTAATAAAGAAGAGCGTGTTTTAAATAAATTATGTTACAATATGATGCTTTGTTACCTCAATGGTTTTGAACAAGCAAAGGAGGAATTGATTGAGGTTAAAGATTATTTAAAATTTGCCAATGACCCTCAGTTGTTTATAGGCTTTAAGCAAGTTATGCGTATCTTGCGCAAGCTTAAATACGAAACAGATAGTTATGAGTAGAACATTGGTTATTGGCGATATTCATGGAGGATATAAAGGTTTAATACAACTTTTTGAAAGAGCCAAAGTAACACAAGAAGACCGATTGATTTTTTTAGGAGATTATGTTGATGGATGGAGTGAACCTCATAAAGTAGTTGATTTTTTATTAGATTTAGAACAAAGGTATTCCTGTGTGTTTTTAAGAGGAAACCACGAAAGCCTTTTGACCAATTGGATGCTAACTAGACAGGACAATCTTCAGTGGTTTAAAAATGGAGGAGATTCATCCGTAGCGGCTTATAGCAGTTTATCCGAAGAGAAAATTGCGCAGCATCTTGCTTTTTTTCAACGTTTGCAGAAGTATTATATAGATTCAACCAACAGATTGTTTGTTCATGCTGGATTTACGAATCCGCGCGGAATCGAGGCTGAATTTTTTGAAGAATATTTGTATTGGGATAGAACGCTTTGGGAAACAGCGATGGCAATGGATGTTACTTTGGATGAAACGAGTCATTTATATCCGCGAAGACTGAAATTGCACCCAGAGATTTTTATTGGACATACACCCGTAACCCATTTTGGTTTTGATGTACCAGTGAATTTTGCCAATGTTTGGAATATAGATACGGGTGCAGCGTTCTTAGGTAAAATTAGTTTGATGGATGTAGATACTAAAGAATATTGGCAAAGTGATTCTCTGGCTCATTTATATGCAACAGAAAAGGGAAGAAATCATCCTTAATTATAAAAAAGTATATCTTTGTATTTAAAGATAACGTCAAATGAAAAAAATAATTGCAGCTGCATTTTTACTAGGTGGAATATTGGGTGTTAAAGCTCAAGCAGTAAATGAAATTAAGATTAATATTCTTAATACAATTGTCGTGCCTTCCATAGAACTGGGTTATGAGCATTTTATTGACCATAATCAATCCATTGGAGCCGATTTATTTTTTATGGATCGCTTTTCGTATTACCATACAACCAAGAGCAAAGACCAGAAATTTAACACAACGAGTGTTGCCTTAAATTACAAGTATTATTTTGGAGATGACAGTAATGCGAATGGAAGTGGTTATAGCGTATCTCCTTTTATTAAGTACCGTTTTGGTAATTTTAAAGAAGATATTTCTGTGGGAGAAGGACTTGATCCGGTTCGTGTAAAAACAGATATGAATAGCTTTATCGTAGGTATTGGTGTTGGTCGCAAATGGACCATGGGCGATTCTTTTGCTATTGAGCCTTTTGTTAATATAGCAAGAAATTTTAGTAGCGAAGTAAACGATCGTTTCTCTGCTATTGAATTTAATGCAGGTGTTTCGATTGGATATCGTTTCTAATTAGAAATAATAACATATAAAAAAAGACGTCTGTGAAGACGTCTTTTTTTATGGGTTTATGTTTTGATTAAAAATCAAATTTAATACCTTGTGCTAATGGAAGTTGGCTTCCGTAGTTGATGGTATTCGTTTGTCTTCTCATGTAAGCTTTCCAAGCATCAGATCCAGACTCACGTCCACCACCTGTTTCTTTTTCACCTCCAAATGCGCCACCAATTTCAGCACCTGAAGTACCGATATTAACGTTCGCAATTCCACAATCAGATCCTGCTTGAGAAAGGAATAACTCCATTTCGCGCATGCTGTTTGTGAAAATTGAAGAAGATAAGCCTTGAGGAACACCATTTTGTAAATCAATAGCTTCTTCAATCGTAGTGTATTTCATTACATATAAAATAGGTGCAAATGTTTCTGCTTGAACAATTTCGAAGTCATTTTTAGCTTCGATGATACAAGGTTTAACATAACAACCACTTTCATAACCAGCTCCTTCAAGAACGCCACCTTCAACGATGATTTTTCCACCTTCTTGTTTCGCTTTCTCAATTGCGTTTAAATAATCTTGAACAGCTCCTTTATCGATAAGTGGTCCAACGTGATTCGCAGAATCTAATGGATTTCCTATTTGTAATTGTGCATAAGCACTTTGTAATACTTGGATTGTTTTATCATATACGCTTTCGTGAATAATTAAACGACGCGTAGAGGTACAACGCTGTCCTGCTGTTCCAACTGCTCCAAATACCGCTCCAACTAATACCATACTGATATCTGCATGTTCAGAAACGATAATTGCATTGTTTCCTCCTAGCTCTAGAATTGTATTTCCAAAACGCTCAGCAACTGTTTTTGATACGTGACGTCCAATACGAGTTGATCCAGTGAAAGATACTAATGGAATTCGGTGATCATTATTCATTAAATCACCACATTCGTTGCCAATTACTAAGTTACAAACTCCTTCTTGAATGTCGTTTGCTTTGAAAACTTTAGCAATAATATTTTGACAAGCTACGGCACATAATGGTGTTTTTGAACTTGGTTTCCAAATACAAACATCTCCAGATACCCAGGCAAGCATTGTATTCCAGCTCCATACAGCCACAGGGAAGTTGAAAGCAGAAATAACACCTACAATTCCAATTGGGTGCCATTGCTCATACATTCTGTGCATTGGTCTTTCAGAATGCATGGTTAAACCATATAACTGACGAGATAATCCTACTGCAAAATCACAGATGTCGATCATTTCTTGAACTTCACCTAAACCTTCTTGTAAGCTTTTTCCCATTTCATAAGAAACAAGTTTTCCAAGGTGTTCTTTATTTGCGCGTAATTCTTCTCCGATTTGGCGAACAAGCTCTCCTCTTTTTGGTGCAGGAACAAGTTTCCATGATTTGAAAGCTTCTTTTGCTGTTTGCATTACTTTTTCGTAATCTTCAGCAGTTGTTGCTTTTACTTTACCTATTAATTCACCGTTTACAGGTGAGTATGATTCGATAATTCTTCCGTTAGAAAATGAGTTTAAACCCGTTGAAGTTCCATTGTTTACTTCAGCAAGTCCTAAATGCTTCATCGCATCCAAAATTCCAAATTGGTCATTTGTTGTTGCCATTATTCTTCTTTTATAGTTTATAAGATAGTTCTTTGCTAAGATATAAAAATAATTTTAGCTAAGTCGTGTTGTGAAAAATACGGCATTAGGCTATATTATTAAGTTGTTGATAAGAATTTGAAATAAAAGTAGCTTTTATTGTGTTCTAAGTGTGAAAATCTAGTTAGGTTCTTAGTTCGAATATAAAGATTACTCAAAGTGAAAACTTTTTTTAATCACTTTGAGTTAAATCGTCCGATTAGGGGATATTTTGCATTACACAAGCACAAGTAGCACAAGTTCTCAATTCTTCTGAGCTGTAAAAATGCTTGAAGTGAGGAAAGAAATCAGTTTCTATGTCTGTTAATTCAAAATATACTTCATGTAATTTCTCATTGCAATTCTCACAATACCAGATTAATCCATCTTTTGCATGAGGATTTTTTCGCTTGGTTTCAATAACTAAGCCAACTGAATTTTCTGTTCGAATAGGAGAATGAGGCATTTTCGCTGGTAAAAGATAAATATCTCCTGGGTTTAAGGTGATTCGCTTTCTTTCTCCTTCTTCTTGTATATCGATGTAAATAGTTCCTTCGAGTTGAAAGAAAAATTCTTCATTTTCATTATAGTGAAAGTCCTTGCGGTTATTTGGCCCACCAACAACCATAATGATGTAATCTTTGGAATCAACAAATAGGCTTTTATTGGATACGGGTGGTTTCAGAAGGTCTTTGTTATCATTGACCCACTGTAAAAGGTTGAAAGATATGGCATTACTCATAAGGTAAAAATGCGTTTAGTTACTTTTACTCAACCAATTTTGAGGGTTATCAATATTGGAGTTGTGTGAAAGTAAGAATTTTAAAACTGTTTTTCCGGTGCTGTTGGTGTTAATGGTACCAATCGTTTGTTTTAGGCTTACTTTATCGCCTTTTTGAACGGTAACATCACGTAAATTTTGGTATACGGTAATATAATCACCATGTTGAATTAATACGGCTTTATTTCCTCCTGATAAGACTTGAACTTGTAGTACTTCCCCTTCAAAAATAGCTCTTGCTTTTGCATTGCTTTCCGTTGCTATTTCTACACCACTGTTGTGGATAGTCAAGTGGGTTTGTACGGGGTGTGGTTGATCGCCATAGCCTAAGGAAATATAACCCTTCTCAACTGGCCAAGGTAGTTTTCCGCGATTCGCTTTAAAATTATCAGCCACTAATTTCCCTTCTGGAGTTAACTCAAAAGTAGCGGCAGCACTTGAAGTAGCTGTTGATTTGGTTGTTGTTTTACCTGCTTTGGCAGCGGCTTCTCGGGCTTTTCTATTTGCCTCTTCAATCGCTTCGCGAATTAATTGTTGTATTTTTCTGTCGATGGCTTTGGTTTCATCTTGTTTTTTCTTGATCTGCTCATTGAACTTTTTCTGATCTTTTTTAACTAAAGAAACTAAGCCTTGTTGCTCTGTTAAATCTTGTTTTAAAACCTTTTCATTATTTTCTTGCTCCACAAGAAGCTTGCGTTGCTTTTCTTTTTCCACTTCTAAACGAGCTAAAACATCTTTCAATAAAACTGTTTTTTCTTTCAGTTCTTCTCCTTGCTGTTTTCTAAAATCAGCGTATTGCTTTAAATATTGCATGCGTTTATAAGCCTGAAAGAAGTTTTCAGAAGATAAAATGAACATCATCTTACTTTGATTCGATCGACTTTTGTACGCTTTGACAATTGTTTTAGCGTAATCTTGCTTTAAATTATCCAGTTCTTTTGCTAAAGTATTGGCTTCTTTCTGGTTTTTTGCAATCGTGTTGTTTGTGATGTTAATCTGCTTGCGCACATTGTTTATCAACTGTTTATTTAAGGTAACCTTGCGGTTAATTTCTTCTATTTCAGAAAGGATATTGCGCTCTTTAGTTTGTTCTCTATGAAGTAATTGTTGAACCGATTTTATCTCAATAACAATCTGCTGTTTTCTGCGCTCTAACTGTTCTTGCGTCTCTTTTTGTTGGGCATAAAAAGGCAATGCCATTAAAATGAACCATATAGAGCAGTATTTTTTTTTCATAGTGATTTACTTCTTAAGCAAGACAAAATTAATGTTTTTTACAGATTAATCATTTTATATCCCTTGGGAACACTATAATTAATTTGTAAATCTTCGTTAAATGAAACTTTTCTGTAACGAATATTCAAATTTATGGTTTTTTCTTCTTCTGCCAGTATATTTATTTCAGTTGGTACAATAAAGTTTTGTACTTTTTGATACCCCGGATATGAGATTGTTACTTTGCGATTTGAATCGCGCTCTGTAATTGCTTCTTTTTTTAAGAGTGTATTTTGATCTTCAAAAAAATAGGTAGACTGTAGCTCCTCTTGTTCGGATGAGCTAAGTTTGTGTAAACCATCTTCAATACTCGCTGCAAATTCCTGATCTTCACGACTGTCTAATACTTGGCCTAATAATAAATTCTGAAAGCGGTTGTAATTAACATCCGCACCGATGAATTGCGTTAATATAGCATAGCTGCCTTGAAAAGCATTTTCATTGAATTTCTCATAATATTGAATTCCTTCAGGCGTTATTAGCGCTTTTGCAACGGGTATATCGGCATAACGGATATTGAGCAAGATTTGTTTATCTTTCTCAATCATTACATCAATTCCTACTTTATTGGTTGAATTATCCTTGGTAAATTGTGCTGTTCCTCTGAGTATAGCCGTTTTAAAATTCTGTGCGTTTTTAGCATGATCATTTAAAATTACTAAAGCTGTTTTCGAGTTTTTTGCATCTGCTTCGCGTACGAGAAAACCTTCACTTCCCTTTTTACATCCAATGAATACTAAACTAGTAAGGAATAAGCAAGCAATTTTTTTCATAATTATTTGAGCTAAATGGATTTGTTTATCGAATATAGATAAAAAAAATCCGTTTTAAAGAAATTTAAAACGGATTTAATATATTTTAGTCTAGGACGGAATAGTCGCCAATACTTATATTGGTGTGATTTCCGTTGTATTTTGCGTGATTTCCAATCATAGCATTGTCCAGATTTGCATGCCCAATATAGGCGTTCGTTTGGATTAAGCTATTTTTAATTGTTGCGTTTTCAACTACCGAATTGTTTCCTAAAGACACATTTGGACCAATAGTTGCATGGCGTAAAACAACGTTGTCTCCAATATAACAAGGGGGAATGATTGTACTATTTTCCATTTGAATGGAAGTAGACACATAATTGCGGTTTTCTGCTTCTAAGAAATTCAGCATTCGGTTATTGGTATCAACGGTCACGTCTTTGTTTCCACAATCCATCCATTCATCTACCTGACCAGGAACAAAGCGCATGCCTTTTTGCTTCATATTTTCTAAAGCATCCGTTAATTGGTATTCACCGCCTTTGATTACGTTATTGTCTAATAAGAATTCTAATTCTTTGCGCAGGGTTTCTCCGCTTTTGAAGTAATAAATTCCAATAATCGCTAGATCTGAAACAAACGCAGTTGGTTTTTCAACAAAGTCAGTAATTTCATTTTGGTCATTCAATTGAACAACACCAAATGCACTAGGATCTTCTACTTGTTTCACCCAAATTACACTGTCAGCTGTTTTGTCCAAATTAAAATCAGCACGGAATAAGGTATCTGCATAAGCCACAACAAGAGGACCTGTCATACTCTCTTTGGCACATAAAATAGCATGAGCCGTACCTAAAGCTTCATTCTGATAGGAAATGGTTCCTTTTGCACCCAATTTTTCTGCAATAGCAATCAGGTCTTTTTCCGTTTGTTTTCCGAAACTTTCATGAATAATAAAAGCAATTTCTTCAATAGGATCCTTTAAAACTTTTGCAATATCCTCAACCAAACGGTGAACAATTGGTTTTCCTGCAATAGGAATTAAGGGTTTAGGTATAGTAAGGGTATGGGGGCGTAAACGTGATCCACGTCCAGCCATCGGTACAATGATTCTCATTCTGTAGCTTATTTTTTATTTTTATTTTACTCCTGTGCTTCCAAATCCGCCAGCACCTCTTTCTGTTTCAGATAAGGCGGATGTATTTTCCCATTGAATTTGCTCGTATTTTGCAATAACCATCTGAGCGATTCGCTCTCCATTTTCAATTACAAAAGGCTCCTTAGATAAATTCACTAGAATCACGCCAATTTCTCCTCTGTAATCAGCATCAATGGTTCCTGGGGAATTTAATAAAGTAATTCCTTTTTTTGCTGCTAAGCCACTTCTAGGTCTTATTTGAGCTTCATATCCTTCAGGTAGTTCTATAAATAATCCAGTTGGCACAATCGCTCTTTCTAAACTAGTTAAAGTAATAGGTTCGGAAAGATTTGCTCTTAAATCCATTCCTGCAGATTGTGCAGTTTCATAATGAGGCAAGACGTGTTGTGATTTATTTATAATTTTTACTGATGTCATAAACAATACTTTTAAAAATGTGGATACAAAGATAAAGGTTTGTTCTGATAATTGAATAGGAGTGAATTAGTTTTCCTCAACTGATTTTAGGAGGGTTGTACAACTGAAAGGGGATTCGATTCGGGACAAGTTGAAAAAGAGTGTTTATCCGTTTCTTTTTACCTTTAAAAAAGAGAAGGTAACCTCTTGTTTTTTGGTGGCTTTCTTTGCTCTTCTTTCGATAGTTCTTCGAGTTTTCTTCGGTAAAACATCCTTTTACCGAAGAAGACTCGAAGGATTCCCGAACAAGTATCGAAGAAAGACTATCTCAACTAAGGCGAAAGTATACGTGAGGGATACAGCCTATCTTAAGCGTTAAAAACAAAAATACAAAAAAAGAGAGACTCGTTTAATTTTTGTACTTTAGTCGTTATTTCCTATGGTAGAAAACCGAAAAATATTTACGCTACAGACGATCTTAAATCGCGTTCAGCAAGTTTTTGACGAACTTATGCTGGGGAAGTACTTTTGGATTAAAGTAGAGGTTCTGAAAGTAAATAAAGATCGGAGAGGACATTATTATCTAGAATTAGTAGAACAAGTTGAGGATAAGGTTCTAGCTAGATGTCGAGCTACGATTTGGAGTAGAAATGTTGAGCGATGTTTGATTGATGGAGGAGAAGATTTGGATCAGGTGGTCAAAGAAGGCGCTGAGATTTTGTGTTATTGTGAAGCAATCTTCCATCCCGTTTACGGTTTTTCTTTGCATGTAATTCACGTTGATTATGCGTTTAGTTTGGGTGAAATTGAGCGAAAAAAACAAATGGCGATTGTGCAGTTACAGCAAAAGGGATTACTTCAACTCAACAAGGAAAAAACCTATCCTTTAGTTATCCAAAAAATAGCAGTTTTAGCTTCAATAGGCACTTCAGGCTACGAGGATTTTGTTCAACATTTGCAACAAAATCCCTATAACTTTTCATTTGCCTTGCATTGTTTTGACACCCCTGTACAAGGAGAGTTGGCTGTGTCCTCTATGTTGCAACAATTAGAAATAATCTCAAAATGCGAATATGATGTAGTCGTTATACTACGCGGGGGTGGATCTAAATTTGATTTAGATGTATTTAATGCGCTATCGATAGCAGAAAAAATAGCACAAATGCCAGGTGCTGTTTTTACAGGGATTGGACACGAAACGGATAATACAGTAGCCGACTATGTGGCACATACCTATTTTAAAACGCCAAGTGCAGTTGCGGCTTTTATTATAGAACGAGCCTTTCAGTTTGACGTATTTTTAAGGCAGGGCGAAAGAATAGTACAAGAGCAAGCCTTTAGACTATTAGATAAAAGGGAAATGAGGTTACAGCAACTAGAGGAAAGAATAGGGAATTTAAGTCAAGCTAGACTTCGTGCAAGTCAAGGGCATTTAGAAACTCAAACGACCACCTTGATGTATGTCGTTCAACAATTGACGCAAAGCGCGATTCACGATTTGCATTTTAAGCGCCAGGCTATCGAAACAGAAGCAAGCGCTTTGCTAAAAAGGAAAGAGAATACGTTGGGGGATAAGAGGACGAGATTGACCCTGTGGGGGGAACAGAGTTTAGCGCTAGAGCAACAAAAAGTAAATTTGCTACAGGAGATGCTTGTGGCGCGTGTACGACATAAATTGGCCAAAGAAAAAATACAGCTTACACAAACAGAAGAACTCGTCTCTCTCTACGATATAGAAGAGATATTGAGAAAGGGGTTTGCCGTAATCCGCTATAAAGGAAAGGTTTTAGATGCCCATACACTATTGCGTAAAGGGGATGAACTAGAGCTAACGTTATACAACAGAAAATATAGAATTAAGTTAGAAAGTATAGAAGAAATAGAGCAATGGAAAAACTTACATATGAACACGCAGCAGCTGAATTAGATCAAATACTCACTGCATTAAAAAACGATGAAGTTACGGTTGATGAATTGGCTGAAAAAGTGGAACGCGCTTCTCAGTTGATTGTCTTTTGTAAGAAGAAATTAGCTGCAACAGAAGAAAAAGTAGTGAAAATCATCAACAAATTAGAACAATAGTTGGCTGTGCGTTTAGCCTTATAGACTACGCTTGCGGATAACAGGACGGAGTGAGGTTTAAAAGATTCGTTATCCTCCTTTTGTAATTTACCGTGTTTTAGCAAGCTGTATTTTGTCTGCTATATGGAAAAAACAAAAAAGCTTCGGAAGAATTCTGAAGCTTTTTTTATTGGATTTTAATTGTTTTTAGGGGTATCGTAGCTATTGGCAATAAACTGTCTCACATCGTCAGAGGAAGGAAGTTCAAATACTTCTAAATGAAAATAGTCAATAGCTGCCAAGACGTGATCAAAAATATCAGCCATTACCGTTTCATAAAAAGCCCAAACGGTACTGTTGGTAAACATATATAATTCAATTGGTAAACCATGCTCTGTAGGCTGCAAGTGACGCACCATCAAGTGATACTCTTTGTGAATATTTTGATTTTGTTGGGCGTAGCGCAAAACATAGGCTCTAAATAGACCAATATTTGTCATTCGTCTACCGTTGATTGGCATCGATTGATCGGCATTTGTACTTATGTTATAGTCGTCGATTTCTTTTTGTCTTTCTTCAATATACGGTTTTAAAAGTTGAATCTTCTTTAGTTCATTAATTTCAGCAGGTTCTAAAAAGCGAATCGATGACATTTTAATATTGATACTTCGTTTAATTCTTCGCCCTCCCGAGTTTTGCATACCACGGTAGTTCTTGAAGGAATCACTAATAAGCAGATAGGTAGGGATTGTGGTAATTGTTTTGTCAAAATTCTGCACTTTTACGGTGCTTAAGTTTATCTCTAGTACCGTACCATCGGCCCCAAACTTGGCCATTTCAATCCAATCTCCAACGCGAACCATATCGTTTGTAGAAACTTGAATACTCGCAACAAACCCCATGATTGTATCTTTGAAGACTAACATTAAGATAGCGGATGCCGCTCCTAAGGATACAAGGAAGGTACCAGGGTCTTTACCTGTAATAATAGAAAAGATAATAATCACTGAGAAAAAGTATAAAATAATACTTGCTACTTGCGAATAACTATCAATTGGTTTGTCTGCTAAATTTGGTTTGGTTCTGGCGTAATCTCTCGTCGTTTTAATTAAAGAACGCACAAGCAGAGTAAGTACAACCAGAAATAGAATATTCGTTAAGGATAAGACAAAGTCAATGACTTTGGGAAAGCCCATAAAAAAAATAGGGAAAAGTATGCGTGCTAAGGCAACGGGAATTAAATGGGTAATGTTATGTAGTACTTTGTTGCGAATAACAATATCATCCAATTGTGTTTTGCTAGTAGTTGCATATTTTCTTGCAATAACAATGAATATATTTTTGAGCACATAATCTAGCGTAACCATTACGATTGAGAAGGCTAGAAGCAAAGCTACGGTTGTAACCACATGTGTTTCATGATCGTTGAGATGCAAAATACTCAGGTAATCAAAAAATGATTTATAGATGACATTTAATTCACTAAAATCAATAATATCGACTATATTTTTTTGATTCAGACTAAAAGGAAACATTTTTGGTTGTTTTTTGGTTATAAAGATGCAATTTAAGCAATAGGAAATGCTTTCTGTGTTAAGGAAATGGCAAAGTATAGATATGAATGAACGATAAAGAAAAAAGCCCTATACTACTATAGCGTATAAGGCTTTTGTGTATTCGTATTAAATTTGATTCAACATTTCGTTGATTTTATCTAAGTTTGGCGTAAGAATAACCTCGATACGCCTATTTTTTGCTTTACCTTCGTTTGTGCTATTGCTCAGTATAGGAGCATACTCACTGCGTCCAGCAGCCGTTAGGTTCTTTTTGTCAATCGAACTATTTTCGGTTAGAATTGAAACGATAGCCAACGCGCGTTTGGTAGATAAGTCCCAATTATTTTGAATTCCCTCACCTAAATTCCCCAATACTTTATCATTGTCTGTATGGCCTTCAATCAATACCGAAATATCGGGATTAGTTGCTAAAACTTTTCCTAATTCGATGACAGCTCTTCGACCTTCTTCATTGACAGACCAACTACCTGATTTGAATAATAGCTTATTTTCCATAGAAACATAAACCTTTCCATTCTTTTGTTCTATCGTTAGACCTCTACCTTCAAACGCGTTTAACGCTTGGGATAAATTGTCTTTTAGCGCTCTCATTTGTTTGTCATTGGCGGCCAAAATGCCTTCTAGTTCTTGCACGCGTTTTGATTTTAGATCCAATTCTGCTTTGGCTTTGGCTAAGCGTGCCGCTTCAGCTTGCAATGATTCTTCGCTGTGTTTCTCCAAATTGGTATACGAATTTTGTAAATCTTGCAATCTATTTTGAGCCGCAGAAATCTCTGCATTTAAATTCTGCCTTTCTTGTTGTAAATCCTTTAATTGTTGAGCAAGCTGTTTTTTGGCTTGTTCCAAATCAGTCATCGAACTGTTTAACGTAGTTAGGTCATCTGAAAGGCGCTGATTCTCATCAAGCACACTTTGATATTGCTGGTCAAGTTCATTGTATAACTTTCTTGTTACACAAGAAGATAATAAGGTTAAGGCTAGTAAACCAAAAGACAGTCTTTGTATCATACGAATCAAGTTTGTTTTTTGTTAAGATTTAATTTCTAATACAACAGGACAGTGATCGGAGTGTTTAACTTCTTGTAAAATAGAAGCATTTACGATACGATCTTTCATGGGTTCTGCCACCATATTGTAATCAATTCTCCATCCTTTGTTGTTATTTCTGGCATTCGCTCGGTAGGTCCACCAGCTATATTGATGAGGTTCAGTGTTAAACATACGGAAACTATCAATAAAACCATGCGCTACAAACTTATCCACCCAAGCTCTTTCCTCTGGTAAAAAGCCCGATACTTTCGCATTGCGAATAGGATCGTGAATGTCAATGGCTTTGTGGCAAATATTGTAATCACCACAGATAATTAAATTTGGAACTTCTTTTCTCAAGTTAGCAATATAAGCGAAAAAGGCATCCATATATTGGTATTTGAAATCTAGGCGAGCGATGTTTGAAGCTGAAGGTAGATACAAAGACATGACAGAGAAAGTATCGAAATCTACACGTAAATTTCTCCCTTCAAAATCCATATAATCAATACCCGTACCATAGGTGATGTGATTGGGCTTTTCTTTACAAAGAATAGCAACACCACTATATCCTGCTTTTTCTGCTGAAAAATAGTACTGATAGGGATATCCGGCTAATGTAATTTCATCGGTAGGGATTTGATCTTCTTTTGCTTTTGTTTCCTGTAAGCAAATGATGTCTGCATTTTCTTCCTGCATCCAATCGAGTAGTCCTTTTTTTATAGCAGCGCGAATTCCATTTACATTATAGGAGATGATTTTTTTCATTCTATCAGTTTTTTGTATGAAAATCAAAAATAGAAAAAATAAGCTTTACTAGAGGGCAAAAGAAAGGCAGAGGTGTTATTTTAATTTTTAATTAGCATTTTAAAAAAAGGATAAAAAATGGAAAGCTTTTTCATGATAAGAATAAATGATCTGAAGGGAAGTAGACCCATCGTGTATTCTACAGAAGAAATTAAAAATAGAAGTAAAGAATAGATGACAAAACATAGAATAAAAAAGGTTTTTTGCTTGAGATATTCTTTTTTTAATCAGTGAATTAGAATTTTAGTATCGATAATACATAGGATAGGAAGGTAAGGGTGATAAAATAAAATAGATTACCTAAAGATTTTAGTATATTTGTCTTACTTAAATTTTCAAATGAATGGGGTTAGTAACAGCTAAGGAAGTAGCGAAAGCGATTAACGTGGACAAGTATGGTATCTTGGGTACTTTTACGGGGTGGTTGCTTATGAAAACACTTAAAGTTACCACATTAAATAAGATTTATGATAGAAATAAACATTTAGAAGATTTAGAGTTTATAAATTCGATTTTGGAAGAATTCCAAATTGAATTTCAGATTGATCCTGATGAATTAAAAAGATTACCTAAAAAAGGACCCTATATTACAATTTCCAATCATCCATTAGGAGGAATTGATGGAATTTTGTTATTGAAATTAATGCTGGAGCACGATCCTAAATTTAAAATTGTAGCTAATTTTTTACTCCATCGAATAGAGCCCTTGAAGCCTTATATTATGCCTGTTAACCCCTTTGAAAATAACAAAGATGCTAAATCAAGCGTATTAGGACTCAAAGAAACCTTGAGACATTTAAGTGATGGAAAACCTTTGGGTATATTTCCTGCGGGAGAAGTTTCTACCTATAAAGATGATCGTTTGGTTGTTGATAAACCTTGGGAAGAAGGAGCTATAAAATTGATTAAAAAAGCAAATGTACCCGTAGTTCCGATTTATTTTCATGCAAAAAACAGTAAATTATTTTACTTTTTGTCCCAAATAAACCCGACGTTGCGTACAGCAAAACTGCCTTCGGAATTATTAACTCAAAAAGATCGTGTAATAAAAATACGAATTGGGCGACCAATATCAGTAGAGGAGCAAAATGAACACTATAATTTAAGCGATTATGGTAACTTTTTGCGTTTCAAAACGTATTTGTTATCTAATGTATACAAAGATGAGGATTCCCAAAAGTGGATCAAAGTCCCTTCTTTTAATTTTAAATTTCCAAAGATGGTAAAGGACATCGTCCCTCCACAACCTAAAGATAGAATAAACCAAGAGATTGAAGTTTTACGCGAAAAAGATTGTAGATTATTACAGAGTAAGAATTATGAGATTTATTTGTGTAAATCGGATCTTATACCAACTATATTGTTGGAGCTTGGTCGATTAAGAGAGATTACATTTCGTGAAGTAGGTGAAGGCACTAATAATGAACTAGATTTAGATCAATACGATAAGTATTATCACCATATGTTTTTATGGGACAGTGAAGCGGAGCAAATCTGTGGGGCGTATCGAATGGGATTAGGATCTGAAATCTATAAAAAGTATGGCATTAACGGATTCTATTTAAATGAATTGTTTCGATTTGAATCGGAGCTTTATCCGATGATGGCGCAATCCATTGAAATGGGACGTGCTTTTATTATCAAAGAATACCAGCAAAAACCGATGCCTTTGTTTCTATTATGGAAGGGAATCGTTCATACAACTTTGCGTTTTCCTGAACATAAATATTTGATTGGTGGAGTGAGTATTAGCAACCAATTTTCTGATTTCTCAAAGTCATTGATGATAGAATTTATGCGATCTCATTATTTCGATCCATTTATTGCCCAGTATGTTACACCTAAAATGGAATATAAGGTAAATCTAAAAGATGCAGATAAAGATTTAATCTTTAATGAAACGGAATCAGACTTGAATAAATTTGATAAGATTATCGAAGATGTAGAACCTGCTAAATTGAGGATACCTGTTTTAATTAAGAAGTATATCAAGCAAAATGCTAAAGTAATTGCTTTCAACGTTGACCCTTTATTTAATAATGCGATAGATGGTTTAATGTATATTAAGATTGCAGATTTACCAGAAAGCACGGTTAAGCCAGTTATGGAAGAGTTTGAAGCTGAGCTCGAGCGAAAAATACAAGAAGAAGCTAATAAATTTAATTAGATAAAAAAAAACCACTTGATTAAGTGGTTTTTTTTTATTTTTAAGAATAGCTTGACATTGTTTAATCTATTGATAAAATATATTTTATAGAATTTAAGAGTAATGTTATTTATATTTTTGATAATATTTGTTTTTTTTATAAAAATAAGTATTTTTGCTTATGTTAAATAAAAGTAAAAAACGATGTTAAAAAAAATTAAGTTAGTTTTGGTTTGTGCAGTTCTTGCAATGGGAGCTGTTGCTTGTAGCTCAGATGATAGTTCCAATTCTGGAGGAGGTTCAGGTGGAGGAAAAGAAGGAGGAGGTACTAGTGGAGAGTTTACTATTTCTGTTACAGTTAGTAGTGATGCGGAGCTTCAGCAAGTTGTTGCAATGATTAGTAACGGAACGGATACGAAAATGGATGTGAATGATGAACTGGGGGATAAAAAACAATGGTCAAAAACGTATAAAAAAGCTTCAAATGAAAAAGTTATTTTTTCAGCACAAGGCTTAGGTGACAAGGAAACATCTAAAATGAATATTAAAGTAACGAAAGGAAATACAGTTATCAAAGAAGCTTCTGCTCAAGGACAGATCTTACTTGCACAGGTTGTGTTTTAAATCGTAAAAATAAGATTTCAAGTATAAATAATCCCCAACTGGTATTAACCTTTTGGGGATTTTGTTTTAAAAGGTATAATTTCACTCCAATGCTTACTTTGATTGCTTTTCCTCGTTTTCTTTCCTAATGGAATTTGTTTATTCCTTCTTGGCTAATAAATTGTTAAGTTAATTTTTGGATAATACAAAAAAACACCTATTTTTGAGTTGTTAAATAAAACTAAAAACAATGTTCGGAAAAATTAAGTTTTTTATAGTTTGCGCGATGGTAACGATAGGTTTCTCTGCGTGTAGTTCAGATGATGGTATTACTTCAAAACCTAAGGTTACAAGTAAAGAATATCAGGTGTTAGTAACAATTTCAGACGATGTTGAGATGGGACAAATAACGACTTTGATTTTTAATGGGTCAACCGTTGTAACAGAAGTGCTAGTAGATAAAACACCTGTAGTTGTTGTAGAGGGACAAGAAGTAAAAAAAATACTGAAATGGGAGAAAACATATACGGTAAAAAGCAATGAGAATGTGAGTATCGTTGCTGATGCCGAAGGTATTGATTTGGGTTCAGAATTAAAGATTACTATATCAGATAAAGAGGGTCTTCCTTTGATTAAAAAAGAATCAAAAGGAAAGAAATTATTTGTTGAAGCAACTTTTTAAGTAAGAGATAGTATGTTTAAAAAAATTAAAACTTTCTTACTTTGTTCAGGTATTGTACTTGGAGCATCTGCTTGTAGTTCGGATAATAGTCCAGCTAATAAACAAGAAGAAGGAGAGGATTATGTTGTTACAGTGACCACTACAGATGGTGGTTTGATTGAGGCAACAATGGCTGTTATCTATGAAGGTAAGGATGAGAAAAAAGATATTGTGCAAGAGATTAGAACATCAGAATGGGTAAAGAAATATCGAATGACGGAAACTAAAAAATTGAGTTTTACAGCCCAAGGGATTGGAGCTGATATCTCATCTAAAATGAAAGTTGTTCTTACTAAAAATGGCGAAATACTAGAAGAAGGAGCTTCAAAAGGAACGGCTCTGTCTACAACCCTAGTTTATTCTCCAAAAAAAGAGAAACCAAAAGCAGGAAAATAAATTAAAAAAAGCAAACTGGATAGTTTGCTTTTTTTTTAGTATTTCGTCTTGAAAGCGATATATAAAGTTTTATTAAAAACGCTCCGTGTTTCGCTCTAAATACCCCTCTAGTTTTCGCTCAATATTACGCTATTTTTTTAGCGGAATTGCTTTTGAATTTTATCAACGATAGTTTGGGCTAATTTTTCTTTACTTTCATGGGTCCATCCTGCAATATGTGGAGAGAGCAGAACTTGTTTCGATTGAATTAAATACTGTAATGGTAGCGGTAAAGTCTCATCAGCAAACATATTTTCAAAAGAAGATTTTTCATATTCTAAGACATCTAAAGCGGCTCCTTTTATTTTTCCGTTTTTTAAGGCTTCAACTAAATCAGCCGTATTCACCGACTTGCCTCTTGCGGTATTAATCAACCAGAAAGGCTTGCGCATTTGTTGAATAAAGGCTTCGTTTATCAGATTTAAGGTTTCGGAGGTTTGGGGAATATGTAAACTTAGAATATCTGCTTTTTGTTGCAATTCTTCTAAAGAGACTTGCTTCGCATATTGATTCTCTAAGTTGTCAAGGATATCGTGAAATACTACCGTACAGTCGAACCCTTGCAAGCGCTTAGCAAACGCGTTTCCCATGTGTCCATATCCAAGGATGCCAATTGTTTTTCCAGCGATTTCGTAGCCTCTATTGTCTTCTCTAATCCAAATACCTTGTCGCACTTCTTGATCTACAAGGTTTAATTTATTGAAAAGAGTAAGTAACATACCTAAGGCATGTTCACCCACAGCAGTTTGATTGCCTTCTGGAGCTGCAATTAATGCGATACCTTTAGATGTCGCAAAGTCACAATCGATATTTTCTAAACCAGCACCAACACGGCCAATAAATTTTAAATTTGTTGCTTTTTCTAAAAAAGAGGCATCAATTTTAAACCTACTGCGAATAATAATACCCTCATACTCTTGAATAGTCTCCTCTATAATCTCTTTTGGAGCGGTGTAGTTTTCAATATTGGTATAGCCCATTTGAGCTAATTGTTCCATCATCAAAGGATGATTGCTATCGAGGTGTAGTATTTTTTTTGTTGTCATAATCGATTATTTTAAAAACCAAGAATCACTTTTGCAATGGAGAAGTAAATTAAGATACCAAAAATATCATTGCTCGTTGTAATAAAGGGACCTGTTGCCAATGCAGGATCAATTCCGTATTTATTTAAAAGAATCGGTACGAAGGTTCCGATTAAGCTAGCAATCAGAATTACGCTAATTAAAGCAATGGATACCGTTACACCAATAATGTAATCGACACCAAGTAATACATGACTTCCAATCATCAGTAGAATGGCCAGTAAAAAACCATTAAGTAAACTTAAGGATACTTCTTTGCCTAATCGTTTCCAGATAGAACCTGAAATGGTATTATTTGCAAGTCCTTGTACGATAATAGCGGAAGATTGTACTCCCACATTTCCAGCCATGGCAGCAATTAATGGGGTGAAAAAGAAAAGAACACCAAATTTTTCCATAGCATCCTCAAAGCTTCGGGATACATTTACCGCGACAAAACCTCCAATCATCGCTAGAATTAACCAAGGTAAACGCGCTTTGGTTAAGGTTAATATACTGTCATTTGTATCTACGTCTTGAGAGATACCAGCCGCTAATTGATAATCTTTATCCGCTTCTTCTTTAATAACATCAACAATATCATCAATCGTAACTCGACCTACTAAGCGACCCATTTCATCAACAACAGGAATCGCTTCTAAATCGTATTTTTGCATGATACGGGCTACTTCTGTATTTTCTGTATCTACCTTTACATAATCTACTTTTGGAATATAAACATCACTAATATGAGTAGCTGTAGATGAAGTAAGTAAGTCTTTAAGAGAAAGACGCCCTTTGAGTCGGCCTTCATCATCAACCACATAGATAGAATGTACACGAGATACATGTTCTGCTTGTTTGCGCATTTCTTTGACGCAAGTTAGAATTGACCAATTCTCATTGACAGATACAAATTCTTTAGCCATTAATCCCCCAGCCGTATCCTCATCATAACGCAATAATTCGACAATATCTTTGGCGTGCTCTAAATCTTCAAGCTCCAGAAGTACTTCTTCTTTTCTCTTTTCAGATAATTCAGCAATAATATCGGCGGCATCATCCGTATCAAGTTCATCAAGCTCTTCGGCAATCTCTTTTGAAGAAAGACTTTTTAAAATCTTTTCTCGTAAATCTTCATCTAAGTCAAGTAATATTTCTGCAGTAACTTCACTATCTAATATACCGAAGATATAAATGGCATTTTCGACGCGAAGCTCATTCATAATTTCTGCTATATCCACAGCATGGATATCCTTGAAGAGCTCTAATAGTTCAGCTTCTTTTCCGGTAGCAATAAGTTCTTCGATTTCTAGAATAGTTTCATTACTGATTTTGAATTCCATGTATTTCTATTTTTTTTGTAAGATCTATAAATTCTTCTACCCCTAATTGTTCGGGGCGTAAGTTGAAAATAACTTCTTCGCGTATTTCATCAGGTAAACCAAAAGCTTTTAAACTATTTCTCAACGTTTTTCTACGTTGGTTGAAAGCTGCTTTGACCACTGTAAAAAACAACTTTTCATTGCAGGGCAAGCTGAAATTTTCTTTTCTACGCATGCGCATTACCCCCGATTTTACTTTTGGAGGAGGATTGAAGACGTGTTCTGATACGGTGAATAAATATTCGGTGTCGTAAAAGGCTTGAGTCAATACAGAAAGAATACCATACGCTTTACTTCCCTTTTTTTCACAAATTCGCTCAGCTACTTCTTTCTGAAACATACCAGCGAATTCTGGAACGAAATCGCGAAGCTCTAAAACGCGAAATACAATTTGAGTTGAAATGTTATAAGGGAAATTGCCTATCACAGAAAATGGCTCTTGATTGAAAGCTTGTACAATATTAAATTTCAAGAAATCTTGTGCAAAGATATGGTTTTGTAACTTGGGATAATGTTTGTGTAAGTAATCAACGGATTCCGTATCAATTTCTACAACAAACGTTTCTATGGGTTTCTCCAATATATATTTCGTTAACACGCCCATACCAGGACCTATTTCTAATACCTTAGTATATCCTTCTAGGGTAAGGGTGTCAGCGATTTGTCTTGCCACATTTTCATCGGTTAAAAAGTGCTGTCCAAGATGCTTTTTTGCTCTAACTTTATCCATTAGTTGTTGATTTCGTGTTCACTGATAAGTTCAAGTTCTGTTTTAAAAGTAAGCATTAATTCGCCAAATTTTTTGCGTGCTTCGCTTTCAAAAAAGTCAGAATCTTCTTTGTAATATTGTTGTAATAATTCAGGCTGTGCTGTTTCAAATTGAATGGAGTAGGTAACTCCACCCATATCTTCCTCTACTAAAACTTTAATTATTCGGGCTCTGTCGAACTTTTTGGTTTTTAAAATACCAGGAATATAAAATTCTTTGGTCCAAGCCATCCATGCATCGTGTGCGCTTTCGTGGATGTTAATCGTTATATTATATATAATCATAGGTGCTGAATTGTATGCTGCAAAGATAAAAAAAGCACCAAATGTCTGTTTAGGATTTGGTGCTTTTCATATACTAGTAATTGTTGTGTAAAATTAATCAATACTATCAAATCCTGTGTACGGTCTTAAGACCTCAGGTATCACAATTCCATTTGGGGTTTGATAATTTTCAAGAATACCCGCTAAAACACGAGGTAAAGCTAATGAACTTCCATTTAGCGTATGTGCTAATTGGTTTTTTCCACTTTTATCTTTAAAACGCAATTTTAAGCGATTGGCTTGAAAGGTTTCAAAATTAGAAACTGAACTAATCTCTAACCATCTATCTTGAGCAGTAGAAAACACTTCAAAATCATAGGTTAAGGCTGAAGTGAAGCCCATATCTCCCCCACATAATCTCAAAATTCGGTAAGGTAATTTTAAATCGTGCAACAAGCCTTTTATGTGCTCTACCATACCATCAAGCGCTTGATACGAATTATCAGGATGCTCAATGCGTACAATTTCTACTTTGTCAAATTGATGCAAACGATTTAGCCCTCTTACGTGTGCACCATAAGATCCCGCTTCTCTACGGAAACAAGGCGTATAACCTGTACAAAGGATAGGAAGTTCACTTTCTTGCAAAAGAACATCTCTAAACATATTGGTAATAGGTACCTCTGCTGTTGGAATTAAATATAAATCGTCAACGCCTACATGATACATTTGTCCTTCTTTATCCGGAAGCTGACCTGTTCCATAGCCTGAAATTTCATTGATAAGATGAGGAACTTGATATTCCTTATAGCCTGCACCTGTATTTTTATCTAGAAAGTACGAAATTAAGGCACGTTGTAAACGAGCTCCTTTTCCTTTATAAACAGGAAATCCAGCGCCCGTTATTTTATTTCCTAATTCAAAATCAATTAAATCGTATTTTTTAGCTAATTCCCAATGCGGCAAAGCTCCTTCGTGTAAAGTTGGGATTTCGCCATGTTCATGTACAGTAAGGTTGTCATCCGCATCTTTTCCTGCTGGAACAAGGTCCGTAGGAATGTTGGGAATGGTATATAATTTTTCAGTAAGCGCTGCAGAAAGATTATTTAACTGCTCTGTTAATTCCTTGCTTTGCTCACGTAAATTGGATGTTTTTCCTTTGATAAGTTCTGCTTTAGCCTTTTCACCATTTTTCATGAACTCACCAATACTTTTGGATAGCTTGTTGGATTCTGCTAAGACATTGTCTAATTCAACTTGGGTTGCTCTTCTTTGTTCGTCTAAAGCAAGCACCTCATTTAGCACTTCTGTAACATCAAGATTTCTTTTTGCCAAGCCTTTAATCACTTGTTCTTGATTCTCTCTAATAAAAGCTATCTGTAACATATATTAAATAATGGTTTAAGATAACAAAGTTAGAAAATACTTTTCTAATATTTGTTTTTTTGTTGTTTTTCATAGTCATTCTTGTTTGTAAAGGACACTAAATTAGGGTGAAAATCGTTTTTTTAGAGAATATCTGTACCTAGGCCTCCTCCGATACATCGATTTCTTTAGTTGTATCAGGGAGAAAAATAAATACGAAGTCTAAAAATCAGGTCTTATTGTTAGGAGAACTAGGTGGAAATAGAACGCGATTTAGGAAAAAATAATAGTTTGATAAAAAAATAGCTAATAGTTAAACTAATATTTTATTTTTGCTTCTTATTCAGATTAGAAACGAAATTATTGAAATGGAAATATTAATTAAAATTTCTCAATTTTTATTGAGCTTATCGTTCTTGATTATTCTTCACGAGCTAGGACATTTTATTCCAGCAAAATTATTTAAAACACGAGTAGAGAAGTTTTATCTTTTTTTTGA
Source organism: Myroides odoratus (assembly GCF_965118575.1). Classification (GTDB taxonomy): domain Bacteria; phylum Bacteroidota; class Bacteroidia; order Flavobacteriales; family Flavobacteriaceae; genus Flavobacterium; species Flavobacterium odoratum_B. The sequence goes on along the minus strand of NZ_CBCPHW010000021.1, from coordinate 4,976 downwards.
TGTTAAGTTTTCTTTATTCAAAAAGAAAATTGGGGATACAGTTTATGGAATTGGATGGCTGCCATTAGGAGGCTATGTAAAAATTTCAGGAATGGTTGATGAAAGTATGGATACAGAACAATTGAAGCGTGAACCACAACCTTGGGAATTTCGTTCAAAACCAGCTTGGCAACGTTTAATTATTATGTTAGGAGGAGTTACTGTAAACTTTATCTTAGCTTTCGTAATTTATATCGGGATGACCTACGCATACGGGGATTTATATATTTCTAATAAAAATATGGATCATGGTGTTTGGGTACAATCTCCTATTTTGAAAGAAGCAGGTATGCAGAGTGGCGATAAGATTGTTGCGGTAGACGGGAAAGAAATTGAGCGTTTTAATGATGTGGGATATGAAATTATGATGGGGCATCAAGTGGAAGTAGAACGCAATGGAGTTAAAGAAAACATTGATTTACCCGTTAATCTACTTGGCCAATTAAGCGAAGGAACTAAAGCAGGTGGATTAATTTCGCTGCGTATTCCTTTTGTTGTTGTTGGTTTTGCAGAAGAGGGTGATCAAACGAATGCCACAGTATTACAAGTTAAAGATCAAGTGAAAAGCATCAATGGAATAGATACCCCTTTTGTGGATCAAGTACAAGGTGTTTTGGCAGAAAATAAAGGAAAGGTTGTTCCAGTAGTGGTTGAAAGAGAGGGGAAAGAAGTAACCGTTGATGCGAAAATTGATGAAGAAGGAAAATTGAATTTGTTTTATGCTCCAGCATTATCTATCGAAACCATTCAAAAAATGGGATTGTATGAAATTAGCCAAGTAAAGTATTCGTTAGGAGAATCGTTTTCGGTTGGTATTACAAAAGGTGCAGAAAAAGTAGGAGGCTATTTTCAGCAATTGAAAAAGATTATAAAACCTGAAACAGGAGCTTATAAAGGGGTAGGTGGCTTTAAAGCAATCTACGATATTTTTCCTTCGGTTTGGAGCTGGGAGTATTTTTGGAATATAACAGCTTTATTGTCTATTATGCTAGGGGTGATGAATTTATTGCCTATTCCTGCTTTAGACGGGGGCCATGTGATGTTTCTATTATATGAAATGATTTCTGGTAGAAAACCAAGTGATAAGTTTCTAGAAAATGCACAAATGGTTGGTTTCTTTATACTTATTGGTTTGTTGTTATTTGCCAATGGAAATGACATATACAAAGCGATATTCAAGTAAATAAAAAATAAAGCTAATGTTTTGCAAAAGTAAAAAATCATAGTATATTTGCACAGCATTTAAGGTAAGATACCTTCCTCCTTAGCTCAGTTGGTTAGAGCATCTGACTGTTAATCAGAGGGTCCTTGGTTCGAGCCCAAGAGGGGGAGCAAAAAAAGCCTGACAAGTAATTGTCAGGCTTTTTTGTTTGAAATTATTCGAACTACTTTAGGTGTAAACGAATTAAAAAAAGAGGCTGTCTAAAAAGGTAGTCGAACGGTCTGAGATTTGAATACCCTCCCTGTGGGGGGATACAAAAACAAAACAGAAGAGGGTGACCTTTTGGGACACCCTCTTCTGTTTTATTGGTTGTCCTTTAGGGGGACTTTATTTTTATTAACGAACTACTTGGTAGCTCATGTTTGTATTTGATTTTGCTACAGCTACGTTTAGTACTGCTCCAGCCATATCCGTAACAACTACTACGATTTTTGTATTGTCTAAGTTAGCGGCTTTATGTGTAAGGTAAATATTTGTGTTAGTGAATTCTCCACCTTTTACTGCCACAGATGAACCAATTTCAGTTCCTCTAAATCCATTTACCATACCAACTAAGGTATTGTTGTGTTCAAAATTTAGAGAGTAACCACCTTGTTTAGGTAGGTCTTGATAGTATTGTGTTGAATTTGCTTGTTTGTAGATTAAATGATCTTCTAGCATAAATACAGCATATTTTACTCCTGCTGTATAATTCTCTCCGAATTTAATTCCAATTTTTACAACACCATCAGTTGCATACATTTCAGATTCGATTTTAATTCCGATAGAAGAAAATTCTTTGTGAAGTTCAATTACTTTATTCGGATTATCTCTGAAATTAAGTTGTCTATTAATCGTTGCGAATGGATAACCATTTACACCTACTTCTCTTTCATATGCATTTCTGTCACGTTTAAAGAAATCGAATGGATCTTCATTGTGAATTGCGATAGCTTGAATTTTTTCACCGTGGTTTTTTTCCAATTGTTCAATGTCATAAGCAACTAAGGGACACCATTGGCACCAAGCACCAGTAAAATCTTCTACAAGAACTCTATGTGCAAATTTTGTAGCATTATTAATTTCATCATCATTTTTGAAAACAGAAATTTTTAGGGAATTACTCTTCTCACCTGATGATTTTTTTGCAGTTACGGTATATTCTCCTACCTCAGTAAAGGTATATTTATCTGCTTCAATTTCCTGATCGTTGATAGAAAACTTAATATCTTTTGTTGTTTCGTTGCCCCATTTAGCTAAAAAGCTAACCTCTTCATTTATTTTGATAGATGTTTTACTTGCCGAGATAATTAGTTCTGTTTTTCCTGGAGGAGGTGGATCATTGTCATCATTTGAACTATTATCACTTGATGAACAAGAAGCATTAAATAATCCTATTCCTAATGTTAGCATTAGAAGAAGGAAGTAATTTTTTGTTGTCTTCATAAAATAATTTGTTAAAGTTGTTTTCGTAAAAATATGTATAAATTTCGGTTAATAAAAAGTTAAATATATGTTTTTTTTCCTATTTTTGAACTTTACAACTAAAACTTAATATTATGAAAGTGTTTTATGCATTTATTTTATTGTTTGTGATCTCCAATGTTTCTGCACAACAAAAAGATTTACCCGCTGTTACCCTTATGGACTTAGATGGAAAGAAAGTAGATTTTGCTTCTTTTGCTAATGAGGAAAAGCCAATTATTGTTAGCTTTTGGGCTACTTGGTGTGGCCCTTGTTTAAAGGAATTGGCTGCAATTAATGATGTTTATAGTGATTGGCAAAAAGAAACAGGAGTGAAATTGATTGCTGTTTCTATAGATGATGCTAAATCTGTGAAACGCGTAAAACCATTAGTTAATGGAAAGGGATGGGATTATACGGTATTGTTAGATACGAACCATGATCTAAAAAGGGCAATGAATGTTGTTAATGTACCTTTTACTGCAGTTGTCTATAAAGGTAAAATTGTATTTAAACATACAAGTTATACACCAGGAGCTGAAAAAGAGTTGATTAAACAAGTGAAAGCATTAATTAAATAAAGGTAATGAAGAAAATATTTTTTACAGTTTGTGGATTGTTGCTATTTGTGGGTGCTAAAGCTCAGGTACGCGTTGGTTTTGAAAATAACTCACAATGGTATATTGATGATAAAAAGATCAAAATTGATACAAAAGAAGCGGACGATAGATTTAGAACAAATTCATATCTAAAAGTTGATTATGATTGGAAGAATTGGAGCTTTGGGGCTCAGGTAGAGGGGTATGAACCGAAAGCGTTATTAAATTATTCGCCAGATTATGAAGGTTTTGATATAGGAACGCTTTATGCTAGGTATAATAATAGAGAGTTAGGATTGGATGTTACAGCGGGGCATTTCTACGATCAATTTGGTAGTGGATTATTGTTTCGTTCTTGGGAAGATAGACAATTAGGTGTTAATAATGCTATTTTAGGATTGAACGTGAAATACGCACTATTAGATCATATTGACCTTACTGTATTGGGAGGAAAACAACGAGTAGGGATGGGCTTTGACTTGGCAAATTCTTTTATTGTTGGAGGAGATGTAAAGGTAGATATTGCTGGTTTAGCGGAGAATGATGCATTTGATTGGTCTGCGGGTTTTAGTTATTTAGGAAGAATTGAAAATTCTCGCGATTACAATAAAGACTTAGATAAATTGACCAATGGTTATAGTGCAAGAATGAATTTTGGAAAAGGTGGATTCTATATTGGTGCAGAGTATGTTTATAAAGACAAGGATGTATTGTATGAATTACAGCGCTTTGATCATAAGGTAAGTCAAGCAGGAAATGCCTTGTTAATTAATACGGGATATTCTCAAAAAGGAATGGCAATTGATGTCAACTTGCGTAGAATGGAAAACATGAGTTTTTATTCAGAAAGGACTTTTTTAGGGAATGAATATTTTAAAGGAACTTTAAATTATATTCCTGGATTAACGAAACAGTATGATTATTCGTTACAAAATATTTATGTATATCAAGCACAACCTAATTTTGATATGAATTTATTTGGTAAATTAGGAGAAATCGGAGGGCAATTTGATTTTTACTATGAATTTGCTAAAGGAACTACACTAGGTGGAGATTATGGAACGAATGTTGTTGTAAATGGATCATATTGGGCAGGTGTTAAAAACACAAAGAAAAAAGATGGAACAGGTACTAATGGAGAGTTTTTAGGATTTGATGATAAAGCGTATTCAGACTTAGGAATTGAAGTTCGAAAAAGATGGTCAAAAAATTGGTCATCCATTTTTATGTTCTTGAATCAATATTATAACCCGAAATCTTTAGAAGATAAAACAGGATTAGATAGCTATAAGATTAATATTGCTTCTTTCGAGACCACCTATGAGTTCTTGGAAAATAAATCAGTTCGTCTAGAAGCACAACATTTATGGACAAAAGAAGACAAAAAGAATTGGGTAGGAGGGACTTTAGAGTTTGCCTATAATTCTAACTGGGCTATTTTTGTGAGTGATATTTATAATTATGGAAATGATGATAAAGAACAACGTATTCATTATTATAATGCAGGAGCTAGTTTTACAAAAGGAACTACTCGTGTTTCTGCTAGCTATGGTAGACAACGTGGAGGATTATTATGTGTAGGTGGTGTTTGTCGTATTGTTTCAGAAGCAGCTGGATTAACAGTAGGTATCACAACCTCGTTTTAAGATTTTAGAATTATTATTTTGTTATTG
>NZ_CBCPHW010000020.1:0-63194 GCF_965118575.1 Myroides odoratus | reverse complement strand
ATTAAGAGGCCTGGAGGAATTGGCTCCTATTTCGGAGGTCATTATTATTGTTGATGTACTTTCTTTTTCCACCTGTGTAGATATCGCAACACAACGAGGTGCAATTATCTTTCCTTATCGATGGAAGGATGAATCGGCGATAACGTATGCCCAAGGATTAGGAGCTGAATTGGCAGATTTTAAACGGAAATTTACCGAAGGATTTTCTCTTTCACCGACTTCCTTATGTACGATTGATAAGGGAACAAGATTGGTATTGCCTTCACCTAATGGAGCAACGCTTAGTTTAGCAACCGCTGATACGCTGACGCTTTGTGGAAGTTTGAGGAATGCCAAAGCAGTCGCAACTTATGCACAAAAACAGGGCAACAAAATTTCGATTATACCTGCTGGTGAACAATGGCCCGATGGATCATTACGTGTGGCTTTAGAAGATATGATAGGTGCAGGAGCGATTATTTCCTATTTAAAAGGAAAATTATCTCCAGAAAGCAAAGCCTGTTTGCGTGTCTTTGAGGATGCGAAAGAAACACTGTTAGCGGATATAAAAAAATGCAGTTCGGGTAAGGAATTAATTTACAGAGGATTTGAAAAGGATGTGGTTATAGCCTGCGAATTGAATAGAAGTACAAATGTACCTGTTTTAGAAAATTTGAGCTATAAAGGCGTTGTTGAAAGGTAAAATGAACAGGTGTACCATCAACCGTTAACAAAAAAGCGAAACCTTTTGGTTTCGCTTTTCTATATTACTTTGTTAGCGTATTGTATTTGTATTCTTCCGCTTTTATTTCAAATTCTAAATTAGCAATCTGTGTTTGATATTTATGCAATTTAGTTTTGATTTTTAATTCTTGTACAGGTGCTATTTTACCTAAGGCAATATCGCGATTGAATTCGTCGTTTTCCTTGTTGTATTTCGCTTTTGTCTTGTTTAATGTAGTTGTGGCTTTTTGAATTTTTTTCTGCGTTCTAGCAATCTCTTTTTGCTTTTTTTCTTCAGCCTTTCTTTCTCGTTCAATTTCTTTTTGCTCTTGTTTAAAAGCTTTTAGTTCAGCTTCTGTCATAGTAGAAGCTTCTGCTACTGTTACATCGACAACTTCAATAGTAGCAGGTTCTGATGGCATTGCAGGTGTTTGTGTTTCCTTCTCTTGCGCTTGAATTGCAGTTGAAGCAACTAGGAATAATCCCGTGATTAAAAATGTTTTTTTCATTTCCTTTTTCTTTATTTAATTTTATTTTTGTGTATAGGCTTACCATTCATTAATTCTATTGGCATCCAATTTAAGAAAGATGAATAGAAGTAAAGTGAAAGCGATTAAACTCGATCCACCATAAGAAAAGAAAGGAAGAGGAACTCCAATAGTAGGAAAAAGACCTACGAGCATGGTAATGTTAAATGCGAAGTGAATGAATAAGAAACTCACAACGCAATATCCATACACTCTATTGAAGGGTTTTTTCTGTTTTTCTGCTAAGTAAAGCAACCTAAAAAACAGACAGAGGAACAAAACGATAATCGTCGTTGAACCAACAAATCCCCATTCTTCTCCGACGGTGGTAAAAATATAATCCGTATGTTGTTCAGGAACAAAACCTCCTTTGGTTTGGGTTCCTTGTAAATAGCCAGTTCCATACCAACCACCTGAACCAATGGCTATTTTGGATTGATTTAGATTATATCCTTCCGCTTGAAGATTGACATCTTCTCCGAGTAAAACGTTAATTCTATCCTTTTGATGGGCTTCAAGAACGTTGTCATACACGTAATCAACCGATAAAACGAAGCCGCACATTACGGTGGCTAAAATGAGATAAATAAAGGGGTTTCTATTTATGTTTTTATTAAAATAGTAGTGTAATAGTGTTACTAATGCAATCGAAGTGATGATTAAAGACGGTTTTACGATTAGTGCCGCAACAAATAACGCAATCGTAATAAAAGCAGACCACAGGTACCACGAAGGTAATCCCTCTCGAAATAAAACGAAGATCAAGCAAGCAAATAACATGGCACTTCCTGTGTCGTGTTTTAAAATAAGTAGGGTAGGTATACCAATGATAAGAAATACGGATATTTGCTCTTTAAGCGTCTTTAAAGTACCTTGATTGTCTGAGAAATACTTGGCTAGAAGTAAGCCGGTGGTTATTTTGACAAATTCAGAAGGTTGCACACCTAATCCGCCAATCTGATACCAGTTGGTTTGCCCTTTTACCGATTTACCAAAAACAAATAAGCCAAGGATGGAGAGGATGCCTAAAATATAAAAAATTAAAGCATACTTTTCGTAAAACTTAGTATCTAGGGCAAGTACGACTATGATTAAAGGAATACAGGTTAGAATAAAAATAAGCTGTCTACCGTATATCTGACTAAAGTCAAACATATTGGCATCTTCACTTGGTAAAGAGGTAGAGTAAATATTAATCCATCCTGCAGTAACAAGTAAAAGATAGAGCAGAATGCTTATCCAATCTATATTTTTTTGTACGCTTCCACTTCTCATTGCTTTTTCGACTTATCGGCTAAATTGTATAATTGTAACACTTTATTGTATTCGCTTTCTAAACTTCCTTCTATCATTCGTTTCTCTAAATCCGTGCGGACAATTTCAGGAAGTAAATATTTCTGAAGCATTAAACTCGTAATAGGTGCCGCCCATCGAGCGCCCCAAACCCCATTTTCAATAAATACGGCGATTACAATTTTTGGATCATCTACTGGAGCGAATGCAACGAAAACAGAGTGATCTGCCAATTGATATCGCTTGCCATTAATACGCGTAAAGTTTTCTACAGTTCCTGTTTTCCCAGCCATTTCTAGTCCGGGAACAGCAACACTTCGGCCAGTTCCAATATGAAATACCTCATTCATACCTTGAATAATAGGAGCAAAGTACTTAGGATCAATTGTCGTTTGTTGCTTAGTAACAAATTTTTTGTCAATCGCGTGATTTTCGATGTTTTTTATGATATGAGGGGTGTAATAGTATCCTCTATTCGCTACCGCTGCTGCCATATTGGCTAATTGCATAGGTGTCATAATAACCTCTCCTTGGCCAATTGAATTAGAAATTGTCGTTGTACTTTTCCATCCTTTGTTTGGATACCAACGATCATAATATTCTGAATTGGGAATATGTCCTTTTCGGCCTTCTGGAAGATCATAACCCAAGAATTGACCTAAGCCAAAACTTTCTAAGTGTTTACTCCATCTGTCAAGCCCTTCAGAAGGGGTTTTGTATTTTTCTATAATTTTTTTGTAAGTCTGTGCAAAGTAGGTATTGCAAGATAAAGCAATTGCATGTTTCAAGCTCCATGTTCCCGAATCGTGACATCCCATCCAAGCGCCGCGACCATAATAAAACCCTCGATTACAGCTAAAGGCCGTTTGTTCGGTAATTACACCTTCTTGTAAACCGATCAATCCAGTTAATATTTTAAAAGGTGAACCTGGCGAATATTCGCCAGATAATACGCGATTGTATAGCGGTTTGGCTAAGGAATCATTGTATAATTGGGTGTAGTTCTTGGATCGTTCTCTTCCAACTAGTAAAGATGGATCATACGAAGGGGCATTGATAAGGGCTAGAATTTCACCCGTTTTAGGCTCAATAGCTACAATTCCCCCACGTTTGTTTTGCATGAGAAGCTCTCCATACGCTTGCAGTTCGTGATCAATGGTTAGGGTAATATCACTTCCTTTGATGGAAATGGTATCATAAACTCCCTCTTTAAAAGAACCAATTTCGCGATTAAAACGATCACGTTGAATGTATTTTACACCTTTGGTTCCGCGAAGTATGTCTTCATATTGTTGCTCAACGCCTTGAATACCAATTAAATCTCCTGATTTATAATAAGGATTATGCTTGATGTTATCTTCATTAACTTGACGGATATAGCCAAAAACATTCGCTCCAGAAGCGACTTGATAATCTCTTAAGGAACGTTTTTGTACATAAAAACCGTTGAAATGACGAATTTTTTCCTGAAAAGCAGCATACTCAGACTTACTCAATTGAGCTAAGAACACAGAAGGGAGTCGTGGGCTATAAACCGTTGCTTTCTGTAGTTTTGTATTAAACTCATCTAACGTTACGTCTAGTAGCTTACACAAGGCTAAAGTGTCAATATCTTTCACCTCTCGTGGAATGACCATAATATCGTACGAGGGTTGATTGGCAACTAATAATTTTTTATTTCGATCAAAAATATAGCCACGTTCTGGGTATTCATATACAATTTTCAGCGCGTTATTTTCTGATTTTTTGATATAGGTATCATCTACGACTTGTAAATAAAAAAGTCGAATAAGAATAGTAATAGCTACTGCAACTATGAAAATAGGGAGTAATAACTTTCTCATCTTTTAGATGGTTTAATCAAGTATAAAATTAAAATACAGCTAATTAAAGTAGCCAGTGTCGTTAGTAAAGTTCGCAATAAGATTTCGAGAATAAAATTAAAGCGCAAAAACTCTAGTAAAAATAAAACAACGTGATGAATGACTACTGTAATAATTAAGTATCCCATTACTTCCATCGAAGAAAATAAATCCTTGGTTACTTTTTTATAGATATTGAGGTTGTGATATTGGTAACTAATACCAAATGAAAATTTAAGCACAAAAGGTCTACTAAAAGCAAGAACAAGCGAGGCAGCAGCATGAATTCCTCCTGAGTTTTCAAACATGTCTATGGTAAGACCTAAGAGAAAACTAGAAAGATAGAATAGAGACTTGTTACCATCGGTTGGATATAAGATGATAAAAAGAATATACGGAAAAGGATTTATGAAGGATAATAAATCCAGGTTGTTAAATATTAATACTTGCGCGAGTAATAAAATACCAAAGCGAGTTATATTTGAGATAGCACTATTCATCGCGTGTTGCTTCTTCTAGTTCGTTAATTTCTTGCAGGTCTTTATTTTTAATGACATACACATAACCCAAGTTAGTCATATCATTAAAAAGTCTGACTTCGATGGTAAAATAGTTGGAGCTTTCCGTTGTAAAAGCTTTTTCAATTGTACCAATAGGAATGTTTTCAGGAAAAATATCCGAAATCCCTCCAGTAACGATGGTGTCTCCTTTGAAAAGTTCCGCTAGACGTGGAATGTCATTGAGCTGAACATATCCTGTACTTTTACCATCCCATTGTAGCGTTCCAAAGTGATTAGAGCCTTTTATTTTGGCATTGATTTTAGACTTTGCATTTAAAATACTTTGTACCGTAGAATATTTATGAGAGGATTTTTGGATAATTCCTACAATTCCATTGCTATTGATTACTCCTAAATCTTTTGTAATACCTTCTCGTGTTCCTCCTTTGATCGTTAAATAGTTTTCTTTTGTGTTGAATTCGTTTTTAATGACCTTGGCCACAATGACGTTGTATATTTCTTCCGGATTGGTGAGAATTGGCAATTCGACAGGTATAGAATCTGTGGCAACAAAACGATTAAAAGCTTGTTTTTTCAATAGAGCATTTTCCAGAACAAGTGCATCATTTTCAGTTTTTAGATGCATGTATTCCTTCAGGTTATTTACATTTTCATAGACGTAACCCGTCACACCATTTGCGGAGCTAATAAAAGAACTTTGGTGAAAAGTATGCGTTCGTAGTACTAGGACAAATGATATAACTAAAAGCAGCAAAAACAGTAACTTAGTACTGTTTTTTATAAAGAAATTAATTATTTGCTGCATAGGTTAGTTTATTTTATCAATACACTTTTGTATTTCTCAAGGTTTTTAATAACAAGGCCTGTTCCGCGAACAACTGCGCGAAGCGGATCCTCAGCAATATATACAGGTAAATCTGTTTTTTGTGAGATACGCTTATCCAGTCCTCTTAACATAGATCCTCCACCAGCAAGGTAAATCCCCGTGTTATAGATATCTGCAGCTAGTTCTGGAGGCGTTTGAGAAAGCGTTTCCATTACTGCGTCTTCTATGCGTTGTATTGATTTGTCTAAGGCTTTCGCTATTTCGCGGTAAGATACCGTAACTTGTTTTGGTTTTCCTGTCAACAAGTCACGACCTTGAACCAGCATATCATCCGGCGGTGTTTCTAAATCTTCTGTAGCAGCTCCTGTTTGAATTTTAATTTTTTCTGCTGTACTTTCTCCAACAAATAAGTTGTGTTGCGTACGCATATAATAAATAATATCGTTGGTGAATACATCACCCGCAATTTTTACTGATTTATCACAGACAATACCGCCAAGAGCAATAACCGCAATTTCAGTTGTTCCTCCTCCGATATCTACAATCATGTTTCCTTTAGGTTGCATGATATCTACACCAATACCAATGGCCGCAGACATAGGTTCATGTATTAGATAAACCTCTTTACCATTTACACGCTCACAAGATTCTTTTACCGCACGCATTTCTACTTCAGTAATACCTGAAGGAATGCATACAACCATACGTAAAGCTGGGGTAAACATTTTTTTTCTAAGTGCAGGAATGCTTTTGATAAAGAGGCTTATCATCTTTTCAGATGCGTCAAAATCAGCAATAACTCCGTCTTTTAAAGGGCGTATTGTTTTGATATTACCATGCGTCTTCCCTTGCATCAAACTCGCTTCTTTTCCAACAGCTATAATCTTTCCCGTTGTCCTATCTCTAGCAACGATTGATGGGTTGTCAACGACAACTTTCCCATCGTGAATGATAAGGGTATTCGCAGTTCCTAAGTCAATTGCGACATCTTCCGTCATGAAATCAAAAAATCCCATATATATAAAAGGCTTTTAGAGTTAATATTTATTGTTGTTCCACAAAATTAATAAATTAATGTTTAAAATGGCGAATTCCAGTGAAAACCATTGCCATTTTATTTTCATCACAATAGGTGATGCTTAAATCGTCTTTAATAGACCCTCCAGGTTGAATTACAGCGGTGATTCCAGCATTGTTTGCAATTTCCACACAATCAGGGAAAGGGAAAAATGCATCGCTAGCCATAACAGCTCCTTGTAAGTTGAATCCAAATGCATTTGCTTTGTCAATGGCTTGACGCAAAGCATCTACTCTAGAAGTTTGTCCAGTTCCAGAAGCAAAAAGTTGACCTTCTTTTACAAAAACAATCGTATTGGATTTGGTGTGCTTGCAGATTTTGGAAGCAAAAAGTAAATCATCAACCTCTTTTTCAGAAGGGGCTACTTTGGTAACGGTTGTTAAGTGATCTTTATTGTCAGTAACCTGATCTTTTTCCTGAACTAAAATTCCATTTAAACAAGTGCGAACGTGTTTCTTAGGTAATTCAATTTCATTTAAGATTAAGATAATTCTATTTTTCTTTTCTTTTAAAATCTCAAGGGCTGCTTCCTCATACGATGGAGCAATAACAACTTCGCAGAATAATTTGTTGATTTCCTCTGCGGTAGCTACATCAATCTTGCCATTCGCAATTAAAACACCACCAAAAGCAGAAGTAGGATCTCCAGCTAAAGCATCCAAATACGCTTCTTTCATCGTGTTTCTTTGCGCAACACCACAAGCGTTATTGTGTTTTAAGATGGCAAATGTAGGTAGTTCTCCTTTAAACTCATTCATTAAGTTTACTGCCGCATCTACATCTAGTAAGTTGTTATAAGATAATTCTTTGCCGTTTAATTTTTTGAATAACTGATCAAAATTTCCAAAGAAAGATCCCTTTTGATGTGGGTTTTCTCCATAGCGCAATTCAATCCCTTCCGCATGACTGATTTTTAATGTGTCATCTGCTTCGTTGAAATAATTGAAAATAGCTCCGTCATAATGAGAAGAAACATGGAATGCTTTAGTGGCTAATAAACGTCTTTGCGCTAAAGTTGTTGATCCATTCGTTTCAAGTAACATTTGTAAGAATAAATCATATTCGTTTACAGAAGGAACAATAATGGTGTCCTGGAAATTTTTGGCAGCTGCGCGGATTAATGAAATTCCACCAATATCAATTTTTTCAATGATATCCGCTTCACTAGCATCGGAAGCAACTGTTTTTTCAAAAGGATACAAATCAACAATCACTAAATCAATTTGAGGAATCTCAAATTCCTTCATTTGTTGAATGTCGCCTTCGTGATTTTGTCTATTTAAAATCCCACCGAATATTTTTGGATGTAATGTTTTTACTCTGCCTCCTAGAATTGAAGGATAAGAAGTGATGTCTTCAACAGGAACAACTGGAATACCTAAATCTTTGATAAAAGTTTCTGTACCACCTGTAGAATAAATAGTTACTTCGTTTTTGTGTAGTTCACGTACAATTGGTTCTAATCCATCTTTGCTGAAAACAGAAATTAAGGCCGATTGAATCTTTTTAGTTGTGTTCATTGTGTGTTATTAATTAAGGGGCAAAAATAACTAATGTATAGGTATTTATAAAGTTAATAGAGAAGTTTTTATTTTAAATTTAAGATGAGTAAATTGTCTTGATTTTTTAGGACAAAAAGAAAAGGGAGCTGTAACTTTTTGCATCTTTGTCTACTAATTAGATAAGTCGTTGAATTTGTTGCTATGATAGTATATTTTAGGCTTTTACTCAGCAGTTTTCAGTTTGCATTAAATGCATTGAAAACAAATAAATTAAGAACACTCTTGTCTCTTTTAGGAGTAACCGTTGGAATTTTTTCAATTATTGCTGTTTTAGCAGCGGTGGATTCAATGGATCGTACGATAAAATCTGAATTAAGCGGGTTTGATCGCAATATGATTTACGTTTTTAACCATTCTTTTGGTCCATCAGAAATTCCCAAATGGAAAATTGACCAGTTCCCAAATGTTACCTACGAAGAGTATGAGTATTTAAAGAGAAATCTCAGTGGCGTAGAGTATGCTACCTTTAATTTCTTTGTTCGATCGGAGAATATCAAAGCAGAGAACAAGTATGCCAATGGGGTGAGTATTAATCCTTGCGGTTCAGATATGCAGTATTTGGATAATGCAAAATTAAAGAATGGCCGTTTTTTTAATGAATCAGAAGCAGTAAATGGCAATGCCGTTATTGTTATCGGAAATGAGATTGCCAATACGCTCTTTCCTGGGCTAGATCCTTTGGGGAAAAATGTTCGATTGTATGGAAGGAAATTTGTAGTTATTGGTGTTTTGGAAAAGCAAGGAGCCATTTCTATAGGGAATAGCCATGATGAAACAGCCTATATTCCCGTTAATTTATTTAGACAAATGTTTGGGGATAATATTAAGGCATATACACCTGTTATTATTTTAAAACCTAATCAAACGGTAGATATTAAAAATTTTGAAGACGATATTACAACCAAATTACGCGCGTATCGCGGCTTGAAAGTAGGAGAGGACACCAATTTTTTCGTCAATGTTTTTGGAGGAGTCATGGAGTTTTTAGATAATATCATCGGACAAATGAATCTAGTGGGATGGATTATCAGTATGTTTTCCCTTTTAGTAGGTGGATTTGGAATAGCGAATATTATGTTTGTGTCTGTGAAAGAACGCACACATCTAATTGGTATTCAAAAAGCGATTGGAGCCAAGCGAAACATAATTCTATTACAATTCCTCTTTGAGTCTATTATCTTAGCTTTAATAGGGGGATTAGTTGGCGTTTTATTGGTGTGGACCATTGCAAAAGGCGTAAGTATCTTATTGGATTTTGAGTTTGTTTTGAGTTTTATTAATATACTAATTGGTCTGGGTTTGTCTGTTTTAATCGGCTTGATTTCTGGCTATTTACCAGCGCGTTCAGCGGCTAAATTAGATCCCGTAGAGGCGATTCGTTCAGGCATCTAAATATAAGATAAACAAAAAAGCCGCTGTTTAGCGGCTTTTTTGTTTATCTGAAATTAGATTAGTGTCTAATTGGGCGATTTAAAACTAAATCAAGGTATAAATTTACATTTTTCTTCAATTCTTTTCTGTGTGTAATGAAGTCTAGGAAACCATGTTCTAATAAAAATTCAGAAGTTTGGAATCCTTCAGGTAAGTCTTTTCCAGTTGTATCTTTTACAATACGTGGACCTGCAAAACCAATCAATGCACCAGGTTCAGCAATATTAATATCACCTAACATAGCAAAAGAAGCTGAAATACCTCCAGTGGTTGGATCTGTACAAAGAGAAATATAAGGAATCTTAGCATCACTTAATTGAGCTAATTTAGCCGAGGTTTTTGCCATTTGCATCAAAGAAAAACCAGCTTCCATCATACGTGCACCTCCAGATTTAGAAATCATTAGAAATGGGATTTTGTGTTTGATTGAATAATCAATTCCTCTTGCAATTTTTTCACCTACTACAGATCCCATAGATCCACCAATAAAAGCAAAATCCATCGCTGCAATAACTAATTTCTCCCCTTTTGAACTACCAACAGCTACGCGAACAGCATCATTTAATTGTGTTTTTGAAGTAGCTTCTTTTAAACGATCCACATATTTTTTTGTATCTTCAAATTTCAACATATCTTTTGAAGATAAACTTTTAGCTATTTCTTTGTAATCGCCATTATCAAAAAGAATTTCAAAATATTCTTTACTGCCAATTCGAACATGGTAACCATCTTCAGGACTTACCCAAAGATTTTTCTCTAATTCTTCAGAGTCTATAATTTTACCCGTTGGAGATTTATACCATAAACCTTTTGGTATATCTTTTTTGTCCTCAGTTGGTGTTTGAATTCCTTTTTCTTTTCTTTTAAACCAAGCCATAAATGTCTGTTTTGTTTATACTGTATTAATAGGTTGCTACAAGAATTACAACGTATTTACATTGTTTAAGTCTTTAAATGCCTCTTCTAAACGAGTATTGAAAGTAACTTCTCCTTGTCTTACCCATGTACGAGGGTCGTAGTACTTTTTATTCGGTACATCCGCGCCTTCAGGGTTGCCTATTTGTGTTTTTAAATATTCAATTTTTGAAGTCATATAATCTCTTATTCCTTCTGTGTAAGCAAATTGAAGGTCCGTATCGATATTCATTTTAATTACACCATAAGAAATGGCTTCTCTAATTTCTTCTAGTGATGAACCTGAACCACCGTGGAATACAAAATCAACCGGATTATTTCCTAAATTGAATTTTTTAGCCACGTATTCTTGAGAGTTCTTTAAGATGATAGGCGTAAGCTTTACGTTTCCAGGTTTGTATACCCCGTGAACGTTTCCAAAAGCCGCTGCAATAGTAAAGCGAGGACTAATTTTACTTAATTCCTCATACGCATAAGCTACTTCATCTGGTTGGGTATATAATTTTGAAGAATCAACATCAGAGTTATCAACTCCATCTTCTTCTCCACCTGTAATTCCTAATTCAATCTCTAAAGTCATACCCATCTTATCCATTCTTTCTAGGTATTTTTTAGAAATCTCAATATTTTCTTTGATTGGTTCTTCTGATAAATCAATCATATGTGAACTAAATAGCGGTTTGCCATAGTTAGCCATATGTTCTTCACTTGCATCCAATAAACCATCAATCCAAGGGAGTAATTTTTTTGCGCAGTGATCCGTATGTAAAATAACCGGCACACCATAGGCTTCTGCTAGTGTATGTACATGTTTCGCTCCAGCAATTGCTCCTACAATAGCAGATTTTTGGTTTTCATTCGATAAACCTTTTCCTGCCATGAAAGAGGCACCGCCATTCGAAAACTGAATAATAACAGGTGCATTGAGTTTTGCCGCTGTTTCCAATACCCCATTGATTGTACTAGAACTAGTCACGTTAACAGCTGGTAAAGCAAAACCTTTCTCTTTTGCATAATTGAATATTTCTTGCACTTGATCTCCAAATGCTACTCCAGGTTTAATATTGTGTGCCATAGTCGTGTGTTTATTTATTTGGACAAAAATACTAATTATTATTTGATTAGAATGGATAATTAATTCCAACATTTAAGACAGACTCTTTAATGCTAAATTCTCCAAACCATTTGCGTTTCGAGTAAATAGAAGGGTCGTAGGTTTTGAATCCCATATCTAAACGGAATACAAAGAAACTAAAATCATAGCGAATTCCAAAGCCTGAACTCACTGCTAAATCTTTGAATGAGCTTACCCCATTAAAGGTATAATTCCTATCCTCCACATTGTCAAATACATTCCAAATATTACTTGCATCAACAAATAATGCACCATTCCATTTTCCGCTGATATTAAAACGATATTCTGTACTAAAGAAAAGTTTCATATTCGCTTCATTGAAATCATTCTTACCTCCACTTTTCCCAGGACCTAAGCGGTAGGACTGCCAACCTCTGTTGTCATTGGATCCTCCTGAAAAATAGCTTCGAGAAAAAGGAATAGAGTTGGCATTGCCATACGGAACAGCAAGTCCCCCGAATAAACGGATGGCCACTACCTGCTGGCGTCCTATATCCCAATATTTTACAAAATCTAACTCAGTTTTAACGTATTGCGAATATTCTACATCAAATAAAGTGTTTTTACCCGTATGCCCTTCTTTATCACTTACGCGATCCATAATTACATCCAGTAAACCACCCGCAGCCTCTACTTTTGCTCGAACGGTGTAAAAACTATGGTCATTAATTCCCGTTCGAGAGGAAGAATTAAAGGTGATATTCGAAGCTAAAATCAAGTTGTTTTCCGAAAGTCTAACTTTGCGCTCTTCAATACTGCGAATTTCATTAAAATCTTCAGTTGAAATCCCTAAAGGATTATTGGAAGCCAAAGCATCATTGATAAATTGATTGGCTCCTTCACTTTGTATGCTTAAATCCCCATTGGCATCTAAATAATTTTCAGGGACCTCATAGTTTTTTGAAATTTGATTCAAGGTAGTATACGAGGACTTGTAAACGCTGAAATAATTATTGGGATTCGTGTTTCTAACATATTGAATATTGGCAACATCCACACTAAATGAATTCGTTCGCGAAGGGTACCAACTGTAGTTAATAATTCCTGTAAAGTTGTCTTTATCTAAACCAATGTTGCGTTGTCTTGCAAAACCAAAACTCATGGCTGTGGTAGGTAACATGGTTTTTGGAATAATCTTATTAGAGGCAAAAGGAAATAAGAAACGTGGAAACGTCAATTTAATATCCGCACCATATTCCGTCACATTGAAAAATACATCGTTGGGATTACTCATTTGCCTAGAAGAACCGATAGTTCCTCGAAGGCCAAATTCTAAAATTTCCGCTCCTCGAAAAACATTTCGAAAAAGCAGCCCCATACTTCCGCCGATACCAAAATCTTGAATATTGGAATGCGTGACATCCAACGAAGGATTAAACGTCATTTTTTTACGAGAAGTTAAGTAAATATTGCTAATCAAGGTCTTGCCTTCTGGATCATTGGGATCTTCTACATATTCAATAACAGGATAATTAAAAATGCGCAAGTTACTGATAGAGCGAGAAGTGAGGATACGTCTTGCATCACTAAAGGTACTTTCCGGAGTGATAAATATAGCATCCGTTAACGCTTTAGGCTTATATTGTAATTTGGTAGAACTGTAAATAGTAAAACCATTGTGCTGGATACTATCTAAAACATACGCCTTGTTTTTAGAAACATTATCCGTAAAGATATTTACTTTGCTAATTTGATATATTTTAAAAGGTACTTGGGATAAAGTATCTCCCGATTTTACCGTCTGTTGATCGACAATTAATAAGACATTGGCTTTGTTTTTGCTATCTAAAATAGTGTCAACTTCATAGCGAATGTTTATTTCTTGGAAGTGATAAGCCCCATTATTTCTAAATACCGAAGTAATACGCTTGCGTTCATCCTCAAAGTTACTGACATTAAATACAGTATTTTCTTTGAGGGTACTTTTTTGTTTATTTGCTTCGTATAATGTTTTCAAAGCAGGGGTAGAGATCAAATAGGAAATATGGTCTATTAAATACGGATTTCCTGTAGTTACGGTATACGCATTTGTCATCTTTTGAGGACCTATACTCGTGGTTTGATTTGTGACTTTAGTATCAAAGTACCCTTTGTTGAAATAATAGTTTTTTAATCGGATTAACGATTTTTCCGTTTTTACACTATCGTATAATACCGGAGGTTCTCCCGTTTTGATTAAAAAATTATTGAAACCGGCAATGACAAAAGAGTGCCCTAAGCGGTTCACCTGTTTGCGGGACAGTAATCCTTCTAAAGTTCGATCGGTTTTAGGGTGTTTCGTTAACCAAGCGTGGTAATTTGAATCCGCATTTTGTCGGGCTAAATTGTATAAATTCAAACGAAGACGCGAACCAATTACTGGAAATTTGCTATTGGGTTGTTGGTATAATTGATTGTAAAGTTCCTCTTTAGAGGTTTTTTTTTCATTAATGATAATGGTGTTTTCCATTAATAACGAGTCCTCCTCTGCCACGTTTTTCGTTAAGGAACACGAAAAAAAACATGTAGAGATTCCAAGAATAAATACTATTTTTGATAAAAATTTGCCCAATTTTATTACATCGATAAATACAGATCAAAAATACACCTTTTTATGGTTACCAAAAACCAAATTAAACGAATTAAAAGCCTTCATCAAAAAAAATATCGAAAAGAGTACCAAATGTTCATTGCAGAAGGACTTAAAGTGATTCATGAATTGCTGCAATCTTCTTTTGTTTTAGAGCATATATACGTAACAAAAGAAATGGATTTTGGTGTACCTGAGCATCAACTAACCGTTGTGTCTGAAGAGGATTTAAAGAAAATGAGCGCTTTGACAACGACACCAAATTGTTTGGCGGTATTTCATTGTTTAGAAAATCAAACCGTTGATTTTTCAGATTGGGTAGTGGCTTTAGATGATATTCGCGATCCAGGTAATTTAGGAACGATTATTCGCCTGTGTGATTGGTTTGGAATTAGACATATTTTATGCTCCACAGAAACCGTGGATTTATATAACCCAAAAGTTATTCAAGCAACGATGGGGTCTGTTTCACGTGTTAATCTAGTATATGCAGAACTGCAAGCGGTGTTAGCTACAGTCGAAGCACCCGTTTATGGCACTTTTTTAGGGGGAGATAATATTTATGAAATGAAAGCTGTGCAGCCTGGAGTTATCGTTATGGGAAATGAAGCCAATGGTATTTCTGCTGAAATAGAGCAACTCGTTTCTCGAAAAATAACCATACCGCGCTTTGGCAACTTGCAACAAACAGAAAGTTTGAATGTTGCAATGGCTACCTCTATTGTTTTAAGTGAATTCCGAAGAAGTGTTTTTAATGAACAGTAAAGTTTAAGAAGAATCCTCTTGTTTTCATTGAGCTAATGTGTCCAGTCCAAGGACTATCTGGATCTCTATCTCGGATTAATTCATCGTTTAAGCCAAATACACCCCGTATAGATGGACTGAATTTGAAGTATTCGAAATAGATATCAATACCTACACCCAACTCGTAATTGGTGGTCCATTGTTTCGCTCTCCAAACCCCTTCATAGTTATCATCATCTGATTTGTGATTGCTGCTTAAATTTAAATCAGCAGAAAAACCACCCACTACATAAGGGCGAATATTACCCGTTCTCATAGCGGAGAATTTTAATAATAAAGGAAGGTGAATTAAGGTTGAACTAATTGATTTATTACTTGAATTTGTCAATTCCTGCATTGAAGGAAGAGATTCAATCGGTTTATTCTTGATGTAATAATCCATGACTAAAGCACGAGGGAATTTTAAATCTCGTTTGGCATAGACTAATCCAGGTTCAAAACGCAAATCTAAATACTCCGTCAGACGCAAGTTTCCAACAAGTCCAACTGTAAAACCTACATTCGTAGTGACTTGTATTTCTGTATTGTCATTCCCGTATTCTTGTGAAAGGCTTTTTAGCTTGTTATAATATTCTTTGTCGTATTCAAAGTGAGAATTCAAAAAACTGGTACCAATATAATACCCATAATGAACGCGTTGTTTGTCCCAATCGGATTTATTGAGAATTGGGGTTTTTCCAAAAATCCACTGTGCAGATACATTTGCAGAGGTGAATAGAATTACAAGTAAAATAAACAGTTTTTTCATAACTACTTTGAAGCAGAATATATGGTTGCTATACCCATCGTTTGCGGACGGTGTTTTACAGTATTAAACCCAACTTTCATTAAAATATTGTTCAATTCTTGCCCAAAAGGAAAGTTTTTGGCAGAATCAGATAAATATTTATAAGCATCTTGATCTTTTGAAAACAATTTACCCATGAAAGGCATTATGTTTTTGGTGTAAAAGAAGTATCCTTGCTTAAATGGAAATTTAGTTGGAACTGAGGTTTCTAAGATAATAAAAATTCCATTAGGTTTTAATACTCTTAAAATTTCTGTTAAACCTTTTTCTAAATTTTCAAAATTTCGGATACCAAAACCAACCGTAATTGCGTCAAAACTGTTGTCTTCAAAGGGAAGGTTCTCTGAATCGCCTTGAATCATGTTAATGCGATTTTCTAGGTTTAAAGCTTTTATTTTCTTTTTACCTACTTCTAACATACCCGCAGACAAGTCTAAACCGGTGATTTTTTGAGCATTTGTCTTCGATAAAAGAATTGCCATATCACCTGTTCCTGTTGCAATATCCAAAATTGTGCTTGGATTTGTTTCTGAAACTAAGTGTAAAACTTTTTTTCTCCAACCTTGATCCGTCCCTAATGAAATCATTCGATTCAAGTTGTCATAATTGCCTGAAATTGTATCGAACATTTGCTCTACTTGTTGTTTTTTTCCAAGTTGAGAATCTTTATAGGGCGTGATATTTTTACTCATTGTTAGTATTTTTAGGCAAATATATAGAATCTCTAGCAAAAAGTGGGTTTCAATTCAGGAATAAAGAAAGGTAATAAAAAAGGAAACAGCAATTGCTGTTTCCTTTTTTATTAGAAAGTGATATACATGTGATAGTATGTTCCACCAACAAATTCAATTTGCTTGCCTTGAACAAATCCCAATCGAGTATACAATTTCAAAGCATCAGGATTTTCTAAATCCACGATTAAACCCACCTGTTTATAGTGTTGTGCTTTGGCAAATTCTATCGCTGTTTTTAGCAAATGACTACCGACTCCTTTTCCTTGGGCTAAAGGAGATACTGCTACAGTGTCTAGATAATACTCATTGCCTTCTGTTTCAGGTTCTGGTACCCTATCGTTGTTGTATTGCTTTTTCATCAATTCGAGCACAGGTTCTCTCAACTTAAAAAAGTCATCTCCGTTATAACCTGTGATAGATCCCACAATGTTATCTTCTTCATCTAGAGCAACAAATGTATGCTGATAGCTATATAAATTATCAGGTTGTTTGAACAGGATAGTAAGGAAATTAATGGCTTCTTCAATATCTTCTTTTTGAATAAAACTAAATACGATGTCTTCCATCGCTTGTAACATTAATTCGGGTACAACATCAAAATCTTCTTTTTGTGCGGGTCTGATCGTATAATGCATGACTTTGTTTTTTTAAAATTCACACAAAGTTAGGAAAGAGTTTGGATGTGCTCAACTAACTTCTTCTTTCTTTTAGAAGTCTTTGCCAAATTGTACTAGCGTTTTTAATATTTAGTTTTTGAGGATCAAAAATAGGATTGATTCCTTGTTTGAGTTGTGCCATATAATCATGGAGTGCAATAATAGCAGGTTTGTGTAAGAGAAGAATAACAATAAAGTTAATCCAAGCCATGAGTCCTACACCAATATCTCCAATTCCCCAGGCTAAAGAAGATTTATTAATTGAAGCGTAGAATACAGTTACAAGTAGAGTTAGACGCATGGTCCAGCGAAGTATTAGTTTCGGCTTAGAAGTTAAATAATTAAAATTGGATTCTGCAATGAATACATAAGCCATAAGAGTTGTAAAGGCAAAAAAGGTTAAAGCGATGGCTATAAATTGACTGGCAAATAAAGGGAAATGAACACCAATGGCTTTAACGGTATAAGCAGACCCTGGTTCAACGCCAGGAATATTTTGGATTATATAGTGACCCGCTTCATCCACTACATTATACTGATGAGTAAATAGAATCATGAGCGCTGTTGCAGTGCAAACGAATAACGTATCAATATAAACGGAAAAAGCCTGTACTAAGCCTTGTTTAACAGGGTGTGAAGTTTCTGAGGCAGCAGCAGCATGAGGAGCGGTTCCTTGTCCAGCTTCATTGGAATAAATACCTCGTTTAACGCCCCAAGCAATAGCTGCTCCAAAAATTCCACTAAAAGTGGCTTCTAGGTTGAAAGCAGATCGGAAGATTAAAGCAAATATAGAAGGGATTTCTTTGGCATTGATAGCAATAATAATGACAGCCATAATGATATAGACCGTGGCCATAAAAGGAACGACAATTTGAGCAATTCTACCAATTTTTTTGGTTCCTCCAAAAACAGTAAGACTTAATAAAACACAAATAGCAAGTCCAGTGATCCAGGGGGGCACAGCAAAGGCATCTTTTATACTGATTGCAATGCTATTTCCTTGTATACTTGGTAAAAAAAGCGTGCAACTAATAATTGTTAATCCAGCAAAAAACAAAGCCAGTTTTTTGTTGTTCAATCCCTTTTCTATATAAAAGGCTGGTCCTCCACAATAGTGTCCATTCTTTTCTTCTTTGTAAATCTGGGCTAAGGTGGATTCAACAAAGGCTGAGGCACTGCCCAAAAAAGCAATCATCCACATCCAAAAGATGGCGCCAGGACCACCATAAGCAATCGCAGTGGCTACCCCAACAATATTACCCACGCCAACTCGACCCGCAATCGCAATGCTAAAAGCCTGAAAGGGACTAACACCTTTTTCAGAAGAGCCTTCTGTAAAAAGAAGTTTGATCATTTCTCTAACATACCGTATTTGTACAAATCTGGTTTTGATGGTGAAGAACAATCCCGCTGATAAACATAAGAGGATAAAAACATTTGACCAAAGTACACTATTGATGATTTTTATAACCTGTTCCATGTAAAGTAATTTAGATTGAAAATAGTGATTTTAAATCAAATAGGCTATTATTTTGTTATTCTTATATGTAAAATAAGTTTTTTATTTATAAAGTGAAGGTTAAAGGGTGTTTTTTTGCTAATACTATTTTTGTAGATCAAGTGTCTAAGTAAGGGACGACACCACAATCTAACTACGGATGTCAACCCGTAGGGATATAGAATCGAATTCTAGATTTGCGTCCTAATAATTCCCTACCTGTAGGACTAACCTTGAAGTACGAAAAGTCGCTTTCAACAGGTTCATTTACTAACTTAATACCAGATCTAAAGGGGGGAGGTTGTTTGAAGAAATAGAAAAAGCTACCTCTTTAGAGATAGCTTTTATATATACTTGGATAAGTAACTTAGTAACGAATGCTGAATAAACCTTCTGCTTTGTTTTCTAAATTATCAAAACGGTCTTTACATTCTTGAATCATTTTGATAGCAGCTGCTTTATCTCCAAAACCATTTGTAGTCACTTTCTTATTTTCTAAGTCTTTATAAACTTGGAAGAAATGCTCTACTTCTTTTTTGAAGTGCTCATTCACATCATTGATGTCAGTTAATTTATTCATTAATGGATCAGAAACTGGAACACAAAGAATTTTTTCATCTTGTCCTTTATCGTCAGCCATATAGAAAATTCCAACTGGTTTTACTTCAACCACCATTCCTGGAAGAGAAGGTTCTGTAAATAATACTAATACATCAAGTGGATCTCCATCTAAAGCTAAAGTTTCTGGAATAAAACCATAGTCTGCTGGGTATCTCATGTTTGAGTAAAGTAAACGATCAAATCTCAATCGCTTTAAATCGAAATCATATTCGTATTTATTTCTGCTACCTGCTGGGATTTCAACAAAGGCATCAAAAGTTTCGAATGTACTCATATTCATTTATTTTTTAGAATCAAAAAACTTAATAATGGGTGCAAAAATACTTCAATTCGTACGGTTTACCAAGTTTTATTCCTAACTATTAGAAATAAATTCCAAAAGAACCTCGAATTGCAAATCTTCTCGCATCAGGCATATCCATATAATTTCCTCTCCAACTTAGGTCGAGTCTAAAAACCTTAAAGATATTGCCAATACCTACATAGTATTCATAATAAAAATCCTCCGGTGCTTTGTATACTAATTGAGAGGCATTCAGATCAATATTTTCTTGTGAAATCTTACCATAAATTCCTCGAATACCGACGATTTCTCTTAGGTTAAGGTCTCTAAACCAGGGAATTCTCGAAAGTAATCGGCCACCAAAATTGTGTTCTAAGTGGATAGAAGCATACTCATTGGTTACAAACTCATAATAGTTTAAGTTGGCAAATGTATTTTCAATATTGAACCAGGATTGGTTACCTGGCACAACACTAAGTAGTCCTAAAGGAACTTCACCAAAGGTTTTGCCTGCCTCAAAGGTAGTTGTAAAGGTTCCGAAACCACCTAATAAAATAGGTTTTCTCGCGTACAATTGCAATTTGTCATATTGAAAATTACTGTCGAATGCACCTTTAAAACCATGGCTATATCGAAGGTATAATTTTAAATATTTTTGATCAATTTCTTTTCGATCTACTCCATAACCAATCGTTCGTTTACCAGGCGTATAATCAATAGCCATTTCTACTTCGGATTGTTTGGTTTCATTCGAGATAATCGTATGTTCTTTATCTACGTAATAATCCAGATTAAAGACTTCGGATGCGGGTTTTAAGGTGCGATAACTAAAAGTTGTAAGTAAGCGCAAGTTCTTAACAGGCTCCAATTCTAGACCAATTGTAGATAGATTAATATCCGTAAGTTTTGAATTGTCTCCACTGGCAAATAAAGAACTCGAGGCAAAACTTCGACCTAAAACATCGTTCGTCTCTGTTAAGCTTACGCCAATTTGTTCTACATCTCGACGATTTCCCCCATAGAGAATGAAACGAGAGGGGCTATGCAGTAATACTTTTCCGCTAATCCCATACTTGAATTTATTGTCTTTAAAGCCATAAGCCCCGTAACCTTCCAATCTCCACTTGTCATTCGGACCAAAATAGGTACGTCCTCCGGCACGGAGACGCATACCTTCAATATCGTTATAACCAAAACTGGAGAATATAGGACCGTAGTCAAATTTGTATTTAGGTATATTGTAGTAATTACTTGCGATGGTTGAGGTAAGATCAAACAAGAACCTAAATTTAGGGACTGTTTTTAGGGTATCTAACATCTTGTAAATTCCATATTCGTCTTTGCTCAGCGGCTCAAAGCGATAACTCTGCCAAAAGTCGTCCGATTTAGCATAGATGGATTCATCGTATTCATTTACATTTTTTTTGTAGAACTCATCTGGGTGTTTGATATTAAACTCGTGATTCCTGTAGACCGTAGTTCGCTTGCCATAAATACCTTTCGAATCTTCTTTTTTAGAAAGCGCAAAATCAGACATAAAATGGTCTCTGGTCAATAAGAAAACAGAATCGTTTAGAACATCAAATTCCTGTTCAATATAAATTTCTTTAACCCAGTTGATGTTGGCATCCCGACTGGCTTCCATGTTGATTTTCTTAATAGCAAAAGTGGAGTCATTCACCCAAAAGTCTCCTTTAAACGTAAGCTCTCCTTTTCTACGAGGATAATACACAATATTATAACACCATTTGTTATCAATAAAAGCACTATCTGCTAGGACATAGTTGTATACGTTAATTCCAGTTCGAGAGAGAGGACTGACAAAATCTTTGTCAAAAATCTTGATGTAATTGTTGTAGATATTGTATTCAGCATATAAATCTTTTACAAATTCAATGATATGTTGATTGGTATCAAAACCTGAATTTTTGTTTCCAAGTGTTTTTTCTATTTTTTTATTGTCAATATTATCACCGTACACTTGGCCGATATTTTCATTGATGAAAATAGGAAGATACGTTTTTCCCGTAATTCTATTGGTATCAACTTGATCAAAGATAAATTCCATACCCTTGAAGAGTTTCTTCTTGCGATAGGTACTGTCTATGGAGTTTAAATCAAATTCAATTTTTTCGTATTTGTCAAATTCATATTGACTAAACATATACAACCCATTTTTTCGTTTTCGTTCCCATATTTTTCGCAAAATATCGAGCGCTGGATTGTTCTTTTTAGATGTTTTTCCTGTAAAAATACGCACCTCTTCCAGCATATTATCTTCTTCTAAAACAATGCTTAAATCCAGGTTACTACGGGGTTTTAAGGGAATGTAAGCCGTTTTATATCCCACAAAAGAAACAACTAAAGTATCGTAGTTATTTTCAGTTTCCAAATAAAACTTTCCAAGCTCATTCGCAATTACCCCTTGGGTAGAATTCTTGAAATAGACACTAGCATAGGCTACATCTAATTGATTCGTGTCTTTAATCTTACCACTTACCTTTGTTTGTGCAAAGCCTTGCAAACTAGCTAATAAAAGAAAGGTTAGGTAAAATAATATCTTTTTTTTCATAGTCAATATAGGAGTAAACTAAAAAACTCCATCCTATTAAAATAAGATGGAGTAATTCAAATATACAATATTTTTTTACTTAAAAAAGTTTATCTGTATAGTACTTTTTTTACTGCATTGATTACATCCGTTGCATTTGGCAACCATTGTTCTAATAATACAGGTGAATAAGGCGCAGGTGTATCTGCAGTAGTAATTCTTTGAATAGGTGCATCTAAATGATCAAAGGCTTGTTCTTGAACTAAATAGGTGATTTCTGAAGAGACACTACCAAAAGGCCAAGCTTCTTCTAGAATTACTAAACGATTGGTTTTCTTTACTGAAGTAAGAATCGCTTCTTGATCTAAAGGACGTACTGTTCTTAAATCGATTACTTCACAAGAAATACCTTCTTTTTCTAATTGTTCAGCTGCTATAAGCGCTTCTTTGATGATTTTACCAAAAGAAACAACGGTTACGTCTTTTCCTTCTTTTTTGATTTCAGCAACCCCTAATGGAATCGTGTATTCTCCGTCAGGAACTTCACCTTTATCTCCATACATCTGTTCAGATTCCATGAAAATTACAGGGTCATTATCGCGAATAGCTGCTTTTAATAAACCTTTCGCGTCATAAGGATTAGAAGGAACAACTACTTTTAAACCAGGTACATTGGCAAACCAGTTTTCAAAAGCTTGAGAGTGTGTTGCACCTAATTGACCAGCTGAAGCAGTTGGTCCACGAAATACAATAGGAATATTGAATTGACCCCCTGACATTTGACGCATTTTTGCTGCGTTATTTATAATTTGGTCGATTCCTACTAAAGAGAAGTTGAAGGTCATGAATTCAACAATTGGGCGGTTTCCATTCATAGCAGAACCAACAGCAATTCCTGAAAAACCAAGTTCTGCAATTGGTGCGTCAATTACGCGTTTAGGACCAAATTCGTCCAACATACCTTTTGAAGCTTTATATGCACCATTATATTCCGCTACTTCTTCTCCAATTAGATATATCGTTTCATCGCGACGCATCTCTTCGCTCATAGCTTCACATATGGCCTCTCTAAATTGAATCGTTCTCATAAGTTCTTAATTTTCCGTAAAATTATTCAATACCAGCAAAAGTATGAAAAAATATGATTCCCTCACTTATGTTATATTCTGTTTTGTTTTTTTTAACGGATTGTAAAGAACATTCATTTAGCGGTTGTACCTGGTTTAGGTTTTTTTTTGTGAATTGTATGTTTTTAGTGGAAATCTCTATAGAGTTGCGTTGATGTATTGTGGATTAATTATCCTTTTTTGTGTAGAATAATTACACAATGCGATGTTTTTTTACTGATTTAAGTAAAAAATTTGTACATACTGAGAATAGTTGTTTTATTTGTTTTGTAATAATTAAAAAAAGTTGAGTATGTTAAGAAAAGCAAAGCTGGCACTTGTATGTGCAATCGTATCTATGGGGATTTATTCATGTAGTAGCGATGATAGTTCATCGGATTCAAAACAAGGAGCCTATGAAATTGTAGCTAAAACATCGGACAATGCAGTATTGAACAATATTGTTGTTGTTGAAGGAGGTACTACAGAAACAATAGCAGACTTAGGTAAAAAAGAATGGTCTAAATCATTCAATGGCAAACAAGTGGTTGTAGTTTCAGTTACGGGTGAAACAATTGATCATGAAGATAAAACGGGCGTTTTAACGCTAGAAATTATTCAAGATGGTAAGGTAATTAAAACCTCAAAAGCGAACGGGAATATACTAGTAGCTAGTATTTCAATGTAAATAATTACTTTTTGTTAGACTTGATTTAGCTAAAATACAGTTCAATCAAGTAAATGAAAAGCCCTGAAAGAGTCTTGCTTTTTCAGGGCTTTTTTGTGTTTGGTAAAGAAGTTCTTCAACAATTCTTCAACAATCGCCCATGTTTTATAGGCTTAAAGACTTATTTGTTGAAGGAATGTTGACTATATCTTGAAGAAACCTCAAAAGAATACCAATCAAAGCAGGAGAGGAAGGAAAGGGGATTGCGGACTAGATTGAACAAGAAAATAAATTTTAAGGGTATTTTTTTGCATTTAGTGGATGGATATATCAGAGTTTTTTTTTGTGAATTACGAAGAAATGGAGGAAGATACAAATTAGTAACTTTTTAGTTTTTTGTCTTTTATTTCGAAGAATGACTATTTCAAGCTCGAAATCCTAATAAACCTATTTAATAATTACTTGATTTACCCTATTTTATTTTGTTAACATACATCATTTTAGTATGCTTGCATAGTAAAATATTGAAAATTAATTCTTATTTTCGTTCACAAGTAATATTGTAAAACAAAAAACTATAATAATAATGAAAATATTAGTTTGCATCAGCCACGTGCCTGATACTACATCAAAAATCAATTTCACGAATGGTGACGCTGAGTTTGATACAAATGGAGTGCAATTTGTGATTAATGCTAATGATGAATATGCATTGACACGTGCCATTTGGTTTAAAGAAAAGCAAGGAGCAACAGTAACGGTAGTTAATGTTGGCGGACCTGATACAGAACCTACTTTAAGAAAAGCATTAGCAATTGGTGCAGATGAAGCAATTCGCGTAAATGCAGTTCCTACAGATGGTTTGTTTGTTGCCAAACAACTAGCAGAAGTAGTAAAAAACGGTGGATATGATTTAGTATTAGCTGGAAAAGAATCTTTAGATTATAATGGTGGAATGGTTCCAGGTATGTTAGCAGCAACTTTGGGATTTGATTTCATCAATTCATGTGAAGGCATTGAAGTTGACGGAACAGCAGTTAAAGCAATTCGTCAAATTGATGGAGGTAAAGAAACGATAGCTGGAAAATTACCTCTTGTTATTGGAGGACAAAAAGGATTAGTAGAGGAGAAAGATTTGCGTATCCCAAATATGCGTGGAATCATGGCGGCTAGAACAAAAGCACTAACCGTTCTTGAGCCTGTAGGAGCTGAAGCTGGAACGAAAGCAGTTAAATTTGAAAAACCAGCAGCAAAATCAGCTTGTAAAATGATTGCTCCAGATAACTTGGATGAGTTAATCAACCTGTTACACAACGAAGCAAAAGTTATCTAATCTAGTAGTTTTAACCGTAAAAAGAAAAAGTATGTCAGTTTTAATATATGCTGAATCAGCAGAAGGAAAATTTAAAAAAGTAGCATTAGAATTAGCTTCTTATGCGAAAAAAGTAGCAGATTCATTAGGAACAACAGTTACAGCTGTAACGGTTAATGCTTCTGATGTTAGCGAATTAGGAAAATATGGCGTTGATAAAGTATTGAAAGTATCGAACGACAAATTAAATACTTTCAACGCTAAAGCATTTGCCGATGTAATCAAACAAGCGGCTCAAAAAGAAAGCGCTAAATTGGTTGTATTATCATCTTCAACGAATAGTTTATATGCAGCACCAGCAGTTGCAGTTGGTTTAGATGCAGGTTTTGCATCAAACGTTGTCGCTTTACCAGAAAGTACATCACCCTTTGTAGTAAAAAGAACAGGATTCTCGAATAAAGCATTCAACTTTACTGAAATCTCTTCAGAGGTTAAAGTACTTGCGCTTGGGAAAAACTCATTCGGATTAGTAGAAACTTCAGGTGCAGCAGCAACTGAGGATTTTGCACCAAGTTTAAATGAGGCTGATTTTAGCTTAAAAGTAGAAGGTGTAGAAAAAGTATCTGGAAAAGTAACCATTGCAGATGCAGATGTTGTTGTATCTGGAGGACGCGGTATGAAAGGACCAGAAAACTGGGGAATGTTAGAAGATTTAGCGGAGGTTTTAGGTGCAGCTTTAGCTTGTTCAAAACCAGTATCTGATGTGGGATGGAGATCACATGAAGAACACGTTGGACAAACAGGAAAACCAGTAGCGGCAAATCTTTATATTGCTGTTGGTATTTCAGGAGCAATTCAGCATATTGCTGGAGTAAATTCATCGAAAGTAAAAGTAGTAATCAATACAGATCCAGAAGCACCTTTCTTTAAAGTGGCTGATTACGGAATCGTTGGAGATGCTTTTCAAGTAATCCCTCAATTAGTAGAAAAATTAAAGGAATTTAAAGCGAAAAATGCTTAATTAGTTTTTTTGATTTAGATAATTTATTCAGACAGTAACTAAATTCCGAAGATTGTTTATCTTTGATTTAGTTACTGTTTTTTGTTTTATAAAGAAGATTATGAGTTTGATTAAGTTGACAGTTAAAGGAATTTCTTATAGCCATTCACAAAATGGAGCCTATGCCCTTATTTTAGATGAAGAGCATGGAGATAGAAAATTGCCTATTGTTATTGGAGCCTTTGAAGCACAAGCTATTGCCATTGCTATCGAAGAAGAAATTAGACCTCCAAGACCGCTAACTCACGATTTATTTAAGAATTTTGCAGACACTTTTGATATTGAACTCAAACATGTAATTGTCCATAAACTAATAGATGGCGTATTTTTTTCAAGTTTAGTCTGGGAGAAAAATGGCGTAGAAGAAGTTATGGATGCTCGTACATCAGATGCCATTGCTTTGGCCATTCGTTTTTTTGCTCCTATTTATACCTATCCTGATATTATGAATAAGGCGGGAATTATCTTAAATGGAAATCCCGAAATAGAAGAGGAAGAATCAGCAGATGACGATATCGCAAGTCAGGTAGAACAGTTTTTAGAATTAGATATTGAGGGCAAGGGCAAAGGCTATAGCAAATATGGTTTACAGGATTTGCAGCGCTTACTAAAGGAAGCCATTGGCAATGAAGATTACGAAACTGCAGCGAGAATTAGAGATGAAATAAGTAAGCGATCATAGTGAATTAAAGGAAGGAAGTAATGAAACAATATTTAAATTTAGTACAAGAAGTTTTAGATAGAGGCGTGCAAAAAGGAGATCGCACAGGAACGGGAACTAAGAGTATTTTTGGTCATCAAATGCGTTTTGATTTAGCGGAAGGGTTTCCTTTAGTTACTACTAAAAAAGTACACTTAAAATCGATTATTCACGAACTTTTATGGTTTTTAAAGGGAGAGACTAATATTGCATACTTAAAAGAAAATGGCGTTCGTATTTGGGATGATTGGGCCGATGAAAATGGCGATTTAGGCCCTGTATATGGGTATCAATGGCGCAATTGGAATGGAGAGGGAATTGATCAAATTAAAGAAGTTATAGACACTTTAAAGAATAATCCAGATAGTAGACGTATTATGGTTTCGGCATGGAATCCAAGTGTATTACCCGATACAAGTGTTTCTTTTGCAGAAAATGTAGCCAATAATAAAGCCGCTTTACCTCCATGTCACTCGTTTTTTCAATTTTATGTGGCAGACGGAAAACTGTCTTGTCAATTGTATCAACGAAGTGCAGATGTGTTTTTAGGCGTGCCTTTTAATATTGCCTCTTATGCTTTATTAACCCTTATGGTTGCCCAAGTTTGCGATTTAGAAGCAGGCGATTTTATTCACACCTTTGGCGATGTTCACATTTACAACAACCACATCGAACAAGTGAATTTACAACGAAGTAGAGCACCTTATGCTTTGCCAAAAATGAAAATTAATCCGAATGTAAAAGATATTTTTAGCTTTACTTATGAAGATTTTACGTTAGAAGATTACGTATCACATCCGGCTATTAAAGGGAAAGTATCTGTATAATTTCTAATCCAAAAATGCTATGGAAAAAACGGAAGCAATTAAACAGTATGAATATGCAAAACATCGAATCAAACAGCGAAAAATGCTGTTATTTCATTTGGTTGTTTTTGTATTGGGATCCATGGTTTTGTATGGAATCAATATGTGGGTAAAGGACCCACAACTTGTTGGGGTTTGGTGGACGTATGCGGTAGGAGCTTGGGCGCTGTTACTCGTCTTTCATATTATCAATGTTTTAGTTGTTAATCGCTTTATGGGACCCGCTTGGAAAGAACGTGAAATTGAACGTTTGATAGCCCTACAACAAGAAAAAATTAGGGAATTACGCGCTAAAGTTGAAAAAGACTTTCCTTTAGTAGATGTAAAACGCGATTTAAATCAAGAAGATCTAAAACCGTAAAAAATGATTACGCTTATAGCTGCTGTAGCAGAGAATAATGTATTAGGTAAAGACAATGCAATCATCTGGCATCTACCCGATGATTTTAAGCATTTTAAAACAGTAACATCCCATCATTATATCGTAATGGGGCGTAAAACCTTTGAGTCTTTTCCGAAGCCCCTACCTAATAGAACCCACGTGATTATTACAAGGCAACAAGACTATGTAGTTCCAGATAATTGCGTGGTTGTACACAGTTTGGAAGAAGCATTGGAATATACGAAAAAGGAAGCGGAAGTTTTTGTCATTGGCGGTGGTGAGATCTATAAATTGGCGCTGCCTTTAGCTGACAAATTAGAGTTAACTCAAATTCACGCTTCTTTTGATGGAGATGCGTTTTTTCCTGAATTTTCAACTTCTGACTGGCAATTGGAGAAGGAAAATTATCATCCACAAGATGAAAAACACGCCTATGCTTTTACTTTTCAAACCTTTACTCGAAAGTAAATATGAAGAATTTTATCGCTTTTCTTATTCTTTGTGCTAGTTTATCCGCAGTAGCACAAGATACCCTTGTTGCTCATTATTTAAATAGTGAAGCACTCAAAGAAAAAGAGATTTTTATAGGCAAGGATATTTTTGATAATACCTTTACAAAAGAAGAAAATAGCTTGCGTAAGCGAAGTAAATACAGTTCGGAAAATTTCAGTTTACCTAAACTAGGGACCTTAAAAATGGTTGATTTAACCAATGCTTTATTTCCCATACTATTCTATAGTGATTTTAATTCAATTGTTTTACTGAGTAAGGAGCTCGCTTTGTTGAATACTATTGATTTAAATGGTCGATTTTCAGCAATGGATCCGATTTATATCGGAACAAGTACGCAGAAAAATTTGTGGATTGTCAATCAAGCGAATCAAAGTGTTTTGCGTTACAATCTAAGTACTTTGGAGGTACGCAATATTTATACGATCAAAGAAAATTCAATCAAGACGTATCAATCTACCTTAAATTACCTGTATCGTGTTACTTCTACTAATCAAATTATTGGAATTGATATTTACGGTAATGAAGTTTTAAACTACACCTTGCCCTCCGCCTATGATCAGATTCAGATTCTAAATAATAAACAGGTATTTTATTCGTATCTAAATAAGCTGTATTATGTTGATATGGAGAAGAATAAACAATATGAAATTAAAGTTGAGGTAAAAAGCATTTTAAGCTTCTTTTATAACACTCAAAAATTGAGTATTTTTGCCGAACAGAAAGTAAATAATTATCAAATAAAATTACCGTAATGCACATAGCAATTGCCGGAAATATTGGGGCGGGAAAAACAACATTAACAGATTTATTAGCCAAACATTATAGATGGGAGGCGCATTATGAAGATGTAGTCGATAATCCGTATTTGGATGACTTCTATCATCAAATGGATCGTTGGTCATTTAATTTACAAGTCTATTTTTTGAATAGTCGTTTCCGTCAAGTGCTTCAAATTAGACAAAGTGGAAAAACAATTATTCAAGATCGAACGATATATGAGGATGCTCATATTTTCGCTCCGAACTTGCATGCGATGGGCTTAATGACCAATCGCGATTTTAAAAACTATTCTTCCCTTTTTGATTTGATGCAAGACTTAGTTGCTGCACCAGATTTATTAATTTATTTAAGAAGTTCGGTACCTAATTTAGTGGGACAAATTCACAAAAGAGGCAGAGAATATGAAAACTCTATTTCTATTGAGTATTTAAGTGGATTGAATGATCGCTACGAGCATTGGATCAAAGGATATGATAAAGGCAAATTGTTAGTCATTGATGTAGATGAGTTAAATTTTGTTGATAATCCAGAAGACCTAGGTTTTATTATCGATAAAATTGACGCGGAAATTAATGGTTTATTCAAAGTATAAAAAATAAAAAAAGAGCTTTAAAAGCTCTTTTTTTATGAATATTAGTTCGTATCTGTAGTTGTAAATTCGTGAAAAAGTTTTTCTAAATTTTTATTCTTTGGTTGCAACGACAGTGTTTTTAATCCTTGTTGTTGCGCAAAATCATACACCGTAGCTCGGTAGTCCTGATCTGTTGGAAAAACAAGTTCCCATTGTGCATCGTGGATGTG
Organism: Myroides odoratus; assembly: GCF_965118575.1. Taxonomy (GTDB): domain Bacteria; phylum Bacteroidota; class Bacteroidia; order Flavobacteriales; family Flavobacteriaceae; genus Flavobacterium; species Flavobacterium odoratum_B. The sequence continues at coordinate 32,652 of NZ_CBCPHW010000020.1, read as the reverse complement.
ATTTGCTTTAATCAGATGAGGGATTTTATCAATAAATTCGATTTCTATCTTAAAGTCAAATTCAACAGCAATAATTTGCTCCTGTTGATTTTCTAATAGGGTATCCAAAAATTGATCAGCAACGATCTGCCCCTTTTTAATGATAATCACACGTTCACAAATGGCTTCTACTTCTTGCATAATATGAGTAGAAAGAAAAACTGTTTTATCTTTACCCACCGTTTTGATTAACTCTCTTATCTCAACCAATTGGTTGGGATCTAAACCCGTTGTAGGCTCATCTAAAATGAGCACTTCAGGATCATGCAATAAAGCCGTTGCAAGCCCTACCCGTTGACGATACCCTTTAGATAGTTGCCCTATTTTTTTATGTGCTTCAGGTGTAATACCTGTTTGTATAATAACCTCTTCAATGCGCTCTTTTTTTACTTTGTATATAGAAGCATTAAACTGTAAATACTCGCGAACATACATGTCTAAATACAGCGGATTGTGTTCTGGTAAATAACCAATGGATTGTTGTACTTTTTTGGCTTGAGTCGATACATTGTATTCATTGACATAGGCCACACCTTCGTCACTGTGAATGAAGGTCGTTAGTATTTTCATGAGTGTTGATTTTCCCGCTCCATTAGGACCTAAAAAACCAACAATTTGTCCTTTGGGTACGGTAAAACTTATCGCCTTAAGCGCTTGTTGTTCGCCGTAATATTTACTAATATTTTCTACTTTAATAGACATATTCAATCATATTCAATGGGGGGTTAGCAAAAACAAATGTAGGTAAATTAATGGGAAAAACCGAAAGACAAACTAAGAATGATAACCGAAATTACAATCAAAGTTATGATAACGTATAGGGTATCTTTTTCTAGAAAAAAGGAGAATAAAGATAACACCAAACGCAGAGCAGGTGTTAGAAATAATAATAACACACCCAAAAAGATGATGGATTCGCCATTCCATTCTTTAATACCACTGAGAATTGTTTTAAAAACAACAAAAAGATTTTGATCTTTTTCAACAAAGGTGGAGAAAGAGACAGTTTGTTGTGAATCTTTAAGGAGCAGAATAATTCCTCCAAGTATCGTTACGGTTAAGGCACTTAATACGCCATAGCGTAAAACATTACCTATAACACTTTGCAATTGTTTATCTGTAAATTTTGATGTACTCATCGTTTTGCGCTTTAAATTTTTCCTGTTATTCCGTTATAGATCATATTTAGTGCAATAATGAAAATCAGTACAGCAAAAAATAACTTGAGTTTTTTGGTGTTTGCTTTCATTAAAACTTTTGCTCCAAGCATGGATCCGATAAGCACACCTATAATCACGGGCATACAGATGGTAGGTTCAATGTATCCTTTTTGGATGTAAATAACAGAACTAGCAATGGCCGTAACTCCCATCATAAAATTACTTGTAGTGGTAGATACTTTAAAAGGTACTTTCATAATGGTATCCATAGCAATTACTTTGAATGCACCAGATCCAATGCCCAATAATCCCGACATCATACCTGCTACACCCATCATGCTAAATCCCCCTAATACATTGGTCATGCTGTAAGATACAGTCTGTCCTGTGCCTGTTGGGTAACTTCCTGCGAGTTTCAACTTTTTTGCAAGTATACTTCCTTGCTCCGGTTGGATGAGGTGATCTTCTTTTTTTCGAACTGAATTCAAAGAAGAAAAAATTAAAGTAGCGCCAAATATAATAGCGAGTAGAGAGGTAGGGGCATTGGTTGATAAAAGCGCACCTACTACGGCACCAATGGTGGTTGCGATTTCGAGAAACATCCCCAAGCGCATATTGGTGATTCCTTCTCTGACATAGGCTGAGGCTGAACCAGATGAGGTAGCTATGACCGATACCAAAGCAGTTCCAATGGCATAGTGTATATCAACACCAAGAAAAACGGTGAGTAAGGGGATGATGATAATTCCACCGCCAAGCCCAGATAAAGAGCCGATAAAACCAGCCGCTAAAGCACCCAGAAATAAAATTAAAATTAAAGTTAGTACTGACATTAAGGTTGAATTTTTTGATGAAAAGTAAAAGTATTAATTATTATAAAAATCAAGGAATAAAAACGAACTTATCTCAAGTTTTGCGTTTTAACCTTTTGGGTTAATTCATTTTTTTATGGAATATAACTCGTAAATTTGTATGAATTGAAATCGAAAAACATGAGTAAAGATTGGTTAGCTGCTTTTCAAGGACAAACACCCGCAATTATTGCAGGACCATGTAGTGCCGAAACACCTGAACAAGTATTGCAAATTGCACATGCTTTACCCAAAGAGGTAAAGGTTTTTCGCGCTGGTATTTGGAAACCACGTACAAAACCAGGTGGATTTGAAGGGGTAGGCGCGATTGGTTTAGATTGGATGAAACAAGTAAAGGAAGAAACAGGTTTACTTTTAGCCACCGAGGTCGCTACAGCAGAACATGTTGATTTATGTTTAACGAGTGGAATTGATATCCTTTGGATTGGGGCTAGAACAGCAGCTAATCCATTTTCAGTGCAAGAAATTGCAGACGCCTTAAGAGGCACAGATAAAATCGTGATGATAAAGAATCCTATCAATCCCGATTTAGCACTGTGGATGGGCGGTTTAGAACGATTAGAAAAAGCTAATATTCAAAAATTAGGTTTGATTCATCGCGGATTTAGTACCTATGAAAAAACAAAATATAGAAATATTCCGGAATGGCAAATTCCTTTAGATATTAAGTCAGAATTACCTCATATTCCTATTTTTTGTGATCCTTCACATATTACAGGTCGTAGAGATCGCATTTTGGCTGTCTCTCAATTGGCTTTGGATCTGAACTTTGATGGCTTGATGATTGAAACGCATGGCAACCCTGAAAAAGCATGGAGTGATGCAGCTCAACAGGTAACACCAGATCAATTACAAAAGATCCTCCAAACGCTGAAGTTGAGAAATAGCACAGATGATACCGAAGAATACTTGCAAAAACTTCAGGCTTGTCGCATTCAAATTGACGACATGGATAGTAAATTGTTGGACTTGTTGAAGAAGAGAATGATGATTTCTGATGCAATAGGTTCGCTTAAACGCGATAAGAATGTAGCTGTTTTTCAACAAGAAAGATGGAATACAATCTTGGATAAAATGAGGCAAGAAGGGGAAGACCTTGGATTCACAGAGGAGTTTATCCGCACGATTTATACCGCTATTCACCAAGAAAGTATTTATCGCCAAGATCAAGTGATTAATAGAAAAGAAGAATAAAGATTCACCAAATCATAGCGAAGAGAAAGACTAGTAATTTTATACCTAGTCTCTTTTTTTTACATAGATTTTTAAAATATATTTGCCCTATGAAAGGAACTGTTTATAAATCAACGGGAAGCTGGTATATCATAAAGGGAGGAAATGGACAATTTTACAATTGCCGTATCAAGGGAAAGTTTCGCCTTAGAGGAATTAAGAGCACGAACCCTATTGCTGTTGGAGATCATGTAACATTTGAATTAGAAACCACCAATGACGCAGTTACAGGTGTGATTAGTGACATTGCTCCTCGTATGAATTATATTGTACGTAAATCCGTAAACTTATCGAAACAAGTTCACATTATTGCCTCGAATATCGATACAATGTTTTTAATTGTCACGATTGACAATCCTGTGACGACCACAAGTTTTATCGATCGCTTTTTGGTTACAGCTGAAGCCTATGGTATTAAAACGGTTTTGATTTTTAATAAAATTGATACCTATTCCGAAGCAGCCTTAGATGAACAATTGTATCTACACTATATTTATACTCAAATAGGTTATGAATGTTTGCGTGTTTCTGCTTTGGAATCAAAAGGATTAGATGCGATAAAAGAACGTATGATAGGTAAAGTATCTATGTTTTCTGGACATTCAGGTGTTGGAAAATCAACGTTAATCAATGCTATTGAACCAGGTTTAAATTTAAAAACAGCTCAAATTTCAGAACAACATCAGCAAGGTCAGCATACGACAACATTTGCTGAAATGTTCGATTTGTCTTTTGATGCTGCTATTATTGATACACCAGGCATCAGAGGTTTTGGCGTTGTAGATATGGAACCTAAAGAAGTAGGGGATTATTTCCCAGAGTTCTTTGCTCTAAAAGATCAATGCAAATTTAATAACTGTTTGCATAAAGAAGAACCCCATTGTGCAGTTAAAGAAGCCTTAGATAATGACCAACTCGCTTGGTCTCGGTATAAATCATACATCCAAATTTTAGATGGTGAAGAAGAACACTATCGAACGGATATTTATAAAGATGGACAAAACCAAGAAGAATAAAAAAATAAAACCAACGTTATACTATATTGACAAAGGGCTGCTTCATTCAATATGAAGCAGCCCTTTTAGTATTAAAAAAATAAAATTAAAAAGTTGCAGAATAGTACGTATAACCAAAGCGGTACGTCGCCATTTCTAGTAACAAAACGCTTTTCACCGTTTGCGATAAAGATGCATCTTGTAAAACAGCGGTTTCCATTTCTTTAGAAAAGGCAGTAAAAGTTTTTGAATCATTTACTTGAGAGAAAATGGTTGCGTATAATTTTGAGATGGATTCAAAATCTCTTTGGTCTTTGAGCTGTTCAAAGGTGTGTATTGGCATATCAGAAACCTTCGCTCCTTCTTCTAGTGAGGGCATAAAGTTTTGTAAAAAAGCAACAGCGTTTTCTTTTTCATAGCTTGCATGTATGCCTAGTGCTTCTGCTTGCGTGTAAATTTTATCATATACCATAGCAATTAAGTTACTTTTTGGAATCGTTGATAAGGTTGGGTCTTTGAGTACTTCATTGACCAAAACGTAGTGCTTGTACCCTAAATCGTCCATTGTATTTTGCTCAAATTGGGCGGTTTTAATTTGTTCGATATTAGAAAGAACAACCGTTTGATAGGCTCTTGTATCAGGGGGAGCCAGTATACCTTTCTTCGATTTATCTGGAGTTAAGGCTTCTACTACCGAAGCAGATGCTCCAACCAATAAAGCTTCTTTCCAATCGCTTTTTAGTCCGTGTTTGGCAGCATAGGCAGCTGCTGCCTTTGCATCTGCCGCTGCTATTCTTTTTAACCAACTCCAAAAATCTAGCTTGGATAGACCAGAGGTAGTTGTTCTATCAGGCTTATACGTTTGGGTAATGTGTTCATAGGCACTTGTAGGGTCGACTTTTTGCGAGATGGGCTCGTTATTCGATTGATCTGAACTACAAGACATAGTTAAGAAAACGAGGCTTACTAAGATTAAAATTTTCTTTTTCATATTCATAATGATTTAGGCCAAGCCCTCTAGGCTTCGCAGGTTTATAAACGGATAAGGTTATATCAGCTGTAAATAAAAGGAAAAGAAGGAAATAGTATTAACTTTAGTATTTCACTTCTGTTATTTTATTAGCTAGATAAACATGCAAATAGCAATAGCTATTTGATCTTTTTAAAGAATCGATGGATTAAGGCCGGCCAATTAATCAGAGGTACAACTTTTTGCAAAAGTTGAAAACTCAAATTCTCAAAAAACACTAGAGTCATGACTCTTGTTATTGTGTGGAATAGTATGTATTTTGTGTGATATATATATTTATGAGGTATTTTATTGCGAATAATATACTTTTTATGCGTATTATTTGAATAAAATTAAATTAAAAACATTTTGCAATTAGTTAATAAAGTGTTAAATATAGAATTAAGGTAAAAAATGCAACCAACTACGTATTTTATTATTTTTAAATTGCTGTTGTTCAATGCATTGTTCCTAATTTTCCAGAAGAGGTATAGCTGGTTTTTATTTTTATAAAAAGGCTAAAACGCAGGAAGGCTAAAACCTCATTAAAATAACCTAGAAAACAGAAGTAGTTTTGTATTTTTGATACGAATAATAACAAATGCCCTATAGAACTATGAATAAGATTGTACTATTTACTTTAGGAGTTTTTAGTTGTCATGCGCTTGCTCAAAATTCACCAAGTGTTTTGCCCCCAAAAGAAAAGATTGAAATACATAGCCCTGCTGTAGCTTTGCAAAATGCTGAGGCCGTTGTGTTGGATGAAGTATGTGTGGTAGAATATGAATTTTCAGAAGATAGTGGTTTTTCAATTGTTCAAAAAGTAAAGCGAGTAATTCAAATTAATAAGAAAGAAGGAATTAGTCACGCAAGTTTGATTGTTCCTTTTTATTCAGGGCGCTATGCGAAAGAAGAAGTTGTTATTGAATATTATAAGATTTATCGAACCCAAAATAACAAAGAAGAAGTACTTGTTATTGACAGGGCTTCCAATAAAAAAGTAGATAATGAGTTCTACGTCAAAGAAATTAAAGAAGATGACATCCAAGTAGGTGATCGCATTGAATATAGTTATACTAAAACGATAGATAATATCGATGGTATCCCCACTTGGTATTTTCAAGAGGATATTCCTAAGCTCAAAAGTAGCTATACGGTTATGATTCCGGATAACTTAACTTATTTAATAACGAAAACAGGCGATTTTGCGATACAAGAAACGAAAGAAGTAACGCAAACAGCACGTAATTTATCCTCTTCTCGATGGGGTACTTCTTACCGTTTTAAAGAAGCCATTCTCAAATTTAGTGCTGTAAATATTCCCGCTTTTGAATATGAACCTTTTAGGGGGAATACCCAAAATAACAGAAGTTCGATTCGCTTTGATTTAATTCAATTTCAGTATCCAATGGAGGCCTCTGTTGTTATTCCGCATGAACCAGTGGCAGTAGCCAAAGAAATATATAAAAACAGAAATTTTGGTCCTGAATTACGTCAAGAGAAATTTTGGAACAAAAACACTGAAAATCTGGAATTAGAAGGGCTAAATGAAAAGGAGAAAACAGCGAAAATAACAGCTTTTATTCAGAATCAAATCAAGTGGAATCAACAGTATGGGTATGCGGCTGAATTTGGTGTTAAAAAAGCATTTAGCCAAGGACTGGGAAATGGAGCTGATATTAATATCGCTTTAATAGGCGCATTGCGTGCAGGTGGATTGGTTGCTGAACCTATCGTCTTGAGTACGCTGTCTAATGGGATAGCCTCTATTTTATTTTCCCGTTTTATTAATCATGTCATTGTTGGTGTAAAAATAGAGAATCAATTCTATTTGATCGATGGAACGATGTACAATGCGCAACTGAACCTGTTGCCCTTTGAAGATTTGAATGGACAAGGTTGGATGATTACGGATCAATATGCAGTAACAAAGGTCGATTTAGTACCTAAACAACTTTCATTTAGACAAGAAGAATTTAGCTTAAATTTAGATACTTCAGGTACCGTTTCGGGAAGTATGCAAACCAAATTGACACGGTATGAAGCGCTGGCATTTCAATCCAAATACACGGAAAGTGCTGTGAACAGAAGTCGCAGGGATATTGAATCGCGCACGAATCAATTCTTTCTGAGTAAAGGGGAAATACTACCTGCTAATACAGGCGATATAGATTTACAATTTCAAGTACAAAAATTTAACTTTGCAACGGTTGAACAAAAAACAGCAAAAATGGAATTTAATCCCATGCAGTTGTATCGCGATCAAGAAAATCCATTTTTGAGTGAAACGAGACAATTCGATATTGATTTTGTTTTTCCTTTTATGGATATTTATAAGGTGATTGTCCAAATACCAGAAGACTATAAAGTACAAACGTTACCGGCAGATGAAGTATTTACGAGTAAGAAACTAGGAGTGAATATAACTTATGAAAGTAAGGTTTTAGAGGCAAATAAAATACAAGTTGGGTTTAGTTTTCGGTTGATTAATCCCTTGCTATCTAAAGAGGATTATGAGGAACTGCAACTTTTGTATGCTGCCATGAATCAAAAGATGAAGCAGTCTATCGTTTTAGAAAAAATTAAATAAGTAAAAAATTGAGAGTAGTAATACAACGGGTCACAGAAGCTTCTGTTAAAGTAGATGATGCAATTACAGGAAGCATAGGCAGGGGGCTATTGGTTTTTGTAGGCATAGAAGAAGTCGATATCCACCAAGATATCGAATGGCTTTCTGGAAAAATAGTAAACTTGCGTATTTTTGAAGATGAACAAGGCGTAATGAATAAGTCTGTTTTAGATATAAACGGCAATGTGTTGATTGTTAGTCAATTTACCCTGCATGCTTCAACGAAAAAAGGCAATAGACCTTCTTATCTCAGAGCTGCAAAACCCGATTTTGCAATTCCAATGTATGAACAATTTATCACGCAAATTGAACGCGATTTGAATAAAAAAGTGCAAACAGGTATCTTTGGTGCGGATATGAAAGTAGCTTTACACAATGATGGACCTGTTACTATTTGTATAGATTCTCAAAATAAAGAATAATGAAAAATACACTCATCAAATTTTGCTTATTTACAGTAATCTACATTTTGTTTTCGTGGATTATTGCCAATGATTTTGTCTGCGCCTTACAAGGTGATCTAATTTGTTTGCAAAATGTAGCGGTTCGCTATTTGATTTTCATAGTGCTCATGCTCATCTATGAAAAATGGGTTAAAAACAGATTGTTTAAAAAAAACAAATCATAAAACCACAATAAAACCAAATTATAAATAAATAAAAATACAACGATAAGATGAATATTAAAGACGCACAAGAAGCCGTAGATAGTTGGATTAAAGAACACGGTGTTCGCTATTTTAACGAGTTAACAAATATGGCACAATTAACCGAGGAAGTTGGTGAAGTAGCGCGTATTATTGCTCGTCGATATGGAGAACAATCCGAAAAAGAAAGTGATAAAAATAAAGATTTAGGAGAAGAGTTAGCAGATGTCGTTTTTGTTGTACTGTGTTTAGCAAATCAAACAGGCGTTAATCTGCAAGAGGCTTTTGATAAAAAAATGGATCTTAAAACAAAACGAGATCACGATCGTCATCACAACAATGAAAAATTAAAATAAGGACAAGCTAGTTATGCGAGTTTCCCTACAAAAATCAGCTTTACAATCCGGACAAACGGTTCTAATTTCAGGTAGTAAATCGGAAAGTAATCGCCTATTGGTATTGCAAAAATTATTTCCTCAACTTACGATTGAAAATCTAGCGGATGCGGATGATGTAGTAGCTATGATACAGGGATTGAATGCGAAAGATCAGCTCGTTAATATCCATCATGCGGGTACAGCTATGCGATTCTTAACGGCTTATTTTGCTTTGTGTCAAGAAAAAAAGATGGTGCTTGAGGGAAGTGAAAGAATGCATAATCGTCCAATTGGCGTTTTAGTGGAGGCCTTAAGAAGCTTAGGAGCAAAAATTGAATACGTGGACAAAGAAGGTTATCCGCCTTTATCCATTGAAGGAATTCACGCTGAAGGTGGAGTAGTAAGTCTACCTGCAACTATTAGCAGTCAATATATCACAGCCTTGCTTTTAGTGGGAAGCTCTTTAAAAAAAGGATTGACGGTTCATCTTTTAGGTGAAATTACTTCAAGACCCTACATTGGGATGACCCTTTCGTTATTAAATACATTGGGCGTTTCAACAACTTTTAAAGAACAAACAATAACCGTTCACCCTCCGCTCAAACTAAAGCAAACGCACTTTACGGTTGAAGCAGATTGGTCTTCAGCTTCTTATTTCTATTCATTTGTTGCCCTATCTCCAATCGGTACTACGCTTCGATTGGGCAAATATAAAAGCGTTAGTTTACAAGGAGATGCTGCTTTAGCTGCTATTTATGAAAAATTAGGAGTTCAAACTATTTTTGAAACGGATGATTTTATACAACTAATAAAAAAAGAAATACCTCAAAAAGCTTTTATAAGCGATTTTAGTCATACCCCCGATTTAGCACAAACTGTTGTTGTCACTTGCTTTGGTTTGGGAATTTCTTGTCAGATACACGGTTTGCATACCCTAAAAATAAAAGAAACAGATCGATTGGTTGCACTGCAAAATGAATTGAAGAAATTAGGAGGGAATCTTGAAATTACAGTGGATGCTTTCTTGCTGAGCACTTCAAAAACAGATCGACAATCAACAGACAAACAAACAACAATAGGTATAGATACGTATCAAGATCACAGAATGGCAATGGCGTTTGCACCACTAGTCGTACAAATGGATTTACTTATTGAAGAGGCTGAGGTAGTGAGTAAGTCCTACCCTAAGTTTTGGAACGACCTTAGAAAACTAGGTATTCAGGCCATTGAATCCGTGTGATAAATAAAAAATAGTGCTAAATACTTGACAACCCCTATCTCAAGGTTGTATATTTGCAAAACCTAAAAAGAGCTTACCTCTTTTTATTGAACTAATTAAAATTATTTTCAATGAAGTTATCAAACTTTAATTTTGATTTGCCAGAAGCATTATTGGCAGAGTTTCCAGCTGAGAATAGAGATGAGGCTCGCTTAATGGTTATTGATCGTAAAGCGGGAACTATCGAACATAAATCTTTCAAAGATGTTGTGGATTATTTTGGAGAAGGTGATGTTATGGTTTTAAACAATACGAAAGTATTTCCTGCACGTCTTTATGGAAATAAAGAAAAAACAGGTGCCAGAATTGAAGTGTTCTTATTGCGTGAACTAAATGAAGAACAACGTTTATGGGATGTTTTAGTAGATCCAGCACGTAAAATTAGAATTGGAAATAAATTGTACTTTGGAGAAGATGATTCATTAGTTGCTGAGGTAATTGACAATACGACTTCTAGAGGGAGAACGTTGCGTTTTTTATATGATGGCTCTTACGAAGAATTCAGAACAAAATTGCAAGAGTTAGGAGAAACGCCAATTCCAAAATACATCAATAGAGAGGTTGTTCCTGAAGATGCAGAACGTTACCAAACTATCTATGCTAAAGAAGAAGGTGCTGTAGCAGCTCCAACAGCTGGTTTACACTTCTCTAAACATTTGATGAAACGTTTAGAAATCAATGGAATTAAATTTGCTGAAATTACACTTCATATTGGATTAGGAACTTTTAATCCAGTAGAAGTAGAAGATCTATCCAAACATAAAATGGATTCAGAAGAGTATGTAGTATCCCAAGAAGCATGTGATATTGTTAATAATGCAAAGATAGAAAAACACAGAGTATGTGCCGTGGGTACAACTTCTATGAGAGCGTTGGAAAGTTCAGTATCATCGAGTCAAACTTTAAATCCATTTAACGGGTGGACCAATAAATTTATTTTCCCTCCTTATGAATTTAGTATTGCTGATTGTATGATCACAAACTTCCATATGCCAAAATCTACCTTATTGATGATGATTTCTGCTTTTTGTGGTCATGATTTAATGATGAAAGCATACAAAGAAGCGGTAGCTGAAGGCTATAAATTCTATTCGTATGGAGATGCGATGATGATTCTATAAAATTCATTAAAAAATATAATACGATTAAAAAATCCCTTGCTGAGCTAGCAAGGGATTTTTTATATGTGGAAAATGATAGAAATAGTGATAAAAATTCTATTTTTACCAAAACCAAAACCATATCTAATGAAATTTGAAAATACGTTAGCTTTTGCTCAAAGCCTTGATGCTAAAGATACCTTGGCGAACTATAGAAATGAATTTAATTTCCCTAAAGTAAAAGGAAAACAAGTGATTTATTTTACAGGTAACTCGCTAGGTCTTCAGCCTAAAAGAGCTGTAGATTATGTTAATGAAGTAATGACAGATTGGGCAGAGTTAGCCGTGGAAGGCCATTTTTATGCCGCTAAACCTTGGTGGGATTACCACGAAAGATTTAGTGAGCCTTTGAGTAAAATTGTAGGGGCAAAGCCTTCTGAAGTGACTGTGATGAATACCTTAACCGTGAATCTTCACTTGTTAATGGCTACTTTTTACAAACCTTCTGGAAAGAGAATTAAGATCTTATGCGAAGAAAAAGCCTTCCCAAGTGACCAGTATTTAATTCAAACCCAAGTAAAATGGCATGGATTGGATCCAAAAGACGTCATTGTTGAGGTAAAAAGAAGACCTGGGGAACACAACTTTAGAATGGAAGATATTCTAGCGCAAATTGAAGAAGTTGGCGATGAGTTAGCTTTAGTATTAATTGGAGGCTTGAATTATTATACGGGACAAGTACTCGATATGAAAACGATTACCGCAAAAGCACATCAACAAGGGGCTTATGTAGGATGGGATTTGGCACACGCAGCAGGAAATATCAATCTAGAATTACACGATTGGGAGGCGGATTTCGCTGCCTGGTGTAGTTATAAATATATGAACTCAGGACCAGGAAATGCTTCCGGCTGTTTTATCCATGAAAAACACCATACAAATAAAGAATTAGTTCGCCTTGGCGGATGGTGGGGACATAATAAAGACAGACGCTTTTTGATGGAACCTACGTATGATCCAATTGAAAGTGCGCACGGATGGCAAATTAGCAACCTTCCTATTTTATCTTTAGCTCCTTATTTAGCTTCTGTAGAGATGTTTGCAGAAATTGGAATGCCGCGATTAATCGAAAAGAGAAATCTGATTACGGCCTATTTAGAATTTATAATCAATACCATTGGTGCTGAAGTAGGGGGTAATTTTGAAATTATTACACCTTCTGAATCAAAGGAACGCGCAAGTCAATTGTCTATTTTATTACATGGAGAAGGTAAAGCAATGTTCACGTATTTAATGGAGGAAGGCGTAATCGTGGATTGGAGAGAACCCAATGTAATTCGTTTAGCTCCAGTACCATTATATACGAGTTTTGAAGATATGTATCACTTCGGACAAATATTGAAAAAAGGAATTCAAAGTCAAAAATAATTGAAGTAGTACGACTGTGATTTAATTCATAAATTTGCAGCGAAAAATAACAGCTTAATACCTATGTCAACAAAGCAACAAAAAATAGAGACCTTTGATCCGTCTCAACCTGGATTAGCAGATGCTACCATCTATGGTTTGCCTTTTACCGCAGAAGAAAGTGAAATAATTGTGGTTCCTGTGCCTTGGGAAGTAACGGTAAGTTATGGAGCTGGTGCATCAGAAGGACCAGAAGCCATTTTAGAAGCTTCTTATCAAGTCGATTTGTTACATCAAAACTACCCTGAGCTTTGGAAGTTGGGTATTTATTTTGATGAAGCACCTGCGCATTGGTTGGAACAAAGTGCAAAGTATAAAGCATTGGCTCAACCTATTATTGAAGCTTTGGAAGAAGGAGAACGTTTAGAAGACCACCCAGCTTTACAAGCTAGCTTACTTACAATCAATCAGGTTTGTGATACACTACACAAAGAAGTAGAAGCAAAAGTAACGGATTGGATGAGTAAAGGTAAACGCGTTGTTTTGTTAGGTGGCGATCACAGTACACCGTTGGGTTACTATAAGGCCGTAGCGAAACACCACGATTCATTCGGAATTTTACATTTTGATGCGCATATGGATTTAAGAGAGGCTTATGAAGGCTTTACGTATTCTCATGCCTCTATTATGTTTAATACCTTGAAATTACCACAGGTTGAAAAAATTGTTCAAATTGGTATTCGCGATTTCTGCGAACAAGAAGTAGACGTAGTGAAAAGCTCAGGTCGTGTTTTCGTACATACCGATGTGGATTTGAAAAAAGACGAGTTTGAAGGAATGAGTTGGAAAGATAAATGTGATCAAATTATTGCTTCTTTGCCACAGAAAGTGGTGATTAGCTTTGATATTGATGCTTTATTACCTTGGTATTGCCCTAATACAGGAACACCAGTACCAGGTGGATTAACGTTTGAACAAGCCACGTATTTAATAACGAGACTTTCTGAAACCAAGAAAGAAATTATTGGAATGGATTTAGTTGAAGTTGCTCCAGGAGAGGATGATTGGGATGGAAATGTAGGAGCAAGACTTTTGTTCCACATGTGTGGAGCATTTGCAAAATCACAAGGATTGGCTGTGGGAAAAGAACTAACATTTGTAAAATAAAAAAATAATCCCTTTCAAAAGGGATTATTTCTTTGAACTTTTTTGGAAAAAAAAGTTGATGATACTTAAAATGATAGCGAACGTTAATAAACTATAAACATAGACGCTATCAAAATAAAAAATAAATTGACAAATATACCAACAGCCAGTCAGTAGAATAACGAGAATCCAGATTAAGTTTTTCATTGTAGTTTAGAGTGTGGTTTAAAAGTAGTCGATTATAGGAAGAGCGAAAAACACTTTTCAAATATTAATTAGGTAATTTTATTAAAGATTCAAACATTGAAGGGGATTATGGGGAAAAGTATTGCAATTGTAGGGAGTGGTTTAGTAGGAACCGTATTAGCTATTGCTTTAAAACAACTCGGACATCAAGTTTTTGTCTATGAAAAAGGAGATGATATTCGCACCCTTGATTTTTCAGGACGATCAATTAATTTGGCGCTGTCAGAGCGAGGTTGGAAAATGCTAAAACGCGTGGGTTTAGAAGACAAAGTACGTCAATTTGGAATTCCAATGCATCAACGCGCGATCCATCATATCAATAGAGAAGAACAGCAACCCTATGGAATTAATGGAGAAGCTATCTGGGCTGTTTCCCGTGGAGGATTAAATAAAAAATTAGTGGACTGGGCAGAGGAAGAGGGCGTTCAGTTTGTCTTTAATACACCGATTTGGAGTGTAGATGTTAAGCGAGGCGTTCTTTTTACGAGTCAGTTGGAACACCAAGAATGGAAAGAAATTCAACACGATGTGATTTTCGGAGCAGATGGTGCTTATTCAATGGTGAGAAGTCGTTTGCAAAAAAGAAGCCGATTCGAATACCAACAAGCCTATTTGCCTATTGCCTATAAAGAACTTGTAATTCCAGCAAAAGGAGGTAATGCCTTTGCGATGGATCAAAATTCATTTCATATTTGGCCGAGAAAAGACTTTATGCTGATTGCTTTACCTAATATGGAGGGATCATTTACTTGTACCTTGTTTATGCCGTATAAAGGAGAAGTATCTTTCGATGCTATTCAGACAGAGGAAGCGATTACCCAGTTTTTTAAAACCTACTTTCCCGATGCTTTACAACTAATCCCTAATTTAATAGATTTATACCATACGAACCCAATAAATTCCTTGGTTACTACTACGTGTTTTCCTTGGGTATATAAAGATAAGGTAGCCTTAATTGGCGATGCCGCACATGCGGTAGTTCCTTTTTATGGACAAGGATTAAATGCAGGATTGGAAGATGTAGATGTTTTGATTGACTGTCTGGAACAGAATACGTCAAATTGGACGGAAGCTTTGGATCAATATCAGCACTCTCGTAAAGTAAATGCAGATGCAATTGCAGAATTGTCCTACCGAAACTTTAAGGAAATGAGTGAACAAACTGCGAATCCACTCTTCTTGTTGCGAAAAAAAATAGAAAGCAAGTTTGCTAAAAAATACCCCGACCTGTGGTTGCCTTTGTATGATCGCGTAACCTTTAGTAAAGGAAGTTACCAAGAAGCCTTAGCTATTGGAGATCAACAAGCCAAAATCATGGATGTTATCATGGCTACAGCACAGATTGAAGAACTGTGGGATACCTTGGAAATCGAAGAGAAATTAAAACAGGTAATAAACGAAAATAGAGGCATTTAAGCCTCTATTTTCGTTTTTTTGGAGTACTTGTTTTCTTTGTTGTATTTAACCCATTCATGAGTCGACTGAGTAAACTAAAGGCTCCTTTTATAAAGGTTGCACTAGTAACTACTTTTAAAACACTCTTTGTTAGTGTATTATCTTCTTTCTTTGGGTTGGTGGATGAAGTTGATTTTGTAGAATTAGCTGTAGCTTCACCAGAGGCGGCCACTCTTTTTTCAAGAATAGCATACGCACTCTCGCTTTCTATCGCTTGATTGTATTTTTGAACCAATTTCGATTGGGCGAGAATCTCGCTAATTTCATTTTCATTTAAAACATCCATTCTACTGCTAGGCGCACGTAGGGTACAAACAACCAGTGGTGTAGGTACTCCTTTTTCATTTAAAACGGTTACAAGGGCTTCTCCTGTACCCAATTGAGTAATGATTTCGTTGGTTGTATAATAAGGCGTAGAAGGGAAGTTCTCTGAGGCTGATTTGATTGCTTTTCTGTCTTTTTCAGTAAAAGCACGTAAGGCATGTTGGATTTTTAACCCCAATTGTGCCAAGACACCATTGGGAATATCCGTCGGATTTTGTGTGATAAAGTAAATCCCCACTCCTTTGGATCGGATCAATTTGACAATCGTTTCAATCTGATTTAATAAAGCCTTACTTGCTTCATTAAAAATAAGATGGGCTTCATCAATAAAAATAACCAATTCAGGCTGGCCACTATCTCCTTGTTCTGGTAGTTGATTGTATACTTGCGTCAAGAGATTCAACATAAAAGTAGAAAATAACTTGGGCTTATCTTGAATATCCGTTAAGCGCAAAATATTGACATATCCTTTGCCTTTTTCATCATAACGCATAAAATCGCGAATATCAAAAGAAGGTTGACCAAAAAATAAATCAGCCCCTTGCTGCTCTAATTCAATGACTTTTCTTAAAATAGTATTAGTGGAAGCAGGTGAAATTCGACCATATTCATTTTCAATTGCTGTTTTTCCTTCATTTGTCAAGTATTGGAGTAGTCTTTTAAAATCTCGTAAATCAACAAGTTCGAGTTTTTCATCCGCCGCATATTTGAATAATAAAGCAACAATTCCCGCTTGCGTATCGTTGAGTTCGAGGATGCGACTTAGTAAAATTGGCCCAAATTCAGCAATCGTAGCGCGTAATCGCACGCCGTTTTGTTGTGAAAGTGTGTACAATTCAACAGGAAAAGCACTGGGATGGTACGGTAAATTCATCTGTTCATGACGATTCTTGATAAAATCATTGCACACACCCGGTTGTGCAATACCGCTAAAATCGCCTTTAATATCCATCATAAGTACAGGAATTCCTTTTTCAGAGAGTTGTTCAGAGAGCACTTGGATGGTTTTTGTTTTCCCTGTTCCAGTAGCACCCGCAATTAACCCATGGCGATTCAAGGTTTTAAGAGGGATATTGATAAAGAGATCTGCAAGTATATTTTGGTCGAGATTTGCACTGCCTATGGTAATAAAATCACTTTTGTGACTATAACCATTACTAATATCAGTTTTGAAATTCCCTAGGTTCATTTTGTATATTTTATATAATTAAAGACGATTTTACATCAAATACACAAGTAATATTGCATAAATCATACAATTATTAAATGTTAAATGTGTTCTTGTTGATGAAATAAAGATAGTAAAATTCATTTAGACTTAGTATCTTTACCACTACTTACTATTTTCTAAAGTTTAAGGTAAGTATAAATAAATCTTATGTTAAGTCAAGGTTAGCTTATTTTAAAAAAATAGATTTTAATTTTTTTATTTCATCTAAAAACATAAATTTGCGACACTGATGACTTTAAAAAAGTAAAAAGTAATAAGTAATAATTGAAAAAAAAGAATTAAATTTTAAAAAGATGACAAACGTATCAAACGAATCAGTTGAAAAAGTAGGGTCTAGCTCAGGAGCAAGTAGATTATTTGCATCATTAGCGGTAGTATTTTGTATTGTTTTTGGTTACCTTATTTGGCAATTCGTAATGGGTAATTCTGCGAATTTCGAGAATGGTGACCCAAATGGACATCCCCTACCAGGTAACTTCATGGGAATGATTTATAAAGGAGGACCAGTTGTTGCTGTGTTAATTGGTTTATTAACTATGACAATTGTTTTCTCAATCGAGAGATTTTTAGTTATCTCTAAAGCTTCTGGAAAAGGTGATGTTGGAAAATTCGTTCAAGAAATCCAAGTTTCAATCAACGAAGGAAGAATCGAAGAAGCTATGGAAGCTTGTGATGCTCAAAAAGGGTCAGTGGCTAACGTTGTTAGAGCTGGTTTAGTTAAGTATCAACAAATGAAAAAAGAAGGATACAATAGCGAAGAGGCTACTGAAGCTATCCAAAAAGAAATCGAAGAAGCTACAACGCTTGAAATGCCAATGTTAGAGAAAAACATGATTGTTTTGGCTACATTAGTATCAATCGGAACGTTATGTGGATTATTAGGAACAGTAACAGGGATGATTAAAGCGTTCTCAGCTTTAGCAACTTCTGGTACGCCTGACTCAGCTGCATTAGCAACAGGTATTTCTGAAGCATTAGTTTGTACAGCTACAGGTATTGGTACTTCAACATTAGCGATTGTAATGTATAACGCATTTACTACAAAAATTGATAGATTAACTTATTCAATTGATGAAGCTGGATTTGCTATTACTCAAGCATACAGAAGATTCAAAGGATTAGTAAAATAATTTTAGAATAAGTATTAATAATCTTATATTGAAAAATATAGGAGCTTTAAAAAGATTTATCAATGGCTAAAGGTAAAATGAAAAAGAAGAGTATGAGCGTAGATATGACCGCAATGTGTGACGTGTCATTCTTACTCTTAACATTCTTCGTATTAACATCGACAGCAAAGCTTCCGGAGCCATTACCAGTAGATACACCAAATTCAACCGTTCAAACGAAGTTGCCAGAAAGTAACTTAGCAACAGTTACAATTGGAGGAGAACCAGGTAAAGAAAAGGTTTTCTTCGGAGTTTCGGGAAAAGAAGATCGTATTGCTACACTTGAAAAAATGGGTAGTCGTTATCAGATTGAGTTTAATGATCAAGAAAAAGAAGCATTTGCTTATACTGAAGGTATCGGAACTCCTATTAACGAGTTGAAGAAGTTTTTAAATCTACCAGCAGCAGTTAGAAATAAAATCGGGGCAGATGAACCGGGAATTCCTACTGATTCGGTAAACAATCAATTAAAAGATTGGGTAGAGATGGCACGTACCGTGGCGAAAGAAAAAAATAACAAAGTTTTAGATGTTGCAATTAAGGGAGATGCAGAAGCAAACTACCCAGCAGTAAAACAAGTTATCGATATCTTACAAGAGCAACGTGTAAACAAATTCTTCTTAGTTACAGGACTTAGAAATGAAGATTTTTAATCATTAAAAAATTAAACTGTAAATGGCTGAATTAAATACAGGCGGCGGTGGCGGCGGTAAGGATAAAAAGGTAAGAAGTAAAAAACAAAACTCCGGAGTAGATTTAACTGCGATGGTGGATTTGGCTTTCTTATTGATTACGTTCTTTATGTTGACTACATCGATGAACAAGCCTCAGTCTATGAATCTAGCGATGCCTGATAAAGAGGCTGAACTTGATCTAGAAGATCAAAAGACTAAGGTAGATGAGAACCGTACCATGACTATATTACTTGGCGGGGACAATAAAATAATGTGGTATATGGGGATGGTTAACAGCCCTATAGAAGGACCAACTGATCAGGCGTACGGCAAAGCAGGAATTCGCCAAGTATTGTTACAAAAAGACAAGCAAGCGTTGGCTTATTCAGGAAAACCGGATCAAGGTTTGATTGTAATCATTAGAGCAAGTGAAAAAGCTACGTATCGCAACTTAGTTGATATTTTAGATGAGATGGCTATCTCAGGTATTAAATCATATGCTTTAGTAGATATCACGTCTGAGGATTTAGTAATATTAGGTGAGAAGTAGTTAACGTTCTGAGAAATTAAGAAATTATGTCAAAATTAAATATCTTTAAAAAGGATTGGGTTGATATTATCTTTGAAGGACGTAACAAGTCTTACGGAGCATATCAATTGAGATCTGAAAATCCAAAAGTAACAACTGTAGCTTTGTTCTCAGGTATTGCTTTATTTGGTTTAGCCTTGGTTTCACCAATGTTAATCGATATGGCAAAGGGAACTTTTGGAGATAATAAGGTGGAAAAGTTGGATAAAGTTATCGAAATGGAAAATTTAAATTTACCAGATGATTTGCCACCCCCACCACCCCCACCAGAGGATGTACCACCACCTCCACCACCTCCACCAGCAGATGAGGTAAAATCAATAAACGATACAAAAAAGTTTACTGAACCTGAAATTGCTAAAAAAGAGGAAGTGAAAGAAGAAATCGCTAAACAAGATGATTTCAAAGATGCAGAGGTTGGTAAAAAGGACATGAAAGGTGATAAGGACAAAGGGGAGATAAAAATTAAAGAAAAAACAGGAGAAGCAGACAAAGGAACCGGTTCAGGTGGTGACGGAGATGGAAACGAAGTTTTCATTGCTGTACAAGTACCTGCTGAATTCCCAGGAGGTATGGCAGCGTTTAATAAGCAATTTATTCAACGTTTCAGAACTCCAGACATCGATTCAGGTGTGAAGTCTATCCGAGTTATCGTAATGTTTATCGTAGAGAAAGATGGTTCTTTAACGGATGTCAAAGTAGTACGTGATCCAGGTTATGGAGCTGGAAAAGAAGCTGTACGTGTATTGTCAAATATGCCGAAGTGGAAACCAGCCGTACAAAACGGAAAAACAGTTAGATCACAGTTTACATTACCTATTACAATTCAAGTTCAATAGTAATGTTTAACAATAAATTCAAACAAAAATCGCTGTTACAGCGATTTTTGTTCTTTTTTGGACTTTTGTTTTTTGGACTCTATTTGTTCTGTGGTATTGCTTTAATTATCAATAAATCATTGCCCTTTCAAATGGAAGATACACACCGAATTTTATTCGGTATTGTACTAATAGTCTATGGTTTTTTTAGATTCTACCGTTTGTGGAGTACTAATAGTGAGAAATAGTAAGAGGCTTCGAGTTATTCGGAGCTTTTTTTATTGCGCGTTTTTATGTTAAAAACTACTTTTATTTTTTGCTTCTTCCAAAGAATATCTATCTTAGACGGAAGAAAATGAGGAAACTAGGTTTTGCTCTAAATTAGTTTTATATGATTCAAATAAAAGGCGCGGCTAGAGTTGGAATTTTAGCCAGTGTTTTAGCAACAACTTGTTTGTTCTTTCAATGTAAAGATAAAAACACAACCGCAACGGATTCAAATGCAGGTACGGTTGCTCAAGAAGAGAGTTTACTAGGTGGTACTTTGACATTGGGAGTGGATGAATCTATTTTTCCAATCGTAGAAGATGTTTCCGTTCTTTTTGAAAAGGAATATAAAAAGGCTAAATTAAATCTACTGGTAAAGTCAGAAAAAGAAATTCTGAATTTATTGTTCTCAGATTCAATTCGCGTGGCGGTTTTGCCTCGTACGATGACAGCAGATGAAATGAAACACTATGAAGGTGTTGTTGCTCCTAAGCAAACGCATTTTGCTAGTGATGCAATTGTCTTTGTTACCAATAAGGTAGCTGCAGATTCCGTTGTTGATTATCAAAAAATACTGAAGCAATTAAAAACAGGACAGGTAAAAGAAGGAGATTCGTTCCTTGTGTTCGACAATTATAATTCAAGTGTTTCTTCTGCTTTTAGACAAGCAAGTGGGTTTGACTCTTTTCCGAAGGACTATGCCTATTTTCTAAAAAATACCCAAGAGGTAATTGACTATGTCGTAAAAAATCCTAAAGCAATTGGTGTAATTGGTCTAAATTGGCTAACACAACCTAATGCAGAAATTCAGCAAAATATAAGTCAAGTCAAAGTTTTAGCGGTCAAAAACGATACGGATGCTAAATATTATAAACCAAGCCAAAATAATATTGCAGAAGGAACCTATCCTTTAGTTCGAAAACTTTATGTTTGGGATATGCAAGGTAAAAATGGTTTAGGTACAGGATTTGCGTCGTATATTGCCGGATATAAAGGACAGCGTATTATACTAAAATCGGGATTGTTTCCGTTTAATATACCCCCTAGGGAAATTGTCATAACAAAAGATATTAAAAAATAAACCACATACTTATAAAACAATAACGATATATTATGAATAAAAAGTATTCTATTTCATTGTTGACTTTAGCTTTAAGTAGCTCTTTTGCTTTTGCTCAAAGTATAAATGAAGCAAAAACGGCAATCAACGCAGAGCAGTTTGATAAGGCAAAAGAGATTTTAAAAGATTTAATTAGCAAGAAACCGGCTGAGGGAATTAATTATTACTACTTAGGGGATGTGTTTCTGAAAGAAGACCAATCAGATTCAGCTCGTTATTATTTCGATAAAGGACTTCTTGCAAAAACAAAAGGGTCATTAAACTATATCGGTTTAGGTCAAATAGAGTTAGATAATAACCGTACTACAGAAGCGGTTGCTAATTTTTCCAAGGCAGAGAAAGATATTAAGAAAAAAGAGTATGATGAGCAATTGCTAGTAGCTGCTGCTTATTTAAATTCTAAGATGCCTAATCCTAAAGAAGCGCAAAAGATTGCCGCTGATGTTGTAGCTAAAGATTACAGCAATGCAATGGCTCATCTACTTTTAGGGCGTGCATTTTTAGAACAAAAGAATTTGAACGATGCTTATTCTTCATTCAGAAATGCCTATGATTCTGACAATACTTTGTTAGATGCTAAATTGCAAATGGCAATGATTACAAAACGCGCAAGAGCGTATGCAGATGCAATCAAAGCGTGTGAAGAAATTATAGCAACGAACCCTGATTATGCACCTGCATACAGAGAGATTGCGGAAATTTCTTTTATGTGGTCAAAAGTAAATGCAAAACAAGAGAAACAATTGATTGCTCAAGCAGGAGAGAATTACAAAAAATTCATCAAAGCAACGGGTAATTCTATCGATTCTCAAATGAGATATGCAGATTTTTTAGTTTTGACAGAAAATTATCCTGAACTAGAAAGACTAGCTACGCAAATGAAAGACATCAAAGGCGTAAATCCTCGTATCCATAGATATTTAGGCTATGCAGCTTATGAAAATAAGCACTATGATGTAAGTGCAGAAGCGTTAGATAAATTCTTGAAAGTGTACTTGAAGGAATCAAAAAGTTTGAATGCAATCGGTAGAGATTATTTGTATTTAGGATTATCTGAAATAGGTCTATCTAAAGATGGAGAAAATAAAGAACTATACCACAAAGGGTTAAATCACTTAAAAGATGCAGTTAATACTGAAGTTGCTATAGCAGGTGAATTTAATCGTTTTGGATTGGACTTATTCAGAGAGAAAAAATATCAAAATGTAATTGATATTTTAAGTATTTCGGCTGATGTAAAAGAATCAAGTGGCTATATTTACGATAATTATTACGTAGGTTACTCTTACTATTTATTGGGATCTGGAGAACGTTCGGACAGTGAAGCTTTATTGAAAAAAGCGGATGAGTACTTAGGGAAAGCCATTGAAGCATCTCCTTTAACGCAAGAAGCTTATTTCTATAGAGCTCGTGCTAACCGTTATATTGATTCTGTAGAGGCCTATGACAAAATGTATGAGTCATACAAAGGGTTTTTAAAAGTATTAGCGGAGAAAAATGAATTAAAAGACGCTGCAAATAAAGAGCAAGTAATTGAAGCACACACTTCTATTGCTACTTATTATGCAAATAAGAATAAAAATGCGGAAGCAGTTGAAGAATTTAAAAAAGTATTGAACTTAGATCCTTCGAATAGTTTTGCAAAGAAAACAATAGACGCGATTAACAAAGGTTAACTAGTTGTAAAGAATAAAAAGGTCAATTATGTAAAGTAATTGGCCTTTTTTTTGTTTGATTGTTATTGTAGTTTTCCTAATCCTATTATATTTGCCGGATGCAATTATCTATAATCATTTTAAACTATAATGTTCGTTACTTTTTAGAACAATGTATTAAGTCGGTACAAGCAGCAATTGTAACGATTGATGCAGAGATTATAGTGGTAGATAATAATTCACACGACACAAGCGCATCGATGATGCAAAAGCTGTTTCCCGATGTACACTTTATAGAAAATAAGGAAAATCTCGGTTTTCCCAAAGGAAACAATATCGGAGTAGCCCAAGCCCAAGGAAAATATATTTGTATTCTCAATCCTGATACGGTTGTATCAGAAGATACTTTTTTGAAGGTAATTGATTTATTTCAACGCAAAGAAAAACTGGGAATTGTCGGTTGTCAGCTTATTGATGGTCGCGGTGGTTTCCTACCAGAATCAAAACGGGGAATTCCGACCTATTGGAGGTCTCTGATGAAGATAACGGGTATGTATCGATTCTTTCCTAAGAGTCCTTTAGTAAATGGCTATTATGCCTCTCATTTGGGGAAGGATAAAAATGGAAAAGTAGAGATCTTAGTTGGTGCTTTTATGTTTATGCCTAAAGGGGTGTACGAGGAGTTAGGGGGGTTTGATGAACAATTCTTTATGTATGTAGAAGATACAGATTTATCTTATTCGAGTTTAAAAGCAGGCTATGAGAATTATTATCTTTCAGATACTACTATCATTCACTATAAAGGAGAAAGCACAGATAAGGATATTGAATACGTAAAGCGATTTCATCAAGGGACACAGATTTTTTATGCCAAGCATTTTCGGAAGTCCATGCTGTTTGAAATTCTAATGCGTATGGTAACTTTACTTTTTCTTTTGTTCAAGCAAAAGAAGAGGGGAGCTAAACTAGAGGTAGCTACACACACTTTTTTTGTAAGTGAGAATGAAATGCTGAAAAATAAAATTGAATATCGATTGAAGCGAAGCATTAATCAGGTGCATACGCTCGAAGAAATACAACAACAGCTAGATCAAATGCTACCTAAAAATAGTGATTTAACAGAAATTATCTTCGATGGCGATTATTTAACTAATAAAGAGATCATTGACTTTATGCATAAAAATTATAGATCAGAAATAATTTATAAAATTAAACCTATAAATTCTTTGTTTTTGATTGGTAGTAATGATAGTAATAGTAAAGGATCAGTGATAATTTTAGAAGAATGATAATTTTATCTTTACTTGAAATAAGTCCGAAATATTATTAAATTTGTAATCTGAATTAAGAAACACAACCTTAGGTTATAAATATGGCAAAGTTCGAATTGAAATTACCCAAAATGGGAGAAAGTGTTGCGGAAGCAACCATTACAAACTGGTTGAAGAATGTAGGGGATCGCATTGAGGCTGATGAGACCGTATTAGAAATCGCAACAGATAAAGTGGATAGTGAAGTTCCATCAGAAGTAGAAGGAACTTTGGTTGAAATATTATTTCAAGTAGATGATGTTGTTCAAGTAGGACAAACAATCGCTATTATTGAAACTGAAGGAGGAGAAGTTGCTTCAACTCCAACTGCTGCTACAACATCAACCGTTACAGCAGTAGAACAAACAATAGAAGTAGCACAAGAAGCTGCTGCACCTGTAGATTTTTCAAGTTCTGAAAAGTTCTTTTCGCCTTTAGTGAAAAACATTGCCAAAGCAGAAGGTATTTCTTTGAGCGAGTTAGAAGCTATCGATGGAACGGGTAAAGAAGGAAGAGTTACAAAAAACGATATATTAGCTTATGTTGAGCAAAGAGGAACTCAACCAGCTGTAGCTGCACCAGTAGCTCAACCAGCAGTTGCAAAACCTGTTGCAGCATCTGCACCAGCTACGAAAGCTACACCAGTTTCTGTAAATGGAGGAGATGAAATTATTGAAATGGATCGTATGCGTAAACTGATTTCAGGATACATGGTACAGTCTGTTCAAACTTCTGCTCACGTCCAATCCTTCATTGAAGTAGATGTTACGAATATCGTGAACTGGAGAAATAAAGTGAAAAATTCTTTCGAAAAGAGAGAAGGTGAGAAATTAACGTTCACACCAATCTTCATGGAAGCAGTTGCTAAAGCATTAAAAGACTTCCCTGGAATGAATATTTCGGTTGATGGAGATTTCATCATTAAGAAAAAGAACATCAATTTAGGAATGGCTGCGGCCTTGCCTAATGGTAATTTAATTGTTCCTGTAATCAAAAATGCAGATCAATTAAACTTAGTAGGTATGGCTAAAGCAGTAAATGATTTAGGAAACCGTGCTAAAGCTGGAAAATTGAAACCAGACGATACACAAGGAGGAACGTATACAGTTACAAACGTAGGTACGTTTGGAAGTGTTTTTGGTACGCCAATTATCAATCAACCACAAGTGGGTATTTTAGCTTTAGGAGCGATTCGCAAAGTACCAGCTGTTATCGAAACACCAGAAGGAGATTTTATCGGTATCCGCCAAAAAATGTTCTTGTCTCATAGCTATGATCACCGTGTAGTAGATGGTGCATTAGGAGGTTCATTTGTGAAGCGTGTAGCTGATATTTTAGAAGCTTGGGATGTTAATAGAGAAGTATAATTTATTGTACACAATATAATTCAAAGGGTTTGTCGAAAGACAAACCCTTTTTTTGTCCATACTAGTTTGAGAAGTAGTTGTTTTTAATTAACTTTTTTGGTTTATACTGTACGTCTTTTTAAGTTAATATATATTGTTTAAATTATTAATTTTCGTTATTTTTGTTTTAAATAGATGTGAATTGAAGCAAAAGAGAGATATTTCAGAATATAAGGCTATTTTTTATTTCGTATTAACTCCTTTATTGTTAGGAGTAGTAATCTATAGTATAGCAAGAGATGAATCGATTTATTTTTTGAAATTTTTCCGACTCAATTTTTTTAAGATCCCCTTGCCGTATTGGGTGCAATACCATTTGCCCGATGGATTGTGGGCTTTTGCTTTTTCTTCTCTCCTGGCTATTGTTTGGGGGGATGTACAAGCGAAAGCTTATCGTGTTTGGTTGATTATTTTGATCAGTGTCTCCCTGTTGTTAGAAGTTTTCTATGGAACTTTTGATTGGTATGATGTTGTTTTTATAGCCCTTGGGATAGCGATTCCATGGGGTATCTTTCGAAAAGTAAAAGTTAAATCTAAATCGTTATATATATGAAAAAGAATTTATTCTCAGCAATGGCTATTGCTTTTATGGTTGTTTTGGCTATTGCTTCTGGTGGTGATAAATCAGCTAAAACGGAAACTACTTCGGATCAAACAACAGAAGAAAGTTCAAGTAAAACAAAATGGGAGTATTCAGAAGAAATTGATAAGATGGAAGGAACAACAACCTATTTTGCGGAGTTGCCTTCTACGAATAAAATTAATTTTAAATTCCCGTATAAAGGAGGATCTACCTTATCCATAAATTTGCGCAATAAAGGAGCTGGAAATGAGGTATACCTGTATTTAGATAAAGGACAAATTATGCCAAGTCTGATGGGAGAAAAAGCAATGAAATTTAAGTTCGATGATGCGAGTACAATTAATTATTCGTACACTACTGCTTCAGGTGCAGCGAATAATTATGTGTTTCTTGATAAGAAAAAAGAAATCATAAACAAGCTTTTGAAATCCAAAAAGGTTATGATTGAGATTGAGATTTTCAATGAAGGACTAAATGTATTTGAATACGATACAGAAGGTTTAGTTTGGGATAAAAAGTAAATAGAAAAAGGCTTGTCATTGACAAGCCTTTTTCTATTTAAAAACGAAAGAAGCCCTATTAAGGCTTCTTTTGTTATTTAATAAAACAGCGTCTATTATATTTTTTCTTTCAAATAGTGTTGATGCATTTTCTCCACGCGTTTAGCAATTTGCCTTTGTAAATGTCGAGGCGAAATTACCTTGATAGCCTCACCAAACCCTAATATTTCGCGTTCTAATTCAAAATTCAATACAACATCTAAACGTATTTTTATCCCCTTTTCATTCTCCTCTATAATTTCTTGAGAACTGTGTATGGGTTTTGTTTTGACATAAGGCGCATGATAGGGATTGACCCATAGAATAACTTTCTGTGCGCGATCTTGCTCTGTTTTGGTAACGCCTAAGGTATCTTCAAAATAACGATCAAAATCAACGCCTTGGTACTCTTTATACGGTTCATTGACTATAGGGTATACATTGGCTATGCGGTCAAGGGCCAAAGTCAAGAGGTATTTATCTTTGCTACTTCTGACAACCACAAACCAACGATTGCGGTATTCTTTTAAAAGATAAGGGTAGTAAAAATGCTTAGATGCTTCTTTGGACTTAAAGGATTTATACTCGATTAGCAGCGTTTGTTTGTTCTTTATGGCCTCATATAAAGGACTGATGAATTTAATCCCTTTGAGCAGGGGATTGCCTTCCATTTGAATGTAGTTCGGAGCATGCGTATTACGCGTTAGTAAACTGTTGTCTAATTTTGCGATAACCTCACTCATTTCATCTACCTGACTAAATCCATTCAAGTGCTTGAGAATGGATACCACTTCTTTTAGTTTCTCCATATCCGCCTCGTTGATCGGTGAGTTCTTAATACTATACTGTGCATCTTCATACGTATAATATTTGCGATCAACAACTACAATTGGAGCTTGATACCCTAAACCTTCACTGCGCATGCTCTGAATATCCAATTGAATCGTGCGCTTGCTAATTCCGGTATCAATGCCTTCGTATTCATATAACCCATCGGCTACCTTTTCAATGAGGTCATTCAACGTCCATTTTCGGAAGCGGTTTTGTAAGCATTCGTCGATAATGCGATAACGCAAAAGAGCTAGTTTATTGGTTGCCATTAGGTAGTATTGTCTTTTTGGTGTTTTCTTCTCTCCCAAAGATAGGTTTTATTTCAGTATCTACGCAGTGTATTTGCGTAGATGGAACATTTATTTAAAAAATAAAAATATAAGTAATTGATAATTAGGATTAACTAAAGTATTTTAAAATTTATTCAAACTGCGCAACTCATTTGCGTATATAGGTATGCATCTTTGTACTGTTCGAAAGATACAAACCTTGGAAGCGTTTCGGTATAGCGCAGAAGTGAGAGACAATCGTTAATCTTATCCTGTTTGTATGTGGAAGAATATTTGAGGTTCGACTCCTCACATTCATTGCAGTGAATGACTAGTGGTTTAGTAATTATATTCGGGTCGTAGGTTCGAATCCTACTATTGCCTAAAAGCAATATAACTCAGTTGGTTAGAGTAGAATAAAAATTGCCTTAAAAGCAACCTTGGTGAAGCTGGAGAACTTCCTTAAAAATCTCCTCCATAAAAAAGTTCAGTCAACTAGTGTTTCCGTTTTTTGCTCTAAAGTCGCAGACTCAAGAGACAGAAAACACCGGATTTGAAGCCTGTAAAAAAGACGACAGTGCGAAAGAGAGATAAGGGACGGTATAGGTCGAATAATTTGCTTGCTGAATTATTCCAGACTATAAGCGAATTATCTTATTTCACCCTGTGCTTTTTTTCCGCCTAAAGTAAGGGAAACCTAGTTCGCCTGTTCTTTGATAGAAATGATTTAAAAAAATAAAAAGATAGTTATGAAAAAGTTACAAGTAAAAACCAATCACGTGGCCTTAGTGTTTAATCAAGGAGAATTGAAAAAAGTATATAGCACAGGTCAATATTGGTTGTGGGGACAAAAAGAGGTTGTGGAATACAATATAGCCGAATTGTTTCCGATGCGCAGGGATATGGATGCTTTGTTGAAAAAGGAGCAGTTACGTGCTCGGTTAGAAATTGTGGATGTATTGGATCATGAAGTGGTTTTGGTTTACAAAAATAAAGTGTTTTATACGGCATTAGCGGCAGGGAGATATATCTATTGGAAAGAGGCTCAAATTTATTCGTTTGAACGCTATTCTACAGATGAGCTAAAGGTAGCTTCTTCTATTTCAAGAACTATTAGAGGGAAAGGTAATATGCCTCAATTCTTGCGAATGTATACGGTAGGTGCGAATGAAAAAGGCTTGTTGTTTATTGATGAACAATTTCAGGTTATCTTGAATGCAGGAGATTATTGCTATTGGAAAAATGCGATTAAAGTTCAGATGATTTTTGTGGATGTACGTCAACAAACCATAGATATGAATGGACAAGAAATGTTGACCAAAGACAAAGTTCAGTTGCGTATAAATTTCAATATCGTGTATCAAATAAGCGATTTATTAAGAGCTTATGTGGAAAACAAAGAAGCAGAAAAACAAATGTACAATGCGATTCAATTGAGGTTGAGAGAAAAGATAGGACGCATGTCTTTTGATGAGTTGATGGAGAATAAAGAAAATGTATCACACGCTATTTTGGAAGGTGCACAAGAAGAAGTGGCCGCTTTGGGAATCACCTTAAAAGCATGTGGAATCAAAGATATTATCTTACCAGGAGATATTCGAGAAATCATGAATCAGGTATTGATTGCTGAGAAAAAAGCCCAAGCGAATATGATTACGCGGAGAGAAGAAACTGCAGCTACTCGCAGCTTGTTGAATACGGCAAAATTGATGGAAGAAAACGAAATGTTGTTGCGATTGAAAGAGATGGAATACATCGAGAAAATTGCGGATAAAGTGGGTGAAATCAGTTTGGCAGGCGGCGGAAATGTATTGAAACAATTGAAAGAGGTGTTTGGTTGATGGTTTGCGGTTGACCGTGAAAAAATAAAAGAAGAAATGAAAAATATAAAAGATACTACCCCAATTAATGGGAATGATTTACTAGCCTTAGGATACCCGCAAACAGAACTATTGGGTATCGCATTAAAGGCAAATAAAAAGCGAACAGGGTTGACAAAAGCAGAGATGCTGGAACACTATAAAAGGGTTTTGGATAATGCCGAAGACTACATCAACCATCGTGTATTTGGAAAATTAGCAACCGCTATTCTAGAAGGGGTTGGACAGCGCGTAGAAGAGGAGGTTATTCCATTGAGGGAAGTGGCAGTTGATTATAGTATTTATGGTTCTGCCCATATTGAAGAAGGAGCAATCAGACAGATGGAAATAGCCGTAAAATTACCCGTAGCCGTAGCTGGGGCTTTAATGCCAGATGCACATCAAGGCTATGGGTTGCCAATCGGAGGGGTTTTGGCTACAGAAAACGCAGTTATCCCTTATGGGGTTGGTGTGGATATTGGATGTAGAATGGCGTTGTCTATTTTTGATATTAAGGGAATAGAATTCTATGGAATGGAAAACTTGCTGAAAGAGCAATTAGTGAAACATACCAAGTTTGGAGCAGGACATGGATTTCAAGGGCAGTATAAAGCTCAACATGCTATTTTAGATCGCGCAGAATTTAACCTCAACCCTTTTATTAAAAACTTACAAGATAAAGCCTGGGGGCAATTGGGATCTTCTGGGGGAGGTAATCACTTTGTCGAATGGGGATTGATGGAATTTAAAGAACGCGATGAAGCTTTGAATATCGATAAAGGAACGTACTTGGCCTTGTTAACTCACTCAGGATCTCGCGGAATGGGAGCAACTATTGCAGGACGATATACTCAAATTGCCAAAGATAGCTGTAAGCTGCCACACGAAGCCAAGAATTTAGCGTATTTAGATATGAATTCTCAAGCAGGACAAGAATATTGGACGTTGATGAATCTAGCGGGGGATTACGCTTCTGCATGTCATGAGGTGATTCACAATAAATTGACGCAAGCAATTGGCGCGGAGGTTTTAGCCAAAATTGAGAACCACCATAATTTTGCATGGAAAGAAAACTACCAAGAAAAAGAAGTCATCGTTCACCGAAAAGGCGCTACACCAGCAGGTAAGGGGGTAATGGGAATTATTCCTGGATCTATGACAGCTCCTGGATTCTTAGTCCGCGGAAAAGGAGAGGAACAAGCGTTGAACTCCGCTTCGCATGGAGCAGGACGACAAATGAGTAGGACCCAAGCGATAAAAACACTAAAAACAACAGATATTAATGCCGTTTTACAAGCGCATGGTATTGAGTTAATAGGAGCGGGGAAAGACGAAGCTCCCATGGCGTATAAAGATATTCATCAAGTGATGGCTGCTCAAGAGGATTTAGTAGATGTAGTTGCAACATTTATACCTAAAATTGTCCGAATGGCAAGCGATGGAAGTAGAGAAGATTAAAAGAAAGACCACATTAAACGTGTGGTCTTTCTTTTTTTTAAATACAAAAGAGACTATTTGATTAAAAAAGAAAATAAAAAGAAGGATTACTTAATTGAAACGAATTTGAGCTCCTTTTTTTGTGTTGTTCGGTTTAATTTTTGGGGAATTCAAAAAAACACATGGTAAAAGAAGTAGAATCGATATGCAATAACCGACCACTTCTTGTGTTGTAGAAAATCAAAAATGAAAAGTAAAAAAACAGAACATATTCTTCGTTCACCATCGTTACAATCCGAAGATAAAACAGACCAAAAACAAACAGGCGGAAAACAAACAGGCGGAGAACAAACTGCTGCCGCCTCTGATCCATTGTCAAGCTCAGCCTATGTTGTTTGTCAAGGAGCCACGTGTAGCTGTACGGGAAATCCCTCTGTTTTTCCTGAATTAGCCCTTACAAGCCACCGAAAGTTTTATGCCAATACGCAAGACAAGCTCATTGCGACGATCGAGGACAATCAATTTAAGGTTGGTTCTGCCCCCTTTGTGGTGTGCAGTTATAAAAAAGGCAATGATAAAACCTGTACGTATCTCCCCCGTGGATTTTGGGAAGTACCTCAAAACGATCATTTTCCCTTGATCGATGGACGCGATATCTTAACCCATCAAGCTCAACTGGGTTGCACCCTAGGAGGAATCCTTCAAATATTCACCCATGGACAGCTTATCACCCTCGATCAGCATGAGGTAGAACAAGCCCACGAGGCCTTTGTCGATCTCACCCCTTTTAGCCCCCTGTTGGATTTAGAGGCGCTGCATCATTTTGAACAGCCCACCTATGTTTCCAATGTAACGGGATTAACACTGAGCAATCAAAGTGAACTCCATTGCGGTTCTGTGATGCAAGGCGGTCCTCAAGCGCTTCGCGTCTTGAAGGGGGAAACATTGATCTTTACCGCTACTACTTCGCCCGAAGAT
>NZ_CBCPHW010000019.1:0-64367 GCF_965118575.1 Myroides odoratus | reverse complement strand
TAAAAAAATCATTTTAATTCTAAATTATTTGTATAAAGCGCTCCTTTTTTGTACTTTTATCCTTTAAGCATTTTATTTACAATTTTCAACTATTGTATTTTGTACCAAAGTACACCTACAAATTCTCTACTTATTTTTGCATTTATTTCACGCAAATTCTGTTTATCAGTATTTTTTTATCGCTGATGTACTATAGTTTATTTGGTTTTTATCTTAGTATGCTTACAGTAGTTGTAAAACCCTTAATTATGATTCAAATAGAAAAAAAGAATTCAGAAAGTTCCGTCAATCAAGCGCAAGTAGATCACTATGTAGACTTTCTTTTTCAACACCTCGAACAATATGGTGATGCAAAGGAAGATATTGCAAAAGCGATAAATTATGCCCTTGGAATCGATGGTAAACCCGGAGGAATACTTCTAATTGCTAAAGTAGATCAACAAATCGTAGGTATGACAGTTGTTCTAAATACCTTAATGCAAGGATTCATTCCTGAACATATTTTAGTTTATATTGCTACAGATCAAAACCAAAGAGGCCAAGGAATTGGCGGTAAATTGATAGACTATCTCAAAGAAGAACTCCAAGGATCAATTGCTTTACACGTTGATTTTAACAACCCTGCTCAACACTTATACGAACGCAAAGGATTTGAGAAGAAGTATATAGAAATGAGATTAAAAAACAAATAATGGCTTTTATAACCTTAAACAAGAAAAAATTAAAGCACAATTTTACACAGCTCCAAACGTTATTTGAATCTGAAAATATTACTTGGGCAGTTGTTGGAAAATTGCTGTGCGGCAATACGCTTTTTCTAGAACAAGTATTGGAATTAAAACCCAAACAAATTTGTGATTCTCGAGTATCAAATCTAAAGAGCATCAAACAAATTGATCCCAATATTGAGACTATTTACATTAAACCGGCTCCCAATGGGAGTATAAGTGAAATTGTAGCTTTTGCTGATATTAGTTTTAATACCGAGTTAGAAACAATTAAGCTTTTATCCCAAGAAGCAGTAAAACAAAACAAATTGCACCGCATTGTTATTATGGTGGAGCTAGGCGAACTAAGAGAAGGTGTTTTGAGAGAAGATTTGATTTCTTTCTATGAAAAAGTTTTTAGTTTACCCAATATTGAAATTATTGGTTTAGGAACGAATCTAACCTGCATGTATGGTATTTTACCAAATAATGACAAGTTAATTCAATTGAGTTTATATAAAGAAGTTCTAGAATTAAAATTCAATAAAAAATTACCTTTTATTTCGGGTGGGGCATCTGTGACTATCCCTCTAATAATCAACCATCAGTTACCCAAAGCGATTAATCACTTTCGAATTGGTGAAACTTTATTTATGGGAACAAATGCGTATGACGGAAGTAAATATGAAAATTATGAACAATATGTTTTCAAGTTACATGCAGAAATCATTGAATTGCATGAAAAACCAATGATGCCTAGTGGCGAAACAGGGATTAATATGACAGGTGAAAAAATTGAATTTAATCCTGAATGGGAACATGTAACCAAATTTAGAGCTATTATAGATTTAGGTCTATTGGATATCGATATGGAACATTTCTTTCCGCTTAATTCCAATCATCAATTGGTGGGGTCCAGTTCAGATATGATGGTCATCGACTTAGATTCCAATCCTGAAAAATTAAAAGTGGGCGATACAATCCCTTTTCATATGGATTATATGGGAATTCTACGTTTAATGAATTCAGATTATGTAGAGAAGAAAGTAATATAAAAACAAAAGGAGAAGCCTCGGCTTCTCCTTTTGTTTTTATATTATACGTGACTTAAAAAAAGTTTCTCTAAATCTAACGGAGCTACATATTTTCCCTCTTGATAAACTCTCATATTTCCACCTGAAATTTCATCAATTAAAATAATTTCATTCGTCACCTTATCTCTACCAAATTCTA
The DNA here is from genome assembly GCF_965118575.1 of Myroides odoratus. GTDB lineage: Bacteria > Bacteroidota > Bacteroidia > Flavobacteriales > Flavobacteriaceae > Flavobacterium > Flavobacterium odoratum_B. The sequence continues at coordinate 62,427 of NZ_CBCPHW010000019.1, read as the reverse complement.
ACTTGATATCATAAAGTTCTAATTGTTTTTTGGCTAATTCCTCTTTAACCATCCAACAGATTGTCTTTGTTAATTCTTTCAGGGTATTGTATTCTTCGTGAGATAGAATACCCAACATAGCTAAAGCATCTTCGGAGATTACAGGATCCCCTTTTTCATCATCTTTGATTGTAATTTCAACAAAACTATCTAAAGCTTGTCCTTCGATACAATAATCTGTATATCTTTTGAAAAAACTACCTACTGCGCGATATCTACAAATTACTTCTAACCCCTTACCGAATGGAACTGCTTCTTTTACAATCATAGAGACGTCCTCTAAATCTGCAGAAACATAATGGGTTGGAATATTTTTGGCATTTGCTAATTCAAAGAAATACTTCGTCATCTTTAAGCCACTTTTGCCAGCTCCCTCAATAGTTAAACCTACTGTATTAGCACCTGGATCAAAAACACCATCCGTGCCAGTTACATCGTCTTTAAATTTTAGGAGTACTTGTTGATTTGCCAAGCGATATACATCCTTTGTTTTTCCTTGATACTTTAATTCCATAGTTGTGTTGTTATTTAGGTATCAAAAGTAAGAAAAACTCCAACATAACCACTTATTTTTTACTTGCTAAATAAAATGAAATACAAAAAAAACCGATGCTAAGCATCGGTTTTACTTTTTATAAGATAAGAAAATCACATCTTCTAAAATCTTTAGCTGTACCCGTAGTTCCCTCTCTACTTGTTGCATTTTGAGATAAGTGAACTACATCTTTTATCAATCGATTGGAATCAATTCCATTTTCAAACAAGAAATTGATAACACGCTGCGCTCTTCTCTCTGATAACCAAGCATTGTAATGGGCGTTACTTCTCGTTTCTACATACGATCGAACGACTACTTTATTAGATGGATTTGCTTGCATATAACGCAATAATTCATTCGCCTTCACCCTATTATCCTCTGTAAAATAAGAGCTATTAAAATCATATTGAATATAAAAAGGCAACACCTCTCTGGCATTTGAAGCCGATAACGTCAATTGTTTCGAAGTAGAATCATCGCCTCCTTTTGCTTTTATAGCGGCATTTATTTCTTTAGTCAAATTAAAATTAATTTCTAAATCATCTAAAATATTGTGCACCACAACCTCTGCCGAATTGAAACCCGTTGCCATTCCAACAATTTTTTGAACCTCACCTGCATTTTTGCTTGTAATTTCATAAGCTCCATCTTGATCCACCATCATCTCTATTATTTTTTGCTCTTTCGCATTATAAAAAGCAACCCTAGCCTCTTCTATAACTTGGTTATTTTCCTTATTATAAAATTTTCCATGAATACTTTGGGCATAAAAATACTGAGTTCCCATCAAAGATAGTCCCCAAACTAAAAAATACATTTTTTTCATACTACTCTTTTTTTGACTAAAAACAGAAACTTTTATTTGTTTCTATCCAGTTTTAACATAAACAAATCAAATATAATTAAAAATAGAATACATTTTAATTATATATTTCATTAAATGAAATTAAGGTTATCTATTGCTTTAATTTTATGATATTTAAATCATTTTTAGAATCTCCTATCCCTTTTTTAAATGAATACTCAAATTTAATTTTTATAACCCAATTCTCCTCAAGCCATGGATTTAAATTCTTTAAAAAACCGTTGATTTTCTCTACGAATACTAGCTAATCTACGTCCATTACTGCTACCCTTCTTTTTTTAGCATAAATAAGTGTTATGTATTTATTTATCATATTTTTCATTCATACAAAAATCATTATTGTTAATAATTAAATTATTTTTTATAAAATCGTGTTTTTGAAACAAATATCCCAACAATTACAAACAAAAGGCTTACTATTTTTAACTATTCTCAGTAACATTTACCATATCTTTAATTACTTTTTAAGAGAATAAATTAGTTCAACTAAAGAAGGTTATCTAAATTTGTTCAAGAAAGAAATCCACAAGCTGAAGCGGGATAAAGATTCCATCTAATTCTACTTCTTTTGTAGTACAAAAATCGAACTATATAAAGTTTTTAGAACTTTATCTAAGTTATATGTTGTTTCCTATGCAAAAGCCCAACGAAAATCGTTGGGCTTTTGTCTTTTATCAACTTTAGTTTAGAACCATCTTTTCCATTTAAAATAAGCGACCATAACTAATACTAGCATACACATACTAACTAAGGTAATAAAATAACCATTCTCCATTTTTAATTCGGGCATATTTTCAAAATTCATTCCATAGACACCTACAATAAAAGTAAGTGGTATAAAAATGACGGATACAATAGTCAATACCTTCATAATCTCATTCATTCGATTACTCTGTGAAGAGAAGTAATAATTGGTTGCACTATCGAGTTTGTTTAAATTATATTCGATTTGATCTAGAATTTCAATATTTTTATATTGTAATCGATCATAAAAAACTAAACTCTCTTGACTGATAATTTTATGTGACGTTTTCTTGTCATGCAAGGTTCGCACATTATTCAAAATTTCTCGCATCGGCATCACGGCGCGCTTTACATCATGCAATTCTTGGGTATATTCTTCAATCGCTACTAAGATTTCTTTGCGATACTTGATTCTAGCATCTAATAAAATTTGCTCTACATTATCCTCAACAACATCCAAAGTAATAAAGAAACTATCCATTAAAGAGTCTATCAATAGATACAACAAATAGCTGGTATCTCTTTTGCGTACTTGCCCAATTTTCATGCGAATTCTATCCCTAATAATATGAAAAAAATCACCTCTTTTTTCTTGAAAAGACAAAAGCAAATTAGGTTGTAATATAAAACTAATCTGTTCTATAGCTGCATTTCCCTGCAAATCCTGATAGGGCAATAAGGCTTTTAAACTAAAAAATAAGGTATCATCTAAATCCTCTACACGCGTTCTTCTACCGAAATTGAGGATCTCTGCCATTATGTAGGATTGAATCTGAAAGAATTCTCCAATTTCTTGAAGTAGTTCAATATCATGTAGTCCGTGCAAGTTGAACCATTTGATGGCATTTGGACTTGAATTTCTCAACACTTCCTCTATCTCTTTTAAACTTAAATCATTATACTCTTCAAAATGATCTTCTGTATAAATAAATAACTGCATAGAGATGGGTACATCCGGAAAAGAACCCGAATATTCCAATGTATTGGGTTGAAGTTTTCTTATTTTACTATATTTAACTCGTTTCACATTAGTAAATTTGTTTAAAGATATAACATTTTTAAAATGTACTTTTATAGCTACAAAAAAATTAAATACTTAGGATGAAGATTTTAATCAAAAACATACAAGAATTACTACAAACTAGAGCCGAGCACCTTGAGATGATTTCGGGAGCGGACATGAAACTATTACCTAAAATTGATGATGCTTTTCTACTTATAGAAGATGAGACTATCTTGGCTTATGGCAAAATGGAAGATTGTCCAGCGGAAGATCAAAATATCAATCAAGTTATTGATGCACAAGGTTGTGTTGTATTACCAACTTGGGTTGACAGCCATACTCATTTGGTTTATGCTGGTAATAGAACGTTGGAATTCGTCGATCGCATTAATGGATTGAGTTATGAAGAGATTTTTAATCGCGGAGGCGGAATCCTTAATTCTGCCAAAAAACTACAAGAAACAAGTGAAGAGGAATTGTATCAACAATCTAAAATTCGCTTAGAAGAAATAATTGCTCAAGGAACAGGGGCTGTTGAGATTAAATCGGGCTATGGTTTAACGGTTGAGTCTGAATTAAAAATGTTGCGTGTCATCCAGCGTCTCAAAAAAAATTATCCCATTGCCATTAAGGCTACTTTTTTGGGAGCCCATGCTTTTCCGAGTGAATACAAAGACAATCACACGGGATATATTGATTTAATTGTCAATGAAATGATTCCAGCAATTGCCCGTGAAAATTTAGCAGATTATATTGATGCTTTTTTAGAGACAGGCTACTTTTCTGTTGAAGAAACTGAACGCATCTTAGAAGTGGGTAAAAAATATGGTTTACGCGCAAAAATCCACGTGAATCAATTTACTGCAATTGGTGGGATTGCTGCCTGCGTCAAACACAATGCACTTTCTGTAGATCACCTAGAAATTGTTACAGATGAAGATATTGAGGTATTAAAAAACAGCCGTACCATGCCTGTGGCATTGCCTACGTGTTCTTATTTCATTTCAATTCCTTATACCCCCGCAAAAAAGATGTTAGCCGCTGGATTACCTCTTGCTTTGGCTTCTGATTCAAACCCAGGCACAACGCCTTCAGGCAATATGAATTTTGTTGTAGCAACTGCGTGTATCAAAATGAAATTAACACCTGAAGAGGCTATTAATGCGGCTACAATTAATGGTGCCTATGCCATGGGAGTTGGAACAACACATGGAAGCATCACCAAAGGTAAAAAAGCGAGTATTATTATTACCAAACCTTTGCATTCCTTCTATGAAATACCCTATGCCTTTGCTAGTAATCTCATTGATACTGTAATTTTAAATGGAAAGATTCAACCCTATAAAAATTAAGCTAAAGCAACGCTAAAATAGCACACTATGACACAAACTAAACTAACCCTTTTCACAAGAGAAAACCTACTTGAATTAACCAGTCTAAGGAATGGTGAAATTAAATTAGGGGAGCGCGTACACCTCATTCAAAACCCTTTAGATTGGGAGAAAGAACTTACCCAAAATGATAGTAGATATGTACTAGTAGGAATTCCTGAAGATATTGGTGTTAAAGCTAATTTTGGTCGTACAGGTGCAGCGGCAGCTTGGGAAAAATTTATTGGTACCTTTCTTAATATTCAACACAATCGATTCAACAAAGGCTATTGGGTTACGGTTTTAGGACATCTGAATTTCACTGCTGAAATCGAAGAAGCCAAACACCTAAATCCTTCCGTTAAATCGGATCGAAAACGCCTTTTTGAATTAGTTCAACTTATTGATAAAGAGGTTTCTCATCTCATTGCAAAAATCGTAAAAGCAAATAAAATTCCCATTGTAATTGGCGGCGGACATAATAATGCGTATGGGAATATAAAAGGAACAGCTTTAGCCAAAGGCAAAGCAATTAATGCTATTAATTTTGATGCGCATACTGATTTTAGACCTTTAGAAGGCAGACACAGTGGCAATGGTTTTTCCTATGCTTTCGAAGAGGGGTTTTTAAAAAATTACTTTATTTTCGGCCTTCATGAAAACTATACGTCCAAAGGGATTTTTAGTGCTATTAAACTTCATTCCGATCGCGTTAAATACAATACCTACGAACAAATTAATATTAGAAAAGAGAAATCATTCACGAATGAACTATTAAATGCTAGAAAACACGTAGATGGTACCTTCTATGGAATAGAAATTGATTTAGATGCTATTCCGCAAGTTGCAAGTAGTGCCCTTACACCGACTGGATTTTCTGCCGAAAAAACACGTCAATTTCTACATTGTTTTGCAGAATCACCTCATGTTGCCTATTTGCATATTTGCGAAGGAGCTCCCGATTTGGATTATCCAACCAATAATCATGTCGTTGGCAAATTAATAGCGTATCTTGTCTCTGATTTTATGAAATCCAATTCAAATAGAAGTAAATAGTGAATGTATTATTAGTTGAAGATGACAAAAGAATTAGCGAATTCATCGTCAAAGGATTAGAAGAAAAAGGAATGCATGTTCAATTGGCTTCTTCGGGTGAGGAAGCCCGAAAACTTATCCTTAATGGAACGTGGGATTTAATTCTTATGGATATTATGCTACCTGATATTGATGGCATACAACTAACGAAAATGATTCGTTTTAAGAAGGATTATACACCCATTTTAATGCTAAGTGCACTGAGTGACACAACCGATAAGATTGATGCTTTAGATGGTGGTGCAGACGATTATTTAACCAAACCTTTTCACTTTAGTGAATTGTTATCGCGTATCAATGCTTTAACTCGAAGAACTAAATTTAATTACGAGAATAAAACCAATTATTACAATTGTGGTGATTTACAACTTGATCCAGAGAAACATATAGTTACACAAGCGGGAAAGGGTATTGATTTATCCCCGAAAGAATATAAACTCTTATTGTATTTATTAGAAAACAAAGGTCGTGTAATTTCGAGGACACAAATTTTAGAACAAGTTTGGGGTATTCAATATGATACGAATACCAATGTAGTAGATGTATATATTTCTTACATCCGAAATAAAATTGATGAAAATAAGGGAAAATTAATTCACACGATAAAAGGAACTGGATATATGCTTCAAGAATAAGGTTTATTCTTGAAGTTTTTTTATCCCATCTTTGCCATATTGTTCTATATACATATCCAATAAAACCAAAGCAGTCATCGCTTCTACAATAGGAACTGCTCTAGGTAAGACACAGGCATCATGACGTCCTTTGCCTTGCACAGTAACCAATTCATTATCGGCATTAATGGACGGTTGATCTTTCATAATAGTAGCTGTTGGTTTAAAAGCAACATTGAAATAAATATCCATTCCATTGCTAATTCCACCTACAATCCCCCCTGCATTATTTGTCTGGGTAATGCCATCAGGTAAAATAATATCATTATGTTGACTCCCTCTTAGTTGGGTTCCTACAAAACCGCTGCCAAATTCAACGCCTTTTACTGCATTAATACTCAACATAGCTTTGGCTAATTCAGCATCTAGTTTATCAAATACAGGTGCCCCTAATCCTACAGGAACATTTTGTACTACACAGGTAATAATTCCTCCCACAGAATCTCCCTCCTTTTTGACTTGGCGGATTAGAGTTTCCATGGCTTGCGCTACTTCTTGATCTGGACAACGAACCGCATTGGATTCGATTAAACTAAAATCAAGTGACACATAAGGCTTCTCTAAGCGAATTTCTCCTACCGCCGAAACATAAGCCGTAATTTTCACAGCTGCTAAAATTTGTTTTGCTAAGGCTCCTCCCACTACTCTACAAGCTGTTTCACGTGCAGAACTTCTTCCTCCGCCTCTATAATCTCTTAAACCGTACTTCTTGTCATAGACATAATCCGCATGGCTTGGCCTATAGGCTTGTTTAATATGCTCGTAATCTTGAGATTTGGGGTTGTTATTTTCAATGATAAAACCAATAGGAGTACCTGTTGTAACCCCTTCAAAAATACCAGATAAAAACCTTACTTCATCCGCTTCTTTTCGTTGAGTTACCAAAGTAGATTGCCCTGGCTTTCGCCTATCCATTTCTTTTTGAATCGCCGACATATCGAGCATTACTCCAGGTGGACATCCATCGATAATACCTCCAAGGGCTGCTCCATGAGATTCTCCAAAAGTTGTTAAACTAAAGTATTTACCAAAGGTATTTCCATTCATAATTCAATTGTATCGTTTGAGATGAAAAACAAAGATAATTCAAACAAATCGTTTCTACTTTTTATTTGATTGAAATCAAGCGCTTAGGGGGGGAAATCTAATCTTTAATCAAGTTTAAAGGTGATTCAAGGACCTAGCTAAGTAGCATTGAAGTAGCATCAAACTATCAATATCTCCTATTTTGTGAATTTTTAAATTTACACCCGCAATTCGAGCGATAGAGCAAATACGCTTTACTTTTCGATAATTTTGGACTTATTCATGGCTACAAATTCTCGGTAGTAAATCTTTATTAACCACATAAATAGCGAAAATAAAATAGGTCCGAATATAATACCGATAAACCCAAAAATATTAACCCCCACAACAACGCCAAAAATGGTAATTAAAGGATGGACGTCTGCCATTTTCTTTTGCAATAAAAAGCGAATTAAATTATCTGAAGTTCCAACCACTACAAGACAATAAATTCCTAGGCCAATTGCATTTCCTTGATCTCCATTGGCCAGCATCATAATTATCAATGGAATATAAATAATAGCTGCACCCACAACAGGTAATAACGAAGCAAAAGCCGTTAGGATAAAAAAGACGAAAGCATCTTGTACGCCAAAGATTAAATAACCAATAAAGGCAACGATTCCTTGAATAAAAGCAGTTAAAGGAACGCCAATACTATTGGAAACAACCAAACGCTTCATATCTACTTTCATTTCATCCATATTACTTTCCTCCATCGGTAAATAACGCATAATCCACGATTGAATCAATTTATACTCCTTCAATAAGAAGTACAACATCAAATAAGCAACGCCTATTTCAACAATACTGTTTACAGAAGTATTCACAATAGCTTGAAACGCTTGTGTACCTAGTTCTGTGGCTTTACTAAGTGTATTTTCATTAAAAATATCAATGTTGTAATTGTCTCTCAGACTGCGTACCGTTGATTCTATTCCCTCTTGAATTTTATCTTTATCTTGTAAGACGACCAGAACCTTTTTAGTTAAGGTTTGAATCAATAAATACAAAGGAACTAAAATCAATAAACTACTGCCTAACATTAATAAAATAATAGCAATGGTTTTATTCCATCCCTTCTTTTGCGTCATCCAACGATAAGGTGGTAAGAGCAAGACAAATAAACACAAGGCCCCTAGAAAACCGGGTAGAAAAAAAACGAGATTACTCGCCAATAAATAGAAAACTAATAGTATTAAAATTAAAAATCCCAGTTGTATAAGAATAGAATTGGGAATTAACGGTTTTGAATGAAATGCCATATATAAATCATTAAATCTTACCGTTTAAAGTTATAAAAAATAACAACTCATCAACTATTTATTCGCTAAACCTTTTAAATTAAATTTCTGTCTTTCTTTAGTTTTTTGTTTTTTTTAACTATATTCACATTTCTATAACACTTAAAAGAAAACAATGAGCAAAAGAATTTTAGTATTAAGTTTTTTAATTTTTAACCTGCTGCTTGGAACGGCTTGTTCCTCTGATGATTCATCTTCAGGAAAAGGGCAACAAGGACCGAATGATGACGATAATCCAATCATCGAGGAGCCAATCAAAACAGGAACATTTAACTATACAACCTTTAAAGATGTTAAAGTAGGCTTTGGCGATGGTTTATCTCAAAGTGCTGAGGGTACTTTTACTTTTCCAACCGATATTGAGAAAGTAAAAACCATTAAGATGTATGTTCAAAATCCTTGTCCAGATAAAACTTGTGACGAATGGGATCGCTTTGCCAATATCTATGTAAAGAATAAAAAAACAAATGAATGGTATGAAATTGGTCGTTTCATTACCCCATACTGGGTAGGTTCAGAAAAACTGCCAAGAGGATGGGAATTTGATGTAACTGATTTCAAATCTTTACTAACAGGTGATATAGAATTAAAAATATACACCGAAACGTGGTTAGCAAAAGGTCGCGTTTACAGTGTTAATTTTGATTTTATATATGGAGAAACGGCTTATAAGTACTCGGCAGTAACTCCACTCTTTCAATATAACAAATCCTCAATCGATGGTGTACCTTATGGCACCTCAGAAACTACGGATTTAGCAAGAAGTATAAAACTACCTGGAAATGCAGAAATGGCGTATTTCAGAACCACTATTTCAGGTTGGGGACATGCTACTCCTAATGATACAGGCGGGAGAGGTTGTGCAGAGTGGTGCTATAGAACTCATCTTATTAAGTTGGATGGATCAAACGCTTTTGAACATTATATGGGACCTATTGGATGTGCAGCTAATCCGATTGACAATCAAGCACCTGGGAACTGGAAACCTGATCGTGCGGGTTGGTGTCCAGGAATGGTCGTACCTCCTTATATCAATGCAATAACGGGTGAATTAAAAAATAAAACCTTAAACTTTGATTATAAATTAGAGCCATGGACTGCCAATAACCCAGAAAATAAGGCTTTTTATGCTATTTCCACTTTTATTGTTGTACATAGTAATACGCCAATACAAGCGGCTGTGGTTAATTAGGTGATGGGTTATGAGTGATGGGTGAATTTTAGTGATACTCTTATTTATTCATATTATCTATAAAAAAACGAGTAGATTCAACGTTGAATCTACTCGTTTTTTCTATTGTATTAATATATGTTAGACCTTTTAGCGATTCACAAAATTCATAATCCGAGTGTGAATCAGCGATGTGATCCCTCCTTCGTCGGAATGACATACGCGTATCATTCAATTCATAGTAATCGGTTCAATTTTCTTTATAGCTACTAACTATCTATTCAGAAAATTCATCCCTTCACTCATAAACCCATCACTCATAACCCATCACTCATAACCCATCACTCATAACCATTTCCCATTTAAATCCCTGCAATCACTTTTAATTCTTCAATCATACGCGCAGCTAATCCATCGGCTTCATCTTGCGTTGGTGCTTCGGTGTAAATGCGAATAATAGGTTCAGTATTTGATTTTCTTAAGTGCACCCAACTAGTTGGAAAATCAATTTTAACTCCATCAATGGTTGTAACCTCTTGATTTTTATAATTTTCAGCAATTAACTCTAAAATCATATCGACATTTAATTTAGGTGTCAATTCGATTTTATTTTTACTCATAAAATACTGCGGATACGTAGCTCTCAATTCAGCAACAGTAAGCGTTTGATTGGCTAGATGCGTTAAAAATAGCGCTACGCCAACCAAAGAATCACGACCATAGTGGATTTCAGGGTAAATAATTCCACCATTTCCTTCTCCGCCAATTACTGCATTTGTTGTTTTCATCAATTCTACCACATTTACTTCTCCAACCGCAGCAGCTTGGTAATTACCACCTCTATTTACTGTAACATCTCTTAAAGCACGAGAGGAAGATAGATTTGAAACTGTATTTCCAGGCGTTTTGCTCAATACGTAATCTGCAACAGCAACTAACGTATATTCTTCTCCAAACATTTCTCCATCATTTGAAATAAAAGCCAGACGATCTACATCTGGATCCACAACAATTCCAAAATCTGCTTTTTCCGCTTTCACTAAGTCACAAATATCTTGTAAATGCTCCTTTAAAGGTTCTGGGTTATGTGGAAAATGACCCGTTGGCTCACAATACAATTCAACAACTTCAGCGCCAAGTTTTCTCAATAAAGCGGGAATAATAATACCTCCCGAAGAATTAACCCCATCTACAACTACTTTAAATTGGCGTCTTTTAATAGCCTCTGCATCGACTAACTTCAATTTCAGAACTTCTTCAATATGTATATCCATATAATCGTCTCTTTGAACAATTGTTCCCAAACGATCTACTTCAGCAAAAACAAACGCTTCTTTATCGGCTATTTCCAGGATTTCTTCTCCTTCTGCTCCACTTAAAAATTCTCCTTTATTATTTAATAATTTTAGTGCATTCCACTGCTTTGGATTATGAGAAGCGGTCAGGATAATTCCGCCATCAGCCTCTTCCATAGGAACAGCTACCTCAACCGTTGGTGTGGTAGATAATCCTAAATCAATCACATCAATACCTAAGCCCACTAGTGTATGCATTACTAAATTGTGAATCATAGGTCCTGATAAACGAGCATCACGTCCAATTACTACTTTTAATTGATCTTTGCCTACCTTATTTTTCAAGAATGTTCCATAAGCCGAAGCAAATTTTACGGCATCAATAGGCGTTAAATTATAACCTACCTTCCCACCTATTGTTCCTCGTATTCCCGAAATTGATTTTATCAATGTCATAGTTCTATTTTTTTCTTGTTCAACAAATATAAAAAATTCAATGGCTAATACCTTTAAATACTAAACTAAAAAACGTAAATTTGATTTTAAACCAAAGTCATGAACTTTTTAGCACATGTTTATTTATCGGGGAATGACGAAAAAAAAGAAATTGGAAACTTCATCGCTGATAGCGTTCGAGGAAAGCAATATCTTGAATTTCCTAAGGAGATACAATATGGAATACTATTACATCGCGAAATAGATACCTATACCGATAATCACCCGATTTGGCGGAGAAGTAAAAAATTAATAGTACCCGCTTACAATCATTATGCGGCGGTTATTATTGATATGTATTATGATCATTTTCTTGCAAAAAACTGGTCCTTGTATCATCCACTACCTCTCGCAACCTTTGCCGACAACTTTTATAAACGCCTACAGCTTAATTTTGCTCTTTTACCTGCTAGGATTCAGAATTTCCTTCCTAGTATGATAGAAGAAAATTGGTTTACTTGTTATGAAACTATCGAGGGTTTGGGTTATATCTTACACCAAATGGACCGAAGAACAAAGGGAATTTCTAAAATGTCAAAATCTACCGAAGAATTGATTCAATACTATGCTGTATTAGAACGCGATTTTACTCATTTTTTTAAAGAATTAGAAAATCATGTTAAATTTATTCAGCATTCTCCGCGCTTCTTAACGATTTAACTCGTTTTATCTATAGAAAAAATATTGAAACTAGGTTACTTTTATTGACTATTTAGGCTATTTTTGCACCATGAAAATTTGGAATAAAAAACGTATTGCATACTATTTTAAGCAGACCTTTCGGTATGCAGAGGGTATTTTATTTTTTTTAAAATCGATTCTTTCTGATCGTCAATTTTTATATTTATCCTGTGTTTTAGTGGGTGCATCAAGTGCAATAGCCGTAACGGTATTGAAATCTTTTGCGCATGCTGTCTTCCAATTTGCTACTTACATTGACAATATTTCGCACTTGCCTTATACAAATAGTATTTTACCTATTATTGGTATTTTGCTAACTGTTTTTGTTGTGCGCAAATTTTTAAATGGCAGTATCGAAAAAGGAACCTACCACATTATGATTGCTGTAGCCAAACGCTCGGGTATCATGCCTAAAAAACAAATGTACTCTCAAATTATCACTAGCTCTTTAACGGTAGGTATGGGAGGATCGTTAGGATTAGAATCGCCAATTGCTATTACAGGTGCGGCTTTTGGATCTAATTTCGCACAAAATTACAAACTCAGCTATAAAGATCGCATTTTACTGTTAGGCTGTGGTGTGGCGGCTGGTATTTCTGCGGCCTTTAATGCTCCTATTGCAGGTGTACTTTTTGCTATTGAGATTGTCTTAGCCGATATTGCTGTATCTGCCTTTATTCCCATTATGATTGCTTCAGCAACTGGAACTATTGTAACTAATTTAATGATTAAGGAAGACATCTTACTTTCCTTTAAAAAGCAACTCGTTTTTGATACGTTCAATACCGGTTATTATATCATTTTAGGGATACTCGCAGGATTCTTCTGTGTCTATCATGCTCGAATGTTCCGAAGAACCGAAGCTTATATATCTAAATTTACGAATCACGTCTATAAAAGAGCACTTATTGGTGCAACGATGTTGGCCGTATTAATTTTTCTTTTCCCTACGCTTTTTGGAGAGGGGTATGAAAGTATTAAAACCCTTGCGGGAGATAATCCCGAAAGCATTTTAAATAATACGCTATTGAGCAATTTTGCAACCAATGATTGGGTTTTGCTTCTTTTTGTTGCAGGTGCCGCATTAATAAAAACTTTTGCTGTTGGTTTAACCATGGGAAGTGGTGGAAATGGAGGTAACTTTGCTCCTTCTTTGTTTGTAGGCTCCTATTTAGGCTTCGCTTTAGCTAAATTCTTTTCTCTTTTAGGGGCTAAAGAAATTCCAATTCACAATTTTACGGTTGTGGGTATGGCAGGTGTTATTAGTGGTCTGTTTCATGCACCTTTAACGGGAATCTTCTTAATTGCAGAAATAACGGGAGGCTATGGTTTGATGGTTCCTTTATTAATTGTCTCATCGATTAGTTTTGCCATTGCGAAACACATGGAAAAATATTCAATGGATATTAAATCCATTGCTGAAACAGGCATGGTATTTACTTCAGACAAGGATTCTAATATTCTATCGACAATTAATGTGCATGACTTTATTCGCAATGATATACATGTATTGAAGTCTACGCAAACCACGCAAGATGCCGTAACTATATTTACACAAACGCAACAAGAGTTTATCCCTATTATTGATGAAGAACACCATTTATTGGGTGTAATTAACCTCAACCATGTTCGTCCAATTGTCTTTAGCAGTTTTCAGACAAAGTTTACGCCTATTACCGATTTAATTGAACAACCGATCACTGTCTCTTACCAAGATAGTACCAAGGGTATTATTAATACCTTTGACCAGAAAAAAACAGATTTCTTATTAGTTGAAAAAGACAATAAATACTTTGGTTACATTCTAAAGGCTGATATCTTAGAAGCCTATCGAACGAATTTAAAATCACTTTCTATTAATTAATTACTTTACTGTGTAATCCTAAAAAAAGAAGTAAAATCGCTTAAAAAAGGGAGGGAGTTCTACTAGGGCCAATCAAGCGCAAAAGTTGGGGACTAAAAGTGCTTCTGCGCGATTGTACAAAGTTTTATGGTGTTTTTCGGTTGTACTTACCTACTAAAAATAAGTTTTCCAAAAAAGAGATGCGTTGTTAAATAATAGAGAGTGTCCTTTTGAGACACTCCCTTGTACTATAGATCTTTGTATACGTTATTTTCTCATTTGAAATAGAACAACAAAACAACAAAACCAAATTCCTTACAAGTAGCCGCTCAAAAGAAATCTTAAAAATAAATCTATTTCAAAACAACATACAAAGAACTATTCATTCTTTACAGAGAGAAAACTCTCTACATTTTTCTTCTTTCAAAGATACTGATTAATTTAATGAAAGCGCTTGCCCCCTGCCCCACTTTTAACAATTATTATCTCAAAAAGATACTCAAAATTCGCAATGAGTATATTTAAAGTACTAAAAAATCTATTTTATGTAGAATTTAGTCGATTTATATACTAAAAAAAAGTTAACCAACTTAAACATTGTCTTCTTTTCATTACATTAGCTTTCTATAAAGGAAGTAGCTTTCCACTAAGAAACTAAGGTATGCCTACTATTGATATTGATTATATACAACATACGCTTCATTACATCAGTGGTAAATGGCGGATTCCAATTTTAAACACCCTTTTTCTGGTAGAAAGAGCTCGTTATTCCACCCTACAGCAGCGTTTACCTAAAATAGGCAGTAAAATGCTCACAAGCGAACTAAAAGCCTTAGAGCATTTAAATTTAATGGAGCGCATTTTTACAAAAAACCCAAGAACTATTGAGTATCAATTAAGTGCAAAAGGACGATCTTTGTTCATTGTTTTGGAAGCGCTTTCATCTTGGGGTGAACGCGAATTACCTCAAAAGGCAACCCAATTAACCGCTGAAAACAAACATAAAATCAATCATTTCTTAACTATAAATATCTAATATCAAATGGATTTTATTCAGGAATTACTCTATAAAAATGAAAGCACAAATGCCTTTCTAGATAAAAAAAGAATGGAAAAGTTTACAGATACCCTTTTTCATTTTCTCTTTCAGTTAGAAGACAAAAGATACTATTCGGAACAAGCGATTAATATTAGATTAAATACATTAAAGAATGAATTGATTTCCATTTTATTTAGTATTAATACTAACGAAGATCGATCACATTACCTAGCGAATGATTTTTTTGAAGCACTTCCATCTATTTATGCGCTTCTCAATACAGATGCTACAGCCATTCTAGAAAATGACCCTGCAGCTACTTGTTTACAAGAAGTACATATTGCCTATCCAGGATTTTATGCGATTGCCATTTATCGTTTTGCCCATCAATTGCAAAAGCAAGATGTTCGATTATTACCTCGTATTTGGACCGAATACGCTCATAATAAAACAGGGATTGATATTCATCCCGCCGCTTCAATTGGTTCCCATTTTTGCATTGATCACGGAACGGGAATTGTGATTGGAGAAACCTGTGTAATAGGAACCAATGTCAAGATTTATCAAGGCGTAACCTTGGGAGCTATTTCGGTTTCTAAAGACAAAGCTAATACCCGAAGACACCCTTATATTGAAGACAATGTCGTCATTTATTCAGGTGCTACCATTTTAGGTGGAGACACGCTTATTGGGCATGATTCTGTCATTGGAGGAAACGTATGGCTGACCAAGAGTGTAGATCCAAATTCTATTATTTACAGTAAAAGTAAAGTGTATTCTAAATACACAGACAAATATCCAGAACCTATCAATTTTATTATATAACAAAACCTATTTTTTATGAAAGCAACGACCATTTTAGAAACCATTGGACGCACTCCACATGTAAAAATTAATAAGTTATTTCCTGCTGACTTAAATGTATGGATCAAATTAGAAAAACAAAATCCTGGGGGAAGTTTAAAAGACCGTATTGCTTTAGCGATGATCGAAGATGCTGAAGCCAAAGGAATTATTAATAAAGAGACAACCATTATTGAGCCTACTTCAGGAAATACGGGTGTTGGATTAGCAATGGTTTGTGCGGTTAAAGGATATAAGTTAATCTTAGTTATGCCAGAATCAATGAGTATCGAAAGACGAAAGTTGATGGCTGCTTTTGGAGCAAAGTTTGTACTTACTCCAAGAGAATTAGGAACTGCTGGGTCTGTAGCTAAAGCAACTGAATTAGCAGAACAAATGGAAAACGCTTGGGTTCCTCAACAGTTTAATAATTTTTCAAACCCTGAGATTCACCGCAAAACTACAGCCTTAGAGATTATCAATGATTTCCCAGAGGGTATTGACTATTTGATTACAGGTGTTGGAACAGGTGGACATATCACAGGCGTTGCGGAAGTTTTAAAAGAAAAGTTCCCCAACCTAAAGGTATATGCGGTTGAACCTAAAAACTCACCCGTTTTAAGCGGTGGCCAACCCGGGCCGCATCCTTTACAAGGAATTGGTGCAGGGTTTATTCCCAAAGTAGTAAATACGGCTATTTTTGATGGTATAATTACCATAGACAAAGAGGAAGCTTTCCATTATACCAATCGCATTGCCAAAGAAGAAGGTATTTTAGCAGGTATCTCAACAGGAACTTCTCTGGCGGCTATAGCGCAAAAATTGCCAGAAATAAAAGCTGGTTCTACCATTCTGACCTTTAATTACGATACAGGTGAGCGCTATTGGTCTGTGGATGATTTATTTGATGAAAAAGCAGCAGAATACAAAGAATAAAAAAATACAACCTTATAAAAACCTTTCAGGAGTTCACTTTTGAAAGGTTTTTTTTCTTCTCTATCCTTCCCTATCCTTTCTTTCTTATTTCCTATTTCGTTCTTGCTTGTTACCTTCTTTCACATAAAATCGACAATTCTAATTTTATGTTGTATTTTTGTAGCATACTAAACAGTAAAATCAAAATATGTTAAAAAGAACTTTTCTTCTTGCAGGACTACTTGTTTTATCCGCTTGTAAAACAATCCCTTCAAGTCAAGTTACTTCAACAACCAGCACTTTACACAATATTGAAGTAAATGGTAAATTATATGCGGCCGTTTTCCAACAAAATGCAGCCGAATATCAAGCTTTAGCGGCACAAGCATTTAATATTGCCACTTTAAGAGTAGATGAAATCACAGCGCAAGATTTCAGTAAACCTTTAGCTATTGTTACCGATATAGACGAAACTTTTTTAGATAATTCGCCTTATGCGGTTGAGATGGCACGTCAAGGAAAAATATTTAGCGAAGAAACATGGAATGCGTGGACTTCAAAAGGAGAGGCTTTACCTCTACTAGGTAGTTTAGAATTTTTTAATTATGCGGCTTCTAAAGGAATTGAAGTGTACTATATCACTAATCGCTCTCAAAATGACAAAGCAGGTACCTTAAAAAACCTAAAAAAATACAACTACCCTTTTGCAGATGAACAACACGTGATTGTTCGCACTACAGAATCTAGTAAAGAAGCTAGGCGTCAAAAATTAAGTGAGACGCATGAGATTGTCATGCTTTTAGGAGACAATTTATCTGATTTTTCTACGGCATTTGACAAAAAAACACAAGAAGAACGATTGCAAAATGTCAAAAGCAACCAGACTTTATTTGGCAAAAAATTCATTGTTTTACCAAATACAGGCTATGGTGATTGGGAATCCGCTTTACTCCAATATAAACGCGACTTGACCACCGAAGAAAAAGATAACGCCTACAACAAGAGCGTAAAAGGCTTTTAATTCACAAAAATAATAAATTAATAACTCGACAAAATGAAAAAAATAGTAGCTATTTGTGCTTTTTTGGCTTTGCCATTCGCTATCGCTAGTTGTTCAAGTGATGACAACTCAGTAATCCGCAAAAAAAGTGATTACGAAGGAACTTGGGTAACAGATAGTTTATCTTATACCATTCCTCAGGGTCCAACATTTAAACATAAATTTTCGGATATGCCTGGTGATGATACTGCCGTTGTACAAGATATTATGACATTAACCGAAGACAAAGCTACCTTAGTTGAAACCACTAAAAGTGGTTCTACTAATCCAACAATTCAAGGTGTAATCAAAGATCAAGTAATTACTTTAATTAGTGATGATCCTAGACACACCCCACGAAAAATACAAGCGGCTACTGAACGCAAATTAACTGTTGTATACGACATTAATATGAGAGGGAGTAACCTTCCTGTTACTGTAACATATTTAAAAAAATAAAAACTTCATTTATACCTGCCCCAAAAAAGAACTTTTTTTGGGGCATTTTTTATTGCTCTTTTTATTACTCCCATCTTCCATTTTTAGCTTGTTGACAATAATTAACCACCCACAAATAAACAATTGACGATAAGATACTTAATACAACTATTTTTTCAGTTTTCCTCCCTAAATCTGCTCTCAATTATTTCAGTAAAACAAAATCACTTAGATTTATTTTATTTTTTCTCTTCTATTTTGAGGATCGTTGTTTTTAAAATTCTGACTTTACCTTCCTTTAACACTACATCTTGTTCCATCGTAACAATTATTTTGTCGTATTCAGGCATTGGAAATTGCATTAGATCAGAAAGTTTTTTCATTCCAAAGACTTTAGCTAAAAGTGGTATATGTCTTGTGGAATATTTATAGCCTTGTGTCAATGATTCAACTTTTCCAACAAATGATTTAGTTAATCCCATGGATGTACTCAGGACTTGCTGCGTTATTTTTTTTGCTTTTCTCAATGTTTGGATATACATGATGAAATCAAAATCAAATTGCGTCGTTTCCCAATAGATGATTCTCTTATTCCTATTCATTACTTTATTTTAATCAAGGAAAGCAAAGAGAATACCAAAATAGACAAAACCGAATTATACGTTAACTAATCTACAAAACTCTTGTAAAGATATATTTCTAGCCTCACATATTTTTATTACTGTATTTAAACTAATCGAATATGCTTCATCCTCTTTTATCATTCGAACCGTTTTTTCATCAATATTATGTTTTCTGGCAAACAAACTATTGTTAGAGTATTCTGATATCCATTTATCTCGAATAAACTCTACTATTTTTCTATTTGTACTACTCATTTTAAATTTTTACAAATTATTTCGGATAAGTATCCGTTTTTTTATTTTTTTTCGTATATTAGCCTAACACTAATCAATAAAGACTAAACAATTTAGTTGCCCCTATTACAAGGTCAAATCTTAGTATATCAAACTGTTGTTTTTCCTGTTGCACAAAACACTGAAACACTTCTATCAATGATTCATAGTTAAGATAGTCCTTTGTATCGTGAGCTTTGATTAGTTTATGGCTTATGCCTTTCAGTTCTACTTTATCAAAAAAATAATGGTTCAACTGTAAAGCATCAGGCTGTTTTTACTGGCAAAAAAAAGTAGTTGATGCTACTTCAATTGCCCTCTTGTGAAGGGAATAAAAAATCCCTACACTCCCTCTAAATGACAACTGCCTTGGTGGTATTGAATTGGTTTTTATTTTACATGATTTTGCACTCTAAAAATAAAACCTTTCTTGTTTTTATCCAAAAGAAAACTACCAATAAACGGCATATTTTACTTAGAGGTACGTATTGTGATAGTTCAGGTTAAAAACTGGGCTATCCAAGCGCACAAAAGTCGCAATATATCCTATTGCGCTCTCATATACAGACCTGTCTCCCTTTTGGTCTATAGAGGATAAGAAAGTAAAAACCGAGTTGATAAGCTCACTTGAATCTTTGCTCCTCTCATACATCATCAAAATAAGTACAACGTTTTCAGCGTCTTTCCTTGCTATTTTATCAATAGTGCCTTTGTTTTTAGGGATCATCCTGTAGAAACTTATAGCAAGATTTATAAAAGTAGCCCATTTGGGTAGCAAGTAGCTAAGGGATTTGCAAAACTCGTTTTTTGTTTGTTTCATCCTGTTCCTAACCAAAGTTAGGAGCAGGTATAACAAACCCATCCATCTGCTTAATTTTCACCCTAATACTTATTATTTTAAATTTAAAATAGAAAACTTAAACTATCTCGAATACAACAACTTAACTCTTTATCAAAAGTTTATTTTGGGCATCTTATTACTTACCTCATCCAAGGTAACTTTTAGATTCATTTTGAGACAGTAGAAACAGACTAAAACTTTTATACGCCATTGCTATTAGATATAGCAAGCGTACAGAACCTCTATGCCTATTGCTCTACCTAAATAGAGCTTGTTTTGGGAGACACAAGTCTTTATGAAACAGAGCAATAGGCTATTCTTTCCTATTTTATTTCTATTTCAATCTAAGGAAATAAACACCCCTACTTTAATTATTAACGCAGATACCACTGTTGCTTGGATTTCACTTTAATTCATCTTTGGGTTGATCCTCTGGCAATCTATACCCATGTATATCAGACAATAGTCGTATCTAAATTCACAATTATCATGAGAGTAAAAATACAACCACTTACGTGTTATAGGACATCTATGCTCTTTTTTATTCTAGTTCTTAGTCCTGTTTATGGGTATTCAGCTTCACCTATGCTCGTTGGTATTGCCCTATATCAAGCACCTGTTAAAGGGATAGTCAAAGACAGTCAAGGTGTTCTCCCTGGTGTCACCCTAGTGAATAAACGAAACAATCAAACCATTCAAACAGATGCTCAAGGGCAATTTTACCTAGATCTCAACCGAGGAGATACGCTACTTTTTTCTATGCTGGGTTATCTAGAGCAAACCAGAGTCTATCAAGGAGAAACCTCGTTACTTGTAATGCTCCTAGAAGATACGACCACCCTAAATGAAATTGTAGTTAATGCAGGGTATTACAAGGTCAAAGAACGCGAGCGTACGGGAAGTATTGCCCGAATAACCGCCAAAGACCTCGAATTTCAACCTATCATCAATCCTTTACAAGCGATGCAGGGTCGCATGGCAGGGGTTAGTATTACACAAAACTCTGGCATAGCAGGTGGTGGATTTGATGTACAAATACGCGGAAAAAACAGTTTAAATCCCCTGGGTAATTTCCCGTTGTATTTAGTAGATGGTATTCCCTTTGCTTCAGATAACCTCACCCAGTCCACCCTATCCGAAAGCATCCTATCGGGTAGTTCAATTAGTCCTTTAAACCTAATTAATCCCAATGATATTGAAAACATTGAAGTACTAAAAGATGCAGATGCTACAGCGATTTATGGTTCAAAAGGAGCTAATGGGGTTGTCCTGATTACCACCAAGAAAGGCAATAGCAACCACACCACTTTTATGCTCTCCACTTCACTTGCTTATAATCGGGTAGCCAGTAAAATGAAACTCATGAATACCTCGCAGTTTAATACCATGCGGGAGGAAGCCTTTGCCAATGACGGCATAACGAATTATCCTCCACAGGCCTATGACCTCAATGGCACTTGGGATCGCTATCGGTATACCGATTGGCAAAAAGAGCTCATCGGGGGAACTGCAATCACGCAAGATACCAAACTAACTATCCTGGGTGGAGGTTTAAATACTAAATTTTCAACTTCTATTTCGCATGCAGAACAAGGGAATGTTTTTCCTACAGATAAAAAATTTAAAAGAAACACCTTCAATTTCACTTACAATTACAAAAGCAGCAATCAAGCCTTTGAATTAAACTCATCGATACTCTATGCTCAACTTACCAATGACCAAGTGAATATGGATCCGACGGATCAAGCCCTTAAATTAGCCCCTAATGCTCCCAGCCTTTATCAAGCAGATGGAAGCTTAAATTGGAGTTTTGGTATAATGGGCAATCCTTTAGCTCCTCTTTTGGCTACCTATCAATACAAGAGTACGAATCTCGTATTAAATCTAGGGATGACCTATGCGTTATTGCCCAATTTACAATTCAAGCTAAATACAGGAATCACCTCTAATCAATTTGATGAAGTACAGTTAAAACCTCATACGATGTATGATCCTACTTACGGCTATACCTCTGAGCATTCTTCTTCTGCAAAAGCAATTAATACGTCCAAAAATTTTAGTATTGAACCCCAATTCAATTACCAAACAACTCTAGCCACAGATCATTCGATCAATTTTTTAGTGGGAGCCACCTTTCAAAGCAATGAAAAAAACAACCTAGAAGTATTGGGTAGTGATTTTTCATCGGATGTGCTATTAGCCAACTTAGGTTCTGCTAAAAATATCGCGATTAGAAATTCGGGGGCTTCTGTTTACAACTATGCCGCTTTATTTACCCGGCTCAATTACACCTATAACGATACGTATATTCTAAATCTTACAGCGCGAAGAGATGGGTCTAGTCGATTTGGAAAAAACAAAAAATTCGGCAATTTTGGAGCTTTTGGAGCTGCTTGGATTTTCAGCAATTACGCTTTTTTATCCCATCAATCTTGGTTATCCTTTGGCAAATTGCGCGCGAGCTATGGCATTACAGGTAGTGATGCGATTGGGGATTATCAGTACTTAGACACCTATGAAAATGGGGATTACTATTATAATCAAACCCCAGGGCTCATTCCCTCCCGCTTATACAACCCCAATTTCAGTTGGGAAGAAACAAGAAAATTCGAAATGGCTTTAGAATTCTCCTTACTTAATGAGCAGGTACAAGGTTCGGTTGCCTTTTATCGCAATACATCTTCAAATCAGTTAGTTGGCATTCCGCTTCCAGGAACAACAGGTTTTAGTTCAATTCAAGCGAATCTCCATGCCACCGTTGAAAATAAAGGATGGGAATTTACCTTAAATACGGCGCTTATTCGATCAAAAAATTGGCAGTGGAACCTGAATTTAAATTTTTCAATTCCTCAAAACAAACTCGTTAGTTTTCCCAACTTAGAAGGCTCTACCTATGCTTATACCTATGTTGTTGGCCAATCAACAAGTGTACAGAAATTTTACAATTATTTAGGGATTGACCCTGCAACGGGCTTATATCAGTTTGAAGGCTATCAGGGTGAAAACTCTCTATCTGCTCTTACTGATAAGACGATTATGAAAAATATCGGTATTCAGTATCACGGCGGATTAACCAGTACCCTGCGGTATCGCAATTTAAACCTCGACCTTACTTTTCAGTATGTCAAACAATATAACTTCAACTATTACAGCACATTGAGTATACCCGGATCTATAAACAATCAACCCGTTGAATTTGTTGACCGATGGAACGAAGCGCATCCAAACGCTTCCCATACGTTCTACTCTACAGGAGCGAATCAAACGATAAATGAATTGACAAGCTTGCTTTCTCAAAGTACGAAAGCCGTATCTGATGCTTCTTATCTCCGCTTAAAAAACATCAATCTATCCTATGCGATTTCCTTTCCAAAGGCACATGTCCAATCCGTACTCTTCTACTTTCAAGGACAGAACTTATGGACCTTAACGAACTATTTAGGCTTAGATCCCGAATTTCTGTCTCTCGGTTATCTTCCTCCTTTAAAAACCTATGCTTTTGGTATTCAAGTCACACTTTAAACAAACAAATTATGAGAAAAATTCCTATCCTCAACCCCAAGATAAGACTATTAGGTATACTTATTCCACTAAGTTTCCTATCGCCTTCTTGTGAAGCACTCCTTGAAGTTGATTTACCCGCCGATCAAATCAATACGGATCAAGTATATCAAAATATAGCCCTAGCAGAACAAGCACTTAATGGCATCTATGCCAACCTAAGAGAAAAATCAATCCTAAGTGGTGAGAGTTCGGGCTTAGGCACCCTTTTGTCTCTGTATACGGATGAATTAACCGCATATGAAGAACCGGGTTCTATCAATGAATTTTCCGCTTTCTATTCCAATGCTATTCGCTCTTCTTCTTTAGTATTAACGGCTATTTGGGATCAATCGTACAATCAAATTTACACCCTCAATCGCTTTATAGAAGGCGTGACAAATTCTTCTCAACTAAGTTCGAATGAAAAAGAGCGATTACTCGCAGAAGCTTCTTTGTTACGGGCTTTGTATTATCAATACCTCACTTGTTTATTTGGCGACATTCCCTATACCACCACAACCGATTATCAAATTAACACCAAGCTACAGAAAACACCACATGAAACAGTGCTAATAGCGATTGAAGAAGATTTAAAATACAGCCTGGAGCATTTGTCCTATTCCTATCGAAGCCCCTATCGGATTTATCCCAATAAAGCCTGTGCTGAATTGTTGCTTGCTAAAAATTACGCACTACAAAACAACTACACCCTCGCTGCACAAACGCTAAATACAATCCTACAAGTACCTGACTATGCCCTTGAACAAGATCTCGCTAAAGTATTCAAAAGAGAGGCAAAAAGCACCCTTTGGCAATTGGATTCCAATGCTGAAGGAACGCCTACATCCGAAGCTAAAAACTATATTTTCGTGACTTTACCTCCGATTCGCTATGCGCTAAATCCGAAACTCTTAACTCAGTTTGCTTCCACTGATTTAAGAAGAACCCATTGGATTAAAACCCTCACGGAGGGTCAGCACTCTTTTTCACATGCTTTTAAGTATAAAAACAACAACAGCAATGCGGACGAATACTCCCTTGTATTTCGATTGGAAGAAGTGCTCCTTTTAGAAGTAGAATCCTTCCTATACCTTGGACAAACAGCTGAAGCTATCGGACAATTAAATCGCTTGAGACGACGAGCCAATCTCTCCCCATTGGCTTTGGATTTATCCGTTGAACAAGTTATGCAAGCCTATTTAGATGAGGACCAACGCGAATTTTTTACGGAACACGGGCATCGCTTTTTTACGTTAAAGCGAAACCACCAATTGGCTCAATTAAAGAATTACAAACCCGGTTGGCAAGACTTTCATCAAGTATGGCCTATCCCACAAAAAGAATTATTACTTAACCCTAATTTACAACCCCAAAATCATGGCTATTAAAAAATGTTACCTTGTACTAAGTACTTTGTGTATGTACCTCGCTAGTTTTGCCCAAACGCCAGAACTACCAACCCCTATCGATCCTGGATGGAACAAACTATCCAATATATCCATTTCTCCAGATGGAACTTGGCATATCGTTAAAGAATCTTTTGAAGATACACCCGGCAAGACTATTATTCTTAACTCTACAACAAAACAGCAATTTGAATTCTCTGATATTGCAATGATTGACTTTGTATCCAATCAACTGGTTATTTATCAAACCTCAACTACAAACGCTATTACACTTTTTAATTTGCAAAGTTTGCAATCGTATACCTTAGAAAACAGCCTATTGTCCAAAATACTGATTAAAAATAGTTTGCTTTTCTACAAAGATTTAACGACAAACGAACTATCGTTTCTGCAATTTACAGCTACGGGATTTAAACCCGTACACCATGCTGAAGGCATATCCTTTACCAAATACACGCTAAGCCCCGATACTAAAAAACTAGTCTATCAAACTGCGGATAGTGCCTTGTATATCTTTGATTTACAAACGAACCAAACGATTCCACTCCATGCGAATGTATCTCCTATACTCCTTTTTCATTGGACTGCTAATTCCAATTATGTAGCGTTTGAACCTCAAGTATTTGATCAAAATGCACTCACCTATTATGATGTTGCTCACAATACATGTTCTACGATTCCTCTAGCAGTCGAAGACAAGAAAATGAATAGTATTGGCGGTATTTTTTACAAGCAAAACGAGCTTGTCGTTTCGTATTTTTTTGAAGCTTGGAAGGTTGTTTTACCCGATGTTCGCATTGACCAATGGGTAACGAATGACAAAAAACTAGAGAATAAAAGCCATCCAAATGTTCCCCATCCAAATATGCGCCGTCTAAAATACGATTTAACAACCCATCAAACAACGCTCTTACCTCAACTGGATAGTTATGATATCTTAGACACCCCTGACCCTGAATCTATTCTTTTATTTGATGCGCAAAGCACCTATAACTACACAACTAGTAATCGGCATAGTACTGCTCGTTTTTTTGACGTTCAAACCGAAAAAGTAGTTCCTATTTTCGCTAATTTACCCAATTATACCACTCTATTCTCCTATTCTCCCGATGGAAAATACATTGCCTATAAACTACCTAAAAAAAATTGGGTCATCTTTGCAATTTCAACTGCAACGCGAACCGAAATAAAAGGAACCGCAAAAAAAAATCCAAAGGATTCTTCTATTCTGAATTGGGATTCAGCCAATCAATCAGTTTCCTTTATTTATGATTCAAATTTATATACGTATGATTTAGCGCGTGGCGTCCTTCGAAACCTAACCTCCTTTACCAATAAAAATCGAGTCTTAGAATTAATCAATGTGCGCTATTTTAACATGCAATATCCCCAAATGCTTTTACCCAAGGAACTGCTAGCTACAGATCATATCTTATTCACAGCGCTCGATCAAACCACTAATCAAACGACGCTCTATTTACTAAATAAGCAAGAGGAACTCGTTCCGATAGAAACAACAGCGAATCTCTTGCAAAATTTTCAATGGAATGACACGTACACACACCTTAGTTACACTTCTGAAAACTACAACCAAGCAACTCATTTGAAATTATGGCATGACCATACTGTAGAGACAATACACGAAAGTAGCATCCCCGCAGCATTATATACCGATAGAAAACAAAAAATAGTCGAATATACATTCAATGGTCAAACCTTAAAAGGCGCTTTATTTTATCCGAAAGATTTTGACCCAAGCAAACAATACCCCATGGTTACCTCAATTTATCAAGTACAACACCATGTTCACTATATGTTTGATATACCGAGCTATGCCACAGAAATAGGGTTTAATCGAAGCTTATATACCGAAAATGGCTACTTTGTGTTCTATCCCGATATTGTTTACAACGAAAAAGGCCCTGGTGTATCTGCTTTAAAATGCGTACAAAAAGCCCTAAAAACCGTTTTAAAACAGGAGAAGTCCATCA
The DNA here is from genome assembly GCF_965118575.1 of Myroides odoratus. GTDB lineage: Bacteria > Bacteroidota > Bacteroidia > Flavobacteriales > Flavobacteriaceae > Flavobacterium > Flavobacterium odoratum_B. The sequence goes on along the minus strand of NZ_CBCPHW010000019.1, from coordinate 35,294 downwards.
ACAGTAAAAAAATAGGTTTATTTGGCCATTCCCATGGAGGCTATGAAACGAACTTTATTGTTACCCAAACAGATCAGTTTGCAACCGCCGTTTCAGGAGCGGGAAATTGTGATCTTGTTCGCTCTTACTTTTCATTTAATAAAAATTTTGGTAGCCCGTTTTACTTTCAATTTGAGAATGAACAGTATGAGATGGCCTCTCCCTTTGCACAAGACAAAAAGCTCTACCTAAACAATAGTCCAATTATGTATGTGGATCAAATCAAAACACCAATCTTCCTTTGGTCCGGCAAACACGATGAAAATATTTTTTGGGGACAATCAAAAGAATTTTTTATTGGCCTACAACGCTATAAAATACCGAATATCACCTTGTTTTATGAAGAAGAAGGCCACGCTCTTTTTACACCTAAAAACCAAAAAGATCTAAGCATCCGAACCCTGCAATGGTTTGATTATTTCTTAAAGGATAAAACCACTACCGCATGGATTAAGGAAGGGACTACCTTTGACTAAAAAAATGGGCGTCTAAAAAGCTTTCAAAAACGAAGCGGGTGTCCTTTTGAGGCACCCGCTTAAATTACTGACTTCAGTTGAGTCAAAATCTATCTTCTGTACAACGTGTTCGTACATAGAATTTGATTGCCCACTTTTTCCATTCCATATAAGCGATGGGTAATACTAGTTGACGGATCATACCACGTACACAACACAATTCCCTGAGTTAAACAAGCATCTTTTACATTACAAACTCTTCCAAGTACTTCTGAAGGTAAAAAGGCTTCTACTAATTGATTTTCTTGTGACATATTCAACGCATTAGAGGCAAATGCACCACTGATAGCAAGCGCAAATACACCGATTTGCAAACCTGCTTTTTTGATAAAATTTTTCATTTTTCTTATTTTTTAAAATTGTAATTTAAAGCGCCTAAGTAAGGCAGCGCCACTCCTTATAGAAACTTACTGGTTAGCGATTTGGCCATTTTGTAACGAACAAGTTTCTGTTCAAATAGGCCATAGAAATAGGAATCTGTGACCCAAAAATCAGTTAATTTATCTTCCCCTAGGTGGTCGACATAAAAACTGCCTACATATGTATCTTCTTTCCAATCATAGACATCGATAATTTGCTTGCTCTTCCAAAGTATTAGAGATTCATTTTTGCCTATCGAATTGGAGATAATAAACAAGAGATTGCGGTGAATACTCGCTTTTGCATTCAAAGGTAAAACGGGTTTTGTCATCTTGTGCTCACCCGAAGCTAATCGTTTTGTGGTTATATCTACCAAGCGTGTTGTATCTATGGTTTGTTGTCGTTGAATTAATGCCAAGTTTTTGTCCGTTTGAAAAAATTGATTGCGGTAATAGTAGATATAGATTAGTGATTGGTATTCCGCACTAAAACGCATGATTCCATCTGAATCAAATAAACCATTTGCTTTTGGCTCCAAAAGAGTTGTTGCAAGTTGTAGTTCTGGTTTTTTGTTTTTGCTCCAAAGACCTAACACTGGTTGATAGTCTTTTTGGAGTATTGCTTTAAAAGCCATTCGATTAGAATCAAGGGGAATAAAATCAGAGAAAAAAGCTGTTTTTTCGCTCCAAATCTGCGTCAATTTAATCGAATCTCGGGTATCTAATCGCCCTTTAAAAACAAGTGCCAAAGAACCATCTCCTAAGAAGAAGTAAGGGTATCGAATTTTGAAACTCAATTGGGTGTATTTCCGCTTTACGGAATCTAATTGAATCGTAAACGCATGGGTTTGCTTTGCCGAATCAACAGCAATAAAATGCAAAGGCGCTGCATAATTTCCCAAATACACGTTCTCCTTCTCACTACCAGCAAAATAATACGAATTAACTTTCAAATCTAAGGTTTGGCCTTCGAATATTGCATGCGGAAAAAATCTTCGAATAAAGGGATTTTCTTTTTTGACACTGTATTCGGAAGAGTAAAACAAGCCTACTAGCAAAGTACCGCTAGCTATCGTTAGTACAACACTATAGATACTAAATCTTAGCGGATTCGCTTCTACCAAATAAAGGGCAATCAATGCTAGGATACTTACGCCAATATTAAACCAAAGATGCGTATTCCAGTCCATTTTTTCGAGAATTCCACCACAGGAACACGGAATAAAATCACTATAATTGATACTCAAATAGATGTAAAAGGTAAAGGCAACCATCAACCCATAACTCAGATACAAACCGATTCGTCTCGTTCGCTTGTTAACAAGTAGTAAAGCAACGGTAAATTCAATCAAGAGTATGAGATATGCAATACGATGCCCGTATGTACTTACTATCGGAGATTGAGTAAGTTGCACAGAAAAGGTATCAAAAGCCAAGAGCTTACTTGTAGCTGCATACACAAACAGCAATACAAAAAAATAGCGAACAAAAGAGATTAACTTCGTTTTCATAGGGAGACTTTTATAAATTAATACGAATTAATACTTTAATAGCCAAAACCCTTAATTTACATAGAAGTTAAGTCAGAATAGATTCCTGCGACACTACAGGTTTTACAAAAACTTCTATACAAACTAAAACGAAGAAATCTATGCGTAAAAGTTACTGTGATTTTTATGCATCCTACTTCTTTATTTATTCTAAAAAAGGCAAAAAATAACAGGTAAAAAAAGATAAAAATCTACATATTAGCTATCAAATATAGTTGGTATCCGATTGAATTAGGTCAATCCACACAAATGGATTAAAAGTCGATTTAAATTAACACAAATACACCTAAAACAATTAAATAACGATTAAAAATAAAAAATAACTCACATAAAGCGAGGTTGTATTAATATTTTAACAATTATATATTTGTTTATTTAATGCATTTACTATTCGTTGTTTCATTTGTATCTTTTTATTTTTCTTTGAGTAGAGGTAAAAAGACCAAATAATTGTATTCAACTCGAAATGAGTCACTTGCTAGTAGTAAAAGATGGTAGGCTTAAGGAAGAAGTAGGCTGCGATATTTTTAAATCGCCTCAGCCTGATGTTCAGATCAACAAGTGGACGGTTTATTTTTTAATGGTAAACTGGTTGACAATCTCTTTTAAAAGGGCCTTGCGTTTGGCTTCTGCCTCTTGCTCTTTTTGCTTTTTCTTGGCGATTTTGTCTTTTACTATTTTTCGGTTTGTGGCTGTATTTCTGCTCATTGGTCTATCTATTACTGCGGACAACGAATTTTGGTTTGCAAAGGTAAAACAAAAAATAAGTTTCTTTGTAGGACTTAAAAAAATAAGCCTGAATCTAAAATCCAAGCTTATTTTTAGTTTATCTATCGCTATAATCGACTTGTTGTCTTTTAACTGCACAAAGTATTATGACTATTTACTAGGTAGATATTTTTGAGCAAAGGAAATCAGTTGATCCGTACTTTGAACAATCGCTTGCGTATGTGAAGCCCCTTCTACCAAGAGTAACTCAACGTGAGGAGAACCTAGCGCTTTCAATTGTTGAACTAAGTCTACCGTAATGGTATAAGGCACATTGGTATCGGCAGTTCCTTGGATAACTAAAACGGGGTTATCTATCCTTTTCGTTCCGGGTTGATTATCGCGCAGTGACTTTTGTATAACCACATTGGTTTTAAATACGTCTTCATCTAAACCTGGATAATCCATTACTTTACGGGAAGTATCCTCCATCATAAACGCAACAATGTCCGTCTTGTAAGCATTTCTGACCTCATCTAAGCACGCTCCATTATCTCCATTTGTGCCCTCCGCTAAAGAAGCAAAAGCCTTACTTCTTCCCTTAAACATGATCGTATAATCAAAAGTAGGTGTATCCGCTTTGAGTCCCACACCAGATAAAGCACCATAAGCTAACAAGGTAGCATAGGTAACAATCGAATTTCGCTGTTCTAAAGCAATCGGCGGTACCGCTTTATTTTCTTGTCGCTCCATAGCTTGTAACGCTTTAGGAGCAACGTCAAACATGATTTTTTCCATATCTGATCCTGGAGCGCCTGCTATTGTTCCTTTATACGTTGCATCCTTAGCTGCGTATTCTGCCACACCCAACGAAGCTTGTCCTCCTTGTGATTGGCCCGAAGACATCCAATCCCCTTGAAAATCCTCTTTGTATTGCGCTTTGAGTGCATTAACCGCATAAATACACGATAAGGCTTCACTTTTTAAATTTAAATAGGGATGAATACCAGGAGTACCTAACCCTTCGTAATCAGGAGCTACTACTACATACCCTTCTTCTAAAAGTCTTTGAAGAGACACTTTGAAATTAGCGCTAATAGGTTTATTACTTGGTGCACAGGCATCGCCTACGCCTACAGTTCCATGTCCCCATACGATCATGCGCCATCCATCCTTCGGTTTTTGTGTTTTTGGATAGAAAACCAAAGCCGTCGCTTCAACCTCAGAACCTTTAATTCCAGGCATTCGATACGTCATAATCGCAATCCTAGAGGCTTGTTCTAGTTGGTCTAACGTATAGTTAGATTCTGCCTTATACAACGAATTATCCTCTGGTTTATTCGACGTGTTATCGTCCGAACAAGCCACAATAAATAGGCTACACAGCGCTAGTAAAAGCACAGGTAAAAGTCTTTTTCTTTTTTTCATTTTTCGTGTGTTTTTTTGTTAAATTAAATATACACTATTTAAATTTTAAACTTAAATTAATAATTAACAAAATAAACACACATGAACAGGCATTTTATCAAGACAGCCGCTATTCTTCTTCAAGAATTGATGTTCCTTTTGATTGATCCCCAGATGTCCAAGTCCAAACCTCATGTAATCTAATTTTTCCGTTCTGTAGAACTTCAGGCGTTGATTTACAAATGCCTGTCATCAATTCCCCATCCGTATTGATTTGATGGTATCTCATGTCAATATTTCCGCTTTCATCGACAAGTCCTATCAAGTGTCCCTTTTTTATTTTACCTCCTTTGTATTCTGAAGTTAAAATATTGCCTTCTTGTTGGTAATGAAAAATCGTATCCTTAGAAGTTTCTCCATTTTCGGTATTGCTAATTGGCCTAAAGGTTTTGTTGTTGTAATTGATCATCTTAAACTTTATTACTATTTATTTCACTTTTGTTCTCGCCTTTCTTGAATGTTAAATACAAAAAAAATCAAGTGCCTGAAAAATACTACTTTTTATTTTCATATCTAGCTATTAGTTGGCATGTACCTCTCTTCAATCTTCAACAGCGCTATACAAGTAGGTATTACAAGTGCTAAAAATAGCCATACTCAAGCAACAGATTTTCTTTTTTTCGTCCTCTCTCTTTTAAATTTTAGCTAAAAATTTGTTTACTTACTAATTAGTAAGTAATATTGTTCTGTCATTAAATTGAAAAGCATGTCTGGAACAAGAGAGCGCATATTGGAACTTGGAGAAGAATTGATTTTAACGAAAGGATACAATGGGTTTAGCTACCAAGATATATCCACGGAGTTAGGTATTAAGAATGCCGCGATTCACTATTATTTTGCCAGTAAAGAGAATTTGGGAACTAGTATTGTAAAGACGAATATTCAGCGTTTTGAAGAAATGATAGCGAATATGGAAGCGTTGGATTTTGATCCTAGTAAAAAAATAGAGACGTTTATCAAGATTTACATTAAGAGCCAAAGAGAGCGTAAACTGTGTATTGTAGGTGCTTTAAGTACAGATATTGAAACTCTTTTTCCTACAACTCAAGTAGAAGTTAAAAAAATAGTGGACTTAATTGTTCATTGGTTAGCTAGCGTCTTAGTTGAAGGAAAAAAAGCGGGTATTTTTCAGTTTGAAGAAGAAGAACATCAACGTGCTTTTATGATCTTATCTAGTTTAGTAGCGAGTTTACAACTCGCTCGCGTAAAAAAATACGTCGATTATAAAAACTATTGCTATTCACTTTTAGAACAATTAAAATAAAATATTTGCCCCCTATCCTTTGATAGGTAAATTTTTTTAAACTCACCACTTACTTATTAGTAAGTATAAACTTACCACAATATGAAAAGAGTTGTTATTACAGGCCTCGGAGCTATCACGCCTTTGGGAAATGATGTAAATACCTTTTGGACTAATGCCATACAAGGAAAAAGCGGAGCTGCGGCTATCACTCACTTTGATGCCACCCATTTCAAAACCACTTTCGCTTGTGAAGTGAAAGGTTTTGACCCCTTGCGTTACTTTACGAAACCTGAAGCAAGAAAAATGGATCTGTTTACCCAATATGCCATAGCAGCAGGAGAAGAGTGTTTACAAGATGCTCAGTTAGATTTGACGTCTATTAATCCGCATCGTATCGGTGCGATTATAGCCACGGGAATTGGTGGACTAGAAACCTTAGAAGAAGAGATTTTAAATTTTGCAAAAGATACTACTCAACCTAAATTCAATCCCTTTTTCATCACCAAGATGATTTCGAATATGGCTGCTGGTCAGCTATCGATTCGCTATGGTTTAAAGGGGATTACGTATGCTGTAGCCTCCGCATGCGCAGCAGCGAATAATGCGATAGGCAGTGCGTTTGACGCGATTCGCCTTGGAAGAGCAGAACTCATTTTAGCAGGAGGAACCGAAGCAACTATTTGTCGATCGGCTATTGCGGGTTTTAATGCGATGAAAGCGCTATCTACAGCTAATGAGGATCCCGCCGCAGCGTCTAGACCTTTTGATGCCAACCGCACGGGATTTGTTGCGGGTGAAGGGGCTGGTATCTTGCTGTTGGAAGAGTTAGAACACGCCCTACAAAGAGGCGCTAAGATTTATTGTGAATTGGTTGGCTATGGCGCTGCCTCCGATGCGTATCACGTAGCAGCCACACATCCTGAAGGGGAAGGCGCGATTGTCGCGATGCAAACTGCTTTGGCAGAGGCTCAATTAACTCCAGGAGATGTTGACTATATCAATGCGCATGCTACCTCAACATCCGTTGGAGATATTAGTGAATGCAAGGCCATTGAACAGGTGTTTAAAGCACATTTACCGCAGTTAAACATCAGTGCAACCAAATCCATGACGGGTCATCTTTTGGGTGCTGCAGGTGCTATAGAATCTATTTTGTGTATCAAGAGTATTGAACAGGGCATCATACCTCCTACTATTAATCTCACGGAACTCGATGCAGCAATTAGTTCGCAACTGAATCTAACGCCTACTATTGCGCAACACAAGTCCGTTAAAGTAGCTATGAATAATACGTTTGGCTTTGGCGGACATACGTCAAGTATCGTGTTTAAACAATTTGAGAACTAAAAAGTAGCAAGAAAGCTTAACTTTTTGGCTAAGCTTTTTTCTTTTTCTTATTTTAGCTATTTACTTTCAAGAATCTTATTTCTGAGGAGTCTAACTCGTGATCCTATTTTTTAGGCACTTCTTAGAATTGATTGTACAATCGACAGAATATTTCACACTTATCCTTATGAAAAAGGACTTGAAATTCATGCTTTTAATGCTTCTTTTGGGTACTTTGTTCGGGTGTTGTTCGGGTATTGTTCGAGTGTTGTTCGGAAAAATAGACTTTTTACCGAAGAAACTCAAAACCAAAAGGGTTTAAATATCCTTCTTTAAAACCTAGGATTACTATATTCTAAACTGTAATTTTGCCCCCCTAAAAAAAATAAATAAATTCCTATGAAATTACGATTCTTAATCCTTTTGTTAACCCTTATTGGCTTCATCAGTTGTAATGATCCCTTTCAAAGACAAGATTTTTATGTCTCCAATCCGACGGATAAGGAAATAAAAGTCTATATTGATGACCAGTCCTATACCCTAGCGCCTCAAAGTTTTGAAAAGCTGACACTAAGTGCGGGTATACATGAATTAACGTATGAGCAACAAAAGACGAAGTTTAATGTATTCAAACAAAATTCGGGTGGTATTATCAACCCTACTTTAGCTCCTCATTATGTATATTCTATGGTATATGCCTCGGAAGGAAACTTTGATAAATTTGGATCTTCAGCAAAGGAAGTCCTAATTGATGGGGTTCTTTATGAAGATAATATTAAATCTACTCAGGCGCTGTTTATTGATAATAATTTATATCGATGTACCTACTTTCTTGGGGAAGCTTATCCCGAAGAACAAGTATCTTATAATAAGAATACTGTGGGCAACTTCTTCAATAAGTTCTTTACGAAAACGGAGTTTATTGCTTTTTACGAAGAAGTACTACCCGCTGAGTATAAAGGGTATCACCAAGAAAACAAGGTTACCGATGGTGAAAATACAATTACAGAACCGAATACTTTGGAATTGCGACTTCCAGATATAACTCAAGCGAACGCAATTGCCTCTTATCAAAAAGAGATTGATCTAGTACAGGAATTCAAGACCTCTACGGATGCAGGAAGACAAAAAGAGATTCAAAAAGAGCTTTTTGATTTAGCTATGAGTCGCTCCAAACTCAATATCAATTACAGTGAATTAACTCCGGCACAGAATCAAACGATGAATGATTTTGTTCATGCCAGTGGAAGAATATCTGGTGCGGGAATTATTCAACTTTAATTCCCTAGTACTCCCTTTGTATAAACAACCTTATTTCTAATTTGTTATGTTTTTTCAAATTCGAATAGAAATGCCCCATAAAGTTAACTTTATGGGGCATTTCTTATGGGTTATTCAAGCTTTAAACTTGCAGTTTTTCTCTTTTTAAAAAGTAGTCCAATCTGAATTTATCGTATACTCCACAACAGGATCAATATCATTTTGCGAATTAAGTTGTCCATGAAAAGCTGCCAAATCTGAAAGCACATTTTGACGCGTAATCTCAACTAATTGTGCATTAAAACCATTCATTTTCAGTACAAATTGAAAACCGATAACGCGTGAAATCATTTTACCAATCAGTATCATATTGCGTTGTTTTAAAGTGCTGTCCACATTAAAATCCAATTGAGATTTAAAGTAATCTACACTCAAATTGGTGCGTTCATACCCTTGCATAAAACCATATACGTTCGTTTCTTTCTCTTTTCGCATTAATTTCAATACACCTTCAGCAATCTGTCCATAAAGCATTTCGTTTGATCCTTCAAAAATTTGGAAAGGTCTACAATCTACTAGGGAACGACCCGCAATATGATCCAATCGATACCCATTTGCTCCTGCTAATTGTAAACTAATTTGAGCCGATTCTTGCATCAAATCGGTAACTAAGGCTTTAAGCACATTGGCTTCAATGTTCATCAGGGCTAAGTTTTTGTCAATGCCACTTTCTTCCACACTAAACAGGCACATCCCTGAACATAGGGTATAAGCCGCTTGGATTTTTGAAAGCTGGTATTTTACTGAATCTATATTCAATAAAGAGGTACCTCCCACTTGTCTTTCTTGACAATGTGCCAAGGATTCATCTAACAGTCTTTGGATAAAGCCCAATCCCATACCTGGAAATTGGAGTCTACTGCGATGAAGTGTATCTAACATTAATTTAATTCCTGTGCTCTCCGCTACTAATTTTTGTTCTGCTGGTATAGCTATATCAATCTCATTGATTCCGTAAGGAATGGCATATAAACCTAGGTTATTATAGCGATGGGTCATCGGAATATGCTGATCGGGATGCTTATTTTCGGAGACAAAAAAATCAATATCTCTTGCCAATTCACCATTGGGTTTCACCTCTCTAGCGGTTACTAACCAAAAATCAGCTGCTCCACTTAAACCTTGCCAGTGTTTTTGTCCTTTAATATGGAACATCTCTCCTTCTTGCTTGAAAGCTGTTTTCATATTCAAAGCATCACTTCCAAAGGCCTTTTCAGTTATCATTAATCCGCCCATGGCACTGTTTTCCATAAACTGTTTAAAGATTCTCTCCTGAACAGCACTTTGTCCATATTTAGCTAAAGGTTCTAAAAAAAGCGCAATGTTGATACCAAAGGTCAGGGAAAGAGCCAAAGACTCATAAGAGGCTGCTGAAAGGATTTGCAGGCATTCTTTTACAGAAACACCTCTACCGCCATACATTGTTGGAATAGCTACAGATAAGGGTTTTTTGTCCATGACTTCCGCGAGTAATTCAGCTGGAAAATCACGGTTAAGTCCCATCGTATTGTAATCATATTTCTCGCGAAACAAATGCTTCAGATGTTGCTTGAACTCTTTTATATAACTATTAAAATCACTGTTTTCTGTTACTGTATTCATTTCTATTCTCTGTTATCAATTAAATAAATCACCGATTGCTTGGTAGTACCTATACTTTTTACCTCAAATACTGCCTTGACATTACAGCAAGTAGTGGTATAAAAACTGAGCAAATCTTTGAACAAAGATAAGTAATTGAAAGAGAAACAAATATGATGGTTTAGATAAAATATAGGACAAATCGTGCATTATAGTACATCCATGTACTTATATTTTACGATATTCTGAAGGTGTAATTCCCACATTTTTTTTAAAAAGACGCGCAAAATAAGAAGGATCGGCAAAATCTAATTCATAGGCAATGGTAGCTACACTTTTATTGGTTTCCAATAACAAAAGTTGACTGTGAATAATAGCAATCTCTAAGATGAGTTGCTTGGAGGATTTTTTATACACGGCAGAAACACATCGGTTGAGGTAATTGATGGATACCTTAAGTTGATCGGCATAAAAATCAACGGTCTTTTGCTTATTAAAATGCAAATGGACGAGTTGTTTGAACGTAATTGCAATTTCTTGTTTACGCTCTAAGGATTTCGTAGAATCTGAGAGTTTAATTATCTTCAAGGCAATCGTTTTAAAGATACTTTCATACAGCTCTTTGTAAGGTGCTTCGCTGTATATTTCGCTATACAGCAAGTCAAGCAGTCTCTCGAGTTCTGCACTGGTTTGGGTAGTGAGATTGAGTAAGGGAGATATCGTAAAGATATTTAAGATTTGGGTTTCTCGAAACATAGAGGTCATGGCATGCTCTTTAATTAGGACACAATACCCTTGTGCTAATTTATCAACGGATTGAATGGCAGATATATGACCGTAATTACAGGTTAAAACAGCAGGAGCTTCAACCATAAAAGTAGTTGATTCGATCTGCTGTGTAAAATACCCTTCTGTGAGATGGATCAATAAATTATAACCAAAGATGATGGGTGGTATCGGAATTTTCAAAAAAGGCGCTATGTCCTTTAGTGAAAAAATCTTAATTGGCGTGCGAATATAAGTCAAGTTACTCAGACTCGCATCCATGAACTTGGAAACAAACTCATCTGCATTAATTTGATTTTCTATCATGTTCATCGGTATTTCTTCAAATTTCCTAAATCTAATTGGATTTGTAAGGCTGTGGAGGAACTTTTGTTTCAAAATGGGCTTATTCTTTTATCAAAAAAGGGGTTTACCCATTCATACCTACTCTAATCTTACTTTTTTTCTATTAGTTCATGAATTCCACCCTTGAAAAAACAAGGAATTTGAGGGTGTGATTGTTAAATAACCCACAAAATTCTACTATCTGCATTTTGGATACAGGAATCCGCACTTTGGAAACATTTGATTTTTAAAGTAAAAAGAGCGTATTATTTACTATTTATCGGCCTTCTACAGTAGGTCTGATTAGTAGTAGATCCAGATTATAGAGTATTTAAATGCTCTATAATCTGGATCTACAAAGGGTTTGTCATTAATTCAAAAAAACAATTTTATTTTGAACTTATACTCTTTAAGAGACAGTACCCTATCTTCTTTGCGAATTGGACGTGATTTTAATAAAGCGTCACGGTAATCACATAATTGGCATATTCTGTTTTATGATCGTTAATGGGACAAATAAACAAATAACTATCCTTAGCTATTTGACGATAATGGACCAAGGAATTTAATTCTCTATGGATTGGAATAGCTGCATTTAGAAAAATTTCGAAACTATCTATTACTAATGTTTTGTTTTGAAGTTCTTCACCTTGAAGTTTAAATATTTTTTCAATGGCTTCTAACAATCGCTTCACAATCAAAACGCCTGGTACAATAGGATAATTATCAAAATGCCCTTTACATTGTTCGCTCGTAACTTCTGGAATATGAACATTAAAATAAGATGGTTTAACTAAATTCAATTCTATCTCTTTATCAATTGAATGACTTTCTACAGGAATCTTCTCTGTATAATAACTACTAAAAACTTGATGAAAAGAAGCTTCATCAAAAATCACATACTCTAACTCAGCGGTATACACCAATTGAGCTTGATTATCAAAAATATCCAATAAGACCTTCCCTTTTCGTTTTGAGAATGAAAGCGTTTTTGTACAAAACTTTAATTCCCCCTCTACAATAGTATTGGGAATTTTTCTCATTCGAAGTTTTTCACCTAAGAAAAAAGTTTTGGAAGAAAGTTTCATGGCACTCAATAGCGATATACTGCCTAATGAAGCGGCTATTTGCACTATCTTACTAAATTCTGTGAACTGATTCTGTGAACTAATAGTAGTAGTATATTCTAGCGTTAATTCATTCATAACCACATTACTCATTGGAAATAAATAAGGATAGTTCTCTCCTATATAATCATATAAATGCTCCATATTATGAACGATTTTGTTTAAATATATACGTACATGCTATATTTGAGTTCTCGTCATAAGAACATCGGGCTACTTCTATCGTTACCTCTCTTAATTGAAGATAATCTTTGATTCCATCCAAAAAAGCTACCAAAGTTGGAAAACTTATATATTGATCGATTTTATATTGTTTAGCAGCTCTGTGATAACGATCAACTCCCCTCAATTCAATAACGGCGTAATCCGGAGTATACTCCTTCACCTGAAACTTAAACTCAGGGCTTGAGGTATAAATAGCAGAAATAGCAACCAAAATAAGGGATCTACAATCGCGATCCATATTGGGATCTTTAGCCAAAGCTTGTTCTGCTTTTACTTTCCCAAGCTTGTAGAATAATTTTTCTGACTGTAAACGTATTTCATCTACTCCATATTGTTCTCCAGTCGACTGCAACTGCAAAGCATAAAATTGGGAGGTAATATTAGATAAATTGACCGCTAAATCTGATACAGAGACAGGTAGATATAAATCGATTAATCTTTCTTTTATCTCCTGTGAAGGATACTGATCACTTCCTCTTAACGGGTGCAATTCCTCAAATAAAGTAGTTTTTTCTTTCATTTTTACAATTCGATTTAAGTGCTTTTTTAGGTTAATTTTAATATAAATAATACTAAAAGTATCAATTTATTTTTAATTACACCATATTAAATACAATAAATTATACTAAAAATAAAAACCGAAATAATACTAAATGAAAGTCAAACCACATCAATTGTAGGCTTCCTTATTTTTGGACATCTCCAAATTCGACAGATAGTGCTTCTTATATCTAGATTTACTGAAGCAGTTAAATTTTGAATACACACAGTTCTATTACTTCTCACTGATAAAACCTTTAAAATAATACTTTAAGTAAAAACCTTGAATAACACAGAAATTATCTCTCTGAACATCAGCTATGAAATGAATTAGTATTAAATAACGCAAAACAATCCTTTAGTGTATGAATATTTAAATCCTACCCTAACTACAATCCTTATGATCTATTTATAAAATGAATTACACCTCGTTTTTTTGAGCGAAATTGGAAACAAATCAAGGCAAAAAGATCAATTATACTTATCAGTAGTTGTGGCAAAACTAAAATCTGCTGCATCTATTAGACCGAGATAGTCTTTCCCTTTTTTGTATTTACCAATCCCAAAAAGCAAATAAAATCCCTTTTCTTCTGGGTTAATAGGAAATAAAATCGAGAATTATAGTACTATATTCCTTTCTGCGCTTCAGCCAATCCGGCCTTGCCCTCCTCGCTGTCAGGATACAAATACAAAAGCAACTGAAACAATGGTATTGACTTCGCGGGATTCTTTTGTAAGAGCAACGCTGAATAAGCCCAATTCATCCAAACAGGAGAAGTTATAGGAATACCCTAAAGTATCTATTTTTACGAGTAATGAAAATAGCTGATTTATAAGAGAAGTGATTTCATCACCCTCTTTTAATTTACTACACTATTGATGTTTTAAAAAGACAGGATATCTTATCACTCTCTTTCTAATAGCTTGGTAAAATCAAGTATAAACTGATCAAGAACTCGTTTTGTTTTTATTTCAATTTCATTCGTTGTTTGATCGATTCTCCCCTTTACCCCATTAATTAATACTGTCGTTTCAGGAATAAACTTAGCCATTAAGGTTTGAGCAATTAGCATTAGCTCTTCATGTCCTTTTTCTCCACTAGCTGATGCAGTAATTAATCCCATTGGTTTATCTGCAAAAATAGTTGTAGACACACACCACTCAAATGCATTTTTTAACCCACTAGGAATACTAAAAATATATTCGGGGGTCAAAATTAAAACTCCATCAGAGTCGTCTACTAAATTTCGGAAATTCACTATTTCTTTGGGGGTATTCTCACTAGATAATTCTGGTACAAAATGAGGTAACTCTGTCAGTTTATCAAAAAGAGTAACATTTAACCTTGTAGAAGTATTAGTTTTAATATACTGCGCTAGGGTATGATTCGCAGATTGAACACTAGCGCTACCAATAATAAGTAATATATTTTTCATTCGTTTTTTAAACGCATCTTTTTTAAATCAATACCAACACGCGTGGTTGTAAATTTAGGCATTGTACCCAATAAAAAAAAAGACAAACTTCTTAAATTACTACAGACTCTCAGCCTTAATTTACAAGGGCTAAACATCACTTAAATCGAGAATTTATTATCACTAGGCCTAATCAAGTTTGGGTTTCAGATCTCACCTATCTTCGATTGGAAAAAAGTTGGACTTATCTGACCTCGGTTCTTGATATATATGACCGCAAGGTGATTGGTTGGGCTTTACGCAACAGAATGCATGCTGGACAAACCAGTATCACTGCTTTTAAAATGGCAAAGATTAATTGACCCTTAGCCCATCAGGAGCACTTATTTTTCACTCCGACAGAGGAATGCTATAGGCCTGTGATGTTTTTAGGCTATAAACACTACACACATTTCAATCATTAAAACACAAACAAATCTGCAATTTATACTTATAATCTGGTAGTAGTACTCCTTTGTTTTTTGATAAAGCTACTTTAAATAATAGTATTGATGAAACGACAACTTGATGTACTTGTTTAAGGTTTCTGTTATTCTAAAAAGAAAACAATCGTGCTTACTACTCTAGCTTTCTGAATATAGGGTTCATTCAGCACATTATTTATGCCCTCCTCCTCAAAATGATACCTTCCTACGATAGTGATTTGTCCCTGTGAAGCTGTTTTTATCTTGCCTAATTTAGCTTGAGAATCGTTCGCAAACTGCTCACCCGCAATACGTGCGTTTTTTGTGCTTTCCGCTATTAATTCTGGTTTAACTGAATTTAGTTCAGGAAAAGAATAAATCGGTTCTATATTGGAAGTCAAATCTTTACTAATTAAATCTAATTTGATTTGAGCGGTTCTGTTTTCTGCTTCTTTTATGTCTTTTGTTTCAATGGTTAGTTGCTGTGTAATCGTATATCGGTCTATTTTTACTGACACTTGTCGTCCATCTTCCCAACGGAGTTCATGATACTTTTCTTGGTCACTTACCCCTACATTATCGATTTTAATTTCATTTTGGGAATAGCCAAGCGTAGTTAAATAAGCAATAATCGTATTTTTCTTATGTTCGGTTTGCTTCATTATTTGTTGTAAATCATCCCCTGAAATTGCAAAATCAATCACAAGGGTAGCAGAGGTCGCCATCATATTCATTTCGGCTAATCCTTTTACGGTTACTACACGATCTTTATCACTAAAGGTCTTTAGTCCTTTGAAAATAAAAAATCCCAATAAAGAAAAACCTAAGACTACTGAGAAACCTAAAATAAGTGATTTTGCTATTGTTTTATTTTGCATAATGATGGAATTTTACAGGTTACTCGTTGCTATTATTTATTTCATTAGGATATACAATTGTACGCTTCTACCTTAGGATAAATGTTGTTCCTTTTATGGAAGCAATCTCCTAAATTTAGGATAACAAAACACAAGTGTATTGTTTTAAATGTATCACTAATACAACGAATAAAAAACAAATTAACTTTACTTTAAAAAGTATAAGATAATAAAGTATAACCTTGTGAACTAGAGGCTATATTTACCTTATATAACGATTTAAAGGATTGGACTTGCTAACTCTTTTAATCTAGGGCTTTTATACCATAGAGCAATATTCTTTTAAAAGCGTATAAAGCAGGTAATTGTTTAAAGGCATGGGCGATTTCTACCTTAAAAGCCTTGATAAATAAAGGTCTCTCCTCCTCTTTTAACCGCTCCATATAAGGGATTAAGGCGGAACCTGCAATAAACTCATATAAGGTATCCTGATCTTCTGCAAGTATCGGATACACGCGTTGAGAGATATTCAAATTACTTAATCCACAAGCAAACATAATTTGTGCATATTCATCCACGCCTAGTACAGCGGATTTCCTGTTCCATCCTTTTAATTGTGTCTTATACGGTTCTGAATCTGCTAAATTATAAAGTAGTTTATTCAGCTTATTTTCAGCTTGACAAGGCATTTGCACAGCAAACTGTCCTCCTGGATTTATCTTTGAAATAAGTTTTGGAAACAATTCATGATGATCATCTGACCACTGTAGAGCAGCATTGCTAAAGACCAAATCCCAAGACTCATCCGCTGATGCAAATTCTTCTGTTGTCTGACATTTAAACTCTAACCTATCCGATCGTAAGGGATGAGCTTTCTCTAACATCTCTAAAGAAGAGTCAATTCCTGTAAAAGTAGCGTGATTAAATTTCTCGACTAATAAAGCGGTTTGTTCTCCTGTACCACATCCTAAATCAACCGATTTCATTGGAATAGTTTCTTGAATCATATCACTTAAATCAAAGAAGGGCAAAAAACGAACGTTCTTAAACTTGTTGTATATTATTGGATCCCAAGGCATAAAATTTAATTTTAAATGTATATAAAGTTAATACCTCTATCCTAAAATTACACCTATAATTTGTAAAAAAACAGGAGGTTTTTATGTGACTTTTGTAATAATAAGGGTTATAAATAACAAATTAATAAGGGTAAAATAATGCAGTATTTACTTTTAATACTTCAAAAAGGGAAGTCAAAATTAGACATGCACTAAAAAAACTACTATGGAGAATCCAATCACAAAAGAAGATTTACACCTATTGAGTCAAACGAGTATCCCGGAACTAAAAGAGTTATTTACTACGCAATCCAGTGAGATTTCACTGGATTGGCTAAAAGCTAAAGAAGCAAGACAACTACTTTGTATTTCAACGGTTTAAAATTAGTACTTAATGTCGAATTAAAACACGTTGTTAAGCGTCATTTTATTAGAGATTTTCTCTCTTTAATTCCATGTGAATCGTGTCCTTGTATAACATCATTTTCCATTGCATAGACTCATCGTTAAAATTGTCAATCTGAATGGGAATTGTATCTGGTTTATTCCGGTTCTTTTCATAGGATATAACCTTAAAATTCTGTCCATCTTCATCGTGGTAATACTTCATAAATAGGGATGTATTATCCTCATACAAATAGGGATTGGGACAATAATACATTTTTCCTCTTTCTTCAATATAGATTGTTTTCCAAGCCAAAGTATCTTGTAGCCATGCATTTTCCTTAATCAATTCTCCATTGCGCGTCATTGCGGTAACGTTCCATTTTCCAAAATATTTTTTTGAGCGATGAACGTCATAATTATAGTAAATAACAAATACTAAAGGAATTAGGATGCACAACACACGAGCGATTGAACGTGAGAGATTAGTCCCCATGGATGGCAATCTATCTTTGTGTTGCTTAAAGAAGTTTATTATATTAACCTTATGCTGTAAAAAAAGATAAAGTAAGCCTAAGGTTATTAGGATAGAGGTAAATAAGGTAATGGGTCCAATCTTGTAAAAAACATTAATCAAAACAATGTTCAGCATAACCGGTAGCAGTATTGTAATGCCCAATAAAATGGTGCGTTTGAATAACAAAAGAACACTGCCAATGATTTGGAAAAAGGCCAAAATAACAGCAAGTCCATAAGAAAACCCATAGTATTTCCAAGTTAATTCTTGTCCCGTTAATGCATCTGATAAAGAATCATTTATATGATAGGAATAATTAAAATTAACTTCAAATATTTTTTGAAAGCCAAAATCCAACAGTAGAAAGGCAATCCAATAACGCAACAAGGTTGAAAGCCAAGCTATGTATTTTACAGAATTAATAGTTCCCTTCTTTTCTTTTCTTTTCCAATAAAAAGAAAAACCAATGGAGAATAGGATGGCTAATCCTAAGGCAATAAAACCTATGGGAATTGCAAACTGTAGTATTTTAGGCGGTAAAAGAGGTACGACTATAAAAAGAGCGGTATTTATAGCACCTACAAGGGCTAAAAAAGCCAATGAAAATTTCGAAAACCACTTGGTGTTCTGTATTACTTCGGTTGAATTCATAGATTCTTTTAATTAATATTTCAGGTTTATGGTTGTTCAAAATGAGGTTTAACTTTGATTTTTTTTGAAACAAAAGAAGTAAGAGTTTAGTGAAAAAACACCTATATCCGTATTTCGTTAAATTAACCGCTAATATAAATATTTATATAATCTATTAAATGTTTTATATCTAAATATTCATTAATTGAAAAATAATTTAATGTAAAAATTAAATCATAACCTATAGTTAACTAAAAAATTATAAAAAAATTTAGCAAAATCCAAATAGAATTCTCAGTACAGCTGTTGAAGCAGTTTTAAACAACAACTTCATTCTATGTTTGTACGCTACCAAAAAATAAAGCCGAATAGCAATTTACTATTCGGCTGTTTTACTTCTGAAAGCATTCAGAATACTATATTATTCTACCTCAGTTTTTTATCCTTTTACTTCATTTTCTCCTTTAAAAGTTCAAGCCATTTCGCTCTATCGTTTACTACAAAACGATACTCCTGATCCGCTAGCTTAATTTTTAAGCCATTGTCTATAATCCCCATAGTCTTACAGGGTTTAACATCTTGTATGTCTGCCAATGCAATGCGAACAGTTCTCTTACTCAAATTAAACTTATGTGAATGAAAGACTACATACGCTTGTGTGATACCCAACTTACCCCCTATGGCCTGTCTTTTTAAAAAGAAATTCGCAACACCATAGGCCTCTAACTCCTCTCCTTCTTCTAAAGGTATAGCTAATTTAAGCATAATTCCCTTAGTCATTTTCTTAATAAAAAAGTAAAAAAACACAGAGAAAAGTACACCAAAAAATACGCCCTTTGAAAGGTAAAAATACCAAGTTTCAAGCTTCTGCTCAAACACCCAATCTAAAAGTACCAACACAGGGATATACATTACAATGACAAGACTTACCATCTTGACCTTATCTTTTGTACTTACCCCTAATGCGTTCTCTCCTATTTTCATTCGTTTTTAATTTAGTTCTGGTTAAAGATACGGATAAAGTATTACTGCCACCCAAAGGAAAGTAAGCTGTAATTCATTATTTATATAAATTAGATATTTAATAAAAAATTATTCACGGATACATAAATCATATAATGCAACTATAGAAGGTGAAATAATTATCCAAACTTTATGAATCAGATTAAAACGATAGCCGTAGGTTCATCCGTCGATACCTCTCTGTGAAGTCATCATGACTAATTATTTTATTGCTAATTTTTCATCCATTGAAAATTACAAGACAAAAATGAAACGACAAATTCAAATAAGCAGAAAATAGATACGAACTACTCTATCCTTTTCTCTGTTAGATATTTTAGATTATTTGTTATCTTTTCGATATCCCAGTTCCACCATTGCATTTCTAAAAGTTCTTGTATTTTTGCTTCAGAAAATCTCTTTTTTATTTCCTTTGCAGGGTTGCCCCCCACTACGCTATAAGGTGCTACATTCTTTGTTACAGTAGCATTGGATGCTATAATAGCGCCATCCCCTATATGGATTCCAGGCATGATAGTGACATTAGTGCCTATCCATACATCATTACCGACTACAGTATCTCCTTTATAAGGAAGCTCAGATAACTTAGGCTCAGCTATTTTCCAATCTTTACCAAAGATATTAAACGGATAAGCAGTGATACCATCCATCTTATGATTCGCTCCATTCATAATAAAAGTTATGCCAGATGCTATCATACAAAATTTACCAATAATCAACTTATCACCTATAAAGTCAAAGTGATACTTTACATTCTTCTCGAAGTTTTCTACGCTTTCGAAGTCATCATAATAGGTATAATCCCCTACTACGATATTTGGGTTGGTGATTATATTTTTTAAAAAACATAATCGATCATACTGCTCTAAAGGAAAAGCATCCTTACTATCTGGTATATTCATACTTCTATTTTTTTAAGGCATAACACTAAATAACAAAGCTCTGTTAAACTTTTAGTAAATAAAAAGAATTTATGCCCCCTGTACACTCAATACTTATAAAACTCATATCCTTTCGTACTTAAAAAAGTAAGAAGCCTATCGTAATTTTTATATTCAAATTCCCTAAACTTAATCTTTTTTTTTGTTTGTTTACTTACTACGGTGAAAGTCTTTGTATGGGGATTATGTTTTATATTATCATGTCCTTCATGAATTATCACATCACTCTTAGCTAGAATAAATGATTCATTTAACAAATTATTAATCTTTATTTCTATATCAGAAATTTCTATGCTTTTACAATTTGAAATCAAATAATATGGTATAGAAAGGCTAAGGCATATAAAAAAAACTATTGCAATCACATCATAGGACTCTTTTTCAAAATAGTCTTTGAAAACAATCCCCGTATAGTTAACGAGATTATAAATAAGTCCACAAAGTAATACCAGATTCAAAAAAAATAGTATCGGATATAAAAAGAAAAGTTTCAAACTATATTTAGATTTTATTGTTTCCATTTTTAATTAGTTAAAACTCCTAATCGAAAAACTTCCAATTAATAACTTACCTACAAAATTTCTTCTTCGCATTAATCTTAGATTAGCTTAATTAAATTTTAAAAAAGTGCAAATGTAAGTCGAAATTAAAAATTTCCATTCCCATTAATTTGTTAAAACTCCACCGTTGATTTTCCTTTGAATTCCTTTGAAAAAAGTGTGGTACAAAATAGCATAAAACAAAGTTAACCCCCTATAAATGATCGATTTAAAATTAAGGTATTGAGTATTTCTAAATCGCTAAACAAGCTAGAGAAATCCTTGGTGAGAGACAATCTCTTATTTGGAGGGTAGCTGTGAATCTGAAGTACTCTACCATCTATACCAATCAGAGGGTCCGTTGGTGTAATAGAGCGGGTATATATAGTAAACATTTCTTAACTTTAGAACTAATTTATTTGAGAATATCCTGATATTTGTCAAGAGGTATCAATCCGTAATATTGTGTTATGACAAAAATAAAAAGAGTAACTCCACTAGACTTCAGAGGAGAATTTATGTCAGAAATGTCTGCGGAATTTGCCGTATTACGCACTCCTATTCAAATACACGATATAGCACAAACTTCAGGGTTCATTAAAGTTCCTACCCCACTGCATAGACCCGAGTTTAATTTTGTCGTTCATATTACCAAGGGGACAGCCGTACAACAAGTAGATGCCAATCAAGTCGCATTAAAAGAAAACGAAATTCTTTTTGTTAGACAGGGGAATGTAACGGCTCTAAACGAGGTAAGTCCTGATGCGGCAGGATACATTATTTTATTCGAAGACCAAATACTCAATCAAATATTGTCTAAACAAGAATTGATAAAGCTCTTTTCTGTTAATCTAGTACTTCATTTACCACAAGAGACAAGTACATGGCTACATGCGTTATTCGAGTTATTGAACGTAGAATTATATCAAAACACGCCTAATCTAGGAATCTGTTATTCTTTATTTCAAGCAGCACTACAAAAAGTGTTTACTGCTACAGCAGAGTTGAATACAGCAATAAATAGAAGCGCTGAGATTACTTTTCACTTCAAAGAATTAGTCTATCAACATTATCAAGAGCAAAAGTCCGTGTCCTTCTATTCTAGAACACTAGCTGTATCAGAAAACTATCTACACCGATGCATCAAAGAAACCATAGGTGAAAGTCCAAAAGAATGGATGAACAAGGTTAGTATTTTACAGAGCCAGTTACTGTTGCAAGATTTGACCAAAAGTATTTCGGAGATAGCTTTTGAGCTTAATTATGGAGATCCGAGTTACTTTGGCAGACTTTTTAAGAAAGTAACCGGAATAACACCTTCAGCATACAGAACTTCCATTATGCAAGATTTGTCCGAGTAAAGCGTGGTTTAGTTTTACTCCTTGAGCTGTTTTCAATCCATCTTTGCATCAATAAATACAAAGAAAAATGAAAACAGTACTTATTGCTAACCGCTATACCTTAAGCATTAAACGCAGTCCTATTCTCCACAATAAAACTAAAGCTACACCTAAGTGGCTTAGTCTATCTCTAATTGCCTTAGCTTTTATCCTTTATACGCCTGATTCTTATAGCCAGATTATTCAGGATGTCGGAGGCGTATCTTTTACCGTACATGCTAAAGCTACTTTTAAAGATATGCCTTCTGAAAGTGATAATTCTGATACTAAATTTCGATTAAGCACTTATGATGCTTGGCTTCCACTGCCTCCTATTACGCTAGGTAAAACGACTATATTTAGTAATCTTAATTACCGGCTCATGGATTTTAAGTATGACGACAATAAGATTGACAATCCAAATCACCTTCAGAAAATACAAGAGAT
This sequence comes from Myroides odoratus, assembly GCF_965118575.1. GTDB lineage: Bacteria > Bacteroidota > Bacteroidia > Flavobacteriales > Flavobacteriaceae > Flavobacterium > Flavobacterium odoratum_B. Next base: position 12,527 of record NZ_CBCPHW010000019.1, on the reverse strand, counting down.
GAAGTCTGTTATCATTATTCGAAGACCTATCTCTACTAGATGGTCTATACTTGGCATCCTTATGCCTACTCTTGCTTCTGATACTAAAACTAAAATCTCTTTTGATGCTCTTTATATGGATGGAATACTTGGTGTATCTAGACGCTTTGGCTCCCACTCTAACGTAGAGATTGGTCTTGGAGTACATGTCATGTATTCTTACGGAGAAACGATCATTACACCCGGTATATCCATTGACTACCGCAGTACAGATGATAAATGGTTAGCCCAGTTCTATTGGCCCAGACTAAATGTTTTATATCGTGTGACACCTATTACACAACTAGGCTTTGCAGGTTCTATTGATTGGACAAGAATGAACTTAACAAATTATATCCATAAGCAAGAAAATAAGGAGGTAGACTACGCTCAGTTTTCTACAGTACACTTTGGGTTGCAAGCCCATCAGAAAATCACGAAAGGAATTACCCTACAACTACAAGGAGGAATGGGGTTAATTAACAGCTATGAGTTATATGATAGCAATCAAAAGTCTATCAAAAAATACGCTGTTTCTAATCTACCTTATGCTAAAATAACCTTAAGCTATCGCATAAATAATCAACCCAATCATGCTAAACGCAGATAGCTTCCGCCCTTTTTCTTTTACAACCCTACTATCCTTAAAATCATCATCATGATACCTAATCACCATCAAACAGCTTTTACTTTAAAAGCAATTTTAGCGGCTATACTACCTGCCTATTTTTTCCCTACTGTAATGTCTTATTTGCCAGGCTATCTTATGCAAAACCATGAATTAATGGCTGCAAGCTATACCACTATTGGTTTTTCGTCTTTGATAGCCACTATACTAAGTCTCTTTATACTTTGGCAATTCGAATGCAGACAAATATTGGTACACAATAGGGCACTAAGAGCCTTGCTTCTTATCCCTTTCCTGGTTGGATTGGGCGCTTTAAGTGCTTATGTACTGAACTTACCTTCAGAATACTTTACTATTATGTTATCAACCTTTATAGGAACTACAATCATTACCCTTCGTCAAAAACTAACTATTTACACTCATGAAAAGAACTAAACCCACTATTGTCGTTTTTGGATGTACAGGTACAGTAGGAACAGAAGTTATGCGTCAATTACAACACCTAAACTGCAATACAAGAGGAGTATTAAGAGCTGTAGACCGTCCATACCCTATTCCGGTAAGTTCCTATCCTAACAATATCACTTATATTAGTGCAAACCTAAACGATAAAGAGCAACTGCGTTGTGCTTGTTTTGGGGCTGATGCCATATTCCTACTTACAGCGACTTCTCCCCAACAAGTAGAATATGAAATAAATATTATCGATGCTGCCAAATACTGTGGTATCAAGAGAATAGTAAAACTATCTGCTCCTAGCATACCATCTACGGTCCATGTTGAGGTAAGTCAATGGCACCATCAAATCGATACGTATTTGATCGAGCAAATCGATGAATATTGCTGTCTAAGACCGCATTCCTTTATTCAAAATTGGGAACGCAATACCTTTACGATTCAGTCCTTTGGAAAAATTTATGGAGCCTTAGGTACGGCTAAAAGAAACTATATCGATTGTAGAGATGTAGCTACTGTAGCTGTAAACTATTTAGTAGAGGAAGAAGAAATCAGAGTGCGCTCTGTAGTTTTAGCAGGTCCTCAAGCCCTAAGTAATCAAGAAATGGCTACCAAATTATCGCTCGTTACAAATCGCTCAATAGAGTACATCGATATCCCAGCAGAAGAGCTATTCAAACAGTTAACCCAAAGAGCCAAACTGCCCAATTGGCTAGCTAATCACATCCTAGAATTAGATAACCTAGCCATACAGGTACCTGAACCTAAAATAGACACCATCACGGACTTAATTGGTAGAAAACCACGTACTATGGATGAATATCTACAGGAAAATAGACATCTATTTAAGCGAAAAGCACTTTGGAAGATGCTTTTTTAATTTATTGTCAAACTTGAAAAAAACCAATCGAAAAAACAGAAAGCAAATTATTTTTCTATTTAATGTATCTTTTAGTTCTATCCTTTTTTTTCTCAAAAACATAACTAATACGCCTCTCTTAACATAAAAAAAGGATTAGCTAAAACTCAGCTAATCCTTTTTTTTGAAAAAATCACATTAATATAGGCTGTAAACTTACCTATTTATTCACAATAATAAACTCACTTCGTCTGTTGAATTGGTGTGCTTCATCAGAACAAGGTACACCGTTGCTACACGTATTGAGTAATTGACTCTCTCCATATCCTTTACCTGTTAAACGATTTGCCTCAATACCTTTACTGGTCATCCATTGGATTGTCGATTGAGCCCGGCGTTCGGATAAAAGCTTATTATAAGCGTCATTACCTCGACTATCAGTATGAGAACGAACATCTATTTTCAGCTCTGGATATTGCAACATCACCTCTACTACCTTCATCAATTCAATTTGAGCATCGCCTCGGATATCAGATTTATCAAAGTCAAAGTAAATTGGTGCTAATTTAAGCTTCTTAAACAAATCATCTCCTGATTCGATTCTTGTCCCATCTGCTTCTAATTTAATATTAAAACGCTGTTGTGTTTTTCGATCGGTATCTACGATAAACTCCTGAGTGAAGTACCCCTCGTTACTGACTCTTATGCGGTAATTGTAACCACAGGGTAAACTGATACTGTAAAATCCTTGGATATCGGCATGAACTACATCAATTTGTTGGTGATTCACATCGTAAACGATAATCTCAACTCCATCTAGTGATTTTTGAGTATCTTGATCTAAGACTAAACCATCTATAAGTTGAATACAAGGTTTCTCTACAAACAGATAAACATCATCTCCGCCATGTCCTCCTTCTCTATTGGATGTTATAAATCCTTTCTTGGTCTGAGCATCAATATAAAGTCCAAAATCATCAAATGCACTATTGATATCAGGTCCTAAATTAATAGCAACACCTAAAATTCCATCAACATTAATCTTGGATTTATACAGATCCAAGCCCCCAAAACCAGGATGTCCATCACTGGAAAAATACAACATATAATCAGAGGAAATAAAGGGAAATGTCTCCCTACCTGCTGTATTAATATCAGTACCTAGGCTTTCTACTTGTCCAAATCGACCCGAATCGTACATTCCGATGCGGAATAAATCCGATTGACCTAAACTACCCTGACGATCAGAGACAAAGTAAAGCCACTTTTCATCGGGTGTTAAGGCCGGATGAGCTGTATTAGAACCTTCTACATTAAAAGGTAATTCAGCTACCGATCCCCAACTTCCATCTGCCTGTTTTTTGGCTTGGTAAATTTTTAATAAAGATGAATCATCCGCATTGTATTGGGCTTTTTTACTGCCTTGTACTGAACCGTTATTACTTGTAAAATACATCGTCTGGCCATCTTTGGTAAAAACAGCAGTTCCCATATTAAGCTCTTTAGAAGCAATTTCTTTAGCAAATAACACAGGAGTCTCAAAAGTTCCATCTTCTAAAATGGTAGTAGAATACAATTTAGTGTATTGTTGATTGGTCCAACTGTGAACCTTATTCTTCATTTGATCATTCAATCGAGAAGATGTAAATATGAATTGGTTAGTTAAAAGCGTTCCTCCATAATCAGAATACGCACTATTTACATCCAAATTAGCCATCGTAAAACGAGAAGCGGGTAATGTTCGTTCCGTCAACGCTTCGCTACTAATCAATAACTGTGCACGAGAATCTGAAGTGCGGCGTTCAGCAAACTCTTGGAGAATCGCATCTGATTGAGATACTTGATTCACCGCTTTAAGTGTTTGGCCATAGCGATAGTAATACTCAGGATCTAAAGTACTTAGGTTTTTATCCTCATAAGTTCCTTCAATAAGTTCCTGATACCATTTATATGCCTCTACTAATTTGCCATTAAAATAATAGGAATCGCCAAGTTTACTCAAGATGGAGGTATTGATATACCCCTTATCTGCCATACTTTCGTAAACCTTGATCGCTTCTACATAAGCATAGGTTTCAAATTCCCTATCTGCTTTTCTCTCTTTTCTAGTTTGTCCAAAGCCAATTACGCTAAAGAACAAGGCCAATAGCAACATACTATTGCCAAAATGGTGTCTCATCATAATTATGCCTTTTTAGAAAAATCGAGGAGCGACTTTTTTCTTGTTGTTACTAAATAATTCAAACTTCATAAATATTTCATGGGAGCCAGAGTTGTAGTTCGATAGTTTGCTCGTATCCGCATCATACGTATAACCAACAAATAAACCATCGGTCACTTGAAAACCAGCCAATCCACTTACAGAAGCATCCCAGCGATAAGCAGCACCTAGGGTAAACTTCTCGTAGAACAAAAAGTTAGCCGTTACATCTACCTGTAAAGGAGAACCGGTGATAACTTTGGCTAAAGCTGCAGGTTTGAATTGAATATTTGTATTGATATCCAACACATAACCTCCCATCAGGTAAAAATGCGTTTTCTCATTCATTACTTTATAATCATTGTCGTTGTAAATATTACTAGACAAAAGAGTCGGTACAGATAGACCTACATAAGCTCTATCTGAGTATAAATAAACCCCAGCTCCTACGTTTGCTGAAAACTTATTGGAAATATTCGATTCGGAAATTGGATCCGTTCCATTGTAAATTCGCAACTTATCATAGTTAACATCCAAAAGCGATCCTGTACCTTTTAATCCAAAAGCCAATTTATACGTGTAGTTTAAATCTACGCTATACGCTAAATCAACTGATAAACTATTTTGATCCATAACCCCTAAATGATCATTCTTAAAATGAACCCCCAAGCCCAAGCCATTATCTGTTAAAGGTGTAGTTGCCGACAAATAAGCTGTTCGTGGCGCGCCATCCAACCCAACCCATTGGGTACGGTATAATCCGAAAATCTGCAAATGATCCACACTACCTGCATAAGCAGGGTTAATCGAGGCAGGATTATACATGTATTGCGTATACTGGGAATCTTGCTGGGCAAAGGTTTGATGCATACCGATCAAACTCAAACACGCAAAAACGATCGTCTGTATTATTCTATTTCTTTTCATCTGATCCATCTTTAATTATTTTCCAAATGTAGATTCGCCGCTTTTTTGATCATGCGACTGCCATTCTTATCAGTATACTCATACGTAACTACGTAGTAATACGTTCCACTAGGTAACTTACTGCCTTTATCAACCGTAACTTTTCCTTCAGAATACCCTTTAAATACGTTGCTACTTCCATCTCCATTGGAATCATACTGCGTCGTTTCATACACACGAGCGCCCCAACGGTTAAAGATTTCAACCTTGTTGTTGGGATAGTTTTTGATGTTGTCGATGATAAAATAATCATTCTTGCCATCCCCATCAGGGGTAACTAAATTGTAAATCACCACATCGCCATCCAAAACCCAATCTTTCTTTACCGTAGCTAGGGTAAAAAATCCATACCCTTTAACCGTGGCGATCGTCGTTACCTCTTTGGAAGACATATCAACTACGCCTCCTTCATCTATCCACAACTGTTGTTTGGCATCCCAACGAACGATGTGTAATTCACCTTCTGGATCTTTTAATACCTCAGGTGAAGTAGTTAATTCATCCCAGCTTAACGTCAACAAGACATCACTCTTGTTACCATCTGCTTTGTCAATAATCCAATATTCTTTATTATTTACTACTTTTATTACACCAGCCGTATTAGGGCGTGCCGTAAAAAAAGCTTCATCGTTATAAACGTATTGCCCTACAAAAACATCTTCTACATCTTTGGGGGCGGAGATGCGAGCATAGCGATATTTCTGCTGATTTCCCGTCGGATAGGTAAAGCCTTCCTTGCCTATTTTTTCAACTTGACCATCAACATGTGAATCGTTGCTTACATTAATCGCTTTGGAACCTTGATGAAAAGTTAGCATCCCATTGGAAACTTGGGTAACCGGATTAAATACCGTATCTACTTTAACGATGCCAGACTGAAAATCAACAGTCCCTTTGGCCTCAATGTTGTTTTTTAAATCAAAAGCTACTGTTTGAACTGGGCTATTAAAGGTGACATGATGAAAGGACGAAATTCCGTTACCCGCAATCTGCTTAGCCGTATTTGTCAAGCCATCAACCGTGAAAATAGTCATCGAAGTATTGCGATTAGCTGTTAAGCCATAATACCCTTGGTTGATGAAATTTTGAAAGTAAATTACTGTTCCATCATTGGTTACATCGCCACTCTCTTGATTTTCAAAGGTTCCTTCAAAGGACATTAATTCCCCTGAAGAAATGGACAATTCCCCCTCGTTGACTATCAAAGGAGGCTCCTGTCCATAAATCACTGTACTAAAACAACCTAGTAATAGTACTGTATATATTTTTTCTCTTATCATGCTTAAAAATTTAATTGACTTTACTTTATGTAAACACTTCAAGGATATACTATCAAAAAGGAGGGTATGCCTCAGTGTTTTTAGGTAGCTTCTAGAAAGTAGGTGATACAACTCCTTTTTAAGTCCTCTCCTCGGTTGTATCACCTTTTTTCTAAAAACTATTCATTTCAAAATCAATTCTTATTTATTCGCTAAACGTTCAATTAAAGCGGAAAAGATATTAGAGGAGAATGCTCCAGTATTCGTAATACCAAATGACTCCTGATCTACTTTATAAGGTTCTCCCAATCGATCTATTTGACTACCAACACGCATAGTACCATAATACCAAGTATATACAATAGGTGCCCATATAAAGTTTTCGTGCATTTTATTTACAAACACTATTCCTCTTGAATCACCAAACTGTGCTCCTCTATCTGCAACTAGCGCTCTATAATTTGAGCCAGTTACTCTAAATGAACCCTGATTACTTGTAGGTCCCGTATAATACCAATGAATATCCCCTTTACCTCCATTAGGTTTGTTGGCATAATCATAACCATTACGTGGCTTGGTTAAAAACTCACTTTCATCCACTACATGTAGATTAAAACTGCTATCCGATATTGCACCTGCTCCATCAATATCATTTCCATTATTAAATCTTTTTATCAGTTCATATCCAGATTTATCTCTACTAGTTCCAGGATAGGAAGAAAGACCATTGTTACGTATCAGCATATCAACATACTGTCTATTTACCCAACCTTCATATATTGTTGCCAACCACAATACCCCCTTATCATTCTCAACATACTCATAAAGTGCATTAGCAAAATCTTCATTAATTAAGTAAGCTCCTTTTCCAGCTGTCAATATAAAGTTGTATTTACCTGCTTTAACTTCTTCAATAACTCTTGCTCGCTCTGCGATAAAAGCAGCATTTAATCCCCCACTATAATGAGCAAGTACACGGACATTCACTGCTCCTGTTTCAACAAAAGCCCCTTCTTCTCCAAAACGGTATTGTCCGTTGGCATTTCTACCAGTAAAATAAAGCTCTTCAGAAGATGAACTTTCAGAGCTCATATAATCATCACTACTTCTAACGATCAATATACTAATATCATTAAACCCAACTTTTACTTTTACTTGGTTACATTGTGTATGGCTCATATCATTAGCACTTAAACCAACCGTAAATTCTCCTTTGCTTGTTGGCACTATAGTTCCGTCAACAGCATAAAGCTTTACCTCTTGGACACCCGTATTACGAAATACTTGTTTTACTCCTGCTCGGGTTGTACTAAACAAAATACCATCCACAGCTGTAGTCGTATTAATTTCATATTCACCCACCACAGTAACATTGACCTGAGCGGAAATAAAATAATTCTCTTCAATTGGTTTATTCGCTGGTATTGCCCCCCTATTGGCCTTTATCGTTGCACAATCAAGGGTATACTGAACAGGTTTCAAGTCAATAGGTAAAACTAAAGTATGTCCGTTTTCAATTTCAAATCTCGCCGCATCACCACTTAACGTAAGATCTAAAGAGCTTGCTCTTGGTAGTAGGCCTCCAGCAACTGCTCTGAAAAGTACTTCTTGTACGTCACCCGCATTTGCTGGCATATCCAACTTCACATTCTCGGCTTTAAACTCAATCCCTCCTGCACCCTTTAAAAACAAGTTGGTTTTACCAGAGCCAATTACCTGAACAGGCAATGTAATTGTATGATTTGCATTGAGTGGAGTTTCTTGATAATAAGGTTCAGTACCGAATGTACTATCGTTAAAATTACCTTCAATTTTTGTCTTTTCAACTTTTACATCAACAGTTGCTCCACCAATTGTTCCATTGGGATCACTCGTATTTACTTCAAAAGTTAACAAATACAAATCCTGTGAATTCACTAAAGGTGTATTTTCTCCTAATATAGGTTCTAATATTATTTTATCTGTACCACTTATCACTTGTTTTGTTCCTTGGAATTTCATCCCCAAAGTAGGATTACTTGCTGTAATGGTAGCTAATCCACCGTTAACTACACGGATATCTACCTCAATCGTATTTCCTTTTACGGTAGAAGCCTCCACCCCAACGTAATACGTTCCCTTCGCATGGTGTGTTGCTGAAGTAATGGTGAAATCTAAATCTGCAGGAATTACTAACATTTTTAGATCCGTACAGTTTGTAGAATTTTGACCATTAATACTAAATTGCAGCTTATCTCCATTAATGGCAGCTGCTGAATCGTACCCTCTAACAGGTGTACCCATTCCCTTAAGCACAATTTGATACGTTCCAATTGACTGAAATTGACCTTCAGCTGAAAAGAAATAACCATTATCACTAAGAGCCGAAATCGTATAGGTACCTATTTGATTTACTTTTAGGCGAATAGTCATAAATTGTTCTTCGGGCTTAAAAGCTGTTCCTTGCTGTGCTTGAGGTACTCCATTTACCATGGTAAATCCATTAAAAGTAATGCTCTCACAGCTACCAGCTTCTATTTCTAAGTCCGCAGGCGGCAAAGTACCACACACACTCATCCATTTACTTGAGCGCTCACTCCAATATTCAACACAATCAATATCGACATTATAAATGGCCAGACCATTGTCTTTTCCCATATCTTTATGAATCGCATCTCGCTGTGTAGTAGTCATACGAGGTAAGAAAAACCCCTTACTCGTACTTTCTAAATCCAAGATTGCATTCGTTTTTAATTCTTTGTCAGCGGTACTATCTGTAATACGCGTACCCGTTGATTTATTTACTTGCCCATACATCATACTTATACTAAGTAATAGTATAGAGATAAAGGTTAAATATTTTATTATATTTTTCATAACTTCTTATTTTATAGTGCTATTTATTCCCTTTCACCCATTTTTCCAATTGAAAAAATTGTGTTTTAAGATTTTGAAGCTCTTCTTTTTGATCGTCAATTATTTTTTGTTGTTCAATGGTATGCAAATACAATTCTTCTACTTTTTCAAGTAATTGAATAGACAACTCAGACACATTGATCAAATAGCCTTCCTCTGCAGACTTTTCTAACTCTGCAATGGAGGTAATACCTGGTAAATGATAGTTTGATTTAATAAAAGATTCTACTGTTGCTAAATCTTTAAAGGTATAATCGTCCTTTAAAGCAGATGCTTCATTCGTAAAATAGTGGTCGAAAACATAATCTGCATAATAACTGTTACGAGCGTAAATACTACCATTAATGCGAAGTTTCTCATCTGGTTTTAAATTATTTATCGCTGCTCTAGCTTCATCTGGCTTCAACCCAATTCCAACCCAACCACTGGTAAAAATGTTATCCGTAATATTTAAAGCTTCCGTATTATCTTCTGGTTTATGCCATGGTTCACGTACTACATTTCGGAGATTCACTTGTTGTTTAGCTCCTCTTTCATTAGTAAAAATTAAATTATCATTCCCATCAACTGTCATACTAGTAAGCGTTTCATTTTTCTTCACCAACTCGACAAGGCTAATTGCATTATCAACTCCCTTCTCATTGGTAAAAATCAATCCTGTTCCCAAGTTGTCAATTCTAAGATTGGTAATCGCCGGAATATTATCATTATCTCCACCTAGTAAATCTTTTACAGCAAAATTGAATATCTTCTTATCCTCATCCGTATAGATTAATTCTAATTCTGTAGTTTTTTTTTCCAAACGAATACCTTGATCATCTAATTCCTGTTGTGTTTTCTCTACTCTAGTTTTCTCTCCATTACTATACTGGAATAATTCATACTGCTCTAACACAAAACTCGTAAGCGTTTGGTTTTTAGTCACTAAATCTGGAATATCTAATACTAAACGTCCAGGAGCATTTGGATCAGCCGCCTGCGTTTTATCTGGGGTATAAACAAATACTCCCGTTCCAACTGTTTGACCATTTACCACAGTGGTCTCTTCAATGAAAGATTCTTGTATTTGACCTTCTAAAATCAAATCTTTATCCTCACTTGTCAATACTCTAATCCATTTTCCAGCAGGAATAGCAGGTGTAATTGTCCAATAGTAATATCCTTTAGGAACATTTACATATCCTTCATTATATACTAAAAGGCTTTCTTTAATTTCTGCATTAATTGGTGCTTTAAGATTTACATCTTGTATAATCACATTAGGTATTAATAAACCTTGATCCTCCGATTGTATGTGAAATATAGCACTTGGATCTGGAATATTTACCCCAATCCCAATACTTTTGCCTTTTTGTGCACTAGCCACAAAACCAATGCATAAACAAGCGATCATTATTATTGTTCTTTGTTTCATTTTTCTATTTTTTTTTCATCTACCTTTTATTGCATTAAAAGTTATAATGATGAAGTAGGTATAACATAAGTCCTTTTTAATATAGACGTTTAATCTATTTTCAGTCATCCTTACTAGCCTTTCTTTTCAATTACTATGCAACAAGAACTAGCAAATAACTTGCGTTAGACAAGAATTTCTACATTATTAAATTTGTTCCTTTGAACTTAATAATTCAACGATAACTCCGTATTCACCAGCAGGTAGCGTATAGTAAATACTGCTAGATCCTAAACTAAACTTCAAAATCCCGCTGCTTGTAACCTCAATATCCGTTATATTGATATCAATTATTTGCAAATTATTGTTCAACAAATGAATCCCATAAATAACGCCCTCTTCTAGTAAACGCAACGATTCACTGCTTAAACTTAAACCGTTAACCTCAGCGTTGCCTTCTTGAATTTGAGTTTTACCATAAACACTGTAGTGATATTTTCCTTTTACAGATTTTCCTGTATAAACAACTTGTTCTGTAATATCATAACCCAAAGACTTCTTAATAAGAAATATATTTTCTGGAGTTAAATTGCTCAATAAAGTATCCAAAATATCGATTTCTTCATCAATTTCATTTCCTGTAACTGCATCGATTTTCTTGATGTATAATACATCTTTAGTTCCTCCATTAATCTTTCCATAATATACTCCGCCATTAATAATTTGATTTGAAATTAATTCAATAATGGTATCTGTATTTGGAAGCCCAGTCCAAGCACTTCCTGTCCAATAATAATAGCCTTGTATTAAATCCTTCGCCACATCTTCTGTGGTATTATAGACGATCAATCCAATGTTGTGTACATCACTGCTACTCCCCTTAAGAGGTGCATAAGAAGTCTTATCAATCAATGATACTTTTGGCATCAACACCCCTTTATTCCCCTCAGCGCTATGTATATCTAACATAGCAGAAGAGGAAGGAGTTCTCACACCTATTCCCACTTGGGCGTATCCACTAAGATATCCCACAAGCAAGAACATTATAAAAACTAGCTTTTTCATTTCTTTCATTTTTTTAAATACTAATTATTTTGCTGTATATTCAAAAACAACTTCATAATCGCCGTTTTCAAATGCAGTATACATATTACCTAAACCGAAGTTAAAATCGAGCTTATTATCATTCGTTGTAATGACATCTGTAACATTAGTGGTTACAACTTGTTTAGTTGTCTTATTAATTATTATTACTGAAAGTAAGGTTTCAATTTTTTGATTGGTTGCTTCATAGATGAAGTCATTGGTTGCTGAATCGAATACTTTTTTTGAAGGATTAACCGTAATTATATTGGTAAAAGTAACATCATAACCATTTGAATGATTAACATTTATCGTGCGCTTTCCTCTATAAACTTTATGTCCATCAATAGAAGCTCCTACTGCTAAATCTGCAGTGTCTACTTTAATAGCAACCTCAGTTCGCTCTAGGATTTTTTCAATAATCGTATTATTGGTTGTCTCTTCAATTACTTTAAGTATGTCTTTGGAGATATCAATTTGTTCAGGGATATCATTTTTAATGATGTATAACACATCCTCTCCAACGCCATTGATTTTTCCATAATACACATTACCACCTGTCGTGTTGAATTCATTAACCGTATTAAAGATTTCTTTTTTCAACGTTTCACTGTTATGAATTGAATTGATGACATCGTTGGTCATGTTGATGTAGAACGTTTTACCGTGTTCCCCAACATAAGAATAGTAAATTCCTCCATCTTTTAATTCAGAAAGATCTAATATTTCGGTAGCTTGAGGTGCTCCTGTATTTCCATCCCCTACGACTA
>NZ_CBCPHW010000018.1:0-77009 GCF_965118575.1 Myroides odoratus | reverse complement strand
AATTCTCTTTTATAGGAAAATCTTCTTTTTTACAAAATATCACTTTAAGCTACTCATCGACTGCTTTGAGTAACCGATGCGATGCTTCCTTCGTCAGCAGGACATACAAGATGGCTGCGTATGGTTGCTTCCTGCGTTTCTTTTAGAAAATAAAAAAACGAAATACCCAGTACAACGAGGGATTGGCTTTCTTTGTGTCTATATACCCCTGACTGGGACATGCAATCCCTCTTTCTTCGCAAAGAATACCGATAGCAAAAATTGTCGGCTCGTCTGTCACCCTAACGAAGGGAGAGTCTCATCCGTTAATCACAGCAGTCCATTACAAAAGCAAAAAAGCAACAACCAATTTCGACTTTTCTTTTAGTCTTGTTTTAGTCTTGTTTTGGAAAATAACCGTAAACCCTTGTAAACACAGGGCTGAGTAGAAGAAGAGTAAAACAAGAGTAAAACAAACCCCAAACTACTCGAGATAAAAGATTGAATACCAGTTTATTGATTTTTCACTTTGGTAAAAAAAACACTTTTTTTGACTATTTACGTCTATTTATTCCCTTTTTTGTCGATTTTCGACGTTTTGCGTTAATCGGGGTTTCAGGTGTAAAAAGGCTTTTATAGTTTTGTGAAGCATTTCCGTTACAAGCTAACTGTCATAATGAAAGCAAGAAGGAAGTTTAACTAGAAAAAAAATCCGAACAGAAATTAAACAGGGAATTTTAAGAGGCGTGAATGGAAAAATCGGTACTGGGGTCGTGCAACTTGGAGAGGAATAAATAGCATTCGAGTTTTACCATTCATTGAATCGTACATGTAATTGCTTTTAAATTGGTGAATAGTAAACGTATAATATCCTCTAGGATCAACTAGTTTAGCGGATAATTTACTAACTTTACGATTCAATCTTTTTAATAAAAGCGCTAGCTTTGAGCTAGCACAAACTCAATGTTGAAATATGGAAAACAAAATACACCAAGGAAGAAATGTAAAGCGTTTTAGAGAAATGCTCGGAATCAAACAAGAGGTCTTGGCTTTTGATTTGGGAGAGGATTGGAACCAAAAGAAAATCTCTTTACTTGAACAGAAAGAAGTCATTGATAATTCACTTTTACAACAGATTTCTAAAGTCCTTAAAATCCCAGTTGAAGCGATTGAGAATTTTGATGAAGAACAGGCAATTAATATGATCTCGAATTCTGTATCATTTGAAAATTGTCACCAACCTTCTTTTTTTAATTATCAACCAAATTTCAATCCAATTGATAAAATGATTGAGTTATATGAGCGTATGTTACAACAGCAAAAAGAGATGATTGAAAAATTAGAGAAATTAATAGAAGAAAAAAAATAATATTATTCTGAGATACTGATGTAAATAATCTTGATTATGAGAAGACTTACATTCCCTATTATATCCGTGTAATTTGGTAATCAAAGTGAAATAGATGAGATTATTAGGTTATATACAAAAGAAAAAAACACTCTTGACATTATGTTTTTTTTAAGACTTATGCTTTATAAGTTATTGACTAGAGAGGAGCATCTCCTCTTTCTCTTTTTTAGTTAGAACAATATGAAATATTATTTATTAACAACAATACTATAATTTAGTTCAAATATGCTCCTATCATATTTGAATAATAAAATTTTTGAACTTACATTATTCGGTTTATCATTCCCATTGGTTTTACTCCCCATCTGTTCGGTACTAAGATATTGTTTTTGAATATACTAATTCCTTTTAATGTTGAACAATTCATTATGTACTTAGTAGATAAATAGAACTGATAGCTATTATACCAAGGATAAGGATTACGATCATTATTTTCCGGTAGTTTTCATAACCAAACCATTCAACGAGTACCACGCTTTTTCTATTTCCCGTTGGGTCTGTTGCCCATTTCCATCGCTTTATGTATCCTATTAAAATTAATGTAAAAATAAGACCAACAATAATATAGGCGAGTTTGGGATTATTTTTTATATGGTTAAAAATTTCGTCAATGTTCATTGCTTCTTATATCTTTGGTTGTGTTCTGTAAAATTACGACTACCTTCAGTCTGTGAAAAAACCTCCATAATCCTATTGATCAAAAATCATTATTCGGAGGTTTATATTATACGAAGTAGTTATCTAAAATTAAACCTTCGGTATCTCCTTTTTGTGATTTAGTCTCTCGCGAAGATAACTATAAATCATAAAATATGATTCCAAAAAAAGATTCTGATGTCTTGCGAGACAACGATCTACTGAATTAAGCTAAGCGTTAAATTCCTGGATACGAAAATTTGATAAACCGATTTGAGCGATCGATTTCAGTTTTTAGAATAGTTTTTGAAAACGGTAAAAGCTTCAACTTTTGCGACTAAAGGTAAAAGTACTGGATAAAAGCGAGAAGAAAGCTTTTACCCAAATGTCCTTATTGCAAAATCCTTGTTTTGTACCGCTTTTTGTCGAATGTAACAAAAAGCGTTTACTTTTTTTTAATACTTTCTTTTATGCACTCGATAATTTCTAAAATATCAACAAGTGTATCCTCTTTATAGTCTCCTAGCATTTCAAATAACACAAATTTCTCTGTATTATTGTGAATATCAGTCAAGGCATTTTTTAATGTTAGCAATTCCTCTTTTGAGATGTCAAAAGTTAAAATTTTTGAACCGTAAGCATTTGTCAAATCAGCACTCCCATTTAGTTCACTTTCAGCAACAATTGCTGTTAGTGCAATCACAGCTTCTTCATAATGTACAAACTGTTCGAAGTCTGGATTTTCAAGCCGGACATTGTTATCCGTGCGTTGATTGAGCAGTTCAGGTTGATCAAAATATTTTTTTAAGTCACAAAGTTTGTATATTTCCGTCAATGTTAATTTTTTACTTGGAACTTTCTCTAAAAATTGTTGAAAGTCTCCCCCATGATCACTTCCAAATGCGGTGTCTTTCCATTTTTCTATAAACATATTTTTTTTATTTTAGTTAATGTTTGTCGCTGAAGCGTCGTTCTAAAAAATGGAACACAACGTTTCTGGGCATGGCGATGGTGGGGCAATTGAAGAACAAACTTTTACTTTACAGTTTTGCCTCACTATTGCAAACAGCCAAACCCTCACCGAAAGTAAACCCTTGTTAGCTAAGATTATTTTAAGTCGTTACTTTTTAGTTACCACTCTCGCCAATTATCGATATATTTTTCTGTTTCATCAAGTCCTACAATCGTTCCCATTTTATATAAAGCATCACATAATCCTTCTCTTTCTTCTGTGTCGATGTAACTTTCAATAGCATCATTGTCTTCGATTTGGTTGAGCAATAGCACACAGTTTTCAAACAAATTAAGTATTTCGCTACTTTCTGTGTTTTCAGGAAGTGCAATTAGTTTGTCTCGAAGTGCATTGAGCTCTGCCATTAGAATGGGTTCTAAATCTTCATAAACTACTGGAAGCGACTGTTTGAAATCAATCTTTTGTAATGCTAACTTTTTCATAATTCAAAATTATCTACTTTTTTGTGAGAAAACTTTAGCGTATAATTTATTTCTCCTGCTTTTTTTGTTGCAATTCTTGCTTGGTTAAGGTCAAGTCGATATTCTTTGAGGCAAGTTTTGATACTGCTAACCGCTTTTTCACTATCTACAACCTTACAAAAAATATTTAATTTCTTTTGCCCCATATCAAAACCATCAACATCGCCTAATCCATTCCAACCTAGATGGTCTTTTAGATATTCTTGCACCTTGTCTTTAAGCCATAAATCTCTTTTATTTCCTAATTCACTCTTTAAAGGAAATTGAACAACAACCCAATGATGATTATCTTCATCGATTTGATAATAGCCATGACTTTCACAGTCTTTACAGAAATTATGTACAAAATCGTCATTTGCATTTTTCGTTTCAATCGGAATCTCTTCTACTTTTCCTTTATAACCCACTTTTCCATAGTGAACAATGGCTACTTTTCTCTTTTCTTCAAACCAAGATTCTTTGTAAAGTAGCTGTTCTTTGTCGTCAGCTTTATAATATTTTATCATTGTAAGTTCACTTCGTTTATTCTGTACTGGGGTCAGTTTGATCAGCATATCCAATTATTTTCCGGTATTTTCCATA
This sequence comes from Myroides odoratus, assembly GCF_965118575.1. GTDB lineage: Bacteria > Bacteroidota > Bacteroidia > Flavobacteriales > Flavobacteriaceae > Flavobacterium > Flavobacterium odoratum_B. The sequence goes on along the minus strand of NZ_CBCPHW010000018.1, from coordinate 72,907 downwards.
ACCGAAGCAGTTAGCTAAATAAAGCCTTCGGCAGCTCCATTTTACCAATGGACATTTTTTTACATTTAGAATTTCACTATAAAATCATAGCCGTGTTCGGTAATGTAAACAGGAATATTTCCCCAATCTAATTTTCTTTCTTTTGCACTTTGATGTGCTTTTTTCATTATTTCCATAAATCTGGAAATTATAATTTGTTCACACCAATCTCTTGCCTCTTGCATTTCATCGGTCCATTCGTCATTTTCTTCCTTTTCTTCAATCGTTTCAAAGAGATTTTGAAATCTTTCGTAACCTGTCAATACAAATTCTTTCGTTGTCATTACATCTCTTTTGCAGTCCGAAAGCCATTCCATGTCTTCAAGATCAAGTCCGCCGTCTTCTTTGTAAGCAATGCCGTCTATGTACCAAACATCTGTGTTTATGTCAAATTCGTTCATTTCAAAGTACAGTGCTTTAATTTCCATTTTCTTTGAAATTTCTTTGTAAAAACGGTCAATCCAATTGACTAAATCGTCGGCAAGATTTGTAAAGGTTTTACCCATGATTTCGTGGAATTCTGTTGTAGCAATTTTACTAAGCTCTTTTTCCGCAGTAATAATGGCTTTCTGAAAGTCAAGATTTTCAAGGTCGGAATTTATTTGTTCTGCAAAATCAAAGTTCATTTTTGTGTCTTTATATATTATTTGGTCGTGTTGTTGTATGTTTACTGCTAACGTTTCTAGGCATTGCGATGGCGTTGCAATGCTGGAGCAATGGAAGTACTAACTTCGAACTTTACAGTTTCGCCTCACTATTGCATACAGCGAAGCCCTCAATGAAAGTCCCCCCTTATTAGCGGTTGCCTTTCGCTCGTTGTTCAAAAAATGTTTTCACATATTTTTCAAAATCTTTTATTTGTAAAAGTCTTTCTCTTAGCGTCTCTATTTTTATGAAATCTTTGGATTTTGTCAACACGCCAAAAGCACAATGTCTAACATCTAAATCTTCTTTTTTGTTCTCCATAGTGTTTATAGAAAAGTCTATAACGTCAGGAAAACTGCTAAAACTCCAAGACAAAGACATAAACCCATATTGTCTGACCATTTCATCTATTTCAATTTTTAAAGCTTCTAAAATCCTGTTTTTTATGGCTATACTATTAAGATTGCTAAAATCTGTAATTTCAATAATCTTGTAAACATTTACTTTTACAAGGTCATAAGTTTCACTTTGCTCAATTAAATCCAATAAAAAATTCCATTTAGTTTTGTCATTCAAGAATTGGAAGTCTGTATTAATAATTTCAGCCTTTTCATCCTCGTCCTTTTCGGAGTGATATTTGTCAATTAGTTGATTTAGTTCTGTCATTACATATTGTTTGTAAGGTTTCCGCTAACTTGTATATGCTACTTCAAAGTAACGACAATCTGTTTATAATTGGATGTAGAGTCGCTACAAGCGAGCGAATCAGTGACAAATATAGAAAATCTGTTTTATTACAAATCTTCTATAGTATAAATATTTAGTCGAAGAACTATGGTTGAAATTTTCAGTTTCGCCTCGCTAATTTCAACGTGTCGGTTTCCAAATGTAATCACCCTCCTTATTGATGTAACCCTCTTTATAAACAGCGTGGTCTTTCCCAATGGTAACTTTAGCTATCCCATTTTCAAAACGTTCTACATGTGCAAATTTTGGTTTAATAACCATGTTTCCCTCTTTATTTATAAATCCATGTTTATTATTTTTTTTTAATTGAACACCTGCCAAACCATCTGAGAAATTTTCTCCCACTAAGTATTCACAGGGAATAACAACGGCTCCCTTCGTATCAATGTACCCATTGCCATTGTCCCAAACACAACATAGTCCCTCTGAAAAATGCCCATTAGCTATTTTAAAATTAGGCGGAATTAAAACTTCGTTGTTTCTATTTACAAAGCCAGCTAATTGTTTTTTATTAGCTTTTTTACCAATAACCGTTGCTATTACGGCTGCCATACCTTCATGAAAGGAGCTTGTATAATCATATATGGGGGGTATAATGAAGTTGTTATCAATATCAATAAAGCCCCATTTCTTCTCTATCAAATCCCTACAATTAATCAAACCTTCATTATATTCCGATACTCCAAATTCCCGGTTCGTCAATATTATTTTGCCACTTGTATTTATGAAATAAGATGAAGTGAACCTATTGTCTTGTACTAATGCTATTCCGTTATGAAATTCATTTACGCGATAGTATTTAGGTTCAATGACTATATCATTTTCTCTATTGATGAAACCAAATTTCCCGTCAACTTCCACAATTGCTAATCCATCATAAAAACCTCCAAAGCCATATTTGTATCTATATTTGGGGTTTATATATATATTGCCTTTGCAGTCCATATATCCAAACTCCTCATTAACTATTATTCCTCCAAACATATTGGCGAAGTCAAAGTCAAACTTTGTAATCAGGTTTCCCTGATTGTCTATAAAAGCATATTTCCCATTTTTTTTTACAGGATAAAATTTTTCTGCCATATCGTTCAATAAGTTTCTGCCAACGTCTCGGGGCTTTGTAATGATTGTAGCCAATCTAAGTACAAATACTGAATGGATGAACTACGGTAGAAATTACCGTTTAACCCTTCTGTTGCTAACCAATTTTTAGTTGCCGTTTATTTCTGTGTTAAGTTGTTTGAATTTGTTCTTATTAACTCTTTTTATATTGTCCAGAATTTTTGTTTGTTTTTCAATGGGCAGTTGTTTTAATTTGTCAACAAATGTTGGATAAACTGTCTTATTCGCATAGAACCAAAGAGCGTTTGTCATCGTATCAATTTGTCGCCAATCTTTACCGAGGTTTAATGCTAAAACTTCGATTAGAAAATCTAAATCTGCAAGCCATTCTTTTTTTCCTTTTCTCCAAAATATCCCACTTATAGAAAACTCTCCACCTTTTTCCCGTCCTTCTACAAATCTTTTTCTCCAATTTTCGTCCCAATATTCGGGAATAGCACTTTCTTTCGTTTTTGCTATAGGTTTACCTAATTTTTCCAAAACGCTTCCCCACTCTTCGTCCTCAATAAACCAATTTTTCAGGGCAGATATAGAAGTTCTTCTTTCAGCTATAGTCCACTGCTTCGCCGCTTCGAGAAAGGCATGCAAGGCGACTTCAGTAGTTGGAATTGGAATATAAAATCTAGAAACCTGGTCAAATTTCCCGATTCTTTTCTGAAGCTCGGATAGTCTCTGGGCAAGAATCTCGCCGACCAACTTTGGAGGAAATACCCAAATTGCATTATACAAACTTTCATAAACACCAGAATCGTCTTTTAGTCTTATCGCGTCGATGAGTTTATGTAGATAATTTGTGTCTTCGTCGTCATTTAATGAATACATTAATTCACTAAATTTCACACAGTCTTCCGCTGTTTTTAAATCCCAAACTTTTTCAAGTTCGATACGCCAATTTTCAAAGTTTGTTGTTGTCATTCGTCTGTTTTATTTACTGCTTTTAAATGCTAGCTACCGTTCAAACGGCAACAATAAAGTAAATATTCGGTTCTGCTACACTATTTGGTTTGTTTTACTTTCTGTCAAACAGAGTGTTAAATATAAGCTACTTGCGGTCGTACAATACCGTTTTACTTGCACTTTTAAAATCTAAGGCAGCAACAAATTACTGATCCTGATGATATTTCATAATCAAGTTTGTCAGCGTTAAGGCATCATCTGCAAATCCTTGAACTAGGCTAAATGCTGATACGCCGAAATTGTTTTGTGCATAAATATTTGCTCCATTCTCTAAAAGCTTTTCTACAAAGTATAAATCGTCATTTCTTTTTACTCCGGCACTCAATAGGGCTTTTGTCAAGACAGTACCTCCATGTCCAATGCGAATATTTACATCTGCTCCATTTTTAATAAGATGATCAAATATTTCTTTTGATTTGTAGGTAAAACCAACACAAAGACATAATGCGGTATACATTCTAGGACCTCTGTGTGGTTGTGCATTAATATCAATACCTCTTTTTAGCATCTCGTCTATGATTGCAATGGGATTTAACAGGTATGGACGATTTATTTCAAATTCCTCCATATTGGTGTCATAAATTAAACTACCGAGGTAATAATGCAAAATATTTTTAGAACTTTCATCTGTGGAATTTATTTCAAAATCATCTAAAAACAGGTTAAATTCTGCTTGTGTTTTGCAATTATTGAAAGCTATTTTATGAGCGTTGGTAAACTTCATGCTGACTTGATTTATAAAATGGGTTCTTCTCTATAGGGATTTATAAAGATTTCTGGGGATTGACCTAGGCGAACGTTATCAGTTGGGTACATTACACAAAAAAAAACTGCTTATACTTTATGCGAAAAGCTTGATTTGACCTTATCGTTGATTCCATCTTTTACGCTACTATTTGATTTTTCTGAAGTATTTTTAGGTAATATTTCTCTAACATTTTAGTGTTATCAATCTTATTCGTTCTATCGGTGTATGTTAACCAATCGAACATGAGATCACTGAAGATAAGCTTTCCTGTATCAGTAAGATCTTGGTTTTTGTAATTCATATACAGAATACGATTGTTTTTATCCAATGGGTTTAGCACCAATAATTTCTTCTCATAACAAAAACGAAGAAAGATGACAAACATCTCATAGTTCTTGACGATGTGATCGGGGTATTTGCTATTGGCCGTAAAATGACAGGAGATATCGCAAACATAATTGGCCCAATCAAACTTTTCTTTATACGTAACAACAAGTAAATCCATCGCCTTTTCAATAGGTATTAAAAGCATTTTATGTTGCGCTTGCGTTGAATACCCCTTATATACTGGCGGAGGATTATTGAGCAATTGGCTTACTGCTTCTGTATAAACAAAGTATAACTCTTCATCAAATAATCCTCCCATAAAATGATTGTTACACAGCATCATCCAGTTTTTATTTTTGGCAGGGGAAAATGTTATTCTATAATCTTGACTATTTAAAAGGTCGTATGTTTTTATGATAAAATCAATCGAAGTCATTACTCTATTTATTTAGCTAATAAAACTATGGTTTTTTTATTTACAAAAAGACCCTAAAATTAACAAAGTGAATAAAAAAGAATATAAAATAAGACGGGCTGCAAATTCCGGTGGTATTGACGAGTCTCGAAAACTCACGCGGTAGCGTAGCCGTGTAGCTATACTATTCGCGTGCTAGCGGGGTTTATATAGTAAAAAAACATAGTGTAAATAGGTTGGAAAAGTTACCGAAAAGGTAATTTTCTACAAATGTATAGACCTTTCAAAAATAAAAAAAGAGGTGTAAAATTTGTATCGCTGACTAAACAAGATCCCAAATCTGCGTATCAAATACTTCACAAAAACAAGATCGAACTAGCTCTTGGAATACGAAATAAATCCAGTACACAGGCTAAAGAATACTTTATTTGAAGCAAACTTAGTAACGTTTTACCTAAAAACAAATGGCCACGTGCAGCGTAGAATTGCTTTTTCATTTCTAGTTGCTACCCAATAGTATACACAACTTCTTAGTATAAAATACAAATGTAATTGCCCCTCCCCCCTTTACTCTGTTAAAATTGAAGCCATCTCCTCTTCTAAAGATAAAGAAGATAAAAAAATGAAATAAACACCTTCTTTTTTTATAACAAAAAAACAATGAATTAAAAGTATTATCGTATTTTTAATACCTATTTCAAACATTACATATAAAAAAACCAAAATAAATAACAAATAGAATGAAAAAAACCAACCCCTTATTTGATCAATTATTCCCATTAAGAGGAAATGATCAATATCCTTCTGCGGAGATAAAAGAAAAATTAATCCACTTGTATCTTCCCTCATCGGTATCCGATTTAGCTATTAATCTATCCCATATTACTTCACAATTCTATGCTTTACTACTACAATCCATAGGTGCTAAATTTGGTGTAGATGAAATACGCCTGCAATCAGAAACACTATTCTACAATCTTGGAAAGACTAAAGCAGAACAAGCCTTATTAAAAGATCCTACTATAGATAGGGATTGTAGATCTTTTATCCTTGTAATTATTTCGGCCATTTATACTTCAAGTCCAGAATTCAAATTCACTGTTGGTCAATATACACCGCATCATGCTGAAATTAGATTAACAGGTATTGATCGGTATCACAGAGCGGCTAAACAATTTGGAATTGAATCCTATCTCAACTTCCCAACTTTCGTTTCCTTTATGCATGGAATCAAAGATTATCTTCAATTGAAAAATATAACGATACAAGTATCTGAATCATCCTATGATGATAATTCTAATATAGCTTGTACGTATACATTTATCCAGCACCGTTCATAGTATGGAAAACTTACATCATTTTATAGGAGAAAGCTATCCCTATCTTTTCACAATTAATAATTTGATCATTAAGGAATCAACTCTCGAACATACCTCTTCTATTAACCCACTTAATTCGTTTAAAGAATTTAATACAATACTACAAACTGCCTCATCCTTAGGAAGTCTGTCCCTACTAAAAACAATGAATATTTCATCCAAAACTTTTTTCTTAGGAGAAAAATCTCGAATACGAAAAATTCATACCAATTCCATAGGCCCTGAATTAAAATACTGTGCTAAAAGTCTTTTGTTTTCAAAGCGAAATGGAAAATCATTAGTTGATATTTTTAATCATCACAATCAACTAGCCTATACTTTTGAACTCGATTATGTTATTTTCTCTGAAGAATCCTTTCATCGGGTTTTCAAAGATTACTATGCAGAAAAAGTTCCTATCACCAATACTCCTCTTACGGATTATAAAGAAGTAGCATTAGACCTTATTAGTCCTTCTTATTTTAAAGTAAATATCAAAGAATTTTCAAATGAACAATGCGCAGGTCATTTTGATCATTATCCCATAGTACCAGCCGTTTTTATCGTAAATAGATTACTCGAGGCTATTGAACAATTCTTTAAGTTACAAGGCGAGCTTCTCCAAAGTAAAACCTTACTCATTGATAGCTTAGAAATTTTTCCCAATAAAGCTATTCCAACCTATACAGAATTAAATTCTTTGGTTTATTATCGTCAAATAGCAAAAGATAGTTACTTGTTTGTCTGTTCACTCAACGATCATCAAACAGAATATGGCAATTATATAATTACAGTAAAAATCAATCCATTGCCTCCTCCTAGAGAATAGTATTCAATGCTATTACAGGTAGTGGTTATATCTTGATAAAAAAAGAAAAATTAGGAGGAAATAAAGTTGTTTTTAAATGGAATGACCTACTACATTGATTTTGGATTAATAAACTATAATGCTATAGACGGGTATAAAAGGTATAAAACCAATCGAGAATTTTCCAATACAAATAATCAACTAAGACCTTGTATTCCAACCTTTTTACATCTCTATTTTGGAATTGGAATATGCCGATTTCCCTAATCAAAGTCTTGAAGAAAAATAGAAGAGTGGCTATTGCGATAGCCTCTTCTATTTCTTCCTTCACTTCTTGTTAATGCTTATTGAAGTTAGTATTCTTCTTGTGGAATCTACTATTTATAACCAATTGGTCTTATACAACAAGGGAAAAATTAAACTTCGAGTTTAGGTAGTTAATCTTAAAAATGATTGATTCCAAAATGGAGAAACTGCTATTCATCATTTTCACTCTATTACAAAGCCAGGGTTAGACTTTACTTAAAATCTAACCCTGGCTTATTTTTTTAGCAATTACATCCTTCATACCATTGCCTCATCTCAACTGAATTTTTAAAGCAGTTAAGCGGAATGTCTTACATTTTTAAAATAATAAACTCACTACGTCTGTTCAATTGATGTTCTTCAGCAGTACATGGTACGCCTTTACTGCATTTGTTTAACAATTGACTTTCTCCGTATCCTTTTCCAGTCAAGCGACTTGGATCAATACCTTGTTCAATCATCCATTGTATCGTTGCTTTCACACGTCGATCGGATAAATTCCTGTTGTAAGTTTCATTTCCTCTACTGTCTGTATGCGATCGAACATCGATTTTAATCGAAGGATATTCTTTCATCACTTCCACCACTTTCATCAACTCTATAGCAGCATCTCGGCGAATAGTCGACTTGTCAAAATCAAAGTAAATCGGTTGTAGTTTTAGTTTCTTACCGATATCATCCTGTAAGCCTATCGGTTTTCGCGTTTTCTCTAAGCCGATGTTTACGGTTTTAACTCCAGGTTCTCGGTTTACATCCAAGGCAACTTCAACCATATTATAGGATTCCTTCTCTGCTTTGATGTGGTATTTAGAACCACAGTCTAACAGGGAGGAACTATAATATCCTTTGTTGTTGGTATAAATCGTATCGAATTTCTGGTATAAAGCGTCTGAGATAACAACTAATGCATGGGCCAGCAATTCATTGGTATCCTTGTCAGATACCGTTCCTTCTATACTTTGTTTACACCTTTTTTCAGTCAAGAAGTAAATATCATCCGATCCTTTGCCTCCAGCGCGATTCGAACTCACAAATCCTTTGCCTTGTTTTGGATCCAAATAGAATCCAAAATCATCCAAACTACTGTTAATTGGCGTTCCTATATTAACAACCGGCCCAAAACTTCCATTGGGATAAATCTTAGATACAAATACATCCAGTCCTCCTAATCCAAGATGTCCATCTGATGAAAAATACAACTGATAATCCGAAGAAATAAAGGGAAAACTCTCTCTTCCTTCTGTATTGATGGATTTTCCTACGTTTTCTACTTCGCCATATCCTCCATTTTTATGTAAAGCCACTCGGAATAAATCCGATTGACCTATGCTACCTTGGCGATCCGAAGCAAAATACAACCATTGATCATCAGGAGTTAGCGCCGGATGGGCTGTATTGAAATTATCCGAATTAAAGGGCAATTCTTCTACTAGTCCCCACTTCCCATCCGATTGCTTGACTGCCTTGTATAGTTTTAATAAAGAAATCTTGTTTTTATTTTGTTTGCTCTTTCCACTGTTTTTAGAGTTATTACGCGTGAAATACATCGTACTGCCATCTTGTGTAAATACAGCCGTTGCATCATTGACTTTGGAGTTGATATCTGGAGCGAAAAGCACAGGCTCTCCAAATTTATCTTGATCCACTCTAGAACGGTACAAACTCGTATAGCTCTCATTGGTCCAACGGTGAATTTGCTTTTCACTTTGGTGATCCATGGCTCTTGCAGAGGTGAAAACAAACTGATTTCCTAACATAGTTCCACCGTAATCTGAATATTCCGTATTCAAATCCAATCGTTTGATATCATAGCGATCCGAATGATTTTCAATATGCGCTAGATAATCGCGGTTCTTTGTATATAAATCGGTTCGTGAATCGGTTTGCTCTAAAGTGGCAAACTGATCCATCCACTGTTGTGATTTTTTATACTCGTCAACCGACTTTAACGTTTGAGCATAGCGATAGTAATATTCTGAGGGTATGTCTGCTAGATTTTTATCTTCATAATCCCCTTCAAATAGTTCGGTATACCACTTATTCGCTTCTACCAACTTGCCATTAAAATAATAAGCATCCGCTAAGTTTTGCAAGACAGACGTATTTACATATCCCTTTTCGGCAATGCGTTCATACACTTTAATTGCGTCAACATACGCTAAGCGATCAAAACTTTTATCGGCCTTTTTTTCTCTTTTGATTTGACTGTATCCCGAAAGACTAAAGCTCAAGGCAACACTCAGAATTCCTAGTTGTATAATTTGCTTTACCATACTCTTTTTTGATTAGAAGAACCTTGGCGCACTGATACGCTTATAGCTATTAAACAAAGTGAATCGCATAAAGATCTCGTGAGATCCGGAGTTATAACGAGCTAATTTGCTCGTTTCTGCATCGTAGCTATATCCTACAAAAATGGACTCTGAGACTTGGAAACCAACAAGACCACTCACTGAGGCATCCCAGCGGTATGCCGCTCCAACAGTAAATTTATCTACGAACCTAAAGTTAGCTGTTACATCCACTTGTAAAGGGGAACCTTGTTCCATTTTTACCATCGCGGCTGGTTTGAATTTCAAGTTGGGATTCAAATCAAATACATAGCCCCCTGTTACATATAAATGCATTTTCTCACGAAGTGTTTTTATATTGTTATCATCATAACGCGAACGGGTTAGCAAAGTGGGTACAGATACCCCTACATAAGCTTTATCGGAATACAAAAATAATCCAGCACCAATATTCGGGGTGAATTCATTTTTGATATCCTCTGCAGCAACGGGGTCTGTTGGATTGTAAATCGTCAACTTACTATAATTCACATCCAGTAAGTTTGCCGATCCTTTTAATCCAAAAGCCAATTTATAGGTATAATTCAAATCGATAGCATACGATAAATCTACCGATAGCGTATTGTCATCCATCACCCCTAAGTGATCATTGACAAAGTTCACACCTAATCCCAAACCAGAATCGCCTAAAGGGGTATTGACGGATAGAGTAGCGGTTTTAGGAGCTCCTTCTAGTCCAACCCATTGAGTGCGGTACAAGCCAAAAATATTTAACCCCTCTCTACTTCCTGCATACGCTGGGTTAATATTAGCGTGGTTGTACATATATTGGGTGTATTGTGGATCTTGTTGACCATAGGTTTGTGTTATACTCAGCAAACCTATACCTCCAAGAACGATTGTCTTTAATTTATTGCTTACTCTCATTTTCCTGTGGTTTAATTGGTCTCTAAATGTAAATTGGCCGCTTTCTTAATCATACGACTACCGTTGGCATCTGTATATTCATACGTAACTACATAGTAATAGGTACCACTTGGCAATTTCTTGCTTTTATCTACCGTAATTTTCCCTTCTGAATAGCCCGTAAACACATTAGTACTTCCATCGCCTAGCGGATCGTAATTCGTCGTTTCATATACCTTAACTCCCCAACGGTTGTAAATCTCTACGCGATTATTGGGGTATTTTTTGATATTATCAATGATAAAGTAATCGTTCTTCCCATCACCATCAGGGGTTACAAGGTTGTAAATCACTACATCCCCATCTAAAACCCAATCTTTTTTTACCGTTGCTAAGGTGAAATAACCAAAATCTTTAATTTCAGAAACAGTCGTAATTCTTTTGGAGGACATATCCACAACGCCGCCTTCATCGACCCACAACTGTTTATGGGCATCCCAACGAACAATATGCAATTCATTTTCAGGGTCTTTCAACAATTCTGGAGGTGTAGTACGGTCATCCCAACTCAAACTCAAAACAATGTTTTTAGAAGATTTTAATTTCCCTTCCAATCTCCAATATTCTTTTTCATTGAGTGTATGGATAACCCCTGAAGTTATTTTATGTGTATCAAAAAAAGCGTGATCTTCCAAATAGTATTGCGTTACAATCGCATCTTCAACTTCTTTAGGCGCACTGATAGAAGCAGGGCGAAAGAAATTCTTGTCTCCTATTGGATATTGAAACCCGTTCTTCCCTATCTTTTCCACTTCTCCTTCTACATGGCTATAATCGGATACTTTACTTGTTTTAGAATCTGGAAGAAAAGTGAACATTCCTTCCTTATCTACAACTTTAATCACTCCTGAAATAAAAGTGGATTCTCCTTGAACTGCAATTTCATTAGACAATAAAAAACTATAAGGTTGTTCTGTATTATCAAACTCAATGTCTTGAAATTCTGACAATTTAGTTCCACTAATGTTTATTATTCTAGGAGTGCCTAGAGAACTAAAATATACCTTTGATCTTGTTACAGAAACGCCAGGATAGAATAAATTGTCATTCTTAAAGTCCTGATAGAAATAAATATTACCTCTATTTTCGAAATTACCAGAAAGGGTATTTTCGAAAGGATAATCACTGCTTAGGATTGCTCCTTCTAGAACAATAAAATCGCCTTCGTTAGTAAAATTTTTATCCACAGATACTTGTGCAAAAACAAAAGGTGTCCATAAATAAAAATAAACTATATATCTAATGCTTGTTTTCATAACTTCTACATATTAAATATAAGAATAGACAACTTTGATAGTAGAGATTCCGTATCATTTTGGTAGCCTGCAAATGAAGTAGGTATAAAATTCACTACGTGATCTGAATTTGTAGGTCGAGTAGCCCATGCAGTATATTTTACAAGATAGGTCTTAACCAAATCTTGAGTTCCTGTTGAATTATCAATAACAACTTGCTTTTGCATAGAACCTACCATTGGTGCATTTAATAATTTAATATTATCTCCATTAATATCTGTAAAGTTTGCATACATAGATGTTAGTTTTGTATTTGACTCATCATATAATGCAAATATACCTTGACCAGCAGCACCTCCACTTACATCTGCTCTAACTGATCCAGATATCGTAAATAATAACACTTTCTTTTGTCCCTTTGGCACAGTTATAGTTGTTTCTAGTCCAGGTATATTTCTCGTTGAACCAACAGGAATTTTAACAATACTTGTGCCTTGTAAATAAATAATATCATACAGAATTCCACTAATGTTTTGTTTAAAAACATCTCCACTAACCTTCTGAAGGTCGCCATTTGCATCTCTATAAATAAAATCAGTGCCGTCAAAAATAATATTCCCCTCTGCGTTTTTAGCTACTTCTTCTATCGTTTTTTTAACCGTCTCTGGGTTATTGGTAACGATCGTTTCAAAGTTTTCTGCTACAGCTGCTGGAATGTCAATCGTAACTTCTGTATTATTTTCTGATTTATAGGTATAGGTTCCATTAGCATTGGCTACCAAAGTAGTTATCGTTTCATTGGCTTTGACTAATTGGGATAAATCAACAATTTGTTCAGTGCCAGTGGCGTCTTTGTATACCAAGTTTGTACCGTTGTACGTTACATTACCCTCTACGTCTTTGGCGATTTGCTCAATGATGTTCTTTACAAACTCTGAGTTAGTATTGACAATCGTTTCAAAGTGCTCCGCTACTGCTGCTGGAATGTCAATGGTAACTTCCGTATCATTCTCTGATTTATACGTATAGGTACCATTGGCATTGGCTACCAAAGTAGTTATCGTTTCATTGGCTTTGACTAATTGGGATAAATCAACAATTTGTTCAGTGCCAGTGGCGTCTTTGTATACCAAGTTTGTACCGTTGTACGTTACATTACCCTCTACGTCTTTGGCGATTTGCTCAATGATGTTCTTTACTGTCTCTGAGTTAGTATTGACAATCGTTTGAAAGTTCTCTGCTACTGATGCAGGAATGTCAATCGTTACTTCTGTATCATTCTCTGATTTATACGTATAGGTTCCATTAGCATTGGCCACCAAAGTAGTTATTGTTTCATTGGCTTTTACTAGTTGCGCTAGGTTGATGATTTGATCTGCACCACTGGCGTCTTTGTAAACCAAATCCGTTCCGTTATAGGTTACATTCCCCTCTACGTCTTTGGCGATTTGCTCAATGATGTTTTTTACAAACTCTGAGTTAGTATTGACAATCGTTTCAAAGTTTTCCGCTACTGCTGCTGGAATATCAATGGTTACTTCTGTATCATTCTCTGATTTATAGGTATAGGTTCCATTAGCATTGGCCACCAAAGTAGTTATTGTTTCATTGGCTTTGATTAGTTGCGCTAGGTTGATAATTTGATCTGCACCACTGGCATCTTTGTAAACCAAATCCGTTCCGTTATAGGTTACATTACCCTCTACGTCTTTGGCGATTTGCTCAATGATGTTTTTTACAAACTCTGAGTTAGTATTGACGATCGTTTCAAAGTTTTCCGCTACTGCTGCTGGAATGTCAATGGTTACTTCTGTATCATTCTCTGATTTATACGTATAGGTTCCATTGGCATTGGCTACCAAAGTAGTTATCGTTTCATTGGCTTTTACTAATTGGGATAAATCAACAATTTGTTCAGTGCCACTGGCGTCTTTGTAAACCAAGTCCGTTCCGTTATAGGTTACATTGCCCTCTACGTCTTTGGCGATTTGCTCAATGATGTTTTTTACAAACTCTGAGTTAGTATTGACAATCGTTTCAAAGTTTTCCGCTACTGCTGCTGGAATATCAATGGTTACTTCTGTATCATTTTCTGATTTATAGGTATAGGTTCCATTAGCATTGGCCACCAAAGTAGTTATTGTTTCATTGGCTTTGATTAGTTGCGCTAGGTTGATGATTTGATCTGCACCACTGGCGTCTTTGTAAACCAAATCCGTTCCGTTATAGGTTACATTACCCTCTACGTCTTTGGCGATTTGCTCAATGATGTTTTTTACAAACTCTGAGTTAGTATTGACAATCGTTTCAAAGTGCTCCGCAACTGATGCAGGAATGTCAATCGTTACTTCTGTATCATTCTCTGATTTATACGTATAGGTTCCATTGGCATTGGCTACCAAAGTAGTTATTGTTTCATTGGCTTTGATTAGTTGCGCTAGGTTGATGATTTGATCTGTACCACTGGCGTCTTTGTAAACCAAGTCCGTTCCGTTATAGGTTACATTGCCCTCTACGTCTTTGGCGATTTGCTCAATGATGTTTTTTACAAACTCTGAATTAGTATTGACAATCGTTTCAAAGTGCTCCGCTACTGCTGCTGGAATGTCAATGGTTACTTCTGTATCATTCTCTGATTTATACGTATAGGTACCATTGGCATTAGCCACCAAAGTAGTTATTGTTTCATTGGCTTTGACTAATTGGGATAAATCAACGATTTGTTCAGTTCCACTGGCGTCTTTGTACACCAAGTTCGTACCGTTGTAGGTAACATTGCCCTCGATGTCTTTGGCGATTTGCTCAATGATGTTTTTTACAAACTCTGAGTTAGTATTGACAATCGTTTCAAAGTGCTCCGCTACAGCTGCTGGAATATCAATGGTTACTTCTGTATCATTCTCTGATTTATACGTATAGGTACCATTGGCATTAGCTACCAAGGTAGTTATTGTTTCATTGGCTTTTACTAGTTGACTTAAATCGACAATTTGCTCAGTTCCACTAGCATCTTTATACACCAAGTTTGTTCCGTTATAGGTGACATTACCCTCTACGTCTTTGGCGATTTGCTCAATGATGTTCTTTACAAACTCTGAGTTAGTATTGACAATCGTTTGAAAGTTTTCCGCTACTGATGCAGGAATGTCAATGGTTACTTCTGTATCATTCTCTGATTTATACGTATAGGTTCCATTGGCATTGGCTACCAAAGTAGTTATTGTTTCATTGGCTTTGACTAATTGGGATAAATCAACGATTTGTTCAGTGCCAGTGGCGTCTTTGTATACCAAGTCCGTTCCGTTATAGGTTACATTGCCCTCTACGTCTTTGGCGATTTGCTCAATGATGTTTTTTACAAACTCTGAGTTAGTATTGACAATCGTTTCAAAGTGCTCCGCTACTGCTGCTGGAATGTCAATCGTAACTTCCGTATCATTCTCTGATTTATAGGTGTACGTTCCATTGGCATTAGCGATAAGCGTTGTAACCGTTTCATTGGCTTTGATTAGTTGCGCTAGGTTGATGATTTGATCTGCACCACTGGCGTCTTTGTAAACCAAGTCTGTACCGTTATAGGTTACATTCCCCTCTACGTCTTTGGCGATTTGCTCAATGATGTTTTTTACAAACTCTGAGTTAGTATTGACAATCGTTTCAAAGTGCTCCGCTACTGCTGCTGGAATGTCAATCGTAACTTCTGTATCATTCTCTGATTTATACGTATAGGTACCATTGGCATTGGCTACCAAAGTAGTTACCGTTTCATTGGCTTTGATTAGTTGCGCTAGGTTGATGATTTGATCTGTACCACTGGCATCTTTGTAAACCAAGTCCGTTCCGTTATAGGTAACATTGCCCTCGATGTCTTTGGCGATTTGCTCAATGATGTTCTTCACTGTCTCTGAGTTAGTATTGACAATCGTTTGAAAGTGCTCCGCTACTGATGCAGGAATGTCAATCGTAACTTCTGTATCATTCTCTGATTTATACGTATAGGTTCCATTGGCATTGGCGATAAGCGTTGTAACTGTTTCGTTCGCTTTTACTAGTTGACTTAAATCGACAATTTGTTCAGTTCCCGTAGCGTCTTTATACACTAAGTTTGTTCCGTTGTACGTTACATTACCCTCGATGTCTTTGGCGATTTGCTCAATGATGTTTTTTACAAACTCTGAGTTAGTATTGACAATCGTTTCAAAGTTTTCCGCTACTGATGCAGGAATATCAATGGTTACTTCTGTATCATTCTCTGATTTATACGTATAGGTACCATTGGCATTAGCGATAAGCGTTGTAACTGTTTCGTTCGCTTTTACTAGTTGACTTAAATCGACAATTTGTTCAGTTCCCGTAGCGTCTTTATACACTAAGTTTGTTCCGTTGTACGTTACATTACCCTCTATATCTTTGGCGATTTGCTCAATGATGTTTTTTACAAACTCTGAGTTAGTATTGACAATCGTTTCAAAGTTTTCCGCTACTGCTGCTGGAATATCAATGGTTACTTCTGTATCATTCTCTGATTTATACGTATAGGTACCATTGGCATTAGCTACCAAAGTAGTTATTGTTTCATTGGCTTTTACTAGTTGACTTAAATCGACAATTTGTTCAGTTCCACTGGCATCCTTATACACCAAGTTTGTTCCGTTGTACGTTACATTCCCCTCTACGTCTTTGGCGATTTGCTCAATGATGTTTTTTATAAACTCTGAGTTAGTATTGACAATCGTTTCAAAGTTTTCCGCTACTGCTGCTGGAATATCAATGGTTACTTCTGTATCATTCTCTGATTTATACGTATAGGTTCCATTGGCATTAGCGATAAGCGTTGTAACTGTTTCGTTCGCTTTTACTAGTTGACTTAAATCGACAATTTGTTCAGTTCCCGTAGCGTCTTTATACACTAAGTTTGTTCCGTTGTACGTTACATTACCCTCTATATCTTTGGCGATTTGCTCAATGATGTTTTTTACAAACTCTGAGTTAGTATTGACAATCGTTTCAAAGTTTTCCGCTACTGCTGCTGGAATATCAATGGTTACTTCTGTATCATTCTCTGATTTATACGTATAGGTACCATTGGCATTAGCTACCAAAGTAGTTATTGTTTCATTGGCTTTTACTAGTTGACTTAAATCGACAATTTGTTCAGTTCCACTGGCATCCTTATACACCAAGTTTGTTCCGTTGTACGTTACATTCCCCTCTACGTCTTTGGCGATTTGCTCAATGATGTTTTTTATAAACTCTGAGTTAGTATTGACAATCGTTTCAAAGTTTTCCGCTACTGCTGCTGGAATATCAATGGTTACTTCTGTATCATTCTCTGATTTATACGTATAGGTTCCATTGGCATTAGCGATAAGCGTTGTAACTGTTTCGTTCGCTTTTACTAGTTGCGCTAGGTTGATAATTTGATCCGCACCACTGGCGTCTTTGTAAACCAAGTCCGTTCCGTTATAGGTTACATTGCCCTCTACGTCTTTGGCGATTTGCTCAATGATGTTCTTTACAAACTCTGAGTTAGTATTGACAATCGTTTCAAAGTGCTCCGCTACAGCTGCTGGAATGTCAATGGTTACTTCTGTATCATTTTCTGATTTATAGGTATAGGTTCCATTGGCATTGGCTACCAAGGTAGTTATCGTTTCATTGGCTTTGACTAATTGGGATAAATCAACAATTTGTTCAGTGCCAGTGGCGTCTTTGTATACCAAGTTTGTACCGTTGTACGTTACATTACCCTCTACGTCTTTGGCGATTTGCTCAATGATGTTCTTTACTGTCTCTGAATTGCTGTTGACAATCGTTTGAAAGTTCTCCGCTACCGATGCAGGAATGTCAATCGTTACTTCTGTATCATTCTCTGATTTATACGTATAGGTACCATTGGCATTAGCTACCAAAGTAGTTATCGTTTCATTGGCTTTTACTAGTTGACTTAAATCGACAATTTGTTCAGTTCCACTAGCATCTTTATACACCAAGTTCGTACCGTTGTAGGTAACATTGCCCTCGATGTCTTTGGCGATTTGCTCAATGATGTTTTTTACAAACTCTGAGTTAGTATTGACAATCGTTTCAAAGTTTTCCGCTACTGCTGCTGGAATGTCAATGGTAACTTCTGTATCATTTTCTGATTTATAGGTGTACGTTCCATTAGCATTAGCGATAAGCGTTGTAACCGTTTCATTGGCTTTGATTAGTTGCGCTAGGTTGATAATTTGATCTGCACCACTGGCATCTTTGTAAACCAAGTCCGTTCCGTTGTAGGTAACATTGCCTTCTATATCTTTGGCGATTTGCTCAATGATGTTCTTTACTGTCTCTGAATTGCTGTTGACAATCGTTTGAAAGTTCTCCGCTACCGATGCAGGAATGTCAATCGTTACTTCTGTATCATTCTCTGATTTATACGTATAGGTTCCATTGGCATTAGCTACCAAAGTAGTTATTGTTTCATTGGCTTTGACTAATTGGGATAAATCAACGATTTGTTCAGTTCCACTGGCGTCTTTGTACACCAAGTTCGTACCGTTGTAGGTAACATTGCCCTCGATATCTTTGGCGATTTGCTCAATGATGTTCTTTACCGTCTCTGAGTTAGTATTGACAATCGTTTGAAAATTCTCCGCTACTGCTGCTGGAATGTCAATCGTTACTTCTGTATCGTCTTCTGATTTATACGTATACGTTCCATTGGCATTGGCCACCAAAGTTGTAACTGTTTCGTTCGCTTTTACTAGTTGCGCTAGGTTGATAATTTGATCTGCACCACTGGCGTCTTTGTAAACCAAGTCCGTTCCGTTGTAGGTTACATTGCCCTCGATGTCTTTGGCGATTTGCTCAATGATGTTTTTTACAAACTCTGAGTTAGTATTGACAATCGTTTCAAAGTGCTCCGCTACTGCTGCTGGAATGTCAATGGTTACTTCCGTATCATTCTCTGATTTATAGGTGTACGTTCCATTGGCATTAGCGATAAGAGTTGTAACCGTTTCATTGGCTTTGATTAGTTGACTTAAATCGACAATTTGTTCAGTTCCACTAGCATCTTTATACACCAAGTCCGTTCCGTTGTACGTTACATTACCCTCTACGTCTTTGGCGATTTGCTCAATGATGTTTTTTACAAACTCTGAGTTAGTATTGACAATCGTTTCAAAGTTTTGAACTACAACAGCTGGAATGTCAATCGTAACTTCCGTATCATTTTCTGATTTATAGGTATACGTTCCATTGGCATTGGCTGCCAAAGTAGTTATTGTTTCATTGGCTTTAACTATTGCCTGAAAAAGCAATTCTATTTTAGAACCTGAGCGATCTAAGTATTCGAATCGAGTACCATCATAGAAAACATTTCCTCCTAAAGTATTTAATACATTTTGAACATTTTCATTTTTTATTATTTCTTCAAAATTATTGATAACAATATTACTTACATCGACATCCGAAACCAAGCGAACCCATTTATTTTTATTCCAATAATAAAACCCTGGCTCAATATCTCCTTGCTTTAGATTAGCATACACTAATAAACTCTCAACATTACCATTTGATATGGTGGTAGTATCAGTTGTACCTGATAAAGAAATACTAGGAATTAAGAGTCCTTTATTCTTAGACACAATCGTCAATTCAGCAGATTTGTTTGGTGTTTTGGTTCCAATACCAACTTGAGCTTTTACTGACATCACTATCAATAGTGCTGCCACACATAATAATCTTTTTTTCATAATTTATTGCTTTTTGTATAACAAAACTTAAAATATGAAAACCAAATCAAGTACTTATTTGTTATTTAAACACAAATACTAACAAAACTGAATTACTATTCATAGCCAGAAAGAATATCCTAACAAGATTGAACTACTAAAATTGATAGATAAAGCAATGTAAATTGCAATAAAAAGAAAAAATGAGATTTTTTTGTTTTAAAACTCCTTTCTCCTGTCTTTTCTATAATAGCTTGCTTCCTAACAAAATCACACTTTACTAAATTGTATTATTTTTATAATTTTCAGGATTTAACATTCCAATACCTAATCCTAGTAGAAAATGGAGATTTATTCTTTTAGTTATTCAAATCCAACGGAATAAACCTGCGTCCTAATTAATCTAAAGTTGATTTTCTCAATTTCAAACAGAAATTTCCCTCTAAACATCTTATACCTATTCTTCTTTTTTACTATTCTGATTGAAAAAACATGGAGTATTTCGAAATTTAGTACCTAAAGAAAGTCCTTTCCAAGTGGATCACTTTAGCTCCCTAGTCCTCTATTATTTATTTTAACCCACAAAAAAAGGTGACTACAGTAATCACTTACTCCGTCACCTTCAAGACTTATATCTTAGTTAAATTAGGCTTACAATCGCTAAAAAACAGGGAATCAAACCCTTACGTAACATCGACAAAATCTAAATTTGCCTGTATATAATCTGCTGGTGTCATCCCTGTAATATTTTTAAAATTTTGAAAAAAAGAGGTTTTTGAATTAAAGGCACTGCGAAAAAAAAGTTCATTGATTGTAAGTTTATCCTTCTCTTCACATGTAAGAATGTAATCTAAAATAGCATTGATTCGCAATAAATTGATATACTCTCTAAACGTCAAGTTGTGTATATAGGTAAAATACTGAGATAAATAATAACGTGAAACTTTTGTTTTGAGTGCTAAATCTGTAATCTTAAAATTTGAATCTAAAAAAGCCTGTTCCTTCAGAATTGTCTTTTTTACTTTTTTATCTATTTCTACTAAGGACTGCCTATTTAATTTGACCTTTTCATATTTATTTTTCACTTGTTCCCTGGGCGTTTTGTCCTCCTTTTTTAAGATTATTTCAAACAAATAATCAGCTTCTGAAATCTGCCAATTCAGAAAATAACTTTGCCTTAAATTGATTATTTCTTGCCCTTCTCCTTCTCGTTTATTTAGATTCTTACTTCCCTTTTTCATCCTAAAAATAGGTTTAGAAATGCGCCATCTAAAAACACTTATAACCAAGTAAAACCAGGTCAAATAAAAAATTGAAAACAAATAAAAGACGGTATAATTCGTTGGATACAGAACAGTAAAGACTAAAATAATAAAAGTAAAAGCAAACAAAAAACCATTTAAGTAAGACAGTTTTTTAATTCTTTTAAAATCTTCTTTTTTAATCGCGGTCTCATTTAATTTATTTCTTAAAAAAAAGAACCCTCTAATCGCATAATATAAAAGATGGAAAGAAATACAAGCAGACAAAATCAAATACCAAAGTGTATGATTCAATACGAAATTACTGGTTGTTAAAAATATTTGTATAAAAATTAATACGAAATAAAACGAATTAAAATACGGATTTCTTGTATATCGATCAAAAAAATCTATCCGATTTCCTGGAAAATCACCTCTTATAATTAAAATAAGAGAAGGACCAAGAAAGAAAAATAACAATACACCAATTGGAAAATTAAACGAATCATAATAAAAAACATATTGCAAAATAAAAAGAAGCAATTGACCAACGACAATATAACCTAATCTACGTAAAAATTTCAACCCTTTAAGTTCCTCGTTTTTAGGTTCTAAATTAAGAGATAGAAATACCTCATTTAAACTAATTAGAATCAAAACGAAACTGGTAAATACAACAGCATACATAATCAAAAAATTTAGATATTAAGTAGATTTTAATTGTTAAAAATTAATAACAAATAACAGTTTGAGATTTTTTTTTAAAAAAATTAAGTAGATTAAAATAAATAATTATACCTTAAAGGTATAAAAAAACGATTAGGATGAGCAACTATATACTATATATTAAAAAAAAGTATCCTTTTAGTATAATATCAACATTAATTAGCATTATACTAATATTTAACTTAAATTATTATTTTTTAAGTATTTATACTTTTTTACTTCTATTTTTTGTTTTAACTGTCGTTAATCCCCTAAATCTTAAAGAAAAGGCAATTATTATACTTTTTGAAGTAGTATTACTCCTGCTCTATAGCCTAAATGCTATCAATCAGCCTCTCTTTTTCTCGCTATCCTTTGTAT
The DNA here is from genome assembly GCF_965118575.1 of Myroides odoratus. Lineage (GTDB taxonomy): Bacteria > Bacteroidota > Bacteroidia > Flavobacteriales > Flavobacteriaceae > Flavobacterium > Flavobacterium odoratum_B. The sequence continues at coordinate 50,895 of NZ_CBCPHW010000018.1, read as the reverse complement.
TGACATTAATCGCTTTCCTAAAAACTTCATACCGCTTTAAAAGCAAACAAAACACAGAACATGAAAGGTACTTTCCTATCTATTTGGATCATCTATCCCTTGCAATCATCTTTTGGGTTATACTAACTTATTTGCTAAATCTAGGGATCCCCTCTTTACACTATTTCAACGCGCTAATTGAATTTCACCTCATTGTTTTGCAATTATATCTATTGATTTATGCTGTATTAACCTTAATTACTTCTTTTAAATTCCAATACCAAGACTATTTTTATTCTATATTTTCAGAAAAAACGAAGTCCTCCGAAACCGCAGAAAAGATTCTTACTTTTTTTGAAAACAAGAAAAATTTATTTTTAAAACGCAACTTTACAATTTTGATATTAAGTCAAACGATTGATATTCCCATTCACAAAGTATCTTATCAAATTAATAATGAACTCTATACCAATTTTTATACGCTACTCGCTTATCATAGGATACTCCATGCCAAACAACTTTTGTTAGACAAACCCAACTATAAAATCGAAGTTATAGCGAATGAATGTGGTTTTAATTCAACTGTGACCTTTGCTAAGTATTTTAAACAATTTGTAAACTGTTCTCCGACCGAATTTAGAAGTGCGAATGGGTTAAAACTATAGGATAGAAATACGAGAGTATACTAGTTGTACTTTTATAGGTTTCTTTAAAATGAAAAAAAAGTATCGTATTAAAAATCAATCGAATGAACAAATTTTACATGAAGTTCTACAATACCTAAAGAAACAGTTAACCTCCTACTAACAAGACACAAGATGACGTGAATCCGATGACGTTTACGCACTTTTATTTAAAAAATAAAAAAAATCTTTTTCAAAGAATATCTTCTCATTTTTCGCAAACAGTAGACCTAATATCTCAGTGTCTTGTATTTTTCACATTATGAGAATAAACACCATTCATTATTTCTCATTTACACTATGTAATAACCTAATTATCAACATAATAATACACAATAAAATCATTATCTATATGTTAAAAATAGATTACCTTCGTCCCCAAAAATACATACTTATGAAAAAAATTTTGATTCAAGGAAGTCTAGTACTTTGTCTACTAATGGGTGTTGTTGCCTGTTCTAGTGATGACAACCAAATTAAATCGAACACAGAAAGTGAAACTCCTTCTGTTCCTGGAACAGAAACTGGTACAGAAACTGGTACAAACAATGGAAATACAGGTACTAGTACGGGACAGTTATTGGGCAAATGGCGCCATGTTAAGACCATTGAATACGATGTAAACAACACTATCGTGAAAGAAGAAGTAAAATCTAATGAAACCTGTTCTACTGCGACAGCTTACTTCTTAGAAAATGATAAAATTGTATTTAATACGTACACGCTCTCTGGAAATCAATGCGTCATTAAAGACGAATATGACGGCAGATGGAAAGCAGCGTCTGAGGAGGTATACATCAATGAAGATTGGAGAGATACAACTGAGCAGCACAGCCCTAAAAAATTTGAGATAGAAAAATTGACAGCAGATCATTTAGCGTTACACTATAATTTCGCTCAAGGCAATCTTACAAAAATTCAAGTATCGCCGAATACTATGTATGCTACCTTTATATTTGAAAAAGTAACGCAATAGGAAACTGCATAGCACTTTTTTACTGTAATAAATCGATAAGAGGATGTCCCCCAAGGTTATCCTCTTATTTTTTTTGTTTTCGGGCTATGCTTGGCTTCTATTTGAGTCTTGTATGGACCTATGGTTGATATGAATGGAGCGAGAGGATTGTGAAGTGAGCTAAGAACAAACGCGTAACAGAGATTAGAAAACGCATTGGAATGGTTTTTCAAAAAGCCAATCCATTTCCAAAAAGTATTTATGACAATATCGCCTACGGCTTAAAAATAAACAACCTACCCCCACGATAAAAGCGTTATTGAAAAAGCATTGACTGAAGCCTTTTTGTGGGACGAAGTTAAGGACGACCTAAAAATGCCTGCTCATCGCTTATCCGGAGGACAACAACAACGCCGTTGCATCGCTAGAGCCGTTGCACTTCGCCCAGAAGTAATCTTAATGGATGAGCCTTGTTCCGCTTTAGATCCAGTGAGTACAATCAAAATTGAAGAACTAATTCTTCATTTAAAAGAAAAATACACCATTGCAATTGTAACTCACAACATGCAACAAGCACAACGCATCGCTGATAATACGTATCTTATGTACTTAGGTGAAGTGAAAGAAAGTGGATTAACACAAGATATATTTGAAAATCCGAAACACGAAATGACGAAAAACTAGATCAACGGGGTGTTTGGATAATGTTTTTCACTCTTGACTAGATAGTATATACAAAAAAGCTTCTCTTCAATACATTGGAGAAGCTCTTCACTTATTTCTAAATAAATCGCTTAACAACTTCGATTCGCCTAATTGAAATGGTTTTTGATGGACCAAAACTGAAATGATACAGCCGATTTTATCAGAATTACGATGACAGTGTCCTTCTCTATCCTAATGATCTAATAGAAACAAAATACATTGGAAAAAATTGAAGTATATTAGATATCTTTGACTACACATGGAAAAATTTGAAAGAAGCAACACATTAAAAACCTAAATGAGCTACTGAAATTAACAACATGCAAATAAGAGAATCGTCTATTTTACAACTTTTAAAGAAGTACAAAGAATAAGACCGTTTTGCACTCAAAACTAGTTTTATCATGAAAGAACATCACTATCAAGCCCAAATTGAATGGACAGGTAACCAAGGTATAGGAACCGATCACTATACCCATTATGAACGAAGTCATACAATTCAAATCGAAAACAAACCTCTCATTCAAGGTTCTTCGGATCCAGACTTTCGCGGAGATCCCACCAAGCACAATCCAGAGGATATGTTTATTTCCTCGCTTTCCTCTTGTCATATGTTGTGGTATTTACATTTTTGTTCCGTGCACAACATCATTGTAGAAGCTTATACGGATACTGTCACAGGAATTATGATCGAAGAAAAGGATGGTAGAGGTCGATTCACTGAAGTTACTTTACATCCGATAGTAACCGTTCAAAGTCAAGATATGCAAGAAAAAGCATTGACTTTACACAAAAAAGCAAGTGAGTTTTGCTTTATTGCCAACTCAGTTCGCTTTCCGATCAAACACCTGCCTATTATACAAGTAAAGATGAAAGAAATAAAATAAAAAAGAGATAAAGAAGGCATATAAGTACTCCTCTTTATCTCTTTTAATATATGTATTATATTGATTTACTATTGTTTACATTTTTTATATAATAAAAAACTCCACAACAAAGAAGCAGTAGTATTCCTCCCAAGCTCAGCAATGTCAGGATATTTCCAGTTTGAATGACTTGAGGTTCAAATTTAAACTCCACCTGATGTTTCCCTGCAGGAATAGGTAATCCTCTTAATAAGTAGTTCACTTCTAAATTCGGTACCGTTAATCCTACATGAGAAAAATTAACAGGATATACTTTCTTACTCTCTTTCTTCATTACCCCATGGTATTAACGATTAAACCTACATGAGTAAAATAATTCAGTGCGCCAAAAAGCAACCATACCCATCCTACCAAAACAAATAAAAAATAACCAAACTTAGAAAAATTTGTAAAATACTCCCCCGCTGTAAATTTCTCTAAAATTTTAGGGGTACTGACAGCTGCTACACCAATTCCCGCATAAACAAGGGAAATACAAACGGCTTCAAACATAGGATAGTCAGCAAACATTCCCGATATAGGCTCTTCCTTTGGCGCAGCAAATAATTGATAAATGACACCCGCAAAGGCAATACCAATCATACCCAATCCGATTCCTATCATCAAGTATTTGAAGTGCCTAAAATTTGCAGCAACCAATTGTAGGCGATCCTCTCTATCAATAAGTTCCTTCTCGTTCTTCCAGAAATAATAAGCAATTGGTAACAACATCGCACCTAACACCAAGGAAGGTTCTCCAAAAATGATATTGTCAAAGGGGAAGTATTTGGCTAAAGGCCATGTTACGGTCATATGTAACCCCGTAGTAACTAGAATAAGCGCCAACGTAAATAAATTCATTGCCCATCCTTTGGGATTTACTTTGGTATTGTAAAGCAAACTTTTGCCTATAGCCGCTAAAGACAATAAGGCTGCTCCGGTAGCAACAGCCATAACGGTATTATAGGTAGGCATCTGTTGCCAATCGATAATTAATTTGTCCATTTTTTATATTTTATACGCAATTATACTAAATATAGTAAAATATTAAAACATATCCCATTAGGTTAATAGGATTTAACGTACAAACACTAAAAAACAAGAGAAATTTTACTTTTTTAATCAATAAAAAAGAGTGAGCTCCCTCTTTTTTTTCAACAATTTAATTTTTTAACATAGATAAATACACACAAACCTAGATAATAAAACATAACTCCCTAATAATCAATAAACAATAAATCACACCCTCTGCAAAAAAACATACAATTAAGCTTTATTGGAAATTAAGAACAAAAATTTAAAAAAATTTTACTTTAATTTATAATCTACCAGAATTTAACATGAGATTACTCAATTTTAATCAAAAACAAAACGAACTATTTGCTATTTATATAAAAAACAATATTCATTTAATAACGCTAACTTCACTATAACTTAATAATAGCTTAACATTGAACCCGATTATTATGTTATAAGAAAAAGAAATCCTAACACAAAAACTTTATGAATAGGTCTTTAATAACGCTATCGCTCCTTATAGTAGGAGTATGTGGATACGCACAGGTGGAAAAGGACTCCCTGCGATACAACCAGTATGGTATCGAAGTTAATCGAATCCCTTTGCAAACAGAAGCAAGAAATGGTATTTTAATCTTCGAGTCTTTAAATGAAGAGTATAAACTTTGGTTTGATTTCCGTATAAATATTGATGGAGCGGCTTTCTGGGGAGAAAACAGAAATTATGATCCTATTGGAAATGGCGCACGCGTAAGACGCGGGAGAGCAGCTATCAAAACCTACATTACCAAAGAGTGGTATGGAGAATTAGACTTAAATTTTGCAGATGGGAAAGTCGAACTGAAAGATGCAATCATCCGCTATGAAGGTTTTGCAAATACGGAATTACAAGTGGGTAATTTTAAAGAGAACTTTTCTTTATCTCGAAATACCTCATCGCGCTATCAACAGTTTATGGAAAGACCCATGTCAGCGCAAGCTCTTGCTCCTTCTAGATCGCTAGGTATTAATGCCAAATACCAAAAAAATTGGATCTATGCCTCGGGAGGTATCTTCTTTCAGCAAGTGGGAGAAGGACAAGATGCGGACTATGTGGATGATAACAACAAAGATTTTGGAAGAAATCAAGGCATGTCTTATACAGGAAAATTAACGTTCCAACCCTTATATAATCACAAGGATATAGCTTTACATATTGGTACAGGTCTTTCGTACCGCACACCAAAAACGGATGTCGATCCAGCTAAATTTGGGGCATCGCGTTTCAGTACAAGAAACAGTACTTCCATTAACCGAAAAAAATACTTAGATACGGGGCTTATCCAAGAAGTTGATTATGATTTAATCTACACTTTTGAATTAGCTGGATCCTATAAAGGCTTACGAGTAGAAACGGCTTTTCTTCAAAACGATACACACATCAAATCGAGTGCTCCTGAAACAGTAGATAAAAGAACGAAAAACTTTAAAGGACACTATTTTCAAGCGAGTTACTTACTCTTTGGAGGAAAACAAACCTATGATTATTGGGGTGGTAAATTTTCTCAAGTTGAGCGCGGACAGAAATGGGGCGATTTGGAGTTGGCTTTGCGCTATGACTATTTAGATTTAAACAGCAAAGATATCTATGGCGGTTCTGGAGAAACCTACGGTATCGGACTAAATTACTATGTCAACAATAACGTGAAACTAATGTTGAACTACCAATACAACAACAACGACCGCTATGCCAATGGAAAAGGAAGTTTGTTTGTTGGTCATGATGCAAGTGGCAACCCTACAAAAGATCCTACGCTAGTAACTGAATCAAAAAACAAAGGTGGAGTTGATTACAGCATGCTTTCGTTCCGAGTTGAAATCGTTTTCTAATACATTACTTATATGAAAAAAATATTTATTCTATTCTTAGTACTACTTGGCATTTCTGCCTGTGTAAAGGACGAAATAGTTCAAGGACCTCCTACTATCGAAGCGGTGACCTTTTTACCTGGGGATGTAACAGATACTGACGAGGTAACGGTAACAGCAATTGTAAAAGATTATGCAGGAATCAAAACGGTAGATCTTACTTATTCGATTAAAAATGAAGACTTTGTTCTAAATATGCAAGCAGGAGCTGCAAATACATATACCGCAGTGATTCCGGCTCAACCCGACAAAACAAAAGTAGATTTTTTTGTAACAGCCACTAATACAATAGCCCTAACTGCGAAGTCCAAAAAACAAGCCTATAAAGTTAGCAATCAAGTGATTGATTACAGTGCAATCGTATTAAATGAAATTGATGCCACATCTAAATCCATTGAATTGTATAATAATGGCAACGTAGCCTTCTCCTTAGAAGGGTTCAAATTAATCAAAAACAATGACGGTGATTGGTGGATAGGTACCTCTGAAAGTGGAGAAATAGCTCCAGGTGCCTATATTGTAATCATCCAAAAAAATCCAGACAACCCGAATTTATCTGGAAACAGTGGTATTTCAAATAAACAAGTCTTAAAATTCGAACTTCTCGCTCCTAATGGAAAATCTATTGGTTTATTCTTAAGAGGAGATGAAGAAGCTTTAGGTTCAACAATTAGTGATGTTTCACCTCATTCCTATCAAATCATTCCTCATGCGGAAGGTGAATGGAAAATTGCAGAACCAACTATTGGAGAAAAAAATGCAGAAAACGGAGATATAATCCCTCAAAATTAAAATCAATATGGAAAAAAAAGAAAAATTTGCGATTGGTGAAATTTCAAAACCAAGATTTGAATTTAGATCATTTGGTCAAAACTTTGATGAGGCTCACAAGAGAATGGCTAGATTTTCAACACCTGTTCCTGAAAAAGTTTGGGAACGCCAAAGTGATGAAATATACATTTTATCTAACAAAAATGATATCAATAATACCAAAATTAGAGATGGCAAAATGGATATCAAAACCTTTGTAACGGCAGTAGATGGATTAGAACAATGGAATCCTTTAATGAAAGGGGAATTTCCAATTCGCAAAGAAGTTTTAGAAAATGAAGTAATACCTGCTTTTATGGTTGACTTTCCAAAACTAACTAAAGATACGTATACCTGCGAAGAGTTTATAAAAATGGTTGAGGAGCACCCTGATTTAAGGGCTGTAAAAGTACATAAACAACGTTTCGGATATATGGTTAATGATACCTTATGTGAAGTAGCAAATGTATTGATCAATGGAGCAAAAGTGCTAAGTATCAACAGCGAATCTACAGAAATAGAAGACATTAAAAAAACAATGGTTGATACGCATTTAACAGGAGTTGAAAACATCAACTACCTACAAGCGATCAAACGAATAATTGGAATGATTAATAAACCCTTAGCAAATTAATTATGGCACAAGAAATCGAACACAAATTCCTTGTTAAAGGAGACTTTAAAAAAGACATTTTTAAAAGTACACGTATCGTACAAGGTTATTTAAGCTCCGTGCCAGAAAGAACGGTGCGCATTAGAGTAAAAGACACCCAAGGTTTCATCACCATTAAAGGAATTGGCAACGATTCTGGTCTTAGTCGCTATGAGTGGGAAAAAGAAATTCCAGTTGAAGAAGCTAATGAATTACTAAAAATCTGTGAACCTGGCGCAATTGACAAAATTCGGCATTTAGCCAATATTGATGGGTTTATCTATGAAATCGATGAATTTCACGGAGAGAATGAAGGATTAACAGTCGCTGAATTAGAAGTAGCTGATGTCAATACGACTTTTACTAAGCCCAATTGGCTAGGAGAAGAAGTAACAGGTCAGGTAAAATATTACAATTCAATGTTGATGAAAAATCCATTTAAAAATTGGGGAAAATAAACAATAGTTTCAATATTTCACTTCTACTATTCTTCACCTTTATACAGTCTTCAAGAGCCCAAGTGGCTCTTGAAGATTCTTTTAGCATACATCCAGATGAGATAAGTAGATACCCTACCAAAATCAAAGGATTTAGTGGTTTAATCTTCGATGAAACGCAAAAAAACTTCTACGCGGTCAGTGATTATGGAAAAATATATAAAATAGATTCTGAAGGAAATATACTAGAAAATATATACAAAAAAGGCGGTGATCTCGAAGGTATAACACTAGATCCCTCCACTTTGGATGTATATGTAGTTGATGAGGCGAGAATGAAAGTATTTAAACACAATAAAGAAGAAAAGAAACTAGCCTCCTACTTAAAAATAAAAATACCCAATCTAAAAAGAAATAAAGGACTTGAGGCAATCGCTTTTGGGAGAGATACGCTGTATATCGGCAATCAATTTGCACCTAAACGCCTTTTTAAATATGCGATTAACACGCATACACTTACGTATTTCGATTTAGATTACCCCGGTTATCTGTCTGATCTATTTTATGATGATACAGATCAAACTTTGTGGATTGCTAATTCAAAAGGGAAAAAAATATATCAGTTTACCCTAGAGGGCAAACTTATCTATGAGCAAAAAATTCCATTTGTACAAAAAGCAGAAGCACTTGTTGTTGATAGAAAAAATAAAATAGTATGGATAGGCTGTGACGAAACGGGAATACTACATAAAGTCAAACTAAAAAAATAAGTTTAAAATGACAGATCCTAATACAAAAGATCTCTTAGACATGAATAATTACTCGATTGAGAAATTACCCAAAATGGATAAGAGCCGTGTAGAGAAAATAATGGCTAAAATTGGAATCCCTTTGGCTATACTTGCCTTTGTAGCTATCTATTGTTTCTCAACTATTTCTTTTTTAGAAACCCTAGATCCTACTTCACTTGCAAGTGGAGCTTTAAAGCGATTCGATGCTATTGGGCATGAGCAATTCGTTCGAATTAACTACGCCATGCTAGCCATTTTTGTTGCTGCTATCATCCTATGGATAACAGAAGCTATCCCCAATTATTTAACCTCTTTATTACTGATATTAGCCATTGTTCTGACGCAAGTTACCACTGATAAAGTTGCGTATGCGCAGTTGGGACATCCCGTTATGTGGTTAAATATCTTATCTTTTGTACTGGCGAGTATGTTAGTAAAAACAAGAGCCGCAAAGCGATTTGCCCTTTGGTTTGTCATTCGATTCGGAAAAAACTCTTTCTGGGTAATTTTTAGTTTCATTGTCATCAACGTAGTTTTATCTGCTTTTATTTCAGCAACAACTGCAAAAGCAACTATTTTACTCCCTATCTTCATGGTTATTGCAGCCATTTATGGAGCCACAGGCGGTGAAAATAGAAACAATTTTGGTCGAAACTTAGTGATGCAAAACCTATTTCAGATCAATATTGGAGCTTCCGGATTTTTAACTGGATCAGGTGCGAATCTATTGGCTGCTTCTTTAATTGCAGGAGCCATGGGATGGGAATTATTTAGTTATCAAGACTGGTTTATTGCGGCCTTTCCCTTAGCTATTATCCTAATACTAATTGCCTGGTTTGTTGGATCTAAACTTATTTTCCCTTTGAAAAAAGGAGAAAATAGACCCCAAATTGAAGGTGGCTTAGATAAGCTTAAAGTTGAATATAAGGCTATGGGTAAAATGACTATCGCTGAATACAAGGCTATTGCAATTTTTTTAGGAGTTTTACTTCTTTGGGCAACAGATAAACAACATGGAATCAATCAAACTGCCGTTGCCTTTATGGGAGCTGTAGTTGCTCTTTTTCCCGGTATTGGTGTTGTAAAATGGAATGATGTTGATATTCCTTGGCATTTAATGCTGTTTTCTGCTGGTGCATATACTTTAGGAGCTGGATTAGACGCTACAGGATTACCCAATACGTTAGTAGATGTTGTCTTCAATTTCTTTGCTATCGATCAAAATACGCCGTTCTGGGTGCTTTATTTTGTACTGACTGCTTTAATGCTATTTAGTGCGCTTATTTTCCAATCCAAAACGATGCGTGCCTTAATATTTGTGCCAATTGCCATTGGTGTAGCTCAAAAATTTGGCTATTCCGTACTGAGCTTATCTTTTCCGGTGGCTCTATTAATCGAACATGTATATGTGTTGCCTTTTAATAGTAAACCCGCTGCACTACTTTATACAACCAACCAATACAGTTGGAGTGATACCTTTAAATTTGGATTTGCAATGATGTGTATCTCTTGGGTTATGATTATCATCTGGGGAGAAACCGTATTAAAATGGTTGGGATATACTAATGGTTTATTTTTTTAAAAACATATGATTCAAGTTATTTCAAATTTATACGACCGCTATTCTGTTGAGTTCAAAATACAGTTTCTCACAAGAAAAAAAATCAAACAAAACGATTTTGAAGTTAATACCTGGCTATTTATTCCCAATAGTATTGACATTAACAGAAATACCTATTCCAAAGAACAATTCTACAGTGATATTCAGTCTACTGTACGGTTAATCACGCCTATCTATCTCCTCAATGATATTGCAGGTGAGCATCGATCTCCATTGACTAATTTATCCAATAGTATTGAAAGTATGCTTGTTGAAAATACACGTACTTCCTTTAAGAATTATGAATACGAACTGCAAATTTTCCTTGCCATATTTAAAAGTGCTACCCGAGATACTATCGCGCATATTGTAGCAAATTCCATGAAAGAAGATACGGATTTCTTATGCCACAGTTACCTTCAAAATATGAAGGTAATACGAAATAAATTTAGAATGCTTCAGCAGCTTATTAATTCGCCCATTATCGAACCTAAAGCCTTTGAATTATTTCTTTTTGCCGATGAATTTTTAAGCAATTGTATCATTCAGAATACCTTTGTTCTCAACAATTTTTTAGAAAAAAAGGATTTGAAGAAGTTCGAATCGATCATCCAATCCAACTTAAAGTTCATCAAAAGAGAATGGAAACACAAAGAGCAAAAAGGCTATTTAGTTGTTACTAAATCAGATGAGCAAAACAATCAACGCTATGCTTTTAAACAAAGTATATTGGATAAGTATGTAGAGAATGTACTTTCAATCAAGTCTAATACCAAAAAAGATGGCGTTTGGACGGAACAAATTTATTATAGTGTAGCCGCAGGTGTTTCCATGATTTTTGCTACGGGAATTGCTTTTTCTTTTCAGCAAAAATACGGCAACTTTACCATGCCTCTATTTGTAGCACTTGTTATTAGTTATATGCTTAAAGATCGCATTAAAGAACTGATGCGCTTCTACTTTGCGGGTAAACTTGGCAATAAACACTTTGATCACAATACCGAAATAAGTATAAAAGAGCAAAAAATTGGAAATATCAAAGAGAGTATGGACTTTATTACCGAACACAAAGTTCCGAGTTCGATTATGAAAATTAGAAATCGCACTTCTCTCGTAGAATTGGAAAATAGAATTCACGATGAAAAAATCTTACTGTATCGAAAAAGAGTGAGTATCAATCGAGATAAACTAGATGGAAACGAAGATTATAACTTTAAAGGTATCAATGATATTCTGCAAATTAACTTTACGCGTTTTATTCAACGTATGGCTAATCCTAAAACCCCTTTATATACTTTATTTAAAAATGCGGAAGGTTTAGAAAAAACAACTCGAATTTACACTGCGAAAGTGTATTATTTGAATTTTATCATGCAAATTAAACACCATGATGATTCCGATTACAAAAGATTCAGAATCACTTGTACAAAAAAAGGAATTCAAAAAATCGAAGAATTAAAAGAATTTGAAATCTAATTCATCGTTTCATTCTGCTCTTGTTTAGTCCTTATTTTTTTTACAACAAAAGATTACTAGTAACCAGTAGCTCTTAGTCACTCATTTCTTTTTTTGGGCTTCAACAATTTTATCAAAGCGACTATCCATGCAACTACTTACATCTGTAGTTATAAATTCTCCGTTATAAAACAAACTAAAAATAGTAGCGGGACTTGGTGCTTGTTGTGCTTGTTCAGCCGTTTCAAGCTTAAGTATTGTCAGTGGTAAGTTTCTTTTTTTGGCCGTTTCAACTAAGGAATGATTCACGTGTAATTCGGAAAAAGGGCAGCGATTGGAATAATAAACCACAATACCCGTTTTTGTTGGACAGCTTCCTGCTTTTACACTCTCATTAAAGCTGGGGTTATCCGTACTTTCTTCAAATTTATAAACCAATAGGCTAAATCCCGAAGGCGTTGTTTCTACGGTTTGAAATCCTTGTTTGAGTAGCCATTTTGTATCACTCATAAAATGGAATTTTTTTGTACCGACCACAGTCACTAACCCAGCTTTATTCTCTTGTTTAGCATCGTCAATTGCCAGCTGAAGTAATTGTTTCCCATAGCCTTTGCCTTTGTACTGTCCGGATACCCAAAAACAATTAATCAACAGATAATTAGGAGCTGTAAGTGGTACCCAACCTTTTTCTGCAGGTCCGTATTCAATAAACACTTTAGCTCTTTCATCAATTCTTCGAAAGACATACCCATTGTCAAATTCTCTTTTAAGCCAGTCCTTTTTCAACTGATACCCTTCAGCACTTTTTTTATCCGAAATTGCACAACAAATATGCTCGTTATCAATCGTTGACTGGTCTAATTGTATAAATTTCTGCTTCTCTTCTTGTATAGCCATTTTTTCAAGTATTCTTTCTTTTGTATCCAAATCTAATGCATGTGCCTCCATTTCTTTTATAAAAATACGCAAAATTCAAATGTTCCAAAGTTTGATTAAGCGAAATAAGTAGTAGGAATTCTAAAAAAGGCTTAACTCTAAGAATTAAACCTTTTTTTGAGTAGTATGATAAGGTGAATTAGATACTTTTTGCTATTTTTTTTCCAAAATCTTTTCCTGTTTTTTCAAATCCATTTGCAACTCTAATTTCATTGTTCAAGTTTGATCCAGACTGATTTGCTTTTACTGAATCAAAGTCATGTTTTGCCATAATAATCGCTGGACTATCTCTACGCACTAAAGTCAGCGTTGAAGAAACTTTACCTGCTTGGTTCATAATTCCTGCATCCCATCCTGTATAAATCCAGGTTACATCAACATACATAATATACTTGCTAGTAGGTGCGTATCTTGAAAACTTAACCTTCCCTTTGCTATACTTATTCGCAAATGATATAAATCGAGGTTCCCAAAGTTCCTTTTTCGCTTTATTCCATTCTTTCAACCACCCTTCACTCGATCCAGGTACTTTTCGTTCTAAATTCGCCATATGTACAACTTTATACTCTTCCTCTGTATATTCTTCTTTCATCATTCGTAGCTGATCATACCTAAATACAACTTCAACTGCTTGTTCTCCTTTTAATAGTTTAAAATCATTAATAGTCTGTGCAAATGACTGCATGACTCCTAAAATGAGAACCAATGCAATATAAAATCCTTTTTTCATTTTAATAAAATTTGGCACAAAATTACGCGTAAGAATAGGGAAACCCAAGTTTTATCTGCTTTATATTATACAAAAAAAATTAGGCACAAAGCAATTGCTTTGTGCCTAAAACTTAACGTAAAAACAAACGCTTTTACTTCCTATATAAAAAGATGAAACGTTTCAATAAAAAGAAAACCTCTCCCTCACGAAGTTTCATTATTTATTCAAAAACACGAATCAACTTAGGGTATATTCCAACACTTTTGGTCCCTTTTACCCCACAAATAACCGCAAAATAGGTTTTTTTTTAAGTAACTGTTCTACTGGTGTTTATGTTTTTTCCTATATTGAATGGGCGTTAACCCCACTTGTTTTTTAAAAAATCGCCCTAAGTAAGATTCTTCCGTAAAATTTAACTCTCCAGCAATCATTGCCACGGTGTCATTCGTTTGAATTAAACGGGATTTAATTTCATCAATCAATTGTTTTTGAATAAAAAAACTAGCGGGAAAACCGGTTATTTCTTTGACAACGTCATTTAAATAATGAGGATGTACATGAAGTAAACCAGCAAATTCACTCACTTTTTTCAACTGTATAATCTTCTGATTAACCAATAACTGAAAACGAGCCACTAATTGATCTTTCCGAGATAAAACAAAAGGGACATTTGCTTTTTTATGCGTGTAAATGCGTTCCGCTTCTAGTAAAATCACATTCAAAAACATACGTACCAATAGATCATCATTAAAGGTTTGCCTTTGGCATTTTTCGCTGTTTAATTTCCAGAACAAATGTTCCATCATGCTCACTTCTCGTTCCGTTAATTTTACGAAAGGCAACTGGCCCAATTGAAAAAAAGGAAAACTACTCAGTTTAATCTGATGCTTCAAACAAAGTAAGAAATAATCGGAATCAAATAAACACATAAATCCTTTGACTTCTTCACTCCAACTTTGAATATAATGTAATTGATTTTCTGCTATAAAAAACATATCTCCTGCTGTAAAGGTATGTCTGGAATACCCAATAATTTCGTCTATTTCTCCTTCCGTAACTAAAACCAGCGTATAAAACTTTTGACGTATCTGTTGCTTTTCATGAAAACGAGGGAGTTGCACTAAATTTTCCAACGTAAAAATCTCTAAAAAACTGACCCCCGTAGTATAGGCTATCGTACAACATTCTTCGCGTACAATATTTCCTTCTCCATTCGTAAAATAAAGTGTTTTGAACTCTTCGATCGTATTAATTTCTTTGATATTACCCTTATTTCCCATGCTCTCCTTGTTTATTTAAAGATAAAGACATCCTTTGACACTTTCTACAAATTTGTCGTATTTCTCAATTCACAACAAATAAAAAATGAAATAACATACCGCCTAGATATAAGCCAATGCCATAAATAGTATGGGTTGCTAAACTGCGCATTCTCGCTACTTTAGGATTGGGTGTTTTAGAAGCCGCTACGCCAAAGCCAAAAGCGGGCTGCATCATAAAATAAGGGGCTACGGTTGTTAAAATACCGACTAGCAAAGCGGGAATCAGTGTTGGATGATTTACCCAGTCTACACCACAAATAACTAAAAGAACAAAGGCAAATGTAACGCCTATCAAATAATGGGCGCCCCAACCTATTGCTTTTTCTCCTGAAATGGGTTGTGCTTGCACAATGGTATTATGGCTAAAAACACCATTTTTAAAATGGCCGATCCACCTGCCTAAGAAAGCGTAATTTAAGGAAGGAATTTTAAATACTTTTCTATTAAAAAGGGCATATAAATCCATAAAAAGGGTTGCAGTTACACCTATAAAAATCGCATATACTAGTAAACTCAACATATAACTCATAATGAATGCTTTTAATTGAATACAAAACTAGTAAATACTACAGGTATTCTTACACGCTTTCTAGGAGTAAAACTAGGACAATTCACATTAAAAAAGAGGGCTTTTCAGCCCTCTTTTCGTCAACAAACCAGTAAAACTATACAAAGTACTTGCATAGCATTCAGTAATCAAGTAATAATATCATCTAAAAACTTTCGTTCATATTTTTGATTTTTTTTGTACATAGAAGGAGAAATACCCACTATTTTTTTAAATTGTTTACTCATATGACTCGCCTCTTTATAGTGTAGTTTTTGGGCTATTTCTTCGAGAGATAACTCGCCATATGAAATCAATTCTTTTACCTTTTCAATGCGTTGCAAGAGATAGAACTTTTCAATTGTAAGCGAGGTATATCCAACAAATAACTTGGCCAATTGTGCATAATTTAAAGAAGTCGTAGTGGCTAAATAATCAGATAAATTCATTCGCAACACTTTTTCTGTTTGTACGTATTCAATAATCTTAATTTTAACCTGTTCTACGACAACTAATCTAGGATCTTCAAGTACTTCAAATCCCAATGGCAGAAATCGTTCTTCAATTTGCCTTTTTTTAGCAATGGATAAGGGAGAAAGCAACTGCACTTCACCTAATTGCACGCCTTCTACCCTAACCTCCAATTGAACTAACACTGTATTTACTAAAACAATACATCGAGGACAAACCATATTTTTTATATATAAAGTAAAATCCTTACTCATAGTTACTCTTTATAGAGCAGCAGAGACTTCTGTTGCTCGTAAATAAATTAGTTAACTTGTGCTGCCGCTGCAAATTGCTTGTAGTTCTCCTCATTTTTAAAATAAGCTATTTCGCCATTATCTCCAATCAAGACAATATACGCTTCTGCTTTATCTACAGTTTCTAAGGAAAAGGGATCTATTGCTTTTCGAACACCCTCATCCTCTGGAATACGCGTTTGACACATCGCACAACAACCGTAATACATTTTCCCCTCATGTTCAACTTCTAGTTGTTTTTTACCCATATAGGCATCATTTACCATACAAACTAATTCACTCGGAACAGCATCTCCTTTTTTATACTTTTGATCTGTAGAAACCACCGGTGCAGTATTGGCCTGATCCATCTCTTGCTTCACTTGCTCCAAAGCTGCTTCAGCCTTAGTATCTACCTCTTTTTGCTTTTCTCCACAGGCTAGTGTCAATACACTCAAAGCGAATACTCCTATACTTGTCTTAATTCTTGTTTTAATTCTTGTTTTCATTTCTTATTTTATTTTTTGTTCATTCATTATTTCTTCTGTAGCCATTTTTAGAATAGTCATACCCGGCGTTAGTGCTCCAAAAACCTCAACAGTCATAGGCATTACTCTTCCTTTTGCTACTGGGATGTGATAAGCAATTCCATTTCTTACCTCAATAACATACAAACCGAGATTACTTTCTACCAAAGCAGATTTAGGTACAAAAAAAGTAGGTTCTTGGCTGCGTAACTTAAGAGTCGCCTCAGCAATCATATTGGGTTTTAGTACTTGTTCTTTATTGCTAATATCTACTTGAATCTGTTCCGCTCGAAGTTTTAAATCCAAGCTTCCTGCTTTTCTGGTTACAACACCTGCGAACTCTTTTTGTGGCAGGGTTCTAACTTTAAATTTCAGGGTATCGCCATGTTTAATATAGGGCGTATTGGCTTCAGAAATAGATAGATTCAAGCGCAGTGTACGGATATCTTCTACAAGCAAAAGGGGAAGTTTACTCATAGGCCCAACGTAAGCGCCTTTATCGACTTGACGAGCAGTAATCATTCCATCAAATGGCGCGCGAATGACTAAATACTCCTCTATATTTTTCATTTCTTCATAAGCGGATTTAGTAGAAGCTAATTGCGCTTTATCTGCTAACATCTTAGCGGTAACTTGTTCTAAGTAATCTGGTGCTATAGCTCCTTCAGTTTGATTGGCTTTTACCGTACGATCATAGGTTGCCTTAGTTGCAATATAAATCGCTTCTTGTGCTTTCCATTTCGACTGAGCACTAGCTACTTGCGCTTGAATTTCAGGGGCTTCCAATATCAATAACACTTGCCCTTTTTTGACAAGATCTCCAATATCCACACGTAAATCCGTTACATAACTATTGACTTTAGCAAACAACTCTGTTCGTTGATCTGCACGTAATTCTCCAGGTAAAATTAAAGGTACTTCGGGGTTACTTTTTTCAATGGCAAGGGTTTCCATCTTATTCATTGTCATCCCTCCTTTTTCTTCTTTTACTTCGGATGTCTTTTTATCGCCACATGCTGCTGTTACTACAACAAGACTAACTAATGCTATATAAATTCTTTTCATCTTTCTTATTTGTTTTCAGTAGGTAAATAGTAAATGCTTTCTGGATCTTCTGGGTCTAAGGATGGGGATTGTATGTTTACTTTATTCATCACCCAAGCAAAAACCATAGGTAAAATTACAAGCACTGAAACCGTAGAAGCCAGTAATCCACCGATAACTGCTCTTCCTAAAGGAGCTACTTGCTCGCTTCCTTCTCCATGTCCTATCGCCATAGGTAACATACCGGCAATCATAGCTAGCGTAGTCATAGCAATGGGTCTAATACGCAATTTGGTTGCTTCTATGGCTGCGGCAGTGGATGTCCATCCAATTTTGCGCAAGGTTTCTGCATTGTTAATCAACAAAACGGCATTGGCAATCGATACCCCAACGGACATAATAATCCCCATATAGGATTGTAAGTTTACGGTTGATCCTGTTATTTTTAACAAGATTAAAGATCCCAGCATTACAAAAGGTACTGTCGTTAAAATCACAAAGGATACTTTAAACGATTGGAAGTTAGCCGTTAACATTAGGAAAATAACGATAATAGCAATTAATAATCCATTTGCTAAACTAAGCATGGTATCATCCAATACAGGTGACATTCCTTTTAATTCCACATTTACTCCTTTTGGCAATTCTCCTAATGATGCAATGGCCTTTTCAACATCGTCCTTCGCTTTATTTAAATCTGTTTTATGAACATTTGCAATTACAGAGACATATCCCATGGTTCCTTCATTATAGCTTTCTGCCAAAGCTTTACTTTCTGTAATGGTTGCAACATCACCCAATACAGGACGGTCCGCATTTTTACCCAACGGAATATTTTCTAGTTCTGCTTTACTTCCCAATTGATTTTGTGGCATTTGAACCTGAACATCATAGGCAATTCCCATCATACCCCCTACCCACATATTTCGATTTGTATACCGCGAGGAAGCTGTTGTTGCTACTAATGATTTTGCAATATCCATCGCGTCTAACCCCAATTGAGCCGCTCGAACTCGATCAATATTAATCTCAAAAGAAGGGTAATTCATAGAGATGGGCATCTTTTGATCGCGCATGTAGTCAATTTCATTTATTTTAGCTAATAGCTTATTCGCAGTCATCATATTCATTTTGCGCATCATCCCTGAAATGCGAATTTCAATTGGCGTATTGGTTCCTTGACTTAAGATTTTTTCCGTCAGTTCAATAGGCTCAAAAGTCAATTTTAACTCTGGTAATTTCTCTTTAATACGCGTGCGTATTTGATCTTTTAATTCGTCTGTATTACCGCTAAAGTCCTTAAATGCAATTTGCATGGATGCTTCATGTGGACCAGCATTATAAAGGTAAATAGGGCTCACAGCAAAAGAAGAAGGATGTTGACCCACAAAAGCAGAGGAAATAGCTATTTTATCTTTTCCGAATAGGTCTTCTAACTCGGCTAATAACTTTTTCACTTTCATTTCTGTATGCTCAATACGTGTCCCTTCTGGTGCTGTAATACGCATTTGTACTTGACTTGAATTAACGGTAGGCAATACATCTTTTCCTATATTTTGATACATAAATGCAGCAGATAACAACGCCAATACAACGGATCCTGTTACAATGATCTTTTTCATTGGCATCACTTTCTCAATGCCCGCTACTACTCTATTTTTAAATTTGTCAAATCCTTTAGCCTCTTCTGGAATACCGTGTTTCTCTGGATTGTATTTCATAATCCAATTCGCCATAATTGGTACAAACGTTTGAGACAATAAGAACGATACGGTCATCGCAAATCCGATGGCCATCGCTAACGGCATAAATAAGGCACCAGGAATTCCCGTCATCATAAAAGCGGGTGCAAAAACAGCCAAAATGCTGAATAAGATCAATAACTTTGGAAAGGCAATCTCTTTACACGCATCCCAAATGGCTTGAACCTTGGTTTTTCCCAGCGCAAAGTGTTGATGAATGTTCTCAATCGTCACTGTACTTTCATCTACCAATATACCAATAGCTAAGGCCAAACCAGATAAGGTCATAATATTAATGGTTTGCCCAAACAGCTTTAAAAATAACACGGCTGAAATAATGGCAATCGGAATAGTTGTAATTACGATTAAAGCACCTCTAGGATCTCTTAAGAATAACAATACCATCAATCCAGTTAATAAGGCTCCTAATACCCCTTCAACAATTAAACTCTTTACGGCATTAATTACATTGACAGATTGATCAAATTCATAGGATATCTTTACATCATCAGGCAAGTTATTCTGAATATGAGGGATTGACTTTTTCAATTGTTGAACTACATCATAGGTAGACGCTTTTCCCGATTTGGCAATATTGATATACACTGAGCGTTTTCCATCTACCAAAGCATATCCTGTTGTGATATCGGCTCCGTCTTTTACCGTAGCTACATCTCTTAAAAACACGTTATCTACTTGTCCTTTAAACAAGGGAATACTACCAAACTCTTCCACTGTTTTTATGGTATTGTTGGTGGGTGTTAAATAGTTTTTATCTCCTACATATACATTCCCTGAAGGCATGGTTACATTTTGTCTACTAATGGCTTCTACTACTTGCTCAGGACTCATTTGATGGGTACGCAATTTATTGGGATCAATATTAATCTCAATGGTACGAGGCGAACCTCCAAATGGTGGTGCTGTAGTTAAGCCTGGTATCTTAATTAAGAACGGGCGAGCAGCAAAATTTGCAATATCTTGTAGTTCATTATTCGTTTTTGTTTCTGATCGGAATACTAACTGACCAACGGGTTGAGAGGAAGCATCAAAACGAATAATAAATGGAGGTGGTGCCCCCGGAGGTAAGAAAATCACGGAACGGTTAGACAAAGCTGAGATTGAAGCAATCGCCTCTCCCATATCTGTACCTTCATAAAATTCTATTTTCATCAAGGTTAACCCTTGTGTATTTTTGGTGTCGATACTTTTAATACCATTGGCAAAAAGCATCATATTTACATACATTTTAGTGAAATACCCTTCCATTTGTTGTGGTGTATACCCATTAAAAGAATGGGCAATATAAACCACAGGCAGGTTCATTTCGGGAAGTATATCTACTGGAATTTCTTTAGAAGACTTTATTCCAAAGAACAATAGTCCTAGTACCAATACCATAATAGCTATTGGTTTGCGCAAGGCAAATCGAATTAAATTCATACGATCTTATTTTAGGGGAATAGCGTTTAAAAAATAGTGAATATCACCAAAAGCAGATGCTTGTAACAATACGGATTGCCATACGTTGTTTTGGGCAATTTCATAGTCAATCTCAGCACGTTGTAAGGTGTACAATGCTTGAGTAAAATCTACTAAATTGCTCAGTCCATTATCATACAGCGCTTTCTGCTGTTTGAAAGCTACATCTGCCGCTTCTAATTGGGTTTTAGCGTGTGTCCAGACAGCTTGAGCATTGATGTATTTTTCATTTGTTAAAGTCACTTGATTTGCAAGTTCTTTATCCATTTGAGCAAATTCATGTTCAAAACTCTTGGTGATGTATTCTTGTTGTTTACGCTTATAAGAAGTTCTAAAAAAATCAGAAATATTCCAAGTTAATTGGAGTCCAACTAAATAATTACTGCGATCAATCCCAACTCCTTCGCTATAAGAGGAAGAATAGGCCGTATTATCTTGTACGTAATTCCATTCAAATCCAGAGCCTCTGCCTTGTAAGACGCCAAATAGATTTAAACTTGGCAAACTGCCTTTTGTCACTAAGCGCTCCATAGATTCACTCTGCGCTATTTTGCTCTCTTGCCATTGTAAGATAGGGTGGTTTTCCCTAGTAAGAAGATTCTCATCCCTTAGAAGAGGTTGATTGTTGACAAATACTTGATCTAAGGCATACTCTTTAGTGTCTTCAGCTAATAAAACGGCTAATTGCTTATTAAATTCGATTTCTTTATCG
Source organism: Myroides odoratus (assembly GCF_965118575.1). Taxonomy (GTDB): domain Bacteria; phylum Bacteroidota; class Bacteroidia; order Flavobacteriales; family Flavobacteriaceae; genus Flavobacterium; species Flavobacterium odoratum_B. Next base: position 29,231 of record NZ_CBCPHW010000018.1, on the reverse strand, counting down.
TATGCTTTAATATGCAGTGTTTCAGCATAGGCTACTTCGGCCTTTGCTAAACGTTCATCAACTTGGGCCAATAAACCACTTTTGGCTTTGGCAGCCGTAACTTCGTGGAATACTCGAGCACGCTCTAAATTCTTTTGTTGTACATACTTAATACGTTGGGAGGCTAGAAGATTTAAATAGGTTACGCTTACCTTTACTTGTTGTTGAAAAATTTCTTGCTCTAAGTCCTTAAGACTAACTTGTTGCTGTTGTTTAGCCATTGTTACTCCCTCTTTTGTCTTTCCAAAAGAGAAAAGAGTCCAATTGATATTGGCAAAGTACAAAGACCCAAAAGTAGCGTTCCAATTTTGTTCAGCTAAAGGCATTGAGGTAGCTGCCGAACCTAATCCTCCATACGCATATAAAGGCCCATTTTGTGCATTTATCGTACCATAACTTTGTTGGGCGCCGAAAGTTAAGTCAGGAAAGTAATTTCCCTTTTTATTCATTGTATTTTCTTGAGAAGCAAAAAGTATTGCTTCTTTAACCTTTATAAGGTCATATTGTTCTATAGCCTGTTTTAATGCAGCATCTAATTTTAGCTCTTGGCCTTGCATAGATACTGTACCAAATAGGACAAACAGGGCTATCCTATTAATTTTCATGTGATTGGAACTGATTAATTATACAATATTTTCTTTCTATGCTATCTCAAAATAGATAGGATAGAAGTTTACTATTGTTTTTAATCAAATTCTATAGACGCAATGCTTGATATACAAAGGGATTTCCTTTGTTTGGTATAGGTAGTATGCATAGGGAATAAACGTCTTTTGAGGTGCAGTTACAAATTCATAAACTGCCCCAAAATAACGATGTAAAATCGCATCTACATAAAACGAAAAAGTAAGATTTTTAAAATTGGACTGCTGTACTTCTGTTTTTACTTGTACAACTTTATCTTCACAGCAGTTCTTTTTAGGATCATTAACTGTTTTTCCTTCTTTTATGCAAAATGCGCACTTCTCTTTTTCTCCTTGCACAGAAGTCATACTTGTTTGCTGCACAAACCCTTTACAGATGTGCTGATATGTACTAAAGCCTGAGGCTAAAAATAAGTACATCAAACTAAGTAGTATGACTAATATTCTCTTCATATATACAGCGAAGGTATCAACTTCTCTTCAAAGGAATATTACATAATTTTTGGAATATGTTGTATAATTTTAGTTCTTCTCTACAAACTTCTCTCCTTCTTTTATTCCTCTTAAATCCCCTACAAGTACGCGATTCCAAGTAGTTACATTGCTATTTTGAACATAGATTTTTCCCTTCTCCTTTTTTACAACATTAACGGGTGTTGCTTCAAGGCGATTTTCTTCGCCTAACGTCCAAATATACGCTGTATCTCCACGCATAAAAAGAGCTCTTTCATCCAAAACTTTGGTGGGAATATTCAAGATGCTGAGTTCCATTTTTTGAATATCGGTTATATTAGGAATAGCGGATACATCAAAAGTTATTCTAATTTTTCCGTCTTCGCTAATTGACTTTTGATTCAATGAAGCAACGACAGAAGCAGGCAGCTGATACGATGAATTATCTTTAAAGATCACTTTGGCTCTTACTTGCGGAAGATGATTTCTAACTAACAAATAGTTTTCACTTGTAACTTCAATTTGAACTACCTTCGACGCGCCACTTTGAATAGTCAAAAGAGGCTGGTTGAGCTCAATGGGTCTACCCGCGCCTACTAAAACTTGTTTTACAATTCCTTCTTTAGGTGCTTTGATTGTAGTTTCTATATATTTAACTGGAGAAGATGTGGTTAACTTATTCTCCTGTCCTTCATACTCAGCTAATTCCTTTTTTGCCTCATTGTATAAAGCATACTGTTTTTCATATTTTTCCTTCGCATCTCCTCCTCCTTCACCGCGATCAATGGCCAATAATTGCTCTAGTTTATCTTTTACATTTTGCTTGGCTACTTTCACTTTTCTATTTACGTTGCCTAAACCAATTGTATCTGCTTTAGCCACTCGTAGCAAGGCTATTTCTTGTCCCATTTCAATGCGACTATTAATATCTACCTTTAATTGCACTAATTCTCCCGCTTTATCTGCGCGAATATACATAGACGGTAGTTGAGCGATTTGTGTGGCATAAACCTGATTAACAACTACAATTTCTTCTGTTGTATTTTGGACCTGTACCCCTTCAGAAGCCAAAGACAACTTTTCTACCGCTGTATCAGTCTCTTTTGTATCTCCTTTGCGTTCATTCATCCCACGAATTCCTACCCAAACCAAAAAAACAATACAGCCCACTGTCATTAGTATTTGTTGCGCTCTAACTTTTGTATTCTTCATAACTCAATTCCAATTAAGAACTACAAATATAAATAACAATCAAACGATTTTAAAGTTCTTTTCTATAAGGTTTGTTTTTATTTTTCTACTGCTCCAATAAAGGAGTAGAACCTGGGGTGTGGATGTTTGCCTACTATTTCTCTTTGCACTTAATTCCCAATAAAACAAATGGATCGGCCAAACTTAAAAAAAGCTATCGAAACAGCCTTATGAATTCAACCAATTTTTAAATAGGGGTGCCTTTTCTCGACTAATAATAATTTCACGTTGTGTGTCGCGTACTAAGGTAACTTTAAGCTTGCCATTATAGTAATTTTGGATATTGGAAATACTGTCAATATTTAAAATATGTTGTCTATTAACTCTAAAAAAAGATAAGGGATCTAATTCTTCTTCTATTTCTTCCATGGTTTGACTAAGGATTAAAGCACTTTTGTCTTTCAATACTAAATGTGTAATCTTCAATTCAGAATAGATATAGTCAATTTCTTCAATTTTAACCGTTTTAAAGCCATCTCTATAAGGAATTAAAAAACGAGATCGATAGGCAATCTCTTTTGGATTTAAACTCCCTAAAATATTTTTAATCGAAGCATTGAGTTCGATTGCATTTAAACGCTTGTATTTCTTTAAAGCTTGAATCAGATCTTGCTCTTGGACGGGTTTCATAAGATAATCTATGCTATTTACTTTAAACGCTTTTAAAGCATATTCATCATAGGAAGTGGTAAAAACAACAGGAATAGTGACTTCTATTTGCTCAAATATTTCAAAACAAAGACCATCCTCCAGTCGTATATCCATAAAGATTAAATCTGGAGAAGAATGATTCCTTAACCAATTCACACAAGCTTGTACACTTTCAACTACATCAAGAACCTGAATATCAGGCTCAATTTGATACAAAAGACGCCTAAGTTTATTTGCATTTCTTTCTTCGTCTTCAACAATTAATACCTTCATTGCCTTATTTTATTTGATTTGTGAACATTATATCTCTTACAGCTAACAATGGCAATTTTACAATAAATTCTATTTCATTGTGTTCTATTTGAACCTCTAATTGACTCAACAAACGATACCGATCAATAATATTAGTCAGTCCCACTTTGGAAGAAGGTAACTCTACCACCAATTTTTGCAAATTATTGCGAACAATTACATATTGATCAACCACTTGAATATGAATATACAAAGGCGAATCTTTAGAAGCGGTATTGTGTTTTACGGCATTTTCAACTAAGAGTTGCAAAGCAATAGGTGCTACAGCATTGGTATGTTGAACGGAGTCTGGGATATCAATATTCAAATTAACTTTACGCCCCATCCTTTCTTTAATCAAATAAAAATACGATTCTACAAAACTTAGTTCCTCTTTTAAGCTAATCGAGTTTTTACGCGCATTGGAGAGCATATAGCGATAAACCAAAGCTAAGTGATCAATAAACTTGACCGCTACTTGCTGGTTTTCCACAACTAATTCAGATAACGTACTAAAATTATTAAAGAGAAAATGGGGGTCTAATTGCATTTTCAAGGCTTCCAATTCCGCTTGACTGGCAATGCGCTCCAATTGTTCGGCTTTCAATTTCAGACCCGCTGCATCCAGCATTGAATTATTCCAATTTTTGATTAAGAAATATCCGGTGTGAATGACACTGATAAAAATTCCCGTATTAATACTAATCAACAGGGATTGCCAAATATCAATCTTAGCTTCCAAATCCAATACTTCTCCAGTCTTGAAGGGAGGCCAAACGAGATAGGCAATATTCAATAGGCAATACACAATAAAAATAAACAGAACCAATAAGAGTAGTTGAATAATCACACGCCATGCTGCGAATGTATTCCAGGGTAATGCCTTATTCAAAACATGGCTCAATCGCAAGCTTATTTCACTTATTAGCGTACAATACACCAAAATCATGCTACCCGATTGCCAAAGTCCAGCTTGATCAATTGTGTCATACCATTCTGGATCATAAGGATTCAACAGAAAATGAGAAAAAAGGTATAACCCAAAAACAGCAGGAATTACTATCAGCCGATAATGCTTTGTAAATAAAGACTGTTCTGTATTATTATTTTTCATTCTCTCTAGTTATCTTGTCAAAAATAAAAACCGCATTGCTGTTCTGTTGGGATTTTTTACTCAAAATGAAGAATCGCACGTTGAATTGTACAAATGTACTACTGTATCTTTAATTTACTAGGTAAGGTATATAAAAGCCTTTAAAAAAATTGCAAAAAAAAAGCTAGCAAAAAGGCTAGCTTCTATTTTTAGATTTAAAAGTTGTATTTTCTTCTTCCAATTTCTTTCACAACGATTGTTTTAGCAACACTATCGTGTAAGGTTTGTTTTTTAGCACTTCCAAAAAACAGGAAATACCCAATTCCGAATATGAAGCCTGAAATAATTGACATAAAAAATCGGCCGGTAGCTTGTCCAAAATCAATTCGATTTCCTTCGTCACTCAAGCATTTGATATTCATCGCTCTTTGTCCAACGGTAGCTTGTCCATCACTTGAATGTAAAAGTGCATAATACAACCAAGCGCCGATAATAGGAAAAATAATCAAAAAGAAACAAATTAAACGGTCGAGTAAAAAAGCAGCTAAGCGATCTCCAAAACCCGCATATTCATAATAAATTTCTCCTTCAGGTGTAAAGAGTGTAACACGTGCATTATCGGCATGATACACTATATTACCTATTCTTTCTTCTGTCGCATTTGGCTGATATCTTATGGGTTGATGGGATACATCATAGTGCAAAATTAATTGCAATTCTCCTATATACCTTGCCTCTGTCCAATTGGGTAATCCTTCGTACCAAACCAAGGTTTGAATTGTGATTCCCACTTCTGCTACTTCTGCTATCGTAAAAGGACCTAACTTTTGATTGTCTTTAGCAATGAAATATTTTTTTCCCATAGTACTTTATTCTTCCTGTAAACTTACAAAAGCATTCGTGTCCTCCCAACTTTTTTCTAAGCTTTTTCTACTACTTTTCAAGCTTTTTACTTATCAAAAGAAACTAACTCAATAGCACTTAAATCCTCATGGCCAATTACATCTACAATCAAAGAATTGTGCTTTAATTCACGTATTTTAAACTGAAATTTTGGACCAAATGCTTCACTAGATACAACAATTACATTATTGTCTAATACCCATGATCCTTTGTCTTCTTTTAAACTGTATTGATCTACAGCATTAAACGCATTTCCACTTAGTGAAATATGTACCGATGAAACTTGATAGGCCAGCTTTTTAGCACCTTTACATGATTCATTGAAATCAAAATGAGCAACAATCCAATTTTTCTCTAAATTGTCCTCTTTTACCACTTTCATGGATTTGTTCTCCATTTCATTGTTGTTTTCATCACTACTACAACTACTTACTAGCGATCCAAGACTGGCCGCCATCAGGACAGCCAACGTCCATTTTAAAACTTTTTTCATAACATAGTCTATTAAGGGGTTAAACAATAGTTACTTTTAATTTTTGTTTTAAACTAAATACTTTATTGTATATAAATTTAAGAAAAAAAAGTTAACAAACGATTTTTTTATTAATTTTTACAACATAAATCATATTTTAACCTAATTAAGTATTTATATTAAAAATCAATAGTTAAAACAATAAATTAAGTTTCAAAAAGACGTCTTTCTTAGTTATTATTATTTCACAAAAGTATTTGATAAATCATTGTGTAAAACTGACAAATATCATCAGTATTTACGATACTTTACAGCTATTAGAGTAGATTAATTTCTCAAAATACAGCCTACTTAAAATCAAATATTTACAAGCCTATTATTTAAAACAAATCTAAATATTATCATTATATTAACATATTGTTTTTTATTACTCGCCTTGTCTTTTTGCTAACCTATCAATAAACATTTTATAACATAAAGTAATTCCTAGTAAAAATAAACCAAAACTAAAGGGGCTATTAGTTGTGATTATTTACTAAAAATACCCAAACTAAGGATAAATAAAAAAAAAGCTCCTATTTAATAAAAACAGGAACTTTTTTTTTAGCAATTTTAATTATACCCTTTTCTACTACTATTTATCGGCAAAAAAGCAAGGATTAATCCCTAATTTTTGAAATAAGAGTTGGTCTTGACTCCATGCGGGATTCGGTGTAACCAATAGCGTTTGCTCTTCGCCAGCAAAAATGGAATTCGCACCTGCTAAAAAGCACCATCCTTGTTCCGCTTCACTCATTTCTAAACGGCCTGCGCTTAAACGAACCCTAGCTGTAGGCATACTAATACGGGCCGTAGCAATCATTCGAACCATATCCCAACTATCCGTTTTAGGCATTTGTTCTAGGGGTGTACCTTTTACCCTTGCCAACGCATTGATAGGGACTGATTCTGGGTGTTTTTCCATAGTTGCTAAAGTCCATAAGAGCGAAATTCGATCTTGATTGGTTTCTCCTAATCCTATAATACCTCCAGAGCAAACGGTCAACCCTGCTTTTCGAACAGCCTGGATTGTATTTAATCGTTGTTCATACGTTCGGGTTGAAATAACTTCCTTGTAGTGGGATTCTGAGGTATCGATATTGTGATTATACGCATACAAACCGGCTTCTTGCAAGCGTTTGGCTTGGTTCTCGGTCAACATACCCAAGGTACAGCAAACCTCCATATCCAAGGCATTCACTGCTTTTACCATTTCGATTACTTGGTCAAAATCTCGGTTATCTCGAACCTCTCTCCAAGCAGCGGCCATACAAAATCGAGATGAACCATTTGCTTTCGCTTTTTTTGCATGCGCTACAACTGTATCAACATCCAATAAGCGCTGTACTTTGATATCGGTATGATACCGGGCTGCTTGTCCACAATAGGAACAATCCTCAGGACAGCCTCCCGTTTTAATGGATAATAAGGTACTAATTTGAACTTCGTTGGGATTGTGGTATTGCCTGTGAATTGTTGCTGCTTGATAGATTAGCTCCATAATAGGTAAATTGAAAATTTTGCTAATTTCTTCTTTTGTCCAATTGTTTCTAGTTGTCGCTTTACTCTCTTTCATCGTTGCATCTGTTTTTATTAATGAAGCGCCAAAAGTATCATTCCCCTAAAAAAACGAATTCATCCGGTTCTAAAAAAGTGCCTAGACCGGTTGTTGAATACTAGGGGATCAAGTGAAAAAGTTGGTCTCTGTATTTGATGGATTGATTTGGATAGAAGGTATCTACTAGTAGTAACAAACGATGAATAACTGGTGGGATGCTTCACTACACTCAGATGACAGACGAGACGGTTAGTATGGTGGAAACATGCAATAAGGAGGCCTCGTCTTACACAGTAATCGCCAAAAACAAAAAAAGGAAGATCTTTTTTCAAAATCTTCCTTTTTTTTAATCTAACCACACTTTTTGTTTTCAAACTATTGTTAGAAAACCAACACAAAGTTATAGGTATATTAACTATACCCCAACACGATATTGTATACGTAAAAACAGAATATTAATTATCACTTACACACTTCATTTCTGTTTTTACTACTTGTATTACTATCTTGTTTTTGCGTTCATTTTATTTAAATCTATCTTAACGCAACACATCGCTAACATTTAATTCATACATTTGAACAGAGCAAAATTGCCTATTATTTTCAATCTATACTAGGACATTTGTCCTTCTAATGATAAATATATGTTAAGAATAAATCTTGATTTTTTATCCTATGTAGAATCCATGGCGCATAAGGATATTATAGCTGATAAAATCCAATTAATACAATATAACCCCAAAGATATCCTTCTAACCCAAGGCGAGCAAATTACTAAAATAATCGTTATTCGCGAAGGAATAACCAAATGTTTTATTACGGAAGAGAATGGCAAAGAATATATCCCTGAGTTTCTTAGTAGAGGGGAAATAATGGGGGAAATTGAGTATTTGGGCAAAATGCCTTGTTTGTGCTCTGTGGAGGCTCTTTCTTACGTAGAAGCCTATGTGATTCCTTTGTCCATTTTTGATCACTTACTCAAAACAGATATTACCTTCAATAATGTGCTACTATCTGTAGAAGCGCTACGGGTATATCACACCAGCGAAAGAGCTTCGTTTCAACAATTATACACGGTTGAGCACGCTTTAGAAAAGTTAATCGTACTGCAAGAAAAAAATCAAGTCGCTATTTCTAAAGAAGATATGGCCTCTTATTTAGGCATTACTACTAGAACGTTGAATAGAGCGCTAAAAAAGATACAAGGCAACGAGTAAAGCAAGCTTATTTTTAAAATAGTCTTGCTTTACTTAGAAATTAAATCCAAGGGATATTGAATAAATCGAGCTTGTTCAAAGTAATTTTGATACTGTGGAACCGTATTTACATCCTAGGAATTCCAGGGATAATGCACCCCTAGTACACCTCGAAACCCTTTAGCCGCGTTATATTGATATTCTACGCCCGTTAAATACCTAGTTCCAGACATCGATCTAATCTTAATTCCACTGGCAGATGATTTAAAATTTAACCCATAAATGCCAAATTCAGATTTAAAGGTGCTTTTTTCGGTAGGACTCCATTGATAAAACACCGTAGTTCCCACTTTCAATTGCTAGAAGATTTAACGTTGCCACTCATTTGAGTATTATCTACTTTTAAAGTTGAAAATCCAGTAAATAAAGGAACTCCAACATTTTTGTAACGTACTATACCCCATTTATTAACATGAATTTACGCCATAAAACATTATTTTAATCAAAAAAAGCGAACTACATTGAGGTAATTCGCTTTATTATTAGTGGGGCTTTATTTTATTTTACATAAATTGACTTATGTCGACATTTAATCCTTTTGCAATACGCATCCCTAATTCGGCATCTGCTCTAAACCAGTGGCACAATTGACGTAAGATAATCTCATCGCGTTTTTCTCCGCCAATTCCAGCCATAGCCCCCACGATATTATTGACGGTACTTGTTTTAGCTTCTTCAGTCATAAGGCGATATAAGTTTCCAGGCTGTGTAAAGTGATCGTCTTCTTTTACTCCATTTCTATCGTAATAATTCGCCACAACATTTTTCCCTAATTCCATAGGCAGCTCTTTATAGTTTTCATCAATCACCATCGAATCAAAACTATTAGGGTAATAGTTGGGTTCACTTCCCCCATTTCCATCCATGCGCATAGCACCATCTCTTTGATAATTATTCGTTGCAAATGGGCAGCGATTTACAGGTATTTGCTCATAGTTAGCACCTAAGCGATAACGCTGTGCATCCGGATAAGAAAGAATGCGTCCTTGTAGCATTTTATCTGGTGAAAAACCGATTCCATCAACAATATGAGTAGGTGCAAAAGCCGCTTGTTCTACGTCTTGAAAATAGTTTTGTGGGTTTTCATTTAGTTCCAATACGCCAACATCTAGTAAAGGGTACTCTTTATGAGGCCATACTTTCGTAACATCAAAAGGATTTACTTTTGCAGTACGGCTTTCCGCCTCTGTCATCACCTGAATTTTTAAGTTCCATTGTGGAAAATCGCCTTTTTCAATATGTTCAAACAAATCGCGTTGTGCGAAATCCATATCAATGGCTCTCATTCGATCCGCATCAAATCCAGATAAATTTTTAATCCCTTGTACGGTTTTAAAATGAAACTTTACATAAACTAGTTTATTAGCCGCATTAATCATGGAAAAAGTATGGCTACCAAATCCATGCATATGTCTATAGCCCGCGGGTGTACCACGATCAGACATCAAAATCAAAACTTGGTGTAAACTTTCAGGATTTAAAGACCAGAAGTCCCACATCATCGTAGCCGATTTTAAATTCGTCTGTGGATGGCGTTTTTGTGTGTGAATAAAATCACTAAATTTTTTAGCATCTTTAATGAAGAATACGGGGGTATTATTCCCTACTAAATCCCAATTTCCATCTTCCGTATAAAATCGCACGGCAAATCCACGGGGATCTCTTTCAGAATCCGCAGATCCCTTTTCTCCTCCAACGGTTGAAAATCGCAAAAACACTTTGGTTTGTTTTCCAATCTCACCAAATAATTTTGCTTTGGTAAATGACGTAATATCATTGGTTACAGTAAAGGTTCCAAAAGCTCCAGATCCTTTTGCATGAACTACACGCTCGGGAATTCGCTCTCTATTGAAATGCGCCATTTTTTCATGCAAAATATAATCTTGCAATAATATAGGTCCTCTTTCACCTGCTGTCATAGAATTTTCATGTTCTACGTAAGGTCTTCCTGATGCTGTTGTTAATTTTTTCTTTTCCATAGTTGTAGTGTTATCTTGTTATCTTCAATTCAAATATACTAACTATCAAACGCTTACAACTCAAATAGGGATATCTATATATTATAACAAAATAAATAAAATCTATCATTACTATAAAAACAATAAATAAAATTAATACCTAAAAGAAAGGGATGAGCTAATTTCGTATGTTAATTCAATCCAAACCTTGTTGTTTTAGGCAACAATCCTATTTTTTTGAGGCTCAAAAATCCAGTACAAAAGCGGGAATTATGAATCGAAAAGTAAAATCGCAAAAAAGATATTTTTTTAATTCCCTACTAGTACGCTTGATCTGAAAGACCTTACTAGCAAGTGATTATCAAGGGTTTAGCAATTAGTTTTGACAAATAAAAAAGCCCTTTTATCAAATAAAAGGGCTTTTTTATCTATATTTTTTGCTTAATTGTTTGGAAATATCTTCAAAACTTTAGAGCAATTTTCTCTTATTTCAGCAACCATTTCTGGATGTTCATTTAATTTAAGTCCGAAAGAAGGAATCATTTCTTTAAACTTTGCTTGCCAAGCAGGTGAATTAAATTCTGTTGGGAAACAGTTTTTCACCAATTTCAACATAATAGCTGTAGCCGTTGATGCTCCTGGAGAAGCACCTAATAAAGCTGCAATTGAGCCATCTGCTGCGTTTACTACTTCTGTACCAAACTGCAAGATTCCCTTACCGTCTCTATCTCTTTTGATAACCTGCACGCGTTGTCCTGCATGTTCTACTGTCCAATCTTCCTCTTTTGCATCTGGAAAATATTCACGCAAAGCTTCGTATCTGGATTTGTCGGATTGTAAAACTTGACCGATTAAATATTTAGTCAAATCTAAGTTTCTCATTCCTGCACCTAACATCGCACCAATATTATTCAATTCCAAAGATTTGAACAAGTCCATATTAGAGCCTTTTTTCAAGAATTTAGTTGAAAATCCCGCATACGGCCCAAATAAAAGTGAATGTTTACCATCAATAAAACGCGTATCTAAATGGGGTACCGACATAGGAGGAGCACCCACAGATGCTTTTCCATATACTTTTGCCATGTGCTTTCCTACAATTTCAGGGTTGCTACATACCAACCACTCACCACCTACTGGAAAACCACCATACCCTTTACTTTCAGGAATATCAGCTTTTTGCAACAATAAAATCGCTCCACCCCCAGCACCAACAAAAACGAACTTCGCTTTCACTTCTTTGTGATCACCTGTAATTTCATCTTTAGCAGTAACCTTCCATTTATTTCCTTTGCGTTTAATATCCGTTACTTGATGATTGAAATGCAAAGAAACGCCTTCTTCGTTTGTCATATAAGCAAAGAGTTCACGCGTTAATTCACCAAAATTCACATCTGTTCCGATCGGCATATACGTGGCTGCATACACATCGTCCAGTTTTCTTTCTTCCATTAAAAGGGGAGCCCAAGTTTTAATTTGTTCCTCCTCTTTTGAGAATTCCATCCCTTGAAACAAAGGATATTTTTGAAGTTCTTTATATCTATTTTCCAAAAAGTTTACATTTTCTTCCCCCCAAACAAAACTCATATGGGGAACAGAATTGATAAACTTATTCGGATCATTTAGTACTTTTTTATTTACCAAGTATGACCAAAACTGCCTTGACACTTCGAATTGCTCTACAATACTAATCGCTTTTGTAGCATCAATAGAACCGTCGGGTTTTTCTGGTGTGTAGTTTAATTCACAAAATGCAGAGTGTCCTGTACCTGCATTATTCATGGCATCTGAACTCTCAGCTGCGGCGTGATCTAAACGTTCTAAGATTTCTATTTTTAGATTTGGATTTAATTCTTTTAGTAAGATTCCTAGCGTGGCACTCATGATTCCAGCTCCTACTAAAACAACATCAACCTCAGATTTCTGTATACTTGACATTATATCGAATATTTATTTTTACAAAATTAATTTTTATCTACAGGAAAAACAGTTTTTTTTTATTTAATTTTTACAAAAAAGCTCTAAAAGCGATTTTGCGTCATATAATCTTGTAAGATTATTGTAGCAGCAATTTCATCTATTAAGGCTTTATTTTGTCTTTGTTTCTTCTTCAAACCACTATCAATCATGGCCTGAAAGGCCATTTTAGAGGTAAAACGCTCATCAATCCGCTCCACGGGTAGTGTAGGAAAAGTTTTTCTAAAAACTTCAACAAAGGCATTTAAAACGGGTGTTACCTCAGAGGGCTCGTTATTCAATCGCTTGGGTTCACCAATAATTACCTTTTCTACTTTTTCGGTTTGAAAGTAGTTTTTTAAAAAAGACAGCAGTTCCGTTGTATTCACCGTAGTTAAGCCTGATGCAATCAGTTGCAACTCATCGGTTACCGCAATCCCTGTTCTCTTTTGACCAAAATCAATAGCTAATAAACGTCCCATTTTAATAAGTAAATGTTCCGTATGTTGACTGAATCGTTAATTTTTTATCTTCGGAAGCTTCTACGCGACCTACGATTTGTGCTCGCACATTAAAGCTATTCGCGATGGCAATAATGTCTTCTGCAATTGCAGGATTTACATATAATTCCATACGATGCCCACAGTTGAATACTTGATACATCTCTTTCCAATCTGTTTGAGATTGTTCTTGTATCAATTGAAATAAAGGGGGAACTTCAAATAAGTTATCTTTGATAATATGTAGTTGATCTACAAAGTGTAAAACTTTAGTTTGTGCTCCTCCACTACAGTGAATCATACCATGCACATCTTCGGCTTTGTATTGACCTAATAGTGCCTTGATGATAGGGGCATAGGTTCGCGTTGGAGATAAGACCAATTTTCCAGCATTGATTGGCGAATTAGCCACTGCATCTGTAAGGTTTACTTTGCCAGAATACACTAATTCTTCAGGTACAGAAGCATCATAACTTTCTGGATATTTTGTTGCTAAAGCATGATCAAATACATCGTGACGCGCAGAAGTAAGTCCATTACTTCCCATTCCGCCATTGTATTCTTTTTCATACGTAGCTTGTCCAAAAGATTCTAATCCAACAATTACATCTCCCGCTTGAATATTGGCATTGTCAATAACATCACTGCGCTTCATTCTCGCTGTAACAGTTGAATCTACAATTAGGGTACGCACTAAATCTCCTACATCTGCGGTTTCTCCACCGGTTGAATGAATCGTAACACCAAAGGTTTTTAATTCTTGAATTAATTCTTCTGTTCCGTTTATAATAGCTGAAATAACTTCACCTGGAATTACGTTTTTATTACGTCCAATTGTACTAGATAACAAGATATTATCCGTCGCACCCACACACAATAAATCATCAATATTCATGATTAAAGCATCTTGAGCAATCCCTTTCCAAACAGAAATATCTCCTGTTTCTTTCCAGTACATATAAGCTAATGATGATTTTGTTCCTGCTCCATCGGCATGCATAATTAGACAATAGGCCTCATCCCCTGTTAAATAATCGGGAATAATTTTACAAAATGCTTTCGGAAACAAGCCTTTATCTATGTTTTTGATTGCATTGTGTACATCTTCTTTTTCAGCAGAAACTCCGCGAAGTGCGTATCTATTACTTGAACTCATAAATAGTGTGTTGTTTGTGCAAATTTAATGCGAATGTTATTGTAAAACAAAGCTTTTTACATTAACATTTTTTTACCTCTTTTTTGTTTGTTTTTTGAATAAATGGAAAACAAAAAAATCTACTAATTGGAATTAGTAGATTTTTTTCTTAAATTTCTTGTAGAAGCTCAATTAGTCTATCGATATCTTCTTTAGTATTTTCATGACTGAATGACAATCTTAAGCTTGGTTTCTTTAAATCTTCTTCGTCTAAGAACTGTGCCAAAACATGGGAAGGCTTTTGACTTCCTGATTGACATGCACTTCCTCTAGACACAGCAATTCCCTTCATATCCAATTGAAATAACATCATCGCTGCTTTCTCTTGGGTCATGGGCAATAATACATTTAGAATATTGTAAAATCCAATCTTATTTCCGTTGAACTTCACTTCTGGATATACTTCTTGTAAACGCTGTTGACAGTAGGCTTTTATATTGGCGATATACGCACTTTCATCTTCTAATAAATCATAGGCCATCTCCAAGGCTTTTGCCATACCAACTACTTGATGAACCCCTTCAGTTCCCGCGCGTAAGCCTTTTTCTTGTTCGCCACCGTAAATCACTGGTTTTACCACATTTTTTTTGCGTATAAAAGTAAAACCGATTCCCTTAGGTCCATGAAATTTATGTGCACTTGCAACAATAAAATCAATCGGTAAAACCCCTAAATCTAATGTTTTCTTCCCTACGGATTGTACGGTATCACAGTGAAAAAGTGCTTCATGTGCGACACACAAATTCGCTACTTTTTCCAAATCTAACTCTGTACCAACTTCATTATTCACGTGCATTAAACTAACTAGTGTTTTGATCTCATCTTTTAAAAGATCCTCTAACTGTACATAGTCAATCTCACTGGTTGGGTTGATATTTAAAAATACAACCTCAATACCATAGGTTTTCTCTAAGTGTTTGACTGTATTTAAAACGGCATGGTGCTCTAGTTTGGTCGTAATAATTCTCTTTACTCCTAAATCGCGTACAGCAGAAAGCAAAATCCAGTTGTTTCCCTCTGTTCCACATGAAGTAAAAATAATCTCGGAAGAATTTACATTAAATTGTTTCGCAATGGTTTTTCTTGCTCCTTCAATTAACGCTTTCGCATGCCGACCAATTGAATACGTGGATGAGGGATTACCAAAATCATTTCTCAATACTTTCACCATCTCTTCAATTACTTCTGGTCGAACAGAAGTAGTCGCGGCATTATCCAGATATATTTGTTTCATTACGCAATTTAATTATAGCAATTACTACTACTCTCCTTTAAAAAGTAGCTTTAAAAAGTTCTCTTTTTTATTTAATATACAAATGTAGTGAAAACAAAAAAGATAATGTCAAAATCAATTCCCTATTATCATACTATATCGTATATCTTTTTATTTTTAATCCTTTAAAACGTATCTTCCCCTCCTCTAACACCTTTATTGATGGACATCATTACTTCTTTATACACCAACCTCGAACAGGGAAATTACTGGGATGCGACAATCACTTTAAAGCGAAATGAATACCTTACACTCGCCCATAGTATTGACACAAATATCTATTATATTGAAACTGGTAGTTTAAAAATTTCTATTCTACTTGATGATCATGAACATCTTATTCGATTTGGTTACCGCAACAATTTTATCGCAGCTTTGGATAGTTTTATCACGAATAAGCCAACAGAATTTTATATACAAGCACTAAAGAAAACAACAATAAGAGTTATTCACAAAGAACATTACCTTCAATTTATAAACAGCAACAGCAACAATCAGCTGATATGGGAAATGCTTTTACAAAATCTAATCTTACAACAAATGGAACGCGAAAAAGACTTACTTATCAAATCACCTAAAGCGCGATACGAACGTGTTTTAAAAAGAAGTCCGCTTTTATTTCAAGAAATTCCCAACAAATACATTGCTGCATACCTAGGTATGTCCGCAGAAACGCTATCTCGATTAAAAAAATCTTGACTTGAATCAATAGTTACGTTGAAAAATAGAGTGAATTTTGTAAAAAAAAACATGGAGACGACTGCATTCATTTCAAACTTACTCGAGTTAACCCATCAGATCAAAAAAGAAGCGATATCGTTTCAAAAACTTCCAGACCAACTGCTCCACACAAGGCCTCGTCCTGCTAGTTGGAGTATTTTAGAATGTATAGAGCACCTCAATCGCTATGGTTATTTTTACATTCCCGAAATTACCATCAAAATAAATACATCACAATACCAAACCCCATCCTCTATTTTCAAAAGCGGATATTTAGGTAATTACTTTGCTAAAAGTATGTTGCCAAAAGCCAACCTCAACAAAATGAAGACATTTAAAACAATGAATCCTAGCAATAGCCATTTAAATCGGGATGTTTTAACTGTTTTCATTCAGCAACAAGACAGTCTTATTGCCCTTTTGGAACAAGCGAAGACAGTTAATTTAAACAAAACTAAAACGTCAATTTCTATTAGCAAATGGATTAAATTACGCTTAGGAGACACCTTGAAAATTGTTATTTTTCACAACTTAAGGCATATAATACAAGCTCAAAACATTATCAAAAATCAAGAAAACGCAGATTAGCCTAAGTTTAATCATTGAGCGCTAAAAATAAGCAGTTAGTCGAATTCCCAAAGTCATGTAGTTAAATGGACTGCGCTCTACAAAAACTTCTGGTGTATCAGAATCTATAAAATCTTTATTCATATGATACGTATATCTTGATTGACTATGGTTAAAATCAGAATAAATAGTTGCGCCGAGATTAGAAGCAAAATTATAGGTTAAAGCCAATCCAGTAGTAAATTGAATGGCATTTTTAGGTTTATAGGAAGCCAAAACAATTTCTTCCTGTTCTTCTGGAGTTACGCTTTCATCAGTTGTATTAATTTTTAAAACAACACGTCCATTTGCTGCAACGCTATATCCCACTAGTCCTTTAATCATCAAGTTCCAACGATCGGAAAAATGAACGGCATAATAAGGACCTATTCCTAGATTAAGATTCCCTAGAGATTCGGTTACTATGTTTGCATCTTTAATATATTCGGGCGTATTTTCATCTACAGGAACAGACACTCTGCTTTTATTAAAGGGGAAACCCGCTACTGTAAATTGTCCACCAACTCCCCAGTTTTTGGTAAAGAAATAGGCCCCTTCTAAACCTGCCTCCCATCCCATTTTGGCTAGCGTTTCCTCTTCTTCATCTTCGATAATACTTTCAAAAGCACTTGCCGCACCCAATTTCATTGCTAAAAAGGAAGGATTTTCATTGCTTTCCAACTGAGAAAGTATACTTAAGTTATCTCCTTTATTTCCATAAATTTTATCGACAAAGAAATATGCTAACTGAGAGGAAAGAATTCCTATTCCAGCCCCCGCAAATACATCTGACACCCAATGCTTATTGTTCAATCCTCGTCCTACAGCAGTCATGGTAGCCACACTGTATCCTCCAATGGAATAGGCCGGATTGACCAATCCGTATTCTTTATCCAAAAAAGCAGCATTGTTAAACGCATTAGCACTATGCCCTGAGGGAAAGGAATTCTTGGAAGAACCATCCGGTCGTTCTACTTTAGCAGTGTATTTAATACCATTAACTAAAAGAACCATAAAAGCAACACTCGTTGCATAGGTCAAAGTAGAGCGTTTTACTTCATTTCGTCCTTTTACCCCCGCCGCTTTTAAACCAAATGTAACTGCCGCTGGGGCATACTGCATATAATCATCATAGTGGTATTTAAACGAAGGAATATATCGATTTCTTTTTTCTCTTATGTCTTCTCTACTATTCCAAGTTGCCGCAGACGCTCCAAATAACAAAGTCGGTACAAAACTAATTTTCACCGCATCTTTTTCCCAAAAACTAACCGTAGGTGTAGTGAAATTTTTCAAAACTAAAGAATCTGTAATAGAATAAGAAGGCTTAGGTTGTGATTTTTGACTATACCCCACGATAGAATAAACCAGGAATAATCCTGAAATAACTAGCTTTATGTTCATTTTTATTGTTCTTTTAAACGAAATAGATTTGTTTTCAGGTAACAAAAGTATTATTTTTCTCAATTCTTCAACTATTTCTCATTCAAAACATACTCAGATTATTTAAAAATAATCAAGTATTTTCACATTCCTTATAAAATAAAAAACAATAAAAAACTCGATTCCTTATTTATTTCCAGAATACCAGTTTTCTTTTTGGTGTTGATTATAATCAATCATTCAACTTACTCTTTCTTCTTTTATTGTAACTAGCGAATCAATCTTCTAAATTTATTTTTACCTTGCAGCTTGATTTTCTATCTAAACTAGTCAACGGCATAGCCCGTACTGATAAAACGGATTACTAACTATGAGCTAAAGATCAAAAGATGAACCAAAGAACATTTGAAAATAAAGTCATTTTACTAACAGGTGCAGATGGTGAAATAGGCACAGCACTGATCAAAGAAATGGTAAACCGAAAAGCGCATAAAATCTATGCTACGGGAATAGCATTGGATAGACTACAACAGTTAGCCACCATTTCCCCTACTAAAATCATTCCTGTTTTATTAGATGTAACAGATGAAACATCCATACATAAAGCAGTGGAACAATGCAACGATGTGGATATCTTAATCAATAATGCGGGTGTAGAATTAAAATCTGATTTTATAGGTGAACAAGCCGGACAAAAAGCGTTGGTAGAAATGAAGATCAACTATATTGGAGTCATTCATATGATTAATGCTTTTTTGCCTGTCTTACAAAAGCAAGACAGAACCTATATTCTCAATATTCTTTCCATTGGTAGCGCTACAATAATCAAGCGAATAGCAACGTATTGTGCCTCAAAATCGGCTACTCATCTACTTACACAATCTTTGCGCCCTGAATTGGATGCCCTTTCGATTGATTTAATTGGCGTATATCCTGGCTATGTAGATTCTACCATGTCTTCGGATGTTCAAATGGAAAAAATTACACTTGTTGATTTAGCTTGTGCAATTGGTGATGACTTCGAAAAAGGATTACTAGATATCTTTCCAGATACGATGTCTCAAAAATTATTCAAAGAAAACCCTATTCATATTCCACATTTAACCTAATCAGTAAGGCTCATACATTTTAAACCAAATTGTTAAACAACATGATTACGCTAGTTCCTTATCAAGTCAACTATTTTGACGCTTTAGTATCTTATGAATTAGATGAGCAACAGTCAAGCTTTGCTCTAGCTCCTAAATACATTTTGACCAATCCAGAAATCATGGCAAACACGCTTCGCAAGCAATATTGTATTCTATACCAAGAAGAGCCCGTTGGATTTTTCTCCCTGGATCTGTCAGATGATCGACTCATTTACACCCATACAAAAGAGTCTATCTTATTACGTGCTTTATCTATCATGCCCAATTTTCAAGGAAAAGGAATAGCCAAATCCATGCTGCTTTTACTTCCTGAATTTATAAAAGAACAGTACGCAAACCTTGAGGAAATTGTTTTTGGCGTTAATTACGAGAATACCAATGCGTATCAGCTGTACTTAAAAACAGGGTATTGTGATTCAGGTAGAATTTATCAAGGCATCAAAGGGTCTCAACATTGTATGTACAAAAAGCTAACGAAATAACTAGTTGACATTTTAATCAATATCATCAATGGCTATATTTTGTTTTTGTAAAACTTTTTTAGCAATCATACCAAATAGCAGTAAATACGCAAAACAGACCGCATTAACTACATACGACTCATGAATTCCAATACTATCTGCTAATTTACCAATGAAAAAAATACTTTTTTCTTCGTTTTTTAATCAATATCATCAATGGCTATATTTTGTTTTTGCAAAACTTTTTTAGCAATCATACCAAATAGCAGTAAATACGCAAAACAGACCGCATTAACTACATACGACTCATGAATTCCAATAATATCAGCTAATTTACCCTGTATTGGTGGCAATATTCCACCACCTAAGATCATCATAATCAAAAAAGAAGAACCTTGAGCGGTGTATTTTCCTAAGCCCATAATTGAAATATTAAAAATAGCAGGCCAAAGCACGCTACAAGCCAACCCACCAGCCAAAAAAGCATAAATAGCGACCATTCCAGTAGAGAAGAGTCCGACGATCATCGCTAATAAGCCTAATAAGCTAAACAGCACCATCGTACGCGTTGATTTATTTTTGCTCCAAAAAGAGAAGACTACTTGAATTGCCACACATAAGCTATAGTAATATAAGTGTTCAATCTCATTACCGGCGAAATAATTTGCAACTAAAATAACGATATAAGCAACAAAGGGAACCGTAATTAGTGCTAATAACTCGTTTCTTTTACTCAACTGAAAAACACTTACAGCACCTGCCCATCTCCCAATCATTAAACTTCCCCAATACATCGATATATAAGGGGCAATTTCAACCGCTTGTAGTGCACCAAATTCTTCCAATTTCAAAAGTTCACCTAAATTACTTCCTATACCAACCTCTACGCCTACATAAGCAAATATAGCAAGCATCCCCAACAGCAATTGTGGATACTGCATCGCTCCCCAGCCTTCTTTGTTTTTTTGACTTGTAAAATACGCGAAACAGATGCTACCAACAATCACAACTAAAGCCCCTCCTAATAAATAAATACGTTTATTTTCAATAGGCGTTAAAGTCTCTTTTATTTCGTGTTTCAGCTGATTTACCGTTGCTTCATTTGCCGTTTTAATCTCGAGATTTTGTTCCTCAGTCATCGCAGTAATCAATGCTTCTTGTTGCTTTTGTAAGGTTGTAACCTTCAAATACGCGTCACTTTTATAGGTCCCAAAAACAGGAATAAAAATAACAACTAATAAAATAGTCATACCTACTAATAATCCCATCGCTTTTTTGGGTGGTTTTATTTCCGTTGCACTTCTACTATCGGGTATTTTTTTTGAAAAGAAAAACATCAGTGCTGCTAATAGAAATAAGCCTCCCACAGCCCCATATAAAAAAGTCATTGAACCTAAACTCAAATGTTGGATTTGATCATCCGTCAATGTTTTTGCACTACCATATAGCGCATAAGCCATTAGTAACGGACCAATCGTTGTTCCCAGTGAATTAATTCCACCTCCTAAACTCACCCGACTCGTACCTGTTTTAGGATCTCCTAGTGAAATAGCAAATGGATTGGCCGCAATTTGTTGGAGTGAAAAACCTAGAGCAACAATAAACAACCCCACTAGTAAAGCTACATATACACTGATTTGAACGGCCCAAATCATCGCTATTGCACCACCAGTTGAAAACAATAAGCCGTACACAATTGATCGCTTATAGCCCCAATTACTTACAACATCTCTCTTTTTCCATGCACTAGCTAAAAAAAGCAAGAGTGCACCGAAATAATAGGCGGTATAAAAAGAAAAATCAATCAATTGCGATTGAAACTGGTCTAAATCAAAAAAAGCTTTGCAAAAAGGAATGAAAATACTATTCCCTGCGGCAAAGAATCCCCAGAAAAAGAATACAGTTACTAAAGTATATAAAGCAGGATAATTTGTTTTAGTTATCGGTGAATTCATCATGACTCGCGGCTATTTTAAGTTATCTTTAACGTTATCAAAGATAATTAAATAACCTATATCTGTTCTTAAATGTCCTTACTTAAGATAAAAAAAGTATTTTTGTACTCACGATACTGATATATTTACTTTATGAAAAAAGTTTATACCCTGACTGCGGCTATTTTCTTACTTGGATTAAGTGCTTGCGACGATGGCAAGCTGACCTATACTAATATTGATTTTTCTACTGTAACAACCGTAAACCGTTGTGCCGATACAGGAGATGGGGCTAAAGTTTTTTACAAGTTAAAAGATACCGAAGCTTTTATTTTAATCGCAGATATGGATAATATTATGCGTGATGAAAGTATTCAAGTCATAGATACTGAAATAAATGGAACCACAACCAGTTTAACCTATAGAAAATACAATGGCAAGGTTCAAAACACTTCCATTTGTACTTTTCCAGCACCGAGTACTCCCAATGTAACGGAAGAAATCATTGCGTCACCAGGGGCTACACTGCGTACACAACGCATGGTGTCTATCAAAAATAACGACAACACAGAGTTAATTAGCGATCACAGCGTGAGCTTGACGTACCAATACAATTTCACTATTTTAAATGCCAATTTTCAAGATGGCGAAACGAGTATCAAATACGACCGCATGCCTTTTGGAACCAACAATTACAATTCTAACACTTTAGGATTTAAGTTTTTAAATAGCGATAACAGCTTAAAAACGATTAATTCGTGTCAAACCCAGTGGGTAACACTTTCGGACAAAGAAGCGATGTTAGTTCAGCTAAATTCAACCGATTTTCCAACGGATGCAGGTGAGAAATCAATTCCTCTAACCGCAGAAAATCCGTTAGTTTACAGACAATATGCCCGTGCGGGAATTAACTTAACCGAAGTTTGTGAAAACGATGGGGATATTCCGGGAAATACACCAGCAAACAACAATCGTTTAGTAGAGAATTGGACAGCTACCTCAGGTGATATTGTGATTAAAACAAGATGGACTAATCCTGCTGAAGGCGCTGAACCTAAATTAGTTCACGAAATCACATTGCGAAATATTGTATTTACCAAAGCTTTATATGACAATTTGACTTTTCATAAAACAATATTGCCTTTTGGTACTATTTTATAAAATAAAAAATATCCATACCTACCTAAAAAAACCGCAAATATTTGCGGTTTTTTTTATCGATTCGGATTTTGTTTGATATAAATTTGAGTAGCTCCACCGCCATATTTTTGGTAATTGGCGTCTTCGGCTATCACTTCTGCATATCGACTAAACAAATACTCTAATTCTGCTTTCAATACCCCTTCTCCTAAGCCGTGTATAAATACAATACGAGGAATGCGATTGCGAATTGCAAACTCAACCTGCCCTCTTGCCGTGTCCAATTGCAAAGTCAACATATCGTGCTTCTCCATGCGCTTAAAGTCCTTGGTTAACTTTTCAATATGCAAATCAACTTCTAAGATAAACTCATCTTTACGCGATTTTTTTTCTTTGGTAAATGATCGCTTTGGGGATTCTACTTTACTTTCTAAAGCTTCTAAAACAGATCCTCTTGTGCTGGCAGATTTAAAATCTACCTTATCTTCATTTGCTATTTTCAACAATTCGGATGGTTTGTAATTCAATACAAAACCATCTTTTGTTTCAATGGTAACTTGGTCACCAATACAATTAATGACAACGCCTTCTTCGTTTTCATCCAATACTTGTACAAAATCTCCTTTACTTAACATCTTACTTGCAATTAGGGTTTTTTATTTACCTCGGTTATCGAATATTCTTCTTCTGTTTCACTTTGCGTTGCTTTTTTGTCTGAATGAACAGTTAAAGCTTGTTTAGGGGCATTACTTGGTGTTTTTTGCATCAGACGAGCCATCGCCAAAAAGAAAAAAGCAACGCCTATCACTTGCACCCATAGTCGAGGATGTGTTGACGCTTGTTCCATTAAAGCCCAAATCATAAAGCCTACGACAAGAAGTGGGAGTATTATTTTTTGTATTTTCATTTTATTTCTCTTTTTAAGGGGCTAAACGTTCTATGTTCCAATCCAATTTATCTTCGGTTAGGGTATAGCGGATTCGATCATGTAAGCGATTTGGTCTACCTTGCCAAAATTCAATGCTTACAGGTTCAACGCAATAACCCCCCCAGTATTCGGGACGATGAACCTGATCTTCCGTTGTGATTTGCTCCAACGTTTTTAACTCTTGAGCGAGTTGCTCATAGGATTCAATCACTTCACTTTGGTTGGACACAATAGCACCTAAACGACTACCTAAAGGTCGGCTATCAAAATAAGTATCGGATTGATTTTCTGTTACTTTTTTTGCTATTCCCTTAATAATCACCTGACGTTCCATCGAAGGCCAAAAAAAAGACAGACACAGCTGTGGATTCGCCGCTATGGCTCTTCCTTTTTCAGAATGGTAATTGGTAAAAAACACAAATCCATTTTCATCGTAGGATTTCAATAAGACGATTCTCGCTTTTGGAAATCCGTCTAAACCCAAAGAAGAAACCGTCATTGCATTTACTTCTTCTACCCCGCCAAAGTCTTCTACTTCGCAGAACCATTGGCGAAATTGCATGAGTGGATTTGAATCAACTTCACTTTCGAGTAAAACTTGTTTTTCGTATGATTTTCTATAATTACTTAAATCGTTCATTGTTTTGGTTTAGGAATTAAATTCAAAAATAACACCATCATCTGCATTCAAAATTGCTCCATCAAAAACTTCCTCTGCTTCTGTTTTAAAGAGACTTATATCGGTATATCGCGTAGAATAATGTCCTAAAACTAAGGTTTTTGCTTGTGCCATTTTTGCAATTGCAGCCGCTTGCTTAGCGGTACAGTGTTTGGTTCGCTCGGTATAGTGAATTTCTGATTCTAGAAAAGTACTCTCGTGATACAAGACATCAACACCTTGAATAATAGGAACAATAGCTTCTGAATAGTAGGTATCAGAGCAAAAAGCATAACTTTCGGTTGGTTCAGGGTCATACGTAATCGCATCATTTTGAATAACTGTACCATCCTCTAAGGTAATATTTCCTCCTTGTTTAATCTTTGAATAATAGCACCTTTCAATCCCCAAATCTTCAATAGCACCAATTCTCAACTTTCGATCTCCTGGTTTAGATTCAAATAAGTACCCATTGGTATATACGCGATGATCTAGAGGAATGGTTCGAACGACAACTTGCTCATCTTCAAAGACTACTTCACTCTCTTTGCTTGTCAATTCATGGAAATAGAGATTGTACCCCGTATAGGAATTACTCAATCGCAACTGTAATAAGATAATTTCCTTGATTCCCTTCGGACCATAGACATGCAAATCACTTTGTCTATTCAATAGAGAAAACGTCGATATTAAACCGATCAAACCAAAAAAATGATCGCCGTGTAAATGAGATATAAAAACGTGATTGATTCGCTGAAACTTAATTTTTTTCTTGCGCAATTGGATTTGAGTACCTTCGCCTGCATCAATCAAAAACATATGCCCATTCAGCTCTAAAACTTGTGATGTTGGGTTTGTCATTGTTCTTGGTGTTGCTGCATAACAACCTAATATAGTAAGTTTCAATGGGTCAAAATTTTATAATTATGCTTGTAAGTTACAAAAAAGCCTACAGCCTACAAAAGAAAAAGGCTTAATTACTTAAGCCTTTTTTACTTCTTTATAATTCTAAATCACGTTGAATTTCGTCCATTTCAATTAAATCGAAAGCTTCTTGTTTGGAAGGTACAACAATCAAATCACCGTCAAAATCATTAAAATTGACTTCTGAAGTTATAATTACAAACGATTTATTAGCGGTTTCCATGTGCTCAACAGCCAATTCTTCGATCAATTCTATCATTTCTTCCGTTATTTCCTCTTGGGATGTAGTTAAATCAATCGCAAGATTAAACGTTCTAAAAACACTGTATTGCGCTGTTATTTTTTGTATTAATCCAGCTATTGTATCCGTTCCAATCTGAATTACTTTCGTATGTCCTTGTTCTGTAACTTTCATTTTCTCTTTATTTTTATAGACGAAAATACCTATTTTATTTTGGATGCCAAAAGATAAATAACAGCCATTCGAATAGCAACGCCATTTTCTACTTGATCTAAAATAACCGATTGCTGTGAATCCGCAACATCGGAAGTAATTTCTACCCCTCTATTAATAGGACCTGGGTGCATGACAACAATTTCTTTATCTAATGAATCTAATAGTTCTTTAGTCAATCCGAATTGTTGGGCATATTCTCTTGTGTTGGGAAAATAGCTAAAATCCAAACGCTCATTTTGAACGCGTAACATATTGGCTACATCACACCACTCTAAGGCTTTTCGCAAATTCGATTCTACTTGTACGCCTAAACTTTCGATGTATTTTGGAATTAATGTTTTCGGCCCGCATACTTTTACTTCTGCTCCTTGCATTTGCAAAGCAAAAATATTGGATAAGGCCACACGTGAGTGAAGAATATCGCCTACAATTACCACCTTCTTTCCAGCTACATCTCCTAATCGCTCGCGAATAGAATAACTATCTAATAAGGCTTGTGTTGGGTGTTCATGGGCTCCATCTCCTGCATTGACAATACTTGCTTTTACATTCTTAGACAAAAAATAAGCGGCTCCAGGATGGCTATGACGCATAACTACCATGTCCACTTTCATTGCTAAAATATTATTGACGGTATCGATTAAGGTTTCTCCTTTTTTCACGGAAGATTGTGCGGAAGAAAAACTGATGACATCTGCGGATAAACGCTTTTGTGCTAATTCAAATGACAGTTTGGTTCGCGTACTATTTTCAAAAAAGATATTGGCAATCGTAATATCTCTTAACGAAGGTACTTTTTTAATAGGTCGATTGATTACTTCTTTAAAATGATCGGCAGTTTCAAAAATTAAATCAATATCGGATTGGTTTATATATTTTATTCCTAATAGGTGGTTTACACTTAATTCTTTCATTACTTCAACTAGATTTTCCGTTTAATTATTGTCAAATTCCTCCAAATAGATACAATCGCTTAGTCCATCCTCCGACCAATGTACGCGTACAGATTCCTCATCAAAAGCATCTACTTGCCTTCCTCTATAATCTGGTTGAATAGGCAAATGACGGCTAAATCTTCGGTCTATTAACACCAATAATTCTATTTCTGCAGGTCGACCAAACGATTGAATCGCTGTAAGCGCTGCACGAATGCTTCGTCCTGTATATAAAACATCATCTATAAAAACTACTTTCTTATCTTCAACAAGAAAGTCAATTTCAGTTCGATTTGCTTCAAGTGGTTTTTGATTTCTCCTAAAATCATCGCGGAAAAAGGTAATATCTAAATAGCCTAAGGGAATATCTGAAATATTGTATTCCGCTTCTAAAATAGCTTGTATGCGCTTTGCTAGATATTTACCACGGGGTTGAATACCAATCAGTAACGTACGAGAAAAGTCTAAATGATTTTCTACCAACTGACAGGCCAAACGATGAAGAATAATATCAATCTCTTTTGAAGTAAGTAATACTTTTGGATCCATATAAAAAGAGTTGTGTTTGGGAGGTAAAATTACAATTAATTATGCTTCTCTCACAATTTATAACCGATAAATTAAAAGATAAAATACCGTTTTATATCCTAAACCTCAGCTTTCCTCGTTTGGGTAGTCTAAATGTTAGGGTGCTGTTAAGTATTATTTTATCTTCTTTAGCATGAGTTAATTCACTATCTTTAAATGCCTAAAAACACATAACTACTGCCTCGATGAATAAATACTACTTTTTACTTCTCTTTATATTAACTCGGATTGCTACAGGCATGGCGCAAATACCTCAAGATTCTATACTGAATACCACTTGGGTATTGACCCAAACGACGCATACGTTCCTCCCTATTCAAAGGCAAACAACCCTACAAATCAACACCGTAAAAAATGAAATAAAAGGGTTCTCAGGATGCAACAACTACATTTTGCCTATTAAACAAATCAAAGAAAGAAAACACGATACCCAACTTATAACGGGGGTGATTATCGCCAATGATAAGTCCTGTACAAAAAATGTAAATCACTTTGAACGTGAATTTTTAGAAGGGATAAGTGATCAGAGGCTGCGTGTTTCTACGGATCAATCGGTCTTAACCGTGGTAAATGAAAAAAAACAAACTTTTATTTTTTCAATCCAACCGCAAAATCCGCTGCTTAATTACATTGAAAAACACGCTTGGAAGCTCATTCAACTCAAAGGAAATAGCGATCGAGTGTATCATCCTTATCTCACGTTTGACTTTAAAAACAAT
Source organism: Myroides odoratus (assembly GCF_965118575.1). Classification (GTDB taxonomy): domain Bacteria; phylum Bacteroidota; class Bacteroidia; order Flavobacteriales; family Flavobacteriaceae; genus Flavobacterium; species Flavobacterium odoratum_B. The sequence continues at coordinate 1,095 of NZ_CBCPHW010000018.1, read as the reverse complement.
ACAGTTTCTGGCTATACGGGATGTGGCTATTTTACGGGTAAGATTGCCATTAATACGGCTTTGAATAAGATTCAATTTGTCAATTTAGAGGTTGCAGAAACAAATTGTTCCTTCAACGACAACAGAATACAGATTGAAAAAGAATTCATTCAACTCTTAGATGGTCAGACCTTTTCTTTTGATGTAGCTGAACAAACGCTCAATTTATACCAAGACAATACATTGTTATTGATGTTTGGGTTTATTCCTAAACAGTTTCTAACTGAATAACACCACTTATTTTTTAGGCTTTTAAAAAATACAAGGTGCCAAATATTTATTGTAAATTGTAAGCCATAAAAAAACACGAAATAGTTTTATGAAAGCTTTAATATTTAATGGTTCTTTGGATGAAGAATCTTTTAGAACGTCTCGACGTATTGCTCAATTCTATGCGGACGAATTCACAAAGGCTGACCTAGAGGTAGAACAAGTACACTTATCTGATTATCAGATCCCTATATTCCAAGCCAAACACATGGAAACCCCGCCTCAAGATGTTAACCGCTTTATAGAGACCTTCCGTTCTGCGGATGTCTTGATTTGGTTAACACCTTTATATCATGGGGGTATGACAGGTGTGATGAAAAATGCGTTAGATTGGTTGGAACTAACAGCCCGAGATACACCTGCGTATTTAACGAATAAAGTAGTTGGTTTTACGTGTTGGTCGGGTGGCAATCAAGCCATGCAAGGGATTCAAGCTTTGGATAATGTGGCTAAAGCACTAAGAGCCTGGTCGTTGCCTTACAGCATCCCAATTAGCAATATGGAATTTTATATAAATAATGAAATTTCCGAGATTTATCAGAAAAAAATGAGTATGTTAGCGCAACTTTTGATCGAAAGCAAAACTCGCTAAAAAGTACAAGGTCGGGGATGTAGCTCAGTTGGCTAGAGTGCTTGACTGGCAGTCAAGAGGTCGTGGGTTCGAGCCCCATCTTCTCCACCAAACAAAAACGCAATCAACTTATAATTAAGTGATTGCGTTTTTTATTTAGCGTAATTTGTATAGATTTTGTATAATATTACAATTCAATTCTTTGGATCAGGTGT
>NZ_CBCPHW010000017.1:0-94672 GCF_965118575.1 Myroides odoratus | reverse complement strand
GTATACTTTGGTTTGTGCATCTGCTATAACCGTCAATACAGAAGGGGTAATTGTTAAATCCGCTCCTACATATTGAAGCATATAATTTGCAGCTAGTTGTATAGTACCTTGGGTAATGGCATAGATTCCCCTAGCCTCACCCGCATCCCGAGCTAAACTACCTGTTAGTATATCTTCTAGTTTTTCATTGAATTTAAATCCAGAAACCGTATAAGTTAAAGCAGGATCTGCATCTCCATACCCTTTGGTTTGTGTATTAGCCGTTACCGTCAATACAGCAGGTGTAATTGTCAAATCTTCTTCTACATAGCGAAGGGTATAATTATTCGATACCCCTAAAGTTCCTTGTGTAATACTATATGCTCCAATAGCTTCACCTGGCACCCGAACTAAACTACCGGTTAATATAGCTGTTGCTTGTTCATTAAATTTCAATCCCGAAACCCTATAGGTTAACGCTGGATCTGTATCGCCATACCCTTTGGTTTGTGTATTAGCCGTTACTGTCAATACAGCAGGCGTAATTGTCAAATCTTCTTCTACATAGCGAAGAGTATAATTATTCGATACCCCTAAAGTTCCTTGCGTAATACTATATGCTCCAATAGCTTCACCTGCATCTCGAGCTAAACTACCTGTTAATACATCTGTGATTTGGTCATTAAATGTCAATTCCGAAACCGTATAGGTTAAACTAGGATCTGTATCCCCATATATTTTGGTTTGTGCATCAGCCGTTACTGTCAATACAGCGGGTGTAATTGTTAAATCGGCCCCTTCGTATTGAAGCGTATACCCCGCAGACACGCTTAAAGTACCTTGTGTAATAGCATACGTTCCTGTATTTTCCCCCATAGCACGGGATAAACTACCTGTTAAAATATCTCTTGCTTGAACATTACTATCTAATCCTGAAACGGTATAGGTTAGAATAGGATCCTCATCCCCATAACCTTTGGATTGAACATCGGCCTTTACTGTCAATACGGTTGAAGTGATTGTTAAATTAGCAGGAGTATAAGCCAACGTATAATTAGGAGACGATAATCCTAATGTTCCTTGTGTTATGGGATACATACCTGCACGCTCTCCTGCAGTTCTGGTTAAACTACCCGTTAAGATATCATCTGCTGTCTCATTATTTTTTAATCCCGAAACCTGATAAGTCAAAACTGGATCTACTGTTCCTTCCATTTTTGTTTGATCATCCGCGGTTACCCTTACTGGAGCAGATATAATACCTAAAACTCCCCCAGAAAAATTAAGGTTATAATTGGAAGAGGCTGTCAAACTGCCTTGTTGAATCACGTAATTCCCCCTATCTTCTCCTATTTCTCGAGATAAACTACCAGTTAATACACTTGCATTTACACTGCCAAAGATTGTATACGTAAATTCTGGATCATCATCTCCATATACTTTAATTCTTGAATTCGCAGTTACCCATATATCCATTTGCAGAATTGACAACGAGATTCTACTTCTAGTACTTTCACAGCCATTGGCACTAAATGTACTCACCCAATAACTATGGCTTCCTGCAGATAAAGTTGAAAAATCTGGCATAGGAATACTTAGGCCTCCGGTCTCTGCTTCATACCAACTCAAAGTATAAGGCCCTAGTGCACCCGTAATTAAACTTAATATAGTTTGTGAGGCTGTTCCATATCGAAATGTCGTAGCCACGGTCATAGCATCTAAAACAGGATCTTCGATAACCACATTTATAGCCATTCTAACACTACTTTCACATCCATCTACGGTTTGTGTAGCATAATAGGTACCATTATTTACTAGTGTTGAGGGCAACAATGCAGTCGTCGTCGTTTCATCTGCATACCATTTGATATTCTCGCCTGTGGCGATTAAATCTTGGACCTTTTTATTCTGTTTTTTACAGAAAGTTTGATCAACAGCTGTTGGTGCTGGCGGCGTACTAATAGTAATGCGAACTGGAACTGTAGCTGTACACCCTCCCCCTCTACTATTAGATGCTGTTAATTCATATACGGTAGATACTGCTGGATTAAACACCCACCCTTGTAGATCATTTCCTGAAATACCTATTGAGGGTTGCCAAACTAACGTATCAAAATCGGTTGCTCCTGTTAGTATCCTAACGGCAGGTGACGAGGTATGTGCACAAATTGTATATTCGCTGGCAGACAACGTAAGTAGAGAGGCACAACCCACAATATGAACGGTATAATCAGCCCATGTACCATAATTATAACTACCACAAGGATCCAATCCATAACCTCCGCCAGCATTCGCTTCGCGATTCCAGATTCTCATGCGATAATTTCCTGAGGTTACTCCTTCGGGTATTGCAACATTGGCGATATAGAGTTGAGTGTCATTTGAGATGTAATTCGGCAAGGCCAACACCTCATTTACTTGATCAAAAAGTCCATCGTTATTAAAATCAATGGCTACTCCCATGCCGGTATATCCGGTCGTCGTAACGTTAAAAGTATAGGTATTTCCTGCACGAAAATCAGGAATAGTTATATTCATTCGTTCCCTATTCGTATAGGAAAGAATATGATCCGTAAAACCTAGTTCACCAATATTTACGGTTGTAATTCTGTGATTAGATGAACCATTCGCATAGGTAGGTTTACACCAATCAGGAGTAAAAACGGCACCATCTGTCCAATAACTTGTATCCGTAGCCCCGCAATTTGCCTTAACATACACGCGATACTCAGTACCCGTAACTAAGTCGGCAAGAACTACAGATGTCGCAGTTGCATTTACGGTTCCCGCAAAGGCTAAACCCGTATTGCCACTACCCGCTTCTCCAGAAGTTCTTATTTCATACGAATAACCTTCTATATTTAAAGAGGGGCTTGCTTCCCAAGCTATGGTTGCTCTATCGATCCCTACATTAGAAACGGTCAATTCTGTTGGAACAATACAAGTTGGGATAGGCTCAAAACGAATATCATCAATAAAAACAGCTTGATAAGAAGCGTTTAAACCATGAGCAATCCCAAAATAATCATGCGTTCCATGAGGTATATTGATTCTGTATTCTTTGAAAGAATTTGTAAGTTGCAATTCCTCGATTAGATTCATCCCCACCGTCGTATTTGGGTTCTCTAAAGTAACTACTTTTAGGGTTTGACCTAAAGAAGCACCTGCTCTTGCTCTAAATCGAATCTGATAACCTCCTTGACCTAAATTAGCTGTCTCAGGAGAAACGAGCATTAAATTCCCCGTAACTTGGTTGTTATTGTATACATATAAACTATTAGGTCCTGTATAATAAGAGGAATTTGTGACATATAAATAGCCACTATCCGTTGCAATTTTTCCCCAACATTGGGGCAAACTTGAATTCGTTTGCGATCCTACTGTTTGGTTATCAAAATTTTCATAAAATGTTCCCTGAATTTCACAAGTTGTTGTAAAGGAAAACGGTCCCTTCCAGCTTTCTTGACTCTGCGCACTACAATTGGATTGAATGTAAAATTGTACCCCTGTACCACTTGGCAATCCAACAAGGTTTTGAGTTGTACTTCCTGATGCAATATAGCCTGTACTGAGTAGTCCTGTTGTACCTGATTCAGGAAGTCCAGATGTTCTTACCTCATACTTATATCCATTTGCAGGAAGACTGATTGGAGCAATAAAATTAGCTTTAGCTGTCTGACTTGTAATTAAATCAAACGTTACGAGTTCAGGACTTGGACAGGCTTCTAAAAGCGTTGCAGAGACTGCAAATACATGAAGAATCCCTGCACCTCCTTTATGAGAAAATTGAACAGATTTAATATTTTTGGTTTGATTGGCTGGGTCTATATTGACTGCCACTTGATATAGTCTAGGATTTGTTGTTGAGAATTCCACAAAATTATTTGTGCGATATAATCTTCCAAATCCCTTGTAAGCTATGGGAAGATCAGTTCCATTAAACCAATCAGGAATTATAGCTTCATGCTCTTGGATTGTATTATCGTCAAAGATTACTCTGTAGCCTAGCCTAGCACTACCAGAAGCTGCAGTTGCCAAGAAAAACACTTTCTTCGCTTTCACTTGTTCCGTTACAAACGAAGAAATGGTATGATTTACAAGCGGCAATCGAATCGAATTATTCTGCCCATAATTTTGAAGCCTAAAAAATAAGCCTGGTGTACTAGCCTCTATAGAAGGTATGATACCATCTATAGGCAATCCAGAAGCTAGTGGTGTTGACGTTGCTGTAAGTTGCCAATCCAAACTTCTAAGACTAGAGGATACCCCATCCATATCAATCGTCGTTGATCCAGTTGCCACTCCAATGCCATTGGCGATAACATCTTCATTAAAACCATCGATGTTTAGTGCTTGATAAACTTGTGCATGTAGAACAAAATTCCAAAGCAGAAGTATAGGAAGTAGAAAATTAGAGAGAAATTTTTTCATAGTTAAAGGGATCAAATGAAAAATAGAATAGTTTCGTTTTAGAATGAGGTCAAAATTCTTACCCTCATTTTTTGCAAAAGTAGTTTTTCTTCTAAAAAATAGTCTCAAACTGGGGGTGGACAAATGGGTGGACAAATAGAAAAACAACGATAACCCTTTAGTAATCAAGGGGGACATAGGGTGACCTCCATGCCAAAACCACGTCAATTAACTTACATAAAAGCACTATTTATAGGCTGTAAACATTCACCTGCTACTGTGCTAATAACAAAATGACGGATGCTATACTAGGTTAAACGGGGTAGCGTACTGTTTGAAAATGCTGTTTGGGAGGTTATGCATGGTGGAAGTACGGTGTGGAAATACCGATGTGATGCTTCCTGCGTCAGCATGAATATACGGAGTGTTGGTGTTAGTGTAAAGTTGGTTTTGATGGTCTAAGATACTTTCTTTTTTTTAAGGGGTAAAAAAGAAACAACCCCCCCCTTGGACTAACCCAAATAAGGGTCAATCTAATTCTTAAGACTGAGAACAAAAGAACTCGCTACGCTCAAACACCTTTTGTTCTTGTAGTATTTTCAACTAATTGACACTCCTTATTGCCTAACGTCCGTTTGAAACATGCTATCACAAGAAGAACTTTTTTTGTAAACTGCACATCAACAATTTGGAGGAAGAAATGCGATGCTTCTTGCGTCAGCATAAAGGACAGCCCTATGGCTGAAGTATGAAATAAGTACATCAAGTCTTCCTACTTAGCGTGTCACCCATCAGATGTCCTTGGGAGCAAAAAGACTCGCATCCAAGATATCACGTTTTATCAGTTCCTCCCCAACTTTTGCGCTTAATCCTGAATAGACCTCTTTTTGAACAAAAAATACTATATTTGTATTTCTTGTGTCTTCTTTGTGTACTTCCTAATCTTCTATCAAGTATGTAAAGGCTTCCTTTTCTTCAAAGTCTCGAATTACTTTTTCTCTCTTTTTGTATTGGTTGTTTTTCTATCCAAAATCAAGGATTTCTTTTCTTCTCTCTCAAAAACTCAAACTCCCTCCCAAACTCTTTTCCCTACATTACTTGTAAACTAAGTTAGACGTATATCGCATTTGCGCGTACTTCTCTTGTATTAACTCAAAAACTACATGATGCATTCATTTTACATTTTTACGGGCGGACCTGGCAGTGGGAAATCTGCTGTATTAGAAGCTTTGGCAACCTTGGGCTATACCGTAGTACCAGAAGTAGGTCGCGCCTTAATCAAACAACAAATACAAAATCAAGGAGAAGCCCTACCTTGGAAGAATAAACAACTCTTTTTTGAGCAGATGTTTCGACAATCCTTGTTCGATTATCATCAAAATCCATCCGATAGGCTTACTTTTTTTGATCGGGGTCTCTTGGATAGTATTGGCTATGCTCATTTGGAAAATCTCAACGTTACAGTCAATCAGCTCGCTTCAGCTAGAGAAACCACCTACGCCAAAACTGTTTTTATATTTCCTCCTTGGGAAGCTATTTATCAACAAGATGCAGAGCGAAAGCAAGCGTTTGAAGTGGCCGTTGAAACGCATAAAGTCATGCAGCTCACCTATGAATTCTTTGGTTATCAATTAATTGAAATACCTTGTCTATCCATTGAAAAACGCGTGGAATTTATTGTTGAATATCTGGATTTAAACTATTAGATAAATTATCTTTGCATCCTATACTAACAGTTGTAGATTATTTGTTTTTTTATGGAAGTAGATATCCTATTCTATCTTTGTATCGTTGCCTTCTGCGCGGGTTTTATCGATGCGATCGCTGGTGGTGGTGGACTCATTCAAACGCCTCTAGGCTTAGCTTTATTACCTTCAATTCCAGTATCATCTGTAATTGGAACCTTGAAAATTCCCGCTTTTTTCGGAACGGCTATTGCAGTTAAACAATACCTTAAACAGACGCGTATTAACTGGCCTTATTTCATGCTGTTAGCCGTACTATCTTGTGGCAGTGCTTTTCTGGGTTCTTATACTTTAACAGTGGTCAATAACGAATTTATGAAACCTTTATTGTTGGCTATTTTAATTGCATTATGGGTTTTTACTTATTTTAAAAAGGACTTTACCAAAAAACACCTGACGGAAATTTCTACCCAAAAACGCTATACCTACGGAATTATTATCGCTTTGGTTATCGGTTTTTACGATGGATTTATAGGTCCCGCTACAGGAACCTTTTTTATTATGGGGTTTATTTTTCTGATTGGCTTTGATTTTTTCAAGGCTTCTGCTTATGCTAAGCTCATCAACCTATTCACCAATTTTGGAAGTATCTGTTTGTTCTTACTCAAAGGACAAATTATCTGGTCTGTGGCGCTGCCTATGGCTGTTTGTAATGGAATTGGAGGATACTTTGGCGCCAAACTAGCTATTTTTAAAGGCCAACAATGGGTGAGGTATATTTTTCTCTTTATCATGTTGCTTGCTATTTTGCGTTTTGGATATGAAGTAATTCTATAGTTTTCTTTATTTCTCTCTCTTTTTTCTATCGCATTTAAACGGTTCTTGTTCGAGTGTTCTTCGGAACATGTTCGGGTGTTGTTCGGAAAACACATCCTTTTTTCGAACAACACCAAAAGAAGACTAAAAGAATACCCCAACCAGTACAGAATATTTTGGTTCGTAAGCCTCTTTAAAAGAGGCTCAAATCGGCTAACCTTGCAGTTCATCTTCAATTTTTTCTTTGTCTTTATTACTCATCCAAAGTTGCCCAAGTTTAGTCATGTGGATTCGCGTTAACACGTCTTTTGTACGACCAAAATGATGAAACAAGGTATAGAGCAATATACCAATTCCCAGTATATTAATACATCCAAAAATGATTTTATTTGCGGCTAGTATCGCATTGAGTTGAATGACACTGAGTTTAAAGTCTCCGCCTGCTTGCGCCAAGGCTACATCATCTAAATAGACCGCCATATTACTCAAACTTTGTAGTTGTAATTGGTACTGAAACCAAGAAAATAACGCGCTAAAAATACCTAGAGAAATAAAAGTTCTCCACAGCAAAACAAATCCAATTAAGCTCAACAAACTTGGGATATCTAATTTATCTAGGGTATAATACCAAATGACAATAAATAAGATACTCATGCCCATTCCTTTAAAAAATTGGGGTAATAACCACAGATTATAGTTTAATTCAGGCACCATATAGAAGTACATCATCACCGTATAGAGCATAAAAGAAGCAAATCCTGTAAATAGTAGTAAACGAATGGGAATTAAGCGATTAAACCAATTGTATGCAAGGATAGCACCGGCGAGTAATCCCGGAATCATCATCATATTCAGTGAAGCATTGGTCAAGGCATTATATCCTAAAACGCCCATAGCAAAGGTATTTTGCAAACTGGCTGTAGCCAAATACATTCCTAAAAAGAGCAACATGATAATTCCATGGCGGACATTGTTTTTTTTAAACGCTTTTAGTGAGAGAAAAGGTCGGGTTAACACCTGTTGTCGCAAGAAAAAGACAAAAATTAAACCAATAAACAAGAGGGACGCATACTTAATTTGATCCGACTCAAACCAGTTTTGTTGTTTTCCAAAAGCTAAAACATAGCCTAAAATTAGGAATGCGCTACTATATAAAAGCATACTAATCCAGTCGATATAATACAGGGGCACTTTGCGCATAAAGCGTTGATTGTGCTGAAAAAGAAGACAAAGCATTGCGCCAATTAAACAAATAGATGCATAAAATAAATAGCCAAATTGCCAGTTGGCATAGTAGGATATTTTGGTTATATAATAGCCTGAAGTTTGGGTAACAATCAATACTGCGGTATAAAAAATACTGTAAAAACGCCCGCGATTGCCATCTTTGGCTAAGATAAACATCAAAGGCAATAGCACCTCCATCATACCCAACATCTTTAAAAAACCGATTAAAAAAGAGGCACCAATAATTACTTGAGGTTGCTGTGTGGTTCCTATTACCACAAACAAAAAGGCAATGCCAGTTAAACTGGTCACTAAGATTTCTTTGGTTCTGAAACGCGCTTTTAGACGGATAACCAAGGGCATAACTGCCCCCATCCCTACTACACTTGCATAATTGGCCCATAAATAGTATTCACTCATGGCGCCTGTGCTTCCCACCAAATACGTAATATTGGGGGTGTAAATAGCGCTTATTCCAAAATAAATCAAGGCTATTACTACAAGGAGCAATAGCATGATGGGCTTGGGAACCCAAGTGTAAAATAAACCTTGATTATACATAATTCGCGCTGCTTATCTTTATTTTTTCAATTGTACGTTCATATTCATTCCCGCTTTAAGGCGATTCACTGCCTCTGGCGTATTTTCTTTGGTGAATTCAATACGCACGGGAATGCGCTGTTGTACTTTTACGAAATTTCCCGTTGAGTTATCGGTTGGCAAACTAGAATAACGGTTCCCTGTTGCAGCAGAAATAGCGGTTACGATACCTTCAAATGACTGACCTCTCACTGCATCTGCGGTCATCATTAAAACAGATCCAATCTGAACGTCAGGCATTTGGGATTCTAAAAAATTAGCAGTTACCCATTTCTCATCCTTGCGTACAATAGTGGTTATCTGTTGACTTAGATTAAGCAATTGTCCAGAATTAATTAATCGTCTGCCCATTGTGCCATCATAAGGAGCTTTAATAACGGTATAAGACAAATTGAGTTCTGCCATGTCGAGCATTGCTTTGGTTCGCTTGATATCTGCTTCATTTAAAGCTAAACGGGTTTGTATTTCAGCAACGGATAAACGCGAGGTTGTTTGCTGTTTGGTCAAGGCATCATAGGCGGATTTTGCTGCTTGGTATTCGGTGCTAACTTGATCAAATTGCTGTTGAGTTACGGCTTCAACCTTTAGTAAATTTTCAAAGCGCTTTTGATTTTGTTCGGCATTCCACAAACGTGCCTGAGCGCCTTGAATATTGGAATCAAATACGCCAATAGCATTACTTGCTGTTTGCATACTAGACAAGGTAACGTCTTTGGCCGCTAAAGCACTTAAATAAGCAGCTTCAGCTTGTTGTACTTGGGTGCGAATCTCGCGATCATCCAAAATAACTAGGGTATCTCCTGCCTTTACCTCTTGATGTTCCTTAAACTGAATTTCTTTGATATAAGCGGACACGCGGGTATTAATTGGGTTGATAAACTCCTCTACTTGTGCGGATTCGGTATAATCTTTGTCTCCAATGTGAAAGTATTGGGTCAACAACCAATAGAAAGCAAAAACAACAACCAGAAAAGTCAACGTATTGACTAGAATAATCTTTCTTTTTTTATTTACTTCTTGTTTGTGATTAATTACAATAGGAGCCCCCTTTTTTTCTTGTGGTTCTGTATTTGGTATATTTTCTGTTCGTTCCATTTGAATCGCAGTGATTTTTACAACGTTCCCGTTGCATTTAATAAACTATAATAGTAATAAAGTACCTGGATTGTAGCATTAGCATACTGCAATTCTGCTTCAAGTTTCGCGTTGGTTGCATCCGTCATCTCAGCTTGAATCGCTAATTGATTCAAGTATTTCGCCTCTATGATGCGGTAATTTTCTTGCGCCAACTGCTGACTTTTTTCTAGTAACTGCACATTTTGCAAAGCTTCTTCGTATTTTATATAGGCGGCGTGCACACTCATTTCAACTTGTTGTAAAACGAAGACTTGCGTTTCATCCGCCTTTGCTTTTTGCATCTTTTCTAACTTAATCTTTTGGGGTGTTTTATATAGATTATCTAGGCTATAACTCAATGCAACGCCCACTTGCCAAGTATTGGAATACATATCCGCAACGGGATTAGATGTAGTAATTGGTCGACTCATCGTATAACCACCCATCGCTGCCAGTGTAGGATACTGATCTGTTTTGGCTAATTCAATCTTCTTATCCGCTACTTCTACTGCTTTTTGTGTAAGTTGTAAAGAAGGGTTATTTTCATAGGCTAAGGCCAAATAACGCTCATAGGATTCGATTACTTGCTTTTGATGTAAAGCTTCTGAAGGAATAAGATTTGTTTTGGTATCCAAGCCCAATGCAATCGTCAGGTTGTAGTTGACAATAGATCGATTGTTAGTGACCACAAGCAAGGCTTGATCTATATTTTGCAAAGCTAATTCCCCGCGAATCACTTCATTGCGCGTCAACATCCCTTGGCTGTAAAATTGCTTGACGTTGTCTAATCGAATTTGACCTAATTGTCTGTTATTTTGATAAACGGCTTGCTGATTGAATAATTTATAGAGGTCTAAATAATTGGAAATAACCAACAATTTGATACTCTGTTGGTCTTTGATCCAATCTAATTCAGTCATTTGCTGGCCTATCTCTGAAAGTTCAATGGATTTTTTGATTGCTCCTCCTTTATAGAGCAATTCAGAAGCTTGAATCGCATATGAATTGCCAAAATGAGGCATATCTTTGGTCATCACCTTAGAGAAATCTCGATCCAAAAGTAAGGCATCTCCAACGTAAGCTGCTGTTGCAGATACATCTAAGGTTGGTAGTTGTTGTCGCTTTAAAATTTGAGTTTGTTGCTTGGCTATTTCCTTTTGTTGGGCACTTATTTTGAGTTGTTGATGATTAGTTAACGCTAATTCTATGAGTTCTTCTACTGAAAGTTGTCTTGTTTGATCTTGTGCATAACTCCAAGTAGTAGAAAGCAATAGAACGCCTAAACCACCTACAATTGTGCGCAATTTATTTTTCATTCTTCCTTTTGTTTAGAGCTACAAAGTTAGAAGGCACTAGAACGACATACAATGATTGAAATTATCAATAGGATGTTCAAAAGTACTATTTATCCTTCGCAATTAAGGACCTATAGTGGGTCGGACTCATATTTAGATGTTTTTTAAAGAAGTGCGTAAAAGCGTATTGATCGCTAAAGTGAAGTTTAGTTGCAATTTCCTTAAGTGTCATTGCGGGATCTCCCATTTGTGCCTTTGCTTCATTTAAAATAAATTCACTGATGATTTGATTTGGCGTGCGTTGAGAGACCTGTTTCACTACCGCACTTAAATAACGAATGGATACTTGCAATCGATCCGCGTAAAATTGAACATTTTTAGCTTTTAAATAATGATCTGAAACCAAGTTGACAAAACTATAGGTTAGTTTTTGTTGTCGATTTAACTGGGCTATTTCTTCTTCTTGCAAAGGTGCCACAATACCTACTAAATGGTACAAGAGGATATTGAAATAGTTTTGAATAATTTGCTCTGAATAGGTAATGGTTTGCCCCTGTTCCATATAGAAAGTCAGAAGTTTAAGATTCTCCCAAAAGAGGGTAAATTCAGTGGGTGAAATCGTATAGATTCGCTTCAATTGATTTTTTAAGTCCTTGAATACTTTTATTTTGTTTAATTGAAAGGTACTGTTTTCAATTAGATGTCGATCATACCCAAGCAATCGAAATTCTGTATGGGGTTCGATTTCGAGAATTTCATAGACATATTTGGTATTAATCAACAGAAAAGAAGCACTGACAATTTCAATCGTGTTAATCTGTTCTCTCATTTTAATACAGCCTTTATATACAAACAAAATAGAAGAGCGCGTAGGGCGATACGGGCGTTTAAATGCCGCTGTTTCAAATATAGTGTCTTCCGTAAAAATACGCACGGCATCATAGGGTTCTGTCTTACTACTTGGCATATTTGTCATTTGTACTTCCATTGAGGGCTCAAATTACAAAATCAAATGCGAAGTATAATGTCTTTCTCTTTTTATATGTGTATTGAATTAAATATATATCAAATGAAAAGTAGCATATACTCTTGATTACATCAACAAATCAAGTCTTTTTCTAGTATCTTTTCTTTAAAAGGATTCGAGGTACATTTTTTGTATTTAATTCTTTAAGTGATTCTCATTCAATTATTGTTTATTAGCTACTATTTGTTTTTAACTTCTTTATGTACGTAAAGCGTTAACTAAATCGTTCTTCTATCTTTTTAGATACAAATAGTAGTTTTTTTGGTAGTGAGGTGGTGAGTAGTGAGTCTAACCCTTCACCTATTTCATTTTATTCTAAATTTAAAACATAGTTTACTTCAATTTAAAGTTAGCATTTAATAATGCGTTATATTTGCCTACTTTTATCTTTTTTGGTAAAAGCAGACTACAACAAATAAACTCAATTCATTTAATATTCACTTATGGAAGCAAACGCAGCCATACCTTTTTCGAGGTATGATAAATTTGTAATCTTTATACTTGCTATTACGCAGTTTACTGTGATTCTAGACTTTATGGTTATGGCTCCTTTAGGGGATTTATTGTTGAAGAGTTTAGCCATGGATACGCAAGATTTTGGTATTGCCGTATCAGCCTATGCCTTTAGTGCAGGTGCCGCAGGTTTACTAACCGCAGGGTTTGCTGATAAATTTGACCGCAAGAAGCTCTTGTTATTCTTTTACCTTGGCTTTATTGTGGGAACTTTGTTTTGTGGGTTAGCTTATTCGTACGCTACACTTGTGGCAGCGCGAATTTTTACGGGATTATTTGGTGGGGTTATTGGGTCAATCTCCATGGCTATCATTACCGATATTTTTAGTTTACAACAAAGAGGTCGCGTAATGGGTTTTGTGCAAATGGGCTTTGGGGCAAGCCAGGTTTTGGGAATTCCAATTGGTTTGTATATCGCCAATAAATGGGTTTGGGAAGCGCCCTTCTTCTTGATTGTTGTGTTATCTATTCTCATCGCTATTTTGATTGCTTTCTACTTAAAACCTGTGAATGGACACTTGGCTTTACAGCAGGAAAATAAAGCATTGGTTCACTTGTGGAATACGCTCAAAAACAAAGAATATCGCATTGGTTTTATTGCTACTGCTTTTTTATCGGTTGGCGGTTTTATGATGATGCCTTTCGGAACGATATTTGCCGTTAATAATTTAGGGGTTCATCCTGATCAATTGCCTCTGTTATTTATGGTCTCCGGAATTACCTCTCTGATTTTTATGCCTTTTATCGGAAAATTAAGTGATAAAATGAGTAAATACCTCCTTTTTAGTATCGCCTCTATTTGGTTGATGCTGGTTTGTTTGGTCTATACCAATATGGCGCAAATTCCATTGTGGTTGGTAATGGTAATCAATGTCTTAATGATGTTCGGTATTATGAGTCGTATGGTACCTTCTTCTGCGCTTACGAGTGCGGTACCGGAAGGAAAAGATCGCGGTGCTTTTATGAGTATCAACGCTTCTATCCAACAAATTGCAGGTGGTGTTGCCGCAGCTATCGCGGGTTTAATCGTTTACCAGGAGCACAAAAATAGTCCGCTGGTAAATTATGATATCGTCGGTTATGTAGTGGTGGGTGTCTCTTGTTTGAGTATTGTTCTAATGTATCGAGTAAATCAGCTGATTAAAACAAAGCGATAAGGGATGGTTGACGGTGAACGGTTGACGGTGGACAGTGGACACAAAGCTTTATTCCTGTTTTCAATATTAATACTGAAAATTCAGTATATTTTATACAACACAAAACCAGCTAGTCAAATGACTAGCGGGTTTTTATGTTTTATCCATTCACATAAACATTTCTTGCTTTGCTAAGGTAAACTATAGAATTTTAAAACAATTACGTTAACAAACGTATTTACCTTTTTTTCCCTTCTCTAAATCCGTCGTTTGTGTATGTAATTTGCCAATTAAGTTCGTTTAACTTTTGTAAAGAATATTCATGGTATTTGTAATGTTGTGCTTTATATAAACTATCCCAAATAATATCCTGCATATTATCAAATTCAACGGAATTATTAGAAATCCCTCGTTTTAATAAAATAGAATCGAATTCACTTTTTTTCATTGCAATTACAAAAAGTAAAGTATCTGGTTTCGCTCTTTCAAATTCACCCTCCCATTGATTAAAGATGCCTACTTCTATTGTCTCGAAAACTAAAACACTTCTTATTCCAGATCTTTGATAGAATCCTTTATTATCTCTAATTTCATTCTGAAATCTTAATCTAAGCAAAATTGAATCTGAGGTTCTATTTTTAATTTTCAATCTATTATCTGCAGGATCACAAGAAGAGAACACACTAAATAATACTAGATAAAATAATACTTTTTTCATATCTATTTATATATTTTTTTCCCTGTCCATCCTTGCCCTAATACATCTGCTCTTTTTTCAGATGGAGAGTCATGATGATTAACTCCAGAATCAAGAGTTGCTCTAGTAGTACTTATTACACTCGGAAGAGCAATAGTTTTTAAATAATCGAATTTATTATATTTAAAATTATGCTTATAATCTAAATAATGTCCATATTCATGAGCTAAAGTTCCTGAATCAGACATTCCTGGATTGGTGAAAATAACATTCCCTGCCGTTAGAGCTCCATTCATATGTGGAGAACTATATATTTCTACTCCAGGATACTTATTGGAATCACTAATGTTTTGTATTTCACCCATCAAATTTAAAGAAGAATATAATGGATCTGATATAGTTGTAATCGTCAAAGATCTATCAAATTCATCTTTAGGCTTAGCATTAGATAAATCAAAAATAATTGAAAAATCTCCAACAGGTTCTTTAAATTCACTAGCATCATAATACCCATTAAAAGAGGTTGATCCATTATCATTATATGTATAATGTTCATATAAATCCTTACCACCATTCCAAAAATATTCACCTGTATCATCCCTAAAATACTCTAATCCCTTGACAGGTGGTTCAGCACTCATCCCCGTAGGGTCAATCAAATTAATCGGGTTATTGTGTACATAATGGTATGGATTCCATCCCGGGAATTGTTCCGCTAACGGGTCCACACTCATCCACATCTACTCCTGCTTTTGCTCGCGCGAACGCTTTCTTTATTTTCAAAGACTTACTATTCTTATAACATTAAGATTTTATTTCATTGATCATACAATTTTTAGAAACCAGACAAACCAATTGAATGAAGAAGACAAACCAACCATCTTTAAACTCATTGACAAAATGCTAACCAATAAAAAATTTAAAGACTTCTTTAATAAAAAATATCGCTACGCTGTAAAACCAAACCCGCTAAATTACTAGCGGGTTTAGTTCTTCTATTTAGGCATAAACAAAGTACCTTATATTACTATATCTTTCATACACGTTCCTTTTTGGTTATAAAAAACCTCTTTATACATTCCTTTATCTAGATTGTAAATTTTAAACCGTTGGGTGAAATGAATTAAGTAATAAAAACATTCTTTCATCCTGAATGAGGTAGTATTAATTTCATTTATTCCATCAGATCAAGTGACTGTAAAATGTTTTTAACTGATAACTCATCTATTATTTCAATCTTATTAAGAATTTTAACAACTATTTCAATGTCTTTTTTTACAACAGCTCTATCAAAATCATCAATTAAACCACTCAAATAAAGTCGTTCATTTACTGTCATTCCTTTATATTTACTCTCCATTAGTCTTAGTTAAGGATTAATTACTTTAAAATCTTTTAGTTTAACATTCTTAGGATTTATAATAAATTCTGGTAATCCACCTACATTACCATCTAAAGGTAAAGCAGAACGAGTTTTAAGAATATTTTTTGCTCTTACTTGCCCTTCAATCATAAAGTTTGCTGTATTTGTTGCACCACTCGCTCCACCAGAAGGCAATCCAGCAACATTTCTAAAATTCTTCACAGTAGTTGGATCAATCGGTGTCCAAGAAAAACCTTGAGCCCTTGCATCTCCTCCAAAAGCCCTAAATACGTTAATTTTTCTATTCTCTGTGAATACCTTTGACGCACCTCCTACAATAAAAAATGGAGAATCAACTCCCATTGCTTCAATTCCCTGACTCTGGGCTTGATATTTTACATCATGTTTAAAGCCAGGACCTCTTATCATTTGAGCTGTTCCTCCATTGAGAACAGATTTATTTGTTGGTACTGTTGATTCAGAATGCTGAACAAATTGAACCTCGGTAGTTGTTTCTGGTGTATATGGAGCTGGTGTATCCAAATTAACATAAGTTATATAATCTACAAAATCACCTCCTTTATCTCCAGTTTGCTCTATCTTTTGAACTTCTCCACCCGAAGTATAAACCTTATACTCGTTTTCAATTCCTTCTCCAATCATTCCTGTTGGATCCGTAAACATAATCGGATTATTAAACGTATAAGCATAAGGATTCCAATTCGGCATTTTCTCCGCCAACGGGTCCACACTCTTTCACATCTACTCCTGCTTTTTCTCGCGCGAGCGCTTCCTTTATTTTCAAAGACCAACTGTCCATATAAAAATAAGGTTTTATTCGATAGAAACTACTTTCTCAAAGAAAGCCAATTCTCAAAAATTGATAATGGTAAGGTTGCCCCACAATATTCGTCTATTCAAAAAATAGCGAATCCGCTCGGAATTAGTTTAGCAGATACTTTCACAGAAAAAATAGTTTGGAAGATATAAACTCTATTAATAAATCAATTATTGAAAAAGTACAGCTTATTGAACAACTTAACGATAAACAGAAAGAATCTTTCTTTTTACCACAAACTAATAAATGTATAAAAACAATAAAATGTTTTATTAAATAAGCCCCCTACAATGGTAAGGGGCTTTAATTGTGGTATGAGCTACAAATCCTACTAATTGGGGTTAAAATAGCTCTGCTTTAATAGCTGGAAGTAGGGTAATTATCCCTTTATCGGCTAACTCTCTTATGCCTAACTTATTTAAAGATTTATCTGTAAGCGGTACAATAAATTCATTAAACAATTTTATTAAATCGATTCTTCGTTTTTCATCATCTATTGATTCTTCAAAATCAAATACTGATTTATATTCTGCTGGTTGTCGTATAAAAATATCTCCCGTATCTCTAACTAACTCTTTACTTATAGAATAGCTAATACCGAAAATTCCTTGTATATAAATCTTTACATTCATTTCGTAATAATCTCCAAAATTTGATTTCTGTAATTCAAGTACAACAATACTTTCAGTACTTACTTTAAACCATGCTCCAAAATCGCCTTCAAAACCGTGATCTTTAGCTATTTTACTAAAAGTTTTTTTAAATTCCTTACTATCCATAATATTAATATGTATCTAAAACTGTTTTCCACTGAACTCCTTTGAAACGTTGCATTGTTTCTAATTCTGACTTATACATATTAAGCTGCTTCTGTCCAAGTTTTAGATTAGACTTAGTGTATTGAGTTGTAGCTTTCGAAGATGTTCTTCCTCCTCCTGCAATCCCTCCAACTAATATACTCGCACCCATTATAAGCTTTTCTGGGTCTGTCCACTGACTCAAAGATTCGCTCGCTGACATGGCCATAGCATTAGCTAATGTCGGATTCTGAAGATAATTAATAGCATTTTGACGAGACCACTGTGTTGTAAAACCTCCTAAAGTAGCGTTCATTTCATTAGTTGTACTGAACCCTAGCAGGTCTGCTTTCATGTTGTCATTCCATTCCTGACTATCATATAAGCTCTTATTCCCACTTTGATAAGAAGCATTATAATGTTTAAAATCCTTTCTCTTAGCATTTGAAACTGTTACAATATCATCACTTCCATCTTTTGTATTTAAAAGGGTTTGACCATTTTCATCCTTATATTCCGTTTCCAACATTCCTGTTGGATCTGTAAATAGCATCGGATTATTAAATCCATATCGATAGGGGGTCCAACTTACGGCTTGCTCCGCTAACGGGTCCACATTCATCCATCTACCAAGTGCGGCATCGTAATTTCTTGCCCCATAATCGTATACATTGAAGCCTAGCTCCTCTTGTAACTCCTTGGCATTGTATTGGTACTTATAGTTAGCCGCAATCGTATTGTTCTTCTCATTGTATCCTTTATGTGTTAATCCAAAAGGATAATAATTGTTTTCTTCAATGATTTCACCAACGTCAATTTTGTCGTTTTTATTCGTATCGGAATAACTCAAGCGAACATTGCCTAGATGATCACTGTATTGATATACATAGCCATTGGTTTCTGCATTGAAATACCCCTCTGCCGTGGGAAAGAAACTCAAAACGCCTTTGACGTATTGAAAACCATCCAAGTAATCCGTTACTACCGTGGTACTCCCTTGGATTACTTTCTTCTGAATCTTCTCTCCAGTTGCTGTATAAAGGTAATTAATTTTTCCACCTGCAAAGACAACTTCTTTTACGATACAACCAAATACATAAATACAAAGAAACATCGCAAGAGGATTGGCAGTAGCCGTGAACTTAGCGGATTGCTAGTTTCTGCGTTATTACTTTTTGTAAAAAATACTCTCATGCAACTATTCTTTTGTTCTTAATAGAAAACAGAGATATATAAAACACCCCCCCAAGAAAACTAACGTTTATGGGGTGTGTTTTTTTATTCTTTCATATCGGCGTAAGCAAAATATTTTCGCCAACATAATCTAAATAAATTTTATAGATTTATGTTATTCACCACAGGTAAAGGTGGTTTTTCTTCATATAATTCATATTGTAAATTCTTCGCCCATTTTACTTGGATTATGCGATCTTCTTTCAAATACTCATTAGCCTGATTGGTGGGATTTAAATGATTTAAATCTTTACTATTCAAATAAGTCACTGTAACAGAATGTTCAAATGTTTCACGAATTCTCGATAATAAAAAGTCTACATCCTTACTAAAATCGAAATCTCTATCCTCAAAAAACTCTTTTGAAATACCAAAATAATTATCTTCTTCAGCATTTAAATCAACCTCAATTTCAATAGCTCTTGTTTCTTTTTGTTGCAAAATAATTGAAGAAAAACCCCCAAGAAATATTATCTGATTAGAAATTGGATTGAACATAATCATTCTTGAATCAAGTTTATCTGAATACTTATCAGAAGAATCTAATATTATCTCTCCACTAGTGTTATTTATTACTTCTATTTCCAAATAGATTCTTGGTGGTGGACCTGCATGATCATAATTGTTAATATCTAAAAAAACTTTTGTCATAGTAATTTCTAAAGCATTTATTTTTTCATTTTTTCCACAATTTAGAAAACAGATTAGTATTAGTCCTAGAAAATATTTTTTCATCTTATTGTCAATTTGTGAATTTTTTTGCCTGATTAATATTATGCTGTCTAATTGCTCCCGTTGTATACTTAAACAGGGGATTCTTAACCAACTCAGGATAAATTAAACCATGATTATCGTAACCTTGAAGGGATCTTCCACGAATATTTAATTTACCATGATAATAACTTTCATGAATGAAAGTTATGGCAACATTTCCTGGTGTATTATATTGTCCTCTATATTTATAATTAAATACTATCTCGTCAACTCTTTCTCCTGCTAAATTATTAGAGGTAATATTATTATTCTGTGCCCTAACATCATTAGCTATTCCAACAGATGATATGAAATTATTCGTTCCAATCTCAGCATCATATACAGAAATTTTACCGTTAAGTAAAGAAGGTGTTACGTCTTCATTATAAACTTCACAGTATGCAACCTTAGCAATGTGATCAACAATTTTAGCAAAATACTTATATCAGATTTCGTCTCCTGTAACTTATTAAATGTTCTACTATTTGCCACGGCTACATCGTGATCAATTGGTTTATTACCATTATTTTTATATAGCTCTAAATATTTGTTTTTATTCATTAATAAAGTTTCTCCTTCCCAAAATCCTTTTGAATCTGATCCTAGATAGTTTCCTGTTTCATCATCAAAAATAGGGCTAGCTATCATCCCTGTTGGATCCGTAAACATAATCGGATTGTTATGTACATAATGATACGGATTCCATCCTACAAATTTCTCCGCCAACGGGTCCACACTCAAAAATATACTCGTTCCTGGATCATAGTAACGTGCACCGTAATAGTAGTAGCCTGTACTTTGGTCTAATTCTTTCGCATCAAACTTATACACATTCTCCAATATGTTGTTGGTGCTTTGTTCCACCATTACCTCCCCAAACGGCAAATACTCAATGTATTGGCATGGTTTTCCAAAAACGTCTGTAATATACGAAGTACTCCCTAAATGGTCGCTATGATACCACCAAACTGGACCGTGTTCTTCCATCGGATTACCTTCAATTGGCACTCTAGTAGGAGGATTATCTCTCCAATTATCCTCTATACCTGGAGGTAAAACAACAGGTGGAAATTCTGGTTCTGGTTCTTCTATTTCCTCTTCTACAATAGGAGGAATTTTGAAATTACAAAAACGAAAATAATAGCCTGCATCAGCTTGTATTAAACCTTCTCCACCTTCATAAATAATTCCAAGAAGATTATAACATTCCTTGCAATTCATACAAGTTAAACATTCGTAATACTTGATTAACTCATAGTAAATCGCTGGTTTTTCGACTTTGTCCTTATAATACTCAATAAACTCAAGGAATTTATTATAACAATCCAATTCCAACTGGTTCGTCGTATTTCCTCCTCCAATCGTTCCTAAATCAATTGGTACACGCGTGATTGGATCAAGTGGAACTCCAGTTAATGGATCATAAACATACCCTGTTTCTGGATCAATAACCAAACCATCTTCTGTGAATTTTACACAGCCTTTAGCATTGATTTGGTCCAAAATATGGCAATATCTCTTTACTACAGTTATACGCTTTTATATTACATTGTACGTTGGAATTCTTTGCTATTATAGCACTAAAAATGCATCTCCCCTTTTGTCATACTGAACATAATAAAGTAAACTGCCCAACCCCCAACTACTACGTTTACTACACCACTGTTGCTTTTTTGTAGTCTTAGGCTGTACTTTACCTTTTGAAACATTCTTAGCATTGTCGTTTAAAATGTCGAAGCCTTTTTTAATAGTGTAACGGTGGTAAAGTGTTTCTTTTGTAGTGTAGTATGGACTACTCTGACAATCCCTCCCATCACCCTTTTCTCTTCACCCATCACCAATTATCCACTAAACAATCCCCCTTAAATAACAAACCCCAACGATCCGTTTTGGAAGGTTGGGGTGATTTGCTTAAAAACTATAATTTACTTTCATTAATCATAATCTAAAGTTATTTCTTCTTCTTTCATTTTATATTTTGATGTTGGAGCTTTTTTGCCATTTTGAAGCCAAAAAATCATTTTTTGTTTACTATCTAAATAAAAAACATTCATCGTACTATCACTAACCTTAACATCGTTATTTACATATATTGGGTCTCTGTAAATTATATCTTTATCTTCTATTAAGATAAATTTCCCATCCTTTTGATAGATATCAACTGTTTTCTTTCCTCCTTCTCCATAATAAATGATTTCTTTTTTTAGTGTATCCGCTCCTTTGTAATAAACTTTTGCAACTCCTCCTTCTGAAGACTCATACAAGTCACGTTGAACATTCTTCAATTGCATTTTTGAAGCTTCTACCATTGCTTTATACTTTTCTATCTGTTGGACAACATTTAAAGTATCTATTCTATTATCTTCTATTTGAATTTTTACGTTTTGCTTATCGCTTAATTTTCCACATCCTATCAAAAATAAAACTACAAAGCTTAATAAGAGACTATCTTTCATATAATTTTAAAATTTAACATATCCATTTTCTCTGTTTCCTGAATTATACTTATTTCTCAAAGATTGTATTGAATTTCCAAACATATTCTGAAAGTGAGGCTTGTCTTTAAATTTTTTCCAATCTCCTCCCCACTCAAAACCATGTGATTTTCCCATCGTAGACAAACTATTCCAATCTAAATCATAATCTACTTTACCATTAGTAATTCCGACTATATCAAAAGCCAATCCAAAATTATGATTACTATATCCTCCTTTAGCATTAGTAACTTTCGATCCTTCTGTTGTTCTTCCTTTAGCATATAAATCATTTTGTTCATCAAAAGTTCTTATTCCCTGAGCCATACGTATCAATGTATTTTCAGATTCACTATTTGCTTCTTTCATGAAATTAGTTGCTTTCATTCTAATAGCAGGGTGCAAACTTTGAATCTTATTGTCAGTAGCTGCATCTCCTGTAACAAACACATCTTCAACTTGTCCTTTATATTCAATTTTATTTGCTCCTGATCCATCAATTCCTGGTGCAATTCCAGGCATTGGGCTTACCTCATAAACTTTATTATCATTTTTTCCATCACTAAACAACCAAGTACCCTGCTTATTATAATAATCTCCATCAACCGCACTCATCCCCGTAGGATCCACCAAATTAATCGGGTTATTGTGTACATAATGGTATGGATTCCATGCAGGGAACTGTTCCGCTAACGGGTCCACACTCATCCATCTACCAAGTGCGGCATCGTAATTTCTTGCCCCATAATCGTATACATTGAAGCCTAACTCCTCTTGTAACTCCTTGGCATTGTATTGGTACTTATAATTAGCCGCAATCGTATTGTTCTTCTCATTGTACCCCTTGTGTGCTAATCCAAAAGGGTAATAGTTGTTCTCTTCAATAATTTCACCAACGTCAATTTTGTCGTTTTTGTTGGTAAATTCAAAGGATTGTCGAAAATAAAAACACCCTCTCTAATGGGGAAATTCCGTTTTAAATCTTGGAAAAATACTATACCACCATTTATTTTTTTTCCATTTAATATTCAATTTTTCTAAAACTTGTTCTTCAAAGTCTTTTTTAAATTGTTTATTTTCTTTTATACTTAAATCTCTTAACAAAAAATAACTCCGTGCATTAATTGTCCTATTATTTAAAAATTGAGGTCCATCTCCAACAGATATCAGTGCTATAGTGGTAGTAAACTCATTTATATTTTTTACGTAACACAGTAATACTGTTTTTCTATCTTTTAATAAAAAATACACATAATACATATTTTCACTTCTCTCATCAATTAATCCTCCAAATGAGGTGCTATCTAATGGTACTTGTAATGATAATTCCTTTTGTTTTAATTTTTGCACATCAATTATGGCTTTGTCTTCTGAAATATTTAAAATATACTGTTCTGCATAAGGATGACTCCCCACCATAAACAACGAATACAAAAAATTAATAAGTAAAATAAAAAATAAAAAACTAATCAATATTTTTAAAAATCTAACTACTATTTTCATAAAAATCATCTAAAATTAGACATGCCTATATTTATTAAAACTTGTTGTTCTGGTGTATATGGATGACTATATTTCCGAGAGGGTAATACAACATTTAATAATGTTTTTGGAGTTGCTGCTAATCCCAAACCAAATCCTAAAAGATCAGATTTAAATCTATCCGCTGGACTTAAAAAACCTGATCGAGATAAAAATAAATGTTGATTTACAAATGTCCAATCTGCTGAAATAGCACTTCTATTCATTAAAAGTCCACTAGCACCTGTAATTCCTAATTTATCGTATGCCAAGTCATGTTGCATAGCAGGAAATTCAATCAAAGATGATGGAATAAATGAATAATCATCTTTTCCACTATACGCCTTAGGATTATCTCCTCCTGGATATGTTAGTCCTCCTATTCCTCCAAACTGTTTATATAAAGTTCTAGGATCCAAACAACTACTACAGTATTCGTATATAGTTGATCCACCTTCTGTTTTTGTTCTGTTATTGACTATACT
Organism: Myroides odoratus; assembly: GCF_965118575.1. Classification (GTDB taxonomy): domain Bacteria; phylum Bacteroidota; class Bacteroidia; order Flavobacteriales; family Flavobacteriaceae; genus Flavobacterium; species Flavobacterium odoratum_B. The sequence goes on along the minus strand of NZ_CBCPHW010000017.1, from coordinate 70,707 downwards.
TCCATCTTTTGAATAAGTTCCATCACCATTAAAAGTATATCTATAATTCTCTCCTTTACTAGAACTTCCTATAAGTGAAGAGCCATTTTCTACATGAGATCCTTTTCCATGCTTAGATTCAGTTGCTTCTTTACCTTCCACATCTGGATCAAAAAAATATTCAGTTCCTCCTTTTATATCTCTTTTTACCCAGTCTTCTCCAGCCATGCCCGTTGGATCAACAAAATTCATCGGATTATTAAACGTATAAGCATATGGATTCCAATTCGGCATTTTCTCCGCCAACGGGTCCACACTCTTCCACATCTACTCCTGCTTTTGCTCGCGCGAGCGCTTCCTTTATTTTCAAAGACCAACTGTCCATATAAAAATAAGGTTTTATTACATAAAAAAAACCTTATTCAAGGGGAGTTAGCGAAAGAAGTGGGGTGATTGTCATAACCATCGGAAGATATAAACACAACGAGATTAAACCTTCTATCGAGATTACTACAGTGCTCGCTGAAGCTTTACAGATTTCTTTAGATTACCTTGTAGGAGTTACAGATATACTCCTTGACAAGAATATTGTTAACAGAGTACTCGATATACAAAGATTAAACGAAGAAGATAAAAAACACGTCTTTGCACTGCTAGACGCTTTTATCAAACAAAGAAAATTGAAAGCTATTTTATAAAACACACCCCAAGAAAACTAACGTTTAGGGTGTGTTTTTTTATTCTTTCATATCGGCGTAAGCAAAATATTTTCGCCAACATAATCTAAATAAATTTTATAGATTTATGTTATTCACCACAGGTAAAGGGGGTTTTTCTTCATATAATTCATATTGTAAATTCTTCGCCCATTTTACTTGGATTATGCGATCTTCTTTCAAATACTCATTAGCCTGATTGGTTGGATCTAAATGATTTAAATCCTCACTATTGAGATATAAAATTACAATAGATTGATCAAATGCCTTTTTAATCTGTTTAAATAAATAAGCTGTATCTTGGCTATAATCATGTCCCTTGCGATTAAAAAAAGAAGGAGGAATATTAAAATAATCCCCTTCATTATCCCACAAACCAATCTCTGTTGTAAACGACAATGTTTCATCTTTTTTTACTTCTTCTGTACCATATCCTCCAGAAAATAGAACCGTACCATTCGTTAAATTCATAAAGATTAATCTTGAATTTTTAATCTCTGAATATTTCCCTGAAAATCTAAAATCTATATCTCCAAATGTAGAATTTGTAAAATCTACTTCTAACTCAATACTCGGAGACGGTCTCCCTTCATGATGATTAATCGTATCTAAAAACACTTTTGTAATAGTAACTTCTACTACTTTTTGTCTTTTTGCTTTATTTACAGTACAACTAAGAAAAAGGAACACACTAAGTATAAAAATGCTATTCTTTATCATTCTAATTACCCTTACTATTATTAATCATTTGTTTTCTAAATTCGCCTGTTGTATACTTAAACAAAGGATTTTTCACTAATTCTGGATAAATTCTATAATGCTGATCCCCTTTACCCCATAATGTTCCCGGAATATTCATTTTTCCATGATAATAACTTTCATGAATAAATGTAATAGCAATATTGCCTGGAGTATTTAAGAGTTTTTTAGCATTATAATTAAAAACTATTTCCTCTGAACGTTCTCCTGTTTTAGAATTATAATACAGATTGTTATTTTGAGCTCTTGTTTTTTCATCCAAGCCTACATTCGATATCATATTTATTGCCCCTTTACCTCCTGAATACAAACTTATCATTCCATTATTTAAAGTAGGTGTTATATCTTCGCCATAAACTTCACAATAAGCTCTCTTTGATATAAAATCAACTGCTTTAAAAAACAACATTCGATCTTCTTTAGTTTCTTTAAAATCTGTCGTTTCTCTGCTATTATTCTTAGCTGTACTATGCTCTATAGGTTTATAATTATTTTGTTTAGACAGTTCTAAATATTTTTCTTTATCCATAAAAAGCGCTGGTCCCTCCCAAAATCCCTTCGAATCGGATCCTAAATAATCACCCGTTTTATCATCAAAAATAGGACTGGCACTCATCCCCGTAGGATCCACCAAATTAATCGGGTTGTTGTGTACATAATGATACGGATTCCATCCCGGAAAGTCCTCCGCCAACGGGTCCACATTCATCCATCTACCAAGTGCGGCATCGTAATTTCTTGCCCCATAATCGTATACATTGAAGCCTAGCTCCTCTTGTAACTCCTTGGCATTGTATTGGTACTTATAGTTAGCCGCAATCGTATTGTTCTTCTCATTGTATCCTTTATGTGTTAATCCAAAAGGATAATAATTGTTTTCTTCAATGATTTCACCAACGTCAATTTTGTCGTTTTTATTCGTATCGGAATAACTCAAGCGAACATTGCCTAGATGATCACTGTATTGATATACATAGCCATTGGTTTCTGCATTGAAATACCCCTCTGCCGTGGGAAAGAAACTCAAAACGCCTTTGACGTATTGAAAACCATCCAAGTAATCCGTTACTACCGTGGTACTCCCTTGGGTTACTTTCTTCTGAACCTTCTCTCCAATTGCTGTATAAAGGTAATTAATTTTTCCACCTGCAAAGACAACTTCTGTCGGTAAATTCAAATGGTTGTACTTCATTGCCGTTACTCCTTTGTTGCGATCGACCTTTAAATTGCCAAAGGTATCGTAATCGTAGTGTTTAGCAGTGGTACTCCCTTGTTTGAATCCATCGGTATTATTGGATACATCTACCACTTTTTGCAGTATGTTTCCATCATACGTATAAGTCAAAATATCCAAATCCAACGCAATTCCATTGGCAACCCCCTGTCCTTTGCGGTTTAAGGTCAAAATATTTCCGTTGCTATCATAGGTTAGCTGCTCATCGTAAATACCTACCACGGGGGCAATACCACCTGGCTCTTGGTAAACGCCCGTTTTTAAGCGATCTATCGCGTCATAACCATAACTATAACGACGCAAGACGTTGTCATTTGCCGTTTTCCAGCTTTGTTCAGCGATATTGCCGTTGTATAGTTTTTTGATTCCAGTCACCCCTTCACTATCGAGTTGGTTGTAATTGAGCTTCATTGCAAATAACGACTTCTTACCAAAATCGCCTGCTTCTAAATCATGAGGAGCATTTACCTCGCTCAACCAACCTCTGATGTTGTAAGTGTAATTGATTTCTTGCAAAAAGGAGGTGCGAAGCGGTGCTTTTACATCTAATATAGACCCATCAATAACTAAATTATTTTGTTGGATATTTCTTGGTTCTTGAACTGATAGCGTAAATTCTAGTTTTCCCCCTACTCTTTTTTGCTTCACGCGCCCGAGTTCATCGTAAACATTCTGAAAAACAACCACTTGATCCAAATTATCAATCTTATGAGTTTGATACAGCAAGCGTTCTGCTTTATCATAAGCAAAAGTTTGGGTAATGGTTTTAGGGTCTACCCCATTCTTGTATTTGTGATTGGTTACGGTTTTAGTTGCTAAGCCTCGGAAGTTATACTTGGTATCTACTTGGGTATAGCCACCTAAAATATTGGTTTTATAGCTTCGCAGTACGCGATCTTTGTAATCATACACCTGATAACTCAACGTTCCTTGTGCTTCGGTAGCCGTTGTAATCACACGAATCCACGATCCCGTTGGGAGTCCTTTTACCTTGATACTCACTTCTTGTCCTTCAATTGCTGCAAAACTCGTAGGAGCTCCTGTAAAGGTGTAATCATCGTAATAGTTTACTCCTAAAACCTTTACTCCTGTTTTGGGAAAAACCACATTGGTATAGGGAACTGAAACTTGATCGATAGTCGTTGCTGTGGCGCGTTTCTCGTGATAATCCACCCCAGCATCAACAGTTGTTTGAAAGGTAGCTCGACCCGCTTCTGTTGTAGGGGTACCGGCATAATAACCTGTATATACCACGCGCCCCAAAGCGTCGCATTTACTAAACATCCACCCTTTGGCTCCATCTCCAAACGGACTATACACAGGTCCTTGGGCCAATAAACGATCGGCTTTATCATAAACCATATACTCCCACTCCTTTCCGGGTAGCTTTTTGGCAACCAAGCGATTTTTTTGGTCGTATTTGTATTGATAACACAACTTATCTAAAGTGGTTGCATCTGTTTTTCCTCCAGCTAATGGGGGTAAAACATAGGTTAGGTTATTGTATTGGTCATACACATAATAGGTAAATATGTGATTGCCTAAATAAGAAGTAAGCGGCGGTCTTGTTGGACCAACTATAACATTGGATCCCGCTTGATTTACATTTTCCGAAAGATTAGTTCCGATTGTATGGCCTATCTCTTCTCCATTTTCCATGATTTCACTCAAGCTTTTGTCTGCTAATTCAGTGGATACTCCCTCGGAAGAAGAAGGCATAGGGAACTTTGGCCCTCCAATAGATACTTCCAAATCCAAAACTTGAACCGTAACCAAAACTTGATTCTCTTGATTGGTAAGACGACTTGAACGGTTGCCATTTTCATCTTTAGTCGTGGTTACATATAGTGTATTGCCAAGATGGTACCCCTCATCAACCAAACGAATATCATAACTTTTTAAACTCGCATTCCAAGTCGCAACGGCTTTAAATTTCTTTGCGTAATTAGCTGTATTAAAACCATAGGTATAGGTAACATTCTGAGCACCATTTGTTGTAATTTTCCAATCCTCCCCTGGGGAACCTTGTTTTAAAACGCGTTTTAAAGGCGATTTCTCCAATTCACTTTCACTATATGGATTGGTGGTTTGCTCGTATTTGGCTGTATTGTAAAAGGCTTCGGTTTGGCTTTTTGCGTTGAACAAATAAGGCATTTTATTTGCATCTGATAAAGGACTTTGATCTTGTCCTGTATCGGGATTGTAATTGTAGACAAAGGGCAAATATTCCTTGACTTGTCCGATATTTAATTCATATTCAATATGCTTGATAATATTCTTATTTTTAGGCCCTATGCCCACAGCAATTTCTTGTTTAGGACGTCCTAATCCATCATAATAAACAACGGTTTCTAACTGAGGACGACCTAAAGCTGGAATTAAATTTGTACTAGTTGCATATTGGGGTTTGGTTGTTTTGATATAGTTCTCTGTTTGCGTCTGGGCTACAACAGCAATAGTTCCTATCCAAAATACCGTTAGTATGGCTATAATTTGTTTCATATCCCTCCGTTTAGTTATTTTTGTAATTGTACTCATAGGATTCTAAAATATTTCCTTGATCGTCTTTAATCGCTTTCAATCGATTCGAAGCATCGTATTCATAATTAACACTAGTGCCTTTAGCATCTGTAATTTTTGTAATACCAATTAAAGGCTGGTGTTCATAAGTAGTAATAAATGCTTCTTTCAAAGTAGCATTGGTTCTCAAATTATTGATTCGAGACAATTGGGTTTCATTCACAGTAACTAAGTTGGCTACGGTAACACCCAAAGCACGGGCTACTTGTTCTTTAGAAGCATTTTCAATTTTAGCAAGTAATACACTTTGATTATAGCCATAGAGGTAAACCGTCTTTACTCCTTGACTTTCTATCTCGAAACTATTTCCATTGGCTAAACGGCTTAAAACTTTTTGATTGCTCTCAGGATTATTAGCTCCCTTAGTCACCTTGATTTCTTCAATATCAAAAAGGTTATTTCCCCAATCTTTATATATATTCTCTAGAGTTTGTATTGGCTCACCATTTTTTAAAACTGCTGTTTTTAGTAGGGTTCCTTTGCCACTATTATATAAGGGTGTATTGATACTCGGATACGTATAGTGTTCTGTGAATTCCTCTGCATTAACCAAACTTGTTTTAACGGTTGGCAACATAATATTAGCATTGTTATAACCATATTTTACCGTTCGTGTCATCAATCCTGTTGCTGTTTTTTCTGTACTGATTTCTTCCTTTTTCTTTATCCAAGTACTATTTATCGGAATTAAGGTATAACGATAATAATAATTAGGAACCAATTGAATACTTCCCGTCATAGTCAGATTGCGATTCAATAGAACAACATCATAGGAAATTCCAGTGCCAAAACAATAATCCTTCGATTGTGTAACAAAAGAATTGTCATTTTCGTAAATATGACGCAACGACAGAATTAACTCTTCTTTTTCATTGTACATCGCCTGACTCTTTAAATAGCCTTTTTCATAATCGCGATTGATTTCTAAACTACTTCCCTTTTCAAAATCGTAAAAAGGTTCACTGGATACGATGGAATTAACCGCGGTATTTACTGTTCCTCTATACTGATAATAGGTTCTCCCTTTGCCTTTTACTACTTCATGGATGTAAGGGAAATAGTATTCCTTCACATTATTCATAGGCGCACTACTCCTTACAATGGCATAGCAATTTCTTTTCTTGAGTGCTTGTCCAACATCACTTCCTGAGGAAGTTTCTACATTTTCTTTTTCTATTTTGGAAATACCAGCCAAAATAGGCGCTACATAATTCACTTCGACTACATCCTTAGCTGCGCTTAGGTCACTTCTATACTGATATTCAACTTCTTTTTCTAATACCCCTGAATGGTCATAACTGTGATACGCTTGTAAATAAATAGGGCCAATCGCTTTTTTTAGGGTTATAGTGTCATAAACCTTTCTATTAATACGAACACCAGCTCTGCCTGCACATTCACCATGTCTAGTAAACGAAGCTGTCACTATATCACCTACTGGCCTTATAGGTCCATACGTCAATGATTTAGCTGTTAATAAACCTGTTTTATGATATGTCCAAGAGGGAGCAACCGTATAACCGCCTTCTACTGAAATAGTTGCATGTCCATTAGACCTAGTTGGGGAAAGTTGATCAAGACCAGATTCTGTGGATAGCTTGCCATTGTCACAACCATTCAGGGCAATAAGATAAAGGGTATCCGTTTCTTTATTATATCCCAACTCCCTTAAACTAATTCGTTTGGTTCTTGTAAAGACATCTTCTTCGTTAGCATTTATAGAAACTAACGAACCAATAGTTACTTCTCTTTCAACAATTTGTTTTTGAGTATGTATAATTTGATTGTAACTAAAATCCGTATACCCTTGAGTTGGGTAAGTAATTCGCTTCAAGGTAAAAGCACGGGCTTCAGCCAAACGACCTACTTCTCGATTGGCGCCAGCAAAACTAAAACTACTTTCTCCCTTTTGGAAACTAACCGCTGGCAACAAAGTTCGATTACTTAAATTGCCATTATAAAACCCCCAAATATCTTGTGCAAAAGAATCCCTTGAAGGAAGTTTGGTATCCTCATAATAGTCAAAACGGTGTGTAGAGGTTTGATTCTGGGTAATTGCATTTAATTTTAGTCGGTATTTTTCTGGTTTATCTTCATTGGTGTCCTGACTTACAAAATAAGTATAGTCTAAAACAAAAGATTCGATTGTTTTATTTTGAAATAACACTTCTATTTTTCGTATGGCGCTTGAACTAGTGCCAATGTCTTTTCTGTAGGGTTGCCCGTCAATCTCCAATCCAGCTTCTTCCGAACCTCTAAAAACCACACGGACATCTCCATATTTAATTTGCTGAATACGCATATTTAAATTATTGCCATACACTTTGGAAGTGACATTTTCGGGCCATGAATTTCTATCACAAGTGAGTCTACCAATAGTGGTAGGAGTCGTCGTTCCTGCTTTTAGGTTATTGTAATTCACATTGTAATCATACGAAACCTGATGGTGTCGCATAAAACCTCCACCTCGATCTGAAGTCGCATAGGTAAATTCTATTTTTTCTTTATTGCGCAAGGTAATTTCTTCTAAAACATAGAAAACAGAAAGCTTCGGTGCTTGATAAATGGAAGATGGACTATACGAAATTAGGTTTTGGTGCTTGACAAATTTATAGGTATTGCCCTCTACATCTAAAATGCTAATTACATCGCCATTGTTTACTACTTTTATTGTTAAATCAGTTCTGGGAATTCCCTGTATTCCGCCTTTACTATCGATGATAAATTTACCTGAATGTCCTAAAAAACTATAGTGATAGGTAGGGGTTTTACTGCTTACTGTTCCGCGCTTTACTATTTCTAGATAGCTAAAGACATTCATGCTTGCCATATTGGTATTGGTAACTTCTTGGTTGCTATAGTTAATCAAATCGCTTTTAATATTGGCTCCAATATCATAATTCAAATCTCCTTCAACGGTAATCACACCAAACGTATCCAAAGCCCAACCTAATCCTACATTAGAGGCTACTTCCTCTACTTTTATCCCATTGGAAACATAGTTTAAGCGAATAGGAAAATTAAATCCTGTTTTCGTTTGTATCGTATAAATGGGAATACTGATATTTGGAGCTCCTTTCGTTTGGTTTAACGTATAATCCCCATACTCCTGTATTTTCATAACCTCAGGAGGTAACAATTCACTGTTTCGCAGTAGGGATTGATTCACCACTGACTGTTGTCCATAGAGTACAACACAAAACAAATACATCCAAATACTGCTAATTGCTTGTTTCATCCTTATCGTCTTACTACTTTAATACTACCACGCTCTGTATCGGTCTTCACCCAAATGATATAAGTACCACGGGATAAAGCAGATAAATCAACGGGTTCCGTTTGGTATTCAATTGGCTTACTGAACATTAATCGACCACTTAAATCAAACACTTCTAGTTTTCCTGTGGTATAGGCAAACCCCATCACAACGTTGGTAAAACCAGCAGTTGGGTTGGGAAAGGCTTCTATACTGATGCGAATAGGCTCTTCTGTTTCCTTGTCTTCTTTGGCTAATTTGACAATCCAAAAGTCATTGCCTCCTTTGTGGCTTTCTTTGGCTTTGCTTTTCTCACCATTCGAGGTTCCTGCAAAGACATAACCTCCATCGCGGGTTTGAATCACTTTGGTCAAGACATCGTTGCCTTTGCTGCTGATGACTTGCTCCCATTCTACTGTGCGATCGGCTTCGATGCGTGTACCTAAATATTCGAACTTTGTGTGCTTTTCAGTTACTTCAACACTGCTTCCCCCCAAGAAAAATTGCCCTTTTGCATCGACAAATCCATTGGACAACATATTGTAATCCCCATAGCTATAGGTGAATTCTTTTTCTTCTTTGCCTCGGTCATCCACTTGTATGAACCAATAGTCTAACTGGCTTTCTTGTTTGCTGGTTTTACTGCCTGATAAGTCGGAATTAGACATGCCAAACAGCACATACGCTCCTTCTTTGAGTTGTTGGATTTCTTTTAATTCATCTTCTTGCTGTCCGCCATAACTCCTCTGCCATTGTTCTTTACCAGAAGCATCTAACTTGATGAGCCAATAATCCATCCCGCCATAATTTTGTGCGGTTTTATTACCACTAGCCCCCGAATTGGATTTAGCGCCAATCAGCAAACCGCGATCGGCTGTTTCGATTAAGTCTACGCCTATATCTTTATACTCTCCGCCATAGGACTTTTGCCAGATAATGTTTCCTGTGGCATTTAAACGCAAAATCCAAAGATCCGTCCCACCATAATAAGGTTGGGTTTTATCCCCTGATACGATGGAGTTGCTATTGGCTAAAATGGCGTATTCCCCGCCTTTCAACGCCTTAACTTTAACGATCTCTTCCGTGCCAATTCCACCATAACTCTTCTGCCATTCCATTTGTTTAGCGGCATTGAGCTTGACAATCCACAAATCTTCCTTGCCTTTATTGGCTTCTGTTTTATCTCCCGATTGACCTGAAGTGGAAGTAATACCCAATAAAAAACCACCATCTGGGGTATGACAGACACTGTGTAAGTAATCATTGCCATCACCGCCTAAGCGGTATTGCCATTCTTGTGCACCATCTTCTTTCATTTTCCAAAGCCACGCATCGATATTCCCGCGACGCTCCGTTTTGATATCTCCCCCTGCATCGGAGAGTGAACTCCCCGCTAATAAAAAGCCATAATCTGCCGTGGGTAGTACATCAAATAAATATTCGGAATGTGCACTGCCCAGCGTTTGTTCCCATTTTACTTTTTGACTAAAACCAAGGGTAGATACAAACGTTGCTACTACTAGTAATTTTATCTTCATATCCTTATTGTTTATAGTTGTATTGATAAGATTCCAAAATATTGCCTTGCTCATCTTTAATCGCTTTCAATCGATTTGAGGTATCATATTCATAGGTAGAACTAACTCCTTTCGAATCTGTAATTTTTGTAACGCCTATTAACGGTTGATGTTCGTAAGTTGTAATCAAAGCCTCTTTCAAAGTAGCATTGGTTCTCAGGTTGTTGATTTGAGTCAATTTGGTTTCATTCACAGCTGCTAAATTGGCTACAGTAACGTAACGCCCAAAGCACTGGCTATTTGTTCTTTGGAAGCATTGGTTATTTTGGCAATCAGCAAACTGCGATTATAGCCGTAGAGATAGACTTCTTTAGTGCCGTGTTGCTCAATTTCCAGACTATTGCCACTGCTGTTATCTCGATAAATAATTTTTTGATTCACATAGGCATTAGAATCCCCTTTGCTTTCTTCTATCTGTTCTAAATCCATGAAATTATTGCCCCAATTTTTGTATTGGTACTTTTTTTGTTGGGTGGTTTCCGCATTCTTAAATTCTTGAAAATGAACTAGAGGAGCTATTCTATTTCTGTTTAACAAACTCGAGTACATTCCCTGATTGGTAGATTGATCTGCCACATACTCATAGCGAATATCCTTCTCTTCTGATTCTGTATATATTTTTTGAGCCTTTAGAAAACGATGTTTTGTAGAATACTCGTTTACGTATTTAGTTTGAATGGATTGACCTCCAACATAATCAATAACATCTGTTTGAAGAAGCTCATATTTCCCCCCTGTCAAATAATACCGCTTATAATACAGATTCTCAGGAGAACCAAGAAGTAAAAATCGATAATCAATCTCACCATCATAGTAATTTCTATAAAAGCGTATTAAGGGAATCATATAACCATCTGCATCATTCTTATAAAAATCTCTAGAATAAAATGGAGATAATAGCGTTCCAGGTGCAGGAGCAAAACTATTGCGCACATATAAATCAACAAAGGGAACTTTGGGTACTTTAAACACGTATGTGTGTTTTTCCTCCCTTTGTAACTGATAGTCATTTCCTCCTAAAGAAGCATAGTACTTGGTAGATAGTAATAAACCTCTTATCCATTCATTATTTATACTTAAGTAAAAAGGCCATTCAAAATAACCGCCGCCCTCATTTTTAAAAGTAGTATAGGCATAGTTAATTTTACCCCATTTTTCTTTGTCTGTACCCTCAATATACTCAACTACATTACTATACCCTAAGCCCGTATCTCTAAATGAACTCATAGGAGAATTATCCTCTAAACCAAAAGGTACATACAAATTTAAATGACCGATTGTTTTTAATTTTTGCCAATAGGGCAATGTTCCATACAATTTCCCACTATTTTTACCATCTTCTGTCAAATAAGAGAACTCCCTACTTTTTAGTAATAGGTTCTTTGAAAATGTCTCTATTTTTTTAATTCTCTTGCCTTCTCCAAAAATGAATATTCCTTCGGGACTCACAACCCCTTCTTTTTCTTTCCATTCAAAACTAACCCTACATGTTGCAAAATCTTTTACTCTATAACTACATCCATAAGGTCCTTCAATCCGAATCGTATATTCATGACCAGGTAATAAAGTACTTACAGAAGCCACATTTGTAAGATTAGGATATAAAAAAGTATCACCAGCACTAGGATATGGTTGAATTACCCTGCCCTTATATAGTATCTCAACCGTATAACTACAATCTATAGGGCCAAAATCTGCATGTTGAAATTTATTTAAAGCAAAATGAATCAGTATAGGTCCAACTGCATTCTGTGGTATTGTTATTTTTTTTTCTAACATCCCGTTTTCAATACATTTTCCTACTCGTCCCTCAGGAGTCAATTCATCACATCTCGCTTTAGGCAAAACCGAAATAGAACTACTTTTAATAACAACGCGATAGGCTTCATCTCCAGTTTTATTTTCAGGATCTTGCATTACTAAATTACCTTCATAAGTGAAATTTTCTATACTACCTGTCGGATATTCAATACTCGTGAGTAATCCAGCCCCATTAAAATTATTATTAACTCCCATATCTGTTTTATCACCAATTATAAGTGTAGTTTCATTTTTGGCGTCATTAAAAAATCCCCAAGCATCTTGAGAAGTCGAAAAACGATTGGGCAAGGGCAGACTATTATACTTTAATTTATAACTGTATTCCTTTTGTAATACCTTATCATTAAAATTCACTGCTGTTAGAAACATCCTATATTTGGATGATTCATCTAAATTGGGTAGTAATAAATATGTATTCTTGAGATTATCATTTTCCTTCTGATCATAATTGAAAGTGTATTGGCTAAGCAATGTATCTTTATAATTACTCATACTTATTGATTCTATACTCCTTCCTCCTGTCAAATCTTGACGAAATTCACTGTTGAGTTTTACCTCAATTGTACCTAATGGAAACGTTATTTTAGACAGAATAAAGCTTGCTTCTATTACTTTTGAATAATAGGTTTCATATTCATTACCTTGGCCTTCCAAAACTCTTTTATCATACTGTTTAGCATGATAATTTGCGTGTACAGGCTGATATTCATAGGATACAATTTCATTATAATAGGTTTCTATTTGAAGTAAATACCAACTATCATAATAAAAATCAGTAGATGTTCCAAGTGCCCTATAACGAATCTGTGGATTAAATCCCACAAAATTATTTAATCGTTTCGTACTCGCTTTTGGATTATCTAGAAAAGTTAGTACACCAAAATGATATTTATTCCCTTTCGTATCAGTAATTTCCCAACCAATAATCGTTTTAGAACTGTTGTATTTTGGCACTATTTTTATATCTGAGGCATTTTGTTGTAAAATCTTACCTGTTTTTTGGTCAAATAAAAATTCACCCGAAAAATCAGCAATAGAAAAAAGGAATCGATCGGGTATCAAATCTAAATCCTCATAGGAATTAAAAGCGCTATTCAGATTTCTAACATCAAAAAGCTCTTGGTTCAGCATATCTTTATAATAGGTATGCTTCAAATAGCCCATTCTTGAATCATCTGCCTTATCTCTTACTTGACGAGATACAATACCACCAAAATTCAAACTCCATCCTAATCCTACGCTAGAAGCTATTTCTGAAACTTTTATTCCTCTTGAATAGTAATGGAGATTTACGGGAATGTCTAATTCCTTTAAGTTAATAGTGTAAAGCGGAATTTCTAACTTCAACATTCCATTGGATAAATCAGCTGAAGTGTCGCTAAATTTAAATATTGCTGTTGCATCAATATTGGGAGCAATTACTTTTTCATTAAAAGAATTTGAATCTTGTTGGCTATATGCAATTCTAATTCCTACCAGGAAATAGAGGATTAAAAAAAAATTACGCATTAGTTAGGTGTATTTGATTTATCAAAAATAAGTTAATTATAGTTAATTAAACTATAATTAACTTATTTATCAAAAAATCAAAACAATAACACCCAATTATATTAAGTATAATTGTATAAAAATTTACATTATTAAATATTTTTAACAAATAACATTTCTATAGTATTAAAATAGGTATCTTTTATTCAAAAAAGACTTTTTCAGGTGTCCTCCATTTTTTCCATTAAAGTTTCTCTTCTATCCATTTTTTAGAAGTATTGCAAAAAAAAGAGCTCAATTTAAAATTGAACTCTTCGCTATTCATGTTAAAATACTTTTCTTAATCTTTATATTTTCTCAAACTCCTCCACATCGTGATACCCAAAAACGCAAATTTCAGGGTGAGCACTTACAAGCTGTTTAATTCGCTCCAAGTTGCAAAAGCGTTGATCATTATCGGCAGCTCGTGCTGTGGTTAATTCGTGGATAGGGTGCGTTGGATCGGTTAATTCTATGCGGAGATAATACGCATCACCAATGTAAAAGCACACCTGTTCCCCTACTGTAAATGCAATCCCACAATGCCCTAACGTATGGCCAAATAAGGGAATTAGAGCAATTGATAAATCAAGGTGCAAAGGCAAGTATCGCGCTTCAAAACCCAACCAAGAAGTTGTTGTAGGCGCATAGGTTTGTACAGCGGGTTGGTGTTGCAAAACAAAAGACAAATAACGGGGATCTTCTTTGGAGAAATGATACAATTCTTCTGCTCCTACGTGAACCGTTGCCTGCGGAAAATCAAGTAATCCACTGCTGTGATCACAGTCTAAGTGGGTAAGTACAATATCCGAAACTTGGGAAGGATCAAAACCTAATTCTATTATTTGTGCTTTGGCTGATCGAGTTTCAGCAAAGTTAAAACCGACTTGTTGGATGAAAGCTTCATTAAAGTTGAGGGTTGGATTTTCTGAATCATAACTGCTAATTCCTGCATCTAATAAGATTAACCGCTTATCGATTTGAATTAGCACACAGTGTCCAATAGCTCTATCACCTGTAGGTGCTAGTATTTCAACACAGTTGAGATGGTATACGTTCATTTTTGTTTTCTTTTGAATGGATAAGACAAACTAAATCAATCCTTCTTTCAAAAAATAGAACAAAAACGACAACGACTAGTTGGATAAGATACGCAGGCGATTTACGTATATCATTTCTTGTTCGTTATAGCGCAAGGGTTTCTCTAAAAATGCTTTGGGGGTGTAGCCTGAATACAACTTAAAACGGCGTCCAAAATGGGCTTGATCTGCGTAATCTAACACATAGGCGACCTCTACCAATTTCGAAGAATTCATTTTTTGCAACTGATTTACAGCGAATTGAAATTTAACCATTTGTTTGTACGCTTCAAAACTCAATCCGACATACGCTTTAAAATCGCGTTGGAACTTACGGGTAGACACTTGGTTTGCTTGGGCTATAGTTGTACTTGACCTATCTACAAAAGCATCAACCCTTTGGATTATTGGAATAATATAAGAAGAAGAAAAATCTAAAGTTTTGAATGTACTAAAATAGGTATTGAAATACTGAAGGAATTGATGGGCTTGGTTTAGTTGGAGTAATTCATCTAAGACGATTCCGGCAAAGAGTTCGCTCGCATCTAAACAAACATCGGTCAACAGAGATACATCGATACCCAAGAGTTGCTTCAAGGCATAAGGTTGAAATTGAATACCGAAGAACAAAGTTTCCTTTGCACATTGATTCAGGCAAAATCCCTTTGTTTTTTGCCCATACATGAAACAAATTGGCAGTGGTTTCTGTTCTCGAAATAAACCAGATTGTCCTTGTTGGTGTTGGAAAATAAGTCCGGGATAACCATCCGAAAAAATGCGATAGGAAGCGTGTTTGATATTCTGTGCATCCGAATACCAATATCCTTTGACAAGGGAACGCAAAGTGATGGGGGGTTCAAAAAGTTGTATGTTCATTTTGTTAGGGTTGATGATGGATAGTTTACAGTTTACGGTGAACAAACCACATAAACCTCAAAAAAAAAACTTACTTCTCTTGCATATTGATCTTAAGAAAAACTTCCTTTTTTCCATTTGAATCAAATCGATATACAGTAAGTTCATTCGTATTCGCTTCTTTGGCAATAATATCTCCTTTTGTTATTTCTACAGTTGAAGAGAACGTATAACTCGTAAACGCCTTGCCTTGTCCATCATAAAAAGCATACGTTGAATCTGGGCTAACTTCAACTTTATCCACAACAAAATAGATTTCTTCACTCGATACAACACTGCTCTTCTGATCCTTCATAAAATAACTTATTTGAAGAATTGCAACTAAGCAGACAACTGAAAAAATAATAAGACTTTTTTTCAAACGACACGTATTTAATTTTTATAAAACTACAATATAAATTCTTGATTTAGAAAATTAAGGTAAACTGTTTTTTACGCAATACCTAAGATTAACTTTCTAAGAAGTTTTTCGGGGATGATTATAAAATACTTTTAGTAAAAGGAATACCAATTGTAGCAACACCATAAGAAATGGCATATACTAAAAATTATACCTGTTTGGATTCAGAAGCAGAAAATCCAATTAAATTACTTTCGGTAAAGATTAAATTTAAGAAGATAAAACAGCTGAAGTGATGTATTTGTCAAAGATCTTTTTGGCTTTTTTCTTGGTCACCTCTTTTTTATAGGTATCAAATTCTGAAAGATAAACAACTGGGGCTTTTTTACACATGCCTTGGCATTTCATTTTACAAAGCACATACTCTGTTCCAAGACCGCTTTCTTCCAACAGATCTTCAAAACACGCTTTGGCCTCTTCATTGTATCGGCAACATTTTTTTCCCTCGCAAACGAAGATTGTTCGCTCACCTTTCATAACTTTACTCATGTGGATAAAAGTTTGATGCAAATATAGTTTTATATTTATCTATTCTAAATAAAATTTAGTTAAAAATGCGCCCAATACAAACCAAATACTACCTAATCGGATTTTTTATATTCCTGATACTTAAAAATATACTTACTGCTAATCCTATATGGGTAGAGCGTTTTTATACACATGGTTTTTATACTTTTTATTTAAACGGCAGTACAACCGTTACCAATCTCTTTCCTTTTTCAGTTGGCGATGTGTTGTACTTTATTATAGGGCTAGCTATCGTTTGGAAAACATATGCAATCTGGAAGCAGAATAGCGACTTTAAACGGAGAAGTTTTGCTTATTTTAATTTTATCCTTCGCGGCTGTTTACTTTTTTACGTCGCCTTTACTGTTTTCTGGGGATTAAATAATTACCGCGTTCCACTTGCTACGCAACTCGATTTAAAAATGGGGTATTCCAAACAAGAGCTTTTGGATTTGACCCAGGAGATTATTAAGCAAACGAATACCTTACAACTTGCCATCACGCAGGACTCTATTCAGGCTGTTGTACTGCCTTTTGAAAAAAAGCAAATTCAACAAGATGCACAATTAGGCGTGCGTATTCTGGGCGAATCCACGCAATGGTATACGTACAACAAACAACAAGCTAAAGGTTCTTTATATAGCTTGCCTTTGACCTATATGGGGTTTTCGGGCTATGTGAATCCCTTTACGCTGGAAGCTCAAGTCAATACCAAAATCCCCACTTCTACCTTGATTGTCACTGCCTCGCATGAAATAGCCCATCAGGTGGGATATGCGAAAGAAAGTGAAGCGAATTTTATTGGTTTCTTAGCGGCTAAAAAACAAGCGGATATTCACTATCGTTATTCCGCTAATATCTTTGCCTTACGTTACTGTTTAAAGGCACTAGAAGGAGAAGAAACAGAAGCGAACTTTAAAACTTTACTAGAACAGATTCATCCAGGTGTACAAACCAACTTGGTTGAAAATACCTTATTTTGGTTATCGTATAAATCGATTACAGATTCCATTTTTAAAGTTATTTACAGCAATTTCCTAAAGCTAAACAACCAGAAAGAAGGAATTCGCTCTTACAATAAGTTTATCGACATCTTGATTCATTTCAATAAAAAAGAGCCTGTATTTACAGACTCTTTCTAATTTTATTCGTTGTTTTTGGTAAAGCTTTCTTCATTTTTTTTCTTATAGGGTCGCACAATTAAACGCGCTTGACGATCAAACATTAAATAGTTATAGACCCAATTCCAAAAAACAAGGAACTTATTTCTAAACCCTATCAAAGACATCAAATGCACAAACATCCATACAAACCACGCAAAAAAGCCACTAAATTGAAAATTAGGTAAGTCAACAACGGCTTTATTTCTACCAATGGTTGCCATGGATCCTTTGTCCTTATAAGCGAATTTTTTCAAGGGTTTCCCGTCTCTCAATTGGATTAGGTTTGTAGCTAGTAATTGCCCTTGTTGAATTGCTGGTTGAGCCATCATCGGATGACCCATAGGTGTATTTTCGGTAACCATTGCTGCTACATCACCGATAGCAAAAATAGAATCAAAACCTTCTACTTGGTTGTACTCATTTACTTTTAATCGATTTCCACGTTGAACCACTGAAGCGTCAAATCCATCAATCACCGCTCCCATTACACCTGCCGTCCAGATTACAGTTTCTGCTTCAAATTCTTTACCTGATTTAGTTTGAACAATCTTGCCATCAAAATCTGTTACAATTTCATTGACCCAAACATTCACACCCAATTTTTCCAGAAACTCTTGTGCTTTTCTTGAGGCTTTTTCAGACATCGCATCTAACACCTTGGTTCCGCCTTGAATGACGTTAATTTCCATTTGTCTGATATCCAAATCGGGGTAATCTTTGGGTAAGACGTGTTTTTTCATTTCCGCTAATGCACCCGCAAGTTCAACTCCTGTTGGTCCTGCACCTACAATAACGAAATTCATTAACGCTCTTTTCTCTTTTTCATCATTGGTTAATAAGGCTTCTTCGAAATTTTCTAATACCAAACTTCTAATATTTAACGATTGTGGAATCGTTTTCATCGCCATACTATTTTGTTGTATCGCTGTATTGCCAAAAAAGTTGGTTTTAGATCCTGTAGCAATTACTAAGTAATCAAAAAAGATAGTTCCAATATCTGCAATTACCTTTTTATTTTCGGTATCAATACGTTGAACTTGAGCGACGCGAAAATAAATTCCTTCATAGTTTTGAACTACTTTACGAATAGGAAATGCAATAGATCCTGACTCAAGGCCACCTGTTGCGACTTGATAAAGTAAAGGTTGAAACGTATGATAATTATGCTTATCTAATAATACAACTTGAAAATTTTTATTTTTCAATTTCTTAGCTAATGCTAATCCACCGAATCCTCCGCCAATAATTACTACTCTCGGACGATTTGATGTAGGAATATTCATCATAATTACATTATTTTGTCTTACAAATTTACGACTATTTATCAAGTTTTTAGTTTCCTTTAGTTACTTAGAAACTAAAGTAGGTGCATGCGTTTATATACTACGCAACAAACAACTGTTTTTACTGTTATATTGCTAAAAAAATAGATTGAAAATACAAACTAAAGAAAATAAAAGACTTTAAACTGTTTTTTTTATATTAAACATAAAAAAGTCTTAAGTAGAAAGAATTAACAATTCTAGGTGTCAATTTTAGGATTATATTTCTATTTTGTCCCAAAAAGGCATAAAAAAAACTGACCGCAAAGTCAGTTTTAAAAATTGTTCCGAATATTTCGTATTAAGGGCTCTAGTCCATTTAATTTTAATTCATAAACCAAAGCTAATTGTTGTCCCAATTTACCTTTAGGAAAGCCTTTATTGTGATACCAAACGACATAATATTCTGGTAAATCAATCAAATATCTTCCTTCATATTTACCGAAAGGCATCTTTGCTTTGGCTAATTCAATTAGTTCTTTTTGATTGTCTAGCATTATTTTTGCTTCCAATTAAACGTTATTTCTTTTTCAATTTCGGGATGTAGGCTCAATAAAACGGGACAATGTAGGGCCACGCGTTCTAAAATAATTCGCTCTTTTTCATTGGCTGAGCTCAACATAGCGATATGCAAGGTGATTTTTTTAATTCTCCTTGGTTCCGCTTGCATTTCTTTGTATACTTCTATCGTTGAGCCTACCATATCTACACCTAATTCATTGGCTTTAATTCCCATAATAGTCATCGCACAAGATCCTGCAGCATTGGTAACCATATCTGTTGGAGAAAAAGCTTGTCCTTTTCCTTGATTATCAACCGGTGCATCTGTAATAATTTTCTCCCCTGATTGGATGTGAACAGATTCTGTTCTTAAATCTCCTAAATACTTTATTTTTGACAACATTATTCTACTACTTTTACGGTTAAATCATCATTATATTGCAGGATATAAACGCCTTGATTGCGTACAATACCCTCGGAATTTTTACTGTAAACGAATTTGTTTTCTATTTCTGTTGACTTTACGCCTAAAGATCCCATAAACCCTTCTTTTTGGAACATGCGCAAAATCACATCTAAAGTAACATCATAGCCACGAATAGCAAAGCGATTAGGCAAGGTGTTATTCTTTGCTTTATACGCTCTTGCAAAGGCGGTATCTAGGCTTGATTCGCTATCTCTGGTAACGGAAGGAAAGGTATAATTCAAAGCAACTAAGGTTTCAATCTTAATTTCCCCATAGTCAAATACTTCACTTTTATCAAATGAAGCTACTTGAATCTCAAATTTATCTGTTTTTCCTTTTAGTTTATCGGTCAATAACAAGGCTGATTCAATACTATTTGAATCTAAAATAAACACGTTATTCTTACCTGCGACCAAGGTTTTGTCAATGTCTTTCAATTCTTTGGTTTCAATGACTTTGATATTTGAATAATAACGCTGCATAAAGCGCTTGGTCGAAGCTTTCTTTTCATCAACAATAACCGTTATTTTACTGTCTTTCTTTAGTAAATTTTCCAATAGCGCTTGTTTCAAAACATCTCCATAAGGCATGGTTTGAACTAATTGAGAGGATGGATTTGCCTTTTCATTAGACAAAGGAGATACTAAAAAAATAGTTCTATTAGGCAATGCTTTTACAGCATCATCCACATTGCTTTGAAAGAAAGGACCAATTATAACTTCTGTTTTATTTAAATTTTCCTTTTCGAGGATCATTTTAACATCGGAGCTATTTTTAGTTTCATTAGAATCAAAAACTTTTACGGTGATTGGCAATCCCATTTCAACGGCTTTATCCACGGCTAATTTCGCTCCTAAGTAAAAGTCCATAGTCATATTTAGAAAGCCGTCTGTTTTGATACGATTATCTAAATTATCTCCACCTCGAGAGGTATTAAAAGGCAATAGCAAAACTAATTCTTTAGCTGTATAACGATCTACAGATTGAGACAAGTCTGCAAATGATCCTGATGCTTCAGTCTTCCAGGTAGATACGGGAACTGCAACCTCCGTTTTTACACCTTCCATTTTGGGAACCTTTAGTTCCATCCCTATTTGCAAGCCTCTTCTCAACTCGGGATTCAGTTCAATCAGTTCTTCTACAGATACTTTATATTCTTTAGCAATACTAAACAAAGTTTGTTTTGGCTCAATGCTAATCGTCGTATAGGAATCGGTATCTTTTGTTGTTGTTGTTGTTGTTAGTATAGGTTTTACTTCATTCGTTCCCCCGTTTACCGCAGCACTTTTACTAGAAGTAGGTACTTTTATTTTTTGACCACTTTTTAATCCCTCATTTAATTCTGGATTTAGCTCCATGAGTCGTTGAACTGTTGTTTGGTATTCAACAGCCAAACTGTATAAGGTTTGTTTGGGTTCAATCTCAATTTCTTTGTATTCAATCTTCGCTTTATCCACAGGTGTAACTGCTTTAGTAGCTGGCAGTACAACATTGACATTCGCTGTCTGATCCGTGATTGGAGTGGTTGCAGAAGGTGTAATAAAAAGAGAGGTATTTGCTTTTAATCCATTGCGCTCCAACTCTGGATTCCATTGGTATAAATCTTGTACACTTACGTTGTACTTGCGACTAATTCCGAAAACGGTTTCCTTCGATTGAACTAAATGGGTTTTACGTTTTGAATCCGTGATTTGTTCATTTTTTGCCGTAGCGTTGCTCGTTGTGGTTGACTTTACCTGGGCATTCTTAGCCGGAATTTGGATGATATCTCCTTCTTTAATTCCGATTTTCGCATCTGGATTAAGTCTCAAAATCTCACTAACCGAAATTTTGTTTTCACGGGCAATTCTACTGATTGTTTCACCTTTACTCACGCGATATTCCGTATAAGATTGTTCTTGAGCGAAAGCTATTCCACTGGTAAAAATAAATGCTGCTAAAGCAATAACAATTCTCTTTTTCATTTTCGTAATTTTATAAAAGCGAATAAGTCGCTCTACATACAAATATACAGCGACTTATTTATTTTTTCTACTTTTTATTCCCATTCAATTGTTGCAGGTGGTTTAGAACTGATATCATATACCACTCTATTTACCCCTTTCACTCGATTGATAATTTTATTTGAAATTTCCATTAAGAACTCATACGGTAGGTGTACCCAATCTGCAGTCATACCATCTGTTGATGCAACAGCACGTAAGGCAACTACTTTTTCATAGGTTCTTTCATCTCCCATTACCCCAACTGAATTTACAGGTAATAAAATTGCTCCTGCTTGCCAAACTGAATTGTATAATCCATGTTCTCTCAATCCATTGATGAAAATAGCATCTACTTCTTGAAGTAGGCTTACTTTCTCTGGTGTTATATCTCCTAAGATACGAATAGCTAAACCTGGTCCTGGGAAAGGGTGACGTCCTAATAATTCAGGATCAATGCCCAAAGAAGCACCCACTCTACGTACTTCATCTTTAAACAACATACGCAAAGGCTCTACGATTTTTAATTTCATAAAGTCTGGCAATCCTCCCACGTTATGGTGCGATTTAATAGTTGCAGAAGGGCCTTTTACAGAGATCGATTCAATCACATCTGGATAAATAGTCCCTTGACCTAAAAACGTAGCATCTTTAATCAATTTTGACTCATCATCGAATACTTCAATGAATACGCGTCCAATGATTTTGCGTTTCGTTTCTGGATCATCTTGACCTGCTAAAGCATCCATAAAACGTTGAGAAGCATCTACTCCTTTTACGTTTAATCCCATACCTTCATATTGCTTCAAAACGTTTTCAAATTCGTTTTTGCGCAATAATCCGTTATTTACAAAAATACAATATAAGTTTTCACCAATGGCTTTGCTCAACAAAACAGCAGCAACGGTAGAATCAACACCTCCAGAAAGAGCTAAAACAACTTTTTCTTCTCCTACTTTTGCACGCAAATCGGCAATAGTTTCATCTACAAAGGATGCAGGAGTAAAGTCTTGTTTTACGCCAGCAATATCTACTAAAAAGTTTTTTAATAGTTTAGCACCGTCTGTTGAATGGTAAACCTCTGGGTGAAATTGAATCGCATAGGTTTGCTCACCTTCGATTTTATAAGCCGCATTGGTAACATCAACTGTACTCGCCAATAAAACTGCATTTGTCGGTAAAGTTTTGATGGTGTCACTGTGGCTCATCCACACTTGACTGTTTTGTGGAATATCCTTTAAGAATGGATCATCAGCAATAAAAGCAAGATTTGCTCTTCCATATTCACGTGTATCTGATGGAGCAACTTCTCCACCAAAGAAATGAGCTAAATATTGTGCTCCATAACACACCGCTAATAAAGGTAATTTACCTTTAATCTGTGCAAGCTCTGGATGCAAAGCTTCTTCTGAACGAACGGAATAAGGGCTTCCTGATAGAATTACTGCATTATATGCTGATAAATCCTCGGGTAAACTATTGTAAGGATGGATTTCGCAGAATATATTTAATTCGCGAACCCTTCTCGCAATCAACTGAGTGTATTGCGAACCAAAATCTAAAATAAGTACATTGTGTTGCATATGCAAAAATAGATAATTCAAACAGACTACAAAAAAGTTTTACTGCATTTTTTTCATTAGCATATTAACAAAATACCTATTCAATAAAATGAAATAACCGATTATTTTCACATTCCAAGTACAAAAAAACAGGCAATACCACTAAAAAATAATTTAGAGGGCTTAAAGCTATTTGATCTTTAAGTATATTTGTCCAGGGAGTCCTTCTTTTTCTCTCAATTAACTTGTACAAAAAATAAATGTATTGTCTATGGATTTTGGAATATATGAAACACTAATGCTCGCTTGCTTTGTGCTTCTATTGGGACATTTTATTGTGTCAAAAGTGAAGTTTTTTCAAAAATACAATATTCCCGAACCTGTAGTAGGTGGTTTTCTCGTCGCCTTATTCACTTGGGGCGCCCACTTTTTTCTGGGGACAGATTTCACCTTCAATGAAGCGATTCAACAAAGCATGATGCTTGTTTTCTTTTCATCCATTGGATTGAATGCCGATTTTTCTAAATTACTTCAAGGGGGTAAATCCTTGCTTATTTTCTTAGTAATAGCAGCCGTATTTATTGTATGTCAAAATTCTTTGGGTGTACTGCTAGCCAAAGTCCTCAACCTCGATTTGCGCTTTGGTTTAATCGCTGGATCGATTACGCTAACGGGTGGGCATGGTACAGCAGGAGCATGGGCAGATGATTTTGCCGTAAGTGGGAATCCGCTTTTAGGCGCTAAAGAAATAGGAATGGCTTGTGCAACCTTTGGACTTATTTTTGGAGGCTCTATCGGTGGTCCCTTGGCCTATCGTTTACTAAAGAAAAACAACTATAAAGAAGTAGATTCCGAAACGGTACAAGCACAAGAAGAGCAACAGGATATTACAAAATCGAAAAACTTTTCTCCCATCAACTATACCACGATGATGCATACCGTAACGATGATGGCTATCTGCTTGGTTTTAGGACAATGGCTCGCCGATTGGAATGCACAGTTCTCTTTTAAATTACCGACTTTCGTTTGGTGTTTATTTATCGGATTAATCATTCGAAATAGCTTAACCTATGTCTTTAAATATAAGGTACACAGCAGAAATATTGACGTGGTTGGAAACACAGGATTATCCATCTTTTTGGCTTGTGCTTTGATGTCACTCAAATTATGGTTAATCGTTGATTTAGCCTTACCTATCTTACTCATTTTATTAGTCCAAGTAGCTTTAATGCTCTTTTTTGCTGCCTATGTTACCTACCGCTGGATGGGGAAAGATTACGATGCTATTGTACTAAGTGCTGGGCATTGTGGTTTTGGTCTAGGTGCTACGGCAACTGCAGTTGCCAATATTCAAGCCGTTACTAATCGATTTGGCCCTTCTTACAAAGCTTTTTTAATTATTCCTTTAGTAGGTGCCTTTTTTATTGATATTATTAATGCCTTGATTTTAAATATATTTTTGACTTTTATTTCTTAGTGGTGGTTATGTGTTATGAGTAATGGGAAATGAGGGATGTTCAGACAGTTTGCGGTTGGAAGTTTAAGGTGTAAACAAATCTTTCTGCAAAACCAATTATTACTATCTTAAATAAGGACGTTAATGTTTAAAAAACGGATAACTATATTTAGGGACGTTCATATTCAACCCTTCACTCTTCACTTCTAACCCTTCACCCATAACCTTTAAACTTATGATACAAAAAATTTCAGCTTTTATTTTAATCCTACTGGGCATATACATGATTTTCCTAGGTCTTAAATCAAGTATGCAACCGCCTCTAATTACGGGAATTGGTTTTATTCTTATTGGAATATTGAACTTACTTGGCCAAAAAAACAAAGATTTGGATAAGGATTAAAAGGAATTTAGACTATTTATCTCCTTGTTCCATTTTGACTATAAAAAAAACCAACCCTTTTGAGGTTGGTTTTTCTTAGTTTGTATGTTTGTAAATAAGTTTTCTGTATTGAAAAGTTTATTGGTTTCCTTTTGCGTAATCCGCTAAAAACTGAGCCAATCCGTTATCTGTTAAAGGGTGTTTTAATAATCCTAAGATAGCAGATAAAGGGCCTGTCATTACATCAGCACCAATTTTAGCGCAATTAACAATATGCATCGTATGACGAACTGACGCAGCTAAAATCTGTGTTTCATATCCGTAGTTGTCATAAATTTGACGAATTTCTTGAATAAGCACTAATCCATCGGTTGAAATATCATCCAATCTTCCAATAAAAGGAGAAACATAAGTAGCTCCTGCTTTTGCAGCCAATAAAGCTTGTCCAGCAGAGAATACTAAAGTAACATTTGTTTTAATACCCTTTGATGAAAAGTATTTACAAGCCTTTATTCCTTCTTTGGTCATTGGTAATTTCACTACGATTTGCGGATGTAAAGCAGCAAGCTCTTCACCTTCTTTAATCATTCCTTCGTAATCTATCGCAATTACTTCGGCACTTACATCACCTTCAACTATTTCGCATATTGCTTTGTAGTGGTTTAAGATGTTTGTAGCTCCTGTTATGCCTTCTTTAGCCATTAGTGAAGGATTTGTCGTCACTCCATCTAATACTCCCAACGCTTCTGCTTCCTTAATTTGATCTAAGTTCGCTGTGTCAATAAAAAACTTCATAATTTTAAACTTAAAATTCGTGTTATGTTGTGTGTCAAAAATACAATATTAATTTTCGTTTTGGGTTATCCCCCTATTTCTTTTTTAACCTTTAATTTTATAGTGATTCATCAGAAGTTTTTCATATTGCTTGCCTGGGAGAATCTTTTTTAAGAACAAAGAGAATTTTTGCATAGGAGCGCCAACTACGTAGCGTACTTTGGGTTTGGGAGTTTCGATAATTTTGTAAATCGCCTGCGCCATTTCTATGGGATCTCCACCGCTATCTACATGTTCATTCATCATATCCAGGGACATCTTATATACCTCTTCATAAGGGGATTGTTCCACAACAGGTGCATGATAACGCCCAGCTGCAATATTGGTAGCAAAATCACCAGGTGCTACGTTGGTTACCTCAACACCAAAGGATTTCACCTCCATACGCAACGATTCTGTAAGTAGTTCTAAAGCGCCTTTTGATGAAGAGTAATAGCCTCGAAAAGGCAACCCCATATACCCTGCAATAGAAGTAACGTTAATAATCAAACCCTTCTTTTGCGTGCGCATAATCGGCAAAACGGCTTTTATTACAGCTATAGGTCCGAATACATTGGTTTGAAAATTATTGATAATCTCTGCTGTGGGCACTTCTTCAATGGCTCCTGTAATTCCAACCCCCGCATTATTAATCAAAATATCAATTCGCCCTTCTTTTTCCACTACGGTCTGAATGGCTCTCGCAATGCTCTCTTCCTCGCGAACATCTAACTGTACTAAAGGAAATACGGAAGAAGTCACTTGTTCTGGATTTCTACTTGTTCCATATACCTTATATCCTTTTTCGTGCAAAAAATTTCCAATCGACTTGCCAATGCCCGATGATCCCCCTGTAATAAAAACTACTTTACTCATGGTTTTTCTTTGTTTTCAACAAATATAACACAACTAATAAAAAAGACAATTGTAAGCTTGCTTTTAAAAAAATATTCATCCCTCCTGGAACAAGGTGGTCTAACGAAAAATATTTAGTAATTTTGAACCGTTTGATTGCTATCTATTAGCACCAATTCATCCATTATGAAAAAATACATTTCCCTATTTGCCCTTACTTTAGTATCTCTTAGCTTCTTTCAATGCCAAGCGCCACAATCTACGCTTCAAAATAGTACAGTAGAAAATACGGTTGCCTACTTTGAACGCATTTCTTTAGATTCGATTAAAACGAGTTTATTGGTTTTAACCGCAGATAGTTTGGAAGGGCGTCGCACGGGAGAACCTGGACAAAAGAAAGCAGCGCTGTATTTAGCTAATTACTATAAAAAACTAGGGTTAGAAATGCCGCCAAATACTACGAGTTATTTTCAACCTATTCCGGCTGCTTATATGCGAAATGCACAAATGCGATTAAAAGACAGTGAGAATGTTTGGGCCTATATCAAAGGGAGCGAAAAGCCTGAAGAAGTTCTAGTTATTTCGGCTCATTTTGATCATATGGGGATCTTATTAAATAAAACGTATTATGGGGCGGATGATAATGGATCAGGCACCGCTGCGGTAATGGAAATTGCTCGTGTATTTCAAACCTTAGTCAAGGAAGGAATTCGACCGAAACGCTCGGTTCTATTTCTGCATGTAACTGGTGAGGAATTTGGTTTATTTGGCTCTAAATTTTATACCGAAAATCCACCTATTTCCCTAGCTCAAACTATTGCCAACTTAAATATTGACATGATTGGCAGACGCAGTGAGGAACATCTATCTACGGAGGATTATATCTTTTTAGTGGGTTCAGATAAACTGAGTCAGGATTTACACAATCTAGCCGAACAAGCTAATCAAGAGTCCGTAAATCTTGTTTTGGATTATAAATTTAATGCTGATAATGATCCACAAAATATCTATTACCGATCGGATCACTATAATTTTGCTAAAAATAATATCCCTGCAATCTTCTTTTACAATGGCACCCATGAAGATTATCATTTACCTACGGATACGTTTGACAAAATAGACTTTCCAATTTTAACGAAAAGAACGCAATTTATATTTGAAACTGCCTGGAAATTAGCCAATGGAAACGACAGACCCAAACTCAACTAAAACCCAAATAAAATGGGCGAAACGCATCGATATAACTTTGTTTATCTTGTGTTTTATTAATTTGTTTTTATGGTTAATGCGCGCTTCTTATAGCACTAATTTTAAAACTGGTACTTGGACAACTTGGGTCTACAATCAGTTATATGAACCGATGTATTATGGGCTTTATCTCTTGCCAATTGCGTTGGGATTTAGTGTGATTAACCGCAAACTTTCGGTTGATTCTTTTGTTTTTTTGTCTTTCAAATCATTGGTCATCACCTACATTCTTATTTTTATTTTGCGATAAAATACGGTTGACAGTGCACGGTTAACAGCTTACAGTTGCTAATACTGTTTTCTATTCTATGTACCTTTTTTTATTCTTGCAAATCTGCTATTGTCAGGCCTATTTCCTTTAAACGATGATTCAAATTCACCCCAATATAATTCTCCTCATCACTGTCTTTGTACTTGTGATACACTTTTTTATAGGCTTGTATCAATTGCGCATCTTCTATGTTAGACAAAGCTTGTAATGCATAAAGAACGACACTTTCATCGGTATCTTCTAAAGCAGCAATAAAATAAGAGGCATAGGCTTGTTTATGGGCTATTTTACCAAGAGTGTAAATCGCCTGACCGCGAATACTTGCTTGTGTTGACGCTAATCCTGGTAGAATTAAGTAAGCAAAATCATCCGCAATATCGGTAATGACATACGAATAGAAACGGTAGGTTTCCTCTTCCTCAATTTTGTCTTTATATTGTTCCAAAAAGCGCAAGAACCCAACTGCTTCTTTTTTTCCATACCAATGGATGTGTTGCAAAACAAATAACAAATTATGTTCTAGTTGTGCTTCTAAAAAGGGGATGGCTTGTTTAAAATCTATTTTTGCAACAAGGGTAAGTAAAGATAAAGCAACTGGTTCTGTTGCATGCGTTATAGAATCAACAATTTCTTGAATAATAGTCGCACTTATTTTTTGTTTTTTTAGTAATCCTTCTAAGTAAATGAGTTGTTCTTTTTCATTTGTTGAATTCTTATAGGCATCCCATAAAAATTCACTGCTTCCTCCAATTGCATAGCCAAACCATCCTGCATCTTCCGATACTAAATCACCGGAAATAATTTCATCTAACCAACGTTCATACCAGGCTAAGAAATTGGGCTCATGGGCAAATTGGGGTTGATAGTCTTCATTGAGATAGACTATTTTTCCTTCAAATTCTCCGTTGACAATCAAACAAGTTGTGATGCCACATCCTTGTGTACCTATAGGTAACAATCCTCCAAATAAAGTTCCTATACTCGCATAGTAAGCCTCATCTGATAGCGTGTCATCTTGGCTTTCCTTGGTCAACTCCGACCATTGATCCGCAGTCATATCGGGTTGCAACAAACAAGGATACGATATATATTTTTTAACGTCATTTGTATTTAAGTCTTCCAGTCCTTCTCCAAAAGGATAAATACCGTAATAGGGACCTGCTGCACTTCCCATATACGCGTCTTCTAATGGGTTTCCATTACCCACTTGTGTTAAGAAAGCGACATAAGCTTCTGGCAAATTGATTTTATAGTCTTGCTCAAAATTTATCACTACCTCGAATTTAATCGGTTCATCTAGTTGGTAGGCATGGGTATCTGCGCCAAAAACAACCAAATCTTCATCGTATCGTTTAATTGAGGCTGATTTTTCTTTTATTCGCTGTATTTGTTTTTCCAAAATGCTCTTAATCTAAATGTTTTTATTTTTAGGGTATTGACCAAAAAGCAGCAATCACCTTCTCTTTTACCTGAATATCAATTAATAGTTTATTTGTATTCGTTAGTACTAAACAATCTAAGGGATTCAAGTGAAATATTTGATTATCTATCTTCACTTCTCCTACCTCTAAGGCGAATAAACAAACAAAGGGTTGATCGGTTTGAAAGGGTTGATCGGTTACTTGAACCACCTCCTCTGTGATGGAATGATGAAGCATGAGATTAAAATCATTTCCTTTTGAATAGGAGATTATCGTATCCATAGATTGAAAAGAGAATAAATCCTGCATTTTGTATGTTCTATCTACTCCATTAAAATTGAGTTGAAGATCACCATCCAACATAGCTAAATAGCGGCGATAGCCTTCAAATCTAGTAAATTCTGAAGGTAAAGCTTCTATAGTCGCACTGCTAATGCGAAAAGAAAAATCTCGATCAGCATAAGATGCTCCTTGAGGATAAAGGGTATATTCTCTCGTTTCTCCACCAGACCAACGACTTATACGAACCGATTCTTTTTTGATTAATTCAATTTTCATCTGAGGTAGTATTCTTATAATTAAAAGCTAAATCTACTTTTTTTTTGGCTTCTTAACTCCCTAATTCTAGTTGATTCTTGACTAAATTGTAATATTCTCCTTTTTTGCAAACTATTTGATTGTGGTTACCTTGTTTCGCTATCCTGCCTTTTTGAATCTTCATTCTTTAATTCACCCTTCCTTTTTCCTCTTCATTACTTGTACGCTGCTTTTTCAGTTCTACATTTTTATTACCTAAAGAATAAGAAAGAGATAAACGCAGATATTGTGTATCGAAGTATTGTTTAAAAGTTTGAAATATATTTTGCGTGGTGTTGGATAGTTGGATCTGATCCGTACCAAAAATATCATTTGCATTCAAGGCACATTGTAGTTTTTTAGCTAGTAGCAATAGCTTTATCCCTGCAGATACATTTGCGTTCGCACTTGTGCTCGTCCCAATGTATTGGGAAGCAAAATCTTGTTCGTAGCCAATTTCGACCGCAATTGTCTTGGCTTTGTTAAGTGTCAAACTAGTAGTACTAATAAAATAAGCCCCCAATCCAGTATATTCCGGTTTTAAGTAAGTGGTATTCGATTTGGTCTCTGTATAAAAGGTATTGAATTCAAATGCATTCGTCCACCCAGGTAGAAAATCAAGACTAGCATATAGATTTAGATTAATAATCTGTGCCGAAAAGTAATTCAATTGAATAAATTGTTGAAAGTTATGGTCTGCATTGTGAATTGTTAATTGACCGAATCCATTTTTCGTCTGTGTAAAAGACAAACTTGTATTGAATGCGTTTTTGAAGGAATGAGAAAATTCTAAATTTGTATTCAATGCGGGTTGTAAAAAAGGATTTCCCTCTTCATAAGAAGTTGTATTTAAGTACCATCGAACTGGGTTTAAATTCCCATAAGAGGGTCGTTGTATTCGCTTGCTGTATTGCAAGGAAATAGTGTGATTACTATTTACTTGGTAGGCAACATAAAGCGTTGGAAATAGTTTGATGTACTGTTTCATATTGACTTGATTCCTACTAAAAGAATCTCCTTCATTCTGCGTAGCCTCAGCACGTAATCCCGTCTTTACCTGCCATTTTTCTCCCCATGATTTAGCTCCAGAGAAATAAAGAGCTTGTGTATTTTCTCGATAGGTATATTTATCCCTTTGATGATCCCCTGTTTTTTGTATTTGAGTTGTCGTAATATCAATCTGACTATTCGTGTTTGTCCAATTCATTTTGCCTCCAAACTCAAATTTTGCCCAGGCATAAGGAAGATCAAAATCAATTTGAGTTGTCAAATTTTCAATACGTTGCTCATTGTTATTATTCAACAAAGTCAATGTCTCAGGGATATCATCTCCGTGAATTGCATGTGTAATCTGATTATTCTTTTTATCTGAAGCATACACAAAATAATCTACATCTATCGTGTATTTCTTACCAAACGTATCCAATATGGTAAGCAGTGACCCTGTAAATGCATGATGGTAATTTTTGTTTTTTGCATCGCCAACTGCAATTAATCTTTTGACTAAACGTTCCTCTTCCTTACTGCAAATACGAGTATTTCCTTCTTCCATGGTCTTGGGAAACGCATTATTTCCCAAATATTGGAAACTTATTTTTCGCTTCTTGCTCACCTCGTATCCAACATTTACAATACTTGCAAAACCATAATTTCGCACTCGATTATAAATCTTACTATTCCAGTATTCATTTGGGTAATCATATTGGATATCATTAGTGTAAACCGTTTTACTTTGCCTCATAGATGCATCTACCAAAAGACTGAACTTCCCTTCTTGGTACTTGAAGTTATTTTCAAATGATATTGATGGATAGGTTGCTTGGATATAAGAGGATCTAATGGAATTACTAAGCCTCTATCAAACAAAAATAGTACTTGTGTTTGATAGAGACCTGAATAGGGTTTCTTTCCAATGCATCGTCTCCTTTAAAAGAAGCGTTTAATAACATGAAATATTTGAACAACCTCTAGGATTGGATATTCCATGATTCCATAACTTGCATTGCGACTAGACAATTGAAGTATACCTGTTTGCCTGTTGTAATCCGCAATATCTTTGTGCAAAATATGTTCTTTGGTTACTAAAATAAATCCATACTTGGTTTGTTTAAACCCGCCTGACCATAGATCTCTATTAATTTCCCTTGCTAAAACTTCTGCTCCTTCGGGTGTATCTTCAATATTGCCACCATTCATTGTATTACCTGAAACTTCAAAGGCTTGATAATACCCTAATTCAAAGTAATCAATACTGAATTCAGCGCGATTAAAATGTCTGCTAATTTGCGTTTGATCCTTATAATTAGCCCTATAAGAGGTATGCGCTTCGAAAGGAATTTTAAAAACTTCAATATACATTTTACCTCCGGGATAAAAAGTAAATGTATTTCCTCTTTTGTTGTATAAGATTTCGGGTAATTCACTTTTAGTCAAATAAGTAGCGCCATTTTCAAACAATAGATTAACGCCTTTGGAATGCCCTTTCATAGCCTGCTCATGAACTGTTTTCGGTTGAGAGATAAACAAACTTCCCTCCCCTTTAATCAACCATTTTCGATTTAAAACGGGCACGAAAGTAACCAATCGATTAATAAAGCTAGTGCTCACGTTTACCCTCCCATTAACAATTTGAGAAAAAGAAGATTTCTTATACCCTAACTTTTGAGCAAGATCGGTGTGGTTTTTAGCCAAACCTTCAAAAATGATCCATTTAATGGCCTCATTGATGCGCTTAATTTTATCCATATCTAAAGAATTTACGAAAAATACACGAACAGTATATGTAATTTTTTAAAAAAACCTAAAACCAAGTTCGTATATTTGATTTAATACTTGAAATACAAAAATATAGAAAAAACCACAAGTAATACACAGTTTTAATTTCAATAATTCAAACAAATAGCTATTTTACATATATTTATCTAATAACCTAAATCTTAAAATCTCTATTTATGAAAATAAACTCCCCCTTAG
This sequence comes from Myroides odoratus, assembly GCF_965118575.1. GTDB lineage: Bacteria > Bacteroidota > Bacteroidia > Flavobacteriales > Flavobacteriaceae > Flavobacterium > Flavobacterium odoratum_B. The sequence continues at coordinate 37,366 of NZ_CBCPHW010000017.1, read as the reverse complement.
TACTGAGTAAAGATTTTTCAAAAGATCTTCTCAAAAAATTAAACCAGTATATCGATACGCAACAAATCTACACGCTTTGGTTTGGATCTGTTTGGCAATCGAATACTGTTCAAGCAGTATGGATCTACGTTAAAGACAAAGTTAACCTATCCTCAGTATTTACTACCGCTTACCATGCCTCTTTGTATAAGGAATATCAAACCCTATTGTTTATACTCGATACAGAAGATATGAACTACCACGATTCTATAGGTAACTCTCTTTTTAAAATCAGCTTAACGAATGATCGTATTATCTATGCAAATGAAGATTGGACAGCATCCCGTCTTTTGTATAAGTCTTTGGGCTCATTTATTACCACTTACAAAGATAAACAGACGTTTTTAACTGCTTATTGCCTCGATTTTGTTCAACATCGATCTAATGGTAGTAGTTTGGCTTTCTTAAAATCTTTTGAACATGATTTAGAAACGCTGGAAATTATGTTATTTGGCGTTAAGAACAGTGCGTACAATTTTACGGAACGTCTGCTCCTTCTTGAAAAAATCATACCGAAAATGAAAACTCTTTTCGTAAAACGCAAGGCTGATGTTTACTATATTTTAGACGATTTAGCGCAGGATACTGATACCGATCAATATGCTACTTGGAATGTTGCTTTTCAGAAAATTCAAAAAAAAATAAACCGCATTGTATTAGAAGTGTTAGATGAAATCGATTTTAAAACCACATTGATTCCTCGACAACGGATCCTTAAAAAGGAAAAACAGGTCTCTTTTCAATTCAAAGAAAAACTGTTGCCTCTAATAGAAACTCATCAACTTGAAGAGCTTTATAAATTCCACGAAACACTTTATTTCCAAGAGAAAAGCCCTATGAAGCATCTCTATGTATTAGCGCTAATCAAAGAAGCTCCATCGAAAGAATTGAAAAAAATTATCCAAACTATAGAAGCCCAAAAAGAGGATGTTCGATTTACCATCATCGCTCACACCCGATTTAATATCCAAGAATATGCCTACCAGTTCTCTGATTTTTTCAAAGCTATTTTAAAACCAAAAAATCGGGTATATTCGAGTGATTATTATCCACAGATTCACTGGCATGAAACATATATGATTGATTTCGACGACTGTTCTTACCATCTAAAACAACCGTTAAAGAAAGTCAATAAAACAATTAACAAAGACTTTTTAAATCTAAAATCGGAGACTTTTATCACCTCGCATCGGTTGTTTCAATGTTTGTCTATTAAATTGCAACTCTATATTTTATATCACCTTCACTACCTGCCCAATACCGATCATTTAAACACTTTACTCAACTTGGCTTTATATGCCGAAAATAAGAGAACGCCGACCTTAAATAGTCTATATGGAGAATTATCTCCTCTACTGTTTACTTATACAACCAAAAAGAAAGAAGAGAAAAAATACAACTTAGTTTTAAATCAAGCTACCGCACAACAGCTGCAACAGTTATTTACTACTATTGAGGTGAAAGAGATTCAATCCTGAGCGAATTCCAGTAGGATTGGTTTAATCCGATGCGCTCAAACCCACGTAATGCTTTCCTTGAATTGATTACGTGGGTTTATCTGAGGGAATAGCTCTACTACTTTTATTTTTTAAACTTTCAAGAATAAGAAAAGGAGCCTAGGCTCCTTTTCTATTACTATCCCTTACGACACAAAATACAAATTCAGTGCCTTTGCAAAGGTTAGCCAATCATCAACTTTTATTCACTTTTTCTTATTGCCATCCTCCACCTAAACTCTTATAAATATCAACTACAGTAGTTAATTGTTTGGTCTTTGCTTCTACCAATTCTATTTTGGCATCCATGGCTTCGCGTTGGGTCATCAACACCTCCAAATAATCTGCTCTTGAAGAGGTAAATAATACATTGGCAATACCAACGGCATCTGATAAAGCTTGGGTTTCTTTCTTTTTATATTCAAAGACTTGTTGCATATTATTAATTTTTGCCATCTGATTGGCTACATCTAAATAAGCGTTGAGTATCTTTTTATCATATTCATACAACGCTTGAATCTGATGTGCATTTGCGGTATTAAATTCTGCTTTTATAGCACTTTTATTAATTAAGGGAGCCGCTAAATCTCCCACTAAATTATACAGAATAGATTCTGGCATTTTTACTAAATAAGTGGGTTTAAAGGCATTTAAACCAATAGCAGCCGAAATCTCTAGGGAGGGATAAAACTCTGCTCTAGCCACTTTTACGTCAAGTTTAGCTGCCTCTAATTCTAATTCAGCTTGCTTAATATCGGGGCGATTGGACAACAATTGAGAAGGAATTCCCGTGGTTACAGCTATAGGAACTAAATCCATAAACCTTTCTTTTTCTCTTTTTATAGGCTGAGGATAACGTCCTAATAACACATTCATTCTATTTTCTGCTTCTGTTATTTCTTGGCGTACACTAAATTCTAAACCCTGCGCTTTTAAAAGTTCTCCTTCAAATTTCTTAACACCTAATTCTGTTCCTCGAGCTGCTGCTTTTTGAATCTTTACGATTTCTAATGCTTTTTTCTGCAAGTCAATGTATTGCAAGGTTAAATCTAACTGATTATCTAAAGCTAATAGTTCATAGTACGTAGTTGCTATTTCTGAAATTAAGGAAGATAAAACATAATTCTTCCCTTCTACGGTTTCCAAATATCGCTTTACAGCAGCTTCTTTCGCATTATGGAGTTTTCCCCACATATCAATTTCCCATGATGCTGAGAGACTTCCTGAAAAATCACCTATATTCTCTGGTACTTTCACTCCTTTTTCTATTTCTGTACCTGCATCTCCTGCACCTTGACTCGTATATCTACCGACTTTCTCTACACCTGCACCTAAACTCGCACCAACTTTGGGTACTAATTTTCCTTTTTTAGCTAATACTTCGCTTTTTGCAACTTCAATTTCTTGAAGCGTAATCATCAATTCTTGGTTATTTTTTAAAGCTTCTTCAATTAAAACAGTCAAATTCTTATCTGTAAAAAACTGTCTCCATGGAATTAAACCTGAATTAAGGGTATCAGTTCCCTGATTATACGCCAAGGGAAGTTTGACTTTACTATCAAAATCAATAGTGGCTTGTGGCGCCTTACAACTCCATAAACCTAATCCGAGGAAGGCCAAAATGGCTCCTTTATATACGGTTGATCTATTCATCTTTTTCAATGTATTCGTAAATGGTTGATTCATCTTCATAGCGCGTTAGCTTTGTTTTTTCTGCTAGTGTTGCAAAAACATAATACAGCCCTGGTACAACTAGCAAACCGAATAGTGTACCAATCAACATTCCTCCTGCTGCTGCTGTACCGATTGTTCTATTTCCGATTGCGCCAGGACCATTTGCTAAAGCCAAAGGAATTAATCCTGCAATAAAAGCAAAGGAAGTCATCAATATAGGACGGAAACGCAAAGTTGCGCCCTCTATGGCTGATTTAAATATACTATGTCCTTCTCGGCGCATAAATATGGCAAACTCTACAATTAGCACGGCATTCTTACCGAGTAATCCGATTAGCATTACCATCGCTACTTGAGCATAAATATTATTTTCTAATCCCAATACACTCAAGCAAAAATAGGCGCCAAATATACCTGCGGGTAAGGATAAAATAACGGGTAAAGGAAGAATAAAACTTTCATATTGAGCGGCTAGAATTAAATAAACAAATCCTAAACAAATAGCAAAAATAGCCGCCGCCTCGTTTCCTCTAGATACCTCATCTTTTGAAATACCTGCCCAATCTATTCCATAGCCATGCGGTAATGTTTCTTTGGCCACCGCTTGAATTGCCTTGATTGCAGCACCGCTACTATATCCATGAGCAGGTGAACCACTGATCTCAGCCGCATTGTACATATTAAAGCGGGTATACTCAGATAAACCATATACTTTCTGTAAGGTTAAAAAAGCAGAATAAGGAACCATTTCTCCTTTGTCATTTTTCACAAACATCTTTAGTACATCTTCAGGCAATGCTCTATACTCAGGTGCCGCTTGAACCATTACTTTATAAGGTCTATCAAATTTGATAAAACTAGTTTCATAATCACTTCCTATTAATGTAGATAAATTATCCATAGCCATCGAAATAGACACTCCTTTTTGTTCTGCTTTATCATTGTCTATTTTTAATACATATTGTGGAAAACTAGCACTATAAAAGGTAAAAACAGCACTTATCTCTGGTCGTTTACTTAATTCATTCACAAATTCTTTACTCACCTTCTCCATTTGTTTGTAATCACCACTTCCTGCTTTGTCCAATAGCCTCAACTCAAATCCTCCAGCTGCTCCATAACCGGGTACAGCTGGTGGCTGAAAGAACTCAATCCTAGCTCCCGTTAATGTTTTTGATTTTTCTTCTAGTTCTTCTATAATCTCTTGGGCTGATTTATCGCGTTCTTCCCAACTTTTTAAATTGATCAAACACGATCCTGTATTTGCACTTGTTCCTTCGGTTAGAATCTCGTAGCCCGCCAATGACGACACAGATTTTACCCCATCGATTCCTTCTGCTAATTGCTGCAATTGTGAAGCTACTTGATTGGTGCGTTCTAAGGTGGCTCCTGGAGAAGTTTGAATAATCGCATAAAACATGCCTTGGTCTTCATTTGGAATAAATCCGGTTGGTAAGGTTGTATTCAGCAAATAAATCGCTATACAAAAAACGCCTAACATTCCGAATGTCACAACTCTTCTACTCACTGTTTTATTTAATACCGCTTTGTATTTATAGGCTCCCCTTGTAAACAATCGGTTGAACGCATCTAAAAAGCGATTCAACGCTGTTTTTTTTCTTTCTTTGCCGTGATTATTCTTTAGAATCATCGCACATAAGGCAGGAGTCAAGGTCAAGGCTACCACGCCTGACAATACAATTGCCGTTGCCATTGTTATGGAAAACTGACGGTAAAAAATACCTACAGGACCACTCATAAAGGCAATTGGAATAAATACGGCTGCCATGACACAAGTAATTGCTATAATAGCTCCACTGATTTCTTTCATTGCTGCTTGTGTCGCTTTATAGGGCGAAAGATGGTCTACTTCCATTTTAGCGTGCACCGCTTCAATGACGACAATGGCATCATCGACGACTACCCCAATGGCCATTACGAGTGCAAAAAGTGAAATTAGATTTAGGGTAATGCCAAATACGCTCATCAAAGCAAAGGTTCCAATTAAGGATACAGGTACCGCCAAAGTAGGAATTAACGTAGATCTCCAATCACCTAAAAACATAAATACAACAATACCTACTAATACAAAAGCTTCAACTAAGGTATGAACTACTTTTTCTATAGAAGCATCTAAAAAGGAAGATACATCATAACTAATTTCATAGTGCATCCCCTTAGGAAAGTCTTCTTTTAGTTCGGTCATTAGCTTCTTAACATTTTTAATCACATCACTGGCGTTACTTCCAAAAGATTGCTTGATGACAATAGCGGCTGATGGTTTTCCATTCAAATTAGAATAGATGTCATACATGGTGCTTCCAAATTCCACATCTGCTACATCTTTTAATCTAAGAATTTCTCCTTCTGGTGTAGATCGCAAGATAATATCCCCGTATTCTTTCTCTGTATTAAAGCGTCCTGAATATTTTAATACATATTCAAAAGCCTCTGCTCTCTTACCGGAACTTTCTCCGATACGTCCTGGAGATGCTTCTATGCTTTGTTCTTGTAGTGCCTCCATAACGTCTTGGGAAGAAATATGAAAGGCCGTCATGCGATCAGGTTTTAACCAAATGCGCATTGCATATTCTCTATTTCCAAGAATATCAGCTACGCCTACACCGCTAACTCTTTTTAATTCGGATAAAATATTAATATCCGCATAGTTGTACAAAAACTTCTGATCTGCCTTGGGATCATCACTATATACGTTTAAATACATCAACATATTGGATTCTTCACGTGTGATTTTAACTCCTTCTCGGACAACCAAAGGAGGGAGTTTATTAATGGCGGAAGAAACTCTATTTTGTACGTTGACAGCAGCTAAATTGGGGTCTGTTCCCAAATCAAAAATAACCTGAATAGAGGCTTCCCCATCATTACCAGCATTAGACTCCATATATTTCATTCCGGGTACACCATTCAACGCTCTTTCTAAGGGAATAATCACTGATTTAATCAGCAATTCACCATTTGCTCCAGGGTATTCGGCTGTAATATTTACTTTAGGTGGAGAAATGGAAGGAAATTGGGTTATGGGCAATTTCAAAAGGGATAATACCCCAAGAAATACGATAATCAACGAAATAACAATCGACAGAACGGGTCTGCGAATAAAGGTTTTAAACATATCAATTCAATGAATTACTTAATACTAGACTAGTCTGCACTTAAATGCAAGGATTTCAATACCTTTTTAGGCTCTTGGTAGTTTGTCTGGATATGATCTCCTTCTTTTACCTTTTGAATTCCTTCTAGAAGAATGTAGTCTTTTGTAGAGATATCCTCTTGATTTATAACGTATAAATCCGGTAATTCAGCATTAATAGTAATCGGTTTAGCCTGTACCTCACCTTTTTTATTTACTACAAAAACATATTTTTTATCTTGTCTTTCGTAGGTTACTTTTTGTGGTATAATCCATGCTTTTTCTAATGCAATTGACAGGCGTACCTTGCCCGTTTCACCATTTCTCAATAGTTTATCGGGATTGGGAAATTTAGCGCGAAAAGCAATATTACCTGTTTCATTATTAAACTCTCCCTCTATAATTTCAATTTTACCTTTATAGGGTAATACTTTACTGTTTGCCATCACGAGTTCTACTACATCACTTCCCTTACTTTTAGGATTTGTCTGATAGTTTAAATATTCCACTTCTGACACATTAAAATAGGCATACATTGCTGTATTATCAGAGAGTGTTGTTAGGAGCTCCCCTTCATCCAACAGACTTCCTAAACGCTTAGACAGATGTCCAACATAACCTGAAAAGGGTGCTCTAATCTCGGTATAATTCAAGTGAATTTGTGCTAACTGCATTTCTGCTTTCGCTTTTTGCAAATGTGCTAAAGCAACTGCCTTCTCACTGCTAGAAACCACATTATTAGTGGTTAAGGTTTCTACATTTTGTACTTCAATTTGAGCCTCTGCTACTTCTGCTTTTGATTTTGCTAACTCCGCTTTATGCAGTTGAGGTTGAATGCGAAACAACAATTGCCCTTGAGAGACATATTGCCCTTCATCAACAAGAATAGCCTCTAAATAACCTTTTTCTTGGGTTCGAACCTCAATGTTTTTTACGGATTTAATTTGGGAAACATAGTCTTTGACTACAACAGTATCCATAACTATAGGGTTGGTAACTGGATAATCCATACCTTTTTCTTTTTCCTGTTTATGAGAATTACAGCTAAATAACCCCAAAACAGTACTTAGAGAAACAATAAATGCTACTCTTTTCATACAATACATTTTGCTAATTAAATTGATTTAAAAGTCGAAGCTTATCCTTAAGCCTCGCTATTTATCGCCTAACTAAGATTGTAGGCAATTAATAAAATAATCCTTTGAAACTTAGGTGAATCAAATTCTTAATATTCGATATACAATGTATTTATGATCAAATAATTGTATCAACGCTTCATACGTAGTACGGCGTCTTTTAATCGCAAAAAGGATGAAATGCAATGAAATTGCATAGAAAAACACTTTTATTAAGGTAGAAACTAAAACAAGTGAATCTGGTTTTTCTTGAAAACTAGAGTCTCCATTATCCGTTTCTATACTTGAAAAGGCATAATCTTTATTGTATTCTTGGTTGTGTTTAATTTGGAGTATTCCTAACTCTTTCATTGTATGAACAACCTCGATACCTGCAACTTGAACTTCTGGTTTTTCATAGTTTGCAGGAATACCCAATACTTTAGCACCTCCTAAAATTAGCAGGAAAAAAACAAAAAAAAGATGGGGTAGAATACGTTTCATAATTCCTACCAAATATACTACGAGATTTGAATCTACCGTTTTAGGTTAACTTTTTTTAACATGAACTAAAAAAATGGGTGATGGGTGAAGAGAAATGGGTGAAGAGAACAGTAAACCGTCCACTGTAAACTATCAATTAAATCGGAATATAGATTTTTTGTAAAATTTCCTCATATTCTTTTTCTACTTCACTTGCAAAAGTTATTCCGCCTCCACTTTTATAGAAAAATTGATCTCCCTGCTGTTCCAAAAAGCGAATCATCACTGCACTATCCAAGGAATCACCATCAAACAAGCCACAAATACCGGTATAATAGTTTCGGGCATATCCTTCGACAGCTTCAATAATTTGAATTGTTTTTGCTTTGGGTGAACCTGTTATAGATCCGGCAGGCAAAAGTTTGGCCAACCTATCACCTAGTGTATCCTGCCATCCTTCTGGTAAATCACCACTAATTTGCGAGCTCATTTGCAACAATTCTCCTTTAGAGGTTTGTAGTTTATCCAAATAACGAAAGCGATCGACTCTTACATTTTTGGATACAATATTCAAATCATTGCGTATTAAATCAACAATCGTATAATGTTCTGCGGTTTCTTTTTCGTCTTGTAAAATCAATTCTTCAGCTTTAGGAATAGCGGCATTAATTGTTCCTTTCATGGGAAAGGAATAAATTCTATTGGCTTTTATTTGAACAAAAATTTCAGGTGAAAAGCATACAAATTCAGACTTTACCCAAAGTTTATATTTTGCTTTACTCGCACAGAAAACATCTCTTAAGGTTCCTTGTAAATCAACAGGCGTTGATACGGTAAGGTTCATCAAATACGTATTGCCTTTTTGTATTTGCTCTACAACCTGATCAAATTTTTGTTGATAGGCTTCTAAAGGAATGGGATGGGCACTTAATTGAGGGATTTGAAATTCTACTTGTTCTTTATGGTTGGTTTTTGTATTAAAATGATATAGAATTTCATCGGCATCAATAGCATCTAAGGGAATCACTTGCCCTATTTCTCCTTGGTAGTCTACAAAAAATAAAAAAGGTTTTCTTGCCTTTCCCAATTCATTCATACTTGAGATAATTGTATCTTTGATGCCCATAGTCTAATTGTAAATTGAAGGTCAAAAATACAAATTGTTTATGAGCAAGAAGAAGGAAATTATTATTATCGATAATCGAGATTCATTTACTTACAATTTGTATCAAATTTTTGATGAACATCCCCTTTGTACTATACAAGTAATCCAAAGTGATGAGGTTCAAGTAGAGGATTTAGCGCGTTATGATCAACTTGTATTAGCACCAGGTCCAGATGTTCCTCAAGCCTACCCCATCTTGTTTGATATCATAGCGCATTATGAACACACCAAACCTATTTTAGGGGTTTGCCTTGGGCATCAAGCTTTGGGTGTATATTATGGAGCAGAGCTCTACAATGTACAGCAGGTATTTCACGGGCAAGCTCGTGCTTTAGAAATAACAACTCCTGATTTGCTTTTTCAAAATATTGAAAATCACACAAAGGTCGGTTTATATCATTCCTGGGCACTAGCACAACACAATTTTCCGGACGAATTAACGATGACCGCTTTAAGTAGTGATCAAATTCTCATGGCATTCAGGCATAAAACCAAAAACGTTAGAGGTATTCAGTTTCATCCCGAATCATATATAACAAAAGACGGGCGACAAATGATTGCCAATTGGATTGAACAATAGCCAAATAAAAAAGTAATCTTTCTCTTTTTACCCTCACAACCCTTCCGTTTTTAGAGGAATTCACTCGTGCAAAGTATTCCTTTTAAATTCAAATCATAAATCTTCTAAAAAATATTGTCAAGCTAGATGGAATTTGGTAAATTCAATCTCTAGTATGCCAAACTTATTTTTTACATGAAAGCCGGAATAATTCAGGATCCAAAAGTTCAGAAATACCTCCCCTATTTAGGTGCATTAGCTATTTTTATGCAGGCTTTAGACGGGACAATTTTAAATACGGGTCTTCCATCTATCGCCAAAAGTTTAGGAGAATCTCCTTTAGAAATGCAAAGTATTATTGTATCTTATACCCTAACTGTTGCTTTACTTATTCCTCTGAGTGGCTGGTTAGCGGATCGCTTTGGTACAAAACGCATTTTTATTCTTGCTGTTGCTCTTTTTACATTGGGTTCTTTATTTTGTGCTTTATCTAATACTTTAAATGAATTAATCTATGCTCGTATATTTCAAGCCATTGGCGGTTCGATGATGGTTCCTGTTGCCCGATTAACCTTATTATACGCTTATCCGAAAGATCAATTATTAAAAATCATCAATTTCATTACTATTCCTGCTTTGATTGGCCCCATGTTAGGTCCTACTGCGGGTGGTTTTTTAGTTGAAAAATTATCTTGGCATTGGATTTTCTTAATTAATCTACCTGTAGGAATTATAGTGATTATTATGGCGCGTTCCATTATTCCTAATTTCACGAATAAAGTAGAGCGTTTTGATTTAGTAGGTTGGGTTTTATTTAGTGGAGGACTAACCATGTTAACCCTAGTTATTGAGCGATGGAATTCCCCACAGTTAGGTGTATTCCAATTAGTTGGTTTATTTCTATTAGCGATTTTACTTATTGTAGCTTATATCCTATATGCTAAAAAAAATACACGCCCTTTAATTAAGCTCGACTTATTTAAAATTAAAACTTTAAATATTGGTTTAATCGGCAATTTAGTAACGCGATTTGGAATTGGCGGTATGCCTTTAATGATTCCTCTTTTGTTGCAATTGGGCTTCGGTTATTCCGCTTTTTATGCGGGGTTAATGATGATTCCACAAGCGCTATCTAACCTAATTTCGAGAAATTTTGTCATCCCTATTGTCAAGCGATTTGGCTATAAAAAGACCTTGGTTTTCAATACGATTGCCACGGGAATCCTCATTAGTCTTTTTTTCTTTGTTACCCAAGAAACTCCTTTTTTTATCATTATTTTACTCATGGTGTGTAATGGGGCTTTTAATGCGGTACAATTCACTTCGATGAATACCATTTCCTTAGCTGATTTAGATACGACTACTTCTAGTGATGGCAATAGTTTACTTTCTGTTACGCAGCAATTGGCAATTAGTTTAGGCATTTCTATTTCTGCCATGTTTTTACAGGTATTTAGAAATAGTTCCATTGATACAATAGATCAACCAACTGCGGTATTTAATTATACTTTTTTAGTTATGGGGGTTTTAACTATCCTATCTAGTGCTGTTTTTATGAAACTCAATAAATACGATGGGGCTAATTTAGCAGGTCAACAGCCAGAAAATAAACCAGAAAAATAACCTGTATCAAAAAAACCTCAAGTTTAAAAACTTGAGGTTGTGCAAATTAATATAAAAAACATAACTAAATAGTTATAATGACTGCATTAATAGCATTGATGGAGCATGATTTAACCAAATACTTCTTGTTTCAATCAATTTTTTCCAGCTGTCTAAAGTAATAAGCATTAAATCAAATTCTTCTATAAATTCTTTTGATACTACTTTATTACTAACGATGCGAATATGATTCGGTTTATATTGTTCAATGAGTCTGATTTGTTCTTTAAACTCTGTATGATTTTCTAATTCTCCGGTTGCATCTAGGATAGAAACTTGAACATCATTATTGCGAATCATCTTTTGTGCGTAGGACAACAATTTCAAATCTCCTTTACTAAATATAGGTAAGAAAACGTGTTCTAATTTTTGAAAATCCTTGTTAATCAAAATTCCCAAAGGCACCTTCGTGCGATTCATAATTTGTTGTGTACGGTCGTTAAACCACGAATTTTCAAATAACTTTTCTCTTCCTGTTACTTTATTTAGCAAGACATCCGGATTAATAATTCGCGTGGTAAAACCCAGTATATTTCCTAAAACAGAACCTCGATAAATTGAATATCCCATTTCAATTAAAAACAAATCACAGGTTTCTTGATGCACCATACTAATTACATCACTTTCAATATCATTGGAAACTTTATAATACGTTTGTACTTCTTGATCCATCTCAGTAGACTGTTCTTGGACCGCTTCAAAAATCTCTTCTTCGTATTCTTGAGTATTGAATGAATTTAATTCCTGACTATCAATCATATGCATGGCAGTAATTCGAGTATCCATACTTTCTTTACCTGTAAAAGCACTGGCTAATTTCATCAAAGGAGCTAAACTCAATTTATTTTCAAAAAACAAGAAAACTTGGTATTTTCCTATGACAACTCCTTTGTGTAGTGGTTCATCACCTAAGGGACCAAATATTTTTTTAATTAAATCCAATAAAGGACCGGTCATAAATGTCGTTGCCAAAGCCATAATAACCATCATGGCAAATACTTCGCCTGTCATTACTCCCAAATCAAAACCGATGTTTAATACAATAAGTTCCATCAAACCACGTGTATTCATCAACGCGCCAATGGTCAAACTGTCCCGCCAACTAATACCAACGAATTTGGCCGTAATCGCACTTCCCAAAAATTTACCAACTGTGGCTACTAAGATAATTAGTCCAGTTATCTTCCATAAGTAAGGTTCATTTAATAAACCGATTTCGGTACGCAATCCTGTATATACAAAAAATAAAGGCAAGAATAAGACAACAGCAACATCTTCCACTTTTTCAATGAAAATATTTCTAAACTTCATATTATCAGGCATCATCGCTCCTGTCATAAAAGCACCGAATAAAGCGTGAATACCAATTACTTCCGTACAATAAGAAGAAATAATCAAAGTTAATAAGAAGATAGCTACGGTTCCTTTAGACAATAATTTGCTATTTCCCTGATATTTTGCAATTCGACCTAAAAATGGACGAACCAATGTGAACATTACAATGACATAAATAATTGCTAAGGCAATAATGTAAAGAGAACTAACAAAACTCCCAGCCTGAACAATAGCAATAACTGCGGCTAACAAACACCAGGCAGTAATATCATCCGCCGCTGCACAAGTAATAACAATTGTTCCCAATCGCGTTTTTTGCAAGCCTCGTTCCTGAACAATTCTCGCTAATACGGGAAAAGCAGTAATACTCATCGCAATACCCAGAAATAAGCCAAAGGACAGAAAATCCACCCCTTCTGGAGCAAAGGATTCAAAAATATAATACGCCAAAGCCATTCCCAAAGCAAAGGGAATTACGATACTAGCATGGCTAATTAAAATAGCATCGTGTGCTTTATTTTTCAATATTTTGAGATCTAATTCCATTCCAATGACAAACATGAAAAGAATTAGACCGATTTGACTTAAAAAACTTAGATTACCCAGCGATTGGGCTGGAAACATAATAGCGGAAAACTCCGGAAAATAAGTACCTACTAAGGAGGGACCTAGTGCGATTCCCGCGATAATCTCACCTATTACGGAAGGTTGTCCAATTTTTTTACAGATCCAACCGAATACTCTCGCGACTAAAACAATGGTTACAATTTGTGCTAATAATAAAGCTAAGGGGCTTTCTAGATGGTGAACTAAGGCATTAAGAAAATCTTGCCAGGCACTATTTCCAGACACTACTGCTTTTGTGTTTACTTCTAACTTGGATCCTTGACTAACCACCCAATAAATTAAAGCCGTACATCCTCCAATAATAGACACATAAAGCAGTGCATTTCTATATTTTGACATAATCAAATAAGGTTTTTTAATTTCAATGGCAAAAGTCTGAAATATATACTTATCAAATCACATCCTTGGGTTCAAAACAAGCTTTCTTGTAATGAACCTTTAATATCTTGTAATGAAACTATATCTTATCTAGGAAATCTGTTTTAAAGGTCACTCCTAAGGTGAGTTCAAGAGGTTTTCCTTGTTCAGTAAACAGTTGCGTTGTGATTAAATCATGACCAAAAAAGCGCACAATTTTTAAGGCAATAATTTCTCTCTTATTAATACGACAAAACTTAGTAGCGGGTAATACTTCAACGAGCTTGTCCAATGAAATATTCTTTGCCATTAAATGTTGATCATTTTCTAGTACAATTTCTTTATCTCTACCATCCTGTTCACTCGTTTTAATATAAAGAATATCATCAAACTGCAAAATTGCCTTTCCTTTATTTGAATTTACGGTTAAGGAAGTCGTTAGTTCTATGGGTTTTAATTGGCGCATTGCCTTTTGGATAGCCCGTTGTAGTCTTTCTTTTTTAATCGGTTTAGCAATGTAATCAATTGCATCTACTTCAAAAGCTTCCAATGCATATTCTTTGTATGCAGTAACAAAAACAACGCCCTTATTGGTCAATAACTGAGCTACACTCAACCCATCCATTCCAGGCATATTAATATCCAAAATTGCCAACTCAAAATCTAAGGTAGGTGCTTCTTCTAAAAAAACAGTGGGATCGTCAAATACTTTAACGATTTCGATTTCGGGAATTTGCTCACATAGCATTTTTAAATACTTCAATCCCAGCAACTCATCATCTAAGAGTATACATTTTAGCTTTGAACTCATACAAATTAATTTTTAAATGCATGGAATGCACTTGCTCATCTTCTGATTTTTCTAACTTATAATAGCCTCCATAGATCAAATGTAAGCGCTCGCGTAAGGCAGACAAGCCATAGCCTCCTTTTTCTTTTCGCAAGGAACCTTTAGATGATTTTTTATTGGAAACCACCAAATCAAACTGTCCATTTTTTAGTTTAAAAAGTATCGTTATAAAAGCATCATTCCCAGTTAAATCGGCGTGTTTAAACGCATTTTCTATTAATTCAACACAAATCAATGGTGCAACTAAGTCTTCCGAATACAGTACTTCAGTTTCCCCTATATTAGAACGAACATCTAGGCGAAAAAGAGGATTTAGCTTTATTTTATTGATATCAATTAATCGCATTGCAAATTCATGCTCTTCTTTCAAGGTCACTAATTTGCGTTGGCTATCGTATAAAATATAATCCAATACACCTGCCATTTTATCTAAGGCATAGTACGTTTGATAGGCATGAGACTGAATTGAATTTAATATATTTTTAAATAAATGAGGATCTAACCTTGATTCTAGATTTTCTAATTGCAGGTACTTAATTTTACTATCAAATAAGTCTTTTTCCTTTTCAAAAACAACTCTTTGTTTATTGTAATGGAATAGAAAATACAATAATATACCAACGATTACTACTAATAAAAAGATGATAAATAGATATAAATACTCCATGTTTTTATCTTTTAATCCTAACGTTTACTGTAAAATTACTCTCCTTTTCCAATTGTATATACTTCAAAACCGATAGCTGTCAATAGTTGATGATCTAATAAACCCCTGCCATCAAATATAAAAGCAGGTTTTTGCATTTGATTGTATATTTTTTGCCAGTCATAGGTTTTAAACACATCCCATTCAGTTAAAATTGCGATAGCATGTGCCTCTTGCATGGCTTGATATGGATCGGTATGTGAGGTTAATTGATTTTCTATTTCGCTTAAACTGTGTTTATTGGTATATTCCAAGTCACTAATCATCTGTTGCTTGGAAACTTTGGGGTCAAAAACATGAATCTGTGCTTGTTCATCAAGTAACTCACTGGCCACATAGATAGCTGCCGATTCTCTGGTATCATTCGTATCTTTCTTAAAAGCCCATCCTAAAAAGCAAATCTTTTTGTTGTTAACGGTATTAAACAATGTGGTTACAATGCGGTCTGCAAATCTTTGTTTCTGGTGGTTGTTCATGTGAATCACTTGTTCCCAATAATCAGCAACTGCCTCTAAACCATAGGATTTTGCAATGTAAACAAGGTTTAAAATATCCTTTTGAAAACACGAGCCTCCAAATCCAACCGAAGCTTTCAGAAATTTGTTGCCAATTCTCGAATCGGTTCCGATTGCCTTAGCTACTTCATTTACATCTGCTCCAGAAACTTCACATAATTCTGATATTGCATTAATGGATGACACCCGTTGTGCTAAAAAAGCATTCGCTGTTAATTTTGACAATTCAGACGACCAAACATTTGTTTTCAGAATTTTGGAAGTCTCAATCCACGATTCATAAAGCGAAGCCAATGCATTCATGGCTTCTATACCCTCTGCAGTTTGCTCACCCCCAATCAATACGCGATCTGGATGTAGTAAATCTGAAATAGCAGTTCCTTCTGCTAAAAACTCAGGATTGGATAAGATTTGAAACTTCACTCCTTCCTTGCCTGTTTGATCTAATATTCGTTTAATTGCTTGTGCAGTACGCACTGGTAAAGTTGATTTTTCCACTACAATTTTAGAAGAACTCGCTACCCTTGCAATTTGACGTGCGCATAATTCAATATATTTTAAATCAGCAGCCATTCCTTTGCCCTTTCCATACGTCTTGGTGGGTGTATTCACTGATATAAAAATGATATCGGCTTCTTCAATGGCTTGATCAATCGCTGTATCAAAAAATAGATTTCGCCCCCTAGCATTAGCTACAATAGCATCTAATCCAGGTTCATAAATAGGCAATTGCGTTAAGTCTACAGAATTCCATGCCGCAATTCTCTCTTCATTAATATCTACTACTTTAACTTGTATATGAGGATTCTTATCAGCAATAACTGCCATGGTTGGCCCACCTACATATCCAGCACCAATGCAGCAAATTTTTTCTATTTTCTTCATGTTTTTTCTTTCAAATAAGCAGCGTTACCGATTATTACAATCTTTATTCTGCTCCAACATCTAACAAATGTACAGTTTTATTAGGAAAATATACTTTTCTTCACTTAGTAATATTTTAATGAAATAAAACGTTTAAAAACAAAAAAAGAGAAGCTTATGGTGAAACTTCTCTTTTTTGTACTTATATACAGTGCTTAAAATAACCTTTTTATTAAAACTCTATTTTAGCAATTTTAAAATCATCCCCTCTTTTAATTAAATGGAATTTTTCAACTGCTGCACTTTTTTCATATTGTACATCATAATCAAATTGAAATTCCTTAATCTTTTCTTTTTTATTTTCATTCGTCAAATCGCCCTCTTTAAAAACAGCTTTTATAATGTGTCCCATTTCCGTATCTCTTTGCTTCAATTTATTAAAAAACTCAGCTTCAGATGTATTTTTAAAAAAATCTACATCGAGATATTGTTTCAAATCCTCGTACTTTTCTTCTCCTAAATTATAATAATACCAACCTATTAAAGTTTTTCCTGCATTTTCATCCCCCAACGCTCTACTGTTTTTTGTTTCCTTACAACTAACAAAAAGCAAAACGCTACAAATAATCACAAATAAGTTCTTCATAAAAACATGTTTTATAGTTAATCAATCCTTTCGTCTATACCCAAACTGTAAATTTGGATACACTTTAAAGTTAAGAAAAATTTATGATTTTAACACAATAAAAAATATTATTTATTAGAAACTTTTCTTCTGAAAATAATAAGTATACACCCACGTTAAAGTAAACGTTGGGATAATATCTAATCCTGGAGATATTTCTTCAATGAAATTGACCAATGCGCCAACTTTACCAATTTTACCTGGGTACATTTTCGCTAAAATAAAGGCGGAAACAGGGGCCCAAATTAAATCTGAAATCTCTCCTAAACCAGGTACCAAATAACTAATCATCCCGATTAGATCCAGAAATATTCCAGTTATCAGTTGCCTTCTTTTTATCCGATTGGTTTGATCCTCGTGCTGTTGCATGTTTTATTCTTTCAATTTGGAAGCGTAATTCTTCTTAAATTTCTCTACTTTAGGTTTTACAACCATTTGACAATACGGATTTTCCGCGCCTTTTCGATCAAAATAGTTCTTGTGGTAATCTTCTGCTACATAAAAAATGGATGCTGGAGTTATTTGAGTGACAATCGGTTGATCAAAAACTTTTTCATCACGCAAAATTCCAATATATTCTTCTGCAGCTTGTTTTTGAGCTTCATCCACATAAAAAATTTCACTCCTATATTGGGTTCCAATATCTTCTCCTTGTCTATTTAATGTAGTTGGATTATGGGTTGCAAAAAAGATCTCCAACAATTCATTATAACTAACTTCATGTTCATTATACTCAATTTCTATGGCTTCTGCATGTCCTGTTTCTCCTGTACAGACTTGTTCATAGGTTGGATTAACTTGGCTTCCCCCAATATAACCAGGTACCGCCTCTACAACTCCTTTTAAACTCTTAAATACGGCTTCTGTACACCAAAAACATCCGCCAGCTAGTATTGCTTTTTTCATTTACTCTTTCCTATTTATTACTACCTAATTAGAATGGTCTAAGTTATTAATAATCATTGGAAGTCTAAAACAATTGAAATATTTTTCCCTTTTTAATTTTTAATTGAGCTAAAACATTGTTATTTTGTAATCGATCAAAGCCATACTTATGATACGAGCAACAAATATTAGAAAATCCTATGACCAATTAGAAGTGCTAAAAGGGGTCGATCTGCACATTAAAGAAAGAGAAATCATTTCAATTGTCGGAGCATCGGGTGCCGGAAAGACAACACTTCTTCAAATTTTAGGAACCTTAGACAAGCCTTCACTTGAAGCTAATAGTTCGCTCTTTATCAATAACACCAACGTTTTACAGTTAAACGATAAGGAAATCTCTAAATTTAGAAATCTAAATTTGGGGTTTATTTTTCAATTCCATCAATTACTTCCTGAATTTAATGCGTTAGAAAATGTATGTATTCCTGCTTTTATTGCGGGAAAAGATAAAAAAGAAACCGAACAAGAAGCCAAAAAATTATTGGATTATCTAGGTGTTTCGCACCGGTATCACCATTTTCCTTCTGAATTATCCGGAGGAGAGCAACAACGTGTTGCCGTAGCGAGAGCTTTAATCAATAAACCTAAGGTCATTTTTGCGGATGAACCTTCGGGAAACTTAGATACCAAAACGGCAGAAAATCTGCACAACCTCTTCTTTCAATTGCGTGAGGAATTTGGACAAACTTTTGTTATTGTGACTCATAATGAAGAATTAGCAGATATGGCCGATCGCAAACTCATTATGACGGATGGTTTGATTGCGAATTAGTCAAAAATACCAAGTACAGACCCAATTGTTATTGGAGTAAGTACCAAAATTATACCCATGAATCAAACAGAACTCAAAGAATTTTTAGACGAGAAAGTATTGCTATACAATAACCCTTCTTTTATTGTGGATGATCCTGTACAAATTCCCCATCTATATACCCAAAAAGAAGATATTGAAATTGCAGGTTTTTTAAGTGCTACCATTGCTTGGGGAAATCGAAAAATGATTATCAAAAATGCACATAAAATGATGGAGGCATTGGGTAATTCACCTTATGATTTTGTCATGAATCACAACGAAGACCAGCTCGAAGCATTGGAAGGTTTCGTACATCGTACATTTAACAGCTCCGATTTTGTAACTTTTGTCCAAGCTTTACAGCATATCTATCAAAATCACGGGGGTTTAGAAGCGGTATTTAGCGATGCTTCCCTTCCTTTACAAGCGCGTATTTCTAAATTCAAAACTTTGTTTTTTGAAATTCAACATCAATCCCGTACACAGAAACACGTGTCGGATCCTTTAAAAGGTTCTGCTGCGAAACGCATTAATATGTACCTGAGGTGGATGGTTCGCCAAGACAATGCAGGCGTTGATTTCGGTATTTGGAAAGGAGTATCTCCTAGTGAGTTATCTTGCCCATTAGATGTACATTCAGGCAATATGGCACGTAAATTAGGGATTCTAAAACGGACACAGAATGATGCTAAAGCACTTTTGGAATTAGATACGGCTTTGCGTGAATTGGATCCTGTTGATCCTGTGAAGTATGATTTTGCTTTGTTTGGCTTGGGGGCGATTGAAAAGTTTTAAAAACAAGTGATGGGGAATGAGCGATGAATTATGGGAGAATTTTCTGATTTAATATCATGTTTTCTTTTAATCAAGCAAAACTTACAACATCACAAAGCACAAAAAAAGTAAAGGAGATTCTACTTTATACTCCTATTTTACTTTCTTTTTCATCTTGCAATAAGATTTTCTGTATGTTTTCTGGCGTTACATTGATAATGCTGTCAATTACCCCTTTGGTCAAGTAAATTATTCCTAAATGAGGCACTAAAGAATCATTGCTACTTTTCTTAGGTTTAAATTGAATAATTGTGCATTGTTTTTCTGCAAAGAAATTGCGATTAATAAAGGTACCTGTATTATTTAATAAAACAAGCTCTTCTACGGTTGGTTTCTTTTTTACTAAATAATCATGAAAATGACGAAGACAATTTCCACAAGACACCTTATTTTCATCTATGATGTAAATTCTCTTTACATTAGGAGATATTGACACTTGATACTTATTTTCTAAGTAGGTTAAGGGGGAGGGTTGATCGCTTTTTTTAGTACATGCAGACAAACAAATGACTAACATTACTAATGCGCTAATTTTCTGTATACATTTCATAAATTATTTGTCCAAATATTTCACTTCTTTTTTCTACCAATACGGTGTCTTTTACTAGAAACACAGAGTTAATATCATATTGTTCTCCATCAAAGACCTTTGAACTCTTTTTTTGAAAATTTTTATCGAAATGAATAATCTCAAAGGAAGATGTTGGCATATTATCCCCATCATAGCTATCATTATCAATACTAACTACTGCAAAAATTGCCTGCGAATTTTTATCAAATAACACATAATTAATATAACTTATTTTTTGTTGCTTATTATTTGTTTCTTCACCAGGAATCCTTTCTTTATCTGATAACAACTGTATTTTTTTTACAATATTTAAATTGTAATCTAATTCATACATATCTCTACCATAAGGGCTATAAAAATAAAAACTATCTTTCAGTTCTATCACTTTAGCTTTAGTAATCTGAGTGCCACGTTCATCAAATATATTTTTTCCAAACTCAATAGAAGTGTGATTTGTAAACAAATTCTGTACACTTAGTAAAACAGCAGCCTCTTTTTGTATTTTGCTCAACTCTTTTTGTTGAACAGCATCTGGTAGATGACTATTAGCTAATTTAAACGCATCACTGGGACTAAATAAAATCGTAGTAGCACATCTATTAATTGAAAAATCTGTATAACAATTATTTCTAAAAGGGACTAAATAATATTCATGGCCTTCTTTTTTTTGTGCAATACTCGACTTTAAAGATTTCGATTTTAAAATAGTTCCACTTCGGTTAATAAGGTAAAACTCATTCTTATCCTCATTTCCAATCGTATATAAAATAGAATCTTTTGTAATAAATTTAATATTATTAGGATTCTTTTTTAAATTTAGATTTATCGTTATAGAATCGACTTTTTTTCCTTTTAAATCAAAAAAAAATACTTGAGGTTGTTCGAGACTATTGTTAATAAAATAAAGTTGATAATTTTGGGTAGATGAATCATAATATACTCCTCTTCCCACAATTGGATGAGCATTGAACCCAACATCCATGGTAATTAATTCCTTCTTTTTACTACATCCCAAAAGAGCTACTATAACAACTACCAAAGTTATAATAGCTCTAAGAGACATATTAATCTTTTTTAGATTCATCTTATTTTACGATTTGAAATCCAATAGTTTTTACTGGTGATTGACCATTTGCAACATGGAAAAACAATTTACTTAAATCTAGGTTCTTAGATACAGAAACTGTATTTCCTTCTTTTACTAGTTCAAAACGAATGTCTTCTAAGGTTTTTGAATATCCTGTTACGGGCCCCAGTGGCACATAAACATCTTCTGGGGCACAACCTCCGTTATGGTTAGTACAATCCCCTAATGAGCTATTCCATAATCTCATAGAGCTTG
Source organism: Myroides odoratus (assembly GCF_965118575.1). GTDB lineage: Bacteria > Bacteroidota > Bacteroidia > Flavobacteriales > Flavobacteriaceae > Flavobacterium > Flavobacterium odoratum_B. The sequence goes on along the minus strand of NZ_CBCPHW010000017.1, from coordinate 15,595 downwards.
TTGACTGTTCTAAAAAAGATTTAACCTTTTCAATTCCCTTTTCATCTAGATTCAATTGACTTAAATCTAAATCATTAGATAACGTTTGATTGTTAACAATGGTTGACTTGTTATCTTCTACAACTAAAGACTCATCTCTTTCACAAGATGTAGTCGATATTCCCAATGTAATAATTGAAAATAATAAAAAGCTAATTTTCTTTATTTTATCTTTATTTTAAATTAATTAAGTTAAATATAACATTTAATTTTTAATAAAAAATTAAAATACTTGAATTTTAAATGTTTTTTTACTTAATTATCTTATTTTTTACATTTTTATAGATTAACCATACTAATATAAAACATAGATTAGAAAGTGATTTCATTGCATATTCATACACTAGAAACGCGAATTTAGCATACAAAAATACCATCCTTTTTATCCTGTTCTATATGTACCTGAGGTGGATGGTTCGCCAAGACAATGCAGGCGTTGATTTCGGTATTTGGAAAGGAGTATCTCCTAGTGAGTTATCTTGTCATTAGATGTACATTCAGGCAATATGGCACGTAAATTAGGCATACTAAAACGCACACAGAATGATGCTAAAGCACTTTTGGAATTAGATACGGCTTTGCGTGAATTGGATCCCGTTGATCCTGTGAAATACGATTTTGCGTTGTTTGGATTGGGCGCAATTGAGAAATTTTAGATGGAAGTGGTGCGTTATGAGAAATGGGTTATGGGGAATTCTACCGTAACCGAATCAGTTATCTCATTTCGAAACAGAAGAAATCGCATCCGTTATTCAACACAGTATTTCATACTGCATTGCCGGATATAAAGGATGCGACTCTTTGTCCCCTCAGGGACAAACTGGGTGTGTGATAAGCTGAATGAAGACGGATGGACGCACCACGTACTTAAACCATAGCAAACCGCACAAAAAACAGACCTCTTCTACTAATACACCAACTGTACCCAACCTGAAAGCATCTCTCCTTGATTTGTTACAATCTGATAAAAATACGTTCCACTAGGCAGTAACGTATTACTCGAATTCGTTTGTCCAAACCACTCGTTTCTATAGTTTTTCTTATCGTATACTTTCATCCCATAGCGATTGAAAATTTGAAGAGAAACTCCTCCAAAATGACTGAGATCAAACGTATCGTTGAAACCATCGCCTTGAGGTGAAATACCTTTTGGAATTAAACACAAATTTTTGTTTTCAATTTCTATTGTGTTCGTGGAGATACAGCCGAAGATGTTAGTCATACTTACCGTTATTCTATTTTGAGTCTCACGCAGTAGATTAGCATACCTAGATAAATTAACTAATGGAGATAATTCCTCAATTGTTATATCGTTTATCTGCCATTGAAATTGGTTAGTCAAATCTGGATTCACCACTTCAACATAAAGCCCATTTTTGGTACAATAAGAATTCAATAAAGGAGTACCTATTCGCTTAACTTCTACTGTTGCTTTTATAGGTACAGTACAATCATGCCCTACTGGGGTAAAGGTGTATGTCGTTGTTTGCTGGTTGTCAATAGCAGGTGTCCAAATACCAGAAATTCCATTATTAGATAACTCTGGTAAAACCAACGGACTTCCTGCACAGATAAAAGAAGGAAGGGTAAACTCAGGCGTTAGTACATCAACTACTTCTATCATAACCCTCGTTTTTAATCCACAAGAACCAACTTCAGGGGTGAACGTATACGTGGTAGTTTTTTGATTGTTTACTTCAGGAGACCAAGTACCTTTTATTCCATTTTCTGAAACACCTGGTAAGGTAAAAGTTGTTCCCTTACATACGGTTGTTTCTAAATCAAAAATAGGCTCAATATAAGGTTCAATAATTTCAACTGTTAACGTTACTTTCTGTAACTCTGGATTATCGGGCGTAAAAGTATAAGTAGTTGTTTGTTGATTGTTAATTGCTGGTGACCATGTACCTATATGACCGTTCTGAGATTCTTCTGGTAGTGTAAAAATAGCTCCTTTACAAAAGGGACCTATTGGTTGAAAAGATGGTGTTAAGTCTATAATTGAAACATCATCTATATAATAATAAGCGAACATAGCCATTTCAAAAGGAGCAGTTAATTCAGCTGTAGTGTTAAGCCCATTAAAAAAATTTCCAATGATAAAATATTTTAAATCTGCGATTTGTGGGGTGAATTCCAATTGAACTAAATGCCAATTTTGACTATCATTAACCACCGTCGTATAATTCGCATCAGGATTACCTTCAGGAATAATATCTACTGTTTCGACATATTTATTTTGAAAAAATTGGATGCCAAAATTATTAGCTTTAAAATGACTCCATACCGCTAACATTACATAAAATTTTATTCTATAAGTATGTCCCGGTAGTAAGGGAGTAATCAATTGACCTTCAATAAATTCAGAATTCGGAAATGTATTTGGATCTCTTCCCCCAATTACTTCTTGATTAATATACGTTACGAAACCTAACATGGTACTACCAGTTCTTGGCCTTTGAACTCCTTGATAAGAACAACGCTCAGGAAAATTTATATTGTAAATATCAGAAGTTCCAAATGGTGAATTCCAATACTGAATGGCATTTGAAAATGCTTCATATGATTGATAAAGATTGCATTGTAACTGATCTACATTTACATCTTCAAAACTGGGATTAATCACCAAATTTTGCTGCCCATATAAGGCATTGATATAAAAACAAAAGAAAACAGCGATGCAAACAAAATATCTCATAGATTCCTGATTTAATAGATAAGCTATAAATATATGTTAATTTTAACAGAAAGTAAAATCTACTTCAAAGTATTCTTTATTTCATATACCCACTTTTATCCCTACCATTTTAATTATCCAATTCTATATGTACTTGAGATGGATGGTGCGTAATGACAATACAGGCGTTGATTTCGGAATCTGGAAAGGAGTATCTCCTAGTGAGTTATCTTGCCCACTAGATGTACATTCAGGTAATATGGCACGGAAACTAGGAATACTAAAACGCACACAAAACGATGCTAAAGCTCTATTGGAATTGGATACAGCTTTGCGTGAACTGGATCCTGTTGATCCCGTAAAATACGATTTTGCGCTGTTTGGACTGGGAGCGATTGAGAAATTTTAGATGGAAGTGATGCGTTATGAGAAATGGGTGAAGGGTTATGAGAAATGGGTTATGGGGGAAATTTTCTAAATAAAAACAATCTACCAAAAAAACAAACCTAGCAAAGAGCAAACCTCACCTCCTAATACATCAACTGAACCCCAACCCGAAAGCGTCTCTCCTCTATTCGTTACGATATGATAAAAATACGTTCCATTAGGTAGTAAAGTATTACTCGAATTCGTTTGTCCATGCCATTCATTCTTGTAGTTTTTCTTATCGTATACTTTCATCCCATAGCGATTGAAAATTTGAAGAGAAACTCCTCCAAAATGACTAATATCAAACGTATCGTTTAAACCATCGCCTTGAGGTGAAATTCCTTTGGGAATTAAACAGAGGTTTGTATTGTCAATTTCTATTGTGTTAATGGTGATACAAACCCGAGGTATTAGTTATACTTATCGTCACGCTATTTTGAGTATCACGCAGTAGATTAGTATACCTAGATAAATTAACTAATGGAGAAAATTCGTCAATTGTTATTTCGTTTATCTGCCATTGGAATTGGTTCGTCAGATCTGGATTCACCACTTCAACCTAAAGCTCATTTTGAAAACAATATGAATTCAATTGTTTTATTTTATAGGTCTAAAAAAAAGGATGCAAAAACAAGCTAAATATCAACTTTTTTTGGCATCCAATAATTTTGTTTAATAAATAAACCATTCGTTTAGGGATAACTAAAAACTTCTATTTAATAGGCAATAGTTTGATAATCTAAGGGGATTTGCCCAAAGTAAATCGCCTTAACAATACCATCCGAAACGCCTATTTTAGGTACATAAATTTGTTTTGCACCACTAGCTTTCATTGCAAAGCTATAAATTCTCAAAGCTGGAATGATTACATCTGCCCGATCTGGATTTAATCCCAAAATAGCAATACGCTCATCATAGGTCATCTCAGATAACTTCGTTAATTGTTGATTTAAATATAGGTAGGACATCGGCTTATCCTGACTCTTTCCAGACATTTTAAAAGCCTTATTGATATTTCCTCCTGAACCAATAACAATCAAATCATGGAGTGTTTTTGTTTCTTCTCTCACCCAATTTTGAATATCATTCCATACACTTTTAGGGACCATATCGTTTAACAGTCGGACCGTTCCATTGCGAAAAGATTTAGATGCAATGGGTTTTCCTTCTTTAAAAACGGTGAACTCTGCGCTACCTCCTCCTACATCAACAAACATAACATTTTTGGTTTGATTGATGTAATTTTTTAAATCCGTAGAAGCAATAATCATCGCTTCTTTTTCACCATCAATAATATTTATTTTTATTCTTGACATTTCAAAAACAGCTTCTGCTACTTCTTGTCCATTATCCGCTTCACGCATAGCGCTTGTTGCACAAGCCATAAAACGCTCTACTTTATTTACTCGCATCAAAAGATAAAAAGCTTGCATAGCTTCAATCATCCGCTGCTTGGATTCTGTGCTAATCTCACCTTGAGTAAATACATCTTGTCCTAAACGAATAGGAACGCGAATAAGGGAACTTTTATTAAAAACGGGATCCTGTCCTTTCGTTTCTACAATATTCATAATTAACAAACGCATCGCATTGGAGCCAATATCAATAGCTGCATATTTTTTAATCTTTAACATCTATTCAGATTTTAGTTTGTTCAAATAATAACGATACATTTCTCTTTGTGATCGATAGTCCTCTTCTCCTTCTCTTTTTCTATATTTATTAGATAAATCACCAGATTGAATGCGCGTTTTTACATTGCCTTTCCAGCCTATTTCAAAGGTTTCTATCAATTCTTTTTTGATTCTATCATCGTAAATTGGACAGGTTACTTCTACGCGTTCATCCAAATTACGGGTCATAAAATCCGCAGATGAAATATATACTTCGGGGTTGTCATTATTTCCAAAAATATAAATGCGCGAGTGTTCTAAAAATCGATCTACCACACTAATCGCTTCAATATTTTCACTCATTCCTGGTATACCAGGCACTAAACAACAGATCCCGCGAATGATCAATTGTACTTTTACACCTACCTGACTTGCGTCGTACAAGCGATCTACCATTCTCAAATCGGATAAACTATTCATTTTTAATCGGATGGAAGCAGGTAACCCACTTTTGGCATTTCGAATTTCTCGATCAATCAATTTATAGAATCCTGATCGGGTATAATGGGGCGAAACCAACAGGTTTTTATACTTGTGTACTCGGTAGTTAACTTGTAGAAATTCAAACACTTTAGACACATCTTTCATAATTTGATTGTGTGCCGTTAGCAAGGTAACATCGGTATAAATCTTTGCTGTACTCTCATTGAAATTTCCTGTTGAAACAAAGCCGTAGCGTTTTATTTTTTTGTTTTCCAAGCGTTCAACCACACAAATCTTACTGTGTACCTTTAGCCCTTTCACTCCAAAAATAAGTTGTACGCCTTCGGATTGCATGAGTTCTGAATAATAGATATTACTCGCTTCATCGAAACGCGCTTGCAATTCGATTTGTGCGATTACCTTTTTTCCATTCTTCACTGCATTTATCAAAGAACTGATAATCTGTGAGTTTTTAGCCAAACGATACAGCGTAATCTTAATTGACAATACCTGAGGATCCAAGGCTGCTTCTCTTAAAAAACGAACGAGATAAGAAAAAGACTGATAAGGGGTATAGATTAAGTAATCTTTCTTTTGTAATTGTTGAATAATACTATCTTCCATATCCAAATCAAGAACGGCTGCTGGTATTTGCTTGGGATACGTTAAATCCGAACGTCCCAAGGTTGGAAAGCCCATGTAATCACGTCGGTTGTGATAACGTCCTCCAGGGATAATGCTGTCATTCATCTCTATTTCAACATTTTTGAGCAAATAGTCCAACAAATCTTGATCCATTTCTTGATCATAGACAAAACGAACAATTTCTCCTTGTTTTCGATCTCTTACTCCACTGGATATTTTTTCAACAAATGACTTATGCAAATCGGTGTCTTCGCCTATTTCAGCATCGCGCGTAATTTTAATCATAAACGCTTTTTCCGCTTTATAATCGAAAATTTTAAAGATTGAAGCTAAGTTATACCGGATAATATCATCAATCATAATGATGTATTTCTTATCATCATCCGAAGGAAGTTCTACAAAACGCTTAACAATATTGGGAATTTCAATAATTGCATACTTAGTTCCTTTTTCGCGTTTATTGGCTTTACTCCTCTTGCTGCGCAACTCTTCATCTACTTCTAATTTCACCGCTAGATAACCATGGGTATCTCTCAGTAAAGGGAAAGGCGCTAAATCACTGAGAATTACCGTTACTAAGTCATGAGAAAGTGTATGTAAAAAATAATCTTTGACGAATATTATTTGTTTGTCATTGATTGTTTTCTCGTTAAGTATAAAAATGTTCTCTGCTTCTAGTTGTTTTTCTATTTCCGCAAGAATACGCAAACTTTCATTTTGTAAGACGATGACGCGATTGGTAATTTGCATCAATAAATCTTTGACCACTACTCCACTTCCTAATTTTCGATTGCTTTCGCCCGTTAAAACCATTCGGCGAATTGTTGCATAACGCACGCGAAAAAATTCATCCAAATTATTGGAGAAAATTCCAATAAAACGCAGACGTTCAAGTAAAGGTACTGATACATCCCCGGCTTCTTGTAGAACTCTTTCGTTGAAAGCTAACCAGCTTTTCTCGCGATCAACATAATAATATTTAGGTGTTGCAGTAGTTGTATTCATTTTTTATTTTAAATCTCTTGGAAAAACCTTACTTATTACAGTTCCGTTTTTAATCCCTTTCCAATCTTCCTGCGGAAAGTCCATAACGACTACTCCCGAAGTTGGAACATTATCAATCGAAACCATACCAAATTTATTAACAAAATCTGTGATTGCATCATTATGTCCAAAAATAATCAAGGCCTTATGCATATTTTCACATTTCTTTATGCTTCGTGCCAATTTCTTGACATCAAAAGTATAAATATCTTCTTTTTCAATGACATAAGCAGGGTTTATTTCTAAGTTCTGACAAAAAATTGTAGCCGTTTGTTTCGCTCGTTTAGCTGTACTTGTCCAAACGATAAATCGATCTGGTAAAAGTGGGGCAATTGCTTGCGATACCAAAAGTGCATCTTGTACACCTCTTGTTTTTGATATAGGTCTATTTTTATCTTCGGTAATCGTCTCCCAACACGATTTGGCATGTCTAATTAAAATAAGCGTTTTCATAACTAATTATTTTTTTTTACTATAATAATTTATAAAATAGTGGTTATTTTATTTCTTTCCCTTCTTGTTCTTCTTAAATCTAAGAAAAAAAATTAGAAAAAAATATATTTTACCCTATAAAATAAAAACTTTACTTTTGAGCTATTATATTTTAAGCTAATACAATGAAAAAATTCTCTATTGAATTCAAATGGGCAGCTCTAGCGACATTAGCAGCTTTAATTTGGATGTTTATAGGAAAATCACTGGGGTTTCATGCTGAAAAAGTACGTTTTGAAGTATTACATGAAATGCTATTTAGTTTTCTTCTCTTTATTTTTTATTGGTTGGGTATCCGACAAAAGAAAAAAGAGTATTACAACAATGTGATACAATGGCAACAAGCTTTTATGACTGGTTTGGTGATGTGTATCATGATTGCCCTATTCTTTCCTATTGTACAATTCATTACCTTTAATCAAGTAAGTCCTCATTTTATGAAGACCTTAGAGCTTGCTTTGATCAATGATGCAAAGATGACCATTGAAGAGGCACAAAAGAATGCTTCTTTTGACTTATTTTTAAGAAATGGCGTGATGAATAATTTGTCATTTGGTGTTATCTTTACTACTATCATTTCGTACTTTTTAAAAACCAAGAATTACGATCAAATAAAAGCCGCTGCACAAAAGCCCGAAATGGTCAAAGTGAAAAATAGAAAAGGCAAAACGAAACGAAAATAATGCTAAAAACGAAACTATGAATATTAAAAATATACCTCAAATAAAAAACACGGAAGCCGATAATTTCTTTTTATTAGCTGGTCCATGTGCTATTGAAGGAGAAGATATGGCGATGCGTATTGCCGAGCATATCATCAAGGTTACAGATAAGTTAAAAATTCCGTATGTATTTAAAGGTTCATTTAAAAAAGCCAATCGCTCAAGAATAGATAGTTTTACTGGAATTGGCGATGAAAAAGCATTAAAAATTTTAGCTAAAGTAAGCAGAGAATTTGGTGTGCCAACGGTAACCGATATTCACGAATCTTCAGATGCTGCTTTAGCAGCGGAATATGTTGATATTTTACAAATTCCTGCCTTTTTAGTACGCCAAACGGATTTAGTTGTAGCTGCTGCTAATACAGGAAAAGTAATCAACCTGAAAAAAGGGCAATTCATGAGTCCTGAGAGTATGAAACACGCTGTACAAAAAGTATTGGACTGCCACAATGAAAATGTAATGGTAACCGATAGAGGAACGATGTTTGGCTACCAAGATATGATTGTGGATTATAGAGGTATCCCTGCCATGAAACAATTTGCGTCTACGGTATTGGATATTACCCATTCTTTACAGCAACCTAATCAAGCGAGTGGCGTTACAGGTGGACGTCCTGATTTGATTGAAACGGTTGCTAAAGCTGGAATTGCAGTAGGTGTTGATGGAATTTTCTTAGAGACACACTTTGATCCTGCAGCGGCAAAAAGCGATGGAGCCAATATGTTGCATTTAGATCACTTTGAAAACTTAATGACTAAATTAGTTGCAATTAGACAAACTGTTCGTCAGTTTTAAGTTATAAAAAAAGGATGCTGAGCATCCTTTTTTATTTTATTTTAATTTCTTTAATAAGAGCAGTCATTGGAATTGCTTTAATTTCTTGGTCTTGTAACAAGAAAATATAATCCGTTGTTTTTCCAATTAGAATGCCTTCACTTTTAGAATTATCACCGAAAGTAATTGCGATAGGATTTTGTGTAACAACCGATTTATTAAAATGCTTCGCATAAATATCTGCTCCTAAAAAAAGATACAACACAAAGACAAAAATCCCCATAACATATTTTTGTCTTTGATACCATTGCGTTAGGTCCATTTTGAACAAAAATTTAGAATAAGAGTCTGGATATTTTTTATGCCAAAAAAGATCCAGTTTATAAATCAGCGCTGTAAGTAAGATTGTACCCAAAGTAAATAACGCAATATTAAAATCACCGAAAGGAGCTATTAAGAAATCAAAAAGTCCGGCATAATCAAAAATATTGATGTGAAATAAAATATACTTTTTGTAATTAAACAACATACCAATTGCTACTGCAAATAAATAACCTACCGTAAGTAAGGTTTGTATATCCTTAAATAGCTTTTTGAATATTGATTTTGAGAACTGTTCATCCATATACTGTTAGATCAAATTAAAGGATCTCTTAGCTTAAAATTGTCTTGCTAATTTAAACAAAAAGTCGCGGGGTTAAACCGTATATTTCATTTAAAAATAAAAACGAGTTAGCATTACTTGATACTAACTCGTTTTTAATTGAACGAAATATCGCTTTTACTTATTGAGTAATTGCATTTTCAATTTCTTCGATCATCATTTTGATTGATTTCAATCCGCCACCAGATAAATACCAAGTTTCAGGATTTAAGAAAATAATTTTATTGTCCTTGTACGCTTTGGTTTGTTGAATCAAAACATTTGCAAATTCTTCTTTTCCTAACGTGGCTCTTTTAATTGCTGCACCACGATCAATTACAAAAATATAATCTGGGTTTAATTCCTTAATTAATTCATTAGAAATAACTTGGCCATGTGTAGCAACTTCAATATTTTCATCCACAGGCTTTAAACCAAATACATCGTGAATAATACCAAAACGCGAGCCTTTACCATACGAACTTAAACGGCCTTCATTTGCCAAAACGATTAGAGCTTTTTTATCCGAATTTTCGGTCGTACTTTTTATTTTAGCAATTCGATTATCGATATCTTTTAGTTCTTGTTCAACCTGTTCTTCCTTGCCAAATAACTGACCAATAATACGTTGATTTTTCTTAAATGAATTCATATAGTCTTTCGTATCCACATCCAAATTAATGGTAGGTGCGATTTTTGAGAACTCGTCATACATTACAGCTGTACGTGCTGAAATAATAATTAATTCTGTATCTGTGGCATTAATCTTTTCAGCATTCGGATCTTTAATTCCTCCAACATTTTCGTATTCACTAGCCTTATATTGCTCTAAATAAGTAGGTAAATTTGCTCCTGGAACTCCTTTTACAGGAATACCTAATTCTTCAAATGTATCAAGAATACCGTAGCTTAATACAACCGTATTCTTTGGGTTTAGATGAACTTCTGTAGTTCCTGATAAATGATCAACAGCAATTACTTCTGTCGTTTCGGTTGTAGCATTTTTTTCTTCCTTTTTTGTTTCCTTGCAAGAAACAAACAAAAAAACCGAGGCTGCTAAACAGCTAACTATCAATTTACTCATAACGATGTTTTTATATAATTATTTAAAATAGACACATACCTTATGATCCCCGTTATTGATAATTTGCATATCAATATCGAAGACCTCTTTCATTTTTTCTTCCGTTATCACTTCATCCGTAGGGCCAAAATACAGGATTTGATGATTTTTAACAGCTGCGATATAATCTGCATAAGCCGCTGCATAATTAATGTCATGCACCACAATAACAATGGTTTTATGGTATTTATCGGCTAATTCGCGTAGGATTTTCATAATTTCGACGGAGTGCTTCATGTCTAAATTATTCAGCGGTTCATCCAATAAGATATATTCTGTATCTTGAGCTAGTACCATAGCGAGAAAAGCTCTTTGTCGCTGCCCTCCGCTTAATTCGTCAATAAACTGATCTTCAATCTCTTTCAATCCCATGAAAGCAATGCTTTCTTCAATTTTTTGATGGTCTTCTTTTTTCAATCTTCCTTTCGAATGTGGAAACCGACCAAAAGAAACGAGCTCTTTTACTGTTAAGCGAATATTGGGACTATTACTTTGTTTTAGAATAGCGAGGCGTTTTGCAAAGTCTTCATTCGAATAGCTTAAGACTTCTTTATTCAATAAATTAATTTCTCCTTTATCTCTCGCAACCAAACGGCTTATAATAGATAATAAGGTACTTTTACCCGTACCATTTCCTCCAATAAAACACGAAATCTTTCCTTTGGGAAAACTTACACAAACCTGATTTAAAATCAGTTTCTCTCCATATGATTTCGATACTTGGTTTACTTGAATCATACTTTATTGCTTTTTAACAGTAAATAAATAAAATACACTCCTCCTACAAAGTTTATAATAATACTTACCGTTGTTGTCATATTAAATACGTGTTCCACCAGATACTGCGCTCCAATAACTGTAACGGAAGTCAGCAAGCAACAGGTAAACACAACTAATGCGTGGTTATTTTTCTTTACAAGTTCATAGGTTAAATTGGCTACCAAAAGACCTAAAAAGGTAATGGGTCCAACTAAAGCCGTAGAAACGGCTACCATAATGGATATAAAAATCAAATTAGTGCGTACTACTTTATGGTAGTTGACACCTAGACTAATGGCGTGTTCTCTTCCTAAACTAATAACATCCAGTTGCTTAAAATATCGAACACCATATAGCATAGTGAATATTAGAATTACAGCAGAAATTCCTAAAATCTTTAAGTTAATGCGTTCAAACGAGGCAAACATAGCATTTTGGATCATTGTAAATTCATTGGGATCAATCAACAACATGATAAATGAGGCCCCACTTTTAAATAGAGTTCCAATCAGAAGCCCAACTAATAGTAAGGTATACAGTCCCTTACTTTCTCTCTTAAATATTGCAAAATACATAATCATGGCAAATCCCATCATCAAAACAACAGACAAAACAAAGTTCCATTCCGAACTTAAAATCTGAAACGTTTTATCTCCATACCACAAGACAATCAGTGATTGCAACAACAAATAGAAAGCATCAAATCCCATAATGGAGGGCGTTAAGATTCTATTGGCTGTAATCGTTTGAAAAATCACAGAAGAATATCCTATAGCAAAAGAAACCAACAACATGGCTAAAACTTTAAATCCACGTCGGGGCAATACATACTCTAGTTTTGTTCCCGTAAACGTGAACATATAAACAGCAATACTGAGGAGCAGTGCAACAACTAATACAACTATCAATTTACGTTTAGGCATGTTTTGTCTTTTTAAGGATTAAATACAAAAACACAACACCTCCAACTATACTCACGGTTAGGCCAATAGGCACTTCATAAGGGGCAATTAAGGTACGGCTGATTAAATCGCAAATCAATAAGAATATAGCACCTACTAGCGCGGTATAACTTATCGTTTTACGAAGATTATCACCAAAAATCATACTTACCACATTGGGAACAATTAAACCTAAAAAGGGAATAACGCCTGCTGTTAGTACGACTACTGTGGATGTAATAGAAACAAAGACTAAGCCTAAATACATGATTTTCTTTGGATTCAGTCCCAAGCTTGTAGCGGCATCCTCACCTAGACCCACAATAGTAAATTTGTTTGCATAGCTATAACATAGAATAACAACTAAAACACCGAGGTATAAAATTTCATAGTTCCCTTTTAAGATAGAAGAAAAATCTCCCATCATCCATCCATCCATATTTTGAACAAGATTGTAGCGAAAAGCGAAGAAAGTGGCTATAGCACTTACTATATTTCCAAAGACAATTCCGATTAAAGGAATAAAAATTACATTTTGTACTTTCATTTTACTCGCTAAACGCAGAAAAACAATACTTGCCAGTAAAGCAATAGCAAAAGACATAGCCGTTTTTACGGCGATTCCCCCATTGGGAAAGAGAATCATGCTAAATAAAATACCCATTTTACAAGCATCGAGTGTTCCCATAGTCGTGGGAGAAACAAATTTGTTTAAGGAAATCTGTTGTACAATCAGCCCCGAGATACTCATTCCTACTCCTGCAATTAATACAGCAAGGGTACGAGGTATACGACTGACAAAAATAACAAGTAACTCATCGCTCGTTAAATTGTACAAATCAAATATAGAAATCTCTTTAACCCCTACAAAAACGGATAAAAAAGCAAGCACAATCACTATAAGAACTAATAACATTCTTATCATAAACCTCTTATTTTTATTTAGAATAAAATTAAATAACAAATATAGGAAACTACACTCAAGAGAAAAAACTATTTTATTTTTGGCAGTAGAATTCTATAAAATTCCATTTTCATATAAGCAACAGCAGGAGTTTAAACTAAGAAAGCTCTAATTTTTATTATTAATCTTATAGAATTACGCGAACTTTCGCTTTCAATTACAACGAATATCCTAATTCGTACAAAAGAACATTTCTACTTAATCTCTAGATAAAAGACAAGAAGCTTATCGAAATTTAGATCAAAAAGGAGAACACTTTGGCAGTTCGAAACAATTTCTGATTCGTATTGTACTGGTATTAACAAAGCTACTCTGTGGTTTGGCACTTCTTTTTTTCCTGTTATCTTTGTGTAAATTGACTTAGAAAAAGATATGCTAAAAAAATGGTTAAGCTACCTCTCACCTATTTCTGTAAAAAAAGTTACTTCTTCGGTTAGCACAAAATTGGAGATTACGTGGCAAAAAGGGCAATTGGTATTAGACACTAAAAACACCAACTATTCGTATGGCCAATTGGCGCATGTTTTTAAACGCGGGCTAAAATTCATTGGTTATCACAAAATTAAAGCCATGGATGAGGTACTCAATTTAGGCTTAGGTGCTGGCAGTACGGTGCATTTACTTCGGAATGAAGTCAATTTCACTGGTTTTATTACCAGTATCGAAATAGATGAGGCGATTTTATTTGTTGCTAAAAAATACTTCAATGTAGACCAATACAAGGAAAACCACCAAATTCTGCACATGGATGCTTTTGAATATGTGTTAACCTGTAAAAAAAAGTATGATTTAATTATTATTGATATTTTTCAAGACACCTATATGCCTTCCTTTTTGTTTGAGGCTTATTTTGTACAACACCTTCAAACTATTCTGGAAACCAATGGTTTTATAATTTTTAATACGATTCTGCTTACTCCAGAAGATGAGCAACGCAATGAAAGATTCAAACAACTCTTTGATGCTACTCTATTTTCTGTTCGACATCTACCGACCTCTTTAGAACACAACCAAATTATCACTATTAAACGACTGATTTAATGCAAATTAACAAATCTCACCTTATTCTTATTGCTATTTTGTACTAGATTACGCTATAAAATTTAGTATTTTTATACCGATTTTAGATTCAAATTCAAAAAAAATGATTGAAGTAAAACAAGCTATTACTCCAAGGGAAATCAAAAAATTTGTCCAATTTCCTTTTACACTATATAAAGACAATCCGTATTGGGTACCCGCTATCATCAAAGAAGAAGTAAAAAGTTTTGATCCCTCCAATGCTATTTTCAAAACAGTTGATGTTCGGTTTTTTCTTGCGTATAAAAACAACAAAATAGTAGGCCGAATTGCCTGTTGTATTAATTGGGTGGAAGTAAATGATTTGCATAAGCCTAAAGTTCGATTTGGTTGGTTTGACTTTATTGACGATATCAATGTAAGTAAAGCCTTACTTGCAGAAGTAGAAAATTTTGGCAAGCAGAACAACATGCTATACATGGAAGGTCCGATGGGATTTTCTAATATGGATAAAGCAGGGATGCTCACCAAGGGATTTGATGTTTTGGCTACCATGATTGGTTTATACAATTACGAATACTATCCGCAACACCTTTCGAAATTGGGCTTTGTTCCTGAAGCAGAATGGATCGAATACAAAATAGATATCTCCGTTTTTGAAGAAGAAAAAATGGCAAAAATGGCAGATATCGTACAAAAGAGATTTAACGTTAAACCGCTGAAATTTAAGACTACCAAAGAGCTTATGCCTTATGTGGATGAAATGTTTGCTCTACTCAATAAAACGTATGCCGATTTGCAGAGTTTTGTTCCTATTGAACCCTTTCAGGTTGAGCATTATAAAAAGAAGTACTTGCCTTTTATTCATCCTGATTTTATTTCGTGTGTGATGGATGAAAACAACCAAATGATTGCCTTTGCTATTACGATGCCTTCGTTTTCAAAAGCATTTCAAAAAGCAAGAGGAAGGTTATTCCCCTTTGGATTTATTCATTTGCTTCAAGCAACTAAAAACAATGATCGCGCAGAATATTATTTGATTGGCATCGATCCTGCTTTTAGAAATAAAGGAGTGACTGCTATCATCTTTGAAGAAATATACGCCTGCTTCCAAAAACACAAAATCAAACACATCGAGACCAATCCTCTCTTAATAGAAAATATCAAAATTCAACAATTGTGGAAGCATTTTAATCCAGAAATCCACAAAGAACGCAAAACATATA
>NZ_CBCPHW010000016.1:0-103769 GCF_965118575.1 Myroides odoratus | reverse complement strand
GATGGGGTATGAGAAATGGGTGAACGGAAGAGTATTCTTCACTCATAACACATTTCTCATAACTCTTCACACTTCACCACTTACTATTCACTACTAGGGGAGGTATTCTTTGGTTTCTACAAATACACGTTCAGAAGGGTGTAATTTAGGCACAAGTGCATGATAAGTAACATATCTTGATCTTCCTCCATAATTCTGTAGAAAGTCTACAAACAAAGTATATTCATTATATCGATCCTTTTTAAAGACATATCGGATATCTTCTGTATTAGATTCGACCCAATACTGACCTATAATAAGATCAAAGTTTCTAAAGTCAACGGATGTATTACAACCTTGAACTAATCTTCTATAATCAATGGCATTGTTGATGATTAGGAATTCATTTCCTTTAAGCGTAGGTACGTACAAATTTTCTTTTGTATTATAACAGCCATATTGTTCTAGATTCTCGGTTCTGATAAAAATATCCGTATCAAAGTAATCGTCATTTATAGAGCAACTATTAAATAATAGTAGGGACCCTAGGAGTAGATAATATTTTTTCATGATTGCTTTTATTTTAAATGTGTGGGGATTAAACAAATTGGTATAGGGTTTATCTTGTGTTGATTTATGCGATTTAAACGCGTATAGATAGCGAATACTTCTTTTTCTCTGCCTTGGAAGTCCTCGATTGTTTTTCCTTGTTCTACGGCGGTCATGGCTTGTTCTAGTTCGTCATACGTTGCTCCCAACTGATCTTCATCTGTGCGATCATCTCCAAATAAACCATCTGTAGGCCTAGCTTTGATAATGCTTTGAGGAATATTCAGGTATTCGCCAATTAAACGTACTTGAGATTTCAATAGATCGGCTATAGGGCTTATATCAACCCCGCCATCGCCATATTTCGTGAAGAAACCTACACCAAAATCTTCTACTTTATTTCCCGTACCAACTACTAAAAAACCGTTGATTCCTGCATAATAATATAACGTTGTCATACGCAGTCTTGCTCTTGTATTGGCAAGAGTAAGCTGTAATAGCTGTTCATTTTCAGTTGGTGGAACCTGTTGTTTAAATAAGTCAAAGGTTGAAGTTAAATCAGAAACTACCGTGCGAACTGCGCTGAAATTGTGTTTTAAAAAATCAAGGTGCTCTTTGGCTCTATTTACTTGTGATTCGGCTTGATGAATTGGCATTTCAACACAAAGTAGTGGCAAACCCGTTAAAGCACATAACGTAGAGGTGACAGCAGAATCTATTCCACCAGAAATTCCTATTGTGAATCCTTTAATACTATTAGCTAAAGCATAATTTTTTAACCATTCAACAATATGTGCGGTTACCGCTTCGGTTTTAAAGTTTTGATTCATGATGGAAAATTTATGATTGATATGTGTTTCTTCTTTTTATATTTGTAGCTAGCAGAAAATAATTCAAGAATACTATGTTCAAAATTAGTAAAATATCTTTACCTATATTGTTGGTTTCTAGTTTTTTTGTTTTGAGTTGTGGTAACTCAACAACGAAGTTAGATAAAGAAGTAGAACAAATCCCGATGAGCGTTGTTGTAGAGCGTTTCGATCAAGAATTTTACACTGGAAAAAAGGAAAATTTCCAGTCTTTAAAAGCGAAATTTCCTTATATGTTTCCTGCAGGTGTTGCAGATGAAGCTTGGTTAGAGAAAAAACAAGATACAATATTTAGAGAGTTATATCAAGAAGTAACTCAGCAATATAGCGATCTGAAAACACTACCTGAAGATTTAAAACGCCTTTTTCAATATATTAAATACTATTATCCCGAGGAGTCTGATCACAAAAAAGTGATTACCGTTATTTCAGAAGTAGATGTTTCTGCCAAGGCAATTTATGCAGATACTCTGGCTTTGATTAGTTTGGATACGTATTTAGGAAAAGACCATCATTTTTATAAAGGATTTCCACAGTATACACTCACTACTTTTGAGCCTTCTCAAATATTGCCAGATATGGCAGAGAGTTTTGTGATTCAAAAGTTGCCTAATACTGCGGATCGTACCTTTTTAAGCACGATAATCCAAAAGGGTAAGGTAGTTTATGCGAAAGAATTAATGTTGCCTTTAGTGCCTAAGGAGACCTTGATGACTTATACCAAAGAACAGTTGCAATGGTGTGAGGCAAATGAAGCGCAGATGTGGCGTTATTTTGTTGATAATCAATTATTTTTTGAAACGGATGCACTATTGACTACTCGTTTTATAGAACCAGCTCCTTTTAGTAAGTTTTATCTAGATATAGATAGTGCATCTCCTGGACGTGTAGGGGTATGGATTGGCTGGCAAATTGTTCGTTCATTTATGGAAAATAATAATGTAACTTTGCAAGAGCTTTTTGCAATGAATGCAAAAGATATTTTCGAAAAATCAAAGTATAAACCCAAGAAGTAATAGTAATGAGTACAAAACATATTTCTGATATTCATATTAGAGTTGAATTAGATGAGAATCGCGTTCCAGATAAATTAACATGGACGGCTAAAGATGGTGGTGTGGATATGGCTAAATCTAAAGCGATGTTATTATCAATATGGGATGATAAAGTACAAGAAACACTGCGTATTGATTTGTGGACCAAAGATATGCCTGTAGATGAAATGAAGAAGTTTTTTCATCAAACGTTGGTAGCTATGGCAGATACCTATGAAAGAGCTACAGAGGATGAAAAAATGGCTGCAACGATGCGTGATTTCTGTGCGTATTTTGCAGAAAAAACCGATTTAATTGAGAAGTAATAATAAAGGGCGTTTTAACTACTAAAACGCTCTTTTTTTATACAATCATTAGGTTGCATCCTCGGATATCAGAATGATCAAATCGACCTAAAATTTCAAAACTTCCATCCTCATATTTCTTCCCTAGGTCTTGGGTAGCTATGAAAGAGCAAGAATTGATATTAGCTAAATCAATAACATTGACGCCTCCTGTTTTTCCGTAGGTATCAAATCGCGTAAAAGGATCTTGCGGATCTCTAATCACAATATCCATCCACATCGGGCATTGAAAAATTCCATCCCCTAAAGAATAGGCTTGTGAAAGTAATTCGGTCATTCCATATTCAGAATGGATTTTAGTTACGCCAAATCCTTCACAAAGGATCGTATGGAGCTCTTCTCGAATCATTTCTTTTCGCTTTCCTTTCATTCCTCCAGTTTCCATAATAATAACATTACTTAAGTGCATTTGTTGCTTTTCAATAAGGTCTAATAAGGCATAAGTAACTCCTAAGAGTAGAATGTTTTTACCTTCTTGATCGAGTACATGTAAATGAGTAATTAGTTCCTCATAATTATGTAAATAGAAACCACTTTCTGGATGATTTGATTTTTCAATAAAATCTTGTGCCATATAGATTAAAGAAGACCCCTCTCTTTCTAAATAAGAAGGAAGTAAAGCTAATACGACATATTCTTCAATAGGTCCATAAAAGTAAGAAAATCCTTTTCTAAAGCTTTCTTCGTAATACTTCAAATCTGTGACCTGATGTTTACTTGTGATTGCTCCTGTTGTACCACTACTTGTAAAGGTAGTTTCAATCGGATTTGTACTACTTAATACGTCCTTGCTTTTGAAAAATTCAATAGGTAAAAAGGGTACTTGTTCTAAGCTTCGAACTTCGGAAGGCGTTTTTCGAATGAGGTTACAAAATTCATGATACACCTTGTTATTCTCATATTGAAAACGATAAATTTTCATCGCTATTTTATGAAACTCTTTTTTAGTCTGTATGCTAATGATATCTTCTGGTGTAAACACAATTCAATTATTTGCTACAAAAATACAATAAAAAAAGCATCATTGTTGACATGATGCTTTAGATTTAAAGGGTATACTATGGGTTACTTCACTATTAATTTTCGAGTAGCGGAAGCATTATTTTCTTTTATTTTGATAATATAAATTCCCGCAGTTACAGCACTTGGTAAGTTTAATTCTTTCGAACTCAATTGAGTTGAAAAAATCTTTTTTCCTACTACACTGTAAATTTCAATGTCTTTCGTTTCATTTGTTTTGGTTTCTATTGTAATTTTACCATTAGTTACCGCAGGGTTAGGATAAATAGAAAGGCCTTCAATTGTTTTCACAACCGTTGTTTTATTTGGAGGTATAGCATTACCGCTAACTTGAGCAAAACCCAAATTAGTTAGGAAGGCAAAAACTCCAATAAATACGCATTTATGAAAGTAATTTTTAGTCATTCAAATGAAATTTATACCATAAAAGTAGTGAATATTTCTTATATACGAAAAAAAATATTTGCTTTTTTAGGGCAAATATTTTTTGTTAACATAAATTGGTGACTTATTCTTGGTATAAATTGTAAAAATCAAAGTCTTATAAACCTACCGTCCATCCTTTTGTCCATTCAGGAGCATTCGTGCTATTACCCGCACCTTGGTTTTCTCCTTCTACAAATACGCGATTTACATCTACAGATTCACCTGCTGTATTTTTGCCTTTGGCTTTTTCTGTAACATCGATTAATTTAACATTAGTGATTAGTAAAGAACCGTTTCCAACGTTGGCAATTGTTTCGTCGTGCTCAACGTCAAAAGCTGTTTTCCATCCACTTAATACTACGTTTTTCATTTTTCCTTTTGTTCCCTCACGTAGTTTCATCGCTGTTCCTTCTCCTTTTTTGGCTGCAATTAAGGTAATACCATCAATTGTAGGGTTAGAATAAGGCTCTGCAGTTCTTGTTTTAGCATTGTTATCCGCTTCGAATCCTTTATCAGCAGTTCCACTTTGTTTTGAAAACCAAAATTTATTTTCTTGTCCATTCCATCCTTCAGTCCAGTCAAATTGATCATCATCATTATGCGTCGAAACTAAGTATTGTACACTTACTGTACCACCAAACCACTCAAATCCATCATCAGACCCTTCGTGTGCTTGTACATATTCGATTTTTGTTCCGCTACCTACTCCAAATAAAGATAATCCGTTGAATTCTTTTTCACTGTTAAAGTTGGCACCTGCGTACTCGATTCTTAAAAAGCGTATTGATCCTGAATTGTCATTCGCAACATCTCCACCATAAGTTAAATCAGATACTTCTGCAGTAGCTGTTTTTGCTTTGTTAATAGGTGCTTTACCACATATTACTAAACCACCCCAGCTTCCTCTTTTTTTCTCAAGAGCTGTCATTACTACTGGATTTGTAGTTGTACCTTTTACAAAGATTTGTCCTCCTTGTGCAACGGCAATGTACGAAGATGTTCCTCCTGTACCAACGATTTCAACTCCTTCTTCAATGTTTAAGGTTGCTCCTTCTTCAACAACTAATTTTGAAGATAAGTTATATTTCTTATTTTTTTCTAACGTAAGTGTTTGTCCTTTTTTTACAGTTTGTCCAATGTTCTCTGTTGGATTAGGACCTCCTCCGTTACCACCATCATTTGAATTGTCATCAGATGAACAGCTTGCGATTAAAACTGATACTAAGGCGATAGATAAACCTGATTTAAATAATCTTTTCATAAAGTAATTGTGTTATTTTATTTTAACTGATACAAAGATTGTTTAGAAACGTGAACTGAGCGTTAGTATCCTGTCATAAAATTGTTAGGATTAAACACTTGAATATTATAAAATTGTTACGTAATTGAATGTTGTGTTAGCACAATACAACTAACAACAAAGGCATAAAATGAAAAAGCCTGCACTTGCAGGCTTTTACGTGAAATAAGATTGTTTTTATTTAGAAGGTATATTTAAAGCCTAAACTAAAGTTTTGTCCTAGTTTGTAGGACTGTACTAAAACATCTTGGGTTAGGTTTTCTTGTTTTCTCTCTATTGCGGGATCTAGTAAGTTTTTAGCATTAAAACTCATACCGAATCTTTTTGAAAAATCGTACTTGAAGGTGAAATCTAAAAATCCAAAGGCTTTATCTACTAAGTTTCCACTCTGTTCTGTTCCCAATGAATAAAGTTTATCAGAGAAATGCGCATAAGAAAGTGTAGCCATTAATTTTTGATCATTCTTCCATTCTTTGATGTAAGAGATATCAGCATTAAGTAGTAAATCTGAAGCTCCTGTAAAACTAGCATTGTCATGCGTAAAAGAGGTGCTTAAATATTTATTTTCGCGATTTACTTTTTCATTGTCTAATTTCTGGTAGGTTTTCATTACTGAAGCATTTAAACCTCCCGTAATTTTATTAGTCATAGCATCATCAAAACTGAATAAGTTTTTGCGAATTTCAATTTCAATTCCTGCCGCATACCCATAATCTCCAGTGTTTGCAAAAGTAATATCGTTGGATGATGAGGCCGAAACAATTTCATTGATTGGGTTTTTAATGTATTTTCCAAAAACAGTAGCTGAAATTACTTCGTCTGTTTTGGGAAAATACTCCCATTTTAAATCCACATTATAATCATCAGAAGCATATAAATCAGGGTTACCTACTTTAATTTCAGTCACATCTTCGTAGATGAAACGCGCTCTTTCTTTAAACTGTGGTAAAGTGTATGTTTTGGATAAAGCAAAACGCAAATTATTAGTATCGTTTACTTCATATTTTAAAGATAAGCTTGGTAGGAAAGCGTTTTTCGTAAATTTATTATTTGTTTCCTCTGTATCAAGTTGTGTTTGCCAAGTAACATCTTGTGAAATTGTTTCAAAACGAGCACCTAATGATCCAGAAAGTTTATCTGTTAATCGGTATTCAACATTTACAAAACCTGCATTGATTAAAAGTTCACCATCGTAGGTTTGTGGTCGCAAGGCATTAGGTGTCCCCGATCCTCCTCTAAAAGTATAGATATCAAAATAACCCTTGGAAAAATTAGTTGGATTGAAGAAATTATCTAATGCATTTGGATTAATATTGGTATTGTAATCGCTATTAATTTGGAATACAAATTGAGTAGCTTTGAAATTTCTTTCTTTTTTTCTGAAGTTATAACCTACCGTTAGTTTACCGTCAAATAAGTTTTCTTCATTTTTACCAAATTTATAGTCTGCGGCTAGATTGGCTGCAAATTCATTTTCTTTTAAATCTTCGAAATAACGGTTGTTGTCTGATCTAGAGTTAATGGAGAATTGGTAACTGTCAAAATCTTTTAGTTTGTTCAGTGTATATTGTTGTCTATCTGGGGTTTGAGAAGATATGGTGTTGAATGCTGTTCCCCAATTCAAATCAAGCTGATCTGTTAGTTTGTGATTTCCCAATAATTGGTTCACCATTAATTGATCTTGGCGATACGTTTGTCTATTTACATAGGTAAATTCGGAGTTATCTAAGGTAATATCTCGCATGTATCCTTTGTAATCTTCATTTTTTTCTTTGGAATCATTGACAAATAAGAAGTTGTATTTGATTGAATTTTTTGCATTAATGTCAAATAACGCATTTAACATACCCGTTGTATTTGTACTGTATTCAAAAGAATCTAAAGTCAAATCTTTGGTGAATGAGTTTTGAGCTTGTGCAGTTCTTGTAATACCTTCTTTTTGTTTGAAATTATTGCCAAATGAAGCCGTTGCAAATAGATGTAAGGCGGATTCAGTACCAAAGTAGAAGGATTTACCTGTGTTGATGTTTAATCCTGCGCCCCAAGGACTACGGGTATCCGTTTGTGTTGAATTTTTAAAATTGTAATTAGTTAAAGCATTAGCAGGAATTTTACTATCAGAAAAACCCAAATAACTGCGGTTAGCTAGTGTTTTAAAAGCATCTTGTTTTACTGCATTTGTGTTTATGCTTGTTCCTAATCCGATTTCTACATACCCTTCTCCGGAATGGTTTTTAGAAATAATATCGATATTTCCTCCTGCAAAATCGCCGTAATTTCTGGCGAAATACGTTTTGTCAATGGCGATATATTCTACAATATCCGTAGAGAAAATATTTAAATCAATGTTTTTCTTTTCCGGATCATTTGATGCTAGAGGTAATCCGTTTAATAAGGTACTATTATAACGATCGCCTAAACCGCGAACGAAAATAGTTCCAGAGCCTTCTTGTTTCGCAACTCCCGTTGTTTTGGCAACAGCACTTGCAACATCACTTACTCCTTTTCTGGAAAGTTCTTGTGAACCGATATGTTGTTTCATCTCCACTGAACGTTGTTGCTCAATTAATAAGGTAGCTTCTTTTGATTTTGAACGGGTTGCTTGTACAATTACACCTTCTAATTGTACACTTTCCGAAATTAAATCTACCGCAATCTCTAGTATTTCATTTGCTTTTATCTCAACTGATTTATCTACAGAGGTATAACCTACATAGTTGAAAGTTAAAATTTGTTTGCCTTCAGGAACTTCTAAGGTAAAAAAACCATCTAAATCGGTATTTACACCTTGCGTTGTTCCTTTAATACTAACTGAAGCAAAGGCCAAGGGTTCTTTTGTTGCAGAATCTTGTAAAATACCTTTAATAGTTCCATTAGTTGCCCAGGTTATTTGACTGATAAATAATAGGACGAATAATAACTTTGATTTCATATTTGTTATTTTATTTAAGCTAGTGCAAAGAACAAGCGTAAATATGTCCTGTGTGTTATCAGTTCTTTAACACATTTTATAGTAAATGTTATTAAATAGTTACGAGATTAAATAATTGTAAACTTTACTTAACGTAATGTATTATCTTTATCTTTGAACTGTTTTATAACACACATATACAAAGAATGAAAAATTCAGACATTAAGGTCTTATTAGTTGACGATGAGCAAGATATAATCGAAATCATCAGTTATAATTTAGAGAAAGAGGGGTATCAAGTACTAACAGCTAGGAATGGAAAAGAGGCGATAGAAAAGGCTAAAAAAGAGCTTCCGCATCTGATTATTCTTGATGTTATGATGCCTGAAATGGATGGAATGGAAGCTTGTGAAAATATTCGAAAAATGGATAATTTGCAAAATGTTATTATTACGTTTTTAACGGCAAGAGGAGAAGATTATTCACAAGTAGCTGGATTTGATGCGGGCGCAGATGATTATATAACCAAGCCTGTTAAACCGAAGGTTCTAATGAGTAAGGTTAAAGCATTATTGCGCCGATTGAAGAGTACCGATGAAGTAGAAAATAGCGATATTATTCAGATTGGCAATATAGAAGTGAATCGCGATGAATATAAGATTTTGATTGATGGCGTGGAATTGTCTTTGCCAAGAAAGGAGTTTGAGTTATTGTACTTATTAGCATCAAAACCAGGCAAGGTATTTACCCGAGAAGAAATTTTAGATCGCGTTTGGGGAAATGAAGTAGTAGTAGGAGGAAGAACCATTGATGTTCACATTCGCAAGCTAAGAGAAAAAGTAGGGGATGATTGTTTTAAAACAATTAAGGGAGTTGGATATAAATTAGATATGTAATTTTAATGTCAACACGCTTTAAAAGATCCTATAAATTTGCTGTTAAATCAGCCTTGTTACTAACAATTTGTTCACTTGTTATTACATTACCTTTAATTTTTTTGGTGAAAGAAGGCCCTTGGGCACTTTTAGCCATACATACCCTTTTAATTTACTTTGCTTCTTTTTTTGTTATTCAATACCGAGTAGAGCATTTTATATACCGTCGAATCAAAAAGATTTACGATAAAGTTTCTCTCTTAGAGCATACGGACCTTCGTGCCAATGCAGTAACAACAGATATGAAAACATTGACAGAGGAAATTGAGAAGTTCGCCACCCACAAAAAAATAGAAATCGAATCCCTACAAGTTCGAGAAGAATATAGACGCGAATTTTTGGGCAATATATCACACGAATTAAAGACACCTTTGTTTATGATACAAAGTTATCTTGAAACCTTAACGGATGGTGCGATTGATGATTTAGAAGTTCGAGATCGATACTTGGATCGCGCCGCACAAGGTGTGGATCGCTTGATTTATATTGTAAAAGATTTAGATATGATCTCTAAATTGGAATCAGGAGATTTACATCTTAATAGTGGGGTATTTGATTTGGTTGAGATGATTCAAAATGCCTTTGATTTCTTAGAATATAAAGCAAAAAAGAAAAATATTTCTCTTCTTTTTGATATGGGCTATAAAGCACCAATCTACGTGGTTGGAGATAAAGAGCGCATTGGACAAGTGATTACCAATTTGATAGAAAACTCCATTAAATATGGCAAAGAGAAAGGCACAACTGAGGTTAGCATTGAAAACCTTGTTAAGAATAAACTAATTGTACGCATCACAGATAATGGTTTAGGTATTCGAAAAGAACATATTCCTCGTTTATTTGAACGCTTTTACCGCATTGATAAGAGTGGAGCAAGAAGTGTAGGAGGTTCAGGCTTGGGCTTGTCCATTGTCAAGCATATTGTCGAGGCACACGATGAACATATCTATGTGGAAAGTAGTTATGGCTATGGGTCGGAATTCTCTTTTACTTTAGAGAAAGCAGCCGATGGAAATAGCTAAAACACAAGTTAATTTGCGTTCCCTATAAAAAGGTTTTACTTTCGTTATATTTATTTAATTTTGCATCGAATTTAAACGAATAGCCCTGTGGGAAGTAAAAACAAGTTAAAGCGATTTAGAGAAAACGAAACTTTTGGTAATGTTTTCCAGCCATCAAGAGAAGAAGTGATTGCTAATTTACCGCAAAAAGGTAAATGGGCAGAAGAAATATTTAAAAACAATAACCCTATTGTTTTGGAATTAGGATGTGGAAAAGGAGAATATACCGTGGAGCTCGCTCGTCGTTTTCCCAATACAAACTTTATTGGCATTGATATTAAAGGGGCTCGTTTTTGGAGAGGAGCTAAAACTGCTGTTGAAGAAGGCCTGACTAATGTAGCCTTTATGCGTACGCAGATTGAGTTAATTGAATACGCTTTTGCCAAAGGAGAAGTTAGTGAAATTTGGATTACTTTTCCAGATCCGCAAATTAAATATAAACGCACGAAGCACAGATTGACTAACTCCGAGTTTTTACAACGTTACAAAGGCATTCTAACGGATGACGGAGTTGTTAATTTAAAGACCGATAGTGAATTTATGCATGGATATACTTTAGGCTTGTTGCATGGCGAAGGACATGAGGTAGTGTATGCCAATCATCACGTATACAAAAATGATGGTTCACCTGCTATTGTAACTGAAATTCAAACGTTTTATGAATCCCAGTATTTAGAACAAAATAAGGCTATTACTTATATTCAATTTAGAATTAAATAAAGAATGGTCGATTACTTTATATTATTATTTTTTGGTTTTTTAGCAGCAGTCATAGGTGTTTCCCTTCCGGGATTATTAAATATGACGGCTGTTAAAGTGGCCCAAGAAAGGGGGAAACAAGCTTCTATTTTATATATATTAGGCGCTTTGTCTGTCATCTTTATTCAAACCTATGTAGCTGTTTTTTTTGCCAAATTGATTGATTCAAGCCCTTTCATAACCGAAATCCTACATGAAATAGGGTTGGTTATTTTTGGTGCATTGACTATTTATTTTTTGGGATTTGCCAAGCGAAAAAAAAAGGAAGAAAATACGGCTGTTAAACGTTTGAAAAAACCTTATGTATATGGGGCTCTATTGGCTTTAATTAATGTGTTTTCTATTCCCTATTACGTCTTCTTGAGTGTCACCTTAGCTTCTTATTCTTATCCTATTTTTGCATGGGCGTACACCGTTATTTTTTCTGTGGGTGTAGTTTTCGGCTCAGCAATGATGTTCTATGCTTATATTTCTATCTTTAAGAAAGTAGCGAATGAGAATGCTTTTCTTTTGAGAAATATCAATTATATTATAGGTTCCATAACGGCAATTGTCTGTTTGATTACCCTTTATAAATTACTTCGTTAGTGCTTGAGTCAACTAATTTTTTTGAACGCGTTTATGCAGTTGTACGAGATATTCCCTATGGAAAAGTAACAACTTATGGTGCAATTGCAAAAGCAATAGGAGCTCCTCGTTCAGCAAGAATGGTTGGTTATGCAATGAATGCTTCTCATTTTGACGATTCTGTTCCTGCCCATCGGGTGGTAAATCGCTTAGGCTTATTAAGTGGAAAACATCATTTTGATGGAACTAACTTAATGCAACAATTACTGGAAAGTGAAGGTATTCTTGTTAAAGATAACCAAGTACAGAATTTTAAAGCGTTACTTTGGATTCCTCCCGTTCATTTTTAATTTAAATAAGCGGAAAATTAAGGCTGAAATAGGTCAAATTATCCTTTCTCTTAAAGGTTAAATAACCTTTGTGCATTTCTACTATATTTTTAGACAAAGGCAAACCAATCCCCGCACCATCTTCGCGTGTGGTATAAAATGGAATGAAAATCTTCGCTTTAATTTCTTCTGGAATTCCCTTACCATTATCTATAATATCAATCCAAAGGCGATTGTTGCGTTCGTATAAATGAACGCTAATCTGTTTTTCTTCTTGATTTTTTACCGCATAAATAGCATTGGTTAATAAATTGATGAATACTTGTTCCATCTGTTTTGAATCCCAATATTGAGAAAGTTGCGTATCAATCTGAGTGTGAAGATTGATGTTGTTTTGTTGGCATATAGGCTTTAGAATAGCTAGGCTATTTAATAGAATTTCACCACTGTTTGTCCATGTTTTGGTAGGACTTGGCAACATGGTAAGTTTGCGGTAATTATCAATAAAATCACGCAAATGATCGGTTCTATTCGCGATAGTTTGAATACTTAGTTTTAAGTCGTCCATATCATCTTCAGTTAGAGCCGTTTCTTCTTCTAATATCTCTAAGGTAGTATGGGCTAGCGAATGAATCGGGGTTAGCGAATTCATTATTTCATGAGAAATAACTTTCATCAAGTTTCCCCAAGTATCTTTTTCTTTTTTATCTAACACTTTTTGAATCGAATCAAGGAGTACAATGTAAAATTCTTGATTCTGACTTATTGTTGTTGACGTTTGTAGCATGAATGTTTGTTTTTCTTCTCCATCCATACGCAAATCAATGGAGGTTTTAGACTCTTTGAATTCCAATTGCTCCAAGTATTGGGTGAGATTAGGAAGTAAGCGCGCGAGATTCTGCCAAGATTTCACTTTGGGAATATCGAACAGTTTGGAAAAATAATCATTGACTAAGAAAATAGTCCAACCCGTTTTCTGACGTTCAAAAATAAGGATTCCTGTTTCTAAATTGTTCAAAATATTGAGATAAACAAGCTCTTTGATTTCGTTTTGCTCTTGTTCTTGTTGGAGTTTTTTATAGAGTGTTTGTAAGTTGCTAAAAGTTTCATTCACTTGTTTTTTGTTTGATTTTAGAGAGAAATCATTGTAAATCATCGCTAAAACCAACCGGTCAATACTGCCATAATACTTCTTTTGAAAGCTGTATAATTCGATAAGCCCTCCCATAATAACTAGAAGCACAATAAAAAACGTATAAACATACGATTGACGAAACAAGCCTACAGCAAGTAATGTAAGGATAATCAGTACCAGAATACGCACAAAAACTTTCAAGTGAAATGACATGGTCGATAGGTTTTAGTTTTTAATATTGTATTTTTCGAGTCTTCGGTATAAAGCAGCTCGTGATAAGCCTAATTCATCTGCAGCCTGACTTATATTGCCATTCCATTTTTCTAAGGTTTTACTAATGGTGGCTCTTTCTCTATCTTGAAGGGTATTGTCATCTAAATTGGCTTCTTTGATAGCCACAGCAGAAATACCAAAGTCTTGCAACGTTAATTCTTCAGCCTCAGTTAAAATTAAGGCACGTTCTACTCGATTTTGCAATTCTCGAATATTTCCCTTCCATTCATAATGGCATAAGGATTCTAACGTATAAGCAGGTATTTGCGGAATTTGAACTTGATACTTATTAGCATATTGGGTGATAAAGAAATCCAATAAAGCGGGAATATCTTCTGTTCGCTCTCTCAGTGAAGGCAATGTAAGAATCACGGTATTGATTCTGTAATACAAATCTTCTCGGAAAACTTTTTGAGCGACTTCCATTTCAATATCGGCATTCGTTGCTGTAATGATGCGTACATCGACAGGACGCGACTGAGATTCTCCCAAACGAATGACTGATTTGGACTGAATCACTTGTAATAGTTTGGTTTGTAAATGGAGTGGAACGTTTCCTATTTCATCTAAGAAAATAGTTCCTCCATGAGCCGCTTCAAAACGACCAGCTGTATCCTGTTTGGCATCCGTAAAAGCCCCTCTGGCATAACCAAATAATTCACTTTCAAAGAGATTTTCATTTAGCGAACCTAAGTCAACGTGCACAAAAGGTTGAGTTTTTCGGGTTGAATTTTGATGGATATATTCTGCTAATACATATTTTCCCGTTCCGTTTTCTCCTAAAATAAGGGTGTTAACTTCGGTTTGAGCTACGCGTTGCGCCATGCGATAGGTTGCCTGAATGGCAGGGGAAGTTCCTTCAAAATACGTAGTTTCTTGATTGGATGGAACCGTTACTTCTAATTCTTTTTTACGTCGTTGTTGGACCGCTTTTTTAACGATATCAACCAAGTGGTCATTATCCCAAGGTTTTAAGATATAATCAATGGCACCTAGTTTAATCCCTTCTACAGCTGTTTCTACATGTCCATAGGAAGTCATGAGGATGATTTGAGCAGTAGGATATTTTTGTTTAATTTCTTTAAACCAGAAAATACCCTCTTTCCCATCTTCAAAACCGACGCGATAATTCATGTCTAAAATAATGACATCAACAGCCGAATTGTTTAAAATTTCAACTATTTTTTTGGGATTATTATTCGTCAAAACGGATTCAAAATGACGTTTTAAAAGTAGCCTAGCAGCAATCAAAACTTCAGTATTGTCATCAAGAACTAGAATTGTAGCGTTTGTTTTTCTCATGTTTAAGCCTTGTATTAGTTAAAACCGAACATTTTTATGTCCACTATCGAACACTTTGGAATTGGTTTGTTATTTATTGTTTTGATTTACAGTGTTTTGTGTTTTTTTTATTTCGTGGCATGCTTTTGTTAGTACTTCTGTAAAAGAAAGTACCATGGACAGGGTTTTGCCTCGTAAAAATAGAAAAAAACAAAAGATTTTACTAATCGGATGGGGAGTGTTACTCCTAGATCTTACTTCATATAGGGCTTTTTTTTAGGCTATTGTTTGAAAGGTTTCAAAAAAGAAATTCACCTAGCAGAAGTTAAAGAAGAGGTTTTATGAAGAATATTTATCTTTGAGTAAATGGAATCAGACCGTTGAGCGTTTGTCCTACGGCAAAAGCGAAAAACAATTGAATCAAGTGGACGTAAAGCAACTCAATTTTTCAAGGCAAGAAAAAATGAAGCTACAAGAAGGAAATAGTATGAGAATCACGTTTTTTTGTCTGGGAAAGAACAACGACTCTTATTGGCCAAAGGAAGTGTTAGGGTCGATAACAATGGAGAAGGGAAGGGGTATAGGTACATAAGAACAATAAAGCAAAATACGACAAGTAGAATTAGGACGTGAACATCCAGCTTATCTCGAAGTGGTTTCTGGTTTGTCAGTTGGATAAAAAGTTGTAATATCAAGTTATAAGAAGTATTTAAACGTGAATTATTTACAGTTAAAGGAGTAGTTATGGTTATATCAATAAAACAATTGTCCCGTATTTTTCAAACGGAAGATGTAGAGACAACAGCGTTGAATGAGGTTTCATTAGAAGTTAAAAAAGGGGAGTTTATTTCGGTTATGGGTCCCTCGGGCTGTGGTAAATCAACCTTACTAAACCTTATAGGATTATTAGATGATGCTACTTCTGGCAACTACCTTTTATTAGCAAAAGAGATGGTGGGTTTGACAGAGAACCAACGAGCCATTATTAGAAAAAAAAATATTGGATTTATCTTTCAGAATTTCAACTTAATTGATGAATTATCCGTATTTGACAATATTGAATTGCCTTTGATTTACAACAAAGTGCCTAGTAGTGAACGCAAAAAACGCGTCATGGAAATTGCAGAACGCTTGAATATTGTACATCGATTAAAACACTATCCACAACAACTTTCAGGAGGACAACAACAGCGAGTAGCGGTTGGAAGAGCGTTGATTAACAATCCGAAAATTATTTTAGCCGATGAGCCAACAGGAAATTTAGACAGTAAAAATGGCGCTGAAGTAATGGAATTATTAACAGAATTACACCAACAAGGAACAACCATTATCATGGTGACCCACTCAAATCAAGATGCCTCCTATTCGGAGCGTACGATTTTGATGAAGGATGGAATGATTTTATCTGAAAAGATAAATACTAAAATAGTAGATGTTTTTGCCATTTAAACCCAAAATATATGATACGTTTTTTTTTAAGTTTATTAGTGATGTTGTTTACGTTGCTTGCTAATGCACAAGCAAAGCAAACACATACAATTGCGGGAAAAGTAACCAAATTAGTTGCATCAATGCCTGTAGAAGTCAATGTAGATACTAATTCAGAATCTACTGCTGTTCGTGTAGAAGGAGTACAAACCGATATTGAAAAGATTACAGTCAAACAAGTGGGGAGTGTACTTTATATTGATATGAGCACAAAAAAAAATAAGAATAAAGTTATTTATAATTCTAAAATAAAAGTTTTTATTGCGCAACCTAAAATTGTTGATTATGATATCAGTACTGCCGTTCATGTACATGCAGATGGACGTGTACAGGGAAATATGGTTACGATTAAAGCCGATGCAGCAAGTTCATTAAATGCTAATTTCACAGCCAATACGGTGAATGTTAATTTAGATTCAGCCTCTAAGTATGAAGGTGATATTATAGCGAAGAATATCAAGGTAAGTATTGATAGTGCAGCAAAAGTGATATTGACAGGTGATACTGAAAATTTAGTAGTTATCGTAGATAGTGCGGCTAAATTTGATGGAAAAAGTTTGAAGGCCAAGTTTGTTAAGGTAGAGGCAGACTCTATGGGAAAAGCGGAGGTTTATCCAATAGAAAGTTTAAATGCTTATGCAGATTCTATGGGAAAAGTGATTTATTACAATACACCTAAAGAGTTGAAAAAATACACAGATTCTATGGGATCTGTTAAATCTAATTAAACACGGCCATGCTATACAGTTGGTTACATACATTTAGTAAAAATATTCAAAAATCCATTTGGTTTTTTTGTTGGACAATTTTAGGTTTAGCTATTGGTATAGCGTGTTTGCTGTTGTCCTTTTTTTTCTTGCAAGCTGAATGGAGCTATAATAAATGGATTGCGGATGTAGACCAACTATACGAAGTGAACGTAAGCGTTGGAGAAGAAGCAAATCCCATTGTTGTACCCGCTGCGGTTGGGCCACAACTACTACAACAAAACAAGATAGAAAACTATTGCTATTATGCCTTAGATTATATTGATTTTTATGCAGAAAGTAACTTTGAGCAAGCGGTAGTAGGTAAAATATTAAATACACAACGTACTTTTTTTGAATTTTTGAATTTTCAATTTATATATGGAAGTCCAGACCAGGTATTAGAAAATTCCAATCATATCGCTATTTCTGAAAAAATTGCAAATCAGTTTTTTCCAGATCAAAATCCATTAGGACAAATCCTGTCTTTAGCTCATAATGCTTATACAATTGCTGGAGTGTATAAGTTGGATCAAAAAGCGACTATCATGCCTGATATCGTTTTGATGAACATGGAATGGAATGAGGAGGTAAACGCTTCTTTATGGCAAGAAAACGGCGGTGGATTACTTGTTAAAGTAAAAGATGAAAGCAAACTTGGTGAAATTGAATCAAATCTTGTATCACTTGTTGAAAACAATCAAGAACAAGAGTTTGGATCCCATGAGAAGAGGGCAAAATACAATGTTTTGCTTTCTCCATTCAAAGA
Source organism: Myroides odoratus (assembly GCF_965118575.1). GTDB lineage: Bacteria > Bacteroidota > Bacteroidia > Flavobacteriales > Flavobacteriaceae > Flavobacterium > Flavobacterium odoratum_B. Next base: position 85,973 of record NZ_CBCPHW010000016.1, on the reverse strand, counting down.
AGGGCGTTTCATTTCTAAACAGACAGCTTTATTGGAGGGAAGAACCAAAGTAGAAACATTGAATTTATTAGTGGGGTGTTCTCTTTTGATTTTTTTACTTGCTGTATTAAATTATATCAATCTAAATCAGGCGGGAATCCTTGCGCGATTGAAAGAATTTCAAGTTCGGTCTATTCTCGGTAGCTCCAAAGGACAGTTAATGCTTCAAATTGGTTTTGAAACATTATTGAATGTTTTAATGGCTTTGGGAATTGCGTTAGTTCTGGTTGAATTTAGCTTACCCATATACAATGCATTCTTACATCAAACTATCGATGTTAATCATCGCGTACTCTGGGGTGGAATTTGCGTAATGATTGGTCTCATCGTACTTTTTGCTGGAGGTATTCTTTCACTATATGCTTCTCGACTTGTCCAGCAGATGTATAAAGGGAAGGTATATATCAAGCAAAAAAAAGGACCTCAGTTAAGAGAAGTCAGCTTATGTCTGCAAGTAGCGATTGCTTTTTTCTTTTTAGTAGGTGGATGGATTATTGCAAGACAAGTACAGTATATGGAAGATAAATCCCGTGGATTTGAAGGAGAACAAGTCGTTCAAGTGAAATTATTTACCCAACAAATTCGCCGTAAGTTATACCGAAATGACAAGCTAATTCAAGAAATTAAAAAAATAGAAGGCATCAAAGAGGTTGCCCTATCTACGATTGCTTATGAAGACAAGTCAATTAAAACTAAATACACTGCTTATTATGGCATGCAACAAATTCCAGATTTTGTTATGGAAGGCATCGATGAGCAGTATATTGATTTAGTCGAATTTGAAAAGGTAGCTTATCAACCTATTGAAGTGGATAGCCTGCCAAAAGTTTGGATTAATGAACAGTTTGCCTTAAAAATGGGAGTAACTCCTAAAGAAGCTTTGGGCAACGTAATTTCATATGATCGAAGTACTTATTTGATTGAAGGAGTGATTAAAAATTATTTTAGCAATGGTTTTGAAGAAGCGATACAACCTATTGTATTGTTTCGATGGAAGGATATTGGATTTCTACCGTATAAAATTAAGTATGTATCGATAGAATTGGATACGAATTTTAATACACTCGAAACCTTAGAGCGCTTGCATGCTTTCTGGATGGTGAATGTAGATTATGAATATCCTTTTGAACAGCAAACCATGGTTAAACAATTTGAAGAAAATTATCAACATATAAAATCGCAAAAACGCATGTTTAAGGCCTGGGATATGGCTGTTGTTTTTATGGCCTTATTTGGCTTATATGCTAGTTTATCCCTTTATTTGGAACAGAAGCAAAAGGAAATAGTCATTCGAAAAATTGTTGGTGCTAGTACGCGTGAACTTTTCTTTTACTTTGGTAAACCTTTCTTTATTGTTGTGATTTTGGCTTGTTTATTCGCTGTCTACCCCATTTGTTGGGTAATGAATGCTTGGTTGAATAAATTTAACTACAGACAAGAAATAGAGCTTTACCCGTTTATCGTTTCTTTTTTTATTTTGGTCCTTTTGGTTGTTTGTATGGTCTGGGCCAAAGTTCGAATCGCAACAAAAATGGATCTTATTAAACGCATTAAATACGAATAAATTTAAAAAATTATAGAATATGAAAAAATTAGCTTTGGTATTCCTATTGATGGGAAGCGCCGTATTTGCACAAAAGCAAGAGACAAGACAAGTACAGGATTTTTCAGCAGTACAAGTTTCACAGAGTGTCCAATTGGATTTTACCTTTGGTGGAGCTAAGTCAGTTGAGGTGCAAGTACAAAATGAAGGTGATTTACAATATGTAAAAACAGAGGTGAAAAATGGTGTTTTACAAGTGTATATCGACAAACCGAAAGGGGTGTTTAATACTTCAATTAATGGAGTTCAAGTGAAAGTAAGTAACCCAACTTTGACAGGAGCTTATGTGTCTTCATCCGCCAAATTCAATGTGAAGAATAAAGTGGTAGCTAAAGATTTTAAAGCAACAGCAAGTAGTTCAGGAAAATTTGAGGCAGATTGGATTCAGTCCGATAATTTGACTCTTACAGCGAGCTCCTCTTCCAAGATAGAAGGCAAATTTGAAGTAGCAAATTCAGCTTCTATTGAAGCAAGCTCCTCTGCTAAAATTGATTTAGATTTAAAAGGAAATAAAGTAGAGGTAACCGCAAGTAGTTCCTCTAAGATTGAGATGGAAGGAACAGCTAAAGACGTGAGTGCTACAGTTTCGAGTTCCGCTCAAATTGAGGGGAAAGATTGGACTATCCATACCCTTAATGCTAAAGCAAGTTCATCGGCATCTATGCGCTTGACGGTGACTAAAGAAGTAATCGGAAAAGCAAGTTCATCCGGAAAAATTTCTATCTATGGATCTGCTTCTTTAGTTGATGTAAAAAAATCATCTGGAGGAAAGATTGAAATAGTGAAATAACTATAACATATGGTTTCTACTGGTTTAAATTAGATCTATGGTATTTTAAAAACTACATAATTTTGACCAGTGGAACCCATAAAAAAAGGGATATACGATGTAGAGAGAATTTTCGAGTCTTAGTTTAAAAATTAGTTTCCCACACTCCAATGGCCACTTGATTAGAACAAGTGCTTGCTATTATTGAGCCTTATATTTTTTTCATTCTATGAGCGGAGGCGTGTCAAAATTGAAGTGGGAAAGGCATTTTATATCAAATAGAAGCACAGCAAACGAATTTTTTTGCGTTCGTGTTTGAAAGGGAATTTGTTGGATTTAATACGGTTTATCAATTTAATCCTAGACTTGAAATCGAGTATTCTTTTGGCTCAATAATCCTTTCAAACAACACTAGTTAAATACGAGAATGGAAAGGCAGATGTTTTTCATTTAATACGGCAAAAAATCAGGTATTAAATGCCGAATTCGCGTTGATTCGGAATGAAATAAAAAGCATTTTTTTAGTTAAAAAAAGGACCCTAAACTACACGAACCACCTATAATACCAAGGGCGTTAGTCATTTGTATTTAGAATATATTAACATCCAAATTTCAAATATAACTGCTATATTTGCGTAAGTCAAGATTTATATTAAAATATTGAAAACTAATCGCATATAATGAAATTAGATAGAAAAGATATTCTGAAAGCATTAGAGACTATTTCTATTGCTGGAGAAGGGAAAAATATGGTTGAAAGTGGGGCAGTTAACAACGTAATGACTTTTGGAGATGAGGTTGTTGTTGACTTAGTTTTGGCAACACCCGCTTTGCATATTAAGAAAAGAGCCGAAGTAGATGTGATGAAAGTGATTCACGAACTGGTATATGAAAAAGCAAAGGTAAAAGTTAACATCAAAGTTGAAGCACCTGAAAAACCAGAGATAAAAGGAAAAGCTATTCCAGGTATTAAAAATATCGTTGCGATTTCTTCTGGTAAAGGCGGTGTAGGGAAATCTACAGTTACAGCAAATATTGCTGCAAGTTTAGCGAATATGGGCTTTAGTGTTGGCGTTTTAGATGCAGATATCTATGGTCCTTCGATGCCTATTATGTTTGATGTAGAAAATGCAAAGCCTATTTCCGTTGAGGTAGAAGGGCGTTCTAAAATGAAACCGATTACTTCGTATGGCGTTGAGATTTTATCTATTGGTTTCTTTACAAAAGCAGATCAAGCTATTATTTGGCGAGGTCCTATGGCTGCCAAAGCCTTAAATCAAATGATTTTTGATGCTGATTGGGGTGAATTGGACTTCTTGTTATTGGATTTGCCTCCAGGTACTGGAGATATTCACTTGTCTATCATGCAATCACTACCCGTAACAGGTGCTGTAGTGGTATCTACCCCTCAAGCAGTAGCTTTAGCTGATGCTAAAAAAGGAGTTTCGATGTTCGCTTCAGAAAGTATCAATGTGCCCGTCCTAGGGATTGTTGAAAATATGGCGTATTTCACACCAGAAGAATTACCAAACAACAAATATTATATTTTTGGAGAAAACGGAGCTAAAAATCTTGCAGAAGACTTAGCTGTACCTTTCTTAGGAGAAGTACCTCTTGTTCAAAGTATTCGCGAATCTGGCGATTTTGGTCGTCCAGCGGCTTTACAAAAAGATACAATTGTTGCTAAAGTATTTGAAGAAATTACTAGAAATGTCGTAGAGCAGGTTGTCTTACGCAATGACTCATTACCTCCTACAGAGGCAATTAAAATTACCACTATGGCTGGATGTTCAGCAGTAGGAAAAAAATAAAACCATTTTATATACTAAATATATGGCATCAGAAACTATCAGAGAAAACGTTATGAAGGCGTTAGACGAGATTCGCCCGTTTTTACAAACCGATGGAGGAGATATTACATTAGTTGAGATAGTTGATAACAAGCACGTGAAAGTTCGCTTAGAAGGTGCCTGTACAGCTTGCAGTGTGAATCAAATGACGTTGAGTGCAGGGGTTGAAACTACAATTAAAAAATATGCACCACAAATCGAGACGGTAGTTAATGTTGGATAAAAATAACATGGTCAACCCTTTGCTAAAGAGAGAGTTCTCTTGGTGACTGGTTGACTTTTATCATTTTTAATAAACATTACAAAGGGTACCTTTGTATTAAAGAACTACACCATGATTGAAACCGATATAATTATTATTGGAGCTGGACCAACAGGTCTGTTTGCTGTTTTTGAAGCAGGCTTGTTAAAATTGAAATGTCATTTAATTGATGGATTGCCTCAACCTGGAGGACAATTAACAGAGCTTTATCCGAAGAAGCCTATTTTTGATATCCCGGGATATCCTTCGGTTGGAGCGGCAGAATTAGTTGATAATTTAATGGAACAAATTAAGCAATTCCAACCGGGGTTTACCCTAAATGAAGTTGCTGAAACAATTGAAAAACAAGAAGACGGTACGTTTATCGTTACCACCAATAAAGGTACAAAACACCACGGTAAAGCTGTGGCAATTGCTGGAGGTTTAGGTTCTTTTGAGCCACGTAAGCCAGAGTTAGAAAACTTGGCTTTTTATGAAGATAAAGGCGTGGAGTATTTCGTGAAAGACCCAGAGGTGTTTGCAGGTAAAAAAATAGTTATTGCTGGTGGAGGTGACTCTGCACTTGACTGGAGTATTTATCTAGCTGATCTTGCGGCAGAAGTGTATTTAATACATAGACGTAATGAATTCAGAGGAGCTTTAGATTCTGTAGAGAAAGTACAAGCATTAAAAGATAAAGGAAAAATTAAATTAATTACACCAGCTGAAATTGTTGGATTAAAAGGAACAACAAAACTGGAGGCTGTTGTTGTGGACTGTGAGGGTGTAAACCAAGAAGTTCCTTGTGATTATTTTATTCCTTTATTTGGGTTGACACCTAAATTGGGACCGATTGCAGATTGGGGATTAGAAATTGAAAAAAATGCAATTAAAGTAAATAATGCATTAGATTATCAAACCAGTATCCCTGGTATTTATGCAATTGGTGACGTTAATACATATCCAGGGAAATTAAAGTTGATTTTATGTGGTTTTCACGAAGCAACTTTAATGTGCCAAAGTGTGTACAATTTGATAAATCCTGGAAAGAAATACGTGTTGAAATACACCACTGTTTCGGGTATTAATGGATTTGATGGTACGCGAAAAGAAGCAGAAAAAGCTGTTGTTAAATCAATTGAATAGTCATGTCAGATATTAAAATTACAATTATTGATAGAGAAGGGGTAGAACACATTGTCGATGCGCCAACAGATATGAGTATGAATATCATGGAAGTGGTTCGTGCCTATGAATTAGCACCCGAAGGAACTATCGGTATTTGTGGTGGAATGGCCATGTGTGCGTCTTGTCAGTGTTACGTACGCAATGCAGAGGAAGTTGATTTGCCAGAAATGAATCCCGAGGAGGAAGCAATGCTTTGGGAGGCCTTAAATGTCAAAGACACTAGTCGTTTAGGTTGTCAAATAGGTATTTCTCCAGAGTTGGAAGGTTTAATTATTGAACTAGCTCCTGCAGAGTAAATGAGTGAAGTATAGAGGTGAAAAGATACCTCTAAGGATAAAAAAAGCGACGTTGTTTTCAACGTCGCTTTTTTGTTTTTATTCTTCTGTAATCGTTTCTGTTTTCTTTCTTTTTGCCAACTTTATAATAATAGGTAAAGTCGTTGCTAAAACTAAGAATAACACAATATATTCAATATAGTCTTTCAAATTGATTCCGTAGCTATCTAATAACCAAACTTGTAGATAATGACCTGCAAATATTAAAGTGGTTGCCCATAAGAAGGAACTAATTACGTTATAAATCATAAAGCGTTTGATATCCATGCGAACGATTCCTGCAACAATTGGAGCAAAAGTTCTTACAACAGGTAGAAATCTTGCGAAGATAATTGCTCTTCCTCCATGTCTTTCAAAGAACACTTTAGATTCATATAAGTATTTTTTCTTGTAAACAAAGTTGTCTTTTACATTGTAGAGGTAATTGCCGCTCTTGGCACCGAACCAATAACCAAAGGTGTTTCCGAGAATTCCAGCTAAGGCTACTAAGGTGGATAACAAGGCAACATTTAAAAAATCGCTTTCGATTGGGAAGATTTCTTGCATTAAAGAGGTGCTATAAATACCCGCTAGAAACAGTAAACTATCTCCTGGTAAGAAGAAACCTGCAAATAAACCGGTTTCGGCAAATACAATAAATAGTACAACATATATTCCAATAGAGTGTCCGGCAATCTCTAAATTGATATAGAACTCAGGATTGATTAATTGTGAGAAGTGAAATTCGTCCATAGTTTGTTTTTATTCTGTCTTATAGCATATTAATTCTCTGTGAGTGGAGAATCGTTCGTGTTGTTTTCAAATTTGTCAATAGAAGCTGTTGATAGGGCATTCCCCAATACATTTGTCATACTTCTTCCCATATCACAGAAGTGATCAATAGGTAGGATAAAGGCAATTCCTTCAGGTGGGATGTTAAACATCGCACAAGTAGCTACAATTACAATCAAAGAGGCACGCGGTACACCGGCAACTCCTTTACTAGTGATCATCAATACGAGTAGCATTAGAATTTGATCGCCTAATGTCATCGGTACATCGTAGATTTGTGCAATAAATATACTCGCAAAAGTCAAATACATCATACTGCCATCCAAGTTAAAGGAATAACCTAAAGGCAAAGTAAAGGATACAATTTTAGGCGAGCAACCAAATTTAGTTAATTGTTCTACTAGTTTAGGAAAAACAGCTTCGCTACTTGTTGTAGAGAAAGCAATTAGTAAAGGCTCTTTAATCGCTTTTAAAAGACGCCATACTTCTTTTCCTAAGATTAGGTAGCCAACGAGTATTAAAACAGTCCATAAGACTACTAAACCGGAAACAAAGGCTAGTAAATATTTGGCGTAAGTTAAGAAAATACCCAAGCCATATAAAGCAACAGCACTTGCAATAGCTCCTAAAACGCCTAAGGGAGCAGTCCACATAATATAAGTAACCATCTTTAAGACAACTTCTGCAATGCGATCAAATAATTTGATAACCACTTTTCCTTTCTTACCCAAACTCGCTAATCCTATACCAAAAAAGACCGCAAAAACGACAATTTGAAGGATTTCATTATGAGCAAAAGCATCAAAGACACTTTTTGGAATTAAATGCTCAATAAAAGATTGAAGACTCAACGCATTGGTTCTCGTTAGTAAATCACTAGCCGAAGAGGTATTCTCTAAGTTGAAATTAGCATTAGCACCCGGTTTAAACCAGTTGACAAGAATTAAACCAATACTAAGTGATACTAAAGAAGCGGTAATAAACCATCCCATTGCTTTACCTCCCACTCGACCTACCATTTTCATATCGCCCATTTTGGCAATTCCCACCACAAGTGTACAGAATACCAAAGGTGCTATAATCATTTGAACCAAGCGAATAAAGATAGTTCCTAGTAATTTGATGTTTTCTGAAAAACCAGCAATATAATCAGGCAGTGAGTAATGAATAATGCTTCCAAAAACAACACCCAAGACTAAGGCGATGATGATAGCAATAAAAAGTTTATTGTTTTTCATAGGTGAAAAAATTTGTTCGTGAAAATAGTTATTATTTTTATAATATTTCCATGTTTTAGATAAAAATAACACTTCAAAACGGATTCCTTTCTGTATTAATATTTATTTATTGTTGGATTTATTATATTTTAGATGGATATTGAAGGTAAAGGTTAAAATAGAAAAGAGATTTTACTTCTTTTTCAAAGGGCCTTTCTGACTGGATTTAACAGCATCTAGAACGAATGCTTCTGTTTTCTCGAAAGAAAAGATTAAATTTACCCCTCAATAAACCTACTGAATATGAAAAAAATAGTTTTGTTTGCCTTGAGTTTAGTGTGTTTTAATGCCTTTTCTCAAGAGGTAATGACAAAAGAACTCTTGTGGAAATTAGGGCGAGTAAGCCCAATTGGAATTACCAAGGATGGGAAAAATCTTATTTATAAAGTGACTCATGCCAAGATGGAAGAAAATAGTTTTGAATCTAAAACGTATCAAATCCCATTAGCTGGAGGTAAACCTGTTGCAATTGAAAATGCTAAAGATTTAGTTAGCGATGCTGCTATTTCGCCTGACGGAAAACATATTTTATTTGATGAAGCCGTTAAAATCAATAAAGTTTTAGGTAAAGATTTATACCCAACCATGGAAAAGTCGAATACGTATGTGTTTGATGGATTGGATTACAGACATTGGGATACGTGGAACGATGGAACACATAACCACGTATTTTATGCTTCAATAGACGATAAAGAGAACAAAATTGACATCATGCAGGATGAACCTTATGATGCTCCACAAAAACCATTTGGCGGCGCGGAGGATTATGTATGGGCTCCAGATGGAAAATCAATTGTTTATGTTTCCAAAAAGAAATTTGGAACCGAGTATGCATTGAGTACAAATACAGATTTGTATTCGTATCATTTAGAAACCAAGCAAACTAAAAATTTAACGGAATCGAATGTAGGTTATGATACACATCCAACTTATTCACCGCAAGGTCATTTGACTTGGTTACAAATGAAACGCGATGGCTATGAAGCGGATAAAAATGATATCATCGTTCGCTTTGGAGAGGTTGAACAGAACTTAACCGCTAATTGGGATGGTACAGTAGACAGTTACCAATGGAGTAAAGATGGTAGCAAAGTATATTTCGTTGCTGCAGTTGGTGGAACGGTTCAATTATTTGAAGTGAATTTCCCTGGATTAAAACGCATCGCTCCAAGGGTTAGACAACTAACCGATGGGGATTTTGATGTAACGGGCATCGTTGGTTTGGATGGAGATAAAGTTGTCCTTACACGTACCGATTTTAATCATGCAACAGAAATTTTTTCGTATGACTTAAAGAAAAAAACGTGGAATCAATTGACGAAAGTAAACGATGAAGCGTATTCAAAAATAGCATTGAGCAAAAGTGAGAAGCGCATTGTAAAAACAGTAGATGGAAAAGATATGGTTACTTGGGTTGTTTATCCACCTAACTTTGATCCAAATAAAAAATATCCAACTTTGTTGTATGCACAAGGAGGCCCACAATCTGCTTTATCACAATTTTATTCTTTCCGTTGGAATTTCCAATTAATGGCCGCTGAAGGATACATTATCGTTGCGCCAAACCGAAGAGGAATGCCAGGACACGGCGTAGAGTGGAATGAAGCAATCAGCAAAGATTGGGGTGGAAAACCAATGCAAGATTATTTAGCCGCTATTGATGATGTTGCCAAAGAAAAATATGTCGACAAAGATCGTTTAGGAGCTATTGGAGCAAGTTATGGAGGGTATTCTGTATTCTACCTAGCAGGGATTCACGAAAACCGCTTTAAAACGTTTATATCTCACTGTGGTGTATTTGATTTAGTTAGTATGTATGGAACGACAGAAGAAGTATTTTTTCCTACTTTTGATACAGGCGGAGCATATTGGGAAAAAGACAATAAAGACGCCCAAAATGCGATTAAAAACTTTAACCCAATTAACAACGTGGATAAATGGAACACACCGATCTTAATTATCCAAGGGGGTAAAGATTACCGTGTGCCGATTGGACAAGGACAAGAAGCTTTCCAAGCGGCTCAGATTAGAGGGATTAAAAGTAGATTTTTATACTTACCTGAAGAAAATCACTGGGTAGTTCAACCTCAAAATGCACAAGTGTGGCAAGGTGAATTTTTCCGTTGGTTAAAAGAAACATTATAAAAAAAAAGCAATCCTTTTCGGATTGCTTTTTTTTTGGAAAATGAAAAGGAGCGATGAGAATGGGTGCATAGGCTAGATTAAAAATAACCCTCATGAAAAACGTTTTCTTTATCTATTCACGGTCATTAGCGAATGTTTTTTTATATTTACAACTATAACAACAAGTAAAATGAATAAAAGAACGATTCAATCATGGGTATTGACGGCAGTTTTATCTGTTAGTACGGCGTCAATTACATTTGCACAAGATAATCTTGTTAATGCGTTAAAATTAAATGCAAGTGATAAGAGCAAGGAGCTTTATCAGTTTAAGCCAGTAGTGGATATTGAGAATACATCCATTAAAAATCAAGGATCATCGGGTACTTGTTGGAGTTATTCAGCTAACTCTTTCATTGAGTCAGAAATGATGCGTATGGGTAAACGTCCTGTAGAAATTTCTCAAATTTTTTCTGCGCGTAATGCATATGTTGAAAAAGGAAAAATGTATGTACGCATGCAAGGGGCAGTAACCTTGGGAGATGGTGGAGCTTTTCATGATGTAATGAATATGTATCGCAAATACGGTGCTGTACCTCAAGAGGTGTATACCGGATTAAACTATGGTACAAAAAAGAATCAATTCGCTGAAATGGCGGCTATTCAAGAAGGAATTTTAAAAGCAGTCGTTTCTAATCCGAATGGAAAATTAACGCCAAACTGGGAGAAAGCTTATACTGCTGTAATCGATGCGTATTTGGGTGAAGTTCCTGAAAAATTCAAATGGGAAGGTAAAGAGTATACACCTCAAACCTTTGCCAAAGAAGTGGTTGGAATTAATGTGGATGACTACATTGAAATTGGTTCAGATATGAATTATCCATACTATGATAAATTCGTGTTATTAGTACCTGATAACTGGGCTTTTGATCAAGTATATAATGTAAAAGTTGAGGAGTTAACAGCTATTATTGACCAAGCAGTAAACAATGGGTTTACAGTTGCTTGGGGAGGTGATGTTAGTGAAAAATCATTCAGTTGGAAAAATGGAGTAGCATATGTTCCTGAAAAGGAGTGGGACGAGATGAATGAAGAAGAGCGCAAGGAAATTTTCAATGGACCACAAGCAGAACGTAAAGTAACCGCAGAAATGCGTCAAGAGGCATTTGATACTTATTCAACAACGGATGATCATGGAATGCACATTGTTGGAATTGCAAAAGATCAAAATGGACGTGAATATTATATTGTGAAAAATTCTTGGGGTATTTCCAATGACCACAAAGGCTATATGTATATGTCGAAAGAATACGTAAAATACAAAACAACAGACTTTATGGTACATAAAGATGCCTTGTCTAAAGACATGAAAAAGAAATTAAAAATTTAAGTAAATAGCTATGGAAAAAGTGTTACTGGGACTTGAAAGAATGGTGGAAGCAATATTGACATCCTTACCTAAAATTGCCGTAGGATTAATCATATTGGGACTTGGAACGTATTTGATTAAATTAATTTTAAATCTTATTCGCAAGCGCCTTGAACGAAAAAAGGTAGAATTGTCTTTAAGAGGCTTTTTACTAAGTGTAGTTAAGGTAATCTTATATATTATATTGTTCGTTATTGTAGCGGCAACGATGGGGTTTCAAGTAGCAGGCATAGCGACAATTTTTGCCTCGGCAGGGTTAGCTGTTGGTTTAGCTTTACAAGGAAGTTTATCAAATTTTGCTGGGGGAGTTTTGATTTTGTTATTTAAACCTTTTAAAGTTGGAGATTATATTTCAAATCCAAGTGGCACGGAAGGAACGGTAGAAAATATTGATTTGCTATATACAACTTTGATTGGATCTACAGGATTGAAGATTTTTAGTCCAAATGGCCCTTTGGCCAATTCCGTAATTACCAATTATTCGGAAATTACCTCTAGACGATATGATTTTGTGGTGGGTATTGGATACAGTGAAAATATCAAAGAAGCACAAACGATTATTTTAGCCACTTTAGCCAAACATAAAGCAGTACTTCAAACACCAGCACCTCTTGTTTTTGTTAGTAATTTAGGAGATAATTCGGTGGATTTAAGCGTGCGTTCTTGGATTGGAAAAGCAGATTATTGGAATACGGTATACGAAATTCAACAAATCGTCAAAGTAGCTTTAGATGAAGCAAATATTGAAATTCCATTTCCTCAACGCGATTTACATATTGTTTCAGATAAAACAAAATAGTATAGGTTGTTCCATTTTGGATAACTAAAAAATGGAAGTATGGAATAAAACTTGTTGATAAATAAGGAACCCTCTTTACTTGCTGAAGTATATTCAGTAAGTAAAGAAAATTATGAATTATTTGTTCAAATAACATATGAGAAGATTTATAATTCGGCTCAATCTTTTTTTATAAAGCCAGATTATGACCCGTTGTATCCCGAGCAAAATATTAATTTGATTTACTTTGAATCACAAGATGAAAATTTATCCATTTACCTAGATACACAAATGAAGCAGCTATATTTTGCAGTTTCGTATTAAATTAAAAAAAACAAGGGATTGATTATCTCTTTTTTTGAAGGATATGCTAATGAAATATAAAAAAAGACCTCAAATAGAGGTCTTTTTTTTATACTATCACGTAATCTTTATACTCTTCTGCAATTTGATCAAACAAATGCAATAATTCAGTTACATCATCGGTAGTTACTAGTTTTAAACGATGCGGTTTAAAGCCGTGAATCCCCTTGAAGTAATTGGTGTAATGACGGCGCATTTCCACTATACCTAATCGTTCTCCCTTCCATTCCATAGACCAGATTAAATGGTTTTTGGCGGCCTCTAAGCGATCTTCAATCGTTGGAGGGGGTAAGAGTTCACCTGTTTGAAAATAATGCTTTATTTCGTCGAAAATCCATGGATATCCAATAGCGGCTCGACCAATCATCATGCCATCTAAGCCAAATTTTTCTTTGTATTCCAATGCTTTTTGTGGACTGTCAATATCGCCATTGCCAAAAATGGGAATTTTAATGCGTGGATTATTTTTAATACGCTCAATATGCGTCCAGTCCGAATGGCCTTTATACATCTGTGCACGCGTTCTTGCATGAACCGTTAAGGCTTGTACGCCTATGTCTTGTAAGCGCTCCGCAACTTCATCAATATTGATGGATTCTTCATCCCATCCCAAGCGTGTTTTTACAGTTACAGGCAATGACGTACTGCTGATTACGGCTTTGGTTAAGCGAATCATCAAATCAATATCTTTTAATACACCTGCTCCTGCACCTTTAGAAACCACTTTTTTAACGGGACATCCAAAGTTAATATCCACTAAATCTGGACGAACGGTTTCTACAATTCGCGCAGACATTGCCATGGCCTCTTCGTCACCCCCAAAAATTTGAATACCAACGGGACGTTCATAATCAAAAATATCTAATTTCATCTTGCTTTTGATTGCATCGCGAATTAATCCTTCTGAAGAAATAAACTCCGAATACATTAAGTCCGCCCCGTGTTTTTTACACAAACGGCGAAATGGAGGGTCACTTACATCTTCCATCGGCGCCAGAAGAAGCGGATGGTCAGGTAGTTCTATATTGCCAATTTTAATCATAATCGTTTTCGATATTTCCTGCAAAAGTACGATATTTTATTTTTTCGTTTTTTATATCTTTTCAATTAAGATAGTGGAGTGGAAAACGGATTTAAACTTTAGGTTTTTATATCTTTAAGCTTTTATTGAAGTAATGCGATATGAAATTAAAAGCTTTTGACTTAACTCCCTTTCAAATAGAATTCTCCTTTGATACCTTAAAGGAAGAATTGAAGCGTTTTATTGCCGAAGAAAATGCAAATCCCTATAAGAAGGCCTATTATAAAGATTTGTTAGCAAGAGCGGATCAAGAGTTAGTGATTGATTCAGCAATGATAGACAATCCACTGGGAGATACGGATGTGAATTTAGTGAAAGAACTTTTAGATGTTATTTTTCCAGAGGCTTTATCAGACAATGAGATTAAGGCAGTTTCCATGCCCTTTCAAAATATAATGTTTAATCATACCAAACGCTTCAAACAAATTATCGTTGAGGCAGGGGGCAAGTTCAATGGAGAAATCAGAAATTTTCATCAAAATGAATATTATATCGCCTGCTGTTGCATTATTATGAACCATTATTTCAAGGCAAATTTTGATTTGACCCAACCTTTGTTTATTGATCTCCCTGACAAAAGAGGCATCATACGCTACTATCGCGTTTTGTACAATGCAGATTTTGTAGATTTAATTCCGCGAGAAAATGCAGTGATGTTGACCCAAAAAGATATTGAATTATTAGAAGATAACTATGATGATTTTGAATTGTGGCAACGTTATTTTCCACAAAAGAGTTGGGGACTTAAAGGATTTGGATTGTTGAGTTTAGTTGATGTTACCTTTGAGAATGCTTTATCCTTGCTGAAAGAGAATTTTCTAAAATCAGAATTACAGCGCAAACCGTTGGGCGATTTTATCAATCAATTGTTTAGTTCGATATTTAAATTGCCGGATTTAAAAATTGGATTGACGGTTCTACAAGGCGATAGAGCGACACAGACTGAGCTAAAAAACGTCATGATTGTCAACAGTTATTTACTCAATGAAGAGGAAAGTCAAATTGTGATTTCACCTCAAGCCTATCGTCGATTAATGGTTCAAAAGCAATATTTCAGTATCTCAGATGTAATCAAGGAAGCACAAAGCGAGGAGCATCGGGATATGTGTCTGAATTTGGAGCGAAAAGGCGTGCGAAGCTGTTTGTTTAGCCCTATTGTAACATCGACGGGTATTGAAGGGATTTTGGAAATTGTATCGAGTAATCCCCGAGATTTACACAGTGTGAATGCTCAAAAGCTCAATGAGCTGATGCCTATTATTTCCGAAACGATGGAACGTGTAAAATCCGATGCACTCAATCACATTGAAGCCATTATACAACGAGAGTATACGACCATTCATCCAAGTGTGTATTGGAAGTTTTTAGAAGAGGCACAAAAAAACTACATTGACAGTGTGACGGAGAAGAATTATATTCTAACCCCTATTGTTTTTTCGGATGTCTTTCCACTGTATGGAGAAATTGATATCAAAGGATCTAGTCAATTGAGAAATGATGCGATTCAAAAAGATTTACTTGTTCAACTCGAACAGTTATCTAGTATTTTAGATGATTATGCAAAGGACGTAAAAAATATTTTGTTAGAGAAGCACCGGTTGAAGTTGCAAGCCTATCACAAGCAGGTGCTCAATCATTTTTACTCTGGTTTAGAACAACGCATACAAAGTTATATCAAACAAGAAATACATCCGCTATTGCAAAAAGAAAGCTACTTGTTTAATACAGTGCTTCTCAATGCATATTTTGGGTATATTGACTATGAATTGGATGTGTATTATCGCTATCGCAAGGTATTTGACAAACAAATTGGACGAATTAACAAGTCTTTTTCCGATGTTTTAGATCAAAGACAAAAAGAAGTGCAAGCTGTTTATCCTCACTATTACGAACGATTTAAAACCGATGGTGTAGAACACAATATCTATATTGGCGATTCAATTAATCCCAATCGCGCGTTTGACATTACGTATTTACAGAATCTTCGGTTGTGGCAGTTACAAGTAATTGCAGAGCAGATGTGCATCCATTATCGCAATAATATCCAAGATAAAATTCCAATGGACGCTACATCGTTAATTCTGGTGTATGATAGTTCGTTGAGTATTCAATTCAGAATGGATGAAAAGAGATTTGATATTGATGGATCGTATAATACACGTTATGAGATTATTAAAAAACGACTTGATAAAGCCGTTATTAAAAATTCAGAAGAGCGCATTGTACAGCCTAAGAGTATTGCTATTGTTTTTGTTTCAAATGCAGACAGAGATGAATATATGGGCTACATCAAATATTTGCAAAAATTAGGGGTATTGCAAGCAACGATTCAAGCCTTTGAAGTAGAAGATTTACAAGGTGTTGTTGGCCTAATTGGCCTTCGTGTACTCGTAAATCTCAATCACAATTTAGAAGCACTTGACTACCAACAATTAATGGTAAATTTTCTTAGAAACCAATACCTCTAAACGCTAAAACAAAAGAAATAACCGATGCCAATATACCAATGGTGAAAATAGTATACGTAATGCGCAGCAACATATATTTTCTATTTAAAACTTTTCCTAGATAGTATAAATCGGTGGTTAGAGCTTCATAGATATTTTCTTCTTTGCGTATTAAATCCCTTAGTGTTTTATAATACTCATCCAAAGGCATTTTGTGAAAAGAACCAAAGAAAAGCAAGTTAACCGTGTGATTTTCTACCTCTTCTTGCGAATAAGTTCCTGTAGTTACTTTAGGTCTTGTAGACATAATAGCAAAAATAATAGTGGCTACACTAAAGAAAACTAAGATAAAAGTTGGACCAATTAGATGCGCATTAGAAGGACTGTCCAATTTAGGTATTAAAGTGGATAAGCAGATGGAAATGATAATCGCATTCACAGAAAGTAAGATATTGGCCTTGCGATCGGCAATAGCACTTAATTGGGTGTGATTGCGCAAGGTGGTTCTAAACAAGGTATCAATGGATCTGAAATGCTCTTTTTTGTTCGATTTTTCTTTTTTCTTTTTCTTTTTATCCATGCATTCGCAAATATTGAAAATATTCTGCTGCTTTTTAGATTGCCAATTTTGGCGTGCATAATCTGTGTAGTAACGGTGCTTGTAAAGTAAAAAGTTTAAGTTTTGTTTATGCCACTCCTCTTGCGTACAAACCAGATTGCAAGTTGTAGCCATTTCAGTCCTTAATAAATTGCTGATTTCTATAAAATTGTCATCAGAAAGATGAGCGAAATCTGCATCTTTGATTATGCATTCTAAAAGATTTGTAGGCGTATGATTTAATTGAGTAGCCATGATTAACTGCTTGATACGCTCAATATCCTCAGCTGGTACTCCTTGTTCTGCCAAATATTTTTCAGCAATAAGCGCGCCGTGTTTTTCATGTTCTTCACATGATAGTGTATACCCTATATCATGAAACCAAGCAGCATATTTTAAATTTAGTGCTTCTCTATCACTTACCTCTATTTTTGTTAATAATTCCTCTAAACCATTCACTACACGTGTAGTATGGTTGAAATTATGATAGGTATATTGTTGTGATAATGTATCTTTGTATAGTTGAAAGATATATTCCTCAACTTTTTGTAAAATAGTCATAGCAACCTTTTTTTGATGTCTAAAAATATGAAATTATTTAGTCAAAACCTTTATAAGATAATAAAAATACAGCATATAGCTTATTTTTTCCTTTTTATATGTGCCTATTCTTGTGCAACGTTAAGCCCGCAAGATAAGACAACAACCTCTAATGCTGTACCACAAGAACGTATAAAAGACAAAAAAGTTGTACATACCTATTATTTAGCAGGAGGTTTATTAGCGGCTCAAACGCAAGAGGAACAAGCCCATTTGGAGCAATTAACGCAAGTTTTTCAACAAGCGGATAAGAACTCAACCCTAGTTTTATTAGGAAATAATATAGAAAAAAAACAGCTAAAAGGCAAGTCCGAACTTCAACTAAATACAGCACTAAGTTGGGCTAAACAGTTTGCTGGACAAACTGTTTTTGTAAATGGAAACGTAGAGTGGAAAAAGGGGTATGAAGGAATCAAAGATATTTCTAAATATTTGACCACAGAATTAGGTGATAAAAAAGCGCTTTTGCCTCGTAAAATTTGCGGCTATGAGCGACTGAAAATTAATGATGAAACAGTTTTAATTGTAGTAGATAGCCAGTGGTACCTTGAAAATTGGGATAAGCAACCTAATATGAATGAGGATTGTGATATCAAAACACGCGAAGATTTTTTTGAAGAGCTAAGAGGTGAAATCAATAAGAACCAAAATAAAATTGTTGTTTTAGCAATGCATCATCCTGTGTATAGTACAGGGAATTATGGAGGATATTTTTCTTTGCAAGATCACTTGTACCCCTTTGAGGCTAAGATTCCGTTGCCTCTAGTGGGATCAGTAATAAACTATACCAGAGCTGTTTCAGGAATGTATACCCAAGATTTGCAAAGTAAAAAATATAATACATTCAATAAGAGAATCCAGACAATGGCTCAGATGTATGATAATGTAGTGCTCGTTTCTGGGCATGAACGCAATATGCAATACATAGAAAAAGAGAATGTAAAACAAGTAATTAGCGGTGCCTTAGGAGATGTGTCACCGGCTAGAGCAATTGAACCAGGTAGTTTTTCCGTAGGAAAGTTAGGCTATGCAACGTTGGAGATTCAAGCGGATAAAAGCACCTATTTAAATTTTTATATCTTTGATAAAGGTACCTATAAACACCTAGGGCAACAACAAATTTTTAAGCCAGAAACAACAGAAATACTCACTTTTGAAACACCGAAAACAGACTCAATTATCGTAAGTGTCTATCCTGAAAAATGGACAAAAAAGGGAGGATTCTATCGTTTTCTATGGGGAGAACATTACCGTTCAACGTATGGACAACCCATTCAGGTACCTATCGTGAATTTAGATACGCTAAAAGGAGGATTAAAACCTTTGATTTCTGGAGGAGGACATCAATCACTCTCTTTGCGCTTAGAAGATAAGAACGGAAAACAATATGTGATGCGTGGCATTCGCAAAAGTGTCTCCCGTTTTTTACAAACGGCTGTTTTTAGAGATAATTATGTGATGGAATCGTTTGACAATACTTGGGCAGAAGGATTCATTTATGATTTCTATACAACCGCTCATCCGTACACACCATTTATTATTGGCGATTTATCCGCTAAAGCAGGCATTTATCACACCAACCCAGAATTGTACTATATTCCTAGACAAGAGGTACTCGGCGCATTTAATTCTAAGTATGGCGATGAATTGTATATGATTGAAGAGCGTCCAAGTGAAGGACATGAAGAAGAAGATAGTTTCGGAAATGCTGCCAAAATTATCAGTACAACCGATGTAATTGCCAATTTGAGAAAAAGTGAAAAATATACCGTCGATGAACAAGCGTATTTAAGAGCGCGAATTTTTGATTTATTAATTGGCGATTGGGACAGGCATGGCGATCAATGGCGATGGTCTGAGTTTAAAGAAGAAGATAAAACAATCTATCGTCCTATACCTCGCGATCGCGATCAGGCCTTTGCTAAAATCGATGGCGCTTTGTTGTCGTTACTTAAAAAGTTACCTGTATTGCGACATATGCAAAATTATACGACTGATTTTGCAAATCCAAGATGGATTAACCATACGGCTTTTCCTCTAGATCAATACCTGTTAAAATCAACTTCGGTAGAGGATTGGACCACGCAAGCTGAGGCCGTTGCTCAGGCTTTGGATAATGCGAGTATTGACCAAGCTTTTGCTAAGTTGCCTAAAGAAATACAAGGGGAAGATATTGAACATATCAAAACGGTACTGAAAGAACGCAAGCGAAAAATAGTAGATTATGTACCTAGATATTACAGTGAACTGCGTAAATACGTTGTCTTATCAGGAACAGATAAGAAAGATACCTTTGTATTGAATAGAAAGGATAACGGCTCGGTTGAGGTAACACAATTGAGAGATAAAAAAGAAGGGCAAGAACCTGTATTTGAAAAAACATACTGGGCCAATGAGACCAAAGAAATTTGGATTTACGGGCTAAATGATGAAGATACTTTTATTGTACAAGGAAGTGAAAAAGCAAAAATAAAAGTGCGTTTAATTGGCGGAAAAAATAAAGATACGTTCCAAATTGAAAAAAACAAAAAAGTAGTGGTTTACGATTATGCAGATAAGCAAAACGAAGTGGTTGATGGCAATAATAACACGACCCATTATTTTGCGAATCGCTATGATTTAAATAATTTCAATTATGAGAAATTGCCATTAACAGTGAATATGTTATTACCCAATGTAGGGTATAACCCAGAAGATGGAGTGAAAGTAGGTTTTTTGTATTCTTCAAAACGCCTAAAATTTGTGCAAGATCCCTATGCTGCTAAGCACACCTTGAAAGGGTTTTATTCTTTCAATACGCAAGGAGTTGAAGCAGAGTATTTGGGGCATTTTCCAAATGCAACAAACAATTGGGGATTTACCTTGAATGCAAGAGCAACGAGTCCAAATTTTGCCGTTAATTACTACGGAATAGGCAATGAGACTCATTATTTTGACGAAGAAATGGGGGACGAATATAAACGCGTGAGAATTCAAAGTTACTCCCTTGCTCCAGGATATAAGTTTGAAGGTAAAAATGGAAATTCTTTTGAAGTAAATGCAGAATATAAAGCGATGAAAGTACAAGACAAAGCCAATCGTTTTATTACCAGTAGCCCTGATGTTGTAGATCAAAAAGTATTTGAATTTCAACAATATGGAACTCTAAAGGCTACCTATGATTTTCAACAATATAACAACCAAGCCAATCCAACGAAAGGATTTGCCTTTCATACCACGTTGGGATGGAAAACGAATTTAGAAGACACCAAGCAAAACTTTCCTTATTTGGATGCAAAAATAAGTTTTGCACACTATTTAGAAAGAAGTGAACGCTTAGTGTTGGCCACTAATTTTACGTATCAGACCCGATTTAATTCCAATTATGACTTTTACCATGGAGCAACCATCGGTGGTAATACCAATTTAAGAGGATTTAGACCTGAGCGTTTCACCGGAAAAACATCGTTTGTACAAACAACGGATTTGCGTTTTAATGCCGGTCAATTTACCGCGGGTTTTATCCCCATGTCTTATGGGGTATATGCAGGATTTGATTATGGACGCGTTTGGACCCCACTAGAAAGTTCTTCCAAGTGGCATAATGCCTATGGTGCTGGATTATGGGTCAATGCCATCGAACAAGCTACTTTACATTGTTCATATTTTAATAGCAAAGATGGTGGACGATTTGTATTTGGTTTAGGATTTGGGTTTTAATTGATTCAAATCAACCTTGTAGATTTTTCCACCCGAATTTTTCTTGACTTCATCCGAAATATATAAAGTGTTGTTATCTCCAAAGGTAACAGCTTCTTTTTGTGTATTGTGATGAAGTTTGTGCACTTCAATTTTTCCGTCTAAAATGGCATTGGGATTGAAGTTGTCAATTACCCATAGTTTTGTATGAGAGAGTAAAACAAACGTTTTTTGATCTGGACTAATAGCAGCAGCTGTAATTGCACAATGTTTGTAAACATTACATCCTCGGAAAGTTTGTACGTATTTCGCTTGATGATGTCCCGCCTCATTGGGAATCTTGTAAACTAAAGAAGTACCATCAAAGGCTTTGCTTCTGTTTTTGGTGAAAATATAAAAATGATCATCAAAGTAGAAAAAAGCTTCTGCATCATAGAGGAGTTCCGTTTCTTTAGGAGGGAATTCTTTTTGCTCAGGATATTCAAAAGTAATCACATAGTCTGCTTTAGTTTGGGAAGCGGTTAATTGATCTTTATTAATCTTGATAATTTGTAAATCTTTACGCGTATTCTTGTTATTGCCAAAATCGCCAATATATAAATTCCCTTCTGTATCAGCAGTTAATTCTTCCCAGTCTCTATTTTTTTGATTTTTAATTTTCAAGGTTTGGACAACCTGACCTAGAGAGTCAACGCGATACAATTCACTCTTATTTCCACTGTCTTGTAATACCCAAAAAGAATTGGAATTGGCATCATACGACATGCCTGAGACTTCTTTTAAATAGGAAGGAAGGTTGGCGTAATCTTGGACGATGTCACTCTTTTGACTACAACTTGCTAAAGAGGAAAAAACAAGGATTAGGACAGGAAATAACTTTTTCATGATAGCGTAAATTTTATATGGTAAATTACGTAAAAACTTTATTGTAAACGAAGAGATAGAGGGGAATATTATTTAAACAGGGGATAGAAATTCAAATTTTTTATCGCCTATCGCTTGCTTTGCTCAATGAAGACAGGAAGAAAGGATTGCTTTCTATCGATTAAAAGTAAATATCTCATCCAAAAATTCAAACTTTAAAGTATATTTGCAAAATATAGGCTTATTGTTTGTAATTAGAATAAAGCGAAAGTCTTACAACTTAGATCACGGGGAGAGGAAGTCCTATTTCTTCTGACTTTTTTACTTTATTGATCTTATAATACTGGATATAACCAAGATGAAGAACATTAGAAACTTTTGTATTATTGCTCACATTGACCATGGAAAGAGTACGTTAGCAGATCGTTTGTTAGATGCTACACAAACGGTAAGTGCACGTGAGCAACAAAATCAACTTTTGGACAGTATGGATTTGGAACGTGAAAGAGGGATTACTATTAAATCTCATGCGATCCAAATGGAATATACCTACAAAGGTGAGAAATATATATTAAACTTAATTGATACCCCAGGGCACGTAGATTTTTCTTACGAAGTTTCTAGATCTATTGCAGCTTGTGAAGGTGCGTTGTTGATTGTTGATGCGGCTCAAAGTATTCAAGCCCAAACGATCTCAAACCTTTATTTAGCACTTGAAAATGATTTGACGATTATACCTGTTTTGAATAAAATTGATTTGCCTAGTGCAAATCCAGAAGAGGTAAGTGATGATATTGTGAATTTATTAGGCTGTGAGTATGAAGATATCATTCCTGCTTCTGGTAAAACAGGATTAGGAGTAGAAGAGATATTGGCGGCTATTATTGAAAAAGTTCCTGCTCCAAAAGGAAGTGCAGAGGAACCCTTACAAGCGCTTATTTTTGATTCTGTTTACAACCCTTTTAGAGGAATTGAAGTAATTTTCCGCGTTATCAATGGGAAAATTTCTAAAGGGCAGAAAATTAAATTCATGGCTACAGGCAAAGAATATTTTGCTGATGAAATTGGAACATTGAAATTGAATCAGGTTCCTAAGCAAGAAATAGCTACAGGAGATGTAGGATATCTAATTTCAGGTATTAAAGAAGCGAAAGAAGTAAAGGTAGGAGATACACTTACGGATGCAAAGAATCCAACGCAGAATATGATTGATGGATTCGAAAACGTAAAACCAATGGTATTTGCGGGTATTTATCCTGTAGATACGGAGGATTATGAAGAATTGCGTAACTCGATGGAGAAATTGCAATTGAACGATGCTTCGTTGGTATTTGCAGCAGAGAGTTCTGCCGCTTTAGGCTTTGGTTTCCGCTGTGGATTCTTGGGTATGTTACACATGGAAATTATTCAAGAGCGCTTAGAAAGAGAATTCAATATGACCGTTATTACAACGGTTCCCAACGTATCGTATTTAGCATACACGAAGAAAAATCCTGAGATAGGAATCGTGGTAAACAACCCTTCGGACTTACCAGAACCTTCAAAATTAGAACGTGTAGAAGAACCTTATATCAAAGCAACCATCATTACAAAAGCTGACTTCGTTGGTTCAGTAATGAATTTGTGTATTGACAAACGTGGAATTATCACCAATCAAACATATCTAACAGAAGATCGTGTAGAACTTATGTTTGATATGCCATTGGCAGAGATTGTATTCGATTTTTACGATCGTTTAAAAACGGTATCAAAAGGATATGCTTCGTTTGACTATTCGCCAATCGGAATGCGTACATCGAACTTAGTAAAAGTAGATGTAATGTTAAATGCAAACATCGTAGATGCACTATCTGCTTTAATGCACGCAGACAACGCACATCACATTGGAAAGAAAATGTGTGAGAAATTGAAAGAATTGATCCCACGTCAACAGTTTGATATTCCAATTCAGGCAGCTATTGGTGTAAAAGTAATTGCCCGTGAAACGGTAAAAGCTTTGCGAAAAGACGTTACTGCAAAATGTTATGGAGGAGATATTTCTCGTAAACGTAAATTACTTGAAAAGCAAAAAGCAGGAAAAAAACGCATGCGTCAGGTAGGGAACGTTGAAATTCCTCAAGAAGCATTTATGGCTGTATTAAAATTAAATGATTAAAAGATACTATAACGAAAAAAAGACTATCCTGATAAGATAGTCTTTTTTTGTTATAGATGACTGAATGACTCGATAAGTAACGGTAAAAAAGATGTTTTTTGCATACTTTGAAGTTCTTATTCTCCTCATTGAGTTTAAACCAGGTGTTTTTAAGGGCATTCTCTTCTTTTTAGCCGTAATTAGGGCAGAAGTATAGTTGTGTTTGTATAAAATAAGTAACAGCTAAAAAGGCCTTAAAAAAGGCCGGTGCTTACAATTGCTATGTAAGTATAGATAGCAAATAAGGTATAATAAAAAAACCTCTTGCAGCGCAAGAGGTTTTTTTGTACTTGTTATTTTTTAGTGAAATCACCTACGTAAATCGTTGTGAATTTTGAAGGTTGCAAGTATTTTTTGATTGCAGCATTCACTTGTTTTACGGTAAGTTTTTCGATTTCAGCATTTAATTTATCGAAGTCATTAAACGGAATATCATACGTTAAATAGAGATTAGATAAAGACATCAGGTAATTGTCATTCCCCAAGTTGGTTTGTCTTGAGCTCTTCCAACTTGTTTTGTTTGCCTTTAATTCTTCTTCTGTAATTCCATTGGCAACTAATTTAGCGAATTCATCGGTAATAGCACGCTCAACATCATCACGTTTCGTTGGATTTAAAAACGCATAAATCATCCAAGTTGAATTGTTGTTTTTTACATCAGAAGGTACATTTAAAGAAGTTCCTGCACCATAACTAATACCTTCTTTTTCACGTAAACGCTGAGGAATACGAGCAGTCATAAAACCACCACCCATTACTTCGTCAGCAAAAGTTAGCGCAGCATAATCAGGATTGGATTTGTTCATTTCAAAGTTTAAACTCCCCACTGCTGCTGCATTTTCTTTATCTGGTGTTTGGATGATTTCCTTACTTTGTTTAGTAGCATAGAATTTAGGATAAGCTCTTTCAAAAGAAACTTTGTTGTTCCAAGTTCCTAAAACATTTTCTAGTAAGCCTTTTACTTTTTCTTTGTCCTGAATCCCTAAAACTGTGGCTATACCATTGTTTGCTCCAAAGAATTTACCGTAAAAATCTTTGATTTCTTGAATTGTAACGGTTTTAATACCCTCAATATCCTCTTGGGTTGAAGAAGCATAGAAAATACTGCCTTTTACTTCATTTGAAGTCAGTTGTCCTATTTTATTAAATGCAACCGTTTGAGGATCATTTAAATTCCCTTCTAAATAAGTGGTGTACTCCAATTTTAATTTGGTTAATTCACTTTCTGGAAAGGTTGGGTTTTTCAATATATCATTCAAGATATCCATGGTTTCCTCGATTGTATTGCGGTAAGAAGAAACAGCTATTTGGATAGTTTGTCCATTGAAACGAACACTAACACTCGATTTTAATTGATCTAATTGATCTTTGATTTCTTGTTTTGATTTTGTTTTCGTACCCGCAGTTAACATATTCGCTGTAAACCCACCGATATATTGTTTGTTGAGAAGGTCTTTTTGGTTTCCAACCGGAATATTGATTGAAATAGTTACTTTCTCACCTTTTAAATCCTTGTCAATTATACCATATTTTAACCCGTTGCTCAATTGTCCTGACGTATAATTTTGCTCTAGATTAGCAATGGTAGGAGCGAAATCTCTAATATCGTGTGAGGTTTCTTTTCCTTTGTACCCCTTTACTAGTGCATCAATATCTGTATTCAAGAATTCCGTTGGCTTTACGCGAATTTCATCTTTGGTAGGAATGAATAAACCTACGGTGCGGTTGTTGTCTTTGAAGTATTTATTTGCGACGCGTTTGATATCTTCTAAAGTTAATTTTTCAATATTGTCGCGGTATAAAAAACCAAGGCGATAATCTCCAGAACCAATGATTTCCGTTAAGTTAATAGCCGTTCCAATTGTATTGTTTTGAAGCGATTCAATATCTTTCAATATCTTGGTTTTAGCGCGATCCAAATCTGCCTGTGTGTAAGCAATATTGCCAATTTTAGCCAGTTCGGCTTTAACGTCTGCTAAGGTTTTTGTCTGGTCTTTGTCATTCGGTACATCAAAGTTGAATAGCATAAAACTAGCATCTCTTACAGTAGGAGTGAATGCCCAAAGTGAAGAAACCTTTTGTGTTTCAACCAAAGCTTGGTGTAAATAACCTGAAGGGTCGTTGTTTAAAATGTGTTCTAAAGCTTCCAAAGCTGCAAAGTCTTTGTCCGCATAAGAAGCGGTGTGATATAAAACTTGAATGTGTTTACTATCGCCATTGCGTTTAACTTCTACGTACTTTTCACCATCTTGTGCAGGTTCAACCGTTAGAATTTCATCTAAAACACGGGTTGGCTTTGGAATAACAGCAAAATATTGTTCAATATAATCAAGGGCTTTTTGCTCATCAAATTTACCTGCAACAACGAGTACTGCGTTATCGGGTTGGTAATATTTTTCATAAAAACGTCTCAGTTGAGGTGATTTTACACGCTCGATATCTTCTTTGGAACCTATGGTGCTTAAACCATAGTTATGCCATAAAAAGGCGGTATTAATTGTTCTTTCCATTAATACACCTGACGGGTCGTTTTCGCCAATTTCGAATTCATTGCGCACAACAGAGAATTCCTTATCTAAATCTGCTTGTAGAATAGTAGCGTTAATCATACGATCCGCTTCCATTTCCAAAGCCCAAGCTAGATTTTCATTGGTAGAAGGAAAAACTTCATAATAATTAGTTCTGTCATACCAAGTAGTTCCATTGGCAGATCCCCCTTTGTCAGAAAGCATTTTTTTGATATCACCAAGGTTTTTTGTGCTTTTAAAAAGCATATGCTCTAACAAGTGAGCCATTCCTTTTTCGCCATATCCTTCGTGTTTAGAACCTACTTTGTAAATAATGTTTACAACTAAATTGCTCTGTGAGGCATCAGGAAGTAATAAAACTTGAAGTCCGTTGGCGAGTTTATATTCTTTGATATCCTCAACTTGTGTTACAAAATCAGCCTTACTTGCTTGCTGAGCAACGGCGACATTTATAAAACTAATTGTACTTGCTAGTACAATAGTGTAAAATAATCTTTTCATTTTAAGTGTTTTAAGATAGATTGGTTTAAAAGTAGTTGATTTTTAGGACAATAAAAATCTAACCACAAAAGATTAGTCGTGTTTTATTTATTTTGTTACTAATTTCTATTTATAAATTAAAAAAAAAGCACTTAGTATAACTAAGTGCTTGAAGTGTTTTTTTTAAAACAAAGGTTTTCTGTTGTTTAATATTGCTTTTTATAATATTCGAAATGAGATAATAGCGTTTGTTTATCCGTAAAGCCAGATTGCTTCCACAAGAGTTTCCCTTGACGGAATAACATCAAAGTAGGAACCCCTCGCATATTATATTGGGTGCTGTATTGCGCGGTTAATGCCTGATTTTTATCTACATCAATTTTGAGAATGGTTATTTCATCTTTTAGAATCGCTTTTACTTCTTCTAAAACGGGAGCTTGCATTTGACAAGGGCCGCACCAAGTGGCGAAAAAGTCGACCAAAACAAATTGATTAGATTGAATTAACGTTTCAAATTTTGTCATTGTTTTTATTTTAGTGTAGATGAACAAGTAGAGGCACAGCTATTGTCTTCAAGGGTAATTCCCGTGTTCTTAATAGCGCCAAATCCACCTATTACATCAATCATGTTGTGATAGCCTCTTGCTTTTAAAATAGAAGCTGCAATTAGCGAGCGGTATCCACCGGCACAATGAATATAAAAGTTTCCTGTTGTTGGAAATTCAGCTAAATGATTGTTTAAGAAATCTAATGGAGTGTGAATTAGATTCTGGTGCTGAATGTGTGAAGCATCATATTCTCCTGGCTTTCTCACATCAAAAATAGTAATATCTCCAGCGTTCATCGCTGTTTCTAGTTCACTAGCTGTTGCTTGTTGTACCGTGTCATATTCTTTACCTGCCTCTTGCCAAGCGGTAAATCCACCCGCTAAATACCCTAAAGAATTGTCATAGCCAACTCTTGCAAGGCGAATGATACACTCTTGTTCGCGTCCTTCAGGTGTAAGGAGTAAAATAGGTTGTTTAATATCGGTGATTAAAGCACCTACCCACGGAGCAAATTGCCCATCTAGACCAATAAAAATCGATCCTGGAATATGGCCTTGTGCAAAATCAGTGGCCGATCTTACATCTAAAATTAGCGCATCTGAATCGGCGGCTAATGTTTCAAATTCACTAGGAGATAAGGCTTGATTCTTACTAATAATATTTTCAACATTATCATAGCCTTCTTTGTTTAATTTTACGTTCAAAGGAAAATAGGCTGGGGGCGGTAAAAGTCCATCGGTTACTTCTTTTACAAATTCCGCTTCCGTCATATCTGCGCGTAAGGCGTAGTTGTTTTGTTTTTGATCACCTAAGGTACCTACTGTTTCTTTACTTAAATTTTTTCCACAAGCCGATCCTGCTCCGTGTGCCGGATAAACAATTACGTCATCTGCTAATGGCATAATTTTATCGCGCAAACTGTGATATAAAGTTGCCGCTAATTGTTCTTGAGTTAGGCTAGCTGCTTTTTGAGCTAAATCGGGACGACCCACATCACCCAAAAACAAAGTATCTCCAGTAAAAATAGCGTAATCTTTGCCGTTTTCATCTTTTAATAAATACGTTGTGCTTTCCATGGTATGCCCAGGTGTATGAAGGGCTGTAATCGTAATATTTCCCAAGTGAAATACCTCTCCATCTTGCGCAATATGTGCTGGAAAAGAAGGATTCGCATTAGGTCCAAATACGATTGGAGCACCTGATTTCTCAGCTAAAGTAACGTGTCCACTTACAAAGTCCGCATGAAAATGCGTTTCAAAAATATATTTTACTGTCGCTTGATCTTTGACCGTTTTGTCAACGTATTGTTGTACTTCTCTCAATGGATCAATGATGGCAACTTCTCCATTGCTCTCTATATAATAGGCACCTTGCGCTAGACATCCTGTGTAAATTTGTTCTATCTTCATGCGTGTTGTTTATTTTTAATTGATATAGTAAAAGTAAGAAGATGTTTTGAATTGAACGGTAACCTTGGTTACAAACTCAAAAAAACGTCTCTTTTGATTCCTTATAAAGGATATACGCGTTGTCTTTTTGCACCTATTTTTTAGCTAAAATAGACGAAGGGCTTGCGAGAATAATTGATAGCAACTAATATAATAGTAGGACAATAGCAGGAGGATATTTGGAGAATAAGAGGACATTCCTTCGACAAAACATGTCTTTTTCCAAGTATTCTCCACGTATTCTTGAAGTATTGTCGAAGAATCCCTTAACTAAGCCGGTCTATGTAATACATGAATTCCCAAGTAAAGTAGTTGATTTGAAAACAGGTGCATGTACTATTTTGCAGCCGTTTTTTCTTTCAAATAAGGGCGAAAGGACCTTTAGAATGACGCTGTCGCGATCAACTAGAAGTAGTGAAATACCTTTTCAAATAGCTAAATTACAACCGATAAATAAGGGTTGCGTTTGAGGTTTAGGGTTTTTGGAGTAATTCAATGTGTTTTCTATTTAGGCGAATGATTCCTTGGTTCTCTAGGTTTTTTAAAATCCTAGATATAACAACTCTTGATGTATTCAGCTCATCGGCTAATTCTTGGTGCGTATTGCGGATGAAGGTACTGTTGTACATTTTAGCTTTGTCTTGTAGTAGTTTACACAGGCGTTCTTCCATATTCAGGAATGCCAAACTATCAATAGCGGAAAGCATTTCATTCATTCGGTTGTTGTAGCTAGTTAAGACAAAATTTCGCCAGCTTTTATAGCGAACCAACCAATCATCCATTTTACTTACGGGAACTAAAACCACAGATCCATTGGTTTCAGCGATGGAGCGTATCTGACTTTTTGTTTCCCCCATACAACAAGTTAAGGTCATCGCACAGGTATCCCCTGCTTCTATATAGTAGAGTACCAGTTCTCCTTCTTTTTGATCTTCGCGAATAATCTTAATAACACCAGACAATACAAGAGGGATTTTGTTGATGTATGCGCCGATTTCCATTAAACGATCCCCTTCTTCAAACTCTTTAATAGTCGCTATTTCAATGATCTCATCTATTAGTTTTTCTTCAAAAAGATTGCGATATTTCTCTCTAATTAAGTGTCCCATACGAATCATTAGGTTGTTGGATTTAAAGATACGACAATTGGTTTACTGTATAAAAAATAGAAAAAAGCAACCTCTATTTTTCTAATGAGGCAACCATTTTCTAATCATGCCATAAAACCAGGTACCTGATAAAGCGCCTATAATAACAAATAGAATAGGATAAAAACCAGCACCTAATAAGGTAAACATAGGGCCAGGACAAGCACCGCCTAGTGCCCAACCCAATCCAAAGCATATTCCTCCAATTAAATAACGCGGAATGCTTTTTGCTTTGGGCGTAAAAACAATAGGATTCCCTGAAAAATCTTTGATGTTTTTTTGTTTTATAATAAGTGTTGCGATTACAGCAAGTGTAAGTGCAGTTCCCATAATTCCATACATGTGAAAACTGTCAAATTGGAACATTTCGTAAATTCTAAACCAAGAAGAGGCTCCTGATTTGAACATACCAATGCCAAAAAGTATACCGACAAATAAATAAGCTAATTTTTTCATTTTAGTTGGTTTAAAATAAGAATGGGAAAATAAGATGTACCATAAGTAGTCCACCAATAAAGAAACCAAGTACAGCAAGGAGGGAGGGAAGTTGGAAATTACTCAAGCCGGTTATGGCATGACCAGAAGTACAACCACCTGCATATCGCGATCCAAATCCAACAAAGAATCCTGCTACAACCAAGATTCCGATAGTTTTTTGGGAAGAAAAAGCTTCTGTACCGAAAAGTTCCGTAGGAGCATACGTCTTGCCAGCGCTTTGGAATCCTAAATGGGTTAGTTTTTCGATAGTTGCTTCACTAATTGGAACTGCAGCGGCGTCTACACTTAAAAAATGATACGCAATAAATCCACCGAGAATCGTTCCTACTAAGAATAAGAGATTCCACGTTTGGGACTTCCAATTGAAACAGAAAAAATCACACGTTTTTCCTGCTCCTAAGATTGAACATAAGGTTCTTAAATTAGAAGAAAACCCAAATGTTTTTCCCAGGAGTAGAAGTGAAACTAAGGTGAAAGCGATAAAAATTCCACCGATATACCAAGGCCAAGGTTCGTAAATCCAATGCATAAAAGAAATAGTATTTAAGTTATTCTGGTACAAAGTTCTGTATTATTTTATGGAAGGACAGTAACTTTTGATACATTCAATAGTAAAGAGTGAATAAAAAAAATAAAACAGAGAAAAACAATAGAAAATATCGGTTAATGAAAAAGGATTTAGTAGCTTTATAATGAATCAAGTCAAACACAAAAATAAAACGATACTATTATGAATACGGAAAAAAAGCACAGAGTTGTTTTTCAAATGAATACAGAAAATATTAACGAACAAAATGCCTTAATGACGTATGTAACCAATGTGATGAACCATTGGAAAAACAACGTAGAAATTCATGTAGTTGTTCATGGACCAGCCATTGGTATGGTTAGAAAAACAAAAACCATGGTTGGCGACGGATTACAACAAGCAATCCAAAAAGGCGTTCAATTTTTTGCCTGTGAGAATACGATGCGCGTTCGTCAAATTGATAAATCTGATATTTTTGAAAGTGTCGCTTATGTACCCTCGGGTTTGATTTCAATTATTGAAAAACAAGAAGAAGGCTGGGCGTATATAAAATGTAATTTATAGATTCAAAAAGATAGACTCTGACTTACCTTTGTACCTAAATAAATAAAGACGAATTAATGAATATTGTTACTGCAAATTTCTGTGCGTATCTAAATGCAGAAGTAGTTGGGAATCAAATAGAAGAATACTTTGAAATTAATCGGGTTTCGGTTGATAGTAGGTCGGTATTGAATGACGAAACAACTTTGTTTTTCGCTTTGGTGGGACACAATCACAATGGCCATGTCTATATTCAAGAATTAATTCAATTGGGGGTAAAGTATTTCGTTGTATCTCAGGTTGATAAAATGGTACAACAAGAAGGCGTATTCTATTTTGTTGTTCAAGATACATTAAAAGCACTACAGCAGGCGGCAACTTGGCATCGACAAAAATTCGATATTCCCGTTTTTGGGATAACAGGAAGTAGAGGGAAAACAGTAGTTAAAGAGTGGTTGAACTATTTGTTAAGTGCGGAATTTTCAATTAGTAAAAGTCCAAAGAGCTATAACTCACAGACAGGGGTTCCTTTGTCTGTTTTTGGGATGGCCGAACAACATACGATTGGCCTCTTTGAGGTTGGAATTTCAACGATTAATGAAATGAGAAACTTAGAGCCGATTGTTCGTCCAACGTTAGGTATACTTACCGCTATAACGGGAGAACATCAGGAGGGTTTTGAGAATGAAGCGCAAAAAATTCACGAAAAAATGCAACTCTTTGCGCATACACCTACCCTCATAGGAAAAAAAGAGAATAGGATTATAGCTGAATTACCTCCAGAGGCTGTGTATATCAATTGGAGTTTAACGGATCCAGACGCCAATTTATATGGACAGGTAAAAGACAACGTAGTAGTACTACACTATAATAAGGTAGAAATATTTGAGGTTGAACTTCCTTTTACCGATGAATTTGCTATTGAAAATATAATGACGTGTATTTTGACTATGTTGTACATGTCTTATGATACGCAAACAATACAAGCACGTATTCCAAAGTTATATGCTGTTGAACTTCGTTTAGAGGTAAAAAAAGGAATTAATAACTGCTCGATTATTGATGATGCATACAGTTCTGATTATCAATCCTTGAGTATTGCTTTAGATTTCTTAGAAAAACACCGAAGTAATACGAAAAAAACGGTAATTCTATCCGATGTTTTTCACAGTGGATTGCCATCTGAAGCTTTGTACCAACAAGTTAATAAACTGTTGAAGAGCTATGAAATAGGAAGAGTAATTTGTATTGGTGAAGAAATTAGTAAATACGCAAAGGATTCAGCCGTCATGCGTTTTTTTCAATCCACAGAGGAGTTTTTACAAAAGATGACAATGGATGATTTTGTAGATGAAACGATTTTGGTTAAAGGTGCACGTGGCTTTCGTTTTGATAAAATTGTCAGTCTACTAGAAGAAAAAACACATGAAACGGTTTTAGAAGTTAATCTTACCGCGATTCGACACAATTTGAATTTCTATCGTTCTAAGTTGAAACCAGAAACGAAAGTCATGGTTATGGTTAAAGCGTTTGGTTATGGACATGGGAGTGTTGAAATCGCTAAATTGTTAGAACATGAAAAAGTCAGTTATTTAGGTGTGGCTTTTGCGGATGAAGGAATTGCTTTGCGAAAAGCAGGAATCAAAACAAATATCATTGTGATGAATCCTGAAATAAGTGCGTTTTCTACGATGATAGCGTATGATTTAGAACCCGAGATTTATTCTATGCGGGAGCTTCATGCTTTTCTGCAAATTGTAAGAGGAAAAAACGGATATCAGTATCCTATACATATTAAGGTAGAAACAGGCATGCACCGCCATGGATTTTTAACCCAGGAGTTGGATGATTTAATTGAAGTTTTAAAGCATACGAATGTTGTTGAGGTAAAATCTATTTTTTCTCATCTTTCGTCAAGTGATATTTCTGCATATGATGCTTTCACTTTGAATCAAATTGCCCTATTCCAAAAAAACAGCCTATATATTAAGGAGCAATTGCAAATAGAACCTATTTTACACATTTTAAATACATCGGGTATTTATCAGTATGCGATGCATCAAATGGATATGGTGCGTTTGGGAATCGGTTTATATGGAATCGGTAATGACAAAGAGGAGATGAAAGAATTGCGCAATGTAGGAACACTCAAAACGCGGATCATGCAAGTAAAGGAAATTGAAGCAGAAGAAAGTGTGGGATATGGACGTCGATTTAGAGCTTTACGTCCAACAAAGATTGCGACCGTTCCCATTGGGTATGCCGATGGAATACACCGAGTATGGGGAAGCAGTGGGGGGTATGTATTAATCAAGGCTAAAAAAGCACCAATTACCGGGTCGATTTGTATGGATATGTTGATGGTAGATGTAACAGAGATTACTTGTAAAGAAGGGGATGAGGTGATTATTTTCGGAGAGGATCTTCCTACTACTGTAATAGCAGAGGCAATTCATACCATAGCTTATGAAATTATAACAAGTGTATCTCAAAGAGTTAAAAGAATTTTTTTTGAGGAATAAAAAAAGTTTTTATTTAGAATAAAATAACTATTTTTGTTAAAAGCAATCAGTAAAAATTTAACTATGGGATTTTTAAAAGAGTTTAGAGAATTTGCGGTAAAAGGCAATGTAATGGACCTAGCAGTAGGGGTTATCATTGGTGGTGCATTTGGGAAAATTGTAGCAAGTATTGTTAATGATGTTATTATGCCGTTAGTGTCTGCTATTATTGGTACCCCAGATTTTACCAATATGTATGTTGTGTTAAAAGGAGAGGCTGCTTCAGGATCACCTTTAGCTGCTGCCAGAGGTATCGATGGTAATGTTATTTTTGCTTATGGTAGTTTTATTACTGAAGTGATTAATTTTACCCTATTAGCATTCTGTGTTTTCCTTATGGTAAAAGGAATTAACCAGTTGAGAAAGAAAGAGGCTGCAGTAGCTGAGCCAGAGCCAGCAGGACCACCAGCACCAACACAAGAAGATTTATTAGCTGAAATTAGAGATTTATTAAAAAATCAATCCAAGTAATTTAGTTTAGCATACCTTATAGTAGATCGGCCATTGGCCGATCTTTTTTTTGCTCAAAAAATGGATTTTTTAAAAGAAATATAGCGTGGAGTTTCGAAGTTTATTTTTAAGTGTTAAAAAAACATTTAAGAAAAATTTCCAACTGAATTGTTTTTGGCTATTATTTTTAATTTAATTTCTATTAACGTTTGTTTTTTTTGATTTTTTTGGTTTTGTTAACTAGTTTTATTTGTGTATTGTGCAATCTTTTAAGAGTTTGTTTTTGCCTTTGATTAGCTGTACATTGCGTGCTATGATTGGGTTTTGAAGACTATTTGTATAATTGCTTGCAAAACAGTACAGTACGTTTTTTAACTTTTTCAGCTTGTAAAAAAATAACATAAAATTAGCATATGTCGATTTTTTGTTATTTGTTTGTTAAACAATTTAAAATTAATAAAAACATGAGGAAAATTGTACTTCATTTCTTCTTTGTAATAGCAGCCTTACTAATGGTAAATGAAGGGTTTGCGCAAAGTAGAAAGGTTACAGGACAAGTTACTGGTGAAGATGGGTTAGGTCTACCAGGAGCTAGTGTGTTAGTTAAAGGAACCCAAGAAGGTGTTGGTACCGACTTTGACGGTAAGTTCTCTATTAATGTAAAAGATGAGAATGCTGTTTTAGTATTCCAATTTGTAGGGACAGTTACGGTTGAGAAAAAAGTTGGGAAAGCAAGTGTTGTGAATGTTGTTTTAAAAGATGACAGTGCCATGATGCAAGAGGTAGTTATTAATACGGGGTATCAGACTTTATCTAAGCGTAAAGAAGCTGGTGCGGTTAGCCGTATTGAAGCTAAAGATTTAAAAGTGGATGGGGTTACGGACGTAAGTAGAATGATTGAAGGTAAAGCGGCTGGGGTAACGGTACAAAACGTTACAGGTACATTTGGAGCTGCTCCTAAAATTACGGTTCGTGGTGCTTCGTCAATTATGGGAGATACTAAACCACTTTGGGTAATCGATGGCGTTGTTCAAGAAGACATCGTAAATGTATCATTCCAAGATTTAGCATCGGGTAACTCAGAAACTTTATTAAGTTCTGCGATTTCTGGTTTAAATGCAGATGACGTATTGAGTATCGATATCTTAAAAGATGCTTCTGCTACGGCTATTTATGGTTCTCGTGCAATGAATGGTGTTGTGGTTATTACAACTAAATCAGGTAGAAGAGAAACGCCATTAGCAATTAGCTACTCTATGGAAAGTACAGTGCGTACAGTTCCTAACTATGGACAATATGATATCATGAACTCACAACAATCTATGGATGTGTTTAATGAGTTAGTAGATAAAGGACATGTTACTTATCCAAATTCATTGAATGGAAGATATGGAGGGGTATATAATATGTATTTCAGAGGAGTTAATAATTATGATACAGAAGAACAAAAATTTCAGTATATTAATGACGAAGTTGGAAAAAATACGTTCTTGAGAAAACACGAAATGGCTAATACAAACTGGTTTAAAACCTTGTTTAGACCTGCAATTTCTCAAAGTCACTCGTTGAGTTTTTCTGGAGGTGGAGCTAATAATGCCTATTTTGCATCTATTGGTTATTATGCAGATCCAGGATGGACAGTGGCGGATAAAGTACACCGTTTGACAATGAATTTGAAAAATACGTTCTTTGTTAATGATAAGTTGACAATTGCTTTGGCATTGAATGGATCGGTGCGTGATCAAAAAGCACCTGGTACATATGATGGAGAAGTTGATGTTGTAAATGGGGCTGTATCTCGTGATTTTGATATCAATCCATTTAGCTATGCATTAAATACAAGTAGAACTTTACGTCCATATACGGATAGTGGAGACTATGAGTACCACAGAAGTAACTGGGCGGATTTTAATATCTTAAACGAATTAGAATCAAACTATATGGACATCGATGTGAAAGATATTCGTTTCCAACTTGACTTAGATTATAAGATTTCTTCAAAAGTTACATATAATTTAAATGGTGCAGCGCGCTATGCAGATACAAAACGTGTACACAGTTTGACTGAAACATCAAACGTTGTTAAAGCGTTTAATGCATCAGGCAATACAGTAGAAAGAGATCAAAATATTTATTTGTATAAAGATCCAACAGATCCAAATATCCCAGGTGTTCCAGTTATGCCAAATGGAGGTATGCGTAGAAACTTTACCAATGATTTAACTTCATTCTATTTGAGAAACAGCGTGTCTTATAATGATGTATTCAATGATAAACATGAGTTAGATGTGTTTGCAGGAACTGAAATGAGAGTTGTAAATCGTAATAGAGATTACTTTTTATCTCATGGGGTTCAATACGACAAAGGATTGACATCATATCCTAATATGTTGGCCTTAGAAAAATTAATTGACAACGGTGGAGAGTATTTTACTTTTGCTGAAGAGAGAGAACGTACATTAGCTTTCTTTACTCGTATTGGATATACATTTGATAATAAATATACAATTGCTGCAACAGGTCGTTATGATGGTTCTAACAGACAAGGAGATTCTTCTTCTTCAAGATGGTTACCAACTTGGACTGTTTCAGGAAAATGGAATGCAAAACAAGAAAAATTCTTAATTGACAACGAAACAATTAGCAACTTAGCATTAAGAGCTTCTTATGGTTTAACAGCTACGTCTGGACCAGCAACAAACTCATTGGCAATTTACAGAAGTAAAATTCCTTTCCGTAGCCTTAAAGAAAATCGCGAAAATGCATTAGAAATTGAAGCTTTGCAAAATGCTGATTTAACTTGGGAAAAACAATATGAGTTAAACTTAGGTTTTGATTTGGGATTGTTCAATAATAGAGTTCAAGTTGCTTTTGATGCTTACCAAAGGAATGCATTCGATTTAATCGATATCGTACGTACAACGGGTGTTGGAGGTGAGTCACAAAAATATGGTAACAATGCAGATATGAAGTTAAAAGGTTTAGAGTTTGGTATTACAACTACTAACATTAAAACAAAAGATTTTAACTGGACATCGACAATCAATGCTTCTGTATTTAAACAAGAAATCACTAGTTTACAAAATAGAGCAAGAGTTATTGATTTAATCCAAGGTATTGGAGGAAACGTTATAGGACAACCACGTAATAGTTTATATTCATATCAGTTTACAGGATTAAACGGTGAAGGTTTACCAACGTTTATTATGGCTAATGGTGAAACAGATAACGTTACTGGAGCTAATTTCCAAGATTCACAAAATATTACAGATTACTTAAAATATGAAGGGTCAACTGAACCAAACAAAACGTTAGGTTTCTCTAATACATTTACATACCAAAACTGGAGTTTGAATTTATTCTTTGTTGCTTCAGGTGGAAACAAAGTTAGATTAAACCCAATGTTCTCTTCAACATATTCTGATTTAGATGTATTTTCTAGAGATATGAATGATCGTTGGATGATTGCTGGTGATGAAAATAGAACAGATATACCGGTTATTGCCGATTTAACTCAGCAAGGAAACTATGGTATTTCTCAATTAGGTCTTGCTTATAATGCTTATAATTATTCAACAGCTAGAGTAGCAAATGGTGATTTCGTTCGATTGAAGAATATTTCTTTATCTTATGAATTCCCTGAATATTTTAAAAAGAGAATTGGATTTAGTAATTTCTCTTTACGTGCAATGGCTACAAATCCTTGGTTGATTTATTCAGACAAGAAATTAAATGGACAAGATCCTGAGTTTTTCCAAAGTGGAGGTGTTGCTATGCCAGTTAGTAGCCAATATACTTTGACATTAAATGTTGGATTTTAAATTTGTTTAGGATATGAAAAAAATAAATATTGGAATAGGATTATTAATGGGTTTGTTTTTTGTGAATTGTAGTGGGTTTTTAGATGAAACTCCTGACAATCGTACAAAAATTGATTCTGTTGATAAGATAGGAGAGGTTGTGACATTAGCATATCCTCGTACGACACATTTTCAGTTTACCGATATCATGAGTGATAATGCTGTAGATAATGGTAATATAACGTTAGAGAATGTTACAAATACAGAAAGCTTCTTTTGGGAAGATATTCGTTCTGAATCACAAGATTCTCCAACTAATTATTGGTTTGCAGCGTATGCTGCAATCGCTCAAGCGAATACTGCGTACGATGCAGCGCTAAAATTAGAAGGAGAATTTACCGAAAAAGGAAGAACAAAAGAATTAAGAAGATTAAAAGAGTTTAAAGGGGAAGCTTTAATAGCTAGAGCCTATGCGCACTTTATGTTAGTAAATTTGTTTGGAAAAACATATAATCCTCTAACGGCTTCTTCGGATTTGGGAGTTCCCTATTCAAAAGAAGTTGAAACAGAACTTTTGCCTAAATATTCAAGAAATACAGTACAAGAAGTATATGATTTTATTGAAGCGGATTTAATCGAAGGTTTAGAAATGATAAAAACTTTAGATCGTTCTTCTGAAACAAAATGGTTCCATTTTTCATTGGCTTCAGCAAGAGCTTTTGCTGCAAAGTTTTATATTTTTAAAGGGGAATTCGAGAAATCATTAGAATATAGTAATGATCTTGCTTTAAATGGTAGTACTTTAAGAGATTTAGAATATTATTCTACATTAGGTGATAAAACGACAGTTGAATATCCAAGAGCTGGTGCTATACCAAATTTATTAGTTGGAAGTGTAATGTCTAATATTGCTTATAATTCAGGTAATCGTTATATGTACACAAGTACAGTAGCTAATGACTATTTGTATTCAAGAGATTCTAATCCTTTTGGAAAAGAATGGAATTATGGTGGATGGGGAGTACCTTCAACAAAACTTTATTTTGGAATAATTAAATTCCCTCGTACTTTTGAAGTGACTGACCCTACCAATCAAACAGGATTCCGTTATACAAATGTTGTTTTATTTTCAAATGATATGTTGTACTTAGATCGTATTGAGGCATTAATCTCTGCTAATTATTTATCAGATGCTTTAGCAATGATGAATACGTGGGTAGCTTCACGTACAAAAGCACCAAGTCCAGCGAATAAGTTGACTGAAACGATGATTTTAAATTATAGACCAACTGCAAAAGTAGATCCTTTCTATATGGATAAATTATCTACTAATCAAGTAGCCTATTTAGAGTATTTAGCAGACTTGCGTAGAAGAGATTCTTATTTAGAAGGACAACGTTGGTTTGATATTAAACGTTTTAATATTGAATTAACACACCGTAATATTGATGGAAGTGCTAGAGTAGAAGTATTGACTAAAAACGATTTCCGTAGAGAGATTCAATTACCTCAGATGGCAATCGCGAATGGATTACAAGCGAACCCAAGATAGTCTAATTTAAAAAAGTAAGAAATGAAATTATATAATTTTTTAAAGGCAGCTGGTTTGTTTTCCATGTTTGGAATGGCCTTGATTAGCTGTGATAACGATACTGATTTAGGACCAAGTATTTTCGAAATTGATGAAAATGTACAAAGAAATGAATTAGATCAGTGGATTTACGATAATTATACAAAACCGTATAATATTGCCGCTACTTATAAGTGGAATCAAGCATTTGGTTACTATGACAAGACCTTATTCCCTCCTAGAGTAGAAAATGTTGAACCTGCACTTAGAATGGTTAAAAAGATTTGGATTGATAGTTATACACAAGCTGCAGGTCCAAACTTGGTTAAGGAAATTGCTCCAAGACAGTTCCATTTAATAGGAAGTTATAACGTAAATGACAATAATACTATTACGTTAGGTGAAGCTGGAGGTGGTGCGCGTATCACTTTGTTTAATACAGATTATGTTAAACATGATGATTTAGAGAGTATTCGTCAATTTGTACACACTGTACAGCACGAGTATGTGCACATTTTAAATCAGACGAAAGATTTTGATCGTGTGTCTTGGGCTACAATCTCTCAAGCAGGATTGTATACTAGTTCATGGAACTCTTACGATGATGTAGAATCAAATGAAATTGGTTTTGTTACTAGCTATGCTAGATCAAATTACGATGAAGATTTTGCTGAAACGGCTTCATTCATTTTGATGAAAACGAAAGTAGAATGGACTGCGTTTTTAGCAGGTATAAAATCGGCTAATGCTAAAGCAGACATCTTGAAAAAAGTTGATTTAGTAGTTTCTTATTATAAAGAAAAATTAAAGATTGATTTTTGGGCGTTAAGAGATTTAGCTGAACAGAACACAAATGATGTGGTTGATGGCAATTTTTAACTTGAAAAATTAGAAAGATGATTAAAAGAATTTTTAGTATAGGAGTATTAACTTTTGCCCTTTCAGCATCAGTTGTTTCATGTAAAAGTGATGATAATGTGTTTGCTGAAAGCCCATTCGAAAGAGAAAAGGCTCAGAAAGAGGAACTGACAAAAGCGTTAAATAGTTCAGATAAAGGATGGAAATTTACTTATTTCACTGATGATACTGGGCTAGGAGCATTTACGTTTTTAATGGATTTCGATGAAAACGGAAAAGTTACTATGATATCCGATTTCGATGATGAAAGTTATACACCTGACGTAAGTGAATATGAAGTTCAATTGAGAGCTACTACAAGTTTAGTTTTTGCTACAGGTAGTTGGATACATAAATTATCAGATCCTACGAACTCAGCGCTTAGAGCTGCCCGTGGTTTTGAGGGAGAATTTCAGTTTAGATATTATGGTTCTGATGAAAATACCATTTTCTTTAGAGGAACGAAAGATTTTAAACAAGAATTGAAATTCGTTAAAGCTACGCAAGAGGATTGGGATAAATTCGCGGAGAGAAAAGCAACAATAGGGATTATTAGCAATGAAGATATTCCTGTATTTAGAAGTATTGAAGTTGAAAAAGGAGGTACTGTAGAAAAATTTGATGCTACATTTTCACCGATTTTAAGATTTTATAACTTTAATGAAGGGGTTGATCAAACGTTATTGCCAGGTCTTGAGGGCGTTGGTGTTGGATTTACTAACGAAGGGATTGTTCTTAGCCCAGCAATTAAAATTGACGGAGAGGCTTTCGAATCTTTTGTTTTAGAACCAGTAACTAATGAGTTTGTATCAGTAAATTCTGGTAATACTAAAGTGAGAATCAAAAATGTTGCACGTCCTGATAAGTGGTCTAATGTTTACAAGAATTATATGTTTAGTTCTGCTCAAACAGGGATTATATTTTTTAAGGAAGATTTACTGAATACACCTAGTATTTCTCAAAAAGCTAAAAATATATTATCTGCTGCTGATGTTCAAAGAATTGATATTATTTTTCAAAATGGAGTATTTATCGTAGTATATGATGATAATGATTCTC
Organism: Myroides odoratus; assembly: GCF_965118575.1. Classification (GTDB taxonomy): domain Bacteria; phylum Bacteroidota; class Bacteroidia; order Flavobacteriales; family Flavobacteriaceae; genus Flavobacterium; species Flavobacterium odoratum_B. The sequence goes on along the minus strand of NZ_CBCPHW010000016.1, from coordinate 43,685 downwards.
AAATCTATCAAGGAAACATAACTGATACTGGAAAAAGTGGTCAAGTTACTGGTGGGAATTGGAGAGCTCCGTCTTCTGTACCGCAAAATATTAAAGATTTGCATCAAGCCTTATTTGGATACGGTGATATTCTCCTTAAAGAGCAAGAGTATACAATTAAATATATAAATAAAATTGTTACTCTTTACTGTGGGGGTGTTGTATTCGACAATTATAAAGGATAGTAAATTATAACAGCATAAATAAAATAAAAGAGGGACTAAATCCCTCTTTTATTTTTTAAAAGTTTAAGGAAATGAAAAAAATATTAGGAATTCTTGCTGTTTTATTAATTTTTAGCTGTTCAAAAAGCGATGATAATGGTGATAAAACGTTGGATAATCAGTTTTATGGAAAATGGTATCTTGTGAAAGAAGATCATTTTGATAAAAATTCAAAGTTACTTGCTACCATCAGTTTGAAAGCTGGTGAACATTGTGACTATGATCAACTCGATTTCTTACCAACAAATCGCATTAATTATTTAGCCTATTATCTGACAGATGATACAAAAGAATGTTATTCTAGATATATTGAAAATGCATATCAATGGAAGATGATCGATCAGCGCAGACTTACTTTGTACAATGGTGAAGTTCGTCAAGAGTTTATTGTAACTAAAATAGACGATGCAGAAATGAACTTAGAAAGAATGCTTACTGCGATGGAAATAAATTCTGATAATTACGAAAAAGGTGTAGTTAGAATTAGGATTTACTATCAAAAAGTAAAATAATAAAAAGAGTCGCTAAAGCGACTCTTTTTTTATGTATAACTTATTGTATTTTTGTAAGACATATTTGTCAGTATGTAAATACGGACTTTTTTATTTATGGGACTAGTAAAGAAAATAGCATTAGATTCAGGGGAACTCTATATTTGGCATATCACCGAACCTTTTGAAGAATTGATTTCTTCTATTGAGCTGAGTGAATACAGTCAACAGCGTTTGGCTAAGATGAAGGCTGAAAATCATCAGAAAGCTTTTTTAGCCGTTCGACAAGTATTGAGGCAAGTGAATATTCAAGATATCGATTTGGTTTATGATGCAAATGGAAAACCGTTCTTAGCGAACGGGCAATTTATTTCGATCTCTCATTCCTTTGATTATGCAGTTGTAGTCATCAGCAATGAAAATATAGGGGTTGATATCGAATTAAAACGCGAGAAAATAATTCGGTTGAGTACTAAATTCTGCAATGATATAGAGTTGTCTGGTACACCTGAACAATTAGAAGAGCAATTGGATTACTTTACGGAGATTTGGTCTGCAAAAGAAGCGCTCTTTAAGATGTGTAATTCGCGTAGTCTTAGTTTTGCAAAGGACATGGCTGTTGATGTAATAGAAAAAAAAGCGCAAGTTAATCAAGGGGACTTTAAATGTTATTTCAATTACCAAACCTTTCGTTTGGATAATTACGTCCTAGTAGTCAGTTATTAAAAAATAAAGGATAATTGCGCAGTTTTTTGTAAATTGCTTAAAATTTTTAGATATGGAAGATAATCAATCAATTTATGCTGTTGCTCATGAGTCTGAGGCTATAAAAGCACAGTTTTATAAGAGAACCTATGGAAACCTTGCCTTAGGAGTATTTGCGTTTATTGTATTTGAAACAATCTTATTAAATACACCTTTTGTTGTCAATGGGATGTTTCAATTATTGGGAATGGGTAAATTCTCTTGGTTAATCATTTTAGGCGTATTCATGGGAGTGACTTGGTTTGCACAGAATTTAACCTATAAAACAGCAAATAAACCACAACAGTATGCAGGTTTTATGCTATATGTATTGGCTCAGGCCTTTTTGTTTGTTCCTATTTTAGTAGTGGCCTTAAGCATGACAGGTGATTCATCTCTTATTGTTCAGGCAGGTATACTTACGCTTGCTTTGTTTTTAGGACTTACTGGTGTTGTATTTGGATCAAATGCAAACTTTTCCTTCATGCGTTCAATCTTGACGATTGGCTTTTTCCTCGCTTTTGGAACAATCATTGCAGGTATGCTATTTGGCTTTGACTTAGGTCTTTGGTTCTCTTTAGCTATGGTTGCTTTGGCATCAGGGTCGATTTTATATTCAACGTGGCAAATTAAAAATGAATACGCAGCAGATCAATATGTACCTGCAGCGTTGAGTTTGTTCGCTTCGTTAATGTTATTATTCTGGTATATCCTTAGAATATTGATGAGCAGAAACAACTAGTAAAAAATAATATAGAATAAAAAGCCATACTACGCGTATGGCTTTTTTTATAGTATAAAGCGTATGATTGAGTTTTTCTTTGGCGCGTATAAAGAGACCAGTTGGTTAAATATTGGACTTGAAAGTATTGTTTTTGTGTTTGGGATACTAAGTGTTTGGTACGCCGGGAAAGAAAATATTCTCGTGTACCCAACGGGTTTGATAGCTACCATTATCACCGTTTATTTGCTTTATTTAGCGGGTTATTTGGGCGATATGATCCTCAATGGATATTATTCCTGTATGAGTCTGTACGGTTGGTATAATTGGTCTAGAATGAAGGGAAACGATCAAGCAGTTAAAATTAGCCGAACCAATCGCAAAGAAAGGGGAATAGGTGTTGGGGTCTTTATAATTACTATTGCTCTAGTCTATGGGGTTTATCGAATTACTAATACGCCAATTTATCCCGAAAATTATATTGATATCTTTACTTCAGGCATTTTCTTTTTGGGAATGTATTATATGGCTTTAAAGAAAATCGAAAATTGGACGATGTGGTTGATTGGAAATGTTATTTCTGTTCCTCTATATGCGTATCGTGGATTGGGAATTTTAGCCATTCAATTTATTATCTTTACGGGATTGGTACTTATGGCTTATATTGCTTGGTATAAGGTTTTAAAACTAGAAAAAAGAGAAAAGGATGATGTATAAAGTGGAATTGTATAAAGAGTTGTATTTTAAAGCGGTCCGCAGTGGAGGAGCAGGAGGTCAACATGTGAATAAAGTATCCTCTAAGGTCATGTTGTTTTGGAACCTCAACGATTCTAAACTATTTAGAGAAGAAGAAAAAACGCAACTGGAAAATAGATTGGGCAATAACCTATCGAAAGACGGCATATTGATTCTTGTTTGTGAGGAAACCAGAAGTCAGATTAAGAATAAAGAGATTGTTGTTCAAAAGTTTTTTAATCAAATTAAGCGGGCTTTGGTTCAACAGAAGATTCGCAAAGAAACCAAGGTTCCCAAAAGTGTGATTCGAAAGAATCAAGAAAGCAAGAAAAAATCCTCATTAAAGAAAGCCTTGCGCAAACGAATTATATGAGGGCTGTACTAGGAGTTAACGTGGAACAGATCAGTGTTACGTTTTAAGAAAAAAAAGTAAAGATTGAATACTTGGTTTGTTTTGATTCCGACTAATACTGTTTATATTTGCAGCTTAAATCTCAAAGGGGTGCCTTTTCGGCTGAGATCATACCCGTAGAACCTGGGCAGGTAATGCTGCCAAGGGAAACAGTGCAATACAACTACATTGCGTGGGAAAGTGTAATTATTAATCAAACAATAATTGCCCCTTTTATTTGTGAAAGTATTTTTTACGAATGAAAAAAGTAACTGTAAATTCATTATTTATCTTTGGTTTAGGCCTGAGTGCTTCTTTACCTAGTTGGAGTCAAAACAAGGTAGCCCAAGATTCTATTCAGAAAGTAGCCTTAAATGAAATTGTTTTATCTGCCGTTCGCGTAGATGAAAAATCGCCAATTGCCTATGAAAACTTGTCAAAAAAACAATTGGCAAAAAGAAATCTAGGACAAGATATCCCTCTTTTAATGTCGCACATGACTTCTATAGTCACTACCACAGATGCGGGAAATGGCATTGGGTATTCGAGTTTTAGAGTTCGTGGTTCGGATGCAACCCGTGTAAACGTAACCTTAAATGGAATTCCGTATAATGATGGGGAATCTCAAGGTTCTTTTTGGGTGAATATGCCAGATTTTGGCTCCTCGGTTCAAAACTTGCAATTGCAACGTGGCGTAGGAACTTCTACCAATGGTGCTGCCGCTTTTGGCGCAAGTTTAAACTTGAAAACGGATGATTATTCCCAAGTAGCCAATGGCGAAATTGCCAATTCTTTCGGAAGCTATAATACCCGAAAATCAACCGTTAAATTTAGTACTGGATTAATCAACGATACATTTGAAATCGCAGGTCGTTTATCGGATATTCATTCAGATGGCTATATTGATCGTGCTGCCTCAGATTTAAGATCCTACTTCTTACAAGGGGTATATGTAGGAAATACCTCTTTGATTAAAGCACTTGTTTTTGGTGGGAAACAAAAAACGTATCAAGCTTGGAATGGCGTAGAACAAGCCGATATTGATTTATATGGTAGACGCTATAATCCAGCCGGAAAGTACAAAGATGACGCTGGAAATACGCAGTATTACAACAATGAAACGGACAATTACAAACAAGATCACTATCAATTGCATTGGAGCGAAAGATGGTCGGAACACTGGAGTTCTAATGTTTCTTTACACTATACGAAAGGCTTTGGATATTACGAAAACTACAAGAAAAATCAGAAGGTTAAGGAGTATGGATTAAGCCCTGTTTTTGTTGAGGGACAAGAAATCAATAGAACCGATTTAATTCGACGAAAAGCCTTAGATAATCATTTCTATGGAATGGTATTCAATGCTAAGTATACCGAAGATGCACTTCAAATTCTTGTTGGTGGTGGGGCTAATAAATACGAAGGGGATCACTTTGGAACTATTTTATGGACGAAGCAACCCGTATCACATGCTTTTAAACAAGAATACTATAGAGATCATGCAGTCAAAACAGATCTAAATTTCTTTGCTAAAGCAACTTGGCAACTCACAGACCGATGGAGCTTATTTGGCGATATGCAATACAGACGTGTTACGTATGAAGCGAATGGCATTGAGACAGGCTTACTCAATGAGAAGTTTAATTTCTTTAACCCCAAAGCGGGGATAACTTTTCAACTAGATACCCAAAATCAATTGTATTTTTCATATGCAAGAGCCAATAAAGAACCAAATCGAAATGATTATAAAGAACGTCAATTAGATCAAATGCCAAAAGCAGAGAAATTAGATGATTTCGAATTAGGATGGCGATTTAATACGCAAAATACGGCAATCAATGTGAATGCGTATTATATGAAATACAAAGATCAATTAGTCTTAACAGGAGAATTGAATGACGTAGGAGCAGCTGTACGGGAGAATATAAAAGATAGTTATCGCTTTGGAATAGAAATTGACGCCAATGTCAAGATAGTCGAGAAAGTGTATTGGAATCCTAATATGACAATTAGCTCAAATAAAAATAAAAATTTAAGTTATTTATGGGCAGGTGAAATGCAGTATTTCGGAACTAAATCCATTGCTTTTTCTCCGGATTTTATAGCCTCTAATGTTTTGACCTATGTGCCAGTTGAAGGCATGAGCCTTTCTTTGTTAACTAAATTTGTTGGTGAACAGTATATGTCAAATATTGAAGCTACCAATTCAAAATTAGATTCTTACTTCGTGAATGATTTGAGTCTAAATTATGAATTTCCTGTCAAAAAATGGTTTAAGAGTATTGCCGTATCTGTTTTAGCTAATAATATTTTTGATGTAAAATATATTTCCAATGGTTATTACTGGTCCGATTTTGACGGAACAAATGCAATAGATGGGGCAGGCTATTATCCTCAAGCAACCTTCAATATTTTAGCAGGGCTAACGTTGAAGTTTTAATAAAAAGAGAGAGTCATTAACGCATGAGCTAACTCGGAAATGAGGCCTATAATGGAACAGAGCTATACGCTATTTTTACTTTTAAGGACCAGTACATTGGTTTTTAACATAAGGTGTATTTAAAATGTGTATTTTGTTAATAAGCTGAATTAAAGTGTTTTAATAGATATTTTTTGGTAAATTTCAAATACCAATTAAAAATAGTTTAACATGAAAAAATTAGTAGTAGCACTCGGCCTAGTAGTGGCGTTTTGTGCGCCATCATTTGCAAGCACAAATGATGCTGTAGAACAAAGTGTTTATCCAATACCAGGAGCAAAAACATATCCTTATCAATTGGAGGTATGGAGAATGATAAAGGGACAGAATGGAGCTCCTACTCAGATTCAAATTCTCCATAGAGAAGGAGGAACTGCGACTTCGGCTGTTATTAATTCAAGATTGGCTGCTTTAAAGCGTCTGTATCCTAGCCCTGCGTATATGGTAGTAAATACAGTGGCAATACCGTATGAGCCGGAGGCTCCTGTTGTCATAGCTCCTTGGAATCCTGGGGGTAGCATACCGTTTGATCCAAATGTACCTTTTGAAGAATATCAGCCATAATACGCGATCATAGCGTGATGGCTTTTACACCATAAAAAAAGGATGATCGAGCAGATCATCCTTTTTTTATGGTGTAAAAGCTAATAATTAATGCTCAAGGTATTCCCTCTCGCATTCACGGTATACGGTTTTAATTGATATTGTGCCCCAGGCGTCAAGGAAGTACCTGTCATCAAGCTGTATTGAAAGGGAGTTGCATGCTGCTCGCAGGAGCAAGTAAGGAAAATACTCCCCGATTTATCTTGCTTCATTCTAGAACAGTTGTAGTCAACAGCGTGATTCGGACAAGCGATATCATACGCGAGATAGTATGAGCCTGCATTGAATACAATTACACCTAAAACACCTTGATTTTCTATAATAACTGAGTTATTGGGGTATTTTAATTTATCATAAGCGGGTAAATTGAGATCTATAAAAATAGAAACAGGATTGTTGGGTAAGTATGGATTTGAATAGCGGACACTATCTTTGGAACAACCAAAACTAAATACTAGCACAAAGGTTAAGAATAAAATTTTTTTCATCACATAAATTATTTGTAAAACAAATTTAATTAATTAACTTTGACAAGTAGACTATAATGAAATAGATATTTATTTAAATAAATAATAGAATATTTTTATGCACCAGAAAATCCCGTTTCATGGGATTTTTTTCTATTTATATAAACCAGTTGATTATGAGTAAAATTTCGTATTACACTGCTGAGGGGCTGAAAAAGCTGAAGGATGAATTAGAGCAGTTAAAAAGTGTAGAGCGTCCAAAAGCATCACAAGCAATTGCTGATGCCAGAGACAAAGGGGATTTATCGGAGAATGCGGAGTATGATGCAGCAAAAGAAGCACAGGGATTACTGGAACTTAAAATTGCTAAAATGGAAGAAGTCGTATCTACCGCTAGAATTATTGATGAATCACAATTGGATGAGTCAAAAGCGTTGGTACTTTCAACCGTTAAAATTAAAAACCAATCTAATGGTATGATTTTGACCTATACGTTAGTAGCAGAAAGTGAAGCAGACTTGAAAACAGGAAAAATTTCTGTAACTTCTCCTATTGGAAAAGGATTATTAGGGAAATCTGTAGGTGATGTAGCTGAAATTAAAGTACCTAACGGGCAGATGAATTTTGAGGTTCTTGAAATTACTAGAGATTAATTTAAAAATATCGCGATTATGAGTTCTATTTTCACTAAAATTATCAAGGGTGAGCTTCCAGCTTATAAAATTGCTGAAAATGATACATTTTTAGCCTTTTTAGATAGTAATCCCAATGCGAAAGGCCATACACTTTGTATCCCTAAGCAAGAGATTAATAAAATTTTTGATATGGAAGAAGATCAGTATCTAGAATTGATGAAATTTTCTCGAAAGATAGCAAAGGCTTTAGAACAAGCTATTCCATGCCAAAGAATCGGAATGTCTGTGGTTGGATTAGAAGTTCCGCATGTGCATGTGCATTTAATTCCTTTACAAACCATGGATGATATTCGTTTTAGTAAAAAAGAAACATTGAGTCCAGCGGATTTTGAAGAAGTAGTAAAAAAAGTACAACAATACCTATAATCCATATTTATTTGGCAATAGGAATACAAATAAAAACAGCAATAAATTCATTTTATTGCTGTTTTTGTTTTGTATTTATTCGGTTTAAATTTTTTTATAGGTAATAACAAAGGTAGTGCCTTTGCCTAATTCAGAATGGTGGACTTTTATCTTCCCATTTTGATATTCTTCTACAATCCGACGTGAAAGAGATAAACCCAATCCCCAACCTCTTTTTTTAGAAGTATAACCCGGTTCAAATATTTTTTCAAATTTGTTTTTTGCAATACCACTTCCTGTGTCCGAAATAAAGAGATGAACAAATTGATCGGTTTCTGTAATCACAAGGGTAATTTTACCTTTTCCCTTAGTAGCATCAATGGCATTTTTAATCAAATTCTCAATGGTCCAGCTGTGCAGTTCCGGATTGAGTAAGACCTTAATTCCATAATCCGGAGCCAGAAAGTCGAAGATAATCTGTTTGGAAGATCGTTGTTGGAAATAAGTATATGTTTTTTGAGTTTCGGCAATTAAATCCACAGGAGCTAATTGAGGTTTAGATCCGATTTTTGAAAAACGATCTGCGATAGTTTGCAATCGTTTGACATCCTTTTCTATCTCTTCTACAATAGAAGGACTAACTTGTTCTAATCGCATGATTTCAATCCAACCCAATAAAGAAGATAAGGGCGTGCCAATTTGATGCGCGGTTTCTTTGGCCATGCCCGTCCAAAGCCGATTTTGAACAGCAATTTTATTACTGCGATAGAAAATAATAATCAAAACGGTAAAAAAGACAAAAATTAGAATTAAAGCTAAAGGATAATATTTTAGCTTGAGTAATAACGAGGAATTGCCATAATATAAATACTGTTTTTTCTTGCCTACTTCAACCTCAATCGGTGAATTTTGATTTTTGAGCTTGCGTAAAAAAACGTGAGCCTCAGCTTGGTTTTGTTGAACACTAAGCGGAACATTAACCATCGCTAAGATTGTATCTTTTTCATCTGTTTGAATAATGGGAATGGTTGTGTTATTGGTCAAAATTAATAAAGGAAGCTCTAAATCTGTATCATGGGGTTTCGCTTCATTTAAAGTATTGGAGGCAGTTGCCCATATCTCCATCTTGATGCGCTCTTCTTCTTTATACGTTTGAAAAAAAGAATACGTATTCCATAAAATAAGCAATAAAACCACGAATGCGGTTGCAATGAGTATCCAACGAATAATTTCTATTTTAATTTTCAAGATAATGGCCTATTTTTTGTGGTTTAAAGATAAATAAAATAAATGCGATTTGATCTATTCGAATTTTGCTTTTCCAATTGTTTATACAACGCAAAATAAGTTTTTTCTATATAAAGAAAGGTTAGTTTTTTAGTAAACAAGGAAATTAAAGGGTACAATACCGTTTAAATTATTTAAACCTTGTAAACTTTGATTGCGCAGTAACTATAAAAAGAGAGCGATTAAAAAGCGCGTTTGTTTCTTTTGTTTTTTTGTGGTTCAATCTGCTTTTACTACCTTTACTTTTCTACTGAAAAAGTATAAACAAAATGAAAACAATAAACCCAAAAGATATTTCAACTGTTGAATTGCAAGGATTTTTACAAGGATCCGTTGGTCCTAGACCTATAGCATTAGCTAGTACAGTTGATGCGGATGGAAAACCTAATTTATCGCCTTTTAGTTTTTTTAATCTATTTAGTGCGAATCCACCAATCTTAGTTTTTTCACCTTCAAGAAGGGTGCGTGATAATACGTGTAAGCATACCTTGTTTAATGTGCAAGCAACAATGCAAGTAGTGATTAATATTGTTACTTACGATATGGTACAACAGACGTCACTTTCAAGTACTGAATACAAGGATGGCGTGAATGAATTTGTAAAATCGGGATTTACCATGATTGAATCAGAAGAAGTTCGTCCATTCCGCGTGAAAGAAAGTCCGGTTCAGTTTGAATGTGTTGTGAATGAAATCATAGGTTTGGGAACAGAAGGAGGTGCAGGAAACTTAGTGATTTGTGAAGTCGTAAAAATGCATATTGATGAAGCAATTTTAAATGAAAAAGGAGGAATTGATCAACATAAAATTGACTTAGTTTCGCGTATGGGAGGTAATTGGTATAGCCGATCTAATAAAGGAATGTTTGAAGTTGAAAAACCATTGACAACCTTAGGATTAGGTGTAGATGTTATTCCACAGGAAGTAATTGATAGTTTGGTGTTTTCAGGCAATGATTTAGGTATATTAGGTAATGTAGAACACTTGCCAACAGCAGAAGAAATACAAGTATTTTTAACGCATAATTCAGAAGCTCAACAAATCGTAGCCTCCGGTGATGTAGAAAAGAAATTTAAGCAAGCTAAAAAGTATTTAGACGAAAATAATGTACCTTTGGCTTGGAATATGATACTAGCAAAGTAAACAATCAGGAAAAAAAAGATATAATGGAAGTAATAGGAAGAATTAAATTGATTGGGCAACCACAAGATATTAGCTCAAGTTTTAGAAAAAGAGAAGTTGTGGTTACTACAGAAGAACAATATCCACAAGATATTTTAATTGAGTTTACTCAAGATAGAGTTAATTTACTAGATACTTTCCAAGTAGGAGAGCCTGTAAAAGTTTCTATTAATTTGAGAGGTAGAGAATGGACATCTCCTCAAGGAGAGGTTAGATATTTCAATACCATTCAAGGTTGGAGAATTGAAAGAAATATACCAGTACAACAACCTACAGGACAACCTGCACAAAACCAATACATGCAGCAACCTACTATGGGGCAACCTGCACAACAAGCGGGTGGTTTTAATCAAGGTAATCAAGGTGCACCTAACCAATTTGCACAACAGGTACCGCAGACTCCACAAACCCCTCAATTTCCTCCAGCTCCATCTTATACGGAAGAGGATCACGACGATTTACCTTTTTAATTTATATAATCCCTAATCCATTGATTAGGGATTTTTTTCTTTTGTATGATAGCTATTTTAGATCCCAATACTTTAAATTTTCCTGCTGTAGAAACAGCGCATGAATCTGGAATATTAGCCTTAGGAGGAGCGCTCTCTACGGATTGGTTGCTTTTAGCCTATCAACGCGGTGTGTTTCCCTGGTTTGAAGATGGAGAACCTATTACTTGGTGGGCACCTAATCCACGAATGGTTGTTTTTCCTTCGGATTTTAAACCCACCAAAAGTATGCGTAATATTCTAAATAGAGACATGTTTCAAGTTACGTTTAATACCTGTTTCGAAGCCGTTATCCAGCACTGTCAGCGTGTTAAACGACAAGGGCAAAATGGAACTTGGATTACCAACGAAATGTTAGCCGCTTATTGTGACTTACATCAAAAGGGATGGGCTAAATCGGTAGAGGTATGGCAAGAGGGACAGTTAGTAGGAGGGCTATATGGCATAGATTTAGGAACTGTTTTTTGTGGAGAAAGCATGTTCTCTTTAGTATCTAATGCCAGTAAAGTGGCCTTTCATCACTTGATTCAAAAACTTGAAGTAGAAGACTACCAATTGTTAGATTGCCAAGTATATAATCCACACTTAGAATTATTAGGAGCTATCGAAATTCCAAGGGAGATCTATATGCAATATCTTCAGCAAAAAAAATAAGGGAAGGATCCAAGGGCTAAAAAGTTAACGCTTGGATCTTCCAGTTTAAGGTGTCAATTAATAAGAGTTGGTTGTGTAAAGGAGTCAAATCCAAAATGACTTTGAGGGTTTCTTGAGCCATCATTGAGCCAATAATACCTGGAAATGTACCGAGTACCCCATTTAAATTGCAATCTGGAATTTCTTTGGGATCTGGGTGCTCAGGAAATAGGGCACGTAAATTTTTAGACCCCTTGTGGTTGAATACGGCTATTTGCCCTTGAAATCCTAAAATAGTTCCATAAACTAGTGTTTTGTTTAATCGAACACAAGTATCATTGACCAAGTAGCGCGTCGTAAAATTATCCGTTCCATCCACGATATAGTCATACGTTTCAAACATCTCTTCAATGTTTAAAGCCGTTACTCGCGCTTGATGCGCTGTGAAAGAAATATGAGGATTTAATTGAACGATGCGCTGAGCAACAATAGCTACTTTATACTGTCCAATATCGTTTTCTGTGAATAAAATTTGGCGATGTAAATTGTGAATCTCAATACGATCAAAATCTACAATACCTAAGTGACCAATACCCGATGCAGCTAAATACAGAAGAATAGGGGAACCCAAGCCCCCCGCACCAATAACTAAAACGCGAGCCTCTTTTAGTTTGAGTTGACCTCCTGGCCCTACCTCAGTGAGATTCATAGGACGACTATACCGCAAAAAATCATGGACTTCTAACATAAGTGAGAAATTAAAAATTAGAAAAGCTAGCATTCCAATCGGTCCAAATAGGTTCATATCCTTTGGATTGGATGAGGTGATAAATGGCCTCGGTGGAACGGGTATCACAAATTTCAAATTGCGCAAGCGAATCTTGATCCACACTATATCCACCTGGATTTGTTTTAGATCCTGCACTCATAGAGGTAATGCCTAATCCGATACTGTGATCTCGAAAAAGCTCACTTTCTCGGGTTGAGAGCGAGAGCTCTAAATCTTCATTCCAAATGCGATAGGCAAATAGAAGTTGTAGTAAATCAATATCCTCCATTGTAAAATTGGGTTTTACATTGCCTTCCGCGGGACGAAGCCGAGGAAAAGAAACTGAATATTTCGTTTTCCAATACGTTTTTTGTAGATAATCGAGATGAAGCGCCGTAAAAAAACTATCAACACGCCAGTCTTCTAGTCCTAAAAGAACACCAAGACCAATTTTGTGCAGGCCTGCTTGACCTATGCGATCAGGGGTTTCTAAGCGATACCTGAAGTTGGATTTTTTCCCCTTCGGATGGTAGTGTTTATATACTTCTTCATGATAGGTCTCCTGATAAACCAAAACGGCATATACCCCTAATTGAGCCAAAAGGGCGTATTCTTCTTTTTCGAGAGGTTGAACCTCGATAGAAAGGGTCGAAAAATGAGGACGTATTTGTTTAATAGCTTGTTCAAAGTATCTGAGGTTTACTGTGTGGTTTGCTTCACCAGTTACTAGTAAAATATGGTCATACCCTTGTTGTTTAAGTAGGGTAATTTCTTGTTCGATTTCGAGTGAGGTAAGCGTTTTTCTGCGGATTTTATTATCCAAACTAAATCCACAGTAGGTACAAATGTTTTGACATTCATTACTTAAATACATAGGCGTATATAAATGAATGGTTTTACCAAAGCGTTGATGGGTTAGCTGCTGACTTAATTGAGCCATTTGTTCTAAGAAAGGACGGGCAGCAGGCGAAATTAAATGTATAAAATCAGCTAAACTCCGTTTAGATTTGGCTAAACTTGCAGCAACATCTTGGGCTGTTGTCGCATCGATCTGTTGACGAATACTGTCCCAAGAATAGGTTTTATATATATCGTAAAAAGTCATGACTATGAATAAAGAAAGGAGGTTAATGGACTTGAGGCCTGGGCGTGATTTTGAATATTACCGAGTCTGGCTTCATAGGCCATTCTACCTGCTACTACAGCTTTTTGGAAAGCTTTAGCCATTTGTATAGGATCTCCAGCTACAGCAATCGCCGTATTGACTAATACCGCATCTGCCCCAAGCTCCATAGCTTTAGCGGCGTCAGATGGAGCGCCAATTCCTGCATCTACAATAACGGGAACTCGACTATTTTCTATAATAATCTCCAAAAAATCAAGTGTTTTTAATCCTTTGTTCGTGCCAATCGGTGAACCTAGAGGCATAACGGCTGTTGTTCCAACTTCTTCCAATCGCCTGCATAAAATAGGATCTGCGTGAATATAAGGCAAAACAAAAAAACCTTGTTTTGCCAATTCTTCTGTAGCCAGTAAGGTTTCAATCGGATCGGGTAGTAAGTATTTAGGGTCTGGGTGAATTTCTACTTTTACCCAATTGGTATGTAAAGCTTCTCTTGCCAATTGTGCGGCCAAAATCGCTTCTTTGGCATTTCTCGCCCCAGACGTATTGGGTAAGAGGTTTAAATGAGGATGATTTAAATGGGCGAGTAGCTGATTGTTGTCTTGCTGTAGGTCCAAACGCTTTAAGGCAACGGTAATAAATTCCGTCTCACTAGCTAAAGTAGCAGCTTCCATGCTTGCATTAGAACCGTATTTTCCAGTGCCTAAAAATAAACGAGATCGAAAGGTTTTATCACCTAATTGAAGGGGTTTCATATAAAGTACGAATTTAGAAGTTGTATCATGTGTTGGGAATTTTGTTTTTGATGGAGTAAATTAGATACTGCAATACCCTGTAAGCCGAGCTGTTTTAAACGGGGAACATCTTCTAGGGTAATACCACCAATGGCAACAATAGGCGTATTTCTTTCCTCAGAAGTAAGCGAGGATAGAATTTGCCGATACCCTTCGAATCCAAGTAGAGGACTTAGCTTTTTTTTAGTAGAGGTATAGCGCAATGGACCTAATCCTATATAACTACAAGATTCTTGTATGCGTTGTTTAACCTCTTCTAAGGTATTTGCAGTACCCCCAATGATCTTGGTAGGTAAGAGGGCTTGAGCTTGCCGAATAGGGCTGTCTTGTAACCCTAAATGAACGCCATCTGCATCAATGGCTAAGGTTAAATCAATATCATCATTAATAACAAGCGTGGCTTGGTAGCGATCACAAAGTACTTTTACCTTTTCTGCCGTATGCCAACGAATCGAAGGTAAAGTGTCTTTAAAGCGAAATTGAATCCAAGTTTGCCCTGCATTTAAAATAGATTCAATGTGATACAATTGTTCTTGTGGGGTATCTCCCTGACTGATGTATTGAATAGCATTAAACATGATAGGCGAGTAAAATTGAATTAGAAGCCAGTATTTTTTCTAGGTATTGTTTGGCGTTTCGAATGGCTTGAGGAAGGGTGTTTCCTGCCGCTTTATAACTAGCTATAGCGGAAGATAAAATACAGCCTGTGCCGTGCTTGGTTGATGTATAGATGTGTTGAGGTTCAAAAACGACCTCTTCAGATAAGGCAAACAAATAATCTACTGCTTTTGTGGTAGGATGATGACCGCCTTTGAGTAATACAGCACAAGAATTACTTAGGAATTGGGCTTTCTCCACAGGTGTTAAAGGAAGATTTACTAATTGATCGATCTCCCAATAATTCGGTGTGATTAAGTCAATTTGCGTTAGAATAGATTGAAGTGTTTGTATAAAACTAGAAGGCGTGAAATCAAAAGCACTACTTGAACGCAATACAGGATCCCATACAATAAAAGCTTGAGGTGTATACTGCTTGATAACTTCAAGATAAGACAAAAGGTCTTCCCCTGATTCTACAACGCCAATTTTAATAGCCAAGGGCTGATATCTTTTTAGTATGACTTGAAGTTGTTGGATAATATAAGCGCGTTTTTCCCAGCGGATCTTCACAAAAGAATCTTCCGTTTGTATAGTATTCGCTGTCAGCACTCCCATTCCATACACTTGAAGGGATTCAAAAGTTTTAATATCCGCTAATAAACCTGCACCAGCACACGGATCAAATCCCGCTAAGGAAAGAGTAATTGGTCTTTTTTGTAACATAAATTAAAAATTTTAAGAGGGTCTTCTGCTTGCCAAAGTGTGCCTAGTAGGGCAAAATCGCGAAATCCCATTTCGCGTATTTGATCCAGACGATTGGGGGTTATGCCCCCCAATGCGACAGGTTGTATCCAAGGAAAGTTCCATTGTTGAATCTCCGCTTGCCAGTCCACAGTAGGATGATACCCTTTTTTGGATATACTCGAAAAAACGGGACTTAGAAAGGCGCGTTTATGCCTTGTTGATAACTTTGCATATTCGGTTGAGTTATGAACAGAAGTTGATAAATAGGGGAGTCTTTCAGTAAGGTTATTAACAAATGAACATTTTGTTGTTGATAAGTGTGCGTATTGGGCCTTGATGCTGTTGATAAGTTTCAGATATTGTTTTAAAACTTCTTCATAATTGTTAATAACTGAGGGTGGGATGTGAATAACTAGGCGATCTATATGTTGATAACTGATGCTTTCTACCCAATTTTGGAGCTGTTCTACTGAAAAATTAGGTTTTCTTACATGCAAAAAAGGTAAGCCTCTTTCCAACATTTCATTGACGAGGCTTATTTCTTTTGGATGTGTATATGCTGGAGTTAGAACAACCATGTTATACATAGATTTCTTTGCCAACCTTGATAAATTCTTTCGACATATTCTTCATGCCTTGTTCTGCAGAATCTCGAATTTCTTGAGAAATTTTCATCGAACAGAATTTAGGTCCACACATCGAACAGAAATGAGCAACCTTCGCCGCATCAGCAGGAAGTGTCTCATCATGAAATTCTCGGGCTGTATCTGGATCTAAGGCTAAATTGAATTGATCTTCCCAACGAAATTCAAACCGCGCTTTACTCAACGCATTATCCCGGTATTGAGCACCAGGGTGACCTTTGGCTAAATCGGCCGCATGAGCCGCAAGTTTGTAGGTAATCACGCCATCTTTGACGTCTTTTTTGTTTGGTAATCCCAAGTGCTCTTTAGGTGTTACGTAACACAACATAGCGGTGCCATACCACCCAATCATAGCAGCGCCAATAGCGGAGGTGATATGATCATAACCTGGGGCAATATCGGTAGTTAGCGGGCCTAAAGTATAAAAAGGAGCTTCTCCACAATCGCGCAGTTGTTTCTCCATATTTTCTTTAATCAGATGCATGGGTACGTGGCCAGGTCCTTCGATCATCACTTGGACGTCGTGCTTCCAAGCAAGCTTAGTTAATTCACCTAAAGTTTCTAATTCGGCAAATTGAGCGGCATCATTGGCATCTGCAATCGAACCAGGACGAAGCCCATCTCCCAGAGAAAAGGCAATATCATACTGTTTCATAATTTCGCATATCTCTTCAAAATGCGTGTAAAGAAAGTTTTCTTTGTGGTGAAACAAGCACCATTTGGCCATAATCGAGCCCCCACGAGAAACAATACCCGTTACACGATGTGCAGTTAAGTGAATATAACGCAACAAAACACCCGCGTGAATGGTAAAATAAGAAACTCCTTGTTCGGCTTGTTCAATTAACGTGTCTCTGAAAATTTCCCAAGTGAGATTTTCAGCAACACCCTTTACTTTTTCTAACGCTTGGTAGATGGGAACCGTGCCAATAGGAACGGGTGAATTGCGAATAATCCATTCCCTAGTTTCGTGTATGTTTTTGCCCGTAGATAGATCCATGATCGTATCAGCCCCCCAACGACAAGCCCAAACCGCTTTTTCAACTTCTTCTTCAATAGTTGAGGTAACGGCGCTATTGCCTATATTGGCATTGATCTTCACTAAAAAATTGCGCCCAATAAGCATCGGCTCACTTTCGGGATGGTTGATGTTATTGGGAATAATCGCCCTCCCTGCTGCAATTTCATCGCGTACGAATTCAGGGGTGATGTAGTTTTTAGGTGTATTTGCTCCAAAACTATTGCCTTGATGTTGCTGTTTTAAAGTAGAGGATACCGCATGGAGTTGTTCAATGCGTTGATTCTCCCGAAGGGCAACATATTCCATCTCGGCAGTTACAATTCCCTGTTTAGCATAGTGCAGCTGGGTTACATTTTTTCCTTGTTGCGCTACTTTGGGTTTATGTGTGAATTCAAATCGAAGGTGTTCTAAGTTTGGATCTTCAGCTCTTTGCTGACCATAAACCGAGGTAAGGGTATCCAAGACTTGAACATCCTGTCGATCTAAAATCCACTGCTCGCGGAGACGAGGTAGTCCTTTCTTGATGTTGATTTCGATTTGCTCGTCAGTATACGCTCCAGAAGTGTCGTAAACTGTTACAGGCGGATTCTCTTCAATTAATCCCTTACTGAGTTTCGTGTCACTTAAGGTGATTTCGCGCATAGCTACGCGAATCGGATAAAGTTTTCCGTCTACATAGATTTTTTTAGAACCAGGAAAAGGTGTCTGTGAAATTTTTTCGTGTTGTTCCATTTTTGCTTATTTTTTAATTAATTGAAATAAAAGTGAAATGGAATCAACCCCCTTGTGTAGCGGTAATGATTAAAATGTCATCTTCGGGTTTGAGTAAATAATTTCCCCAATTTGCTTTGGAAATAACAGTTGAATTTACGGCAACAGCAAGGCCTTTTTGCTTGTTGGGAGCTTGTAAATCAAGCATCGCTTGAATGCTGATCTCCGTCTGCTCAAAGTGAAATTTCTGATTGTTGATTTGTAGTTCCATTCCTTTATTGATTATAAAATATAACTTTAGGAATGGCTACACGATAGTACAGGATGTACCGAATGAAGTCATCTTACTTTTCCCTACGCTAGTATGAACTAGATCAGGTTCAAAGGGTAAAATCTCAGCCTACGCAATGTAGACACCCCTAAAGTTGAAAACAAATATAAGGATTATTTGAAAAGATGCAAGTTTGGTTTATTGAAATAAAAAATTGTATTTTACCCTTCAAATAGGGAAGTATGAAAAAATCTGAGGTAAGATTTGTAAAAAAGTGGAAAGAAAAGATGGCTATGGGGCGTTTAAAATATGGTTTTATTGAAGGTGGAATCTTTGGACTTGTCTTGGGAATAGTTACTACGTTATTGTCCTTGCTATTCGTGGAGGATTATATATTTAAAAATATTCAATTGGTCTATGATTTAATCATCTGGATTTTGGGTGGGATCTTAGGCTACTTAACGGTTATGTGGGAAATGAAAATGTACTACTACAAAACCTTTTTGAAGAAGTATGGCTTGGATGAATAAAAAAGAGTGTAATAAAGTAAACGGTTTATTGATAATCTATTAGAAATAGTTACGTTTGTTAAACGTTCTAATTCTAACTCAGCTGTTTATGCGATTGATCAGAGAATATGGAAGGTATAAAACTAGGGCGTTATAAAGAGCAGGCAGATGTGAGTACAAAGAAATACAGAAATAAAAAAGTCAGTGAGAGAAATCCCACTGACTTTTTTTATTTTTTACAACTAAAATTTAATCGGTATATCCGGTTGATTTTAAGACGCAGTAGTCGCTAGGTTTTTTGCGCTAATTTTATCTATAATCACTGCAATAGCGCCATCTCCCATTACATTACAAGCGGTTCCGAAACTATCCATGGCAACATATAAGGCAATCATTAAGGTTTGTTGTTCTTGATTGAAGCCTAATATAGACTGTAAAACGCCTAATGCAGCCATAATAGCACCACCTGGAACACCTGGAGCGGCAACCATTGTAACACCTAGCATAAAAATAAAACCAATCATTTGTAAAGGATCAATGGGCGCATTTTGAATGAGCATCAAAGCAATCGCACAGGCCACAATTTTTAAGGTACTTCCCGCAAGGTGAATGGTTGCACATAAGGGAATAACAAATCCAGCAATTTTTGGGTCTATATTGTTTTTTAAAGTTGATTCTAAGGTTACGGGTATCGTAGCTGCCGATGATTGTGTACCTAAAGCTGTAAAATACGCAGGTAGCATATTCTTCATTAAAGCAAAAGGATTTCGCTTGGCAATAGCTCCAGCCACGCTATATTGGAAAACTAAAAATAAAATATGTAGAATAAATATTACACCAATAATCTTCATGAAAGTTTCTAAAATAGTATACACTTGACCCGTATACGTCATATTTAAAAACACACCGAAAATAAACAGCGGTAAGAAAGGAATAATCACCTTCTCTATCGTAGTCATGATAACTTGCTGAAACTCGTTAAAAATACCCTTTAAATACGTAAAGGGGCCTCTTGAGATGCATATTCCGATTATAAATGCAAGTACTAGCGCACTCATGACATCTAACAAGGGAGGTATTTCGATAGAAAAGAAGGGCATTATGACTTGGTCTTCTGCAACGGAGAGGTTCAAAGTTTGCGCCCGAAGGAGTTTTGGAAAAATAGCTATGGACACGGCATACGTACTAAATCCAGATAGCAAGGTTGAGATATAAGCTAAGGCCGTAGTGATAAATAATAGTTTACCTGCTTCTTTTCCAATATTTCCAATCGCAGGAATAATCAACCCTACAATGATCAATGGGATAATGAAGTTTAAGAAGTTGCCGAATAGGGCATTGAATGTGACAAAAATGCGGTTGATATAACCCGGGATGTAATTCCCTAAAACACTTCCTACTACGATGGCTATTACAATTTGTAATAGTAGACTATTCTTGATAAATCTCATATTTTTTGTTTTAAAAATACGAAATAAAATGAAAAAACCTCAAACAAAATGCTTGAGGTTTGAATATTTAATTTAATTAGGAAAAATATTATCCTAATGAAGCTCTTTTGAATCCTGTGATTTCAATACCAAAAGAATTTACATAATCAGATACTTTTTTAGACTCATCTTTGATGAAGTTTTGATCTAATAATGCTTTTTCTTGGTCTAAAGTTGTATTGTCACTGATGAAACGAGCCACTTTTCCAGGTAAAATTCTATCCCAGATGTTTTCAGGTTTACCTTCAGCTTTTAATTCAGCTTTAGCATCTTCTTCCGCTTGTTTCAATACTTCTTCAGTAAGTTGGGCGTAAGAAATATATTGAGGTACATTTTTAAGTGTTTTACCTAAACGTACTAATTCTTCGTTTTCTTTAACGATAATAGCAATACGAGCTTCTGTTTCTTTAGCAATGAATTCTGGATCAAAATCTTTGTAAGATAAAGTATCCGCACCCATTGAAGCAACTTGCATAGAAACGTCTTTTGCAATTTCTTCTGCTTTCGCTACCGCTGCTGATAAAGCTGTGATAGCAGCAATTTTGTTACCGTGAACATAAGAACCGATGAAAGCACCTTCTAATACTTCGAAAGAACCAATTTCGATTTTCTCACCGATAACGCCTGTTTGCTCGATACATTTTTCAGCAATAGTCATTGTATCATTGTAAGCTGAAGCTAAGAATTCTTCTTTTGTATTGAAGTTGATTGCTTTTTCAGCTAATTCTTTAGCTAAAGCTTGGAAACCATCGTTTTTACCAACGAAGTCAGTTTCACAGTTTAATGTAATAACAACACCTCTAGTTTTGTCAGCATTAACAAAAGCTACAGCAGCACCTTCTGATGACTCACGGTCAGAACGGTTAGCAGCAACTTTTTGTCCTTTTTTACGTAAAACCTCGATTGCTTTATCGAAATCTCCTTCAGCTTCAACTAAAGCTTTTTTACAGTCCATCATTCCGGCACCTGTTTGTTGTCTTAGCTTATTTACGTCTGCAGCAGTAATATTTGCCATTGTAGTAATCTTTTTAGAGTTAATAAATTAAAAAAAGTCGTTATGGACAGTTGCATACAAAGGTAAACATCTATCAGCATAACGACTTTATGATATTGTTAAAAAATTATGCTTTAGCTTCAGCTTCAGTCTCAGTTTCTGCTTTTGCAACAACTGGAGCTTCTTCTTTTTCAGATTTTCTTTCTGCATTACCTTCGATAATAGCAGAAGTAACTAAAGATAATATTTTATCGATTGATTTAGAAGCATCATCGTTTGCTGGTATAACATAATCTACTTGACGTGGATCAGAGTTAGTATCTACCATAGCGAAGATCGGAATGTTTAATTTTTGTGCTTCTTTAATCGCAATGTGTTCAGCTTTAATATCTACAACAAATAGAGCTGCTGGTAGACGAGTCATATCAGCAATAGAACCTAAGTTTTTCTCTAATTTTGCACGAAGACGCTCAACTTGTAAACGCTCTTTCTTAGAAAGCGTCATAAATGTACCGTCTTTTTTCATTCTATCGATTGAAGCCATTTTTTTAACAGCTTTACGAATAGTAATAAAGTTTGTTAACATACCACCTGGCCATCTTTCAGTGATGTATGGCATGTTAGCTGCAGCTGCTTTTTCAGCTACGATATCTTTTGCTTGCTTTTTTGTAGCAACGAAAAGGATTTTTCTTCCTGATGCAGCAATTTTTTTCAAAGCTTCATTCGCTTCTTCAATTTTAGCTGCTGTTTTATATAGATTGATAATGTGAATACCATTACGCTCCATATAGATGTAAGGAGCCATGTTTGGGTCCCATTTTCTAGTCATGTGTCCAAAATGAACACCTGCCTCTAGTAATTCTTTAACTTCTACTTTGTTTGCCATTTTCTAATAGTTTACGTTCTGTTACTTTAGCAATGATTTAGTAGCGATTTCTCGGTCTTAACCATTTAGATGCTAAACTACTTCTTACAAAAAATGCAAGTGCGCAACAAAAACCTAGATTTTTTAATAATAAATAAATATTAACGTTTAGAGAATTGGAATCTCTTACGAGCTTTCTTCTGACCGAATTTTTTACGCTCAACCATACGTGGGTCACGCGTTAATAAACCTTCTGGTTTTAAGATTGCTCTGTTTTCAATATCAACTTCACACATCGCTCTTGCAATTGCCATACGCACTGCCTCAGCTTGTCCTGTTGTTCCTCCACCGTATACATTTACTTTTACGTCAAAGTTTTCAGCGTTCTCAGTAAGTGTAAGAGGCTGTAATACTTTGTACTGTAAAGTACCTGTAGGGAAATAAGTTGTAAAATCTTTTTTGTTAACTGTGATTTTTCCTGTTCCTTCTGAAACATAAACACGAGCAACAGCGGTTTTTCTTCTACCGATTTTGTGAATAACTCCCATTACTTAACTTCGTTTAAATTAACGGCTTTAGGTTGTTGAGCTCCATGTTTGTGCTCACTACCTACATTAACATTTAAATTACGGAATAGTTGTGATCCTAATTTGTTTTTAGGCAACATCCCTTTGATTGCTTTCTCTACTAATAATGCAGGATTTTTTTGTTGCATTACTCTTGCAGTTAAAGATCTTTGTCCTCCTGGGTAACCTGTATGACGGATATAAGTCTTGTCATCTAGTTTGTTCCCAGTTAGGTTGATTTTTTCTGCATTGATAACGATTACGTTGTCTCCACAGTCTACGTGCGGCGTGTAATTTGTTTTGTGTTTACCTCTTAAAAGTGTTGCCACTATAGAAGCAAGACGACCCAAATTTTGGCCTTCAGCATCTACAATTAACCATTCTTTTTGAACAGTCGCTTTGTTTGCTGATACAGTCTTGTAGCTTAAACTTTCCACAATAATTTTGTATTTAATTAAACATTCCATTCCCAATTACGGGAGTGCAAAATTACATATTTTCTTTTATTATACAAATTCACACAGCTGTTTTTTGCTTTTATTAGCTATTAAATGGCTGAGTTGTAATTTGTTTGAGTAAAAATAGCCCTTTTTTTTGACAGACTTAGCATTTAAAAAAATTAAATTAAGCAATCTGTTGCTATCTGTAATGAGGTATATTACGACTCGTCTTTGAAATAAACGAGTGCTAATTCTTTCAAAACGAGTGCTTCTCTTGGTAACCTTAGTTGTTGTTTGCGTTTTCCAATCAGGTTTGTTAAATGGATGTTGGGAAGTCTTTTTTCAGCAAAATTCACCGTTCTTTCCTTCGCACAATAATCCTCCTTAAAAAAGGAAATATCGTATATTTTAGTAGGAATTTGATTTTTCTAGTTTGAGAAAAGAAGCAAGGGTTTAGGTTTTGCACTTCTTCTTTGTTTATTCTCCTGTTTTCGTAAGTTCTCGTTTCGTTAATTCAATTCTTTCGTGCCTGAAATAACGTTTGATAGGAGGTGTTTCAGCGGTGTATTCATCTATCCTACTAAATAAAAGTTGGTGTCGTTGAGGTTCTCTAAATCTTCGGTTGGAAATTGACTGAGGAGGTATATAAGCTAGGTGCAAAAAAAACTACATCATTGCTGAAACAGCATGATGTAGTTGGATAAAACTTCACTTTTTAGGGTAGTAAAAAGTAAAAGGAAAAATTGAATTGAATCACTGAATTAATACTTAAATGTTGTTGTGAAATTAGTGCCATCCACCCCCTAAAGAGCGATATAGATCTACGCGAGCAGCCAATTGATCTCTTTTATTTTGAGCCAATTCCAATTCACTTTCTAATAAAAGAGTTTGGGAAACAATGACTTCTAAATAGGTAGCCAAGCCGCTGTCAAATAATAGGGTCGATTTTTGTATGGCTTTTTCTAAAATCTCAGTTCTATTTTGTAAAAAGGAGTGTTGACTTTGCAGTTTATCAAGACTTACTAATGCATTTGAAACTTCAGAAACAGCCAGTAAAACTGATTCACGGAAATGTATAACTGCTTTTTCACGTGAAATCAAAGCTATTTGGTACTGTGTTTTAATGCGTCGTCCTTGCAATAAAGGTTGAGTTAAACCACCGGCAATTGTTCCGAACAAAGAGGCAGGCAAGGTAAACCAATTGCTTGTTTCAAAGCTATTGATTCCTGCGGTAGCACTGATTCGCAGGGTAGGGTAAAAAGCTGCTTTAGCTATGCCTACACGCGCATTTTCAATATCTAACATCAGTTCTGCTTGTTTAACATCAGGCCGATTTGATACAAGTTCAGCAGGCAAACCAATTTGTAAATTCTCATCCTTAACCATACGCATAAAATCGAAACTTCTTTCAATTGACGTAGGAAAAGTGCCCGTTAAGGTACTCAAGACATTCTCTTGAATTAGGATCTGTTGTTCAAAAATAGGAATGAGTTTTTGCGCATTTAATTTTTGTGCCTCTGCTTGAGCCACCGCCAATGACGTTACTTGTCCTGCTTGATATTGCCATTCAAGTATTGATTGGGTATGCTCACTTAATGCGGCATTCTTTTTTGCAATAACTAGTTGATAATCTAGCATCAACAAATTGTAATACCCTTTGGCAACTTCTGCAACTAAGGCTGTTTGGACCGCTTTATGAGCCTCTTGTGTTTGTAAATACGTGCTAAAAGCTTCTTTTTTTTCATTTTTTATCTTTCCCCAAATATCAGCTTCCCAAGAAAGTCCCGCATGAAGTGAATAATCTTCAATGTGATTTTTTTGAAGGGATTGATTCAAGTTAAGTCCTAGGGTGCTATTCTCTGACGGACGATTTCTGCTGACCTGCGCATTTAACGCTAGTTCAGGTAGATTGGCCCATTTTGCTTGTTGCCATTGCTGTTGTGCAATTTCTAAATTCTTAACTGCAAGTTGCAATTGATTGTTTTTGAGCAATGCCTGGTCTATGAGATGAAGTAATTGTTCTTCACTAAAAAAAGCTTGCCAAGGCATTTGAGCTACTGTTATTTCTTTTGTTGCGCCTGATTCGATAGCAATGGAATCTGTTGCAACAGTTCTAAAATTTTCTGGCAGACTATCTTGTGGATATTGAATATCCTTTGAAACCCCACAAGCATTTAGAATGACCATTAGCACTAAAAGAGCAATTCTTTTAATTGGATATTTTTTCATCGATTGATGTGTATTAAAATGATAAATAATTAAATTTCAGTATCTTCTTTTAAATGAGCGATGCCTGATATTTTTTCATGCAATAACTGAAAAAGAATAAATAGTACGGGTATGATGAATATTCCAAGTACTACACCCGATACCATTCCTCCAGCAGCACCAATACTTATCGAATGATTTCCCATCGCTGAAGGTCCTTTTACACTCATCATTGGGATTAAACCTGCGATAAAGGCCACCGATGTCATGATGATGGGGCGCAAACGCAATTTCGAAGCTTCAAGTGCGGAAACAACCAAACTTTTTCCAGCGCGTCTTCGCTGTGATGCAAATTCCACAATTAAGATGGCATTCTTCGCGAGTAAACCAATTAGCATAATTAAGGCTACTTGTATATAAATGTTGTTTTCAATTCCTGTAAGTCCAATTGCTATAAAAACACCAATTATTCCCGTTGGGATAGATAAAATAACGGCTAAAGGCAAGATATAGCTTTCGTATTGTGCGGCCAATAGAAAAAAGATAAACAACAACGACAAGGTGAATATAATGACCGATTGCCCTCCAGAAGACAATTCTTCTTTTGTCATACCTGAAAATTGATACGTATATCCCGAAGGTAATTGCTGTGCAGCCACTTCTTCAACTGCTTTAATTGCATCTCCAGAACTGAATCCTGGATTTGGAATCGCATTAATACTAATTGAATTGAACAAATTGTAACGAGAAGCTGTTTCTGGACCATATACTCGTTTAAAGTTCACTAAGGTTTGGATGGGTACAGGGTCGTTAAATTTATTCTTCACATAAATGCCCTCCATAGCACTTAAGTTTGAGCGATCTTCTTTTTGTGCCTGTAACATTACGCGATAGTATTTGCCAAAACGATTAAAATCGGTGGCTTGTGAAGAGCCGAAATAACTTTGCATCGTTTGTAAAATATCTTTTACATTGACTTGGAGCTGTGCAGCTTTAACTTCATCTACTTCCATATCATATTGGGGGTAATCTGCTTTAAATGAAGTGAAAGCCACCGCAATCTCTGGACGTCCCATCAATGTACTTATAAACTGATTGCCAACTTCACTAAACTTCGTTAAACTACCACCCGTTTTATCTTGCAGTACCATATCCAATCCATCGACGTTGCTGAATCCAGGAACAGTAGGGAAGGTAAAAGCAAAAAAGTTAGCCCCTTGCACGCTGGCTAGTTTTTGGTTTACCTCATTCATGATCTGCTGAATATCGCTAATTTCACCCCTTTCTTTTGTTGGTTTTAATAACAAAAAGAGAACGCCTGTAGAAGGATTCATCGATTGAGTCAAGACACTGAAACCCGACATGGCATTTACCGTTTTTGCAGCGGGCATTTGCATTAATACTGCTTCTGCTTGATCCATAATTTGTTTGGTACGCGCTAAAGAAGTACCTCCAGGTAAGGTAACTGAAATAGCCATAAATCCTTGGTCTTCGGATGGAATAAAACCTGTTTTAGTTTGCTTGATTAGTAAGATTGTCGCTACAATAAGCAAGGCCAATCCTCCCAAACTGATCCATTTATGGCGAATAAGCAAGCGAATTCCACCAAGATAACGCTGAGTTAAATGATTAAAACCAGAGTTGAATCCTCGAAAGAAACGCACTTTAAAGGTGGCCTTCTCAGCAGGTGAATCCTCCAGACTATGCGAACTATTTTTAAGAAATAAAGCGGCTAAGGCAGGACTTAACGTTAAGGCATTTATAGCAGAGATAATAATGGCAATGGCTAATGTCAAAGCAAACTGTTTGTAGAATACTCCTGTTGAACCTTCCATAAAACCAACGGGTAAGAATACAGCTGACATAACTAATGTAATAGAAATAATAGCTCCTGTAATCTCACTCATGGCCGATTTTGTAGCTGCTTTAGGCGATAAATTGGTGTGTTCTAACTTCTCGTGTACCGCCTCAACCACTACAATGGCGTCATCGACCACAATACCGATGGCTAAGATTAAAGCAAATAGGGTGAGTAAATTAATAGAAAAACCAAATAGCATCATAAAGAAAAAGGTACCCAGTATAGCTACTGGTACGGCAATGGCGGGAATTAGGGTAGATCGTATATCTTGTAAAAACAGAAATACTACAATAAATACCAAGACAAAAGCTTCTAGCAATGTTGAAATAACTTGATTAATCGATTGATCTAAGGCATCTTTCGTGTTGTATAAGATTAAATACTTAACTCCTTCTGGGAAGTCTTTGGAAACTTTTTGCATCAATTCATCAATAGCAACTTGAATTTCATTTGCATTCGAACCTGCTAATTGCATCGTTCCAATATTGATTCCAGGTTTGCCATTTACTTTCGTAGAACTTCCATAGGTATAAGAACCCAGTTCTACGGTAGCAATATCTTTTAAACGCAGAATTGAACCATCTGCATTGGAACGGATAATGATGTTTTCGTAGTCAGAAGCTTTATTTAATTTTCCTTTGTATTTGATTACATATTCAAATGATTCATTGCTACTTTCTCCAAATTTACCAGGCGCGGCTTCTACGTTTTTGTCTTGAATAGCTGCAGTAACTTCATCTGGAGTTAAATTATAGGTCGCCAATTGCGAAGGATTTAACCAAATACGCATCGAATAATCTTTGTTACCCCCAAACACTGACGATTGACCAACGCCTGAAATTCTTTTTATTTCGGGAATGATATTTATTTGTGCATAATTTGCCAAAAAAGTCTCGTCAAATAGGGTTTCGTCTTCTGAATATAAAGAGACAACCATCAACAAACTATTTTGTTGTTTGTTCGTTGTAATTCCAGCGCGAACTACTTCCGTTGGCAATTGATTGGTTGCTTGAGCTACGCGATTTTGAACATTTACCGCTGCTTGATCGGGATCAGTCCCCAATTTAAAATACACCATAATAGCAAGTGAACCATCGTTACTTGCTGTTGAGGTCATGTATGACATGTTTTCTACTCCGTTGATTGATTCTTCCAAAGAAGGGGCAACGGCGCGTAAAACGGTTTCTGCATTGGCTCCTGGATAAAGAGCAGTAACCATTACTGAGGGGGGCGCAATATCAGGAAACTGTTGTAAAGGCAACTTGTAGAGGCCTAAGAGACCCAAGATGACCAATAAAATGGAAATCACCGTGGCTAGTACGGGTCTATTTATAAATTTTTGAAACATGAGCGTTTATTATTTTTTTGAAGGTGATAGTGTGTTGGCTGCTGCATTTGTTGCTGGAAGAATTTGCATGCCATCTTGTAGTTTTTCAAAACCTTTTAGAACGATGCGATCACCCGCTTTGAGTGCTGTCCCAATTAGATATTGATGTGCTGTACGGCCAATAATATCAATTGATTTTTTTACAACTTTATTCGTGGAGTCTAGATAAAATACAAATACTTTATCTTGAATTTCTACCGTTGATTCTTGAGGTACTAATAAAGCATTGGCGTGTGGAATGTTCAGTTGTATTTTTCCAGTATTGCCTGAGCGCAAAATTCTTTTTGGATTAGGGAAAGTAGCGCGAAGTATAATTGCACCCGTGTTTTTGTCAAACTGTCCGTCGATTACATCGATAACTCCTGTTTCTTCATAAATGCTTTTATCCGCTAGTTCTAAACGAACAGCAGGAAGGTTTTTTATTTTATCCTCTAAATCGATCCCAATGTTTTGGTTCTTAAAATGGATAAAATCTAATTCCCCTAATGAAAAATAAACATAGACCTTTTCTACATTTGACAAAGTGGTAAGTGCTTCTAAATCGGCGGGATTCAATAAGCTACCTTGGCGTTTTGGTAATCGACCAATATAGCCCGTAACAGGTGCCACAATTCGGGTATAGTTTAAATTTATTTTTGCATTTTCTACCAAGGCTTGAGCTTGTTCTAGATTGGATAAAGCAATTTTATGTGCAGTTTGAGCGGTTTTTAACTGGTAATCAGAAACAACTTTATTTGCTACTAGCGGCGTTAATTTATCAATCTCTAATTGGGTGTTTAATAGGGTAGCTCTTGCGGCACTTGCATTGGCTATTGTGCTGTTTAGTTGCTCTTTAAACGGTAGGTCATTAAGCTTAAAAAGCAATTGTCCTTTTGTTACATAAGCGCCTTCATCTATATGCACACTTTCTAATATACCGCCAACTTGCGGTCGAATTTCAATGTCTTGAATTCCTCGTATAGAGCCTGGATAAGCATTTGTCGTGAAGGCTTCACTAGTCTCAAGTGTAAGCACTGGTACTTGTGGAAGAGCGGTTTCTTGAGGCGTGTTTTTTTCTACACACCCTTGTAAAAACAAGGTTAAAAGGAAACCAAAAAGAAGTGTTTTTTTCATTGTATAAAGAATGATTTTTAAGTAATTAAACAAGGTTATATTATCTAACATTGTTAAGTTGAAGGTTGAATAACTCCCATAAAGAATGTACCGATTATACTATAATCGAAAATTAAAAAAAGGAGAGTTGTTAATAAAACGAAGCTATTTAATCAGATTAAATAATATAACATCGTTAAGTAAAAGGGAGAGAAAAACCCAACATAGAGGTTAATTTAAAGGTGTGATACATGGTATACGGAAGGATTTTAGTTTACTGTGTTAAAATACCTAACAGCGTTAATTTTTACGCGCAAATAGATAAAGATTTAGAGTTGAAATTTAAGGAGTTAATTTTCCAGTGTGCAATGAATTAATAATAGCATTTACCGCATCTTTAAAGATTTGCTCGTTTGTGTTATCTGCTAAGCCATTTCCAATTAGATTAATCGATATTAATCCATGGATAACCGAGAAGAAAGTATAATATTTTAGTTTGACTTCCATATCGGTAGGTTGCTCCTCTTTCATTACTGCTTTAATCGCGTTGTTTAGTAAGTTATACGGATTATCAGAGTTAGAAGCGAAAAATTCAGCACAACATTTCATTTCCACGCCATACATAACTTGATACAGCTCTTTATTTTCAAAAGCAAAATTCCAAAAAGCAATCCACATCGCCTCTAAACGTAGAGTAGGGTCAGTGTGGGACTGTTCAGCGTCTTTAAGCTTATGGGATAAGGTAAGAAATCCTTTGTTCGATAACTCTTGTAAAATAGCAAGTTTGTTGGAAAAGTGTTCGTAGATGATAGGAGCAGTATATTCAATGCGATCTGCAATCTTACGCATGTTTAAACCTTCCCATCCTTCTTCTTTCACAATCGCATACGCCGCATCGAGAATACTAGTTTTAGTCTCTTCTTTTTGTCTTAAAATACGATCTTTACTTGCCATAATTAAATTATCTAACAACGTTAGGCAAACGTACGTTTATTTTTTTATTTGATTTAATAAATTGTAATTTTTTTATTTTTTTTAACGCTTTTTGTTTGTAAAGTATTGTTTTATAGGAGTGTACTGTTATAGCAGTATACCATCAGAAGTTAATATAATTTGGGATTATAGTTCTCTGGATACTTTGCCATTTTGGGAGAATAGTAGGGTGCAATTTCATCTAATACTTGCTCAAAGGACTTGTCGTCGACTTTAATTAATTTTAGAATTCCACACTGTTTTTTCTGATAATCGGCATAACACAAGGCAATCGGAATATTCGCTTGTTTCGCAATGTGATAAAAACCTTGTTTCCATTTATCAGAATAGGAACGGGTGCCTTCTGGTGTATTGATTAAAGCAATTTCATCCGTTTCTTGAATGATCTGTACTGCATATTCAACTAAATTTTGACTTTTAGTTCGGTCTACACCAATACAACCAATTGCTTTGAAGAAAAAACCAAACCACGATTTGGTGTAATAATCTTTGATGAACATTTTAAAAGGCATCCCCAAAATCCAAAAACAAGCGAGACTATAGTAGAAATCCCAATTGGTAGTATGGGGTACACAAATCAAAATACTTTTTTTTTCGTGTCTAAAAGATTCATCGTGAACGACTAATTTCCATCCTGTAATAGCTAACATGAATTTACCAAGTGCTTTCTTCATTGCATTGAATTAAAATGAAATACAAAAGTAAATTATTTTTTATTACCAAATAAAAGGAAAGTGGATTCTCCTTTTACAGAATATAGAATGCAAAAAGGCTATCCATTTGGATAACCTTTTGTGTTTTATATCTTGACTAAACGATTAAGCTTTTGGATCTGGTCTATACGCCTTATCTTCTTCTTCTCCTTCTGTAGCTACCAATACCATGCATTCTTCTTATCGCTACTGCAAGCGAAGGAAGAAGCACAGCTAAGCTATAAATAGTTCCAAGTATGATTAAATGGATTAATGTGCTTTTAGCCAATTTTCTCCAATGCCAAGATCAACAACTAAAGGAACGTCTAATATAAACGCATTTTCCATCTCTGTTTTGACCATAAGCTGAAGTTGTTCTAGCTCGTCTTTATGAGCATCAAACACAAGCTCATCATGTACTTGTAGTAACATCTTAGATTTCCAATTCTCATTGGTTAGTCGTTTGTGAATGTTTATCATGGCAATTTTAATGATATCCGCGGCACTCCCTTGGATAGGTGCATTTACAGCATTTCGTTCTGCGGCACTGCGCACGACTGCATTTTGAGAGTGAATATCTTTCAAATACCTTCTTCTACCCAAAATAGTTTGCACATAGCCATGCTCTCTCGCAAACTCGATTTGTTGAGCAATGTAATCTTTTAGTTTAGGGTAGGTTTCGTAATAGGTGTCAATTAATTCTTTACTCTCGGCACGCGATAAATTAGTTTGGTTACTCAATCCAAAAGCAGAAACCCCATAAATGATTCCAAAATTAACCGTTTTAGCATGACTTCTTTGCTCTTTGGTTACCTCTTCTAAAGGAACATTGAACACATTAGCAGCAGTAGAACGGTGAATATCTTCTCCTTTTTTAAAGGATTCAATCATATTGGGCTCTTGACTTAATGCCGCAATAATGCGTAATTCAATTTGAGAATAATCGGCTGCTAACAATAGATAATCTTCATTGCGTGCTACAAATGCTTTGCGAACTAATCGCCCTCTTTCTGTGCGAATTGGAATGTTTTGTAAGTTTGGGTTGTTTGAACTTAAACGTCCTGTAGCCGCCACAGCTTGCATATATTCAGTATGAATGCGATTGGTTGTTGGATTAATTTGCTTCGGTAGCGCATCTACATATGTATTTTGTAGCTTTATCAATTGACGCCAATTTAAAATATCTGCTACAATTGGGTGTTTCGGAGCCAATTCACTTAGAATTTCTTCGCCCGTAGCATATTGCCCCGTTTTTGTTTTCTTTGGTTTTGTACCTCCAATTTTTAATTTTTCGAAAAGAATCTCTCCTAGTTGTTTGGGTGATGCTAAATTGAATTCTTCTTCTGCACTGTGATAGATCGCTTGTTCCAGTGATTTAATATCATTGTCTAAAGTTGACGATAACGATTGAAGAAAATCAACATCTAATCGAATACCTTCAGTCTCCATATCTGCTAATACGGATACCAATGGAATTTCAAGGTCTCTAAATAATTTAATAGTGTGTGTAGCCTCTAGTTGAGGTAAGAATACTTGCTTTAACTGAAAGGTTACATCCGCATCTTCACCTGCATATTCTTTCGTCAATTCAACATCAACCTCGCGCATTGATTTTTGGTTCTTTCCTTTTTTTCCAATTAAGGTTTCAATGGATTGGGGGCTGTATTTTAAATACGTTTCTGACAATACATCCATGTTATGACGCATATCAGGGTTAATCAAATAATGGGCGATCATCGTGTCAAACAGAGGATGATTGACCAGGATGCCATATTGTTTTAAAACTTTGATATCATATTTTAAGTTTTGACCAATTTTCTCAATGACTTCCGATTCGAAAAAAGGCTTGAAATGTTCTAGTGTAGCAAGGGTTTCAATTTTATTGTCTGTCAGAGGAACATAATAAGCCGTTCCTTTTTCATAAGAAAAGGAAATACCAACTAGCTCTGCAGTTAGAGGGTCTAAGCCTGTTGTTTCTGTATCAAAACACACACTTTGTTGTTGCATCAACTGTTGCATCAATAGGCGGATAGCCATTGGTGTTTGAACCAACTGATACACGTGTTGCGTGGTTTCTAAGGTTTGATAAGGCGATTGAAAGGTCGATCCTTCAGCACTATCAAATAAAGAAAACTGCTCGTCTTGTGCTTGTGTTGCAGCTGTTGGTATAGCAGTCGCTGTTGATGAAGGTTTGGAAGAGAAAATTTTGTCAAATTGCTCTTTCATTCTTCTAAATTCCAATTCAATGAATAAGGCATCTGTTTTTTCAACATCGGGTTGTTCTAAAATATAACTGTCAGCGTGAAACGTTACTGGACAATCCAATATAATCGTAGCTAGTTTTTTAGAAAGTAATCCTTTCTCTTTATTGGCTTCAATGTTTTCTTTCATTTTTCCTTTTAACTCATGGGTATGAGCTAAAAGATTTTCCATAGAACCGTATTCTTTGATGAATTTTTTAGCTGTTTTTTCACCAACGCCTGGAAGCCCTGGAATATTGTCTACTGCATCTCCCATCATCCCTAAAAAGTCGATGACTTGTATCGGATGATCAACTTCAAACTTTTCTTTTACTCTTTCGACATCCCATATTTCAATGCCATTGCCCATTCGTGCAGGTCTATACATCACAATATTTTCTGAAACAAGTTGTGCATAATCCTTATCAGGAGTAACCATGAACACTTTAAAATCCTCCTTCTCCGCTTGTTTAGAAATAGTTCCAATTAAATCATCTGCCTCAAAACCTGAAACTTCAATAATTGGGATATGCATCGCTTTTAAAATCTCTTTGATGTACGGAACTGCAATCTTAATTGCTTCAGGTGTTACGTCTCTATTGGCTTTATACTCTGGAAAAATAGCTAAGCGATCTCGACTTCCTCCATTGTCAAAAGCAACTGCTAAATGATCGGGATTTTCTCTTTTAATAACATCTAAAAGTGAATTCATAAACCCTAAAATAGCAGAAGTATCTAATCCTTGTGAATTGATTCTTGGATTTTTAATCAGTGCATAGTACCCTCTAAAAATTAAAGCATACGCATCTAATAAAAAAAGACGTTTTTGTTGAGCCATTGAATGATGGTTTTATTTAATATTGAATGAAGTTCAAAGATAGTGAATTTGTTTTTCCTAGGGTATGGATTCCTTAAAGTTGACCTTGAAAAGCAATGAGAAAGAAAAATACTTTACTAGACTTATTAATGTTTGTTAAAGATTTTTTTATACTTTACACAAAAAACTAACTTTGTTGTTTATAGCTTATTAGAATGTGGAATTTAATACCCTTAGTATTTGTTTTAGCCCTTGCGGAGTTTTATACTTTTCAGGCGGTCAAACAAATTACTCGTCAACGTTTTTTTAGAATACTTTACCTACTTTGTTCAGCGTTAGTTGTTGCTTATATTGTATATGGTTTTTCGCGTTTTGATCGGTCATCGGGACAAAATCATCAATCCATGTTAGCTGCTGCTCTGATTATTCTATTTTATCTGCCGAAAGTACTAATTACCCTTTTGCTTATTTTAGAAGATGTAATTCGAATCATTCGTGGAATTGTTCAATATAGTAAACGAGAAAAAACCGTTGATAAATCCTCTTTTTTACCAGAGCGAAGAAAATTTATTACCCAATTGGCGTTTGGTATTGCAGCGATTCCTTTTGCCTCTGTCTTATATGGTATTACAATAGGTCGTTATAAATTCCAAGTACATAAGCATGTTTTAACTTTTGAAGATTTACCCGATGCTTTTGATGGATTTACCATTACACAATTATCCGATATTCATTCTGGAAGTTTCGATAACCAAGAAAAATTGGAATATGCAGTTGATCTTATTAATCAGCAGCAATCCGATATTCTTTTGTTTACGGGAGATTTGGTAAATAGTTTAGCAGGAGAAATGATTCCGTGGTTAGAGGTTTTTAAAAAAATAGAACAACATCCATTTGGAAACTATTCTATTTTGGGAAATCACGATTATGGAGAATACATCGAATGGAAAACAGAAGAAGAAAAACAACGCAATTTTGAAGCTATTTGCAAGTTGAGTCCCGCACTAGGGTTTAAGTTACTGCGCAATGAAAACGTACGACTGCAAAAGGGAACGGATAGTCTAGTAATCGTTGGTGTAGAGAATTGGGGCGAACGCGCTCATTTTATGAAATATGGGGATTTAGATCAAGCAACAAATGGGGTTGATGCTGAGGATTTTAAAGTTTTATTGAGTCACGATCCTTCACATTGGGACGCTAAAATATTAGAACATCCTAAAAACTTCCAATTAACGCTATCCGGACATACACATGGTAGCCAATTTGGTATTGAAATCCCTGGCTTTATCAAATGGAGTCCTATTCAATATGTGTATAAACAATGGGCAGGATTGTATGAAAAATTAGGAAAAATGATTTATGTGAATCGCGGATTTGGGTATCATGCTTATCAAGGAAGAACAGGGATATGGCCTGAAATTACGGTGCTTGAATTGCGCAAGAAAAAATAGTTTATTTTGATAAAATATAATATTTTTGTAAGAATAGGTTGTTAAAGAAGAAGTAAAATCACTAACTGAAAGTTTTATGTCAAAATTCGGAGATTTAGTAACAGCAGACGTACCTGTATTGGTCTATTTTTATGCACAATGGAATGATGCTTGTACCGCAATGGACGCTGTAATTTATGAAGTTGCATCCGCTCGAGCAGAGCAATTGCGTATTGTAAAGATTGATGTAGCAAAAAATAGTGAGTTAATAGATGCCTTGCGAATCAAGAAAGTACCCACTATGTTGTTGTATAAAAAAGGAGCAATGGTTTGGAGACAAAGTGGGGTAATGGAAGTAGATGCTTTAATTAGTGTTACAAATACCTTATAAAACGGAAAAGGTATATCCTTCTTTCTTCAAGTATTCGATGAGCAAAGGAAGGGTGTACTTCAAATTTTTTTCTGCTTTTACACTATCGTGAAAAACAAGTATACTTCCTGGTTTTATTTGTTTAATCGTCCGTTTTAAACAGTTTTGTGGACTAAGGGTTGCCTCGTAATCTTTGGTGATGATGCTCCACATGATAATTTCAAATCCCTCTTTTACTAAATAATCCCCTTGTTGCTTTTTTATTTTCCCATACGGAGGGCGAAATAAAAGGGTAGGCTGTTTGGTGTGTTTTAAAACCTCCTGTTGGCACAAGTCAACATTAAGCACATATTCCTCCAATGTACTTTTCCACCCATTCAAATGGTTGTAGGTGTGATTGCCTATTTGATGTTGTTCCGCAAGAATACGTTGAAATAGCTGAGGGTGTTTTCTAATATTATCACCAATACAAAAAAAGGTAGCTTTAATCTGTTGCTGCTGTAAGAGATGCAATACCCAGGCGGTAACTTCAGGAATAGGACCATCGTCAAAAGTTAAGTAAACAACTTTGTCTTTGTGGTTTTTGTGCCACGTGTATTGGGGAAAGAGAAGGGGTAATAGACGCATATATCAAAGATAAAAAAAAGAGTGATTCAAAACAAATTGAACCACTCTTTCACTATGGATGTGTTGATGTGTTACTCTATTCCACCACCTAAGGAACGATACAACTGAACTAAAGTAGTAAGTTGTGTTAATTCCGTGTTGATGTAGCTTAATTCAGCATTAAGTGCACTTTCTCTAGCAGTTAATACATCTAGATAAGTAGCCATCCCTTGAACTAATAATTCTTCCGAATACTGCGTAGCTAATTGATACGCTTCGTATTCTTTTTGCTTTAAATCTAATTTCTCAGTAGCACTATCATAAGTGTATAATGCATCAGAAACCTCTTTAGAAGCCGTTAAGATTGCTTTTTTATACTCCAAGTACGCTTGTTCTTTTTTAGTTTGAGCTACTTGATGTTGCGTTCTTATTTGTCTACCGTTTAATAAAGGTTGAGTTAAACCGCCAATGAAATTAGCAAATAAAGAACTTGTATTGAATAGATCATCAATATGAGCACTTTGAAGCCCACCATTTGCAGTTAAACGCAAAGAAGGATAAAAGTTAGCTCTCGCAACATTTGTCATCTCAAAAGCATTCACTAAACCATATTCAGCAGCTCTTACATCTGGGCGGTTACCCAATAATTGCATTGGAATTCCAACAGATAGATTGGCATTGACTTTTTGATCGCTCAATTTAGCTCTGTGAATCTCACCTGGTGTTTGACCCATTAAAATACTAAATGTGTTTTCAGTTAATTTAATGCTGTTGTTTAGATCAACTAGTAACGCTTGTGCATTATATAACTGCGCTTGGGTTTGTTTTACTGCAATTGCATCAACTTGTCCTGCCTCTTTTAATGCATTAATCGTCTCTAAACTGTTTTTTCTATTTGCAATCGTAAGTTCTGTAATTTCTTTTTGCTTATCTAAAGCAACCAATTGGAAATAAGTCGTAGCAATAGTAGAGATTAGTTGTGTTTTTATTGCTTGTTGAGCAGAAACAGTTTGCAAGTAACTCGCAGCAAAAGCTCTTTTGTTACTTCTCAATTTCCCCCATACATCTAATTCCCAGGCAAACTGACCCGTAATATCTACTTGATCTGTTTTTGTTCTATCTCCACCGCCCATAAGTTGACCCATTGGCGTGTTTTTAGACATAATTCCATGCGTGTAATTGGCACCTAAACTTAAGGTTGGAGCATAACCCCATTTTCCTTGTTGCATATAAGCATGAGCTGCATTGATATTCTCAATGGCAATACGCATAT
This sequence comes from Myroides odoratus, assembly GCF_965118575.1. GTDB lineage: Bacteria > Bacteroidota > Bacteroidia > Flavobacteriales > Flavobacteriaceae > Flavobacterium > Flavobacterium odoratum_B. Next base: position 5,631 of record NZ_CBCPHW010000016.1, on the reverse strand, counting down.
CTAGGTTATTTTCTAAACCAGTTTCAATATATTGAATTAAAGTTTGGTCAGAGAATAACTCCTTCCATGACAAAGTTGCCATGGAAAGGGAGTCAGGTGTATTGTTACCTCTATATTGTTCCTCTTGAATTACATCAGGTCTATCGTATTTTTTTGCAACTATACAAGATTGCATAGTAAGGCCTAATACTACAACAGGAATCGCTCTGTATATATATTGTTTTTTCATTTTATTCAGACTTAATTTCTTCAAATTTGATTGGTTTGATTTTCTCTTGAAGATATTGGAATATCGCATACAATACTGGAATTACGAAAACCCCAATTATAGTACCAATCAATAAGCCAAATGCTGCACCTGTACCGATTGAACGGTTTCCCATATAACCAACACCACCTGCAAAAACCAAAGGCATTAAACCTAAGATGAAAGCAAAAGAGGTCATTAGAATAGGACGTAAACGCGCTTTAGCTCCATTAATTGCTGATTCTATTATCGACTCACCGTGTCTTCTACGTTGAACTGCAAACTCTACAATAAGAATTGCATTTTTCGCGAGTAGTCCAACAAGCATGACCAGGGCAATCTGGAAGTAAATGTTGTTTTCTAATCCTGCAATTTTTTGTGCAAGGAACGCTCCCATAATACCCGTTGGTAAAGATAAAATTACCGCAAAAGGCAACATATAACTTTCATACTGTGCAGATAATAAGAAATAAACGAAGATTACACACAATAAGAAAATTACAATAGTTTGTGAACCCGCACTAATTTCTTCACGAGATAATCCTGTAAAGTCAATACCATAACTTGCAGACAAGTTTTCTTGGGCAACCTCTTGCACCGCTTTAATCGCATCTCCAGAACTGTAACCTGGTTTTGGAGCACCTGTAATATTAGATGAGGTAAATAAGTTGTAACGGTTAATAGACTGTGGACCATACACTTTGTTTAAATTAACAAACTGCGTAATTGGAGCCATTGCGCCAGAATTTGTTCTAACGTAAATTTCACTTAAGCTATTTACGTCTGAACGGTATTCAGGTAAAGATTGAACCATTACACGGAATTGCTTACCAAAACGGGTAAAGTCTGCCGCATAGATTCCTCCAATATAGCCTTGTAGAGCAGAGAAAATATCACTTACTAAAACACCAGATTCTTTTGCACGTGCTACATTCAATTCTAATTCATACTGGGCATAGTTTGTATTAAATGAAGATTGCGCATACATAATTTCTGGACGTTGCATCAAAGCACCTAAATACTCTTTTGATTTTTGATCAAAATCAGCTAATGAACCTCCTGTTTTATCTAATAATTTTAATTCAAAACCAGAAGACATACCAAAACCTGGGATACTTGGGGGTTGGAAGAAAATCATTCTTGCATCTTGGAATTGTGTAGCTGCTAGACCGAATAATTTTCCAATTACAACGTCAGTAGCTAACTCGGGTGTTTTTCTTTCTTTGAAATCTTTCAATTTAATCATGGCCATACCATAGTTTGACCCTTGACCGTTAATGAAAGAGAATCCAGATATTACCGTTACTCCCTCAACTCCAGGGATTTGTTCTACTATTTTTGAGAATTCTCTCTGAATGGCTACCACACGGTCTTGAGATGCACCAGCAGGTAATTCAATGTTACCCATGATAAAACCACGGTCTTCATTCGGTACGAATCCGGTTGGCATTGTTTTACCAGCAAAATAAGTTACGCCTAAACAAGCGATTAAAATAATGAAAGTTACCCATTTGTGTTTCAATAAGAATTTAAATGAGTTTCCATATTTTTCTGTGATGCTATTAAAAGCAATATTAAAAGCTCTAAAGAAACGTTGTAATAGGTTTTTTCTCTTTCCATGGTCTACTACGTCATGGTGTCTTAAGAATAAAGCACATAAAGCAGGACTCAAGGTAAGGGCGTTTACGGCAGAAATTAAAATGGCAATAATTAACGTAATACCAAATTGTTTATAGAATACCCCTGTTGGTCCACTAATAAAGGTTACAGGAATAAATACCGCAGCCATTACTAAAGTAATCGAAATAATTGCTCCTGATATTTCGTCCATTGTACTCTTACTTGCTTCTAAGGCATCTTCTCCTGTGGCTTCCATTTTGGCGTGGACGGCCTCCACCACAACGATGGCATCATCCACCACAATACCAATGGCGAGCACTAAAGCGAATAGCGTTAATAAGTTTAAGGAAAACCCAAATACATTCAAGAAGAAGAAGGTACCAACAATCGATACAGGTACTGCAATTAATGGAATTAACGTCGATCTAAAATCTTGTAAGAAAATATATACAACGAAGAATACCAAGATAAAGGCTTCAATTAAGGTTGTAACAACTTTGCTAATGGATGCATCTAAGAATTCGTTCGTATCCATTAACACAGTATAGTGTAATCCTTTAGGGAAGTTTTTAGATAAATCCTTTAATTGCGAATGTAGATTTTTGGTAATTTCTTGGGCGTTTGATCCTGGCGTTTGATAAATTGCCATGGCAACAGCAGGATGTCCGTTTAATTCCGAATTTCCTACGTATGACATTGCCCCAAGTTCAATTTTTGCTACATCTTTAAGCAAAAGGACTTGTCCGTTTGCTAGGGACTTAATTACAATATTTTCATATTGTTCTTGCGTTTTATACTTACCGCTGTATTTGATTACATATTGGAAGGCTTCTGCATTGTTTTCACCCAATTGTCCCGCAGCAGCCTCTAAACTTTGTTCGTTTAATACACCAACAACATCAGCAGGTACAAGACCATAAGCTTTCATTTTTGAAGGCTCAATCCAAATACGCATCGAATAGTTACGTGAACCAAAAGCGGATGCATCTCCAACACCACTTACACGTTTTAACTCAGGAATAACGTTGATATTCATATAGTTTTGGATGTAAATCGCATCGTAGTTTGGGTTGTCAGAATAGAAAGAAAGGAACATCAAAGCACTCGTTTGTTGCTTTTGAGTTGTTACTCCAGAACGCGTTACCTCTGCAGGTAAAAGCGGTGTAGCACGAGCTACACGGTTCTGAACGTTTACTGCCGCAATATCAGGGTCTACCCCTTGTTTAAAGATTACTTGAATACTCGCACTACCATCATTACTGGCAGTAGAAGTAATGTAATCCATGTTTTCCACCCCGTTAACTTGTTCTTCAATCGGGATGATAACACTTTGCATTACAGTTTCAGCATTCGCTCCAGGATAACTGGCGTTAATCTGTACTGTTGCAGGTGCAATATCAGGGTATTGCGTTACAGGAAGTGCGGTTAAACCCAGCACCCCTAAGATTACTATTAGGATAGAAATAACTGTTGATAAAACAGGTCTTTCAATAAAAGTCTTTAACATAGTTTAGAATGTTGGTTTGATGCTTTCGTTGATCGATTCAAATGAAGTTGGTGTTGGTGTAATAGCGGATCCACTGCGTAAAGTACCTAATCCAGTACCAACGATGGTTGTTCCTTTTTCAACTCCAGATTTTACAATTGCCAATTTGTTTACGCGATCGATTACTTCAATTGGCGTTGCTTTTGCCGTGTCATTTTCTACTTTATAAACATAGATTTGACCTTGTTGCTCAAAAGTAGAAGATTCTGGTACAACTAAAGCATCTTTATAGGTTTGTGGAATTAATAAGGTACCACTGTTACCATTACTTAAAATGCGCTCTTTGTTTGGAAATGCAGCACGTACTTGTACCGTTCCCGTTGTTGGATTAATTTGACCGCTGATGGTTTCAATTTTTCCAGGAGATTGATACGTCATACCATTAGCCAAAGTTAATTTTACCTCAGGTAAGTGAGCTAATTTCTCTTTCAATGTATTGCCTTCAATTTTTTCTAAGAAATTGAAATATTCTTTTTCATTCATTGAAAAATAAGCAAATACTTCGCTATCATCAGAAACAACGGTTAAAGGTGTTTGATCGTTAGGAGAAATTAAAGTTCCCTCACGGAAAGCAATCGCTCCAACGATACCATCAATAGGACTTCTTACAATAGAGAAATCGATATTAGCCGTGATGCTGTTATAGTCTGCTTTGGCTGCGGCTAATTGACTTTTTGCACTAGCTAAATTGGCTTTAGCTGTTTCTAATTGGATATTACTAATAATTCCTTTTTGTACAAGAGGAACTAATTTGTCAACATTTACTTGGGCTACATTTACTTGTGCTTCAGCATTTCTAATAGCAGCTTTTCCTGCATCAGCATTTTGGGTTAAAACATTGGTTTCAAGACGGAATAAAGGTTGCCCTTTTTTTACGATAGCGCCTTCATCAACATATACTTCTTGTATGTATCCTGTTATCTTGGCGCGAACGCTACTAGTAACTTTACCTTGTAGGGTAGTTGGATAAGAAGTATAACCAACTACATCTTGTGTTGGAACTTGAACAACTTTGTAAGGCATTGCGCCTTGACCTCCTTGTGCTTGATCTTTATTACCGCAAGAAATTACGGCAAATGATAGAGATCCAAGAACGATAGTATGCAAATAACGTTTCATATAAATTACTGGTTTGTACTTTTTAATTTTTCTATGGTGTTTGTTAACTGAATTTTACTGTTTTCTAAATGGTCAATATAGAGTTTCATTTTCGCTTGACAATTATTGGAATTGATTAACCCCTCTTCAGCATAAGTCTTGAGTTTTAAAGTTAATACTTGTTCTCGGTCTAACATTGTTTTGATTAACTCTAAACGGGTCGTAATGAAATTAGCGTTTAAACGAAAAAAACGCTTTCTCTCATCGATTTTATTAAAATGCTCTATTTGATTGTTACTGATTAATAAATTTAAACTTGTAGATACAGAGCTTTTGCTTGCACTTAATCGCTCTATAAGTTCTTCAAAAGTTACCCCCTCTCTGTTGTTGTTGAACATGATGTAGGTGTAAATCTGCGCCGTTAATGGTGAGAAATGATAAACCACTTCATGATGTGCACAGAAGTCTTGAAATAAATCGACTAGTTTTTGATCATATTGCATGATATACTAAATTCTTATAATAATTAATCCTCTGCAAAGATATGGTTAGTTTTGTTCTTTCCGAACCAATCAGACTTAAAGTTCTCTTAAATTATTTAGATGGCGTCTACATAATATGGCAATCCAGTGTTAAAATAGATTGAAGAATAGGGAGATTTTTTTATTTTAGGTTATTTATGGTATAATTCTTAAAATAGAATTCATTTTTTTTGGAAATTAAATGGTACGGGCTGATTTTGTTGTTTATTTTTAAATCCAAGAGAAGGGATTTAAGTAGTTAAAACTCTTATTTCAGGATATTTAAAAACCGTTTATCATGCGATGATTCTTGTTTGAACAGGTATGTGGAAGGGGAATAGTAAGTAATATTTGGTTGTACTGACAAGTGCAATTATCGGAGAAGAACAAGGTAGAAGAGGGGTATTTTAGGTTGTAAACGTAGAGATATCTCCTTGATATTGTGCTAGAAGAAAAATAAATGGATTAAATGCAAAAAAATATCTTTTTATTTCTTGCATAAAATTTGAAAAATACCTTATATTTGCATCCACAATTGCGGAAGTAGCTCAGTTGGTAGAGCTCCAGCCTTCCAAGCTGGTTGTCGCGAGTTCGAGCCT
>NZ_CBCPHW010000015.1:0-118090 GCF_965118575.1 Myroides odoratus | reverse complement strand
GGCGGTGCGGATCCTACCTTAACCTATACTGTTTCAGGACTAGAAAATAATGATCAAGCAACAGTAGTAACTGGAAGCCTTTCGCGTATAGCTGGAGAATCCGTAAATACATATGCAATAAATCAAGGAACCATACAAGCATCTGCTAATTATACTTTGGTATTTAACCCTGCAGATTTTATTATTACCCCCGCTTTACTAACATTAACTGCAGAAGCGAAAACCAAAGTATATGGCGATGTAGATCCTGCATTAAGTTATACTGTTTCAGGACTAGAAAATAATGATCAAGCAACAGTAGTGACTGGAAGCCTTTCGCGTATAGCTGGAGAATCCGTAAATACATATGCAATCAATCAAGGAACCTTAGAAGCATCTGCTAATTATACTTTGGTATTTAACCCTGCAGATTTTACTATTACCCCCGCTTTACTGTCGTTAGCTGCAGAAGCGAAAACCAAAGTATATGGCGATGCGGATCCTGCGTTAACCTATAGGGTTTCAGGATTAAAATTAAATGATCAAGCAACAGTAGTAACTGGAAGCCTTTTGCGTATAGCTGGAGAATCCGTAAATACATATGCAATCAATCAAGGAACCTTAGAAGCATCTGCTAATTATACTTTGGCGTTTAACGCTGCAACTTTTACAATCACACCGGCCTTACTAACCGTGAATGCAGAAGCGAAAACCAAAGTATATGGCGATGCGGATCCTGCGTTAACCTATACGGTTTCGGGATTGAAAAATAACGACCAAGCAACAGTAGTAACTGGAAGCCTTTCGCGTATAGCTGGAGAATCCGTGAATACGTATGCAATCAATCAAGGAACCTTAGAAGCATCTGCTAATTATACTTTGGCGTTTAACCCTGCAGATTTTACTATTACCCCCGCTTTACTGACATTAACTGCAGAAGCGAAAACCAAAGTATACGGCGATGCGGATCCTGCGTTAACCTATACGGTTTCGGGATTGAAAAATAACGACCAAATCACAGCTATACTAACAGGTAATTTAGCTCGTATTGCAGGAGAATCCGTGAATACATATCCGATACATCAAGGAACATTAGTTGCATCAGTGAATTATACGATAGTATTCCAAGCAGGAGAATTAACAATTACACCTGCTGAGTTAAGGTTATATCCTTTAGTAGGACAACAGAAAGTATACGGTCAAGTAGATCCTATGTTTCAATTTACAGCTTTAGGCTTTAAATACAGCGATACAGCAACTACAGCATTGACAGGGGGATTAGGAAGAAGAGCAGGAGAAAATGTCAATTTGTATGTTTATACTTTGGGAAGTTTAGAAGCTTTGTCCTCTAATTATACACTGACAATTAGCAATCAAGAAAAATTTGAAATCAAACCCGCACCTTTACATATTGTAGTCAATCCAAGTCAATTTAAAAACTATGGAGCAGTAGATCCTGCGTTTACTTATACAGCAAATGGTTTACAACAAGGGGATTATTTAATACAAGCAGTAGCTGGTAATTTAAGCCGTAGAGCAGGAGAAGAAGTAGGAATGTATCCTCTGGAACGAGGTACGTTAACCCCAAGAGCAAACTATTATCTGGCTTCTTTTGTAGGTGCTAATTTTGAAATTAAAAGGGCTAAAATCAATGGATTAACTTTGCCATCTCAAACCTTTGTATATGATGGTCAACAAAAACAATTGCAAATTGAAGGAACACTTATTCCAGAAGCTACCGTTACCTATACGAATAATAACCAATCACAAGTAGGTCGTTATCGCGTAACAGCACTCGTAAATTATGGACCAAGTTATGAACCTCTAACCTTAGAAGGAATCTTAACCCTAACAAAAGCAAATCAACAAATTACATGGGATGAGCTAGGACAAGTTGTGATGGAGGATACACCAACCCTTCAACTTGAAGCTAGAGCAAGCTCTTCTTTAGCTGTTTCATATACCATTGATGATCCTCAAGATAGAGAAGTGGCTGAAGTAGATGCTTCAGGTGTAGTTCGCTTTTTACAACCTGGTCTTGTAACGATAACCGCCCATCAGACAGGAGACGTAAATTATAATCCAGCAAAATCTGTTTCCCAGTTTATAGAAGTAACAAGTAGAGATGCGAGTATTTGGGATTTACTTGTAGATGGGGTTTCTTATGGTAAAATAGAAAAAGAGTTTCATTTAATTATTGGCTGTGAGAGTCAACAAGAAGAGATAATCTTAGCAATTAAAACGCAAGTAGGTGCAGAAATAAGCCCTTCCAATAAGATTACTATACCTCTAACAACTTATGGAAAATACGAGCAGGTGATTACGGTAAAATCTCAAAATGGACAAGTGATAGAAACCTATACTATTCATATTGATAAGCGTATCCCAACTGAAAATATTGTCTTCCAAAAATACGAGAATGTATTATTGGTTAACAACAACAAACAAACCAATGGAGGATATGTATTTATTGCCTATCAGTGGTTTAAAAATGGGGTGCCTATCGGAGAAAAACAAATGTATTCCGCAGGAGATAATTTAGGAGAAACACTTGATTTCGGTGCGGAATATCAGGTTGAATTGACTTTATACAATGGAACAAAACTAAGGAGTTGTCCTATTGTACTCGGGGATAAAACCCAAGGCAATTGGGCGGTATATCCAAATCCAGTTAAAAAGAATCAACTGCTCCATGTTCGCGTAGATGAAACGAAACAACAAACCACAAATTATGTGATTTACAATGTAAAAGGACAAACCATCAAACGCGGAGTATTAGAGATTGGAAACACAGGAATAGAAATCCCCGCTAATGTTGCAGCAGGTTCTTATTTCTTAGTACTAAAAATTGAAGGCAAGCAACAAAGCGTTCAATTTATTGTTAGAGAATAATTTTACTTTTTACTTTTGATAAAGCAGGAATTTCTTGGCTATTTTCTTGCTTTATCTCTTTTTTAATCCAAAATTAAAAACGATGAAATTCGAGATAAAGACCTTACTATTACTTTGTTTGTTAACTAGTTATTATACGGTAAGTGCACAGTATAAACCGTATTATTATAAAAACCAAGAAATTGGAGTCAGTGTAAAAGCAGGTTTAGCCCATTCGTATGGAAGTTTACCTGCTTCTATGTCAGGTGATTTTAAGTTTGCTACCGCTATCGGCTTTCAGTATGAGTACTATGTAAATCCTTCTTGGAGTTTGGGAATTGGAGGGCAATATGCTAGGCAAACGCTTGATTTTAAAGGAACAAATCTCAAAGGAGAGCAAGACCAAACCGATTGGGAAAAGGAGTCCTTTATTTTTCGCTATCAAGGAAAAACCTACAAAGAACAATGGAAAGTGAATCAATTTAATATTCCATTTACGATTCAGTATGTTGGAAAAGAAGAAACGAGTCTCTATGTTCGTACAGGATTTCAATATTCGTTAATTCTAAACACTAAGGCTACTCTTACGTGGAATCAATTGAAAACTTCAGGATACTTTCCGCAATACAAGGCAGAGTTAAACGGCCCCTTATTTGCTGGATTTGGAACGCAGGAAAAGCTTGAATATGAACCTAATTTAGAAGTGAAAAATAGATGGGCTTGGATTGCAGAAATTGGCGTAAAACACACGGTAGCATCCAATCAGAATGTGTATATTGGTTTCTATTTTGATTTAGGTTTAAACAATCAAAAACCTGAGGTCGCAGAAAATAAAGAAGAAATAATTCAATATAAACCCGTGAAAGGGCAGGCAATAGAACAAAACAGTATACAACAAAGTTCGAAAGCCGTGTTTAAAAATTACAATTTAGGTATTCAAATTCGATACGGATTTGGGGTGTAGTAGTTGAGGGCATTAAAAATGCCCTTTTTTATTTCCATGTGGGTCTTACCTCGAATTAAAATCATAAGACAAGTTTAAAAAATTGTTGTATTAGCGCAATTCTCGTAACTTTGCAACTTAGTTTTTTAAATTATGAAAAGAGTAGTAGTAGGACTTTCAGGGGGCGTAGACTCAAGTGTTGCAGCCTACCTATTGAAAGAACAAGGATACGAAGTGATTGGGTTATTCATGAAAAATTGGCATGATGATTCCGTTACCATTTCGAATGAGTGCCCATGGCTAGAAGATAGCAATGATGCGCTAATGGTTGCCGAAAAATTAGGCATCCCTTTTCAAACTGTGGATTTAAGTGAACAATATAAAGAGCGAATTGTAGATTATATGTTTAAGGAGTACGAAAATGGTCGTACACCTAATCCCGATGTTTTGTGCAATAGAGAAATCAAGTTTGATGTTTTCATGAAGATTGCCCTAGAATTAGGTGCGGATTATGTCGCTACAGGACACTACTGTAGAAAAGCAGAAGAGGAAGTGATCGCAGAAGATGGCACAACGCAAACGGTTTATAAATTGTTGGCAGGCGTAGATCCATCCAAAGATCAGTCGTACTTTTTATGTCAATTATCCCAAGAACAATTGGCGAAAGCGTTATTTCCTGTTGGAGAATTATATAAATCAAAAGTAAGAGAAATTGCCACGGAAGCCGATTTAATCACGGCGGAGAAAAAAGACTCTCAAGGCTTGTGTTTCATTGGAAAAGTTCGTTTACCTGAATTTTTGCAACAACAATTAAAACCCAAAGATGGTTTTATTTATGAGATCCCTAGGAGCGCTCCTGTTTTTACAGCTAAAGAAAAACAAACCTTTGTTTCTCTAGAGGAAGAACTATATGCAGAAGCACAGGCTTTTAGCTATACGCCTGAGATGGGAAAAAAGGTAGGAGATCACTATGGAGCACATTATTTTACAACCGGACAACGCAAAGGATTAAATGTGGGTGGAACGGTGGAACCGCTATTTGTTATTGCAACGGATGTAAAAGAAAATGTTATTTATACGGGACAGGGAAATAGCCATCCCGGTTTGTTTCATAAAACCTTGTTTGTTCAGGAACATGAAATTCATTGGATAAGAGAAGATTTGCAGTTAAAACCAGGTGAAACAAGACGTATTAAAGCGCGTATCCGTTATCGTCAACCGCTACAAGAAGCTACATTATATCAAATGGAGAAAGGGATGTATGTGCGTTTTGATGCACCACAATCGGCTATTACAGAAGGACAATTTGTATCTTGGCATCTTGGAGAAGAATTAATCGGCTCTGGCGTAATATCAAAAGTAGTATAATCTCATACCTAACCCATGGCAAAAAATAGAATTACGGCACTTTTTAGTATTCAATACCCTATTATACAAGGGGGAATGGTTTGGAATAGTGGATATAAACTGGCAAGTGCGGTGAGCAATGCTGGTGGATTAGGTTTATTGGGTGCGGGATCTATGTATCCAGAAGTTTTGAGAGAACACATCCAAAAATGTAAAAAAGCAACAACAAAACCTTTTGGGGTTAATGTTCCTTTGCTTTATCCCGATATTAAGGCCATTATGGAGATCATCGTAGAAGAGGGCATTAAAATTGTCTTTACTTCTGCGGGTAATCCAAAAACATGGACTCCTTTTTTAAAAGAACACGGTATTACGGTGGTTCATGTAGTGAGTTCAGCTAAATTTGCCCTTAAAGCACAAGAAGCGGGGGTTGATGCAATTGTTGCCGAAGGATTTGAAGCAGGCGGACACAATGGAAGAGAAGAATCAACTACGTTTACCTTAATTCCCCTAGTTAAGGAAAATGTGAGTATTCCTTTGATCGCAGCTGGAGGAATTGCCACAGGAAATGGCATGTTTGCCGCGATGATTCTTGGCGCGGAAGGGGTTCAAATGGGAACGCGTTTTATCGCGTCAACAGAAAGTTCCGCTCATGAGGCATTTAAAAATAAAATCATTGCTGTTCAAGAAGGAGATACGATACTTACGCTGAAAGAATTAGCACCTGTGCGAATGCTTAAAAATGAATTTTATAAAGGAATTGAAGCCTTATATGCAAAAGGTGCCCCTGTTGAAGAATTAAAAGCGTATTTAAGCAAAGGGAGATCTAAAAAAGGAATGTTCGAAGGAGACTTGATTGACGGTGAATTAGAGGCAGGTCAAGTGGCCAGTTTGATAAAACATGTCGAGCCTGTAGCACAAATTATAACGTCTATTATCGCGGAATTTGAACAAGCGCACTTGAAACGATTTGAATTTTAAAGGTTAAGACTCCTATAAACACCTGTTTTTCGAGAGAGAATATAAGTTGTTTTGTAGAATATTATAAAAACCATACGAAATTTTTATAAAAAGTTCGTATGGTTTTTTGCTATATACTAATAATCCTTTATTTTTATAGGAAGTAAAATAAACGAAAACTATACACGATACTATGAGTTACTATAAAATAGAAAACCTTGAACAATATTTCAAGCACTATAAAAAATCAGTGCGAGAACCTAGAAAGTTTTGGAGTAAAATAGCTGAAGAAAACTTTGTATGGTATCAGGTTTGGGACAAGGTCTTTCAATTTGATATGGAGGAATCTAAGTTCGAATGGTTTGTCAATGCAAAACTTAATATTGTAAAAAATTGCGTCGATAGACATTTAGCAAAACGAGGAGAGAAACCCGCGATTATTTTCGAACCCAATAATCCAGAAGAAGCACCACAAATAATTACCTACAACGACTTGTTTAATCGCGTTTGTAAAATGGCAAATGTTTTAAAAGAACAAGGCGTAAAAAAAGGGGATCGCGTGTGTATTTACTTGCCAATGATTCCAGAATTAGCTGTAGCTATGTTGGCATGTGCTAGAATTGGAGCGGTTCACAGTGTGATATTTGCCGGATTTTCATCTTCTGCTGTGAGCAAGCGAATTAATGATGCTGCCTGTCAATACGTAATTACTTCGGATGGAAGTTTTAGAGGAAATAAAACAATTCCCTTAAAACCTATCATTGATGAAGCTTTAAAATCATGCCCTTCAGTAGAACGCGTATTAGTGGTTCAACGTACGGGGGCAGATGTAGAAATGGTAGCGGGTAGAGATATCCCGTTAAATCCACTTTTAGAAGCAGCTTCAACCAATCATGTAGCCCAAGTAATGGATGCAGAAGATCCTTTGTTTATTCTTTATACTTCTGGATCAACGGGTACACCGAAAGGGATGGTACATACTACAGCAGGATATATGGTTCAGACAGCCTATTCGTTTAAAAATATCTTTGATTATAAAGACGATGATATTTTTTGGTGTACTGCCGATTGCGGTTGGATTACGGGACATTCGTATATTGTATATGGTCCACTTTTAAACGGAGCTACAACGGTTATGTTTGAAGGGGTGCCTACTTACCCAAACCCAAGTCGTTTTTGGGATATTATTGATAAATATAAAGTCACACAATTTTATACAGCACCAACAGCCATTCGTTCTTTGATGACGGAAGACTATAAATATGTGAACTCCCATGATTTATCTAGTTTGCGTGTAATAGGATCGGTAGGAGAACCGATTAATGAGGAGGCTTGGCACTGGTATAATGACCATGTAGGAAAGAAAAAATGCCCTATTGTTGATACGTGGTGGCAAACTGAAACAGGAAGTATTTTAATTTCTCCTTTACCCTTTATCACCCCTACAAAACCAACCTATGCCACTTTGCCATTGCCTGGTATTCAAGCGGTATTGATGGATGAGAAAAGAAATGAAATTGAAGAAAACCAAATTGATGGTGCTTTGTGTATTAAGTTTCCTTGGCCATCGATGGCACGAACGATTTGGGGAGATCACCAACGCTATAAAGACACCTATTTTAGTCAATTTCCAGGGAAATATTTTACAGGTGATGGTGCATTAAGAGATGAAGTGGGCTATTATAGAATTACAGGACGTGCAGATGATGTGGTGATTGTTTCGGGACATAATTTAGGTTCGGCCCCTATTGAAGATGCAATTAATGAGCATCCAGCAGTGGCTGAAAGTGCGGTTGTAGGCTATAAACATGAGATTAAAGGAAATGCCTTGTATGGATTTATAACCTTAAAAGTAGAAGGAGAATACAGAGATCGAGAAAATGTTAAAAAAGAAATCAATCAATATATTAGCAGTCATATTGGACCAATTGCTAAATTAGATAAAATTCAATTCGTTGAGAGTTTGCCAAAAACTAGATCAGGCAAAATTATGCGTAGAATTTTGCGTTCAATAGCAGATGGAGAAGCAAAAGATTTCGGCGATGTTTCAACACTAATTAATCCCGAAGTTATCGAGCAGATTAAAAACGAGAAATTATAAGAGCAAAGGATAGGGTAGACCTCGCGTTTACTCAACGATACATTCAAAACAGTGGTGATTTTCATCACTGTTTTCTTCTTTTATCTACTAAATATTAGCCCCTGTAATTTTTCTAAGTTTCTTTAGACTTCAAAAGTTTTTTTAAGCGGATAAAGGGTTTGCGCATAAAAGAAATTAAAGTTTCAACAATCAAATAAAATGATGAATTTGCAGTTTAAAAACAACAATAAATGATCAAGCTACCTTATATGCTAAGCCTTATGATAGGCCTCTCTGGATTTAGTGGACAAGCACAAAATACAAATCAACACGTAGTGGTTAATACAGGTCTTTTATTTGTATCTCCAAATGAAATAGTAGCTACACAGTTCGATTTTGCTAATACAGAGCAAGCCAAGCTAATTAATGATGGAACCATCTATTATTATCGCAATTTCAATAATGAAGGGTATTATTCTTTTAGCAACAATCGAAAAACAAGTAAAGTGGTTTTTAGTCGGTATTCTAACGAAGAAGGAACTCAATTAATAAGCGGTAATGCACTTACAGATTTTTTTGATTTAGAATTGAATAATGCTACACCTAAAATTGCTTTCGACTTAAAAAACAATATTGCAGTGTATGGGACATTAGATTTCAAAAAGGGAATTATAAAGGTAGATGAATACATCAACCCTATTCATAAAGCATCTACGGGGATGGTTAGTTTTATGCCTCAGTCACAGCATGTTAATGTATCTGATCAAAGCCATGTAGAAGGCGAGGTTGAGAAGATAGGAAAGGAGCCTTTCACCTATCCAGTAGGGGATAAAAATAGATATCGCCCAGCAATGATCAGCGCTCCAAAGGATATTAAAGATGCGATTACCGCCAAATACAATATAGATGAGGCTTCTTTTTTTGAAAATCACAAAGCAACCACCGGTGTAATCAAACAACTCAATACCGCAGAATATTGGAAATTGGAAGGAAAATTAAAAACTCCTGCGACAGTTATCTTAAGTTTGACTTGGGATGAGCACACGACTGTTCTCGACTTGTTGAAAGACCCTGAAAATGAACTTCATATTGTTCGTTGGGATGAAAAACAGCAGCTATGGGTTGACGAAGGCGGTGTAGTTGATATGTCTAGTCGCACGGTGACCACGCCAGCCGAAATAAAAGACTTTGGTTATTTTACGTTAGCGACGGTAAAGACTGATTTTATTTTAGAAGGCGATGTGGTGATTTACAACTTAGTAACCCCTGATGGCGATGGAAAGAATGATTACTTTATCATTGACAACATCCGCAAATATCCCAATAACCGGGTAGAGATTTACAACCGTTGGGGAGTAAAAGTATATGAAACGACAAATTACGATCCACTAGGAGATGGAAGTACCAATGTATTTACAGGTTATTCAGAAGGAAAAGTTACGATAGATAAGAAAAAGAAATTGCCAAGTGGCACGTATTACTATGTAGTTACCTATGAATACAAAGATGCCAACGGAAGTCGCATGATCAAGAAAGCGGCAAATTTACATTTAGAAAATAAGTAAGATGCCTAACGTGCCGTATTGGGGTGAAAATCAATTTGATAATTAAGCCAATACGGCTATGCTTAAGCGGCATAAGCGTTACTTAGACCGTATAATGATTTACAAATTTATATGGCTTGATCTGCTAAAAATGCTTTAATAATTTCTTCCATTTCTTCAATTGAAACAATTTGTGTATCCGGATGTTGTTTTAACCATTCAGCATTCAAGGTAAGAAGATTTTCTGTTATTGTCTGAAAGGAACTATCTTCTATTAATTGACTAATTTCTTGCTTGGCTTCAAAAGGCATTTGTAAGAATTTATTCAATTTAATTTTGCTAAACAATTTCATGCGACGCATTTGTTTTTCAAAATAGGTTATATGCTCTTTGGCATTCATAGCCGTTAAACCAGCCTGTACAATATCAACAAGATCCGTATCCCACTGTGTTTTATGCACAAAAAACGCAAAACCTTCTTTTAACAGCGTTTGATAATAATAATCTACACAATAACTAGCAAAAGCATCTGGATGCAATTCATCATCACCAACTTCTGAATTTCGCAAGTAATTGATAACCGAAATATTAGAATTGACAAGTGCTTCTGCGGTATGCGTTGCAAACGCATCTTTCGATAGTAAAATCAAGGGGAATTCTCTCATGGTAAACGAAGTTAGAAAGGCAAAGATAATCAAGTTGTAAAGTTTATGTAGGGGATTTCTCGTGATTTTTTTAAGCTGTAGAAGGTTTCTACAGTTTTCTACACTTAAAAATTAGTTTTGTTAAATAAAAAAGACGTGTAGGCTATATAAAATGGTTTTAAATGTTAAAAAATAAGTAAAAATATGAGTTTAGAATGATTTTTGATTTACTAACAGTAACTAAAAATTATAAAACTATGAAAACAATTCAAAAAACAACAGCCCAACGAACGGGATTGATGCTAATTTTATTTGGCCTAATCACTTTTGTTTCCTTTTCGTGTAGTAAAGATGATGATCCAACAGATAACGATATTTTTATCGGAAAGTACAAGGGACACATTACTTATACAGAAGGTGAAACACATATTGATGCAGACAAGGGTAACGTTGAAGTTATCAAAGTGGGAAAAGACTATAATTTTATTTTTTCTGATAAAATTCCTAATTTGACTGATGTAAAGTTTGAGAAGGACGGAGAAAATACCGTTATTAATATTGGTTCTGATGAAGCCCATTTAATTAAAATTAACGCCAGTACTTTAGTGATTGCCTATACCAAAGATGGCAAAGTGTGGACAGCTAATTGTAGCAGATAAGTAAGCTTTATTGGCTTTTTAAGATAAAAAAAGAGGATGTTCTTGTGGAACATCCTCTTTTTTATAGTATCTAAAATCAGCAATTAAAGCTTGCGTCTTTTCATTTCTGTTTCAATTAAATCTAATTCACGGTTGGTTTGTCCTTTTACAGACGTATTCTCTTGTGCCCGGCGAATTAAATAAGGAATTACATCACGCACAGGACCAAATGGAAGATATTTAGCAACGTTGTAATTCGCTTTAGCTAAATTAAAACTGATATTGTCACTCATTCCATATAATTGACCAAAGAAAAGGCGTTGGTCGTGATGAGCAATATTGTGTTTCTCCATTAAATCCATCACTAACATTGAACTAGTTTCATTGTGTGTACCTGCAAATAAAGCCATACAGTCCATGTTTTCTACCATAAAAGTCACAGCAGCATCATAGTTGATATCGGTTGCTTTTTTATCTACACAGATAGGGGATGGGTATCCTTTTTCTGAAGCGCGTTCTCTTTCAATTTCCATATAAGCACCGCGAACTACTTTCATACCAATATGAAAGCCTTCTGCTTTGGCAAGTATATGTAAGTCTTTTAAGAACTGCAAACGATCCCAGCGATACATTTGAGCTGTGTTGTAAATAAGGGCTTTTTCTTTGTTGTATTTGCGCATCATATCTAAAACAATGGCATCAGCAGCCTCTTGCATCCAGCTGTGTTCGGCATCAATTAACAACAAAACATCGTGATCATAGGCAAATTTACAAGCCATATTAAAACGGTAGACAATGCGTTCCCATTCTTTTTCTTCCTCAGCAGTAAATGATTTACCTTCTCCTTTTTTTACAAACATATCAAAACGCCCGAATCCCGTGGGTTTGAAAACCGCAAAAGGAATAGCTTCAGGTCTGCCTTTGGCCAATTCAATCGTTTTAAGTGTCATGTTTAAAGCAGCATCAAATTGCGCTTCTGTCTCTTTTCCTTCCACCGAATAATCCAAAACCGAGGCAACTCTTCCTTGCTTGTACATGTTGTCTACAACACTCAAACAATCTTCTTCGTTGATTCCTCCACAAAAATGGTCGAAAACCGTCGATCGTATTAATCCTGTTACAGGTAAATGAGTTTTGATGGCGAAATTAGCTAAAGAAGACCCCATTTTTACAAGTGCGGGTTTGCTAATCATTTTGAATAAAAAATGAGCTCTTTTTAACTCCTTATTATTCTTAAGAGCGAATGCTACTTCTGTATTATTAAATAAGTTTTTCATTACTTGGTAATAATAAATGTTGCGCAAATATACTTACTCTTTTAGTTTTTATTCAACTATTTATACTTTACTTTGTGTAGAAATAGAAATTAAATGATAAAAATCGATACCCCAGATTATCCTATTTATTTTGGTGTTGAAAGTTATGCGGTTTTAGGTAACCAATTAAACGAAAAACAGTACAGTAAGCTATTGATACTGACGGATTCAACTTGCAATGAACTTTGTTTACCTCATTTTTTAGCAAATTTACCCACAACAATTCCTTTTGAAATTGTAGAAATTGAGTCTGGCGAGCCAACTAAAAATTTAGAAACTTGTCAAGGGGTTTGGGAGGCTATGATTGATTTGGGAATGGATAGACACAGTGCAGTGATCACAGTAGGAGGTGGGGTTGTGTCTGATCTTGGTGGTTTTGTAGCGTCGGTCTATATGCGTGGGATTGATTGTTTTTTGGTGCCTACTACTTTATTGGCGATGGTTGATGCTTCCGTTGGAGGAAAAACAGGCGTGGATTTGAATGGAGCTAAAAACTGTATCGGTACTTTTTCAATGCCTCAAATGGTTCTTATTGATAGTGTATACTTAGAAACGCTAGAGCCAAGAGAATTAAAATCTGGATATGCTGAAATGCTGAAGCATGGGTTAATCTATGATGAAAGTTATTTCAATCACTTAAAGGATATCGCTCAAGTTGATTTTAGCGATATTGAAACCTTAATTTACCATTCGATAGTCATTAAAACTCAAATTGTTCAAGAGGATCCTAAGGAGCTTGGCTTGCGAAAAATATTAAACTTCGGACATACTATTGGGCATGCAATTGAAAGCTATTTTTTGATAAATCCAATAAAAGAACGTATGTTGCATGGTGAGGCAGTTGCGATTGGCCTAGTAATAGAATCCTATATTTCGACCGTTATTTTAGGGTTAAATTTGAAGGTTTATCAAGAAATTAAAGAAGCAATTCAATATATTTATGGTAAGCAACTATTTTCTGAGACTGATGTTGAAGAAATTCTAACCTGGTTGAAGTTGGATAAGAAAAATAGAGCCGGGGAGATTCGAATGGTTTTACTATCGAAAATAGGGGAATGCTCCTTCGATTTGGTCGTGTCTAAGGATTTGATTGTTAGTGGGTTTGAAGATTATTCAAAATAGTCTTGATTTTAAAGATCTTTTTAGGATTTGGATTTATTATTTTGTTACATTTGCGGTCGTGAAAATAGATGTTTTATATATTAGATTATGTGTTTCTTTCCGAAGGAATGTTAGGCGATTTGCAAGGAAGCAAAAGGCTAATTTTGTATATACAATTATTAAAAATTCAAAGGAAGCACTAAATGCATTTCGTTTTAGACATAAACTTCCTATTGTATTTGCCAATATTAGAGTTTGAAAAGCGGTTTCATAACCGTTTAAATTAAAATTAAGTACTAACTTTTAAAATTGACTTTTCAAATGAACACAAAATACGTTGATTTAATTAACCAAACTTTTTATTTCCCTCAAGAGGAGTTTAAATTAAACAAAGACAATCTTCAATTTCACAATATTGATTTAATGGGGCTAGTTGAAAAATACGGAACTCCTTTAAAATTCACTTATTTGCCAAAGATTTCTGATAACATTAGCAGAGCTAAAGGAATGTTCAGAAAAGCAATGGAAAAAAATAAGTACAAAGGAAATTACTACTATTGTTATTGTACAAAAAGTTCTCATTTTTCATATGTGTTAAATGAAGCTTTTAAGAATGATATCCATGTAGAAACTTCTTCGGCTTTTGACGTTAATATCGTTGAAAAACTATTAGAAACAGGTAAGATTAACAAGGATACTTTTGTGATTTGTAATGGGTTTAAACGGGCTCAATACATCGATAATATTGCAAACCTAATCAATAATCACCACGAGAAAACAATTCCAATTATCGATAATTACGAGGAATTAGATTTGTTGCAAGAACAAATTACCAAGAAATTTAAAATAGGTATTCGCATCGCTTCGGAGGAGTCTCCAAAATTTGAATTTTATACGTCTCGTTTAGGAATTGGATATAAAGGTATTTTGCCTTTTTACAGAAAACAAATTGCCGAGAATCCGCAGGTTGAGCTAAAAATGCTTCACTTCTTTATTAATACAGGTATTCGCGATACAGCCTATTACTGGAATGAATTAGTGAAATGTTTGAAAGTGTATATTACATTGAAAAAAGAATGCCCTACTTTAGATAGTTTGAATATCGGTGGTGGTTTTCCAATCAAAGATTCTTTGGCTTTCGATTTTGATTACCAATATATGGTAGATGAAATCATTAATCAAATTCAAATTGTATGTGATGAGGCTGAAGTAGATGTTCCAAATATCTTTACAGAATTTGGTTCTTATACGGTAGGAGAAAGTGGAGGAGCAATCTATGAAATCCTATACCAAAAACAACAAAATGACAGGGAGAAATGGAATATGATTGATTCGTCTTTCATTACTACATTACCAGATTCTTGGGCAATTAATAAAAAATTTATTATGTTGCCAATCAATCGCTGGAATGATGCGTATGAGCGTATTTTATTAGGAGGATTGACTTGTGATAGTGATGATTACTATAACTCAGAGCAAAACTTAAACGCGATTTATCTACCGAAGTACAACAAAGAAAAACCATTGTATATTGGATTCTTCAATACAGGAGCCTACCAAGATACAATAGGGGGATTTGGTGGAATTCACCATTGTTTGATTCCGCAACCGAAACATATCTTGATTGATAAAGATGAAAATGGAATCATTGCTTCTGAACTATTCTCTGAACAACAAACAGCAGAACAAGTATTGGAAATTTTAGGGTATAACAAAAATAAATAAACAATATAATTAAAAGATTAATAAAATGAGTAAAGGACCAATTAGTCAGTTTATTGAGCATCAATATAGACACTTTAATGCTGCTGCATTAGTAGATGCTGCTAAAGGATATGAGTTACATCTAACAGAGGGTGGAAAAATGTTAATCTCTATGGGTGGAGCAATGAGTACTGCCGAATTGGGGATTTCATTAGCAGAAATGATCCGTCAAGATAAAGTTCACTTTATCTCTTGTACAGGAGCAAATCTAGAAGAAGATGTAATGAATTTAGTGGCTCACTCTCACTACAAAAGAGTGCCAAATTATAGAGATTTAACGCCTGAGCAAGAAAGAGAATTATTAGATAATCACTATAACCGCGTAACGGATACTTGTATTCCAGAAGAAGAAGCTTTTCGTCGTCTACAAAAACACTTAGAAGATGTATGGCATGCAGCTGAAGCGAAAGGTGAACGCTATTTTCCTCACGAATTCTTATATCAAGTAGTGAATTCAGGTATTTTAGAGCAATATTATGAAATTGACCCTAAAGACTCTTGGATTGTTGCAGCGGCAGAGAAAAATTTGCCTATTGTAGTTCCAGGATGGGAAGATTCTACTTGTGGTAATATCTTTACTTCAAATGTAATTAAAGGTAAATTAAACGTGCATACGGTAAAATCTGGAATTGAATACATGATTTTCTTAACGGAATGGTATCGTGCTAATTCTGGAGGTAAAGGCGTTGGGTTTTTCCAAATTGCAGGGGGTATTTCTGGTGATTTCCCTATTTGCGTAGTGCCAATGATGTATCAAGATTTAGAGTGGGAAGATGTTCCTTTCTGGGCTTATTTCTGTCAGATTTCTGATTCTACAACCTCTTACGGATCTTATTCTGGTGCAGTGCCAAATGAGAAAATTACTTGGGGTAAATTAGATATAGACACACCTAAATACGTAATCGAGTCGGATGCAACAATTGTGGCTCCATTGGTGTTTGCATACATTCTAGGTCATTAATGAATAGATAAAAAATCCTAAAAATAATGGATATTTTATTTGTTAATTAGGATTTAGCTATTACATTTGAAAACGAAATAAAGCAATAAATAAAAAATGAAGAGAGTAATTGTTGATTACGCGAAATTAACAAACGAAATTTTGACACTTTTAGTTGAAAAATTTCCTGATGGTTATGACGATTCAGATATTATTCGTTTTAAAAATATTAAAAACGAAACTGTTGAGGCTGTAGAGGTAAGAACAGAAGATACCATCTATTTAGTGAAAGTAAGTACTAAGTTAGCCGATCGTATTGAAAACTTCGATGAAGACGATGAAGACGATTTTGCTGATCCTGTGGATGATTCATTGGATGCATTGAAAGACTTAGAAATAGCTGACGAAGAAGATTAACGGTTTTACGTACTATAAAATATAAAGGCTATCGCATTGCGGTAGCCTTTTTTTGATAGGACGATGGGCGAGAGGTTACACTGCACTCATTTCTTACCACTCATTTCTCACCACTCATTTCTATTTCCCATTTCAATAAAATCATATCAATCATTTGTTTTCCATTTTCAAAAATGGGTGCGGGATAGTGCTCAATAAAAAAGTTTTTGCGTTTGTCGTAGTACACAAAACCATTGCGTTGATAAAAGCGTATTTGCGCTTCTCCGGTGTCTGAAGTGCCAACTAGTAGCGTTTTGTAATCCTGTTGTTTGGCAATGGCTTTAATCTTATTTATTAGCCACTGACCAATATGCTTTCCTTGGTAGGGCGTGCTAACGGCAATGTTTTTAATTTCAAGTGTTTCGTCGGTAACGGAGTAAAGGCAAAAAACAGCAATTTCTTCTTGGTCTTTCCAGGCGCTGTATACGCGGCTTTCATAAAGGTACTTTTCAATTGCTTCAACAGTCTCATCAGCTAATAAAAGCAAATTAAAGGGATATTGTTTGTTTTTAATTTCTCGGATTTCAAGGGATTCAAGTAGCATAGAGAGTGGAATTTAAAAGTTAAAAGTACATTCTTTCTTTCATTTAACTAAAATGAAGTGCTATAAAGTTTAGTTTTACTTCATTTATCTATTATTCTAGCTTTTAATCTACCTAGGAATAGAAGAGTTTTTGTAAAATTTGAATATATTTGCAATTAGTTTAAAAAAAGACAATAAGTTACTAAAAATATGAAAGCAGGTATTGTAGGATTGCCTAATGTTGGAAAATCGACATTGTTCAATTGTTTATCAAACGCTAAAGCGCAAAGTGCTAACTTCCCATTCTGTACAATCGAACCCAATGTAGGGGTTGTAAACGTGCCAGATGCTCGTTTATTGAAATTAGAAGAATTGGTGAACCCAGAGCGTGTTTTGCCAGCAACAGTAGAAATCGTTGATATCGCTGGATTAGTTAAAGGAGCAAGTAAAGGAGAAGGATTGGGAAATCAATTCTTGGGAAATATTCGCGAGTGTAATGCGATTATTCACGTTTTACGTTGTTTTGATAACGATAATATCATTCACGTGGATGGAAAAGTAAACCCTATTCGCGATAAGGAAACAATCGATATTGAGTTGCAATTGAAAGATTTAGAGACAGTTGAAAAACGTTTAGATAAAGTAAAAAAAGCGGCAAAAACAGGAAATAAAGAAGCGCAAGTAGAAGCTGATTTATTAGAACGCATCAGAGAAGCCCTATTGGCAAGTAAATCGGCGCGTGTAGTTGAAGCTAAAAATCAAGATGAGGAAGTGTTGTTAGAAGCTTTTCAGCTAATTACAACGAAACCCGTTTTATATGTTTGCAATGTAGATGAAGAGTCAGCAGTTACTGGAAATGCTTATGTTGAGCAAGTAAGAGAGCTTGTTAAAGACGAAAAGGCAGAAGTTATTGTTCTGGCAGTAGGCACAGAAGCAGATATTACAGAATTAGAAACATTTGAGGAGCGTCAAATGTTTTTAGAAGATTTAGGTTTACAAGAACCGGGATCATCCAAATTAATTCGTTCAGCGTATCAATTGCTAAATTTACAAACTTACTTTACAGCAGGTGTAAAAGAAGTAAGAGCATGGACAATTAACGTAGGAGATACGGCGCCACAAGCTGCGGGTGTTATCCACTCTGATTTTGAGAAAGGATTTATTCGCGCAGAAGTTATTGCTTATGATGACTATGTAGCCTATGGATCTGAAAACAAAGTAAAAGAAGCAGGTAAATTAAGAGTAGAAGGAAAAGAATATATCGTAAAGGACGGAGATGTAATGCACTTCCGTTTTAACGTATAATGTTCTAAATAAATAAAATTCTAAGAAAGAGAGGCTATAAAAACCTCTCTTTTTTTGTATATTTAAATTTTATAGGTAGAAATTCGTTGAATATGCTAAAAAATATAGCACGTTTTTTTATGTGGATCACCTTGTGTTTTTTTACTTTTGTTGTTGTTTATCTAGGGGTGTTTTACCTCTTGTCGATTTTACCAGCAGGAGGACAAAAAGAAAAAGGTATAGGCATAGATATAGACAGGGAAGAGGAGATAACCATTTATTTATCGACCAATGGAGTTCATACCGATTTTGTGCTTCCTGTTGTTTCAACACAGATGGATTGGCACACAAAAGTAGCGTTGCCTGCAAATCAGATTCATTGGGTGGCCTTTGGCTGGGGAGATAAAGGGTTTTACCTCGATACTCCTGCTTGGAGTGATTTAAGTGTCTCTACAGCACTGCGTGCAATTTCAGGAACCGGAGGGTCGGCTATGCATGTTACGGCTTACAAAGCTTTTGTACAGGATGCTACTTCGATAGAGTTAAAACTTTCAACAAAGGAATACCAAAGTCTCATATCTTATATTGATGCTAGTTTTCAAAAAAAAGACGAACAGTATCAGCGTATTGAGGTAGAGGGCTATCATCAATCGGATACTTTTTACGAAGCAAGAGGAAGTTATAGTTTATTTTATACGTGTAATACCTGGGTAAATCAAGGACTAAAACAGATGAATCAAAAAGCAGCCTTATGGACGTTACATGATCAAGGAATATTTAGGCATTATAAATAATGAGGATACAAAACATACCATTTAAAAAGATAGGAACTTTGTTTAAAAATTCAGTGGTCGATTTCTTAGACGATCGAGCAACTAAATTTAGTGCTGCGTTATCCTATTATACCATTTTTGCCTTGCCGCCTTTAATTATTTTGCTTATTTCAGTATCGGGTTTCTTTATTGAAGAAAAAGAAGTGTCTACTTTCTTTTACCAGCAAATAGCAGATTTAGTAGGACCTAATACAGCCAAAGAAGTCGAAAGTGCCATGGTAAAGGTTACGGTTAATCGATCAGGTGTATTGCCAACAATTATTGGTGTAGCGATGTTGCTCTTTAGTGCGTCGGGAGTTTTTGCGGAAATACAAAGTTCTATTAATTATATTTGGGGATTCGTAGCTAAACCTGATAAAAGTATAATTCGCATGGTGAAAAATAGATTACTAGCTTTTGCTATGATTGCTTCTGTGGGGTTTTTGTTGTTAGTTAGTTTGTTGATTAATTCCCTAGCTAGTATCTTATATGATTACTTAGCTGTTTTTTTTGCTGAATCGACTATTTATTTCGTAAAAGTGCTGAATAACGGAATTGTATTTGCAATTATAACCCTTCTTTTTGCCTTGATTTTTAAGACGTTACCCAATGGAATCATTCGATTCAAAGATGCATTCGTAGGAGCGGCTGTAACAGCTGTTTTATTTATGCTAGGCAAATTGGGTATTGGAATCTATCTCGGAACTACGGCTACTTCTTCTTTATATGGAGCTGCAGGGTCTGTTATTGTTATGCTAATTTGGATCTATTATTCTGCAATGATTTTGTATTTTGGCGCTGAATTTACTAAAAATTATGCCCTCTTGTTTGGAGAGCGAATTAGGCCTGGAGCATTTTCTTTAGAAATTGATAAAAATGCCATCAAAATGGTTGAAGAACAGAAAGTTTAGCAAGCGAAAAAACGGTATTTACAAATTTTTATCATTTTTATTTTAGTTTAAATAGTAGTATTTTAGCACAAATTCCAACAATTTATATGCAAGATCAAAATCAATATACTGAAGATAATATTCGTTCTTTAGATTGGAAAGAACATATCCGTATGCGTCCGGGTATGTATATCGGTAAGCTTGGTGATGGATCGTCTCCGGATGATGGGATATATATCCTGATTAAGGAGGTAATCGACAATAGTATTGATGAGTTTGTAATGGGCACAGGAAAAACTATTGAAGTTACTTTAAAAGATAAAATGGTTACGGTTCGCGATTTTGGACGTGGTATTCCATTAGGTAAGGTAATCGATGTCGTATCGAAAATGAATACGGGAGGAAAATACGATTCTAAAGCCTTTAAAAAATCTGTTGGTCTAAATGGAGTGGGAACTAAAGCAGTAAATGCTTTATCCAATTATTTCCGAGTTGTTTCTGTACGTGATAATCAGCAAAAAGCAGCTGATTTCTCTGCGGGTGATTTAGTTAATGAAGAAGAGTTAGTTGAAACTACCAAACGCAAAGGAACGAAAGTCTCCTTTATTGCGGATGAAAAAATATTTAAAAATTACAAGTACCGCAAAGAATATATTGAGCGTATGCTCAAAAATTACTGTTACTTAAATAAAGGGCTAGTCATCATTTTTAATGGAGAAAAATTCTATTCAGAAAATGGATTAAGAGATTTGCTTAACGAAAATATTGACAAAGAAGATCAAGTATACCCGATTATTCACTTGACAGGTGAGGATATTGAAGTGGCTATTACCCATAGTAAAACACAATATTCTGAGGAATATTACTCTTTTGTAAATGGACAAAATACCACACAAGGAGGTACGCATTTAGGGGCTTTTAGAGAAGCTTTAGTTCGTACCTTGAAGGAATTCTACAACAAAAATTTCGAGGCTTCGGATATCCGAAAATCAATTGTTGCTGCTATTTCAATAAAGGTTGAAGAACCTGTATTTGAATCACAAACCAAAACCAAATTGGGATCTACCGATATGGGACCTGATTTGCCTACAGTGCGAACTTTTATCAATGACTTTGTCAAAACACAGTTAGATAATTTTTTACATAAAAATCCGGATATTGCAGATGCTTTATTGCGTAAAATCTTACAAGCAGAACGCGAGCGTAAAGAATTATCAGGTATTCGAAAAATCGCCAAAGAGCGCGCTAAAAAAGCAAGCTTACACAATCGTAAATTACGCGATTGTCGCGTGCATTTAACAGACATCAAAAATCCAAGATATTTAGAAAGTACACTTTTTATTACTGAGGGAGACTCTGCTTCGGGTTCAATTACCAAATCGAGAGATGTCAACACGCAAGCTGTTTTCAGTTTACGAGGAAAACCATTGAACTCCTATGGTATGAGCAAGAAGATTGTATACGAAAATGAAGAGTTTAACTTGCTTCAAGCAGCATTAGATATTGAAGAAGATTTCGAAAGCTTGCGCTATAACAATATTGTAATCGCTACCGATGCCGATGTAGATGGAATGCATATTCGACTTTTGTTGATTACTTTCTTTTTGCAATTTTTTCCAGAACTGATAAAAGAAGGCCACTTGTATATTTTACAAACACCTTTGTTTCGCGTGAGAAATAAAAAAGAAACCATCTATTGCTATAGTCAAGAAGAGCGTCTTGTAGCTATTGAAAAGTTAAAACCAAAACCGGAAATCACCCGATTTAAAGGACTAGGAGAAATTTCACCCGATGAATTTCAACATTTCATTGGCGAAAGTATACGGCTGGATCCTGTTATGCTTGATAAATCTATGTCTATTGAAAAAATGTTAGAGTTTTATATGGGTAAAAACACACCCGATAGACAGGAATTTATTATAGATAATTTGAAAGTTGAACTTGATGTTGTAGAAGAATAGATTATGAGTACTGAAGATAATTTGAATGAAGATATCCAACCAAACAACCTAGAAAACAGTGAGTTTGTAGAAGATCATACGGAATTACAAGAAGAGGATAAAGAGACGATTACCAAAGTTACGGGAATGTACAAGGAATGGTTCTTGGATTATGCTTCTTATGTGATTTTAGAACGTGCTGTACCTGCTATTGAAGATGGATTCAAACCAGTTCAACGCCGTATTATGCATTCAATGAAAGAGTTGGATGATGGTCGATACAACAAAGTTGCAAATGTCGTAGGGCATACCATGCAATATCACCCCCATGGTGATGCAAGTATAGGAGATGCAATGGTTCAATTAGGGCAAAAAGAGTTGCTAATTGACATGCAAGGAAACTGGGGAAATATCTTAACGGGAGATGGAGCAGCAGCTTCAAGATATATTGAAGCGCGTTTGAGTAAATTTGCTTTAGAAGTACTGTATTCTCCAAAAATTACCGAATGGCAAGCTTCCTATGATGGACGTCGAAATGAGCCACTTAATCTACCTGTAAAGTTCCCTCTGTTATTAGCACAAGGAGCAGAAGGGATTGCTGTTGGTTTATCAACTAAAGTATTGCCACATAATTTCAATGAATTAATTGATGCTTCTGTAAAAATATTAAAAGGAAAACCTTTTACTTTATTTCCCGATTTTTTAACTGAGGGGATTGCTGATGTATCCAATTACAACGATGGATTAAGAGGAGGTCGCGTTCGCGTTCGCGCACGTATTTCGCAGTTAGATAAAAATACGTTAGTCATTACACAGATTCCATTTTCAACGACTACCACTTCTTTGATAGAAAGTGTTTTAAAGGCCAATGAAAAAGGAAAATTAAAAATTCGAAAAATTGAAGATAACACAGCGGCAAGTGTAGAGATTTTAATCCATTTACCACCAGGAACTTCTCCAGATAAAACAATTGATGCCTTATATGCTTTCACAGCATGTGAAACATCAATTGCACCCTTGTCTTGTATTATTCAAAATAATAGACCTTTGTTTATCGGCGTTTCTGAAATGTTGACCCGTTCAACACACCAAACCGTTGATTTGTTAAAACAAGAGTTGGAAATTGAACTGCAAGAATTAGAAGAAAGATGGCATTTCCTATCCTTAGAACGCATATTCATTGAAAATAGAATTTATCGTGCTATTGAGGAAGAAGAAACATGGGAAGGCGTGCTTTCTGCTATTGACGAAGGGCTGAAGCCTTTTGTTGTAAACTTAAAAAGAGCAGTAACACAAGAAGATATTGCCAAACTTACAGAGATTAGAATTAAGCGCATCTCTCGTTTTGATATTGATAAAGCCAATCAACAAATTGAATCTCTAGAAGGAGAAATAGAGAAAGTTAAATACAATCTAGAGCATTTAAATGATTTTGCTATTGCCTATTTCACGAGTTTAAAAGAAAAATACGGGAAAGGTAAAGAGCGTAAAACAGAATTGAGAAGTTTCGATACAATTGAAGCTACTAAAGTTGTTTTGAGAAATACAAAGCTCTATGTCAATAGACAAGAAGGCTTTTTTGGAACTTCGCTGCGCAAAGATGAATACCTTTGTGATTGTTCCGATATCGATGATATTATTGTCTTTTTACGCGATGGATCCATGGTAATCTCAAAGGTAGAAGAAAAGCGTTTTGTTGGGAAAGATATCATACATATTGATGTATTTTCCAAGAATGATAAACGAACCATTTATAACTTAATTTACCGTGATGGAAAATCAGGACCTTCTTACATTAAGCGTTTTAATGTAATGAGTATTACTCGCGATAAGGTATATGATTTGACACAAGGTAGTGCGGGGTCGCAAATTTTATATTTTTCTGCAAACCCAAATGGCGAAGCTGAAGTGGTAACAATACTCTTGCGTCAATTAAGTAATGTGAAAAAATTAAAATTTGACCTTGATTTTGCTGATTTATTAATCAAAGGGCGTATTGCGAAAGGAAATTTAGTAACCAAATATGCTATTAAAAAGATTGAGTTAAAAGAAAAGGGGATTTCTACTTTACGCCCGCGTAAAATTTGGTATGATGATACCGTTCGACGTTTGAATGTTGAAGGAAGAGGCGAACTATTAGGTGAGTTTAAACCCGAAGATCGCTTGTTGATTCTTACGCAAAGTGCAAAGGTAAAAACGGTTGTTCCGGAATTGACCACTCATTTTGATGAAGATATGATTGTCTTAGAAAAATGGAAACCAGCCAAACCTATTTCAGCTATTTACTATGATGGCGAAAAATCGAGATACTACATTAAGCGTTTTGTGGTAGAAAATGAAAATAGAGATGATATTTTTATTTCTGAGCATGAAAATTCAAAATTGGAATTAATTTCAACGGATTATCGCCCTGTAGTTGAAGTCATTTTTGCTAAAGTAAAAGGGATACAAAAAGAAAGCTTAATAATTGATTTAGAACAATTTATAACGATTAAGGGAATTAAAGCTTTAGGTAATCAACTGACGACTGATAAAATAAAACAAATAGATCATTTAGAATCTTTGCCTTATGAGGAAATAGTGGAGGAAGAAGTGAATATTAACTATGAGGTAGAAGAGTTGCCAGATATTAGTATTGATGAAGATGGACAAAGCAGTTTGTTTTAATGTATTTGTAGGAAGATAAAAAAGGATTAGCTTACTGGTACTCCTGGCTTTGGAAGCTTTATGATTTTGGTTAATCGATGGTTGATAGTAACAGTAAGGTGGTTTAGACTGTGCACATTGTAGTAGTATAAGCCTGTACAACTTAACTGGAGGGAAAATTAATTTTAACTAGTTCTATTTACAAAATCAATGAGTATAAAAAAGAAAATAATAGGATGGTGTATTGCTTTAGGTTTTACTTGTGCTTCGTATGGGCAAGCGCCAGGAAGTGATAATTTATTTGAAAATATTGAAGTACATTCCTTAGCAGAACGATGGGATTTATCTTCAACAGCGAAAAGAAAAACATTTACTATATCCCCCTATAAGCCGATTTATTTGTTACCTGCTAGATGGACAAGTAGACCCAATAATCAACCGTTTAGTTTCAGTGAACATATGGGGCAACCCAATGCCATTGATTACAATCGGGTAGAGGCGCGTTTTCAACTGAGTTTTAAAACAAAAGTCACAGAGGGTTTGTTATTTGGAAAAGGAGATATTTGGCTTGCTTTTACCCAAACCGCGAATTGGCAAGTGTATAATGAAAAAGTTTCAAGACCATTCCGAGAATTGAATTATGAACCTGAGGTAATCTTTAATTATCCGTTGAATCTTTCGCTTGGTAATTTAAAGTTTAGAATGGCGGGTTTTGCTTTTAATCATCAATCCAATGGCAAAAGCGAACCTACTTCAAGAAGCTGGAATCGATTTATTATGCATGCCGGTATGGAGTATAACAATTGGACTATTATGGTTAAACCATGGATTCGATTGGGCGAAAGTAATAAGAACGATGATAATGCAAGAATTACAGAATATGCAGGAAAAGGAGAGCTAACTATTGCTTATCAACACAAAGGACAAATATTGACTTTCATGACTCGAAATAATATGCGACTGAATGCGCAATACAAAGGTTTTCACGAATTGATGTATACCTATCCTATTAAGAATAACTTAAAAGCCTTTTTTGTTGTAAATAATGGATATGGAGAATCTTTAATTGATTACAACTGGAATCAAACAACGATTGGAATTGGTATTTCTCTGATGGAGTGGTACTAAAAAAACACAAAAAAAGGAGAACATAGCGTTCTCCTTTTTTTTTGTTTTTTTAGAAGATTTGTCTTTTCTTTTGACGTCTCTCCTTGTAGTATCTAGCGTTATTTTTGGTTCTGTTGATCTTGTTTTTTGGCAGCTTTCTTTAATGAAAAGATTAAATAGCACAAGAAAATCAAAAAGGCAAGAAAGGAGAACCAATTTATTTCTAAGGACCAAAGATTTTCTATATCCAGTTGATATATACCATAAACAAGTAGAAATAGAACAAGATAGGTAGCTAGTTTTTCAAATTTTTTATTCATGTTTTTGCTTTAAATAGTCATAGAAAATAAAGCACGCTCTGGTTTATTTCGTTGTAAACGCAAGTCTAAAGCCATACATATATTGCGAACAAAAGCGCGTCCTGTTTTACTCACCGTTATCACGTGATCTTTGATTGTAATCAATTGATCTTTCTCCATTTCTTTAAGTTCTTCGAGTATAGGTTCAAAATTAATCAAAGACAAATCAGGATTTAAATCGGTTTCTAAATTACACATTAAATTTAGAATATGTTTTCTAATAATCAAATCTTCTTCAGATAAAATGTGTCCTTTTACAACAGGAATCTCTTTGTTATCTAAAGAGGCATAATAGGCCTCTATGTTTTTTTCATTTTGGGCAAAGGCTGTCCAGCTATCACTAATAGAAGAAACACCTAAACCAATCATCAAATCTGTTTTAGAAGAAGTATAGCCCATGAAGTTTCGATGAATACTTTGAGTATTCATCGCCTTAAATAACGAATCCGTTTTAAGAGCAAAATGATCCATGCCAATTTCAATGTAGCCTTTCTCTTCTAAAAGATTTTTTCCAATCTCATATAATTTGCGTTTTTCTTCATCTTTAGGAACATCCTCATCTTTAAATCCACGTTGTCCATTGCCTTTGATCCATGGCACATGCGCATAGCTATAAAAAGCTAAACGATCTGGCGATAGTGATTTAGTCTTTTCAATGGTATCAATTACATGCTCTACTTTTTGAAATGGTAAACCAAAAATAATATCATGTGAAATAGAAGTATAGCCCATTTCCTTGGCCCAAAGAGTTACTTTAGCGACATCGTGAAACGTTTGATTACGATTTATGGCCTTTTGTATCTCGCGATTATAATCTTGAACGCCAAAGCTAACTCTTCGAAAACCTAGGTTATATAAAGTTTGTAAATGCTCTTTTGTTGTATTATTTGGGTGACCTTCAAAACTAAATTCGTAATTTTTAGCTTTGATGCCACGTGCTAAAATACCTTCAAGTAAGGTTTGTAAATGAACTGGAGCAAAGAAGGTTGGTGTACCACCTCCTAAGTGTATCTCTTTGATGATAGGGGTGTCTTGTAAAACAGCACAATATAACTCCCATTCTTTTAACAAAGCTTGAATGTAAGGGGTTTCAACCTCATGGCGCTTCGTGATGTGTTTATGGCACCCGCAAAACGTACATAAACTCTCACAATACGGCAAATGTATATACAGACTTATTCCTTCGGTTTTATTCGTTTTATCAAAGGTTTCCTTTACACTTTTTAACCATTTTTCTCGTGAAAAGCTTGCTTCTTCCCAATAGGGAACAGTGGGATAACTCGTATACCTAGGTCCAGGTACGTTGTATTTTTGTATCAGTGGGGTAGCCATTTTTCGTATGTTTGTAACAAAAATAACGGGATTATAGAGTAATAATCCTGATATTTGTCACTTCATTAAAAATATATTATACTAAATAGATTATGAAAAATATAATTTTAACAGCAATCTTGGTAATGCTGTCTTTTTTTAAGGTTAATGCTCAGGAAGTTACGACTGCCGAAGTGGTGAATACAACTGTTTTCGAATCTCAAATAAGCGATAGAAAGGTACAATTAATTGATGTTCGAACGCCAGAAGAGTACAAAGCAGGTACTATTTTAAAGGCAAAGAATATTGATTTTTTAGCTGAGAGTTTTACGGACAAAATAAAAGAATTAGATCCCAAAAAACCCGTGTATATTTTTTGTCAATCAGGAAAAAGAAGTGCAGCAGCGGCAAAAAAGATGCAGGCAGTAGGCTTTCATGTTATTGAGCTAGAAGGAGGGTATAAAGCGTGGAAGGCAGAAAAAAACTAGGTTTAATTTATCAATTATTTAAGAATTCTTCGTGTTAGATGATTGAAAAAATTATTATTTTTGAAGAAAAAGGTAAATTATGGATATAGCATCATTTGGAAGTTTTTTAAGAACATTAGTAATCATCGTTTTGATTTATTATGCTTTTAAATTTGCTATGCGTTATTTATTGCCACTTTTTGTCTACAAAATGGCAAAAAAAGTAGAGCGAAATTTTCAACAGCAACAGCAACAACATTATCAACAAAATAAATCAAATCAAGAAGAACCGGCTTTTAATAACCAAGCATCAACAGGTAAAGAAGGGGTTCCCCGTTCAACCAAAGTAGTTGGTGAATTTATTGAATTCGAAGAAGTTGATACAAAATAACCTAAAAAAAGCTCCAAATTTTGGAGCTTTTTTTAGGTCTGTTTTAGCGTAAAACTTATTTAAAATAAGAAAAGGTCTCTCCGTTTTCAATTTGTAATAAAGAATGATAGATTAATTGAATCGTATGTTCAACATCTTGTCTGTGAATCATTTCTACCGTAGTATGCATATAGCGTAGCGGTAAAGAGATCAAGGCTGATGCTACCCCACCATTGCTATACGCAAAAGCGTCAGTATCCGTTCCTGTTACACGAGATAAAGCATTGCGTTGAAAGGGGATTTGATTGTTCTCTGCCGTTTTTTCTATTAAGGCGCGTAAATTATTCTGTACAGCTGGAGCATAGGCAATTACTGGGCCTTTTCCAATGGTATTGTCGCCTTCGATATTCTTATCTACCATAGGGGTATTCGAATCGTGGCAAACATCTGTCACAATAGCAACATTCGGTCTTAAGGTTTGTGTAATCATTTCCGCTCCACGTAAACCAACCTCTTCCTGAACTGCATTAACTAAATACAAACCGAAAGGTAAGGTCTGTTTATTCTCTTTAAGCAAACGAGCAACCTCGGCAATCATAAATCCTCCGATGCGGTTATCTAAGGCTCTACAAACCCAACGCTTATTATTTAAGACCGTAAATGTATCTGGGTAGGTAATTACACAACCAATATGGATGCCCAAATCCAATACTTCTTGTTTGGTATCACAGCCTACATCAATAAAGTTGGTTTCGATTTTAGGAGATTCTTCTTTACCCGCTCTATTTCTAATGTGAATCGCCGGCCACCCAAAGACCCCTTCGATAATTCCTTGAGCTGTGTGGATATTAACTCGCTTTGAAGGTGCTATCATATGATCACTCCCGCCATTGCGAACCACGTGAATGAATCCATCCTCGGTAATGTATTTGACATACCATGAAATTTCATCCGCATGCCCCTCAATAACAACTTTGTATTCCGCCTCAGGATTAATAACCCCCACCGCATTTCCATAGGTATCCGTGATAAATGTATCAACATAAGGCTGTAGGTAATTCATCCAAAGTTTCTGTCCCAAGTGCTCATGTCCAGTTGGAGAAGCATTATTTAAATAGGATTCTAAAAAACGAAGTGAATCTTCATTTAATATTGTATTTTTATCCATGATTATTTTTTATACGAATGTACTGATTCGCTTGTGAATACTCAATCTAATTTTTTACATTTGGATATATTTTTAACATATGAAAAAGCTGTGTTTTTATTTTCTTCTATCTTTTAGTTTTACCTCTGTTTTTGCACAAGAAGTAGGATTAAAACCTGTACCTGATATTGTACCTACAATTGAAATAGAAGATGATACTTTAAAATATAGTATTCCTGAAATTTATATTGGTAATAATGCCAAAGAAGAGCAGTACCGCCAAGATATGAATATCATGCGCAATCGCATTCGCAGGGTATATCCCTATGCACGTGCAACCGCGGAAAATTTAATTACTTTAAATGAGAATTTAGAAAAGTTAGAAACGAATAAACAAAAAAGACAATACATTAAGCGTTCACAAAAATATTTGGAAAGTCAATTTAAAGAAAAGTTGAAAAAATTATCTCGTAAAGATGGGAAAATACTATTAAAACTTATTCATAGAGAGACTGGAGAAACTACGTTTACTTTAATTAAAGAGTTTAGAAGTGGATGGACTGCTTTTTGGTCTAATACAACGGCTAAAACCTTTAGTTTAGATTTGAAATCTGAATATCATCCTGATAGTGATTTACAAGATTTTTATATCGAAACCCAGTTGCAATTTTTATTTTATACCTATCAATTGGAACGAAGTGAAGGGTATAACAAAAATAACTTCAATGCATTGAGAAAAATGTGGAAACTAAAAATTGCAGAAGATGAGTTTTTTCCACTTGAATTGAGGGAATAATTTTGGCTTTCTAAAAATTAAGCTACCTTTGCATTAACAGTGATTTTATGGAACAATTTATCGTATCAGCAAGAAAATATAGACCGCAAACTTTTCAAGAGGTTGTCGGACAACAAGCTATTACTAACACTTTAATAAACGCTATAGAGAGTAATCATTTAGCGCAAGCCTTGTTGTTTACAGGTCCTAGAGGAGTTGGAAAAA
This sequence comes from Myroides odoratus, assembly GCF_965118575.1. GTDB lineage: Bacteria > Bacteroidota > Bacteroidia > Flavobacteriales > Flavobacteriaceae > Flavobacterium > Flavobacterium odoratum_B. The sequence continues at coordinate 87,651 of NZ_CBCPHW010000015.1, read as the reverse complement.
CCACTTGTGCGCGTATTTTGGCTCGTAAAATCAATCAAGTGGGGTATGATGATCCTACCGAAGACTTTACTTTTAATGTTTTTGAATTAGATGCAGCATCGAATAATTCCGTGGATGATATTCGAAATTTAATCGATCAAGTGCGTATACCCCCACAAACAGGGAAGTATAAAGTTTATATTATAGACGAGGTTCACATGTTGTCAACAGCTGCATTTAATGCGTTTTTGAAAACACTAGAAGAACCGCCTCGTCATGCTATCTTTATTTTGGCAACTACCGAAAAGCACAAGATCATTCCAACGATTTTATCTCGTTGTCAGATATTTGATTTTAAAAGAATTACAATCGCTGATGCCGCTGAGCATTTAGCCTTAGTAGCAAATAACCAAGGTATAAGCTATGAAAGTGATGCTTTGCGTATTATTGCGCAAAAAGCAGATGGTGCAATGCGAGATGCCTTATCCATCTTTGATCGTGTCGTTTCTTATTGTGGGAGAAACTTAACAAGACAAGCGGTAGCAGAAAACTTAAATGTACTTGATTTTGAGTACTATATTCGAGTTACAGACCTTATCTTATCTACTAATATTCCCGCACTTCTAACTTCTTTTGATACTATTTTAGCCAAAGGTTTTGATGCGCAACATTTTATTGCTGGTTTAGCCTCCCATTTTAGAAATTTGATGGTCTGCAAAACACCAGAAACGGCTTCACTTTTAGAAGTAGGCGAACATGGAAGACAATTGTTTGAAGAGCAAGCTCAAAAAGCAAGTGTTGCTCTATTGTTAGAAGCTATTGATTTAGCTAATGAAACTGATTTAAAATATAAAACAAGCCAGAACCAACGATTGCTGGTTGAATTGTGCTTAATGAAATTGGCGTCTTTATCTTATGAAGGCGAAAAAAAAAAGATAAATCTTTCATAATTCCATCAAGTGTATTAGCAATTGTTGCTAAAATGCCTGCTATAGAAATGCAATCGGCTCCTAGTCAATCTCCTATTTTTACGGAAATTGTGCAAGAATCCGTTGAGCTCATTCAGGAACAACCAACGGAAATAGTACAGCTCATTGAGGTAACTGAAATAGCCCCCGATTTAGTTGAAGAGATCGAGATGACCTATCTAACGCATGAATCGGAGGGTAGCATATCGTTTGTTTCAGACCCTATTTCAATTGAAGAGAAAGTAGAATCTATTGAAACACCCCCTATAGAACAAGTAGCACCTCAGGTAGAAAAAAAGGCATCTGCTCTTTCTCTGTCTAGTATTAGAACACGTAGAGAAATGGAGTCCTCTTTGGAAAAGAAAGTGGTTAATCCAGATGACTTGCCTAAAGAGCCTTTTACGTATGAACAATTAAGTGAAGAGTGGCATAAATATGCAGAGAAATTAGCGCGCTCTGGCTTTATGTTGATGTCTTCGTTAATGGGAATGGTACCTCCAATAGTTAAAGGAACAACGGTCTCTTTAGAAATGCCAAATGAAGGATCTAAATTAAGTTTTGATGAGAATAAGTTTGACTTAGTTAATTATCTGCGTAAGAAACTGAGTAACTATGATTTAGAAATTGAGATTATAGTAAATGAAGAAATAAAAATAAAAAAGAAAGTACTAGATAAAGAAGATAAATTAGTTCGCTTTATTGAACTAAATCCTGCGATGCAGTATATGAAAGAAATCTTTGATCTAGAATTTAAACAGTAGTAAAATCTAATCGTTATGATTAAAATTGGAAGTGATAATACGTTAAAAGTAGCTAGAAAGACAAGCATCGGTTTATATTTGACAGATGGAGAAACAGATATTCTGCTACCTAATAAATATGTGCCCAAAAACATTGAAGTAGAAGATGAAATTGTGGTTTTTGTATATCTTGATCAAGAAGAGAGACCCGTTGCAACTACGTTAGAACCGTTTATCTATATTAATGAATTTGCCTTGCTAAAGGTGAGTTTTATTAATGAATTTGGTGCATTCTTAGATATGGGCTTAGAAAAAGATTTATTCGTTCCTTTTGCTGAACAAGCTCGCCCAATGAAAGAGGGTAATTATTATTTGGTTTACATGCAGTTAGATGAAAAATCAAATCGTTTAGTGGGGTCAAGTCGATTGAATCAATTTTTAAATAACGATATAATTGACCTGAGTATTGGTGAAGAAGTAGAGTTGGTTGTTTCTCATATTACCGATTTAGGGATCAATGTAATCATTAAGGAAAAATACAAAGGTTTAATGTACAAAAATGAAGTTTTTGAAGATTTGCGTACAGGAGATCGTATTGTAGGGTTTATTAAGAATATTCGCCCTGATGGAAAAATTGATGTATCTAGAAGCCGTGTAGGTGTTGAAGCAATTACAGGTGGTGCGGAGTTGATTTTAGAAGCCTTGGTGGAAAATAATGGATTCTTAGGGCTGTCAGATAATAGTCACCCTGAAGACATTAAAACTGTACTCAACATGAGTAAAAAAGTATTCAAAAAAGCCATCGGAACTTTGTATAAAGAAAAGAAAATTACAATTACAGATAAAGGAATTCAACTCGTAAAGTAAAAAAAATACGAAAGTAATTTAAAAAAAAGCACCTGATTTTCAGGTGCTTTTTTTGTTTGTGTTAAAGGAATACTTTAAGTATTTGTAAGAAATAAAAAAGGGGCTTTGACTAAAAAAATAGAAAAGACCTTGCTATTAAGAGCTAAACGCAAATGGAGAATAAATTAACATTTCAGTTTTTTTTTATTAGGTATAATGAAATAAAAATCAGTATATTGAATTCGGATTAATAGAAACTAGAAGATGTTTTTTTTTCTTTTAGAATTCTAGCGATTAGCAAGATATTTTCTTCTTTGCCCGGATGTATTTTGATTTCAAAAAATCCTCCTTTTACCTTGTATAGGGGAGTGAATAATATTTTTTTTTATTTGGAATCAGCAATTTTAGTCCTTATAAAATATCATTTCTTGTTAATAAGGGGTTAATTTATATCCTATTTTATCTAATTGATAGGATTTAACTTTTCTTTGGCTGGTTATATTTTATGGAATTTTGGTTATAAAAATATTTTCAATAAAAATATTCATATATTTATCAAATATAAATAGTTTCTATTTGTTGGATCGAGTAGAGTTGAAGTCACTCTATTACTAGGATAAGAAAAGAGCCCTCTTAGAAATATTTCTTGTTGAAGCGAGAAAAGAACTAAAAAAAAAAGAGCCGTGAAATAGTGAAATTTCACCTCATTTTCTCCCATGATTTCAATACAGATTTATTTTTAATACGCATGGCAATGAAGTAGATAGAGATAAATTCTATGTATTTGATTTGACGTAAAATGAATGTAGATTATTAACAACCATAAGAATGAACAAAACAAACAATTTCAATTCTCCTGGAATGCGTTTCAGGGAGGCAATGCAAAAAGAAAGTCCCCTTCAAATTGTTGGTGCTATTAATGCAAATCATGCTTTATTAGCTAAACAAGCTGGATTTAATGCTATTTATTTATCAGGTGGTGGAGTTGCTGCAGGATCATTGGGAGTACCAGATTTGGGTATTACTACACTAGAAGATGTTTTAATCGATGTACAACGCATTACAAATATATGTGATTTGCCTTTGATGGTAGATGTAGATACAGGTTTTGGACCTTCTGCCTTCAATGTAGCAAGAACAGTAAAATCGCTTATCAAAGCGGGTGCAGCTGCGCTACATATTGAAGATCAAGTTGGTGCTAAGCGATGTGGGCATCGCCCTGGAAAAGAAGTAGTTACGATGCAAGAAATGGTAGATCGTATTAAATCTGCTGTAGATGCACGTACAGACGAAAATTTTGTTATTGGAGCACGTACAGATGCTTTTGCTAATGAAGGATTAGAGAAAACATTAGAAAGAGCAATCGCTTATAAAGAAGCTGGGGCGGATTTTATCTTCGCTGAAGCTGTGCCTGATTTAAGTTTTTACCAAAAATTTGTTGATGCAACAGGAATTCCCGTATTAGCTAATATTACGGAATTCGGGATGATTAAAATGTATACGGTTGAAGAATTAAAAGCAGCTGGAGTAGGCTTAGTACTCTATCCTTTATCTGCTTTCCGCGCAGCAAACAAAGCGGCTTTAAATGTTTACAATCACATTCGCCAAGACGGTACTCAAGCCAATGTCGTGGATACCATGCAAACTCGTGAGGAATTATACAGCAGTATAAACTACCACGATTACGAACAAAAACTCAATAACCTATTTAAAAAACAATAAGCATGTCAAATAATGAAACAAGCTTCAAACCGAAGAAAAGCGTAGCACTTTCTGGAGTTGCAGCTGGAAATACAGCTTTATGTAGTGTTGGTAAAAGCGGTAATGATTTATACTATAGAGGATATAATATATTAGATTTAGCAGAAAATACAGAATTTGAAGAGGTAGCCTATCTTTTGATTTATGGGCATTTGCCAAATGAAGCGCAATTGAGAAATTACAAAACGAAATTGAAGTCTTTACGCGGCTTACCTAAATCAGTTCGCACTATTTTAAAAAATATTCCTGCAGCAGCTCATCCTATGGATGTTATGCGTTCAATGGTTTCTGCAATCGGAACAATTCAGCCAGAAAAAGACGATCACAATATGGCAGGAGCAAGAGATATCGCTGATAAACTATTGGCGTCTTTTAGTTCGGGCTTATTGTATTGGTACCATTATACGCATAATGGAAAAGAAATTGAAGTAGAAACAGATGATGATACAATCGGTGGACACTTTTTGCACCTTTTACACGGCAAAAAACCATCCGAATCTTGGGTTAAAGCGATGCAAGTATCTTTGATCTTATATGCGGAACATGAATTTAATGCTTCAACGTTTACTAGTCGTGTAATTGCTGGAACAAACTCAGATTTCTATTCTTGTGTAACTGGCGCTATAGGTGCTTTACGAGGACCAAAACACGGAGGTGCAAATGAAGTTGCCTTCGAAATTCAAAGCCGTTATACGTCACCAGATGAAGCAGAGACAGATATCAGAAAACGCGTAGAGAACAAAGAAGTAATTATTGGTTTTGGTCACCCTGTTTATACCATTTCTGACCCTCGAAATATCGTTATTAAAAAAGTAGCTGAGCAATTGTCTAAAGAAGCAGGGGATATGCTTTTATATGATATTGCAGAACGCCTAGAAAGCGTGATGTGGGAAGAGAAAAAAATGTTTCCAAATTTAGATTGGTTCTCTGCGGTGTCTTACCACCAAATGGGAGTTCCTACTTTAATGTTTACTCCACTTTTTGTTATTTCGCGTATTACAGGATGGAGCGCTCATATTATTGAGCAACGCCAGGATGGAAAAATTATCCGTCCTAGTGCTAACTATGTAGGGCCAGAAAACCGATCATTTGTATCGATTAACAATAGAAAATAATTTAATAACTAATAAAATAAGATTTCAAATGTCATTACACATTTCAAACGAACGACCACAACCAGATCAAGTATTAGTGGACATTGCTGATTACGTATTAAACTATCAAATTAAAAATGAATTAGCTTGGAAAACGGCACACTATTGTCTTTTGGATACTATAGGATGTGGGTTAGAAGCTTTAACATACCCTGCATGTACTAAATTATTAGGGCCTGTAGTAAAAGGAACTATTGTTCCAAATGGAGCAAAAGTACCAGGAACTCAATTTCAATTAGATCCAATTCAAGCCGCTTTCAACATTGGAACCATTGTGCGTTGGTTGGATTTTAACGATACTTGGTTAGCAGCAGAATGGGGTCACCCATCGGATAACTTAGGTGGAATTTTAGCAACTGCAGATTGGTTGTCAAGAACTAATATCGCAGAAGGAAAAGAACCCTTGAAAATGAAACAAGTTTTGGAAGCAATGATCATGGCACACGAAATACAAGGTGTAATGGCTTTAGAAAACTCGTTTAACCGCGTAGGATTAGATCACGTATTATTAGTAAAATTAGCTTCTACAGCAGTTGTAGGTAAGTTAATTGGCTTAACACGTGAGGAATTAATCAATGCTATTTCACTTGCTTTTGTAGATGGACAAGCTTTGAGAACGTATCGTCATGCACCAAATACAGGAAGCCGTAAATCATGGGCTGCTGGTGATGCAACCTCTCGTGCGGTGCGTTTAGCTTTAATGGCTAAAACGGGCGAAATGGGATATCCATCTGTATTAACAGCTAAAACATGGGGATTCTATGACGTTTCTTTCAAAGGAAATGCATTTAAATTCCAAAGAGATTATTCTTCGTATGTAATGGAGAATGTATTATTCAAAATTTCTTTCCCAGCTGAATTCCACTCGCAAACAGCAGTTGAAGCAGCGATGACTTTACACGGGAAATTGAAAGAATTAGGAAAATCTACTGAAGACATTAAAAAGATTACAATCCGCACACATGAAGCGGCTATTCGCATTATCGATAAAAAAGGACCGCTAGACAATCCAGCTGACCGTGACCACTGTATTCAATACATGATTGCTGTTCCATTAATCCACGGAAGATTAACCGCTTCGGATTATGAAAACAATATCGCTTCGGATGCAAGAATCGATGTGTTACGCGATAAAATGGAGTGTGTTGAAGACGTTCAGTTTACCAAAGATTACCACGATCCAGAAAAACGTTCGATTGCGAATGCCTTAACGGTTACCTTCAATGATGAAAGCACGATTGACGAAATTGTAGTAGAATACCCAATCGGTCATAAACGCAGAAGAGAAGAAGGAATTCCTGAATTAATCAAAAAATACAAAATTAATTTAGCCCGTGTTTATCCAGAAAAACAACAACGCGTTGTAATGGAAAACTCTTTAGATTATAATACTTTGATTAATCTAAATGTAAATGAGTTTGTTGATTTACTAGTTATCTAAGCTTATATAAAAAAACAAGAGTTGATTGCAAAATCAACTCTTGTTCCTTACAAGCTATTACCAATCCTATAAATTATGAAAATTATGTCACAAAAAATAAAACTATATATAAACGGAGCTTTTACAGAAAGTACCACTACAGAATATTTACCTCTTGAAAATCCAGCAAATCAAGAAATTATTGCTGAAGTTCCTTTGACGAAAATAGCAGAAATTGACCAAGCTATTGCCCTGGCAAGTGAAGCATTTAAAACTTGGAAAGAAGTTGCTACACCAGAGCGTGCAAGATTATTTTTTAAATACCAACATTTATTAAAAGAGAATCAAAAAGAAATCGCAGAAATTTTAGCTACTGAAAACGGTAAGACGTTTGCAGATGCAATGGGCGATGTATGGAGAGGTATTGAAGTAGTTGAACACGCTTGTACGATTCCTACTTTAATGATGGGAGAAACCGTAGAAAACGTAGCTCGTGCAGTAGATACCTATAGTTATATTCAACCACTAGGGGTATGTGCAGGTATTACACCTTTTAATTTCCCAGCCATGATTCCGTTGTGGATGTTCCCAATGGCTATTGCCTGTGGAAATACTTTTATTTTAAAACCTTCTGAGCAAGCACCAATGACTGCGATGAAATTAGCAGAATTATTCCATCAAGCGGGGTTTCCTAAAGGTGTTTTAAATGTTATTCACGGATCTAAAGATCAAGTGAATCATATTTTAAACCACGAAGATATACGTGCTATTTCATTTGTGGGATCTGTACCTGTGGCGGAACATGTGTATCGCACAGGAACGCATAATTTAAAACGCGTGCAAGCTTTTGGTGGTGCAAAAAACCATATGGTTGTTATGCCAGATGCCAATAAACAACAAGTTATCAATAATTTAGTTGGTGCTTCATGTGGTGCTGCAGGTCAACGTTGTATGGCTATTAGTGTTGCTGTATTAGTTGGAGAAGCTCAAAATTGGGTTGGAGAAATTAAAGCGGCTTTAAGTACAATCAAACCAGGTGTTTGGTCAGATGACTCAGCAGCTTATGGACCATTAATCAATAAACAGGCGAAAGAAAAGGTATTGCGCTTAATTAAGAGTGGCTATGACCAAGGAGCTGAAGTATTGTTAGACGGAAGTGATTGCGTAGTTCCAGGGTATGAAAATGGGTATTTCGTAGGACCAACCTTATTCAATAAAGTAACAACGGATATGGATATTTACAAAGAAGAAATATTTGGACCTGCTTTATTATTAATAACGGCTGATAGTTTAGATGAGGCTATTCAAATTATCAATAACAATCCGTACGGAAATGGTACGTCAATTTTTACTAACTCAGGTGCGGCTGCGCGTAAATTCCAACATGAAATTCAAGTAGGCCAAATTGGAGTTAACCTTCCAATTCCAGTGCCATTGCCTTTCTTCTCTTTTACAGGATGGCGTAAGTCCTTTTTCGGAGACTTACATTCATATGGAAAACAAGGGGTTCGCTTCTATACAGAGACGAAAACAGTTACCGCTCGTTGGTTTGAAGAAGATGTGCCTGCAGGAGGAAAATTGAATATGACTATTAATCTAAAATAAGGAGGAGTTCATACTATGCAATTTAATTTAGATGAAAATCAATTAGCCTTTCAAGATGCGGCAAGGAGTTTTGCAGAAAAAGAATTAGCACCTTATGCTTCAGATTGGGATGCTAATAAAATATTTCCACGCGAAGCGATCCAAAAAGCCGGAGAACAAGGTTTTTGTGGTATTTATACACGTGAAGAGGTCGGAGGATTAGGATTCTCAAGATTGAATGCTGCTATTATTTTTGAAGAGTTAGCAGCAGCATGTCCTTCTACCACGGCTTATATTACGATTCATAACATGGTGACATGGATGATAGATACATTTGCAAGCGAAACCGTTCGCGAATCTATTTGTCCAGCTATGGCTTCAGGAATGAAACTAGGATCGTATTGCTTAACAGAGCCTGATTCGGGTTCTGATGCAGCAAGTTTAAAAACAACAGCAGTAAAACAAGGAGATAAATATATCTTGAATGGTACCAAAGCGTTTATTTCTGGTGCAGGAGAGAGTGATTTTTTAGTTGTTATGGCTCGTACAGGAGAAGCTGGTCCCAAGGGAATCAGTGCTTTTGTAGTACCTGCTAGTGCAACAGGGATAAGCTATGGAGAAAAAGAAAAGAAACTCGGATGGAATACACAACCTACGCGTTTTATCTTTTTAGATCAAGTTGAAATTCCTGCTGAAAACCTCCTAGGAAAAGAAGGGGATGGTTTTAAAATTGCTTTAAAAGGTTTAGATGGTGGGCGTATCAATGTAGGTATCTGTTCGGTTGGAGCCGCGCAAGGAGCACTTAACTTGGCTCAACGCTACATGCATGAACGCATACAATTTGGCAAATCATTGGCGCAATTTCAAGCTTTACAGTTTAAAATAGCGGATATGGTAACCGAATTAGTTGCTGCTCGTCAAATGGTATATTTAGCTGCTTTTAAACTAGATTCAAAAGATGTAAATGCTACAACGTATTGTGCGATGGCTAAGCGATTAGCAACAGACAATAGTTTTACCGTTTGTAATGATGCTTTACAAATTCTTGGTGGATACGGCTGTACGCAAGATTTCCCTGTAGAAAGATTGATGCGCGATGCACGTGTACACCAAATTGTTGAAGGAACTAATGAAATTATGAAGTTAGTTATATCAAGAAGAATATTAGAAGAAGGAGCAACTGCAGAAATACGTTAATTGAGGAGGAAATGAGTTTAATACAAACAGAAATTAAGAATAAAGTTGGTTTTATCACCTTAAATTCAGAGCAAACACTTAATTCACTGAACTTAGAAATGATAGAAGGGCTAACCGCAGCTGTCGAATCATGGAAAGAATCAGAGGATGTCGCTTGTATTTTTATTCAAGGGGCAGGTGAAAAAGCGCTTTGTGCAGGTGGAGATGTGCGAAAACTCTATGATGCGATTATCATTCAACGCACCGAAGACAATACGCAAGTACCCCAAGAATGTTTTGATTTTTTTGCAAAAGAATATGCCTTAAATTACACCATTCATACCTATCCTAAACCTATTATTGTTTGGGGACATGGGATTGTAATGGGGGGAGGTATTGGTGTTATGGTTGGCGCTTCTCACCGTATTGTCACGGAAAGAAGTAAATTGGCCATGCCTGAAATTACCATTGGTTTATTTCCAGATGTTGGTGCAACTTGGTTTTTGAATAAGATGCCTTCTGCTTATGGTCTATATTTAGGTTTAACGGGAGCTCGTTTAGATGCCGCAGATTGTCGATTCTTAGGTTTGGCGGATTACTATATGGAATCCATAGCAAAACAAGAAGTCTTAGATGCTTTAGCACAAGCAACTTGGACAGGTGTTATTGCAGATCAAGTTTCAGCAATCTTAGCTACTATCGCAGAGAAATATACCGTAGGTTCTTCACAAACAGCAGCTCATCAGTCGTTTATTAAACAATTTGAAAAAGTGAATACACTCGAAGAGTTTCACGCCATTTTGTTAAATAACACTGAAAAAGATAGTTGGATTGAAGCGGGTATAGAAAGCTTTGAAAAAGGATCACCAAGTTCAGCACATCTTATATTTAGACAGCTCAAAGAGGGAAAAGATTATACCTTAGAACAGGTATTTCAAACTGAATTAAACTTGGCATGCCAGTGTTGTATTCATCCTGATTTTGCAGAAGGTGTACGTGCTTTGTTAGTGGATAAGGATCAATCTCCTAAATGGCAACCCGCTACTTTAGAGGAGGTTACGAACGAATGGGTGGATGGTTATTTCAAACCCCTTTGGACGAAGGAGAATGACGTTTTAAAGAATTTAGGTAAAAACTAAAAGAATATGGCAAAAATAGCTTTTATAGGCTTGGGAAATATGGGTGGTCCAATGGCTGCCAACCTAATTAAAAAAGGACACCAGGTAACTGGTTTTGATGTAAGTGAAGCAGCTTTAAATCAATTAGTAGCTCAAGGTGGGCAAGTAGCGCATTCTGCGTTAGAAGTAGCTCAGGGAGCAGAGGTAGTGGTGTCAATGTTGCCTTCTGGTAAACACGTAGCCGATTTATATACCACAGAGTTTTTGTCTAAGTTGCAACCGAATGCCATTTTAATTGACAGTAGTACAATTGATGCAGTAACGGCTCGTGTTGTAGCAACTTTAGCTGTGGCTCAAGGACATTCGATGATTGATGCCCCTGTTTCGGGAGGAACAGCAGGTGCACAAGCTGGAACTTTGACTTTTATTGTAGGTGGAGCTGCTACTGATTTCGATAGAGCAAAACCAATTTTGGAGGCTATGGGACAAAATATATTTTATGCAGGAGAATCAGGCGCTGGACAAGTAGCTAAGATTTGCAATAATATGTTATTGGCGATTCACATGATTGGTACTTCGGAAGCTATTAATTTAGGTGTACGCCACGGTCTTGATCCAAAAGTTTTAAGTGAAATTATGCAGAAAAGCTCAGGCAGAAACTGGTCTTTAGAAGTATATAACCCTTATCCAGGTGTGGCAGAAAATACACCTGCTTCAAGAGAGTATGCGGGTGGTTTTGCAGTAGATTTAATGACTAAAGATTTGGGATTAGCTGCAGAAGCGAGCTTGGAAACTAAAAGCTCAACTCCTCTAGGAAGCACAGCACTTAATCTGTATCGAATGTGGAGCGAAGCAGGAAATGGTAAAATCGATTTTTCGAGTATTATTAAATTTTTAAATCAGCAATAGGTATGAATTTTGAAACTTTAATCTACCAACAAGAAGGTTTTGTTGGCACGTTGACTATCAATCGTCCTGAGGCGTTAAATGCCTTAAATAAAACGGTATTAGCAGAGTTAAAATCATTCACTGAACAGATTAAAAACAAAGGTGATATTCGCGTATTGGTACTAACGGGTTCGGGAGAGAAAGCTTTTGTTGCTGGGGCAGACATTAAAGCCATGCAGAGTATGACTCCTCAAGAGGCGACGGACTTTTCTAATGCGGCACAAATAGCCTTTAATGCAATCGAGGCCTTGCCTTTCGCTGTAATTGCTGCTGTGAATGGATTTGCTTTAGGTGGTGGATGCGAATTAGCTTTATCTTGTGATATCATTTTAGCAAGTGAAAAAGCAAAATTTGGTCTTCCTGAATCTACCTTAGGGTTGTTGCCTTGTTTTGGAGGAACGCAGCGTTTACCGCGTGCGATTGGACTTTACAAAGCTAAAGAAATGATATTTACAGGCGATTTTTATTCGGCTGCTGCTTGTGAGGCAATGGGATTTGTTAATCGTGTTTATGCTCCAGAAGATTTGTTAAATCAAGCGCAAGCGATGGCTAAAACAATTGCTTCAAGAGGACCGATTGCAGTAGCCAAAGCCAAAGATTCAATGCACACTGGTTTTGATTTGACTTTAGAAGAAGGATTAAAACAAGAAGCCGTTTTATTTGGTGAGCTTTTTACTACAGCGGATCAAAAAGAAGGAATCGGTGCATTTATTGAAAAAAGAGTACCAGATTTTAAAGGGAATTAGTTCAGTAATTTTTTATTTTTATAAGCAAGGGCGTATTGCATAGCAGTACGCCCTTGTTGTTTTATTTTTAATATAACAAGATCTTATTGAATCAGGTGCAAAAATAGCAGACTAAACAAAGCGTTTGCTTAAGCTGTATAGAGCCGTATGCTCTATTGCTTATAACCTCTATTCACCAGAGGATGTGGCGGATAAATAACATAGAATAGGAGCTAAAATAAATTTAATTTTCAAAGTTACTTTTTATTTAGGTGTAGAAAATATAATAATCAAATATAAATACAAAAATACATATGTTTGTGTTTATATTTTTGTTAAATATTAAGTTTAATAGGTGTATGTTGTATATTTGATGTTTAAAATTTAAAACATTTAAATATGAGAATAATTAAACTAGTTATTTTGTTAACTTTTATTTCTTGTTATAGTGCCTTTTCTCAGGTGAAAAATATTGATTTCACAACAGAAGAGTACCTCCAGGATTACGATTTTATAGTTGAATTAATTAAAAATCAACACCCTAATCCTTTTCGATTTATTTCGGAAGAACAATTTGAGAAAGAAGCACATGTTTTACGCGAGGGACTTAAAAAAGAACCTACTTTGGCTAATTTTTTATTGTCAAATCCTTTGACTTTAATTCGTGATACCCATTCTGATTTAAATGTAGATGATTTGGTTTTTGATGCATTTGTGAAAGAAATTAATTTTTTTCCACTAGAAACGATTGTATATGACCAGCGAGTTTTTGTCAATCAATTTGCCAGTGATATTCCTTTAGGTGCTGAGATCATTACCGTGAATACTAAAAAAGTAACGGATATGCTAGCAAAAATACCTGCTAAAGTTGATGGAGATATACAAGGTAGTACACAAAAGAAATTTAGCCTTTATGCTTCTTTGTTGTTTCCTAAGGCAGAGGTGTTTACTATTCAATATAAAGAAAGTGTAAAAGGGAGTTTGAAAAGCGTTCAATTAAAAGCTGTAAATTATACCAAATATGATTATAACAGTAATAAAACGATTCTACCTTTTGACCTTCTATCTTATCGTTTAGGTATTTCGGGTTATTTAGTAAATAAAGATACCTACCTCATTAGTATCCGATCCTTTGATTTATCGGAAGCCTATGCCTATTCGATTTTAAATAATCTATTCACATCAATTAAAGATCAAAAAGTAAAGCATATCATAGTAGATATTCGAGATAACCAAGGCGGATCCTTGTCAAATATCCCTTTATTTTACTCCTTTATCAGTACAGAAAAAAGTTTCAGTAATATTTACAAATACGCAACCAAGGTTCCTAAAATAAATGTCAAAGCAAACTTACTAGATGAGAATGGAAAATTGGCGAATGCAAATGATATCCTAAGTCAAGATAACTTTATGCAGCAACGATTTGATAAGAATGAAGAAGATGGGTTTTATTATGGGAATAATCGCTTGGACGAATACTATGTAGAAAACTACCCCCAAGACAAAAATGCCTTTACAGGTGATGTTGCGCTTTTAATTAATAATAATACTGTGTCTGCCGCAAGTTATTTTGCTTCTTTATTTCAATTGAATGCGAGAGGTGCTCTTGTTGGACAGGAAACGAGAAGTTGTAGTGGTTTCACTACCGCTGCTTGGTTTGTAAATTACAAACTGCCTTATACAGAATCAATTGTCTCTTTGCCAAGGAGTGAGATTTTTTTTAATATCGCAGCCAATAAAGATAAAAATTGTCGTGGCGTACTACCGCAATATACAGTAACCGCGGATGAATTTCAAAAAGGCTTGCAAAAGGTACAAGATGCTGAAATGGATTTGGCCTTGCGTTTACTTAAAAAATAACGGGATCCTTGTCTATAGTTTAAGGATTAAGGTGTGAATTTGTATTCTTTTAATGAGAATTTTTGAAAATTGTAAAAAACGTTTGTACCTTTATATCCTATGATATGCTTTAGCTGTCATATCGTTAAAAAGTATTCATACCTAAAATTGTTTGATGTCCGTATTATAGCCTATTTTCGAGTAAAAGTCATTCTTTAATGCTAGCTTATACTAAAATCTAAAGTAGATTTTAGTACTTTAATATTGCGCTCCTTGCTTGTTTAGCAGAAACTAAACGCAGTAGTGTATGTATATTGTATAAGTTTCGAAAATATTGAGTCTTAATTATAATATGTCATTCTCTAGAGAATAGACCTTAATATGGTATGGAATCGATATGATATTCCCGAATAATTACGAAGAAAAATGCGGTTTTTTAACAATCCGCGAAATGCTTATAGCTACTTGTTTGAGCCCTTTTGGTATTGAAAAAGTAAATCAGTTACGTTTTCAAACAGATTTTCCAACACTTGTGCATCAATTGGAACAAGTGGAAGAGTTTGTTGGTTTACTAACCAATGAAAGAAATTTCCCTCTTGAACACTACAGTGATACTCGTTCTATCCTGCAACAAATAGGAGAGAATCCCACTAGTTGGTGCACCGTAGAAGAAGTATTGGCTCTTTTGCAAACCCTTGTCAATGGTGAAAAGTGGTATAACCTCATTACACAACAAAAGGATAATCACTATAGTTACCCAAGGCTTGCTTTATTGGCGCATGCTTATGAACCCTTTGATGAAGTGATAAATTTCATCCATCAGCTTTTAGATAAAAATGGACAAGTACGCGATAATGCTTCGCGAGAATTAGCTAGTATTCGCAAAGAAAAGATACAAGTAGCACAAACCATTCAGAAAAAATTTGATACCCTATGGCGAAAAGCACAGGCTTCGGGTTTAATTGATTCTGAAACACCCGCAAGTGTTCGGGACGGACGCATGGTAATTCCCATAACCGCTTCTTTTAAACGCCGCTTCAAAGGGGTGATTCACGATGAGTCTCGCTCTGGAAAAACCGTTTTTATAGAACCCGAAGAACTCGTAAGAGAAAATACGAGATTCTTTGTTTTAGAACAAGAGGAGCGAAAAGAAATTGTGCGACTTCTAGTAAATGTTACCCATCTCCTAAGAAAGAAAAAAACGAGTTTGGATACGTTGTATGAATTGATTGGTTCTATGGATTTTATTCGATCCAAAGCACTTTTAGCTCAAAAAATAGGTGGAATTAAACCGATTGTCGAAGATAAACAGCAATTCAATTGGTCACAAGCGTATCATCCTATTTTAGCCATGGCCTTAAAAAAGCAAGGGCAAGAACTTCGTTCTTTAGACCTTGTTCTAGAAGGTGATAATCGCATACTTGTTGTTTCAGGCGCTAATTCTGGGGGTAAATCAGTTGCATTAAAAACGGTAGCCTTGCTTCAGTATATGTTGCAATGTGGTTTACTTATTCCAATAGATGAAAAAACAAAAATGGGGGTATTTGAAAATCTTTTTATGGATATTGGGGACGGACAAAGTATAGAAAATAATTTAAGTACCTATACAGCTCATTTAACCACAATGAACTTGTTTTTAACACATACAAATAGTAAAACCTTACTCTTAATTGATGAATTTGGAGGGGGAACAGAACCCGAACTTGGAGGAGCTCTTGCAGAAAGTATTTTAGAACAATTAAATCAACAAGAATGCTTCGGGATTATCACCACCCATTTTTACAATTTGAAAGGGTTCGCGCAGCGTACCAAAGGGTTACAAAATGGAGCGATGCTCTATGATTTTAAAGCGATGAAACCGCTCTATCAATTATCACAGGGACATCCTGGTAGTTCGTATGCTTTAGATGTAGCTAGGAGAATAGGTTTGCCTGAAGCAATAGTAGTGAATGCCTCTCAGAAGATTGATGCGAATTATCTACTTATCGAACGAGAACTTCAAGACTTAGTAGCAGCTAAAGTAGCAGAACTTCATCAAATGGAAGAAGATAAAATGCAGAATAGAGTTGAAGTAGAGACAGAAGAACCAATACACGTACCTCAACCCGTTTGTATTGTTGAGGAAAAAAAAAAAGAATTAAAAGTAGGGGATAGGGTAAAACGAGCGGGTAGAGGTAAATCGGGTACGCTCTTAGAAATTCGTGGAAAAAAAGCTACAGTGTTGATAGAGAGTATGAAATTTACCATCGCTTTAGAAGAATTAGTGCTTATAGAAGGATAAGGTTAAACTTAAACTATAGAGCCTATCTGTTGGATTGGATGCGAAACCTAGAAACCAATAAATAAAACTTTATTTAGATTTTAAATTAAAGCAAGTGAAAGAGGATGGACCCAAGGCCATCCTCTTTTTTTATCTTGTTGAGGCTATAAGAAACAATTCTTGGCTAATTCGATTTATTACATAGAACTTCCTATTTTTACCTTATATAGAAAAAAATATGTTGCTAGAAAAACTATTGCAGGAGTTTGACGTTTCTTTGGATGCTTTTACTGCGCAAGAATTGGCTCTATTTGATACTTTTTTTGAAAAAGTAAAAATCAAAAAGAATGCCTTTTTGATCCAGGAGGGCGAAGTAGAAACACATAGTTATTTTATTGATTCCGGGATCATGCGTTGCTGGGTTTTAGATCAAAAAGGACAAGAACAAACATTTTGGTTTTGCCAATCAGGAACCTTTTCCATGTCTAATATCTCTTTTACCCTACATCAAAAAGCAACCTTCAACGTACAGGCAGTGGTTGCCTGTGACGTTTATCGCATTAATAGAGAACAAGCTGAAGAACTGTATCTAGCTATTCCTGCTTTAAAACGTGTTTTTGATCATTTAACCGCGCTTTTACTCAATCGATTGTTGGAGCGTCAGGTAGCGATGATTAAGTATTCACCTGAACAGTATTACCTTCGTTTAGTAGAGAAACAGAAGAGTAGAATGAACCTTATACCTTTAAAAGATATTGCTTCTTATTTGGGAATTACGCCTCAAGCCTTAAGCAGAATACGCAAGCGAATTTTTTAACTTGGGTTCAGTATTTACTCGTTTAAATGGTAGAGTTTTGCTCCAATAAAAATACATGATTATGATACGAACAATTAATACCTCTGATTATCCGTGCTTGGTAGAAATTTGGGAAAGCGCAGTTTTGGCTACCCATGATTTTTTAAAACCAGAAGATTTTAGCTATTATAAAGAGCATTTACCGACCTATTTTACTTTTGTAACGTTATGGGGATTTGAACATGAGGGTGTTTTAGTTGGCTTTATGGGAATAGCAGAAAATAGCCTGGAAATGTTATTTATTGATGAATCTATGCGAGGAAAGGGAGTCGGTAAAAAGCTTATTCAATACGGAATAGAACAACAAGGGGTAACCAAAGTAGAGGTGAATGAACAAAATGAGCAGGGGGTTGGCTTTTATAAACATCTCGGCTTTAAAGTTATACATCGATCTGAATTAGATGGGCAAGGCAAAGCATATCCCATTTTGCAGATGGAATTATAGTTAACGGTTTACAGTTTACAGTTTACAGTGAGCTTAAAGCCATCCACCGTAAACTGTTCACTGTCCACCGTAAACTAAATATTAATTGCGGGCTGTCCATAGGCAATCATATACGCTTCTTTGAGTACCTCAGCAAAAGTTGGATGCGCATAGGACATGGTAAACATATCTTTGGCCGTTACTTCATATTCAAGAGCAACTACGGCTTGTGCTATTAAATCCGCAGCACGTGCACCGATAAGGTGAACGCCTAATACCTCTCCATATTTAGGATCAATTAGAACTTTAGCAAATCCATCGGTATCCATAGAAGCTCGCGCACGCGCACTGGCAGCAAAAGGAAATTTACCAACTTTGTACGGGGTATTTGTTTGAATTAATTCCTGTTCTGTTGCTCCTACAGAAGCTACTTCTGGCCAAGTGTAGACAACGCTGGGCATGTGATTATACTGAATGTGTGGTTTTTGTCCATTTATCGTTTCTACCACAAAAACAGCTTCTTCTTCTGCTTTATGTGCTAACATAGCGCCACCAATAACATCGCCAATTGCATAAATTGTTTCGGCTTGTGTTTGAAGCTTCGCATTGGTTTCAATAAAACCTTTGTTATTTACGGTTACCGATGTGTTTTCGAGACCCAATCCATCTGTAAAGGGGCGTCTTCCAACCGCCATTAACACATAATCTGCCTGTAATTCTTGTTCTAGGCCTTGTTTATCTCTAAATTTTACACGAGCTTGTTCTCCCAAGTTATCCACTTGATAAACGGTTTGTTCAAGTCGAATATCAATCGCTTCTTTTTTCAATACTTTATGTAAGGTCTTGCCGAGTTCTGTATCCATTGTTGTTAGTAGATTAGTAGCATATTCTAAAATTGTTACTTGCGTACCCATGCGACTAAAAATAGATGCCATTTCTACACCAATAACTCCTCCACCTACGATGATTATGCTTTTTGGTTGCT
Source organism: Myroides odoratus (assembly GCF_965118575.1). Lineage (GTDB taxonomy): Bacteria > Bacteroidota > Bacteroidia > Flavobacteriales > Flavobacteriaceae > Flavobacterium > Flavobacterium odoratum_B. Next base: position 68,868 of record NZ_CBCPHW010000015.1, on the reverse strand, counting down.
CTTTCAAGGTTAAAGCTTCAGTAGATGTAATGATTCGTTTTTTATCTATTTTAATACCGGGAATAGTAGCTGGTTTAGATCCCGTTGCAATAATAAATCGATCGGCTTTAATTGACGCTATATCTCCTTTACTGAAAGTTACTGTAAGAGAGATATTAGTTGTAAAACTAGCTGTACCCTGTATATGCGTGATATTATTTTTGCGCATTAAAAAATCTAATCCTTGCGTATTTTTTTGAATCACCTCGTTTTTTCGATGATACATCTGTTCAAAATTTAAATGAATACTTTGAATTTCAATACCATGTGTTTTGAACTTGGATAAAGCATCCGCATAATGATGGGTACTATCTAAAAGAGCTTTTGTAGGTATACAACCTACGTTGGTACAGGTACCTCCGAGGGTATCATACTTTTCTATAATTGCTGTTTTATATCCCAATTGAGAGGCTCTGATGGCTGCAACATAACCACCAGGTCCTGAACCAATTACTACTAAGTCAAACTTTTCCATATTGTGTGTATTTAATTTATACTTTTTCAATGACTAGGGCTGTTGCGCCACCACCACCGTTGCAAATTGCTGCGAGTCCATATTTTTTATTTTCTTGGTGTAGGGCATGTGTTAACGTTACCAAAATACGCGCACCAGATGCGCCAATTGGATGTCCTAGTGCGACTGCACCTCCATAAATATTCATACGATCCTCAGGAATGCCTAATAGATTACGCATAGAAAGGGGAACAGAGGCATACGCTTCGTTGATTTCAAATAAATCGATAGCATCTAAAGTAAGATTGGCACGTTCTAATGCTTTGGGAATCGCTAGGGCAGGCGCAGTTGTGAACCACAAAGGATCTTGGGCTGCATCTGCATAGGCAATAATCTTAGCCAAAGGTTTTAGCTTGTGCGTTTCAACGGCTTGAGCTGAGGCAAGTAAGAGAATAGCAGCGCCATCATTTAAATTACTTGAATTTGCCGCTGTTAAAAGACCTTCTTCTTCAAAAATAGGACGTAGATGAGGCATTTTTTCAGGTATGATTTTATAGATATCTTCATCCGTTTCTATTGCATTGGGTTTTGATTTATCGCGGGAGGCGATAGCCACAATTTCTGCTTTGAATTTGCCTGCTTCGGTTGCTGTTTGCGCTTTTTTGTACGATGCTAATGCATAGTGATCTAATTGTTCTCGAGTAAACCCAAAATGGCGAATCCCAATTTCTGCAGCATTTCCCATGTGACAATGTGCATACGCATCCGTTAAACCATCCTTTAAAAGACCATCTAGACTTTCTACCGTTCCCAATTTATGCGTTTTGCGATACGAAGAGTAAAAAGGAACATTACTCATACTTTCAATACCACCCGTTACAATAAGATTCTCTTGACCTAATTGAATTTGTTGGGCAGCTAAGGATACTGCTTTTAATCCCGAAGAACATACCTTGTTGATGGTTGTGGCATCTGTAGCATTTGATAAACCTGCAAAAATACCTACCTGTCGGGCTGGAGATTGTCCCAATCCTGCACTTAAACCATTGCCTATATATAGGCTATCAACTGCATCAATAGGGAGATTGAGGTTTTTTAAGAGATCTTGGGTTACTAAACTGCCTAATTCGGTTGCTGTATAAGCTTGTAAGCGACCCAAAAATCCTCCAATGGGTGTGCGTTTCGCTGCGATAATAAATACATCTTTCATTGTTTCCTTTTTATATTTTAATAAAATACCAATCGGTATATTTTTGTGTTTAAAAAAATCATTCGATGAGTTATCCAATGATTAGTTGCGCTTAAGAAGCTATTTCGGTGTGAATTATATGGTCAATTTGATTAAGTGCTATATCTAAATGTTTCTTGTTTCCCATAGAGCGTGAGAGTAGAATACCACCTTCTATAAGCATTATAAATAAAGATGCAATTTCTTCTGACTCCGTATTTGATTTAAAATAGCCTTGTTCTTTTCCTTGTTCAATAACACCCGTAAGGCGATGAATCCAAAGTTTAAAATTATGTTGAACACTTTCTTTAAGAAAAAGGAGATGATCATCAGCTTCGGTTGCTGCATTCAGCAGGGCACAACCACCAGATGTAACTAGTGTTTCCCAATACATTCGATAAAATTCAACAAAATTCAACAAAGATTCTTTGGGATTTGCTCCTCGATTGAGTGCGGCGTGAATTTCGCGTTTTATAAGAGATACATTATAGAGAAAGGCTTCAATCACAACTTCATCTTTATTGCTGAAATTGCCATAGATACTCCCTTTTGTTAATCCTGTAATAGTTGTGATGTCTGATAGGGAAGTAGCAGCGTATCCTTTGGTATTAAACAAGGGGGCTGTTTTTTCAATAATAAACTGCTTTGTTTGAGCTGCTTTACTCATAGTTTAGTAACTTAAATCTGCACAAATATAAAATAAAAATACCAATCAGTATATTTTTAAAGTTAAAATTTAGTATCACTCAATAGTTATAATTATATCACTGATTGGATTTATGCCTTGTGCTTGTTATGAATAGCTCAAATAAGAATAAGTATAGAAAAAGGCATTTAAGTGAATTTTTTACTAGCAGCTACACAGAGCACAACACCTAAAGTTACGCCTACCATTCCGATAGAGATAAATTCTTGTAAGAAAAAGGCTGCAAGAGCTAAACCAAAGAAAGGTTGTAAGAGTTGCAATTGTCCAACAGAAGCGATACCCCCTTGTGCTAATCCTTTATACCAAAAGATAAAACCAGTAAACATACTCATGGTTCCTAGATAGAGTAAGCTAAGCCAAGTATTCATTTGGATCGTCTGTAGGGAAGAAGGAATAACAAAGAAAAAGGTTGGTACTAATACAGGTAGAGCAAAAATAATGGCCCAAGAAATTACTTGACTTCCACCTCTTGTTTTGGTCAAAACAGCTCCTTCTGCATAGGCTAATCCACATAAAATAATAGCTGCTAGCATTAATAAGTCGCCCGTAAGTGAACTCGTCGTCTGTTGTGCAAAAGCAAAGCCAACAACTAACGCACTACCTAAGAGAGCAAAAAGCCAAAATAACGGTTTGGGTTTTTCCTTGCCACGCACTACGGCAAAAATAGCGGTACTCAAGGGTAAAGTTCCAACAAAAACGAGTGATCGTGCCGCTGTCATATGCTGTAAAGCCAAAGACGATAATAAGGGAAATCCAATAACAGCACCTGCTGAAACAAGTAAAATAGAGTGTGATTCTTGTTTAGTCGGCCAAGTGGCTTTGGTGTACAATAAGAAAAAGGCAGCAAGTAGGGCAGCAATTAAAGCGCGAACAAGTGTTACAAAAATGGGATCTAAACTCAATACAGCAACTTTTGTTGCAGGCATGGATCCACTAAATAAAAGTACACCAATCAATCCGTTCATCCATCCATTGGATGTATTGGTTACTACTGTTGTTTTCATTTCTTTATTTTTTTCAAAAGTACAGGGGTTTTATGAACAAATACAGTCTCAGTTTTGTATATTTGAATGGATACAGTTAAAAAAAATGAACGATAAATACATTTATTTAGGTTTAGCAGAAAAGCTAGCCAATCAAATTCGAAATGGGATACTCAAAAAAGGAGATCGTATGCCTTCCCTACGTGTATTGTGTAAAACACATAGCATCAGTATGAATACGGCAAAGCGCGTCTATTTAGAATTGGAATCGGAGTCTCTGATTTTGGCTGTTCCTCAATCGGGTTATTTCGTAAGTCATATCAATTATGCTAATTTTCCTTTACCTAAAGCTTCTAATCCAACACCCTTAGCGAATAGCGATCTCCCTAAGGATATTATTAATAAAGTGTATGCTAGTATTGGAAAGGAAGAGTTGACTTTGTTTTCTTTCAATTCGCTCTATGGGGAATTTTTACCTGTGGCTCAGATGAAAAAGGAAATTATTCAGGCGGCTAAACAAATGAAGTACGGGGGGGGTGATTACGAAGCTGTTCAAGGAAATATTCAGCTAAGGCGGATGATTGCGGCACATTCATTGACTTGGGGAGGTTCGATTACAGAAGATGATATTGTAACAACGAATGGAAGTATTCACGCTATTTCCTTGTGTTTATTGGCTTTGGGAAAAGCTGGAGATACCGTTGCGATAGAAAGTCCTTGTTATCCGGGGATTTTTCAATTGGCTCTTGATTTGGGATTTAAAGTTTTAGAGCTTCCAACCGATCCTGTAACAGGTGTTAAGTTGGATGCCTTGGAGCGCGTGTGTCCTACGATTGATATTTGCCTTTTAATTTCGAACTACAATACCCCATTAGGCAGCTGTATGCCTGTAGAAAATAAAAAGAAAGTAGTTGAATTATTAACTTCTTATAATATTCCCTTGATAGAAGATGATGTATATGGTGACTTGAATTTTAGTGGAAAACGCCCCCTTTGTTGCAAGGCATTTGATACCACAGGAAATGTATTGTGGTGTAGCGCCATATCTAAGACCTTAGCCCCAGGTTATCGTGTAGGATGGGTGAGTGCAGGTAAATACCAAGATAAAGTGATCGAACAAAAATTAATCCATTCCATCTCTTCCCCTGCGATTGTACAAGAGGCAGTAGCCAATTTTATGAAATCAGGCAAATATGAAAAACACTTGCGTAAATTGAGGCAAAGTCTCTTTGTTAATTATCAGAAAATGTTAGCCGTTATTCTCGAAGATTTTCCTCCAGGCACTAAAGTTACGCGTCCCGAAGGAGGCTTGTCGTTGTGGATTGAATTTGATGAACGAGTAAATACGCTCAAACTATATGATTTGTGTATGAAAGAAGGAATTAGCATAGCACCCGGACGAATGTTTACGGTGCAACGTCAATTTCTAAATTGTATTCGCATTAGTATAGGATTACCTTGGTGTGAGGAAATACAACAAAAACTGAGACGTGTAGGGGTGTTAAGTTTGCAGAGTCGATGAGCAGATGGGGGAAGAATGAAGTATTCCTGTCAAACAAGGGCAAAGGAAATTTTTTTGTATCAAAAAAAAATGTCAACTTTGCCCTTGAAAGGGGTGCTACACGGTGGTGTGGCTGAGATGATACCCTGGAACTCGTTTCCACACCTGATCTAGATAATGCTAGCGTAGGGATCAACCATTTATCATCTCATCATTTACTTTAGTTAAGTTAATATGATGCAGGAAATTTTACAACAAACAACGTGGGCCGAATGGCTCGGTGTCTTTTTTTCTATGATTCAAGTGGTACTTGCATCGAGAAATAACGCCAACAACTACCTCTTTGGAATTGCGGGAATATCGTTGACACTCTATGTCATGCTTGTCGCTAAACTCTATGGCGAATTTACGCTCAACCTTTACTATTTAGTGATGAGTATTTACGGTTGGCTATTTTGGAAATATGGAAAGCAAAAAGAGGAGGCTAGCATTTCGACAACAGATGTTAATGAAAAGCTCATTGTGGTGGGAATTGTCAGTTTTACTTTTGGTTTATTTTGGTTTTTTCTCACGCATTATACCGATTCAGATGTACCTATTTGGGACTCTTTAGTGAGTGCCTTTGCATGGGCAGGTATGTGGCTAATGGCAAAGCGAAAAATAGAAAATTGGATTTTATTGAATATTAGTAATTTAATTTCGATTCCTTTGATGATTCACAAAGATTTATATCTCTATGCGGCACTTACCGTTTTCTTATTTAGCGTAGCCGTTGTTGGTTACTTCAAATGGAATACAATTATAAAAAATCAAGCGAATGCTAACAGCTAATGAATTAAGGATTGCCATGCAAGGGGCAACTTCTATTTCGGATGAGGTAATGACTCATATTTACAAAACAAGAGCGTTGCAAATATGGGTACCTAAGGCGTATGGTGGATTGGGTTGTGATTTTAAAACGGGACTTACAGCTTTGTATGAATGGGCACGCATCGATGGCAGTTTAGGATGGATGCTTACCCTTTGTTCGGGAGCTAATTACTTTTCGAGAAATATGCTTCCGCACCTCGCCAAGACTCTTTTTTCGGATGAACAAACCTGTTTTGGTGGAAGTGGAATGGTGGGTGGTACAGCGGAGGAACAAACCGACGGAAGCTTTCTTCTTCAAGGACTATGGCATTATGCTACAGGAGCCCCTTATTTAAGCCATTTTACCTTGAATGCACAAGTGGTGAAACAAGGAAAACCACTTTTGGATGCACAGGGAAATACTTGCATTCGTTCCTTCCTTGTTGAAAGTAGTAAAGTCCGAATTATTCCCAATTGGAAATCAATGGGTATGAAGGCAACTGGTACTTTTTCTTTTGAAGTCAACGCCATTGTAGTACCTGCTGATTATCATTTTACCTATGATACTTTTTATACTGAGGACGCAATCACCCAAATACCCTTTCGCCTTTTTGCAGATCTAACTTTGTTAGTTAATTATTTAGGAATAGCCTATCACTTTATGGAAGAGGCAGAAAAAGGGTTAGCTCATCCTATCTTAGAAGTTTATAAGAATTCAGTGCAGGACAATTTAGAAACCGTTCTAAAAAAGGCGGACGAAATTGAATTTATATTAACTAAAAATCAATTGATTAGCGCTTGTTTTCAACGTGAACTTCATGAATTTGGTGTGTGTATAGTTGAAAGCTTAACTCAAAAAATAAGTAAGGTACACTGTGATTTAGGAATAAAAGGCACACAAATTGATCAACCGATTCATCAAGTATTTTGTGATTTTTTTACTGCAATCCTACATGGGAATTTTAGATCCCATGAAAGTGAGGTCGCAATTTAATTCTATTTTCTTCTAAAATAAATAAGGTATTTCAATTGCTATACTAGGTGTGAAACAGTAGTTTTGCAGCAAAAATAAACGTTAGGCCAAAATGGAATAAAGTTTATTTTTTTTAATCGTTGGAAATGAGTGAAAAAAGAACGGCTATTTCAGCTGCTTTGACATCTATATTATGTGTTCAAGGAGGTGCTTCTTTAGCAAAAAAACTGTTCCCTATTTTAGGACCAGCTGGGGCAAGTTCCTTGCGTATTGGCTTATCTGCCCTCTTATTATTAATAATTAACCGCCCAAACTTTAGCGCATTAACCAAAAAGCAATGGCTTTGTTGTTTGGGGTATGGTTTGAGTATTGGAGGGATGAATTTATTATTTTACTTCGCTATCGAACGCGTGCCCTTGGGATTGGGAGTTACGGTTGAATTTGTTGGTCCTTTGATGTTAGCCCTATTTTTATCGAGAAGAGTATTGGATGTTCTTTGGGCGATATTGGCCTGTATAGGTATTTTATTGATTGTACCTTGGAAGAGTAATAATGTTGATTTACTTGGCTTAGGTCTGGCTTTTATGGCTGGAATGTTTTGGGTGGGTTATATTGTAATGGGAAGTAAGGTAACTCAATTAATTGATGGGAAAGTAGCCGTATCTGTAGGTACTCTTTTTGCAGCAATGCTGATTGTTCCTGTTGGAATAGCATCGGGTGGATTAATGCACATAACTCCTACACTTTTTTTCTTAGGCTTGGCTGTCGCCATTTTATCAAGTGCTTTGCCTTTTACGTTAGATTTAGTAGCCATGAAGCGAATGCCTGCAAAGAGTTTTAGTATTTTTACGAGTTTACACCCTGCATTTGCAGCTTTAAGCGGACTTTTGTTTTTAGGGGAGGCACTAACAATGATTCAATGGCTTTCGATAGGCTGTGTTGTTTTTGCAAGTATTGGAACTGTAATAACCTCTGAAAAAGCAAGTTAAATCACTTGTATTAAACTATTTATTTACCTATTCGAGCGCAATAAAAGAGAAGGAGATTAACAAAATTAGTCTCAATTTCTACATTTTAAAAAGAATAACTGTACCTTTGAGGTACACGGAATTAGTAGAATCTATATTGAAATTATGAACCAAGAAATAAGAAATTTAGAACCGAAACAAGTATGGAATAAGTTTGCTGATTTAAATGCAGTGCCGCGACCTTCTAAGCAAGAAGAACGTGTAATTGCGTTTATGGTGGACTTTGGAAAATCGTTGGGGCTAGAAACAATTGAAGATGAGGTAGGGAATGTTATTATTAAAAAACCAGCAACAGCAGGTATGGAGAACAGAAAAACCATTGTGATGCAATCGCATTTGGATATGGTTCACCAAAAAAATAATGATACCGATTTTGATTTTGATACTCAAGGTATTGAAATGTATGTAGAAGAGGGATGGGTACGCGCAAAAGGAACCACTTTAGGAGCAGACAACGGATTAGGAGTTGCTACTATTATGGCTATTTTAGAAAGCAGTGATATTCCACATCCAGCCATTGAAGCTTTGTTTACCATTGATGAAGAAACAGGTATGACAGGAGCTAAAGGTCTAATAGGTGGACTACTTGAAGGAGAAATTCTATTGAACTTAGATACCGAAGAAGATGATGAAATCGATATCGGATGTGCAGGAGGAATTGATGTAACGGCTTCAGCAGAGTATGATGAAGAGGATGCTCCGGAAAATGCGGTAGGTTATAGAATTACAATAAAGGGTTTAAATGGTGGACATTCAGGAATGGATATTCACAAAGGCTTGGGGAATGCAAATAAGATCATGAACCGCTTATTGTTTGATTCATTTGATAATTTTGGTTTGCAAATAGCAACAATTAAAGGAGGAAGTTTGCGCAATGCTATTCCACGTGAGAGTGTTGCTACTGTTATTATTGCTCAAATGTACGATGAGGCATTTGTTTATGATATGACTCAAATTGTTGAAGAAATCAAAGCAGAATTGCAGACAGTAGATCCTGATTTAGAAGTGATTTTTGAAAAATTAGACGAAGTAGAAACGCCAAATAAAGTAATGCCACCTATGGCACAGTATTTCTTTGTGCGTTCGATGTATGCTGCTCATAATGGCGTATTCCGCATGAGTCCAGATTTCGATGATTTAGTAGAGGCTTCAAACAATATTGCAAAAGTAGAAGTTGGAAATGGACAATTAACAGTAAAATGCTTAACGCGTTCTTCGGTTGAATCTTCTAAAATGGATGTGGCTAATAGCTTGCGTTCTGCTTTTGAATTAATGGGATGTGAAGTAGAATTCTCAGGAGCATATCCAGGATGGAGTCCAAATCCAACCTCTGAAATCTTAGATGTTTTAGTGGATATCTATGAACAACAACACAGCGTAAAACCAAATGTTGTGGCTTGTCATGCTGGGTTAGAGTGCGGAATCTTAGGGACTCATTATCCAGATATGGATATGATTTCTTTTGGTCCAACCATCAAAGGAGCACACTCTCCAGCAGAACGTGCTAATATTCAATCACTTCAGAAATTCTGGAATTTTGTTTTAGAAATTTTAAAACAAATACCAGTTAAGAAGTAAGTGTTCTCAAAATGAAATATTAAAAAGCAGTAAGCCTCAGGTTTACTGCTTTTTTTTACTTGTAGGTTTGGAAATTACTACCTATAAGGGAGAGTATGTTTTCAATCGGGATGATTTTAGTTTTCTTTCCCTTTTGTTCTTTAAAAACAAAAAAGTTTTAAGGAAATTTTAATTTTTTAGGATTACAGATTATGAATTCCTTTTTGTACCTTAGTTGCTTCAAGGAACAAAACTCAATAGCATTATGAAAAAATCAATCTTAGCACTAGCTTTAGTTAGTTTAGTGGCTATTTCATGTGGAGATAAAAAATCAACAGATACAACTGCGCCTGAGCAAGCTGTAGAACAAACAACAGAAACGCCTGCGCAAAAAGAATTAACGTATTCTATTGAATGGACGGCTTTTAAAACACCAGCTAAAGTAGGTGTAAAAGGAACCTTTGACGAGGTTAAACTATCAGAAGTAAAACACGATGCGGCTACTTTAGAGGAAAGTCTGAAAGGCGCACAATTTATGATTGTTACCAGTTCAGCTAGTACAGGTGATCCTGCGAGAGATGAAACCTTGAGAATGAATTTCTTCAGTAAATTGGTAGGAAATATCAATGGTTTCTTCGGAGAGTTTAAGGATGGAAAGGTTTTAGTTAACTTGACTTTAAACGGGGTAACAAAAGAAAAAGAATTTGCTTATGAAGCTACGGAAGGTGGATTGAAGCTAAAAGGGGCAATTGATATTATCGCTGACTTCACGGCACAGGATGCTTTTAATGCTTTACATACAGCTTGTAATGCCTTACACGAAGGCAAAACATGGTCTGAGGTTGATATTGCGGTAGAGATTAAAAAATAATAGGTATAAAAGAAACGAAATGAAGAGGAATATGCCAATATATTCCTCTTTTTTTTTAACTTTGCAGTCCAAATAAATTATCTCTTTTCAAGATATGATAGATAGATTACAAATTATAAAACAGCGTTTTGATGAAATATCGGATTTGATTATTCAACCGGATGTTATTGCTGATCAAAAGCGTTATGTACAATTAAACAAGGAATATAAAGATTTAAATAAGTTAGTTGAAAAACGTACGGAATATTTAGCTCTTAAAGGAAATATAGCAGAAGCCAATGAAATAATTGACGATGGAAGTGATGCCGAAATGGTAGATATGGCCAAAATGCAATTAGCTGAAGCGAAAGGTCGTTTGCCAGAATTAGAAGATGAGATTAAATTTCTTTTAATTCCGAAGGATCCAGAAGATATGAAAAACGTAATGGTGGAAGTTCGCGCCGGTACAGGCGGAGATGAAGCTAGTATTTTTGCTGGAGATTTGTTTAGAATGTATACGAAATACTGCGAATCAAGAGGTTGGAGAACTTCTGTTGTAGATGTGAATGAAGGAACTTCAGGAGGTTACAAAGAGGTTATCTTTGAAGTAACTGGAGAAGATGTATATGGAATCCTAAAGTTTGAAGCAGGTGTTCACCGTGTACAGCGTGTGCCACAAACGGAAACACAAGGACGTGTTCATACTTCGGCAGCAACGGTTATGGTATTGCCAGAAGCAGAAGAGTTTGATGTTCATATTGATATGAATGATGTACGTATTGATTTCTTCTGTTCTTCAGGACCTGGTGGACAGTCGGTTAACACAACCAAATCGGCTGTACGTATGACGCATGTGCCAACGGGTTTAGTCGCTCAATGTCAGGATGAGAAATCCCAACACAAAAATAAAGACAAAGCTTTATCTGTTTTGCGTTCTCGTTTATACGAAATGGAATTGGCGAAAAAACAGGAAGAAGATGCTAAAAAACGTAATTCTCAGGTGAGTAGTGGTGACCGTTCAGCTAAAATTAGAACGTACAACTATCCACAGGGACGTGTTACGGATCACCGTATCGGCTTAACCTTGTATGATTTAGATGGAGTAATGAATGGAGGTATTCAGAAAATTATCGAAGAATTACAATTGGTAAGTAATACGGAGAAATTAAAAGAAAGTGACGTTTATTAAAACGCAATATAAAAAAAGAAACCACACTTTTTAGTGTGGTTTTTTTTAAAAATATAAGAAGCATGACAACACAACAACTCATTGATGAGATTCGACGTAAACAATCCTTTTTATGTGTAGGTTTAGACGTTGATTTAACTAAAATCCCCGCTTTTTTATTAAAAGAAGAGGATCCTATTTTTAGTTTTAATAAAGCCATTATAGATGCTACGCATGATTTAGCGGTAGCGTATAAGCCCAACATTGCTTTTTTTGAAGCTTATGGAATTAAAGGTTGGGAGGCATTAAAGAAAACAATAGGTTATATCAATGACAATTACCCTGAACTTTTTACGATAGCCGATGCAAAACGAGGAGATATTGGCAATACAGCATCAATGTATGCCAAAGCTTTCTTTGAAGATATGGCTTTTGACAGTGTAACCGTTGCTCCTTATATGGGGAAGGATTCTGTAGAGCCTTTCTTAGCTTTTGAAAATAAGCATACGATTCTTCTAGCTTTGACTTCTAACGAAGGTGCCTTTGACTTTCAAACCCAATTGATTGATGGAGAACCCCTATATAAAAAGGTAATTCAGACGTCACAAACCTATCAAAAAGCGGAGAATCTAATGTATGTTGTTGGAGCAACAAAGGCAATGTATTTTAAAGATATTCGCACTGTGGCTCCTACAAGCTTTTTGTTGGTACCAGGTGTTGGGGCGCAAGGAGGAAGTTTGCAAGAAGTTTGCGCGTATGGGTTAACAGAAAATGTGGGCTTGTTGATCAATTCTTCCAGAGGGGTTATATACGCTTCTAATCAACATGATTTTGCTGAGAAAGCAAGAGAAGAAGCCTTGAAAATACAACAAGAAATGCAAGAGATTTTAAAAAATAGATTATGATAGTACTAAAGGATCAACTTGGTTGTGAACATACCTTTGAACAAACGCCAAAACGCATTGTTTCTCTGGTACCTTCACAAACGGAAACGCTTTTTGATTTAGGATTAGAGGATGAAATAGTGGGTATTACCCAGGCTTGTATTTATCCCTATCACCTACGAGCTACAAAAACGGTAGTAGGTGATCTAACAAAAGTAGATGTTGAACAGATCAAGTTGTTGCAGCCCGATATTATTATTGTCAATAAAGAAGAAACATCCACTGCAATAATTGAAAGTATTCAAGCTATTTGTCCAGTGTGGGTAACGGATGTAAAAACACTGGATGAAAATATTAAAATGATTGAAGCTTTTGGTATATTGTTTAATAAGCGAACAGAAGCGCGTAAATGGATCGATAAGATTTACTTTGGTCAAAAGGATCTTATGGACTTTGTAAGTAGTAAACCAGGCTACAAAGCGGCTTATTTTGTAGGCAAAGATCCCTTTTTAGTAGCCGGTGATTCCACTTTTATTCACGAGCTTTTAACCTTAAATAAGTTTGAGAATGTGTATGCTTCAAGAGCAGAAAAGTATCCCGAAGTTGAAGTCCGAAAGATAAGGATTCAAGGTGATCCAGAATTGGTTTTCCTATCTTCAGTTCCTTATCCCTTTGAAGAAGAGGATGCCTTTGAAATTGGGCGATTTACACATCATGGAAAGACTATTTTTGTAGATGGAGAAATGTTCAGTTGGTTTGGGACCCATGTTTGCAAAGCTTTTGCTTATTTTAAGCAAATACACAACCGATTATAAAAAAGTCCACCTCAAAAGGGTGGATTTTTCTGATAGTTATTTCACTCTTAGCTCTGAATCTATAGAGTTAACTAAAGATAGGTTTTGCTTTTAGCATCCCCTTTTTTTAATTGAGAAAAAACGAGAATAGTGTGCAAGAGGGGCGTTAATAGTTTGTGCTATTTTATGAAGAATAAAATATATATTTTGTTTAATATTAAAATTATCATAATTTTGCATTTAAATTTACTAACAAAAAGATGAAAAAATTATTTTTATTAACTGTAGCCTTAGTCCTAGGACTAGGAACAGTAGGATGTACTTCTGATGACAATGGTAATTCATTAAATAAAGAAGAAAGAAAGCTTCAAGGGGTTTGGACCGAGTCTAAATTTGTTTACTTAGACAAAGACAAAAAGATTTTAGGAGAAGACTTTGCAGAAGATTGGGGTTGTGGATTGGATAAGATAGAGTTTAAAGATCGAGAAATGATTATTCGCAGTTATGAAGAAGTATATAATGAATGTGAAGAAGAGGTAATTAAAGTTACTTATACAGTAAAAAACAACATAATTTATACTCAAAATATGGAGGAGAGTGCAGAAATTGTTGAACTAACTGATAATAAATTGGTTCTTAAAGCGGAATTGCTTGATGATTTTGGATTAGGAGCTCCTAAATTAAAGACTGTAAAAAGTCTAACAGAATGGAATAAAGTGGTAGAAGTACACATAGTAATGGTGAAATAATTTTAAAAAAGAAGATAAAAAAGAGGATGTCCAATAGGTCATCCTCTTTTTCCTTTTTGGGTTTTTATATCCTGCAGTTGATTAAAACAAAAAAACACAAAAAAACGAATTTTTCATGCTTTTAATGTATGGAAAAACGCGATAAAAACTGTATATTAGCACGTTTAATAATGACAATTTAAATTTAATATACTTATGTCTGAAGGAGAAAAGTTAATTCCTATTAACATTGAGGAACAGATGAAATCAGCTTACATTGATTACTCAATGTCTGTGATTGTATCTAGAGCGCTTCCTGATGTTAGAGATGGCTTAAAACCTGTGCATCGAAGAGTGTTGTTTGGTATGTATGAGTTAGGCGTTATGTCTAATAAAGCACATAAAAAGTCTGCCAGAATTGTAGGGGAGGTATTGGGTAAATATCACCCACACGGAGATAGTTCTGTATATGACGCCATGGTGCGTATGGCTCAAGATTGGAGTATGCGTTATTTACTTGTAGATGGACAAGGTAACTTTGGATCTGTAGATGGAGATAGCCCAGCAGCAATGCGTTATACAGAGGCTAGAATGAAGAAGATATCTGAAGAGATTTTAGCTGATATAGATAAAGAAACGGTTGATTTTCAATTAAACTTTGACGATACTTTAGAAGAACCTAAAGTGATGCCTACGCGTATCCCTACCTTATTGGTAAATGGTGCTTCTGGTATTGCGGTAGGTATGGCAACCAATATGGCTCCCCATAATCTTTCAGAAGTGATTGACGGTACATTGGCCTATATCAATAATAACGATATAGAGATTGATGAGTTGATGAATCACATCAAAGCACCTGATTTTCCAACAGGAGGAATTATTTATGGTTATGAAGGAGTAAGAGAGGCTTTTAAAACAGGACGCGGACGCGTAGTGATGCGTGCAAAGGCCAATTTTGAAGAAGTGGATGGCAGAGAATGTATCATTGTAACGGAAATTCCGTTTCAAGTGAACAAAGCCGAAATGATTAAGAAAACGGCAGAAGCAGTTAACGATAAAAAAATTGAGGGAATTGCTACTATTAGAGATGAATCAGATCGCAAGGGAATGCGTATTGTATATGTATTAAAACGCGATGCTATTCCAAACATTGTATTAAATACACTATATAAATACACACAATTACAATCCTCTTTTAGTGTTAATAATATTGCCTTAGTTAATGGACGTCCACAAACTTTAAATCTAAAAGAATTAATCTACTATTTTGTTGAACACAGACACGATGTAGTAGTAAGACGTACGCAATATGAATTGAGAAAAGCAGAAGAGCGTGCACATATTTTAGAAGGATTAATCATTGCTTCAGATAATATTGATGAAGTAATCGCATTGATTCGTTCTTCAAGTAATGCAGATGAAGCAAGAGGTAAATTAATTGAGCGTTTTTCATTATCTGAAATTCAAGCTCGTGCTATAGTTGAAATGCGTCTACGTCAATTAACAGGACTAGAGCAGAACAAATTGCGTGCAGAGTATGAAGAAATAATGAAATTAATTAATCATTTAAGAGAGTTATTGGCAAGCAAAGAAATGCGAATGGACTTGATTAAAGAGGAATTACGTGAAGTTAAAGAGAGATTTGGTGATGAGCGTCGTTCGGTTATTGAATATGCAGGTGGTGATGTAAGTATCATGGATCTTATCGCAGATGAACAAGTAGTGATTACTATTTCGCATGCGGGTTATATTAAGCGTACACCACTTTCAGAATATAAAACACAAAATAGAGGTGGCGTAGGACAAAAATCTGCGGGTACAAGAGATCAAGATTTCTTAGAGCATATGTATGTTGCTACGAATCATCAATATATGTTGTTCTTTACTCAAAAAGGAAAATGTTTCTGGATGAGAGTATATGAAATTCCAGAGGGAACGAAAGTGAGTAAAGGTCGTGCCATTCAAAACTTGATTAATATTGAAAATGACGATAAAGTGAAAGCCTTTATCTGTACGCAAGATTTAAAAGATGAAGCGTACATCAATGATCACTATGTTATTATGGCGACCAAACAAGGTCAGGTTAAAAAAACACCATTAGAACAATATTCACGTCCAAGACAAAATGGTATTAATGCAATTACCATTAAAGAAGATGATGAATTACTAGAAGCAAAATTAACCGATGGTAAGAGCAAAGTATTAATTGCTTTGAAATCTGGTAAATTAGTTCGTTTTGATGAGGAGAAAACTCGTCCAATGGGAAGAACAGCTTCAGGAGTTCGTGGAATTACCTTGGCAGATGACAAAGATGAAGTAATCGGAATGGTTTCTGTGAGTGATTTGAATAGTGAAATTCTAGTTGTTTCTGAAAATGGATATGGTAAGCGTTCTTCTTTAGATGAATACAGAGAGACCAATCGTGGAGGTAAAGGTGTTAAAACAATGAATATCAGTGAGAAAACTGGATTGCTTGTTTCAATTAATGTGGTTACCGATGCGGATGATTTAATGATTATTAATAAATCAGGTTTAACAATACGTATGCGAATTTCTGATCTTCGAGTGATGGGACGTGCTACGCAAGGTGTTCGTTTGATTAATATTAAAGGAAACGATTCAATTGCTGCAGTTTGTAAAGTGATGAAAGAAGATGAGGATGAAGATCAAGACCAAGAATTTGTAGAAATTGATGGTACTGTATTGGATGTATCAGAAGATTTAAATGAACAAACAGAAGAAGATCAAGAATAAACCAATAAAACCAGCAAGTTATGAATAAAAGATATGTTTATTTAGCAGCAGCCTTATTGATATCAGGGCTTTCTATGGCTCAAAAGAAAGAGTTAAAAGAAGCTGAGAAAGCAGTAAAAAAAGGAAATGTTGTAGAGGCTAATGCAGCATTAAAATCGGTTGAAGCTGTTTTAGGACAGGCAGATAAAGAACAAAAAATACAATACTATTACTTAAAATCAAATTTGGCTTATCAACAAATTGAAAAGAATCAAGATTTTGATGCTAATGTTGATAAAATGGTAGAAGCTTATAATGAAATTTCTGCTCTTGATAAGAACAGTAAGTTTGCAAAACAAGCTAATGAAGAATTGGACTTAGTTGCAGCTAAGGTAATTAACAAAGCCATTGAGGATAATAATTCATCTAACTATATAGGAGCTACAAAGAAATTTAAACAAGCCTATGATATTAAGCCTAAGGATACAATCTATTTATACTATGCGGCTTCAACGGCTATTA
Organism: Myroides odoratus; assembly: GCF_965118575.1. Lineage (GTDB taxonomy): Bacteria > Bacteroidota > Bacteroidia > Flavobacteriales > Flavobacteriaceae > Flavobacterium > Flavobacterium odoratum_B. Next base: position 51,871 of record NZ_CBCPHW010000015.1, on the reverse strand, counting down.
GTTCGAAAGACTATCCTACTGCAACAAGCTACTATAAAAAGTTGATTGATATAGGGTATAAAGGAAATGAGTCTTATTATACAGCCGTAGATAAAGCATCGGGTGAAGTTCAGAATTTTGGAAAAGATTCTAAAATGAGAGATGTTTTAGTAAAACAAGGTTCACATACGGATCCAAAATTAGTAAAAGAAGAGTCTAAACGTCCAGAAATCGTTAAGAACTTAGCTTTGATTTACTACCAAGAAGGCCAATATGCAGAAGCAGAAAAAGCAATTGTTGAAGCAAGAAAATCGCATCCAAATGACACGAACTTGATGTTAACACAAATGGATTTGTATTTGAAGTCTAACAATATGGGTAAATATGAAGAAATAGCTAAAGAAGCTTTATCTAAAAACCCAAATGACGATGTTTTGTTGTATAATCTAGGTGTTACCAGCTATCAAGCGGGTAAATTAGAAGAAGCAAAAAAATATTACGAGCAAGCAATCCGCATCAATCCAAAAAGTGAAAATGCATATTTAAATATGGCTTTTCTTAAATTACAACCGGATGAGGAATTGACCAACAAGATGAATAGTTTAGGAATGTCTGCTGCTGATAACAAAAAGTATGATCAGTTACAGAAAGAGAAAAAAGCTATTTATCGCGATGCAATGAATGATTTAGAAAAAGTTTTGGCTATCAATCCACAAAATGATGAGGCAATTCAAACGCTTAAAAATATTTATCGCGCTTTAGAGATGAATGATAAATTAAAAGCTTTAGATGCTAAATAAAATAAGCACTAGCTTATAATATAGTAAAAAACTATTGTAAAGAGGAACCTGGTTTACCCAAGTTCCTCTTTTTTTTCCTTGTTACAGAAGCTAAATCAGGATTTTGACTAGAGTGTGGAAATAATCCAAAGAATAACCCGCTTGCCACTTATACTCTTTTGTGTAATTCCAACTTTTTAATTTTATTTTCATATCAATATATAGTCCCTAGATTAAATTCCTCTCCTGGATCTTATAAAAAATATTTTTGTCTTTTAAAACTTGCATTGATTGGAAATAGCATTTCTTCTTATTTTAAATATTCTAACTCAACTTTTATAGTGTAGCAATGTATAGATTTCATTAAGGACTAATGCTCCATTTAATGGTGATTATTTTTCTACTTAATTTTAGATACGTCATTAATAAATTCGCATTTTGTAAATCCCAATGAAGTCCAGTTGAAATTAGTTTTAAAAAGTAGAGGTCTTTTTTTCTCACTATGAGATTTGTCTCTTTGTAATCGCAAGAAAATCTACTAAAATTTCTGCAACTCTTAGTATTTACTTAGTTTATTATCAGTAGATTCAATAAAAACAGCAGTTTTTCTGGTAGTTATCTACGCTACAAAAAGATTTTTTTTTCTCTGTATGAGATTTACTTGCCGTTATTTTGTCGATTTTTAGAAATAATTCTCTGAAAAAGGAAAAAATAGTGATGAGAAATATGTATTATTTTAAATAATAAAAAAATGCTCATTTTGAGATTCCATAAAAATAAAAATTGAATCTGTTTTTAAATAATCCTATTCATGGATTTTAGAAAATTATTACATGATTATATGCGATTATTTAACAGATTTCAATCATTATCCAAAATGTAATTTTTACACAATTTATTATCGTATTGTTTATTATCTTTTGATTTTACTATTTATATATGTAATAATTATGATTTATTATGATGTTATATTTATTGAATGTATCTTTATCTAGTTGACAATTAGAAATTATCTGACAAAAGATTAAACTTTGGTAGATAGGACTAAATGTAAAGGTAGTTAATCTTTTAACAAAAGGAATCTATCGCTTTAATAAACGAAAAACCCGTTTCTTCGTTTTCAATTCTTGTAACTTTTTTTTTTATAATCTCTGCTGTTAGATTTAAAAGTTAACAGCATCTATTTTTGAGAAGAAGGGTGCCCGTATAGGCACCCTTTTTTTAGGGGTTAATTTTCTTCTTCATCGGATAGATTAGTAGTGAAAATTTAGCCCTGATTTAATTTATTTCTGTTTAGAAAGCTATCTTAATCTCTAGGTTTTAGGTATAGGAAGTTTGTCATGGATTGGGTTTACTTTTTCAATCCAATAATTCATACAAACAACTCCCAATTTGGTCTTTTTAAAAATATAGTTGACCTTTGTAGAGTGAAAATAGCGACTCTCATATTATCCTTATTTATGTTTTTCAAACCGGTCTTACCGGTTGTGGAATATGTAGTGCTATATGATTATATCAAAAATGAACTTTGTGTAAATAGAGACAAACCTGAAATGCAATGTAACGGAAAGTGTCATTTAATGAAAGAATTGGCACATGCTTCTGATACAAGTACTGAAAAGGATAAAATTCATTTTGCTTCAGCTGAAATACAAATTAGCTATTATCAAGCAATTTCAATTGTTTCATATGGTAATCTATTCCAAACCTACAAAACACAAAAAGATGTGAGTGTAGATGATTTATATACTTTTTCCTTTTTAAATTTTTTGTTTAAACCTCCCACATATAAATAGATAGGTATGATTTTGGTGTAAGTAGTAAAAGACATCATGCAGTTGGAATTTCTATTCCAACGATTGCAGTCATTTATTTATAAGAAGCCGAAGTGTAAATCTGCCTTATTTTTCACTTTACTTTTAACCTATTGACCTCTATTAAAATTAGGTGTCATCTAAAGTCTTTCAATCTGAGTTAAACGTTTACTTTGCAAATTTTCTATGAAGGTTTGCAAAGAAGCGAAGCTGTGTTGTGCAACCTGTTTTTTTTAAAATGACGCAACAAAACAAGGGTTGAATATAGACACTCGTTAAAACAATGAAAATATTTATATGTTTTGTAGCAACTTTGTTTGTTGTTACCGCTTGTACTATGGACAAAACAGATTACGAATCTGAAACAAATACGGTAGTACCAGACCACCAAGTTTTTAAGGAAGTCATTTCTTTTACAAAAGAGCACTATACGCTTCGTATAGAGGCTATAAATGGCCATTTTTATCAAGGGTATAATGAAGTTCATCTGCAGATAGTGGATACCCATACTAAACAAGCCGTTGAAAATGCAGCTGTTTCTTTTCTGCCAACACGGACTACCCCAACTGGAGGAAAGGATTCCTGTCCTAATTTATATCATTTAGTTTACCAACCGCAAGAAAAAATCTACAAGGGTTTTTCGGTATTTACCACTGAAAGTAATGTAGCGACTTGGGAAATAACTATAAATTTTGAAGTCAATCAACAAATTATAGAAGTAAAACAACCTATTGTTGTTGAAAAACAAGTGAATAAGAATTTAAATCTTACGGAATTTGAAGGTAAAGATCAAGAAACTTATATTCTTGCTTTGGTGGCACCTATCAAACCCAAAGTCGCTGAGAATGAACTTATAGCGGGTCTATATAAATACAATGCGGCGGCTGATTTAAAAGATAGATATCAAACTGTAACTGATTATAAGTTACTCTTGGATCCAAGAATGCCTGAACCTTCTATGGGAAATCACTCTTCGCCTAATAATAAGGATTTGGTGCAAAAAGAAGGAGGTTTTTATTATGGCGTCGTTAATTATACGATGACAGGAAATTGGACGTTGAATTTTATTCTTCAAAATCAACAAGGAAGAATACTAAGGGGCACAAAGGTGCCAACAGATTTTACGCCTGGTATTGAAGGGGTAAAGAGTGAATTGCATATAGATATTCTTTTTTAGCTATGATCAGAAATATAACAACCTTATTTTTAGTAGGTTCTGTTACTGTTGTAGCACAGAATCCTATTGTAGAGCAAGACAGTATTACGCTACTTGATGAAATAGCCTTAATCGCATACACCAAAGAAAAGATTAAAACCGATTTAAAAATGGCGGTTTCTGTAGATGAATTTTTAGCATCATCGGAACAAATTAGCTTCATTAAACGCGGGGCTTATGCTTGGGAGCCTCTATTGAATAATATGAGTACTGAACGATCAACTTTAACCATAGATGGGATGCATATTTTTGGTGCGTGTACAGATAAAATGGATCCAATTACTTCTTATGTTGAAAGCAATAACCTTGAAAGTGTTGATATTCAATCTGGACAAGAAGGAGGGATGCATGGAGCTACGATAGCAGGGAGTATTGATTTAAAAAGAAAAAGCACGGCTTTTAGTTTAGAAAATCAATGGGCAGGAGGCTATCAAAGTGGATTTGAATTTAATAATAAGCAATATTACAATTTGGGTACGCTTTCTTTTGCAAGTAAAAAGTGGGTGACGGATGCAAGTATTGCCTATCGTACCGCAGAGAATTACAAAGATGGAAACAACGATAAGGTAAAGCATTCCCAATATAAAAAGTTTAATACTTCGTTGGGAATTGCATATAAAACGAGTGAATTATCTTCCTTACGTGTAGAGGCCATATTTGATGTTGCTAAAGATGTAGGCTATCCTGCTTTACCTATGGATTTGTGGTTGTCACGCGCAATTATTACCTCGGTTTCATATAAGCAGTTGTTTGAAGATCAATTCATTAAGGTTTGGGATACCAAAGTGTATTTTAATGCCATCGAACATTATATGGATGATACTACACGTCCCGATAATTTAGTACATATGGATATGCCCGGTTGGAGTACCACCTATGGTTTGTTATCCAAAGCTAACTTCAAAAAGGGAATATACGCTTCAGAAATGCAGTTGAATGCCTATACAAATGAGTCAATTGCAGAAATGCGTATGTATCCACAAGATCGAACAGAACGCACCATGTTTGCATATACTTGGCCTTGGGTAACGACTACGTTTGCAGGTCTATCTTTAAATAATACGTTGGATTGGTCTGAACACAGTCGATTGCATGTTGGTGGGGGACTTGGAGTGAATTATAATTATGCCAAATACATTGAATTCAATTGGATATTTCATCCAGGTGCAGCTCAAGATAAAACGAGAGTTTTACCTAGTTTACACGCAAGTTACGAATGGGATATTCATCGCTTTAATTTTTCGATTGGCGCAGGATATGGTCATCGAGCTCCTTCGGTTTCAGAGGCGTACGGCTATTATATCTACAATAGCTATGATCGTTATGATTATATTGGAAATCCAGATCTAAAAAATGAAATTTCGAATGAATTAAATGCTAGTATAGGCTATAAAGGAGATCAATTTGGCCTTCAAGCTAAGGTCAATTACTTCCATATTAAAAATTATGTCATTGGACAAATTCTAAGTTTGGGAAGTCCTATGAATTATCAATCTGTAGGTGTAAAGGGGTATACTTCATTGGATTATGCAACGTTGTTTAATTTCGCTTTAACGGGGTATTACAACCTAACAGATGATTTGCATTGGAAAGGAAGTGTTACTTATGCAAGAGGACGCGATAATGAAAAAGGCAATTTACCCTTTATCAGACCTTTTAGTTATCAGACATCTTTGCATTATTCGTACCGAGATTTTGGTATTCAAACTGCGGTCCATGGCGATTCCAAACAGCGTGATTTTAGTCCTGAATACGGCGAAAGCTTAACACCTGCTTATGCCGTATGGGATGCTTCTGTTGCATATACTTTTTATGTAAAAGGAACAAAAGCTGTTTTTCAGCTTGGCGCAGAAAACCTCTTAAATCAATACTATACAACCTATGCCGATTGGGGCAACATACCAAGAATGGGACGTAACTTTTTTACCTCTCTTAAACTTAATTTTTAACTAATACTATACAATAAGAACAAATGAAAAACGCAAAAAAATACCTAGTTCTATCTCTTCTAGCTTTTACCATTATGTCGTGTTCAAGCGATACTAATTCTACAGCGGCTAATAATGTAACCTTAGCGTTTGTAAATACCTTTGGAGATCTACCCCTCCTTTTAGGTGATAAAAATGCGACTAATGCTACAGTTAATACTTCCGCAGAAGGGCAAGTGCATCATTTTTCTGAATTAAAATATGTGATTAGCAATATCCGTTTAGTGAAAAACGATGGAAAAGAAATTCCATATAATATCAATAATTTAGATCTGGGAGCTACAGTAATTGATCAAGCGAAAATTGAAACTTTACAGTATGTTTTACGCGATATTCCCAAAGGAGAATACAAAAAAATAAAATTTGGATTAGGCGTAAGAAATGATTTAAATACGTTAAATCAAACGAAATTTCCTCTTTTTTATGCAGCTGCTGGTGCGAATGATACGCAAATGATGTGGGAATGGGGAACGGGTTATCGCTTCACCAAAATAGAAGGCTTTTACGAAGCGGATCACAAAGAGTTATCTATTCATACAGGTAGTACGATTGAAGATGGAGAAGAGGGGAAATCTGTACAAGGAGTGGATGCGTATCGCGATGTAACTCTTGATTTGCCAATTTTGGCTAGGGTTGGAGATAAAACACCGAAAATTGTAATTAAAGCCGATTTTATTCATTTATTGAGTGGAAAGTCAAATACGATTAAATTGAGTACGGGTACTGGATCAGATGACAATGCAACACCGAATGTTCACACCGCTGTTCAGATGGTTAAGTTTGTAGATAACTTAGGCGGCAACGGTTCAAGTGATCTAAGTGGTATGTTTTCTGTTCTACGTGTAGAAAATAATTAGCTTTTACCCTGCGTTGTGAGGACTCATGACGCAGGGTATTTACTGTGCTTATTTAAAAAAGTTTAAGATGAGAAAAATCAGTTTGTTTGTTGTTTTACTATTTCTGGTTTCTTGTAGTGAAGAGGTGTATGATGCTATACCAGACAATCCCGAATTGGCCTTTGTTATTCCCGAAGGGTTTCCTGCTGTAAATCCAGCAGCTTTGAGAAATAAACCAACCAAATATGGCATAGAACTAGGCGAAAAATTGTTCTTTGATCCGCGCTTAAGCAGAGATAATAGCATCGCTTGTGCAACTTGTCATATCCAAACCGCTGCTTTTGCCGATCATCAACTAAAAGCCGTTGGAATAGAAGGGAAGGTTGGCTTGAGAAATGTACCTCCCATACAAAATATGCTCTTTATGCGCTATTACAATTGGGATGGAAGTAAACTTCAGTTAGAGAATCAAGTTATTGTCCCCCTAATTACGCCTGAAGAAATGCATTCCTCCATTTTTGAAGTTATTGGAAAAATCCAGGATGATCCTGCGTACCGCACTTTATTTAAAAAAGTATTTGGCGATGAACAAATGACAGACGAACGTATTTACAAAAGCATCGCCCAGTATGAATACAGTTTAATTTCAGCCAATAGTAAATACGATCAAGTCAAGCGAAAAGAAGCCCTATTTAATCAAGAGGAGCAATTTGGATATGAAGTCTTTCAAACTAATTGCATCAACTGTCACAGTGGTGAATTGTTTACAGATCAAAGTTTTAGAAATATAGGATTTCCTGTCAATCCTAACAGAGATGAAGCTGGAAGAGCTCGTGTTACTGGAGATTTAAAGGATTATATGAGCTTTAGAGTGCCTTCATTGCGCAATATTGAATTTACAGCTCCTTATGGCAGTTTTGGACAATTTCAAACGCTCCAAGAAGTCTTGGATTATATGGATCACGGGGTTTTAGCGAGTGCAAATTTAGATCCTATTTTTAAAGAAAACGAGAACCGATTACCTTTAACTGAAGATGAAAAAGAGGCATTAATTTCCTTTATGAAGACCTTGAGTGATTTTAGTTTTATAGGTAAATAATTGATTTGTGCTTCGTTTTAACTATTAGGCTATTCAAAAGAAAATATAAAATAGGATTCATATAAAAAATGTAAATTAAATGTAAAAACTCAAGAAATAAGCCTAACTTACCCCTTGATTAATCTACTTAAATAAGTAAGGAATGAAAAAAATAATATTTCTTCTAATTGGCTTTATTGTTTTATCTGCATTTTCTATCAAAGAGAATTTTAAGGACAGAATGCTAGTTGCAGTAACGCCTTATGTTGAGTCTGAATTAGGTATAGATTTAAAGAAAAAAGAAAATACACTAGCTATTATTCAAGTAGATACGCTTACTGAAAAAGATCGTTTACATATTAAAGGAGAGGATCTTTTGGAAGAATTACAAATTGGTCATTTGCCTTTTATTGAATTGCAACGCCATGCAGTAAATCAATATATGCAGCTTTATAAAATACATCCCGTAGCTGATGTGCGAAATGAAATTGATAAGGCAGTAAGAGATTATAGCGCGGAACAAGAAAAAGCAGCTCCATTAATGAAAGAATTGGAGGAAGTTATAGCCAAAGAAAAAGTAGCAGATTCTCATAAATTTGTAGCTTACAAAGTAAGTGCCTTATTAAGGATTGTAGCACAAAATAATAAAGTGAAAACTGATACCTTGCGAATAATTGTCAGTAAAGACTTTCAAGTGATTAAGAAAAAAGATTTTATTAAAGGATAGTAAAAAAACCACATCAGTGGTTTTTTTATTTTAAGTTTCAATTGAATAGGTATAAAAAGCAGTCAATTGAGATAAAGTACTGAAATACCTAAAATACACTATAATTAATATTATGTAAAATAGAAAATTTTAAACACCTATTCCGTGCCATTGCTTCCAATAATTTCTATTTTTGTAAGCTCTATAGCTTAATACAATGATCTATTTACTTTGTAGTATACTCGGTAGCGTTTCTGTTGGTGTATTCTTTAAATATATAAAGAAGTTTCCTATTGATATTTTCGGAATTATCATCATCAATTATGTGGTAACTTCTTTGTTGTCCTTTTTTATTTTTAACGTAGATTTTAGGCAATTTTCATTTTCAATGCCACTTAGTACGGTTTTGATTTTGGGGTGTTTATTGCCAACTATTTTTGTAGCTCAGTTTAATGCTATTAAATATGCGGGGTTAATTAAAACGGATATTGCACAGCGTTTATCTTTATTAATTCCAATTATAGCGGCTATTTTTATTTTTAAAGAACAATTAAATACCCTGCGCTATATGGCCTTAGGTCTAGGCCTATTTTCAGTCTATTTTATTTTAAATAAAGGCAACACGACTAAAACGACGAACTCAAATAAAAGCACTTTTTACTTATTGAGTATCTTTTTAGGTTTTGGAGTGATTGATATTTTCTTTAAAAAATTAGCGCTTTATTCCGCAATTCCCTATACACAAAGTTTGTTTTATGTATTTATTACTGCTTTGCTATTGAGTTTGTTCGCCTATTCTTTGGGAGTTAAGAAAAATATTTTAAAAGTATCTAGACTTAATTTGGCCTCGGGTGTTTTTATTGGCGGATTGAATTTTGTCAATATTCTTTTTTATATGAAAGCACACCAGCACTTCTCCTCTAACCCAACCATCGTTTTTGCAGGTATGAACTTTGGTGTTATTTTTCTAGGGACTTTACTAGGTTATACATTATTTAAGGAAAAATTATCAAGCAAAAATATACTAGGTTTAGTGTTAGCTGGAGTTGCAATTACTCTATTAGTTATTTCAATACGTTAATTTTAAACTTTTTTTAGGAGTAAGGATACTAAATTATCTTTCTATCCGTTAGTTATAAAAAGATAAATATTATTTTTTATTGTATTATTTACTTGAAGGGTTATTTCAACAGAAATAACCCTTTTTTTGTCTTTAAAAATTAGACAGAAATTACTCTAGTTGTTTGATTTTCAATAATTAAAACCTGATTATTACTTAAAATAACTAAAGGTATTTGATTTTTATACGTTTGATAGATGAGTTCAACGGTTTCAGTGAAAGGAAAATTCTGGTAGTGAACCAGTGGATATTCCTCTATTAGTTTTAATCCGTTGTAATTACTTAATAAAGGTGCTTTGGATTTGTCATCCATTGCTTCTAGATACTGAATATTTGGAGATAGGATTACGCTTCCGGCAGAGGTTCCAATATAAATTTTTCCTTGGAGTAGCTGTGCTTTAATTAATTCATCTGCTCCAGATCGACGCATCTCTTGTAAGAGGTAAAACGTATTTCCACCAGACACGAAAATAAAATCATTAACTGCTAATTTGGTTTCTATTTCTTCTCTAGAAGCCGTAGTCAATTCTAAAACATCAATCGTTATACCTAAATCCAAAAAGGCCTGTTGGTCATTTTCTACATGCCCTTTATATTCCTCTACCTTACTGGCAGTAGGAATAAAAGTAACTGATTTGTTTTGTAATTCGTCCTTTACAAAATTTTGAAATAAACAAGCAACCTCACTAAAGGATGAGGCTAAGAATAGTTTTATCATAGCTTCTAGTTTTATTATTTAATCAACAAATAGACTCAATTGAGTTTCTTTTGAATAGGCAATATTTTCTAATTCAAGCAACTTTTGTTTTCTCCATAAACCACCTTTATAACCTGTTAAACTGCCGTCTGCGCCTATAATACGATGACAAGGGATCACAATTGCAATTCTATTTTGACCATTGGCATTGGCCACAGCTCGAATGCTTTTGGGTATATTTAAAAAGTCAGACTGTTGTTTATACGATTTAGTCTCTCCATAGGGAATACTCAGCAAACCTTGCCATACTTGTTGCTGAAATACAGTACCTACTATATCTAGGGCTACTGTAAAATTGGTACGTGTTTTAGTAAAATAAGCTTCTAGTTCTTGCTTAAATTGAGTAATATGCGGGTTGTCTTGTTCTTTAATAACCGCTTGTTTTTCTTTAGCCAGTTTGGCATATTCTTTTTCCAAACCTTGAATATCAGCAAACTCAACTAAACAGATTCCCTGTAGCGTAGCACAAACAACAAGTGTACCTATTGGCGTTTCAATAGTTTGTAAATCAATTTGTGCTTGTTGTGTGGGAATTTTCATCATTGAATTGTTTGCTAGGTCTACTCGTAATTATCGGCGGAAGGTTCAATTACTTTTACCTCATAATAAGGAACAAAAGCCTCTAAAGCCTGTACATATTCACTTTTTCTAATTGATAATTCAATTTCACAGGTCATTTCCATTTTTTGTTGTACTAGGTTTAAATTACGCTCTTTGATCACGCGCATTACATGGTTCATATCCTTATAATCGAATCGAACTTTAAACTTTTTATCAATAGTACATTCGATAATATCTGCATTCTCTAGGGCCATTTGTGCTGCTGCACGATATGCAGTGATAAGTCCACCAACCCCTAGTTTTACACCTCCAAAATAACGAACAACGACAATCAGTATATCCGTAACATCAAAGGATTGTATTTGACCATAAATTGGCGCTCCTGCTGTATTGCTCGGTTCTCCATCGTCATTAGCTCGATAATAAACCGGATCGGTACCCAATTGAAAGGCATAGCACCAATGTCTAGCACTATAGTGTTGTTTCTTTAATTGATCGATTATTTCTTTAACTTCTTCTTCTTTTTTTACTGGAAAAGCATACCCAAAGAATTTACTATTTTTTTCTTTATACAATACTTCTTCTGTAGGTTCGCTAATGGTTTTAAATGCGTCTTTTTCTTCCGTCATTATTTGGCATGTAAAATATGTAATTGATTGGTAGAGATGACCTGCGTCTCCTTAGAATTCCAAGTGTGTAGGGTTGGCGCTTTAATTCCTTCTTTTAACATAGAATCACTAATAAAAATTCGCGCTTCATCCCATAACCCTGCTTGAATAAAATGTTGAATGGTCTGTGTTCCACCTTCGATAACTACAGACATGATTTGTAGGTTATATAAAATAGCACAAATTTGATGTACTAAATCCTGATCAAAATCTGCATAATAATAGGTAACTTTATCTGTAGATATAGCTTCTTTATTGGCAGTTATACAGAGAGTTTGTGCTTCTTGACTGTGAATTGCGAAAGAGGTGGGAATGCTGCCATTTCGATCTAAATAAAGGCGAATTGGGTTTTTTCCAAACCAACTTCTTGTTGTCAAAGAAGGGTTATCTTCTAAAACCGTTTTTGTACCCACTAAAAAAGCCATTTCTTGACTTCTCCATTGGTGTACCAATTGTTTAGCATAGGCATTCGACAACCAAAAAGGCTTTTGTTCTTCTTTGTGTAAAGGAGCCATAAATCCATCTTGACTTTCTGCCCATTTCAGCATAATATACGGGCGTTTCTGTTGATGGAAAGTGAAAAATCGACTATTGCTTTGTTGGCATGCTTTTTCTAAAACTCCTACAAAAACATCAATACCGGCTTCTTTCATTTTTTGAATTCCCATGCCACATACTTTAGCAAAAGGATCTATCGTACCTACGACTACACGAGGAATCTGTTTAGCAATAACCAAATCACAACAGGGTGGTGTTTTACCAAAATGGCTACAAGGTTCTAAACTGACGTAAAGAGTGCTTTCTTTTAGTAATTCTGGGTTTCTTACACTAGCTATAGCATTTACTTCGGCATGAGCTCCCCCATAGGCAGAGGTAAACCCCTCTCCTATTATTTTGTCTTTATATACGAGAACTGCCCCAACTGAAGGATTGGGCATAGCAGCAAATGTTCCTTGCTTTGCAAGTTGTATGCATCGAGAAATATAGTATTCGTCTTTTTCCAAAATTGATAAAACTGTATCTTTGAACAAATTTAATTCTTTTTAGCTAAACTAATAAGGTTTTAGCTTTTAAACTATGCGTATAAAATTACTACAAGACCAGTTTATATTAAAGCTTACTCCGATTTATGACGAGTTAGAAGCTCAGCAATTGTTTCTTTTTTGTTTGGAGGAACTCGAGGGAAAATCGCGTATTGATTTGATTATGAATCCCGACTTACAAACAGAAAAAACAGAGCATTGGTCAACGACACTAGAACAATTAGAAAATCAGCAACCGATTCAACATATTTTTGGGAAAGCCTATTTTTATGGGTATGTATTTGAAGTGAATGCACATACGTTAATTCCCCGTCCAGAAACGGAAGAATTAGTAGAATGGATTATCGCTTCAGTTCCGAAAGAAGGTCCTTTACGCATTTTAGATATTGGTACAGGAAGTGGCTGTATAGGGCTTACTTTAGCGAAGGAATTACCTCATAGTCAGGTTACTTTGATGGATATATCTCCAGAAGCTCTACAAGTCGCTCAGCGAAATGCTATGCAGTTGAATGTGCAAGTAAAACTATTAGAGCAAGATATCTTACTGCTAGATCACTTGGATACTTTTGATATTATTGTGTCTAATCCCCCTTATATTCGTCATTTGGAGAAAGTTGAGATTAAGAAAAATGTATTGGATTTTGAACCGCCCACGGCTTTGTTTGTTGAAGATCATAATCCTTTGATTTTTTATAAAAAAATTGCGCAATTAGCTTTTGCTAATTTAGCTCCTCAAGGACAACTCTTTTATGAAATTAATCAATATTTAGGTTCAGAGATGGTAACGTTATTGAATGAAATTGGATTTTTAGAAACGGAACTTCGTCGCGATTTTTTAGGGAATGACAGAATGACGAAATCAAATAAATAAAAAACATAAAACACTAAAAATAGGTGTTTTACATAATATTAATTAAAGTAAAGATTTAAATAAAAAAGCGAATAAATAGCTTTAAATTTATTCGCTTTTTTACTGCTTCTACTTTAAGAAATCTTCTTCTTTATAGGCTGGATTTGGATAGGTATAAAACCCTTCTCCTGTTCCAACGCCTAATTTATTCTTATCTATAAATTCTCTTTTTAGATAGTCCACTGTTTTTATTTTTAGAGGATCATGCGTCGAATCTGCGGCCATTTTATTAATATTATAAACAGTTGAAATTCCTACAATATCCAAAATACCAAATGGCCCAGCAGGCGCTCCTGTCGCTGCCATCCAGGTTTTATCAATCGTATGTGCATCGGCAATATCATTGACTAAGAGATTGGTTGCTGCATCTAAAAGAGGCACTAAAATTGAATTTAAAATATACCCAGGTTGTTCCTTGTGCAGCGGCAACGCAATCATGCCAATGGCTTTGGCAAAATCCACAATTTCTTTGAAAACAGCAGGATCTGTTTGCGGATGCCCCATGATTTCTGCGGTGTTATGCGTCCAAATTTCATTGGCAAAATGCAAGGCAAGAAATTGTTTGGGTCTTTTTGTTACATCACTAAATTGACTTGGTAGTAAAGTTGAAGAATTTGTAGCAAATATTGTATGTGCTGGGGCTACTTCCGCTAATTCCTTATAAAACCCAATTTTTATTTTAGGATTCTCAGGAACAGCTTCAATAACTAAATCGGCTTGTTCCGTCGCTTTTTTAAGATCGCTAGAATAGTAAAGATTTTGTTTAGTTTGCGCCAATTGCTCTGATGTAGCTGCTAAATCGTTTTTATAGCGTTGACTTAAGGAATCAAATTTAGCTTTGGCTTGGTCAATGGCTTGATCATTGATATCGTAAACGGTTACTTTAAAACCTTTGAAAGCAGTTTGAAAGGCAATCTGGTAGCCTAATACTCCGCTTCCAGCTACGGTTACATTTTTTATATTCATAATTATTAAGTAAATAGTTTGTACACTTTTGATAAGATGTGGTTTCTTAAAGATATGAATATATAATTTAATCGACCAGTTTTTTGCATAAACTATTTATAATAAAAGTTTATTTTATAAGAATAGAGTCTGAAAGTTTGTTATTTTATGTTTTTGGATGAGGATTAATTGTTTGATTTTAGCCCATAAAAAAAGCTACTGTTGATTAAACAGTAGCTTTTAGGTTATAATAAAAATGAATTAATACGTTTCAATTTCATCTAAAACAGGTACAGGGCGTTTACTCTCATTAATAGCTACTAAGGTAAAGTTACCAGAAATTGCTTTTTCACGACCCTCTCTATACATACTTTCCACAAATACATCCACTCGAACATCTAAACTTGTACGTCCAACGCGTACTACAGTTCCGATTAACTCAACCAAGGTTCCTACGGGAATCGGTTGATTAAAGTCGATTTTATCACTGGAAACAGTAACAATCGGTTTACGGCAAAAGCGCGTAGCAGTCATAAATGCAATTTCATCCATAATTGCTAGAACAGCGCCTCCAAACATGGTACCATGATGATTGGTTTGTCCTGGAAATACAGTTCTAAAAACGTGAGTTTCAGAATCTTTAATTTTTTTTTGAATACGCAGCTCCTTGCTTGTTAATTCAGCTTCCATAGTTCTATTTTGTACAATTAATTATAAGCTTGTTGTTTGAAGTAGTAAACAATCCCCTACTTACCCATAAAAAATAGCTGAATTAATTTAGTTATTTTAGAGTAATAGCTTATAAAGAGCAACTGTGTTTATTAGGCTTAAAAAGAGTGGTTTTGTGTATGAACTACTACTTGAAACTCCTAATTTGCTTCTCTTTTGCAGATTGTAAATTTCGCAACAAATATACGGACTAAAACTATTTTATTAGGAATTTTTCAAATAATATTTGATTTTGGCATACTGTTAACAATTTAAGGTGCGGTATGCCAAAAAAATGTTTTTCTTATTTGCCGTCTACATAGTTTTGTAGATAGGAAAAACGCTCGGTTAACTGTCCATTTTGAGTTACAGTAGCGCGAGCTAGTATTTGATCTTTATCAGCATTAAAAAAGGCAGGTAAGACTGTATTTAAAAATACTTCTCCGAACCCTTCACTTGCATCTTTGGGTAATTCACATGGCAAGTTGTCAATTGCCATAACGGTTATCGCTGCTGGGTGATCAAAAGCTACTTCAATATTTTTACCCGGATGGTAGCCATAAAAAGGGTCTGCAATGGTAGACGCTCTTAATGTACTGTCAATTGGACCATGGTCCACATCACAAGATACATCTCCGATTACTTTTATTTTATTATCTATAGAAGCAAGCATTTCTCTTGTAAGAATTTTGGGTGAACCGTGTTTAAAGAAATGACCTGTAATTAGGATATCTGTAACTTTTGTAAATCTTTCGAAATCACTTTCGTATTGTTCTGGATTCGCATAGAAGTCTGCTTTTGTTGCTTCTTTAGCATCTTTGCGTTTGTAGTAATCCATCACTTCTAGTTGGGTATAAACAGGAAGATCATAATTTTGGGTTAAGAAATGGTCAATAGAAACTTTCTTGGCTTTCATCCCTTTCAAAATCTCCATAATCCCATGGCTAACTTTGCCATTTCCGGTTACTACAATTTTAATTGGCGGAAAAAATTGCTTTTTTAATTGTGCAATTAAATCCTCTGTATGCAACATCTTCTCTGCTTTTTTTAAAGTAAAAAGCTCGTATTTTAATCCAAAGGCTCGCAAGGTGTTGTACGCACCTACTATACCTGCATAACGCCCAAAACCGATGAGCCTTTTGTTGTTTTCATCAACTAGGGTTTCGTGGTCAATTAAGCGGATATTTTTAGCTAAACACGTTTGCAGAATACTTCTGTTGTACTCTTGTTCTTTAATGGTATGTGAGAAGAAAAAGTAAGTTTTATTAGGTATTAGAGCCTCAAGGGGAACCTCTTTTACGCCAACTAAAACATCGCAATCTGCTAAATCATCGCTAAGTGTAATGTTTTTATCTGCATAAGCCTGGTCAGGAAAGATTCTAATATCCGAGGGTTCTACTACTGCTTCTAGCGTATCATACGTTTGTAATGCGTGTGCTAGAATTTCAGGGGTAAACACAACACGTCTATCAGGAGGACTTTTTCTTTCCTTAATAATGCCAATTTTCATAATATATTATCTAAATTAGTTGTTTCGTTTTTAAAAGGGTGGTTCTTGCAAAGATAGCTGTATTTCTCAGTTATTCCAAAATTATGAACTTTTAAAGGGTTAAAAGTTGTATTGTTTAGTTTTAAATTGTAATTTTGCATCTACTTAATAAATATATTCTATAAGGGGTCGATCGGTTTTGACAGCGAGTGGAATTAGTCAGTAAGCACGTCGAGCGTTGTTAGGTTGCTCGTAAATATCATCTAACGAACTTTTTAAACGGCGAAAATAATTACGCTTTAGCTGCTTAATCCGAATTACAGTAGGATTGCCTTAGTTTCCACCAGGTGGAAGAGCTAGATTCCCCTTAAGAGCCTTGGTTTGTGGCGCTTTGTTTAGGGGAACCGTAAAATAAACCTAGGAGGGTTAGTGTCTCGGACATCTTCCAAAATCTTAGAGGCTAAGTTAGTAGGGGTTGTTTCAAACCAAGCTACTGATCGAAAATTAAAGTTGAAACTAAGCGTGTAGAAAGCTCTCTGATTGCTTGTTTGGACCCGAGTTCGATTCTCGGCGACTCCACAGAAATAAAAAACAACCACCTGATTATCAGGTGGTTGTTTTTTTATAGGGTAATATTTGTATAGTTTTTGTATAGTTCTCATTATTTATATTAATACTCATTTAAAGACTACTAACATTTTTTATATCTTTATAAATAATAACAAGGAATAAATATGAGAGACCAGGAATTTTTAAATTTATTTTATAGCCTTTTGATAGAACAAGAAAATGTACGTATTATTACACTTGACAGAACTGAATCTTGCGACATAGATTTTGATACTTTAGATAAAAATAGAATTGATATTAAGGAGCGATTGAAATTAAAGCTGACAACAGGAGCTTGCAGTTCTTACTTAGTTGATCAATTAAGCATACATAAAGCACACATTGGCGAGAAATTTGGTGATAAAATTGAATTTATTAACTCATCTGAAGTATTAGACTATATTCATAATTTAGAAAAAGGCAACATAAAAGGTTTGCCTTTCAACAATGAACCTTTGTTAGATTTTGAACATATTCACTTAAGTCCGTATTGCAGTCTAGGAAGCTCGTTACTCAGAAATGTTAAAGAATACTGGTTTAATTCAGAAGGACAAATACGCAAAGCAAGAACTGAAGAATTAAATAAAATCTTACATCGATATAAGAACGCGCCTTATTCTACAATATCAAGAGAAATGCACAATACCGCTATGAAAAATAAAGATTTAAAAGGCGAGTGGTTAATTTACTTAACAAAAAATAACAAGAATTTTTATTTATGTCTTGCTTCACACAAAGAAGGGAAAAACAGAAAAGAAAGTGACATGTTTATTTTTGAAGAAAAAATAAAAAACTACTTAAGCGAAATTCCTGAATAATTAAAAAATGGACTATCTAAAAAATACAGCCCATTTTTTACTACTTACCAACCCAAGTTTTTTTATAAGATAGATCACACCAAATATTATTGTCAGAAGCATAATAATCCACCACCAACTAAACTGCTTCCGCTCCACTTTCTTCCCATCTTCCTCTTCAATTTTCTTTTCATTCTGACCAAAAACCGCTTGCGAATTTTCCTCCTTTACTTTCGTAGATTCGATTTGCTCACCCGCTTCCTTATCACTCAATCCAATCTCATCACCCTTGGCCGTGATGGAACCATCCGTATTAAAAGTTATCGAACCATTGCGAATGTTTAGCTCTCGCATAATTTCAAACACCTTCTTACGGTCAAAATAAATTTCAGTAACTGTTTTCTGTTCCTGGAGAGAAGCCCAGCTTTCCTCTAAAGACGATTTACTGTGCCTTTCAACTTTTCGTGATCCACAAGATTGCACTGTTAAACCTAACAGTACAACCAACAATACAACTACTCTCATAAGCGTTTAATTACCGATTTAGCGACGCTTTTCAAATAGTCTGCGTAATTATCCGCAGTTGCATATCCAGCCTTGGCGATCTCCTCAAAAAAGCGATTGTAATCCCCGCGAACTTCCCAAGCTTTAGCATAACGCTTATTCTCTTGAAAGAACAACGCATGGTCCTGAAAGCTTTGTTCCGGCGTATCGTATTTTCTAAAATAGTCTTTCACTTTATACACATACTTTCCATCTGCACGTTTTGTCATCGACAATACTTCAGGGAATTTCTCGTTAGGACTCCAGAGAATTTCAGTTGTTGTAACAAGCTGCTTCTCCCCTTTTCCTGTCCATTTAATTCCAAATAGATTGTTTCCAACTACTTTTAATCCCCAACCACTTTCAAGTGCTGCTTGCACCAAAATCGCAATATAATTCAATCCTGTTTGCTTTTCAATTTCTTTAGCAGCAGCTTTGTACTTGTTTACAAAAATTGAAGCATTGTCCAATGACAACGCTTCAAATACTTCAAAATTAATCTCCTTCATTTTCTTTTCCTTTTTTTAATTTTTCAACGCTTAAATCCTTTTGGAAGCTATCAAACTTTCCAACTAGTGCGGCTGGTGGAAAAACACCTCGAGTCACTAAATTCATATTTCGCATAGCGGATAGCCCAGGATAAATACACACGATTAAACGCGTTGTCATTTTCAAATACGTGTAAACTAAATCTTGTTCTTTAGTAATATGAGCCAATCCCTCAAAGATTAATCCACCACATAGAACCATCGAAAGTTTAATCAACAACCCAATGATATTCTTTGGCCATTGAAAATCCTTCTTTAACCATAGATGTACACCAGAACCCAACAAATGATCAACTGCAACTAATCCTAAAGCAATCACAACATAATCGATATTCTCACTCCACCACTGCGTAAAAACTCCAGATACATTTCCAACCACAATTGCTAACGCTCCCACTACTCCTGATAATTTAACACTCACTCCAATTTGCTGTAAATTATACAGCAAATACCCTTGTAAATCGATTAAATACTTCATCTATTGCCAACTAACTATTAACCCTTTTTCAACTCTTACATTCACTCCTCCAACATTAAAAGTACCGGTAGCTCCAACAAATCCATTTGCTTTATAATCTCCTGTCACAATATTCATATCACCATTTTTTAAAGTGATTCCTCCCTTTTCAATAAGGATAGCATCTACTGCATGAGCAACAGCCTGAACCCATAAAGCAGCCTTATACGTTTCATTTCGGTATTTACCCGTACCAAATAGTTTCAAATAATAATCAACACCACCTGTTTCAATTTCATAACGAACATTGTGGTTATTACCAGTAAAGCATGACATTCCTCCATTTGGTCCCTCTCCACAAAACATTCCATCGTACCAATCATCATTAATGAGTTTTAAACCATCTTTGTCAAATTTGAAAAACTTTTGATACGGACGCGGTAAAAAATTAATTATCCGATTCCCTTCCTTATTGTATTCAAGTCCTTCATTAATTTGGAATTCTCCTATTTGTCCCGCCATTGCTTTTAGCAGTCCATTCACTCCATCTAAGGTCAAATTCGGATTTGTAGGACTTGGAGACTGACTAACCATTTTTTGATCTTTGAAAACAAAACCAGCAATATTTGCATTTTCAGCAATTAAAAGGTTTACTGCTAGTTGTTCTAAAGAGTTCAATCGAATAAACTCGTTTGTCGGATTGATTTGTACAGTTATATTGTTATAACCAGGCTTTAATTTCCACCAGCTGTCTGTTGCACGATGGTAGATGTAATCAATTACTTCATCGCTGTTTCGGTAAACATCACCAACCGCCCATTCACGCTGAATAGGTAATTGCCCTGGACGACCTTGCGGACCATCAATAACCTTTGAAATAGAAATAGAATCTTCGTACTCTTGGTTTTGATTGTTTTTGACAACAACGCGGTACGTTTCAACCGTTGAAATTTGATCATGTGCAAGTACAAAGTTTTGATTCGTTCCAACAATTACAGTTCCCGTTCCTTTATACCACGCATAACTTACAGCCGTGAAATTATACGGCATAGCCCTTAAAGTAATAGTTGAAGGCGTATTGTTTTGAAACTGTGTACCAGTGGCTTGAATGCGCACCGATTTGATGCGCTCTCTAAGACTTACCTTTCTTGATCCTCTTACTTGTCCCATACACTTTAACTTTCTGTTACTTCAAATAATACACTTATCTCATCCACTCCTGCAGCTTCTATTTCTGCATAGGTTACTGTTATAGATGTTCCACTTGTTTGTGTTCCAATGCTTGTTCCATTAAGCTTAATCTTTTGGTACTTATAAATCCAAGCACCTGGAGCGGGTGTTGTGGTTCCGCGGTAAACAACTTTTGGCGTGTACTTAATTGAGCCACCCGGTTGCAAATCATCCTCAATACCTTCAACATTATACATCAATTCTAGTGAGTCGGTTTCATCTCGAACGGACATTGTAGCTGATTTCACTAGCTGACCGTTTTCTGATATTTCTACGATATAAGTATCATAGGTCTGAATATCCGCTGCTGTTAAGGTTAGTGTTTGTTGCGTTTTCCCAGGCAACAACATGCGGTTATCCGCAATTGGATCATTAGCCAAGTCTTCAGCTTCATCAAGCGTGGATTTATACCATTGATAGGTTATTCCAGTTGTGGTTGCAATTCCACCTTTTTCTAGTATTGCTTTTAGCGTTACACTTGGATAAGTGGTTGTAATTGTTGCACCACGGCCATTTGCATCGACTATATAAGCATTATATGTATTGGCACTTATATTTTCCTTTGTTACATTAATTAATGCCGAAATCGCAGTTGTATAGCCTCCAGTGTAGGCATTTGCATTAAACTCAATCGAACTTGTCGTATCGATGTTATTCATGATATCGGCTTTAATTTTTAAAGCAGGCACTTGAGTAGAACCGATATTGTATGTTATTTTTTCAAAACGCGTATCTGTATCTTCAATAACTTGTCCATTAAACTTCCATACAGTAGCAGTTAATTGAGCTGTTGAGAGTGGTGTATTAGTAAGCGAGGTTAACACTTGTGCATACACGGTGCGTTGTTCCGCAACGTTAACCCAACTCCCTACAACAACTCCATTTTGATACTTTGCAACAAGCGGTTTATCCGCAATAAGCATACTGGTTAGCGTATCTCCTTTTTTAGATAACTTAATCGATCTAGATCCTCTTACTAATTCCATGTGTCAATAATTTTTAATGCCTTAGGCGTTTCCATTTCTTCATATTCAAAATCTACTTGATTTCCTTTTTCACTGTAAATCGTAAGGATATCTTTTTTGAAAATCACTTGGCCTTCATTTTTTTGAAAGTAATGATCTTCAGGAATTACTCCTTTAGTGATAGCTATTTCTTCATTCATTAATATACATTTCATCGCTTATGCTTTTAAGGTTAAATCTTCTCGTAGTTCGTAGTCTAGTTGTTTGTTTGCTTCATTCAAAGCCTTGATATCTGCAATGGATATATTAACCTTGAATCCTTTGTATTTAAAAGTTCCAGGTGCTTGCTTAAGCCATCCTACAGAAAGAAATTGTTCCGGTTGTTGTATAATACCATTGTTGGTATTTAAAACCATCTCGATTTGCACAGAAGCTGCCTCTGGTGATACAGAAGTTGGGTATAGCACTTCTTCATTATAAGCAGGAAATTGCTTCATCAACATAAAATCTGATTTATACAGTTTTATAGATGAATTTCGATTAGGACGATAATTAGGTGGTAGTGAGGTATTCGATGTATAATACTCTGTTTTTTGACTAATCAAATTTTGTAGCTCTTCTTTTAAAGGCGTCCAATCTTTAGATATAGATCCATTAACTAGCATGATTTTCTCTATCTCTATATATGCTCCTGCCAATGGTTGAATGTTAAAAATAAAGTTTTTGTTTCCCGTATCTGTATAAGTGTAATCTAGTACAGTTCCATCAGTTATATTAGTAAAAGAAGCTCTACCTGTAGCAGCTGCCACCCCTCCAAATCTCGCAATAAGCTCTACAGATGGTGAAGACACTTTTTTTACGTAGATTCGAATCGAACAAGCACCTGTTAATCCTGTAATATTTTGTTGAGAAGTCTGCGTGTTTGGAACTACCTTTAAAACGCCATTTTCAATATTTGCTTTAGGCTCGCTATTTGCACCCATCCATTTAGGTGATACTTTATTAAAAACAGAGTCTTGAAGTACATTAATGTCTCCTCTTTGATACAATTCTCTCCACTGAATTACCTCCGGATCATTATCTACTTTATCCATAATTAAGCCATTTAAATACTCTGAACAATCCGCAACTTCAACACTTACTATCAATCCTTCTTTTACAATTCTTGAAGCTTTGACAAACAACTTATTGGTATAATATCCTTCAAATCCACCACTTGATTGAATTAAAACACCATTTGAATACCACCAAAAGGCAGCAGGCACTATATCTTTACCTCGATACAAATCAGCCTGGCAAATTAACCCTTGGTTGTTTTCGGTTGGAAAGAGATTATAACCAACAGGTGCAGAGGTTTCTAACAGTACAGGAGATTCTGCAACAGGAAGTGTTATAAGGTCAAATGCCTCTTGAAAGTTTACTACACGTTTTGTTGTACTATCTAAAAACCGCGCAGAAAACAAAATAGTCACTGGCTGTGTGTCGCTCACATTTTTAAAGATGGTTAGTTTTCCTTTGTCCGCTCCAGTGCCGATACGAAACTCTTTGTCTGTTGACAAGATATCTTTATACCCTGTTGGTGTTGACTCTTTCCAAATTACGTCTGTAAGATTCGCGTTAACCAATCCATTCACAATATTATGTGTATCGTTTACCCCGCAATCAATTCGTACAACGTACGGATCAATACGACGGTCAGGTTCAAAATAACGCGTATTAGTGTTGTAATTTTGACGATTAGAACCACTTCGAACAATTACATTCTTGTAAGCGTTAAGTGGTTTATAATCCACTTTTATGTTTAATACTCCTTGCTTCATTATCCTATGTTTGTTTGTGCTGTTAAACGTTGATTTTGTACAATTGCTTGACATACAAATACAATTGATCTTGAGTAAATATTGGGTGTGAAATCAGCTGCTGTTAAGTGAATGATTCGTTCGGTTTTGCCTTGAGACCAAATCGCATCGGAATCGCGATCTTCTTGCGTAGTTCCTGATTCTCTAAACCATTGCCAGGAAACAACTTCATTTGTGTAATCGTTAAAATATCGCTCGACTGTAGCTGTAAGTGTGGTTTGTAGATTATCAGCTGCTATGGTTTCACCTTCTGAAGAATCGATGAAGAGATGTAAAGAATCTGTACCCAGGATCTCATCTACATTTTGATAGGTCAATTGGATATCTAATCCACCACTCACAACGAAACACTGTTCGTTTTTGACGTATTTTAAAAGGATGGTTTCATTAGGTCTTAGGAAGTAATCCTTTTGTGTATAAAGCTTCAATGGAAAATCAACTTCTAAAGCATCGTGAACAATTGTAATATAGTCAGTTCGCCTATTGCGGATGGACACTTCGAATCCATCCGGGTAATTCTCATCAACAAGCAATCCAAACACCCCATTCATTACGCCATCAATAAAACTATTCCCACCAATTACTTCAATATTTCTTTTATTGATATCAATCGATAAAAGCTTATCCTGGTGATTGACTTGTACCCAGCGGTACGATAGTTTAGAAATGAAATCTCCTACTGCCTCAGAGCCTACATTTTGCATTCCTGCATCACTCACGTATAAATAGAGATAAGGCAAGTAATTTCCAACGATGCGCGGAACAATATAACCTTCTGAGCTTTCTATTCCCGTGATAAGTTCAAATGCACCGTTTCCATTTGCCACAACAATATCGACGCGATAAGTTGTCCAATCAGCTCGCAGAATCGGAAAAGTAAAACTGACTGCATTCTCAATCTCTAATCCACCGATCATCCATTTTATTCCCGGATTAATCACAACCGTGTTGTTGGACAAAACATAACCCGAATCGTAAATGAAGTAATCTTTCAATGCAATCTTATCGATTCTTTCATCGAGGTATTGAAAGTTTCCATCTACTTCAGCAGATAACAACTGTCTCCCCTTCTCTCTTCTGTATATTATTCTATCTGACATAATCTTCTACACAATATTCATCTACACAATAAATTCGCTCTCTTGCAATGGGGCCAAATGGCTCACCAGGCACGCGAATAAAAACAATATGTCTAACCCAATATTCCTCCTGAATGATCTGTAACATTTTCATATATATTTTCAATCATTGTTAACTCTGTTCTACCTTCTGAAAAATCCATTTCAATTCTAGTTGGAATAAATTTTTTATTTCCTCGCCACTTAAATTCAAATAGATTCAAAGGACTAAACACTCCGACAGCTCTACCATCAATTTTAATGTGAGGTTTTGCCTGTACATCATGAATCATGCGTGCATAACATTCACCATAGCGCAAGCTTTCATTAATACCATTGCGCTTCCAACTCAACCTCCAAGCTTTTTGTTCTGATACCCCTTCACGCTTAAAAATGAATCGCTTATTACTATTGTCCTGTGCGTTATCAATATGAAATAAATCAACGGTTTTTTTCGTAGAGTAATCAATTGGACGTATCTTTTTGGAAGTATATTTGTTTTTTGAAGACAACTTAATAGCTAACTTAGAGATACCAATATCATTAAAAGCAGGTTGAAAATTATTGAGCAAAACAGGTGGGTAAAGCCTCAATTGAAGCCATCCATTTTTATCAATTAGCGTATGTTTCTTTTTAACCTTTCCTTCTAGAGAGCTTCTTTTTTCAATCCATACCCGATTTACAGAGGTATTATTACCCTCTTGCCATTCATTGCGGCCTTGAGAAAATCGCAAATCCAAAACTGAATCTTTATATTTATTTGAGCCTGGAAAATTGGAATTCAAAACCTCATTCCCCAACAAAAGCTCATAACGCATTACATCTTCATACTCTCTATTTTCAAATTTTTCCTTTGTACCGTTAATTGTAAAAGCAACTAATTCCAATTCAAATTCTAGTTTTTTAAAATCCCATTGAGAATCCGCCTTTTCTATCCAAATTAAATTTGCTAACTCAATGTATGACCCCCGCACATCACTTTCTATTTTCCATCCAGCAGGACCAATCATTCTAGGCCATCCCGGATTTATATCAGGAAATGTTTGCCCAGGATAACTATATTCATAAAACCATTTTCCTTCTGTCGGGATTTCATTAATTGCACAATTAACCTTTTTCCAATGTACATAAGGATTATTTGACCATATTGATTGATCCTTTTCATAGAATTTCTCATCAACAACATCTTTCTCAGCATCGTAATTTGCTGTAAGTTCTACTCGCTTCCAAGGTGATTGAACAGATATTATAGGATCCGCAATAAATGTTAGTTTTTTATTTTCTACGGCAACTAATTCAACCCCTTTATAAACAGCATCATAACCATATTTAAAACAAGACAACAAATCCTTATGCTGTTGATTTATTCCGATTAGCCACCATTTCCCATTATAAGTAAAAAGCTTACATCCTAAATCATGGACGAGGTTTTCAAGAACATCATATACAGGATCTTTTTCCCAACTTTCTCCGATTCCAAATTCATTTTGTTCAGGATCTTCTGTATAAAGTCTTCCATTTACAAAAATTTCATCCCAACGAAACCCATTCCCCGCAACAATAGAAGGACAGAAATACAAATCTTGCTTAAGTCCTGTAGAGACCAAAGCTTTACAGATATAGGCGATTACCGAATTATCCCCAGTATAATAAGCATTGTCAGAAAACTCCTTTCCATTAAGCAATCCTATACCATCAGTTGCAGTCATTGATACAAATAAGGCTGGAGACTTATAGGGTTCAGAATATTGATCCGGCAATAAAAAACCACGCCATAACAACACATTATTTTCATCTACCAAATCAACTCGATATCTTGTTTCAGCTCCTGTGAATAAATGAAAAAACTTACCATCCGCCCCATCCTTAACCAATAAATCAAACACCAAAGAGGAAGTCATCAATGCTTGGTATTTATCATCCGCTCCTTCATACGTAAGTTTAATGGAGCTTTTCGCTGCCTTATTTTCGATAGTCTCTAAAGGAAATAAAGGAAAATCTATCGTTTGAACCAGTACACTTGTTTGTGTATCAATTATTTTAATTCTAACCTGCTTCATTATCCAATTCTGTTACTTCTTGCTGCATTGCGATTCAAGATTAACTGCAAATCACTTCCACTAACTTTTAAATCTCCACTCAAAATAATTTGTGCAGACCCACTGCCAGCTGGTTCAATCAACTCTTTCAGTTTATTCAAAGGAGCAATAACTTCAGGGTTATTAGTCGCCCCTGCATATTCTCCCATTAATCCCAAAGTAGGACCATATACCACACCACCATCTGCAAATTTTGGAATAGACGCAAAAGCTCCTAATATTCCTGCAATTGCTGTTGCAATAAATACTGGAGTAGTAAATACAGCAGCAGGGCCTGTAGAATTTGCTGACTGAGTTGCTCCAACAATAGCATTTGCCATCGCATTAGATAAAGCCATTGCAATCAATTTTAAAATAGTTGATGCCATAGCCTGGCCAAATCGAGCCAATCCATCCTCAGCTTGCCCCATAGAATCTATAAAACTATTACTCATTTGTCCAAAAGCACCACTAACAGATTCAGCATAAATAATAGCTTCTTCTCTACGCTGTGTCAATAACTGCTCACTTCCCTTTGCTTGACCTTCTATAGAGTCTTGAAGATGTTTTATCGATTCTTTTGCAGAACTTAAAGCAGATTCATTTGTTTTAATTTTAATCTCAAACTCAATATCTTTAATTTGATTAGATAAGGCTTGATACGCAATATTAGCTTCCCCAAAAACGATACGAATAGCTTCTCTTTGCTTTTCCAGTGTTTTGATTTGTTTTTCCAAAGCAACAGTTGACCCTTCTACAGCCGGACTATAATCCACAGCTACTGTAGTCGCCTTTTGCCTTTTTCCTGTAATAGCGTCAATCTTCTTTTGAATGCCTTCTATTTGAATAGCTGTAGCGTTAAATTCTTCAACCGTTAATGCTTGTTCATTCTGATATTTTTTAAGTTCACTGATTTGAGATTCATAAAACTTAATAGTTTCTAATTTAACAGCTTCAAATTGCTTGCTTTTTTTTCCTGATACAGCAGAACCTCCTTCTATATCTGAAATCTTAGCTTTGTATTCGTCAATCTGTTTTTGAATTGCTTTGTACTGATCAGGGGATTTAGCCGTTTCTTTTTGGAGTTTTTGTAAAGACTTAATTTGCTCTTCATAATAGGAGATTGTATTCTGATTAGAATCTTTAACTACGCCTGCTTTATTTCTTTCTGCTTTAGCATAATTATCCAAGGATGCAATTTGCCTATCATACAAAGACAATTCTTTTTCTCTTTGTTTTAAATAAGGCTCATAAGCTGCTAACAAACTGTTTGTTTTCTCTTTTGTATAATTCAATGACTTGGCGTAAGCTAAAATCTCTTGTTTAGTAGAGAAAACTACATCAGATTGAACTCCAAATAAAGAAAAAATAGCATCCGAGGCATCTTGAGCCCATCCTGTTTCTCCTAACTTACTTGTTTCAAGCTCAATTTTTTTTTGAAAAAGCTCCGTTTTCTTAGCCATCAATGCTTGTTCCCTAGCTTTAGAATTTAATGCATCTATATATTGTTCAATAGCATCTGTCGCTTTTTTCGTATTGATTGTTTCTAGATTAATATCTCCTAGGTATTGGGGGGCAACTTCATTCAATCTTTTTATTGCGTCTAAACGGTCTTTTTTCAAAGCAGTTTCGTCTTTTGCAACAAGCAATAAGGAGTCTAATTCTGCACGTTCTTTCGCTGTGTTTTTTAGCGCTTCTGCATTTACATCATTCAACATCTTTTGCATTTGAGCCGCTTCATTGCCTTTTCTAGTAAAAAAATATAAAGCAGTTCCAGCAGCTGTAATAACAGTAGCTAAGGCCGTCCAAGGATTCGCCATAATTAGCGCATTGAGTTTTGAAATGGCAGACATAATTTCAGGAATAAAAGCAACTACTCCACCTATTGTAGAGATTACTGTTCCCGCCATCTGATCTACATAACGCCCAACATACATTCCTGCTTTACCAATAGCATTACCAACCTCTTCAAACTTTTCTTTATGCTCCTCTAGCTTTGCTGCCGCTTGATTTAGCTTATCAGCTAGTTCCTTTACATTAACCTGAAATCCTACATTTATACTTGCAACAGCCATACTTATTCCTTATTTGATTCTCTTTGTTTATCTACCTTGTCCCAATATGCTTTTTGTTCTTCTACTTCTTTTATTTCTTCTTCTAAATCAATTAACGGATCTATCTCTTGTTCAAAATCAAGCAAAAACAAATCTTGCTCCTTGAACCCTTGTTTCTGATAAGGCAAAAGAGAAGCATACATTATCTTACGTATTCCCAACAAAGTTTCATTTTGTTGAAATTTTCTCTTTTTAAAATACCCTTGACAGATATTAGTAAATTGACGTAAAGTCAACGTATAGAAGTCATCGAGTTGCAATCCAATCTCACCACAGGCCAATTGCTCGTAATCATCCCAGGTGAGGTTATTTACTTTCCCAAGTCTCCTTGTTCTTGTTGATTGGTTTTCCCAGGAGAGGAAATAGATTCAATTAACAATTCAATGACTTGAACGATTATTTCAGGATTGCTTCCTAAATAATCCAAAGCAGCGTCTTTACTGATTTTATCACCTGAACATTCAACCAATATATCCGACAAAACATCCAAGGCTTGTAAACTAATATCGCCATCCCCAACCGTACACACCTTAACCACCTTTTCAAGAATCTCATTGACAGATTCAATTCTCCATTTTTTTCCAAGCTTATACAAAACTGAAAAAGGAAAGTGCAGATTTACATCTACACCTTCAACACTTATTTTAATTTGCCTTTTCATATTAAACAACTACTTCTCTTGTTAAATCTCCTTGCCCCACGAAACTAAAAGAACCTTTTACAGCTGATCCCGTTGACGCATCAACAGATGCTTGAGACACTAGTACTTTTCCTTTCAGAATAAAATCCCCTGTTAGCGATGTTGTAAACTCAAAATCCAATTCAGTGCCTGCCAATTGATAATCAATTAAATCCATTGCATCTGCTTGCGTTGAATTTGTTGGTTTGTCCGCAACTAAGGCTTCCGTTGAAGCGCTCCAAGAATACCCATCTGGTACACTAATTTTTCCATCTGTATCTTTTGTTGCTATTTCTTCTAGTTCCGTTGAAATATCAACTTTACAAGATGTAGCGTGATACAACGTCTTTCCATTTAATGAAATACGCGCTTTCTTTCCTTTATAAAATTTTTCACTCGCCATTATATCCTATTGTTTTAAAATAAATTGAAACTACTATACTTTGATCCTTCTCAATAAAATCAATTCCTGAACCTTCATAAATAAACTCTTCACCAATGTAGCTTCGCAAAGAATCAATAAACCCCATCGCCTCGCTAATTTTGTTAGGTGAGAAATAGGTATGTAACCCTACACTAAATTCATCTCCATCATAAGAAGAAGGTAACTGTTGAATATTGTAAATTGAAAATGGATATAGAACCCCTTCACCCGCTACTACTGGAAAGATTCTTTTTTCTACAACTGAGGTAAACAATTCTAAATTGGAAAAAAGCTGGTATAATTCTTTACTTAACTCAAGCATTACTATTTTGTTTTATTAAAGTTTCTAAATTGACTCCTATCTTACTTTTTAAAGAAGTTTCCAAACCACTCTTTTTACTGTCAAAGGTTTTTGTGATGAAAGGATCTGCTTTTACGTGTCCTTGTGTTTTTTCAGGTAACGTTTTCTTACGCCATCGCTTCAAAACACTTCTCTTTAACGAATTAGTATTGCGATAAATTCGATGTCCATCGTGAACCATCTGCGCATACCAACCATCAAACCCATTTTGCACTCTAGCACCTACCCAAACACGCACATAATTTTGACTATTTGAATCAAAAACACCAATCGATTCTTTCAGATTACCAGCTCTTTGCTGAACCCTGCCCGCACCATTTTTCCTTCCTGAAGAAAAGGTTTTCGATTTTACTGGTGTTTTGCTTTTAACGGACGAAGCTAATTCAGAAGCGACCTCATTTAGTATCTTTCGATACCTTCCTTTCTCTTTTGCTCCTTCTGCTAATTGCTTAATATTACTATTAACCTGAATGGTTGCTTTAATCATAAACAAAGCATATTAACTGTAAATGTGATCTACGCCCAATCTCAGCAACATGAGTAATACTATAGAATTGATTGTTGTAACTCACTAAAAACTCGTTCCCTCGTTTAAAAATGATCTCATTAAAACGAATGGTAAAACTTTTATTTATCAAGTGCCGTACATTCCCTTCTACCTTTTCAGAACCATTATCTGTATCCACTCTTGCCCAGCATTCAGTAACCTTTTTCTTTTCCTCTTTAGCCTCACCGATATTGTTCTGCGTTTTGATATTCTCATAGATCGTTATCTTGCGATCCATTTGCCCAATAAAAGGTTTTCTTACTGCCATTTTCTATACGGTCTTAAAAGGTTGTTTACTGCTGTATTATTCCCTTGATTTCTATCCTCACGCTTTTCATAAGCATCCCCAACCATTAGAAGTAAAGCTGATAAAATATCCTTTGGTAACGTTTCCGAATCAAAGCCCAACTCAATAGTAACTTTAAGTTGTTGTTCTGGTTCTAACGTCACATTCTTAAAAGACACTTCATAAATCTCCGGACCTCTTTTTGTTTGAGAATAAGCAGAAGCCGGAAGAAGAACTGAATCAACATCTTCTTCCAATACTTCTACCTTTTGAACCTTGTCATTCAAAGATGATCTTTCAATAACTATCGATTCAGCATTATGAGTCAAGATTTCGATTTTACTCTTTTTTAAAACTCTTTCCGTGTAGTTCTCCGCTTGAGTAATAGCAGATGCTATCGCCACCTCAATCAACATATTCTCTTCGTCATTATCAGCATCCAAGCGCAAGTGCTTTTTCGCCAATTCCAACTTCACTACTTCTACATTTTCTATAGCAATAACATCTGCATTCATACCAACCAAACTATTTATTATGAAAGATTTTTATTTAACGTATTCTGCGTATTTCGCTTCTACGATTTCCGCTGCGACTTCCTCATGTAGCGCCACTTCTTGACCTACATTGTAAGGAAGTTTAAATTTCCCCGCTGGAGACAAAGTGAAACGAATAAGAACTTCGTTTTTCTTTACTTTTACTGCTTTAGGAAGTTTCTTTTCTAACTCCACAACTTTAGCTTCAGCCTTCTCCAACTTACTTTGCAATTCAGCCTTTTCATTTTCTAAAGTCTGAATCAAGTTGTCTTTTTCAGAAACAGTAGCTTCTAATGCTGTCACTTTCTCTTCTAATTCTCCAACATTTGCATTAGAAACTGTTTCTACTTGTTCTGAAAGAACAGGAGCTTTTTCTACTTCTGATCCTTGTTTTTTATTATCTGTACTCATGGCTTACGCTTTTAAGAATTTATTTACTGCGAACGCTTCAGGATTAGCCGATTGAATATCTGCATACAAGTTAGAATACAACAATACCTCTCCTGTACTAGCTCCTGTAACCGTATCAGCCGTAAAGTTTACTCCACCCCATTGACCAATGTACAACTCGGAAAAGTTTCCATAAATCAACGTTTGCAAGCCAGCTAACTCTTCAACTAAATTGGTAACGATTGTTTTTTGCCCGTCAATTAATCCATTCTCCATTACAAAACGCCCGCTTCCAGCATCCTTTTTAGTTGTTTTTGCCGCTGCAGCTAATTTCGAATTAAGGATAAACACTTCATTTCCTGCATCTGCATTCGCTCCAGCAATCAACCCCCATAACTCCACAGCCGCTTCATAAGACATTTCCTCTTCTGCAACAGCTTTCGCAAGCTGAACACCTGTCATATTCAAAATACCTAGAGGCTCTTTAACACCATCGCCATTCAAAGCTGCTTTATTCAAGGCTCTTGCAGCTGCAAAACGCAACTTATTGTAAAGCATATTCTCTACAGCAACAGACGACTGCAATATCAACTGTTTCGAAACAGAAACTCCAGCACCAGCTCTTTTCGGCTTCATAATTGGTCCGTCGATATCTTCTGCTTTCAAAATAATTCTCTCGCGCTCAGCTAACCATTTGTAATCATATTCTGAAAATTTAGGTAAAGAAACATTTCCAACTAATCCTGATAAGAAACTCGCACCTACATCTTCCAGGAACAACCTTGGGATAAAACCTTCGACTACATTAATATCTGTAGGAACCAGCTTTCCTCCAAACTTTCCTGAATCTTCAGTAACTGTTTGCCCAGTTGCGCGAACCATAGAAGCAGGAATAGAGAAACTATTGTTAGTGTCGAATCCTAAATGCAATTTATCAGCCTCTCTCACAGCTTCGTCATTCATTTCTTTTTCTAAACCGTCCAAGGCAGCACCAGAAACAACACTTCTTGCTGCTTTTAAAAATGAGAAACGTTTTGCAATCTTTTCAATTTCCGCTCCTTCTCCACCACCTACTGAAGCACCTGCTAACCCAGCAAATCTTCTTTGTCTTTCCTCGTGCTTCTCAGCTGTTTCAATTTCACCATCTAGTTTCGAAATCTCTGTATCAGAACTGTCTAATTCAGTTTGTTCTTCCGGAGACAATTCTCTATCGTCTGTTTCAACCAACTTGTATATCGCTTGTTGACGTTGCAGAAGAGCCATTCTTTTCTGCTTTAATAAATCAGATTTTTTCATCTTACTTTAACATTTTAATTTTTAAATCAACCAAAGCAGCTCTAACTGCATATTTATTTCTCACATCTCCCCTTGCCTTAGGAAATCTTTGTTCAAAGTCACTTTTGTATTCTGCTGATCGCTTCAACGCATCAGGATTACTTCCAATCGGAACGATACTCCATTCTAACAGTGATTGTCTATCGAAGTACAATAAATCAGGATTCTCACCTTCATCAAAATCACCCCAGTGCCAATCGTGAATATCCGCTCCAATAGATGCCATTCGAAGTGTTCCGTTTTGAACTTTTCGAAACACTTTTTCTGCCAATGGATTATCCTCCGCATTCTCAAAGGTTACTGTAGCAATTAACTCTCCATTTTCAACCCTCACAACTGAAGTACCAATTACCATATCCGGATCATCGGAATAGGATTTATGTGCATATAACACCACTGGATTAAGTGCATATCGCTCCAACTCCCAACCATCTATTTTAAAAACCGTTCCGTATGTATCTGGAGTTTCCGAACTAATCACAAACTCAGCTTGTCTATTCTCAATCTGCTCTTCAGTTAAAACTCGTACAACCGCTTCTCTAACTACCTTACTCATTCTTCAATTCCTTTTTATTTTTATCAATCATAAAGCCCAACAATTCCATATTCACAGGAGTTAGTGGTTCATCTAATCCTTCAAGCGGATTCAAATCTTCTAAGGCCCTTACTTCATTTCTAGTCATTATCCCTGCATAAACCATAGCTGAATAAAACTTCTGTCTTGCTTCCAAATCCCCTCTTAGTAAAACCTTTTCATTAAACTTCACGTATAGAGATTCAGCGCTTTCACGAGCAAACATCTTTCTGTTTAATTCTTGCTCAATTCGTGTAGTCCAGGGAAGCAAAGAATCTTGAACATGTTCAATAGATTGCGCTTGTATGTTCGAATAGTTTGCATTGGTAAGATCCTTAAGCTTATGTGGTGCAATATTCAACCAACGGGCAATTTCTGTAACCGAATATTTATTGGTTTCTAAGAATTGAGCTTCTTCAGGAGTTACACTAATAGATTTATATTTCAGGCCTTCATCAAGAACAGGTACTTTAAACTTATTCTTCTCAGACATCTTTTTAGTAAATCCTTCTGAGATAAGTTTTTTAGCATCATTTAGCACCTGCTTATCACTCTCAATAACACCATACCCAATACCACGGTCATTATAAATAGTAGAAGCGTATTTTTGTGCATCTAGATTTACTCCTAGATTATAGGCTGCCCATTTGATTACTGAAACCCCCATGATTCCATCGATGCTGAATGCTTTGAAATGAAGGATATCGCTAGATAGAAACACCTCTCCTTTTATCACGTAAAACAATTCATCATCAACGCGCTTAACATCCACATTATAGCTATCTTGAATGATTAGTTTTTCTTCTACACCGAAGCTATTGCGATGAATACGCACATAACAATTTCCTTTCAAAATCACCTGTAATACAACTGCTTTCCAAAAATCAAAAGCTGTCATTAAACTTGATGGCTCTGTTGCTATTAGATAATTCAATGGATGATCCGAATATCTCTCACGGCTATCCTCATCTTTCTTAAAAACCGATTTAGGTAGTTTAGCTATATCATTGCTTATCTGATCAACCGCATTATAGAATGCAGACAATGTCAATGCAGATGAAGCAGTAGCTATCGTTCCTTCTACTGGAGAACCCATGAAGGAAATGTCCGAAGAAATCGAACTGTCAGAAGTTTTAAAAAGTCTACCTAAGAATCCAAACACTATCTTATCATTTGATGATTACATAGCAAACTTAAGTAGCAAAACCTTGACAAGGTGGGAACTTTGTTCCCGAAGTTTCAAAAAAAATTATATATTTAAAGCATAACCTACTAAACAAGAAGAAATGAGTAAAAATAGACATATAATAAATTTTTTAAATAACTACGTAGAAAGCGAAAACATAGAATATGCAGTAATGCTTAACGGACGTTGGGGTATTGGAAAGACTTTTTTTATTAAAAAACTTATACAAAAATGGTCAGAACATAAAATAAAAAACGGAAATTATATTCAGTTAAAACCTATTTATATTTCTTTAAATGGAGTTACCACATTAAGTCAAATAAACACAAAAATAAATGAAGCATTATACCCAATACTACAAACCAAAGGCGTTAGATTTTTAAAAAAAATAAGCAATGGAGCGGTTAAAGGCTTATTAAAAATAGATTTATCTGATTCAAATGACCTAAGTGTAGAGGTAGATGTTTTATCGTTATTTAAAAGTGATAATGACAAAATCAAAGGTAACAAGGTTCTTATTTTTGACGATCTTGAAAGATGCCAACTAAACATAAAAGAAACCTTAGGCTACATAAATGATTTATCAGAGCACAATAATTGCAAAGTAATATTAATAGCTGATGAAGATAAAATTAAATCCGATGACTACTCTAGCATAAAAGAAAAAGTTATTGGCAATACTTTACAAATTAATATTGATTATAATCAAATTTTTAATGATATAATTAATGCTATAGAGCATGAAAAATCTAAAATATTTTTAAAGCAAGAAATAGATTTACTAATTAGTATTTTTAAACTATCATGTTTTGATAATATTAGACTAATGAAAAGGGCTATTAATTCTTTTGATTTCATATTTTCTAAAATAGATTATAATGAAAAATATAAACAATTTTATCAATATATTTTATCTCTTATAATAACTTACTATTTAGAATCAAAAGTAAGTGAGCACGATGAATATTATTTTGCATTCAATTCAGCCTATAATTTAAGAAATTTCTCATCCAGTAATACAACGAAAGAAAAGAAAAGTATTATTGATAAATACCGTTCTATATACCCCCCAATAATAGATGCAAATTTTAACGATCATATTTTAAAAGAACACATTTATCTTTACATTAAAAGTTTCGAATATGAAGAATTAACAGAAACCATTAATGTAATAACTGAATACTCATATAAAAAGGAAAAGGTGTCAGTTTTAGATTATTTAAGCAATTGGCAGTATGTTGATGAGGAAGTATTTTTAACATCTTATGAGACTATGAAAAATGATTTTTTTGATAACACACCACAGGATGAACTATATAAATACGCTTTCTACTTATTGCATTTTAATTATATTAAATTAAAAAAAATAGACACAACTTCAGTAACTACAAAATACTTAGAGCTATTAAGTCAACTAAATCTAAAGCCTTATTTTACTGATCAACAATTTTATAATCATAGATTTATTTCAAATTTCAATAGTAATATCTTAAATGGAAACAAAAAATACGATCAATTCATAAACGACATAAAAAAAATACTAATTAATGCAAAAAAATTACATACTTTAGAAAGTTACAAAAGCTTAATAAACTACTTAGCAGAAAACGATATTAACAACTTCAAAAAGTTATTTTACGAATATATTCATAGCGAGAATAAGCATATGAATACTCTTCCGATATTTGCAAACACTGATAGTATAG
Organism: Myroides odoratus; assembly: GCF_965118575.1. Taxonomy (GTDB): domain Bacteria; phylum Bacteroidota; class Bacteroidia; order Flavobacteriales; family Flavobacteriaceae; genus Flavobacterium; species Flavobacterium odoratum_B. The sequence goes on along the minus strand of NZ_CBCPHW010000015.1, from coordinate 14,935 downwards.
CTTTATCAAATGCTATTCTTAATTTAACAAACAGTAATTTAAAATACTTCAATGACTATATATTTAATGGGTACACACCTATTTATAACGATAATAATTCAGAAGAAAAGGATAAAGCAAAAATTAACGAGATAATTAATGAGTTAGAAAACAAAAAAAATAACTTAGAAAATCAATTCATACGAAATTATAACTTAACTGAGCTATTAGAAACATTAAAATTAAAAGGCGCTAATTAGCGCCTTTTAATTTTAATGTTTCAATAAAAACTCTCCCAAAAACATAGGCTTCAAAGCCAATCAACAAATAAATCAATAACTGTCTTATAAAAAACCATTGGACAAATTCAAACTCAAACAGTAACGTGTAGTTAACATCATAATACTTACCCCCAACACCACCAACAAAATAAAACTCAAAAACCTTTTCATACATTACTTAATTTACGATTAATCGTACGTTTAAAACTCCAATAATTAGCATATCGCTTTATGCCAAAATATTTCTCATACAATCCATTCACATAGTTAAATGCATCAATACGAGAAGAATATTTAGTGATATGTTTAAAATAAAAATCATAAAACCCTTCCGTCGAAGCAATCCGCTTCATCAATTCATTTTCTTTTTTCAGCCGTTCATTTTCTGCCTGAACTGCTAAATGATGTTGTGTTATCGTCATAATTCATCGTATTGGTTAAATATAAACTTCAGCTCCAGGTTTGCTATATTTTCCTCCTTCCTCTATCGACATTGATCCACCCAGCGCCATAATAATTGCAATAATTCCATCGATTCGCTTTCCTCCTTTATTGGATTGTCCTTTGTGGACCTTGATGTTGTCATTCGCATCGCGATAAACAATACAACCTGAAAGCATCCATTGCAGAATCGGATTGCCGTCGTGTTTTATTTTTCCTTCATAGGTCAGCTTTTCAAACTGCTTTGTAGGAAAAGAAATCACTCCTATTGCCTGGCTAAAGAAACTCACCTCCATTCCCTCTTCGGTAAGTTCCTGAGCCATTTGCTCACAGTTCCATTTATCCGCTTCAATGCGATTTACATTCAATTCTTTGTAGGTTGAACGAATCGTATCTTTTACATATTCGTAGTCCACCACATTGCCAGGGGTTGCGATTAGATATCCCGCATCTACCCAATACTGATAAGGAACCCGATCCTCTTTACTTCGATGCTCAATCGTATCTTTTGGACAAAAGAAATAAGGTTTTACGTATCGATTCATTTCTTCATCAGGTTCAGAAACCGCCAAATAACAAGTGATGTCTGTTGTCGTTGAAAGATCAAGTGCACCGAAAGAACCGAATTGCGTAAACTTTTCCATCGGAATTTCATCTACTTTATTGGCCATCCATATTTCATTGGGAATCCATATCGTTGGCGCATCCACCCACATATTCAAGTGCTTCGTTTTAAAGTTTGGAATCTTACTTGGTTGATTCCGCGCCTTGATGTATTCCTTTTGAATATTATCGATATCTAATCCAAAATTCAAAAGCGGATTTGCTTTAAACCAGTTGTCATCATTTTCCCAATCATCCCCTTCGTCTAAATCGTGAATCATGATCCAAAGGTGATCATCTTGATTTCTTCCTTCTAAGACTTCAGTAACCGCTTCTTCATATCGTTTGCAAGCACTCATTAAGTTTACACCGGCTGTTGTGATATGATAGGTAATTGGTTGCTTCCTTGAGACCGAACTTGATTCTAAATTTTCCTTAACCGTATCGTCTTTATGGGCGTGATACTCATCAATGATTGCCACGTGAGCGTTAATTCCATCCTGCGTTTTAGAATCACCTCCTAACGGCATCATAACCGATTGTGTTCTTCCAAACTTAATTTCCTTTTGAAAACATTGGAATCCCATCTTACTCAAATTTGAATTAGACACAGGCGAATCGATAAACATTTTAGCTTGGTTCCAACAGATTTTCGCTTGTTCTTCTTTGGTTGCTCCAACATAGATTTGCGCTCCCATTTCCATATCAAACGACATACAGTATAAAGCAAGCCCCGCCATTTCTGCGGTTTTTCCGTTTTTCTTCGCACGTTTATCATAGACCGTATTAAATCGACGCACTCCCGTCTCTTTGTTGATCCATCCGAAAATATTGTAAATGGTAAACGCTTGAAAAGGAGCTAAAAAAAAACGTTGGCCTGCCATTTTTCCAGTTGTATGATTTAGAAAGTTTGGAAAGAAATTAACCGCTCGCATTCCTTTGTCGTGATCAATAGCGAATCCTTTCGTATCTGCTTCTTCAATGAACTTGTAAAACCGCGCAACTGCGAGCTGTATTTTTTTCCCTGTTTTCAGCTTTTCACTCCTCACCATTTCTGCATACTGAAAAGCCGGTGAGGAAAGCATTTCTTTTGTTAGTTTCATAGTGCTACATATTCTTTGCTTGAACAATCTTACCCAATTCTATTACAAAACACTTCACTCCTTCTGTAGCTCCCCATTCAACTTTTCCTTTTGACGTTCTAATATCTTCTACTTCAACCAAAATTTCTCTTGAATTTTTATTGTATCCATTTTTAAAAGCCACATGTGTAAATCTTTTATAAACAATACCACTCAACAACGGATTAGCAACTAATCTTTTAATCCAATAAGGTTTGATTTCTCTATATTCTTCTTTTTTAATACCTGAAAGTATCATATCAAACCATTTCTTCTTGAGTGTTAAATGCAATATTATTTTATCATCCATTACTATATTTTTGATTTAAAAAACCTGCAAACAAGTCACCTTGTCCAGGATCTCCTTTTGGCACATCCACCAATTTATTTCTATCCTTGAATGAGAACCCAAAGTGTTTCGACAGCTCATCCATATCTTTGATCATCTTTTCACGAATCGTCACATAGCCACTCACGTTTGTTGCTCCGGTTGAAAAAGTTTGAATCAGTCCGCCTTGAAAACCTCTCGAATTGATTTCAGCTTCCGCTTGAATATAAAAATCAATGGTTGTTGCTAATCGATGCAAGTGAACTAAATCGGGCTTGGTCAATTTATTTGAACTCACCAACTGCTCACCAAAATATTTGTACCAAAACTTCTGGTCCTTTGTCAAATTGAACTTTGCCATTGCGGCTGGAAGCTTATCCAAGACATCATAAAGTTGCTGATTCTTTCCAGTGGTAGTTGCATTTTCCCATTCTACAATTTCACCACTCATGTTTAAAAGTTTATTCTCTTTCATTTTTGTAAAATATTAGTTATCAATTATTCATACCCCCCTCCCCTAAATTCATCGTGAGTAAAAATGTGACTAACATGCGATGTACAGGGAGCATATTCTCGGGAGATTTTACCCCATATCCCCATGCGATTCGCGAGCGGATTTTTTATTGTGACAGCTCGCACACATCGGTTGAAGGTTGTCTTCACTCAGTCGTTCACCTCCTCGGTTAATCGGTTGGATATGATCCGCTACAGTAGCAGGAGTAACCTCTCCTTCACGTTCGCATTGTACACACAACGGATTCGCATCTAAGAACGAACGTCTCAACTTGCGCCACGCTCTCGAGTTATAGAACTCTGAGTTGCTTCTTACATTTCGTTCAAACGGCTTACGTTCTACTACCCAAGGACGTTTAACACTATCTATTCTCTTTGCCATCTTAACTTATCGTTTTCTTTAGCTTCCTCTGTTTTAATTCGATTAACGATAGCACCTGCTATTGTCTTGCCCCATGTATTTTCTTTTTTGTTTTCTGCATAATACTCTAATGCCCAAACAATAACATCTTCTACCATTTCCGGATGAGTATTCTCTTCTAACTCTTCAAGTATCACTCTTTTACTTACCGTATCTGTTACCATATTCTTTCAACAAATAAATTTATTTTGAACAATCCCTTAACTTTATCTAAATCAAAAGACCTACTTGTCACCTTATAGCACACAGATTTATCTACACTACAATCAAACCAAATCCACTCTCCGACTTCCGGAACCACAGAACTTTGCAGACTAAACAAAATATCATTCCCTCTAAAAATATCTATACTATTCATAATCTTAAACCACTTACAAATCCATGTTATCCAACTCAACTGTCTTACCTATCTTTGCCATATCCTTTAATTTTAATTACTTCTTGTTTAGAAACACCTTTTAAGTCAGTCCCAAGCATTTTATTTAATTGCTGGACTTCAACATCAGAAACACCCATAAACTTTAATTTCAAATTACTTACTTCAGTCCTCATCTCTCTTTCACGCTTCGATGCGTTAGAACAAACTTCTTCTAACCCTTTAAATCTATATTCAGCATTTTCATAATTGGAAACCAAAATCTGAATACTTTTTAAAACAGTCCACTTATGAAAGAAAACCGGAACTCTTTTGTAGTACCACCAAAATACAATGTGGTTTAATTTTAATATTATACTTTTTTTTATAATTATAAACCACTTACTACAAGTGGAAAGCTTTAAATACAGATAAACTGTATACTTTGTTAATCACCAATACTGTTTTTTTTTATTTACATTAACATTTTGTACATTTAGAAAAACCAATTTTAAAATATTTATTATGAAAAAATTACTTTTAGTATTAGCTTTTATGCTATCAATTGTAGCTTTTGCTCAAAAACCTATTGGGCCACCTACTTATCCACCTGTTATGTGCACCTTAGATTTAGAATTTGTAACAAGATGTGTAGGTCAATTCGATTTAAGAGGCACCTATATTATTCAAATTTGTAGCACAAGCGTTGGAACTGTCCCACACGAAACAATTTTTGAATGGATTCAAGACTACTACTGTGTTAACAATAAATTTCCTAGTTACGTAACAGTTAAAAGTTTTATACCCGATTGGATTAGTATACCAGCAAAACAAGCATACTAATATAAATCTCGAAAGCATTCTTAATTCGTTAAGGATGCTTTTATTCTTAAAACGGTGTATCATCATCCCCAAAAGCGTCAGCAGCACTCACCGTCGGAACATACTCACTAGGATTACTATACACATTCGATTCCTGTTGATTACTTCCATTCTCGTTACTATCTGTTGGATCAATAAACTTTGTCTTATCACCAATCCATTTCAAATACGTTGTACCAACAGAACCAGCGCGATACTTAGCAAAGATTATCTCTGTATCAGCTCCTTGCCTAGTCATTTCATCATACTCAGGATTCCCATTAATCTCGATGTTATAATACTCTGGTCGGTAGATAAACTCAACAATATCCGCATCTTGTTCTATAGATCCCGATTCTCTAAGGTCAGACAACAACGGACGCTTAGAACCACCACGCGTTTCAACCGCTCTAGACAATTGCGACATAACTACAACCGGAATATCTAATTCTTTAGCTAAGAGCTTCAATCTACGACTCACCGAACTCACCTCATTCTCTCGGTTATTGCCCTTTGTTTTATCACTCACGAGTTGCAAGTAATCAACAACTAGAAGCTTTATATCATGTTTGCGTTTCCAACTCCTTGCTTCAACAATAATATCCGAGATATCATTCACTCCTGAATCTTTCATTACGATTTGATACTTAGCCATTCGACCTGAGTGCATCATAAACGTTTGAAAGTATTCAGGTTTATCAAATCCTGTTTTCATCAGCTGTCCTAGATGAAAGTTCGTATCAATCGAAACCATCCTTGAAGTCAATTGCAACACTGGCATTTCCAAAGAGATCACTCCAACCGAATTACCAACCTTTGCATTCTCAATCACTGTCTTTAATGCCTTTGCCGTTTTCCCCATACCAGGACGCGCAGCGACAATTACTAAATCTCCATTTTGATAACCTGACGTATATGCATCGATTCGCTTAAATCCTGTCGGAACTCCAGTCACTTTGCTCTCACCTGTGCTTTTAGAAATGAACTCCAATCGCTTCGCTAGATCTTGTAAAGATTCTGCGATGGTTACACTAGAACGTCCCGTTGTGATTAACTCCGTAACCATATCGAACTCTTTGTTCCAACGCGCAAGCAAATCAAATACATCAATACTCTCATCCATTGCAGATGCACTCATTTGCGAGTTAAAACTCACAATCATTCTTCTCAGTTTGTATTGCAAAAGAATTCTAGAGTGGTACTCGATGTGTGCTGCCGACATACTATTTTGAACAAGCCCGACAATCAGCCCTTCAGCAGTAACTCCCTTTGTTCTTAGCTTTTGTGATACGCTAATCATATCCACGGGTAACGAACTTGAATACAATTCTTGAACCGCTTCAAAGATTTGCATATGCTCCGGAACATAAAACACAGAAGAATCCTTGATCACTTGCATTGCTTCATCCAATGCTTGTTTATTGTTGATCATTCCACCGAGTACTGTTTCTTCAGTATCCTTTGAATGCGGAGGAACTAAACCTTTTGAAATTGTTTGACCCATGATTAAAAACTGTTTTTAGAATATTGTTGTGTTTGTTGTTGCACTGGAGGTTGTTGTTTTCCAAATGCTTTATTTTCGTTCTCGATGTAGTTGATTGCAAATCGCGTTAATCGCGCATTTATCTTTTTACCCGTCCACTCCAAATCTTCTTCATCAACTTTGCAATTAAACAACTCGCAGAACTTTTGAAAATCTTTGATTTTCGATTGATATTGCATTAAGAAAGTTTCGTATAAACTTGGATTATTTTCTTTGAAAAAATCGAGCGCCTTATTCTCTGTATTATTCATCCTTATATTAGAGGTGACTATTTCGTCACTAGCTATTGACTTTTTCGTCACTACCTCGTGACTTTTTTGTCCATAGGTAGTGACTATTTTGTCAATACCTATTTTGCGTTTATTTCCTTGATTTTTTAAAAGCTCAACTGATACATAACCATATTTTTCTAATTGAGAAACCCATCTAGAAATTGTCTTCACATCAACCTTATACAAATCAGCGAAATAATCATTACCTGCCCAGCAAAACCCCTCACGCTGAGCCAAAGCCGTAATTTCACCATAAAGCAATTTTGCATTAGGACGTAACCGTTCATCATACCTAACTGTTGCAGGTATGATAGCATAAAATGATGGCTCCATAATTATTTCTTCAATAAGTTATAATAATCTAACTTTATCTTTTCAACACTCACAATAGCGTTCGCTACCTGAAACATCGCCTTAGCCTTCTCCAGACTTTCCTTAGAAGGTTTGCCTTCTGAAAGCGAATCAAACATAGCTAACAATCCATCCGACACTTTATCTGCGCGGTTTCCAATTGTTGTTTCAGAGGTAGCTTGAGCAACACGAACATCACCCTCTACTTCTTTAACAACAATCATATTTGAGGGTTCATCCAGTACATGAACCGTTTCAAGAAAATATTCAACTTGAGAAGGTAGTAAAACCCATGTACGCTTGTCTGTATAAAGGGTTATATTGGTTGATATCTGCTTTACATTTTTAACCAAGCACTCCACACCTTCATATCTAATCTTACAGCCGATATACTTATTTATTTTCGTTAACATGCTCTCTTATTTTTTTATTCAACAATAATTCTGCACGCTTCATCTTAATTAAAGGCATAATATCTTTACTACTTTTTGACTCTCCAATAAACTTTTTAGCAATAGCTTGATCACTCATAAAATTCCGCGTCATATTATCCTTATTCGAGACCAATTGCAGATTTTCTAAAGTGAAATTCATACGATCTCCATCTAGAAAAATAATATTATAACCTTTTGGAATTAAGCCATTTATATTCATCCATATAATGCGATGCTTCAATTCATAATTAGACGATGCTTTACGTTCATCTTTATATTTAATCCACACATATCCTTCTTTATCAATTCGTTCATGTCCAAGCGGTTTTAGTACCAGCATTCCAGGATTCTTGCCCTTTTGTAAAGAGCGTTTTTTTACCTGCCTCAATAAAAGCAGAATTACAACCTATCTCTTTCAATTTTTCAGCAGATCGACGAACCCCTAATAAAGGCGCTCTACCTGTTACAGAACTATAGGTTCGATTTAAAACTTTACAAATATGCTGGATATCGCCATCGGGATAATTTTCTACGAGAAAAAGATCCTCTTCAACAGTCCAAAATCGTTTCTTTTTTTTCATACTCTAAAAGTAAATTTGACCAAGTTGTCCAAAAGAGACAACTTGGTCTATTGAACTACTTTTGATAAATACGCAATTGCGGATGCATTTCTTTAATCAAATCCAATTCCTGATTAATTAAGGTCTCAGATTCTAAGAGAATAAATTCTTTCAAATCAGGCGAAATAAGCGCACAAGTAAAGTCATCATTAATGTTTATTTCAACAATAACTCTTGCCTTTGGTTGACCTTTAAACACGGGTAATTCTAATACAAAACTCTCTGGGATATTAGAGTCAATTACTTGATTCAACAACATTCGTCTATTACCTCGATCATTAGAAGAATTCTCAATTTCTTTATCAACCTTTGCTTTGAAGTTTTTCAACTCAGAAACAAGTTGCATAGCAACAGGTTTTGATTCAAAATAATGGCGATTCATTTTGATAAAATCAGCCAACTCAAAAGTTGTATAACTATTTCCTGAATTTATTTTGAATTTCTCTAAATCGGGATTCAACTGAATGGATCCCCTAACCTCATGCGGATGCCTTTCGGTTAATCCATATACAAGCCCAATTGTCATCATATCAATAGAAAAAACAATGTGCGAATCTAAAATTGCACTCGAACTAATATTTTCTTTTGATAAGAACTCAGACACTGCCACAATAGTTCCACTAACACTAACATCACGACCAGTATGCAAGTCAATTGCTTTTCCTTCTCTTATCTCTAACTGGTTAACACCGTTTTCTACGGTTAATTTTAAATCACTCATATTTAACTAATTTTAGACATTGTTGAACTTGTAATTGAAAACTGACGTTCTTTCGCAAGCAATGGACGGGAGTAAATCAATTCACCCTCCGCATTATAATAACCCATCATTTGCTCATCCATATCAGCCAATAGGTACACCTCTTCCGTAATTTCTTCAGATGAAGTTCTAATTCCTTGCATCAAGGTTGATAATTCAACCTTCAAAGGCTTAGCCACTGCTTTAAAACCTTCGCGATGTCTTTTAAGCTCCTCTTCTGCAATATTCAATTCAATTGCTTTTTGAGCATACTCATTTTGAAGTTTGATCACTTCTTCCTTATCCAGCTGACGCTGATAAGTTTTTGTTTCAGAAGCCGCAGCATTATCTCTTATATACTGCAACCGATCCTTTAAAGGAATTTCTTGAAAGATTTTTGCTTCCATACAAATAGTTTTGATTAAAAAAATAGTTTAGCCAAGGAGCCAGGATTCGAACCTGAAGGGATACAAAAAAATTAAATGTCTATGAGGTTGTGAACCAATCACCTTACTCCTTGTTGTAATTTTAAATTGTTAGACTGAATAGCAAAACCGCCATTAGCGCGCCCAAAAACGCGGGCCACAAAACATCAATCAGAATCCTTTTCCGCATTTCCTACATTTTTCAATTCCCGCGAAAACATCCATTGGATGACATGCTTTAGTTTTTGCTTCACACTTAGCCGGATTAACTGTTGTTTGTTTCACCTTGCAGTTTTGCCCTATCATGGCCACCGCAGGTATTTTTTTTAGAATCTCTGATATATGCTTCATCGATTTGTTGGATTAACTTGTTACTAAATATTTGCCAGGACTGCTCGAAAGTTTGATAAACCATAATTCAAACCTTTAGAGTTTCCATTGCACTTTCTATCTCAGATTTATAGTAATAAATCTTACCTCCTATTCCATGACTAGGAACACGACCTTCACTAGTCCATCGACTTAAAGTAGATAACCCAATTCTCAGATACTTTGCTGCTTCATGACGAGTCATAAGGACATCTTGTTCCTTAGCTGATTTTAGTTTTTCAACCACAACATCTGCAATCATTTCAATAAATGCGGATGTAGTAATACCTTCTAATATTAATTTTCCACTCATAACTATGATTGTTTTAAATTTTCTAATACTTGTTCAAGTTTATCATTGAGAGAAAAATCTCTCAGAGCCCAAAAGTTGTTAAGCTTCGTCATACCATCATAATTTCTTAATTCAGCACACTCATCCATAACAACTTGCACAAACGCCTTTCTCTCAACAAAGCCTTTACTCACAAATTCATTGAGTATCTTCAATGAATTTACTTTTTTTGCCATATCCTCATTTACAGGTGAAATTATAATCATATGAATCATTTTTACTATTTATCAATCTGTTAGCATAATTATTGTACTTTTGTCTGTTGTCTTGTCAAGACAATACACGTTAACAATAGTTCTCATTATATGTATTGACAATACAAATATAGAGTATATACTCAAATATAAAAACAATAATTAGTAAATAATCTAAATATTTTCAAATGCTTATAGATAGAATACTGAAAATCATAGAGTTAAAAGAAATAAATAAAAGTAAATTTTATAAAGAAACAGGTCTTTCTAATGGTTTTTTAGATAAAGTGAAGGATATCGGCGTCTCAAAATTAGAGCAAATACTCAAGGCGTATCCAGATATAGACGAAAAATGGCTACTTACTGGTGAAGGAGAAATGATTAAAGGCAAAGAGAAAAAGCAAGAAGCAATTCCAATAACTGCAGGAATTGTAAAATATGTTCCATTAGTTTCGCAATATGCGAAAGCTGGCTATCTTAGTGGTTTTGCTGACGAAAATTATATGGACACCTTACCAACAGTACCCGTTATACTAACCCAAGAACAAGAGCCCAAAGGCGAGTATGTATGCTTTGAGGTATCGGGCGATAGCATGATCTCCGAAGAACACCCGGAAGAATCTCTGTTTGATGGAGATATCCTAGTATGTAGAAACGTATCGAAAGACTATTGGAGAAGTAAACTACATATCAACCAATGGGATTTTGTCATTGTGGATCAGGAAGAAGGTGTTATCGTCAAACGCATCATTGATCATGACGTTGACTCAGGAAATATCACCATTCACTCATTAAACCCCATGTTTGAAAATAAAGTGTTAAATTTATCTCACATTGACAAGTTGTTTAACGTTGTCAAAGTAATGAGAGATAGAAGAAGATAATTGAATCACCTTATTAATGATGAAAAAACTATTACTAATAATAATCCTCTTGCTTATCACTATTGCATGTAAAAAAGAGCATAAAAACGATGAGTATACTCAAGAAGAATACAATACTATTGAAGATTTCATGAATAGTCAATTAAAAGTATTTGATAGAGAATTACTAAATATAGAAGTACTTCAAATCAATCAAATTACTACTTCAAATGTCGATTCGATAAAAAAGAACATCAAAGAAACAACATTTTTAATGGCTAATCTTGATAGAACTAAAGGACAACCAACAGATTCAATTTTAAAAATTTACAATAGTCTATTAGGTGTTTCATTAATCAATAATGACAAACCAATAGGTAAATTAATATTTGTCAAAGTAACCGCATTACCCCCTACTAAAATTGAGGAAATTGGGTATTTTCCAATTCCTTTAAACAAAAGGAACAATATCCCTGCGGATTTACATGATTTACTTTACGACTAACTATCTAGTTTTTAAAAACAACAAGATAGCAATCAACTAAATTGTCTTACTAAAATGAAAAAAATATTAACCATATTAACATTGTTCGTAGCATGTATTTCCGTTGCTCAAACCGCTGAGTATAATAAATTATCCCAAAACAATCAATCATTTACAGAATATAAATCCAAAAATGGAGATATCATTAAAGTCGGCGATAGCCTAATGATTGGAAAAGCAATGGATCCTGACGGATTCAGATACATTTCTCAAGGCGGGGGAAGAATGCATGCTACCCATGGAGGAAAACCTTTTACTATTCATAAAATCAAATCTTACGGCAAAGAAAAATCAGGTTTTACTATTTGGATTAGCTTTAAGGGATACGGATTACTAACAGTAGATGTTGATTATGAAAACGCACTTGAAGCTGGCGAAATTATTAATCCAAAAGGAACTTTAACTCGTCAACAAGCGATTGATAAACTAAAGGAAAGCAAAGAACTATTAGATTTAGAAGTTATTACACAGGAACAGTATAATGTAATTAAAGAAGAGTTAATAAAATATATTTAATAAAATCATGACTCAATTTTTAAAAAACTACAAAATAGGAATGATCCTTTTTTTATCAGTTGCAATAAATATTTATTTAGTAACGCAAATTTATCATACAAAGACAGAAGTAGCAGCTATTAAAAAAAATGTGGAGGATCTTTCAGAGCAGAATATTCCCGAACTTAATGACGCTATATTTGTATCTAATTTTAAAGACAATCTAGTATTAAACAGTTTCAATACTTCTATAACCATCATTATTACGTTTTTCACTGTATTAATTGCACTGGGAGCTGTTTTTTCATTTAAAAGAGTTGATGATGATATTGAGAAATTAAAAGAATCAACTACTAAAATAGAAACAATTTCAAAAGACGTTGAAAAAACTAAATCTAAAATAGAAGAAAATTTACTTGAAAATCAAAAAGTAAGCAAAAAAATATCTGCATTTCAGAACAAATATTTCTTTTCAAAAACAGCTTCTATTATTAGAGATACTTATAAAAATAGAGATTTAGTAATAATTTACTTTATTACCAATAAAAATAATTCTATAGACACATACATTATTCATAAATCGATTTATTCAATAATAGATAATTTAGCTAAAATACTAGAACTACATCATGACTACAATCAAAAAAATCAACAATTTGGAGACCAACACATTAAAGACCTTACTAATATTACAGAAAGGGTATTAATCGATTTAAATGAATTTTTAACAAGAAATATAAATATTACTCCAGACAATGGCTTTTTATTATATATTAATTTTAAAAAGTTTAAAGAGTCTACTGATATGTTCCATCAAAAATCATTCACATTAGGCAACATTGATACTATATTCTCAAACACATTATCAATACTAGATAATATCCAAAATTCAAAAGCTAAATAGAAAAAGTATTATACAAGTACTTTTCTTTAATCAAAATACTCACTAAGCTCCATTGCAATGTCTTTGGAGCCTTTCCCTATATAGGTTAAGAACATTTTCTCAGTACTATGCCCAGTCATATTCATTAAGAAAACAGTTGGAATTTTACCATAGTTATTTGTTGCAAAAGAGCGACGGCCAATATGTGAACTAACAATTTCCCATTTTTTAAAGATTCCCTTTTTATTACGCCAAACCTTCTTAGTAATCTCAACTTTCCTGGTTCCTTCTACCCGTTCATTAAGTTCCGCTTTTTCACAAACTTTTTTAATGAAATCGTTATATTTTTGATCAGAGATAGCACGCGGAAATTCCCCCTCTCGTTTATCCAAGATATCTAGCACTTTTGAGGAAAGTGGAATACTCATAAGCTTACTTGTTTTTTGCTGCATAAACTCAAGAATTGCTTTTAGCTCGCCTTTTTTATTTGTATGATACTTTATCATATCTTTTTCAAAACGCATGAAATCAGACACTCTTTGGCCTGTATAACACGATATTAATAACCAGTCACGTGCATTGTCTAAAGTTTCTGATAAATCCTCTAATTTTTCAATTTTAAGAATGTCTTTTTCATTAAGATAAATGCTCTTTACTTTTTCTCGTTTGGTTTTAACCAAGTCAAATGTTTGACTCACTACCACGCCATTCGCCTTAGCATGGTTGCAAATTGTCTTAATAAATACAATAGTTCTTGATATGGTGTTTGTTGAATACCCGTTTTCATAGCAATATTCTTCAAACTTGGTGCAAAATTTGACATCGACATCTTTAACCAGAAGCTTCCTCCTCTTATCTTTTTGGTATCGATCAACAAGCTGCTTTATCACATTTACTTTTCGAATGGTAGCATCTGAAGTATTTCTCTTTCGGTCCACCTTATAAATATCAAACCAATCCAACAATACTTCAGAAACTTTTTCGACTTTCGCACCCTCTCCAGTTTCAACAGCATTATTGGGATTGTAAAACTGATCAATAATTTCATTCAGCCAATTCTTATCATAGAATGAAACATCTTTACCCTCAGCTTTTTCAAGAACAAAATTTTCTATAGCGTTTATTTCATTATGGATATCATTTTGCATATTTCTATATACAATATCCTTTACACGAATAGCATTGTGATATTTCTCCCAGTACTCACGAGTAACCAAAATATTAGTATTCGTTTCTATAAAAGAATTCACATTATCTTTTCTAAAAAAGAATTCACATTATCTTTTCTAAAAAAGAATCTAAGCTTTAACTTTGCCTTGTCTTTTGTTGTTCGGAATAGAAAGCTAACAGTTGCCATATCATGTTTTTTTTTTAGTAATAACAAAGATACAAATTTGTATAGCTTTTGTATAGTTTCACAAAACTACCTAAGAATAAACGAGAAAAAACGAGATGCTTTATCAAAATAATCAAACACCTAAGTTGTTTATAATAAATAATTTATGTTGATTCAGGATCTCTTAAAAGAAATGTTTAAATATTATTAGAGTGCTGTCGGCGACTCCACAGATAAAAAAGCCTAACTATTGATAATCAAATAGTTAGGCTTTTTTTTATGCTCGGATTTGTACGCTTTTATTTTTCGGATACTTTTACATACTATCTCATATACCTTTTTATCTTTACTATTTTGTTTAAAAATATTGATTTTTAACAATTTTTACTATTATACTTTACGAATCAATTAAGTTGAAAAAATAGTTATACAATAAAAGTGATATTAGGGCTATTTCTACTTCAAAAATAGGCTCAATCTCCCCTACTCTTAGTCTTTAAAATAAAGTATTGTTTTTATTAGTAAGAGCGTATATTAAAAAAAGAGATAGATGGATATCCTAATGAAATTCGGACAATTAGTTAAGCAGCTTTATTAATATTTATTATTTGA
>NZ_CBCPHW010000014.1:0-122164 GCF_965118575.1 Myroides odoratus | reverse complement strand
TAACAACAAGAAAAAAGTCGCCCCCCGATTTTTCTAAAACGCATAAGTATGATTAGACACCATTTTGGCAATAGTATGTTGCTATTAGCCTTGTTCTTTAGCGTAATTAGCTTTGGACAAACCAGAAAAGAGAGAAAGGCGGATCGCGAATTTGATACCTATGCCTATGTAGAAGCGATTAAGGTTTATGAAAGCATGGCTGAAAAGGGGTATGTTAATACCTCTATCTTGAGTAAACTCGGGGATTCCTATTATTTTAATGGGAAATTCACTGATGCTTATAAATGGTATGATCAACTGTTTAATGGCTCATATGAAGGCAAAGATTTAAACTTGCTAAATTCAGAATATTATTATCGTTTTGGTCAAACGCTCAAGGCTGTTGGACAACCCCAACAAGCTGATGAAATCTTAAAGCGCTTTGGCGAAATAGAAATAGCAGATTCACGTTTTCGTTTATTTTTAACAAGTGATGAAATTAGTCAAGCTACACAAGCAACGTCTAGTTTTTCTTTAATCAATTTGGGAGTCAACAGTCCCTATTCAGATTATGGAGCTACTATTTTACAAAATCAATTGATATTTACCTCTTCTCGAGAGAATCATCAAATGATAAATAAACGCCACAATTGGACCAATGAGTACTATGCCAAATTGTATGCCTCGACTATTTTAGAAGATGGCACATTAGAGGAGCCTGTTTTATTTGCTAAAGAAATCGCTTCCAAAGAGCTCAATATGGGAACTGCTATTTTTACCAAAGATGGCAACACAATGTATTTTACTAGTAATGATAGAACTCGTAATAATAGAACTCGTAATGGAAAGCGAGCCAAGTACGACCAAAATGAGCCTTCTTTATTGAAGATTTACAAAGCGCATATGCAAGAAGATGGACGTTGGGGTAGTGTAGAAGAGTTGCCTTTTAATTTAGAAGGGTACAATACAGCTCATCCGGCTTTGACACCAGATGAAAAGTGGATGTATTTTGCTTCTGATCGCCAAGGAGGTTTAGATCAATTGGATTTATTCCGAGTACCTCTTTATGATATGGGAGAATTTGGATCTATAGAAAATTTAGGAGAAAAAATCAATACTTCAGGTCGTGAAACTTTTCCCTTTATTTCAAGTAGTTATATGCTTTATTTTTCTACGGATGGACATCCAGGTTTTGGAGGTTTAGACTTGTATAAATCCAAGATTAACTCGGATGGCAGTTTAGGTATAGCCATTAACTTAGGTCCAGATATCAACAGTCGTTTTGACGATTTTGGATTCTATCTAGACGATGCAACCCAAAAAGGCTTTTTTACTTCCAATAGAGTTAGTGGACAAGGAGGAGATGATATCTACCTATTTGTAGAAAAACCGTGTATTCAAATTATCGATGGTTTAATTTCCGATAAAGACAGTCAATTCGCTATTTCCAAAGTAGAAATAATTGTCTTTGATCGCATGCAGCAACAAATTGATGTTGTTTATGCAGATAATCAAGGATATTATCGCTCAAACAAGTTATTATGTGGTCAAAAATATCGCATTCGGGTGAGTAAAGAGGGGTATCTAACCCAAGAGTTTGTGGTAGAGACTGATAGAAAAGCTCAAATTCGCATCGATATTGAATTGGAATCAGCGAATACAAAAATAGAGACAGGGGATGATTTGTTTAAAAAACTAAAATTATCGCCCATTTACTTTGATTTTGATAAATCTGAGATCCGAGCAGATGCGCAGATTGAATTGATGAAGGTGGTAGAGGTGATGTTGCAATATCCAGAATTAAAACTGGCTATTCGCTCGCATACCGATAGTCGTGGAAATGACGCGTATAACCTGCGTTTATCCGAACGTCGCGCTCAATCGACGGTTCAATGGATGATACGTCAAGGGATTGATGCAAGTCGCTTAACAGGCAAAGGCTATGGCGAGAGTCAATTACTCAATGCTTGTAGCAATGGTGTGCGTTGTACAGACCAAGAACACCAAGTCAATAGACGAAGTGAGTTTATTATTGTGAATAAGTAAATAAGTTTACAACCTATATTAGTGTGATTTTTTCAAAAAAGGATTAGCTGAATTTTCAGCTAATCCTTTTTTGTCAATATAAATCCTTCTTCTAATGTGAATCAAGAGATTCTAATACAATACATCGTTCGGTACAGCTAAGAATCTTGAATTTGTATTGTTGTGCAATATATTCAAAAGTTTGAGCTGTATAAATAAAAACATGGGTTTCATCTTTTCTATAATACCAAGTATCAAAAGAAGTTTGATTTTCATAGAGATGAGTCATAATAAGTAATAACCCTTTGGGCTTAAGAAGTTGTTTTAATTGAGCAATTTCTACTGCTGGATGATAAAAATGTTCAAATACTTCGCAGCTAAAAATATAGTCATAAGAATAATTTTTGTAAGATAAATCGGGATAGAAATAAGGATCGTATAAGTTGATTTTATACCCTTGATCTACTAATTGTTTGGTAATGACAGGACCTGTACCACATCCAAAATCTAACCCCAAAGTATCTGGTGAAATGCGAGCGAGAATTTCATTTGTTAGTGGAGAGGTGAATTTTTGATAGCCTAGGTCATTGATGTCATTGATGTGAAATTCATAGTGTTGTTTTTCTTTTTTTTGCGAAAAATAGTAAAGTCTATCCTTTACATAGGCAAAACAAACCTCACAATGGTAGTAGTAAGGATCAACTTTATGCGTTAAATCACCTTGACATAAAGGACATTTCATAACGTGTAACATTTAGATAGAACTGAATAGTTAAAGGTAGTCCTATTTTTAGCTAGTAACCAAATACTAAACGTCATGAGCTAATTGGTATAAATTTAAAGACTCTTCTTCCACCTCGATTAATTTTTCAAAAGTAAAACCTAAGCGCATCAATAATTGGATTGAATTTTTGTTGTCAGGTAGCGTAGTTCCATAAAGAATTGGATGTTTTTTTTCTTTTTTAAACACGGCTAACATATACTTTGTTGCTTCATATGCATAGCCTAATCTACTAAAGGTAGGTAAAAAAGCAAAACCAATATCGTGAAAGGCCAAATAATCTCTTTTAATGAGAGAAATTACACCAATGGATTCCTGGGTCGTTTTGAGCTTGACAACCCAAAAAGTAGATCGCGGATTGTCTAGTATATTTTGAATATAATACTGCGCATCTAACGTGTCGTAAATATTTCTATTTCCGATGAATTTAAGCCAACCTGGCGCATTAACTAGTTCAATAATAAAAGCATTGTCTTGATGATTTAGTTTCGTAATTAGCAGTCGTTCCGTTTGCATTGCGTTTCTAATTTAAATAATTGATGATCGAATTGTATGCCCTTAGCGCCTTACAAATTTAAAGGTATACAGTTCTATAAATAGAATTAATATAATTTTTTTATCCTTGAAGAAAATTTATCTTTTTTGTTTTTTAGAAGCATAAAATAAACTAAAAATAGAGCAGAAATGAATAGAAAGCAAAAAACAATTTGATTAGAAGAGAAAATCGAAAGTGCTCAAATCGAATAACCGTTTTATATGCATGTAAATTAACATATAACCTAAAGACAAATGATGCAAATGTTTAAAATAAGTTGTATTTTGCGAATTGTGAAAATAAAAAAAGAATGAGAAAGAATGCCCCTGTACTAGTAGTTTTATTTTGTCTTATTTCCTTTAGTTTACAAGCACAAATTCTAGAAATTTATAGTAATGACAAAGTTCCAGAGTATTTAGGATGCTTAAATTGTCCTTCAGAAAATAAAAATTCGGTTTGGAATTCATCTGGAATCTATGGAAATGAGTACAATAAAAAATCAATCTGGAATAAGTATGGATTATATGGTGATGATACAAGTAATTTGTCACCCTGGAATGCCCATGCAGAAAAACCTCCTATTATTAAAAAAGAGGGACAATTCCACGGTTATTTTACTTTAAATGAGGTGCTTGGACAACGCGTTGAAGTGAAATTAACTCGTATGTTATATGATTATTATTTAGAAATTAAAGAGGATCCAACCAAATGGATTGAAATAGAAAAACAATTAAAGCGTTAAGTAACTATAATAAAAAAAGTGGTCAAAAGAAATTTTGACCACTTTTTTTATTGCTAAGGGTTTTTATAAATTTTGCAATAGATTGAAATAATCCTTAGAAAAAGGTTAGAATAAAATGGATTGAGTTATTAGTTCTATTTTTTATCATCTATTTTTTGAAAATTAAAGAAAGTATAAAGCTTTCATTTCCTTTATTTTGCATAGGATTTCATGCACATCCAAAATGTATTTATGGTATTATTTATAGAAAAAGCAGTAAATTGCAGATAAATTAAAAACAGATAACACCATGTCAGCAAAATTAACTTCAGAGCAAGCAATAGCTTTAGAAAATCAATATGGAGCCCATAACTATCACCCATTACCAGTAGTATTAACAAAAGGAGAAGGGGTATATGTTTGGGATGTTGAAGGTAAAAAATACTATGACTTTTTATCTGCCTATTCAGCAGTAAATCAGGGACATTGTCACCCGAAGATTGTTGAAGCTATGATGAATCAAGCCAATACTTTAATGTTGACTTCTCGTGCTTTTTATAACGATCAATTGGGGTTATATGAAAAGAAAATTACGGAGTTAATGGGTTTTGATAAAGTATTACCCATGAATTCGGGGGCCGAAGCAGTAGAAACTGCTTTGAAAATTTGTCGTAAATGGGCCTATGAAAAAAAGGGAATCGCAGAAAATCAAGCAAAAATTATTGTTTGTGAGAATAACTTCCACGGAAGAACGACTACTATTATTTCTTTTTCTAATGATGAAGAAGCCAGAAAAAACTATGGACCTTATACGGAAGGATTTATTCGTGTAGCTTACGATAATATTGATGCCCTTAGAGCAGCCTTAGAAAAAGATAGCGCAACGATTGCAGGGTTCTTAGTAGAACCTATTCAAGGAGAAGCAGGCGTATATGTACCGCAAACGGGGTATCTAGCTGAAGCAAAGCTATTGTGTGAACAACACAATGTTTTATTTATTGCGGATGAAGTACAAACAGGAATTGCGAGAACAGGAAAAATGTTAGCTATTCAACATGAAAATGTAAAAGCAGATATACTAGTATTAGGAAAAGCCTTATCTGGAGGAGCCTATCCTATTTCGGCTGTATTAGCAGATAATGAAATTATGGATGTAATTAAACCAGGACAACATGGATCTACATTTGGTGGAAATCCTATGGCAGCAGCAATTGCTATTGCAGCCTTAGATGTTGTATTGGATGAAAAATTAGCCGATAATGCAGCCCATTTGGGGAATTTATTCAGAGAAGAATTAACTAAGTATATTGAAACAAGTTCTATCTGTAATTTAGTAAGAGGAAAAGGGTTGCTAAATGCCATTTTAATTAACGATACAGAAGAAAGTGATACAGCTTGGAATATCTGTTTAAAATTGAGAGATAATGGGCTATTGGCAAAACCAACACATGGAAATATTATTCGATTTGCTCCACCTTTAGTAATGAATGAAGAACAACTATTAGATTGTGTTTCAATCATCGTTAATACGTTAAAAGAATTTGAAAAATAATAGAAATACAAAATTTTTTATGTTTTTTTTTATGTTTTTCAAATAAAATTAGTAACTTATGAGAGCTTTATTAGTCGTTGATTTACAATATGATTTTTTGCCTGGTGGAGCTTTGGCGGTTCAAAATGGAGATGATATTATTCCGCTTATTAATGAGATACAACTAAATTTTGATTTGATTATTGCAACACAAGATTGGCATCCTTTGAATCATCAGAGTTTTGCTTCTCAACATGTTCATAAAAAGGTGTATGATGTGATTGAATTGAATGGGATTTCGCAAGTACTATGGCCCGATCACTGTATACAAGGAACAGCAGGAGCTGAATTTAGTAAAGCATGGACTAATACCGCAGTAGCAGCCGTATTTAGAAAAGGGATGGAGGAGGAAATTGATTCCTATAGTGGGTTTTATGATAATAATAAAATAAATACAACTGGACTTTTAGGTTATTTAAAAGACAAAGGAGTATCTGAAGTATATGTATGTGGATTAGCAGCCGAATTTTGTGTATACTATACAGCTGTAGATGCAAAAAAGGCAGGATTTAAAACGTATTTTTTAGATTTTGCTACAAGGCCCATCACAAAGGAAGGGCTGGAAGACGCTAAAGAAAAGATGCTACAGAAGGATATTATTGTGTTAACACAAAAGGAAGATTTGAATTTATAAATGAAGAAATATAACGCAACCAATTTTTTTAAACATACCTATTGTGAATGGAAAGAAGTTTCAATAGAAAGTATTAAGGAGAAAAAACCGAATTACCAAAGTGAAAAAGGAAGCCGTTATTTTTTTTCTGATCAGGGAATTTTTAGGTATTCAAATCATTGGGGAAGAGTTGCAAATTGTAGATGGAAATTAATTTCTGACAACAAAGAAAGCCAAGGTTATTATGTTGGATATGCTTCATGGTCAAGTTTTTATCCCAATGATGAAAAAGAAAACAACTATGTCATAAGTGTTAATTTTTTGCAAAAAAAAGTGACTTTTGAACATTTTGCAAGTCTAAAGGATAGCAATGCGTTTCGCAGAAATGCGAAAGATACAGCGAAACGTATCGTGGAAATTAAAAAAGTTCTTCTTTCCGAGGATTGGTATAAATATATCACACATACAGAGATAGAAGAAGTTAGAAAATATTTAATTAATGGTCTTATCAATAGCAATAAAAGCTTGTTGGATTTAAAACGAGCCTTTTTAGCAAAATATTGAAAAGATGGTTGAAAGAATAGGTATAATTAAAAAGCAAAAACTATGAAAAAGACTACATTGATTACAGCGCTATTGTTAGGAAGTATGACAATAGCAAACGCACAGAGTGGTAAATTAGTGGAAACACCAAAGTTATCGGAAAAAGTTGGAACAACACCAATTAAAAAAGGAAACTGGATTGTTGGAGGAGCTATCGGTTCTACAGGATACAGTTTTGAGGATAAAAGTTTTAATATTAACTTTTCTCCAAGAGCAGGGTACTTTATTTCGGATGGTATTGCAATTGGATTAGAATTGGGTACTGGATTAACAACGCACAAAGGAACTAAGAACGATTGGAATTACAAAGTAATGCCTTTTGCTCGATACTACTTTCCTGAGGGAGCAAGTGAAACAGGGCGCTTCTTTGGACAAGGAGGTGTAGGAATTTCTGGTACGGATGGAGCTACAAGTGATACTTCATTTGCCTTTGCTGTTAATGCAGGTTATTCACACTTCGTAAGTCGTAACGTTGCTCTAGAAGCCATTGTAGGATACAATTATAGTAAGTCAAACCAAGCAAATGCTACTGCTCAAAATGGATTAGGCCTTTCATTAGGTTTCCAAATTTTCTTAGGTAAATAATAAAAGTAAAGTTTCGTTTATATTGAAGGGTGTTCTTTTAGAGCACCCTTTTTCGTTTTAGATAAAATACTATAGTAAAAGTATACATAGTCCTTTAATCAGTGCATTCCATCAGTAGTAAATCGCCTTCTTTATAGGTAATACTTACGATACCATCTTCAGCTACACTATTGCTAGATCCTGTTCGAACGCCTAATTCTAAATCTTCTTTAAACAAAGGATAATTTAAATTCGAGGTTGTAATTTCTATGGCTTTTCCAATGGGAATTAAGGATATAATAGTATCTTTTGTGTACCATTTTTTATACGTATTGGGCAGTCTAAAGATTTTTGAGTAATCATCCAATAAAACAATTTTCATGGAATCCCGATATTTTACAAGCGTCGTAATATTGGTAAACGTATGATCCGCTCTTTTGCCAGTTGCCCAAATTACATTGGCTGCTTTAATTCCTTTTTGCAGAAGAAAATCAAGTGCCTTTTCTAAATCTGTTGATTCTTGATCGGTACAGTGTATAATTTCTAAGGGATACTGTTTTTCTAAATATACGTTAGGATCAAATGCTCTGTCAAAATCCCCAATAAGAACATCTACTTTAATATTTAAGGCGATGACTCTTTCTATTGCTTCATCCAAAACAACAATAAAAGGAGACCATTCTAATAATTGATTCATTAAATCTTGACTGCAAGCCGCACCATTAGCAATAATTAATGCAGGTTCTTGATCATCGCGAACGATATGATGTGATGACATAAATTGGTTCTTGAGTTTTATAGAACAAAGAAAAACAATAAATCCAACTAAAAGTCATTTTTTAAAGTGAAATAAGGGATAAAATACAAAATAACTTTATCTTTGAAGCTATTCTAAGAATTGAAAAAATGGATTTAAGACAAGAACAATGGTGGGCACAATATCAAGAAGATACGAATGCTGTTATTTTAGATGTTCGCACAGATGAAGAGGTGGAAGAAGTAGCAATTCCAAATGCAATTAACATCGATATTTATAAAGGACAAGGATTTTTAGATGCTGTAGAGCAATTAGACAAGTCTAAGAATTACTATATCTATTGCAAAGCTGGAGGTAGAAGTAATCAAGCGTGTTTATTGATGAATCAACTTGGTTTTGAACATACTTTTAATTTAGTAGGAGGTATTATAGAATGGGAAGGCCCAACCCTATAAAAAGTCAACTCAAGTTGACTTTTTTGTTATACTAAAAATAGAAATTCATTGGTTTAGCAGTTGTTAAACCCCCTAATTGTCGTTCTATGACTCACATTCATTTTATAGTAAATCCTATTTCAGGAAAAGGTAAGCACAATATTACGGAAGCGCATATCAAAACCTTTTTCCCCAGTGAGAAATACGAGGTTTACGTTCATTTAACAAAGCGTAAAAGACATGCCATTGAGCTAACAAAGTTGGCGTTGGAGCAAAAGGCAGATATTATTGTTGCTTGCGGAGGAGATGGTACTATTCATGAAGTAGCAACGGCATTGGTAAACAAAGAGGTTCTCTTCGGGGTTGTACCTGTGGGCTCAGGCAATGGCTTAGCGTCTAACTTATCTATTCCAAAAAATATTGACAAAGCTTTAGAATTAATTAGAAAACAAACCGTAGTTGCTATGGATGTAGGGTCTTTGAATGGCGAATATTTCTTTAGTAATATGGGCTTTGGTATTGACGCAACCATTATCGAACAATATGAAAAATCAGGTAAACGTAAATTGGGCGCTTATATCCGAGCAGCTTTGAATTCTGCTCAGCAATATAAAGCAAAACAGATGTACGTTACGTATAATGGAAATACAAGAGAAGTAAATCCTCTGTTGTTGTTTATTTCTAATTCTAATGAAATGGGGTATAATATGAGTTTAACACCCAAAGCAAGTTTGACCGATGGCCTATTGGATTATTTAATGGTTCCAAAAATAGGAATCTTTAAACAATTGACCTTTGGGTTATACGTGCTATTAAAAAAAACAGAAAAGTTTCGACAAACGGATTATGTGCAAACCGCTAAAATTGAGGTTGAAATAAAAAATAGTCAGCGTCAAGGTGTACAAATTGATGGAGAGTATTATGAATTTAATACCAATCATTTTATCATCGAAGTTGTGCCTAAGAGTTTAAACGTAATCTGTTAAGATAAAATCGTTATATTAGGAAGAGTTATTTTAGAAAACCGTACATTTGTACATCGTAAATAAACATCAAAAAGTTAAAAAAATATGAATTCATTTGACGTAGTTGTAATTGGTTCAGGACCTGGTGGATATGTAGCTGCAATCCGTTGTGCTCAATTAGGTTTTAAAACTGCAATCGTAGAAAAATATGCTACACTTGGAGGAACTTGCTTAAATGTAGGGTGTATTCCATCAAAAGCATTATTAGCATCTTCTCACTTTGTTGAAGAAATGAAACACTTTGGAGAGCACGGTATTGAAGTAGCGGGTGATGTAAAAGTGGATTTAGCAAAAATGATTGAGCGCAAGCAAACCGTTGTAGATCAAACTTGTTCAGGCGTTAAGTTCTTAATGGATAAGAACAAAATTACAGTATATGAAGGAGTGGGGTCATTTGAAAATGCAACTACAATTCATGTTACAAAAAAGGATGGTTCAGTAGAACAAATTGAAGCAAAATACACAATTATTGCGACGGGTTCTAAACCAACCACTTTGCCATTTATTCAATTGGATAAAGAGCGTGTTATTACTTCTACAGAGGCCTTAAAACTTCCAGAAGTTCCAAAACATTTGATTATTATTGGAGGTGGAGTAATTGGCTTAGAATTAGGACAGGTTTACTTGAGATTAGGTGCTCAGGTGTCTGTTGTTGAATTTGCAGATCGTATTTTACCAACGATGGATGGTGCTGTTTCGAAAGAATTGACAAAGGTATTAAAGAAACAAGGCATGAAATTCTATACTTCACACAAAGTACAAGGTGTTGTACGTGAAGGGGATGTAGTGAAAGTTTCAGCAGAAGATAAAAAAGGAGAAATTATTACTTTAGAAGGAGATTATACTTTAGTAGCTGTAGGTCGTCGTCCTTATACAGACGGTTTAAATGCAGATAAAGCGGGAGTAAAACTTACAGAAAGAGGACAAGTAGAGGTAAATGACCATTTACAAACAACAGCTTCTAATATTTATGCAATCGGAGATGTAGTTCGTGGAGCTATGCTTGCACATAAAGCAGAAGAAGAAGGGGTGTTAGTAGCTGAATTTTTAGCAGGACAAAGACCTCATATCAACTATAATTTAATTCCTGGTGTTGTATATACATGGCCAGAAGTTGCTGCAGTTGGAAAAACAGAAGAACAATTAAAAGCAGAAGGAGTTGCCTATAAAGTAGGTAGTTTTCCATTCAGAGCTTTAGGACGTTCTCGTGCTAGTGGTGATTTGGATGGATTTGTGAAAATTATCGCAGATCAAACGACAGATGAGGTTTTGGGCATTCACATGGTAGGTGCCCGTGCAGCTGATCTTATTGCAGAAGCAGTTACTGCTATGGAATTTAGAGCTTCAGCGGAAGATATTTCAAGAATGTCGCATGCGCATCCAACTTTTGCAGAAGCGATTAAAGAAGCTGCTTTAGCAGCAACAGAAAATCGTGCTCTACACGTATAGTTTAAGAGAATATATGTTAAAAAAAAGAGTCTAAAGTCTATTTAGACTCTTTTTTATTTATGGTGATACAAAAAATGATATATTTGTTTTCTTAAATACTAAAATAAAACCAAAATGAAAAAGATACTAGTTATGCTATTCGGCGCTATTACTATAGCTGCTTGCTCTAGTGATGATAACTCATCTTCATCTAATGACCCTATTTTTTCTCAACCCTATACTGAATTAGCTAATTTAGATGAATTAGTTACAGGTAAATATGCCTATGTCGGAAATAAAATCGGAGATAGAAAAGTTGGTTTAGTACCTGCGTCAAATGAATGTAAACAAAAAGACTATTTAGTTGTTCATAGAACTGGTGTTGTTTTGGATTCCTTATCTTATAATAATTACGGATACAGAGTAGTTGATGATAAAAG
Organism: Myroides odoratus; assembly: GCF_965118575.1. Taxonomy (GTDB): domain Bacteria; phylum Bacteroidota; class Bacteroidia; order Flavobacteriales; family Flavobacteriaceae; genus Flavobacterium; species Flavobacterium odoratum_B. The sequence continues at coordinate 110,668 of NZ_CBCPHW010000014.1, read as the reverse complement.
AGAATGTAGAAGTATTTTTGAATTTCCAAGAATTGTTCGTGGTATGAATTTATTATCTCCGGATAAGCTAAAGGTACTTGTTACGGATGACTATTTAGAGTCAAAAGTAATAGATGAACTAGGTGCTGATGGAAAACCGGTATTAGATGAACATGGAAAACCTAAAAAGAAAACTATTTATCTTAGAAAAAGAAAAGAGCATTATAGTGGAAATTTAGAAATTGGTTTTCAAGCAGATTATTTACGTGTAGAAGATCGTTTATCTGATTACTCAAGAGTGAAAGATGAAAAAGTATATCTATATTTCAAAAAAATGTAAATTGATTTTATACTATATAAAGCTTCTACTTTTGGGTAGAAGCTTTTTTTATTGCAAGGAATTGTGCAGATTGTTTTTTAACTTTGTATTTTTAACGTAGAAAAATGAGTGTAGATATAAAAACCTTAATTCATCATAACCTAGATGAATTATTGTATTTAGCAGATCAAAAAGGAGCCTTAAATACGGATTTGGTGGTGAAAATAGGAGCTTTTGTTAGTGCAGCTGTACTAAGAGGTAGGTATGCAGATAAGAAAGCGGTAACAGAAGAGGAAATAAATGGCGTTTTTGGTATAGTAGGCGATTTTTGTAAGATGAGTTTTGGTAGAAGTTATACCAAAGTTCACTTTAAAAAAATGACAACATTAGCCTTGGAATTGATACAAGAACCTACATTTGATACAGACGTAGAAGCTTTTATTCAGGATTTGAAATCCTAAATAGCAAAAAAACGATATAATTTCATAGAAATTAAAAGGACAGTAGTTTATTACTGTCCTTTTTTTATTTGTAATCTTTATTTAGAGTTAAACGTAAAATTATAAAAAACGTTAAATCATTGAGTATCTAGAAAATAAATAATAAATAGATACCGCTGAGGTGTTAATGCACTTGTTATATCTTTCCTAATGGAATATCTTGTACCTATCGAAATAACAAATAATAACAAACATTTACACGTATAACATGATTCGAACGAATAAAATCTATTCCTTAAGTATCGGTATTTTACTATTGACCGTTACTTTAGGATATGGACAAAAAAAACCTTTAGATCATACCGTATATGATAGTTGGGAAAGCATTGCAATGAAACAATTTTCCAAGGATGGTAAAACCATTGCCTATCAAATTGCCCAGCAAGAAGGAGATAAGAAATTAGTTATTAATTTAGGAAATAAAAAGAAGGATCAACTAGTTGAACGAGGAGAGAACGCCCTATTTACTGCTGATTCAAAGTATATCGTTTTTGCTATTCGACCTTTTTACAAAGAGTTGAAAGCGGTGAAAAACAAGAAAAAGAAAGCCGATGAAATTGCCAAAGATTCTTTGGGAATATACAATCTACTAACCCAAGAAATGACTAAAATCCCACAGGTGAAGTCTTTCAAATTACCGAGTAAAGGAGCGAGTACAATTGCTTATTTATTAGAAAAAGAAATAGATACTACTCAAGGAAAAAAGGCGAAACTAACGAAGAAATCGGATAAAAATGAACCGCTAGAACTCGTTTTGCTTAACTTAGAAACGGCGGTAGAAAAAAGGATAGCAAATGTTACTGAATACTACTTTGATGAAAAAGGCAACTATTTAGTGTACGCAACAGCTAATCCAGAAAAAAAGAAGGTTGAATCTAAAGATTCGGTTGAAGTAGCCACTGATTCTCTAGCTGCCATTTCTGAGCCAAAATCAGCAGATCAAACCTATGGTGTTTATGCCATTGATTTAAAAACAGCAAAACTAGCAACCCTATTTCAAGGAGAAGGCAAATTTTCTCAATTTAGTTTTGATCAGGAGGGGAAACAGTTAGTTTTTACCTATACAGCTGACGAGGAGAAAGCTTTAGTTAAAAACTATATAATTTACTATACACAATTGCCAAAACAAGCAAAAATTTTGCTTACCAAAGAAGTAAAAGGAATGCCTTCGGATTGGGTGATTTCAGAAAATTACGCTTCCCAATTCAGTAAAAATGGAAAAAGACTATATTTTGGTATTGCGCCTCAGTCCATTCCTAAAGACACTACACTTGTTGCAGATGATCATGCCTTAGTAGATGTTTGGCATTATAAAGAAGATTATTTACAACCCCAACAATTAGTTAATTTAGAAAAAGATTTAAAAAAGTCTTACCTAGCAACGATGGATTTGACACAAATGAATCGTATCGTTGCTTTAGCAAATGAAACAAGTAATGCTACGTCTCTGGTTGATGAAGGAAATGCTTCCTTTGTTTTTCAAATGTCTGACTATGGAAGACGTGTAGAAAAACAATGGGATATAGCAGGGGTTAGTTCTTACTTTATCGTAGATGTAAATACAGGTGTGCGCAAAGAAATAATCAAAGATTTACCTGGTAGAGCTTCTGTTTCACCTAAAGGAACAGCCGTGGTGTATTACAATAGTCAAGAGGGCAATTGGTACGTATATGAGATAAAAACGGGAGTAACCAAACAATTAAACAAAGGGTTAAATGTATCTTTTGCAGAAGAAGAATTTGATATGCCAGATTTACCATCCTCTTATGGGATAAAAGGCTGGACGGATAAGGATGAATCCGTTTTAATAGGGGATCGTTATGATATTTGGGCGTTTTATTTGAAAGGTAATAAAGCTCCTAAAAGGATTACAAATGGCTATGGACGTAAACACAACCTTACTTTTGATTTGATTCAGTTCGATGAGGAGAAGAAAGCGTTCGATAAAAATGAAACAGTAATAGCAACTGTATTTGACAATGCAACAAAAGAGGCGGGATATTTTAGTGTGAATTTAAAAACATTGGAAGATCCAAAGAAGATTTTACTAGAACCTTATGGAGGATTCTCATCCCTTATAAAAGCAAAAGATGCAACGGTATATGCCTTTACCAAGGGGAATTTTGTTCAATCGAATGATTTATATGTTGGAGAAAGATTGGATCAAACTACCCGTTTGAGTCACCTTAATCCTCAACAACAAAACTACAATTGGGGAACCAATGAATTGATTCATTGGACAACCCCTAATGGATATGAGGCAACAGGTGTTTTAGTTAAACCAGAAGACTTTGATGAAACAAAACAATACCCAATGCTAGTTTATTTCTATGAAAAATTATCAGATAATTTACATCGCTATGAAGCACCAGCACCTACTCCTTCTCGCTTAAATATTTCTTATTTTGTGAGTAATGGGTATTTAGTATTTACACCTGATATTAGCTATACAGATGGATTTCCAGGAAAAGCCGCCGAAGAATATATCAATTCGGGGGTAGATTTTTTGAAACAAAACGCATGGGTAAATCCAGATAAAATTGGTATTCAAGGACAAAGTTGGGGTGGATATCAAGTGACTTATTTAGTAACGGTTACCGATATGTATGCAGCAGCTTGGGCAGGTGCTCCTGTGGCTAACATGACATCTGCTTATGGTGGAATTCGCTGGGGAACAGGAATGAGTCGTCAATTTCAATATGAAAAAACACAAAGTAGAATTGGAAAAACACTTTGGGAAGGTTATGATTTGTACATCGAAAATTCACCCTTATTCAAAGTTCCAAATATAAAAACACCTTTGGTGATTATGCATAATGACAATGATGGAGCAGTGCCTTGGTATCAAGGAATAGAAATGTTTATGGCTATGCGTCGTTTAAATAAACCAGTATGGATGCTAAACTACAATGGCGATGAACACAATTTGATGAAACGTCAAAATAGAAAAGACATCCAAATTCGTCAACAACAGTTTTTTGATTACTATTTAAAAGATGCGCAAGCTCCTATTTGGATGGTAAAAGGGGTTCCTGCTGTACTAAAAGGAAAAGACTGGGGATTTGAATTAACCAACGAAACGGTCAATTAAAACGTTAAATGAACACTAATAAAAGATCTAAAAGAACCTTCTCTTTTAGGTCTTTTTTTTGTCAAAATAAGAAACCTACTACTAAAATTTAGAAGGTGGAAAATGCATAAAAAAGCATTCTTATCTGTACATTTGTGGCTCGAAGACCTTGTACTTTTACAAGTGTAAGCTTGTTTCTCAAATACTATGAAAAAAATTAGTTTAGGATTGCTCTTTTTGCTTTGTGTATCTTGTTTAAATACTTCCCAAAACAAGAATACCAAGCTGTCCTTTTATTATTGGAAAACCAATTTCTCTTTAGATCAAATAGAAAGAGAGACTTTAGAAAATCTAGACGTAAGTAAACTTTATATTCGCTATTTTGACATTGGGTTAAAGAATGGTTTAGCGGTTCCTATTACGCCAATTGTCTTCAAAGAATCAGTGCCTTTGCTAGAGGTGGTTCCAGTTATCTATATTAAAAATGAAGTTGTATTGAATGAAAAGCTAGATATTAAACACCTAGCCAATCAAGTGGTCGATTTTGTGCATCAAATAAATGAACACAACAATATTGATAGCCAAGAAATACAAATCGATTGTGATTGGACTTTAAATAGCAAAGAGCGCTTTTTTGCTTTCATCGAGCAATTGCGCAAAGAAACAGAAATGAAAATTTCGGCAACTATACGTTTACATCAAGTAAAATATGCTTCTAAAACAGGAATCCCTCCCGTAGATCGTGGGGTTTTGATGTATTATAATATGGGACGTATTGCTACAGATTCATTGAATTCTATTTATGATCGTCAAATTGCACAAAAATACACCAGTGGATTGAAAGACTATCCCTTGTCTTTAGACTATGCTTTGCCTATCTATTCCTGGGTAATTCACAGTAGAAAAGATCGGATTATTCGACTAATCAGCCGATTGAGAGTAACCGATTTAATGCAGCAAGAAGCTTTGGAATCCATTAATGCGCATCAATTTGTGGTCAAAAAGGAAACTGAACTTTTTGGTTTTCTATTTCAAAAAGGAGATGTGTTAAAAGTAGAAAGTATTTCAACAGATCAATTAAAAGAAATGACGGTCGATTTGTACAAAGCGAGCGGGAAATACCCAGGGGAAATAATATTATATGATTTAAATTCAAAAAATATCAATGACTATGATCAAGAGATCTTTAAAGAAATGGTACGTTCTAGGTAGTTTATCTGTGCTATTAGGTACGGGTATTTATACCTATGCTTGTGCAGATGGATGGTGGAGTTATTCCAGCACTTCTAATTTTACACCTGAAGCTTTTGCTGATGCGTCCTATAAGCCTCTATTTTTCGCTCCGTATGATCGTTTTTATAATGGAGGATATATGGTGAATGGGGCGATGTTTAATGATGATATTGTAGCAGAATGGACCGCCTATTTACAAGGAAAATTAGAGGAAAAAGAAATTGAGAAATACCTATTGTCTAGTAGAGAATATGCGAGTGAAATAGATCAATTATATGCCAATTTAAAAGGTAAAAAATCTACAACCTGGAATTTAAAAGAAGAGCGAATTCAAAATTTTGTTACTTTTTTATATCATGCTAAAGAAATTGAACACTATTCTAATGACAGTTATAGTTACTGGGATTATGACACGTATGTTGCTGCTTTGATGAATGAAAATCAAGCAGATAAAGTGGAGAAGCTGTATAAAAATTTGAAAAGTAAAGACATTTTCTTTGCGAATAGAATGTGGTTTCAGGTGATGAAAGCAAAGTTTTATTCGGCCAATCGCGCAAGTGTGACTACTTTTTTCAATCAAACTTCAGATAAACAGCCAAAAAACACACTGTATTATAGAGGGTTGAGTTACGTTGCAGGGGCTTATTATCAAGCAGGAGATTACGAAAGGTCTAATGCGCTTTATGCTGAGGTTTTTAATGCAAATCCATCCTTGCGTCAAGTAGCATTATACAATTATAAGCCGATGGATACAGAACGTGTAAAACAAGTGGCACAAACAATCCCATCCAAAGAGGTACAAGCCGCTTTATGGGCTATGCAAGGCTATTATACAGCAGCTAATACCCTTGATGCGCTCAAAGAAATTATGGCGATTGATAGCCAAAGTCCGCACGCAAATTTTTTGTTGACTCGTTGGGTAAATGAGCAAGAATCTTCGTTTTTAAAATTTAGAGAAGAATCGTTTAAAAGCAGCAAAGCGTATTTCGAAAGTTTAAAGAAAACGATTGATCAACCGGGATTAGCTTGGGTAAAACAAATAGCAGCACAACCTGAAAAAGTCGATAATCCAGCTTTATGGCTTATGGCAAGTGGTTATTTAGCTATTTTTCAAGGGGAATATACCGAAGCGGATGCTGCCTTCGCTAAAGCTAAAAAGGAAGCACACAACAACCCATTGATAGAAAATCAAATTCGATTATTTGGACTGATTAATAAAGTCTCTCAAATAAAGAAAATGGATGCCAAAGCTGAACAGGTGATTCTAAAAGATATGCAGTGGATGTATACGGAGATTATGCCCCATTCAAATTGGGAAGATCCTTTCCGATATGAATATGGGATACATTGGATTCGCCAGTATTTAGCAGCGATCTATTTAGAAAATGGCAATAGTGTCATGAGTGAAATTATGTATTCAAATTTGGATTTCTATGGTAAAGTAGACAATACCGTGAAGATAGAAAAATTCTTGTTGAGTAATACTAAAACAAGCTTTGAACAATTGATGGTTGATAAATACGAATATACACTAAGCGATATTTACGAGCGAAGAGCTATTAACTTATTCTATCAAGATAAAATTGAACAAGCGATTGCTGAAATGAAAAAAGCTGAACCTGTTACAGCGGTATATGCTTATAATGGAGAATCATATGTGAAACCCTATAATGCTACTGTTTTATTAGGAAATCCTTTTAATGGTAAAATTCAAGATTGTAACGATTGCGACCACATGGCTAAGCAAACGATTCTTTACACAAAGCTTTCATTTTTAGAGAAAATTAAAGAAATGCAGGATAAGATTGCAAAAAAAGAAGATGTTTTCAATAATGCATTGCTCGTCGGAAATGCGTTTTACAACGGAACGTATTATGGGAATGCACGTGTTTTTTACTATAATCCTTTAGTTAATGAATATGGTAATTTTATTTCTCCTTCAGAGCGAAAGTATTTATTGAATATGGGATTAGCTAAAAAATACTACAGTATTGCTAAAAAGGCGGCTACAACTAAGGAACAAAAGGCAAAAATGGCCTATTTAGAAGCCAAAGTAGAACGCAATGAGTTTTATGCCATCGAGTATCAAAATAAAGACTATTATTGGGGGGCAGGATGGGAGGATCCTATGTTTAAAAAATGGAAAGGATTCCAAGAACTCGCAACCTTATATAGCGATACAAAATATTACCAAGAGGTAATTAATGAATGTGGCTATTTCAGAACTTATTTAGAAAAAAACAACTAGCTAAAAACAAAAATCCACCAGAATAGGCTGGATTTTTGTTTTTGTATCAATTCATATTTTACTTAATTACATACGATATTCATCGTTGTAAGACTAAAATTTCTTAAAAATGCCTCAGGGGCATTTTCTAGTTTTTTTAATTGATGCTTAGATAAAATAAAGTTACTACTAACCCAATTTTTGGTATCATACAGCATAACTAAAAGCTCCTCTTGCAATTGGTGGGCGGGAAGTTGAGCCATGTTTTGTTGTTTCTGCTCAATTCCTTGTTGATTGAAAAATAATTTTTTCATTACGGCTACTTTTTAAAGAACGACAATCTATTTTGTAAGGTGCTTTGGTGAAATCAAATTATAGTGTTGTTATTTGTTGTAAAATTACTTATTTATTTTTAATTTTTAACGTATAAGTTTAAAAATAAGCGATTTATTTGTTTTTGTTTTGATTTGATACTCTTTTTTTAAATAAAATAACACTATTTAATCAGTGATGATTACTGGAATTACTAGTAGTTTTAATACTAAAAACAAAACTAATTATTTTTATTGCCAGTAAAATAATTGCTCTTCGATGGAGTTTTCGCGTTTAAGAAGACGAAGATCATCTTAAATGATACGTGTATTTATATTTAGAAATAACCGCTTTTAAAAAAATGGAATTTAATTTTAATTGATTCAAAATAAAGTTTTTTAATCTTGCTGTACTTTTATTTTTTTCTTCATTATCAGGTCAAAAAATAATCAATTGTTTGAAAAATTAATTATTTATATCCCCTAGTATAGTCTGTTTTTGTTATTTTTGAGTAAAAAAATTAGACTTTGAAGAAACTACTTGTTAAAATAGGTAAAATAGTGGGGTGGATTGTATTTTCAGTTCTTGTTTTACTGATACTTTTAATTGTATTAGTGCAAATACCAGCTATTCAAAATGCAATAAAAGACAAGGTGATATCCTTTGTTGAAGAGAAAATTGGCACACCCGTTAAGTTGGATAAAATAGCCCTTTCTTTTCCTAAAGAAATTGTAGTAAAAGGTCTTTATATTGAATCGCAAGAAAAAGATACGTTAGTTTATGTCAACCATTTGGGAGTTGATATTAGTTTGTTGGGCTTGTTGACTAGTAAAGTGAATGTTAGCTCGGTGGATTTAGATGGATTAAAAGCAAATATTCAACGAGATACGCTGCAACGCTTTAATTTTGACTACATTATAGAAGCTTTTGCTTCGGAAGATGAAAAAGAAGATACTCCTTCTACAATGACCATTGATGTTGGTCAAATTCGCTTGAGTAATATCGATGTGAAATTTGAGGATTCTTACGATGGGCATCAGGTAAACTTAAAATTAAATCAGTTTGTAACGCGATTTAAGGTTTTTGATTTAGATCAAATGAGATTTGAATTACCTAAGATTTTTTCGGATGGGATTGATGTTGTATATCACAAAGAAAAGCAATTTGGAGAGCGAATAGAAGAGGAGATTCTTTTGCCAGAAACTACAAATCAGGATGATAAACCTCTTGATTTGCGTATTGGAGCAGTTGAAATGACGAATACACAAGTAGATTATCAAAGTGTAGAAGATTATATTCAAGCCTTTTTATCGCTAAGTGAATTTAAGTTAACAGTAAATAAATTTGATTTAGGCAAACAGCAAATTGATGTTGAGGACATACTGTTGAATAAAACAGTAGCAGAAGTTAAGTTTTTACCCCGAAAAATTCAGACTACTGAAAGTCAAACACAAATAGTTAATACGGATAGTTTAGCAGTAGAAACGAAAGCTAAACTTGGCTGGAATCTAGCAATTAAAAACTTTAATATCAAAGATTTTAATGCAAAGTATGACGATGAAAATCATAAAAAAGTCAACGAAGGACTAGATGCCAACCACATCGGAATTGAAGCATTAGATTTTAAATTAAAAGATTTCCAGTATAGTGATGCAGGGCTTAATGGAAATTTACAGCATTTTTCTTTTAAAGAACAAAGTGGTTTTATCCTTAATAATGTAAAGACCTATTTTCAATATGGGCAGCAAGCGTCTTTTTTGAAAGATTTGAATATAGAAACACCAAATACCCAGTTTAATAGCTCTGTTGTATTGAATTATAATACACTTGATATGCTCATGAATGAAATTGGACAGGTTTCAACGGATGTTGTTATTACTAATTCTTATTTAGGATTAAAAGATGCTTATTTATTACTACCAGACGTATTTAAATCCAATGGACTGACTAAATTAAGTCAAGAAAAAATAAAAATTGAACTTGTTGCAAAAGGATTGGTTAATGATTTGCAAATTGACAAAGTATATTTGAACCTGTTGGGATCAACGTTTTTAAATGCAGAAGGAAAAATCAAAAATCTTCCACTGGTAGAAAAAGCATATGTTGATATTACTATCAAAGATTTTCAAACCACGGCGAAAGACATCAAGTTGTTATCTCCTCCAGATATACTACCCAAAAATATTGAAATTCCCGCTTTAATTAGTTTGGTTGGAACTGCAAAAGGAACACAACAGGATATAACGAGTACTTTTAAGCTGAAAACAAGTTTAGGATCGGTTGCTTTTGATGGTTCTTTCAATCAAAAAATTAAGAATAAAGAAAAGTATAAGGCTAATTTGACAATTGACAAGCTAAATGTAGGACGTTTAATTAAAAACGATTCTATTGGTAGTATCACGCTTCAGGCTAAAATTGACGGAATGAGTTTTGAACCGTCAAAGGCTCAGGCTCAAGCTTTTATTAAATTAGATGAAGCAGAGTACATGGGGTATACTTATAAAGATATCCAATTAGATGGAGTGCTTGCGAATGGGCAATACACTTTAAAAACAGCAAATAAGGACCCGAATTTAGATTTTACGCTGGAGGCTACAGGTGCATGGACGCATCAAGCATTAAGCCTAAATCTAGTAGCTGATTTGAAGCAAATTGATTTATATCAATTGCATTTGAATGATGAACCTTCTACAGTTAGCGCTAATTTGGCGGTTGATATGCAAAATATCTTACCCGATAGTTTAGTGGGTACAGCAACAATCAAAGATTTGAGTTTTAATGCTCTAAGTCGATCTTTTAGATTTCAACCTATTGTTTTTAACGCCCAAGCGAGTGAATCTTATCGCAAGATGAATATATCTTCTCAAGTACTTGACTTTGAAATGGAAGGAGATTATCTATTGACTAAACTCGGAGATGCAATTACAACAACAATAAGCAAATATTATGCTTTAGCAGTTAGTGCAGAAACTGAAAAAGACAAGATTAAACAGAAAAATAACAAAAAGGAAAAACAAACGGTTGTAAAACAACAGTACTTTACCTATCAATTACGCATAAAAAATGATCCGATATTCCAAAAGGTTCTCCCTGAGTTGAAAGAAATACAACCAATTGTTTTTGTGGGAGCTTACAGAGAAAAGGAAGCTTATCTTGCCCTTAAGGGAGGAATTCCAACACTTGAATATGGTGATATTGTAATCGATTCTATTTCTCTAGATATTGAAACCAAAGCTACTACCTTGGATTATAAGTTAGCTATTCAAAGTATCTCAAATGCTGCATTCAATCTCAAAAGAATGGTATTTGATGGTTTTGTGAAGGATAATACAATTGACTTTAACTTTAAACTGTTAGATAGTCAAGAGAAAATCTGCTACTTAATTGGAGGTGAGGTTTTGGCAGGTATGGCTCAACAAGAGATTCGATTAAAGGAGAAAGGATTTATTTTAGACTATATGCCTTGGCATGTCAATCCAACCAATAAAATAGTTCTAGGAGATAAAGGATTCTTTGCGAAGGATTTTGAACTGAAGTATCAAAACAGTACGTTTAGCTTGGCTTCTGAAGAAGAAGAAATGAATAGTCCCCTGACTGTAAATTTTGAGAATTTTAGTATTGAGATGCTTACTAAAATGATTAAAAAAGATAAACTATTAGCTGCGGGAACAATTAATGGACAGGTGAACTTAAAAGATTTAAGCGCAGATTTTCGATTTATTTCTGATTTGGATATTTCTAATCTAGCTGTATATGAGATTGGTTTAGGAAATTTACACATAGGGGTTGAAAATCAATCGCTAAGCCAATATAAAGCAGATATAATTTTAGAAGGAAAAGAAAATAAGATTCGCCTTTTTGGAACAACTGATGTGGATCAAAAAACCTTGGATTTAAATCTGGCAATTGATAAATTTCAGCTAGCTGCAATTGAACATTTTACTATGAATAACCTCAGTGAAACACAAGGCTATCTTTCTGGACAATTGAATATTGGTGGCAACTATGATAAGCCGGCTATTCTTGGAGCAGTAAACTTTAATGATATTGGATTTCACGTGAATCCAATTAATGCCGATTTTAAAAATATAAACGAAAAAATAGCTTTTACAAATCGAGGGATTGAGTTAGATGCCTTTAGTATTACAGATGCAGATGGTAATTTATTGGTTATTGATGGACAAATACTAACGCAAACGTATACTGACTTTGACTTTAATTTAGATGTTAAAGCAGTCGATTTCAAAGCCGTTAATTCTACCTCTAAAGACAATGAGATGTATTATGGTACCTTGGTTTTTGATTCGAATATTATAATTAGAGGAGATTTAAATACTCCTAAGGTTTCGGGGCAAATTAGCATTGGAAAGAAAACAGATTTTACCATGGTAATGCCGCAAGAAGATCCTTCAATTGCAGATCGAGAGGGAATCGTAGAATTTATAGATGAAGAGAGTTTACGACAAGCGGAATTAGTAAAATACCAAGATGATTTCAATCAATCTGAATTGAAAGGAATAGATGTTTCTGTATCCATTATTGTAGATAAAGAAGCTACTTTCTCCATGATTATGGATAAGAGTAGTGGAGATAAAATCGTGCTGAAAGGTGAAGGAGATATTGTTGGGGGAATTGATCCTTCTGGTAAAGTATCCTTGACTGGTAGGTATGAGTTTTCTGAGGGGTCATATGATTTATCTTTTAATTTTTTGAAACGAAAATTCTTGGTCGAAAAAGGAAGTTCAATCACCTTTGCCGGTGATCCAACCGATGCTATTTTAAACTTGACAGCGATTTATGAAACAAAAACAGCGCCTATAGATTTACTTCAAAATCAATTAGCGGCTTTATCGCCTACACAACAGAATATGTATAAACAACAATTGCCTTTTCAAGCGCTTTTAATGATGAAAGGAGAATTGCTTAAACCTGATATTTCTTTCGATATTCGATTAAAAGAGGGCGTTACAAGTGCTTCAGGAGATGTGATTTCTAATACAAAATCTAGACTAGATCAAATTAGAGCCAATGAATCGGAATTGAATAAACAGGTATTTGCTTTGCTGTTATTAAATCATTTTATAGGAGATAATCCTTTTGAAAGCAGCATGGGAGGATTAAGTGCTGGTACTATGGCAAGACAAAGTGTCAACCGACTCTTGTCTGATCAATTGAATAATCTTGCCAGTAATTTAATACAAGGCGTAGAATTAAATTTTAATCTAGAATCAACGGAAGATTTCTCTACAGGAGCAAGAGAAAATAGAACCGATTTGAATATAGCCGTTTCAAAACGTTTGTTTGCGGATCGATTGAAAGTTACTGTTGGAAGTAGCTTTGAAGTAGAAGGAAACCAAAGACAAAATGAACAAGCATCCAATATTGCAGGTGATATTGAGTTAGAATATGCACTATCTAAGGATGGACGTTACTTGTTGCGTGTGTATCGTAAAAATCAATATGAGGTTGCTCTACAAGGACAAATAATAGAAACAGGGGTAGGTTTTATCATTACCATGAGTTATGACCGTTTTAGAGAATTATTTGAACGTTCAAAAGACAAAAGACAATTGAAAAAACAACTAAGAGATGAGGCTAAAAAAGAAAACTAATCGTGTTCTATTATTGACTGTAACAGGAATTGCTGGATTCTTTATAAGCTCATGTAGTTCCACTAAATATTTAGAAGAAGGACAAGTACTCTATACCAAAGGTGTAATTGAAGTAGATAATACGCAGGGAAGCAAAGTACAGAAAAAAGAAATTGAAGAGTCATTAGACGGTTTACTTCGACCAGAACCCAATGCCTCAATATTGGGCTTTCGCACGAAGTTGTTTTTTTACAATTTGGGCGGAGATCCAACTAAAACGGGCAAAATACGACAATGGTTTCGCAATTCTTTAGGAGAACCTCCCGTTCTTTTTAATCAAGTAGATATGCAACACAATCAAGCTATTTTGGTTAATCGAATGGAAAATAACGGTTTTTTTAATGTTCAAGTAGCTTATGACACACTAAAGGTTAGCGAAAAGAAAAAAGGAGCTTTATATACCGTAAAACCAGGGCCACAATTTACAATAAACGAAGTGACGTTTTTAAATGATTCTACGCCTTTGCAACAGGCTATCCACGATGCAGGTATGAGATGGACTCGATTGAGAAAAGACAAAGCGTACAGTCTAGATGTGATTAAAGAAGAACGCGTTCGCTTTGATAATTATGTAAAAAACAAAGGTTATTTTTATTTTAGCCCGAATAATCTTTTGGTACAGGTAGACAGTACAGTAGGCAATAATAAAGTAAATCTTTTTGTCAAAGTAAAAGAAGATACCCCTGTATTGGCAACTAAGGCGTATACGATTAATAAAATCTATGTTTTTTCGGATTATTCTTTAGCAGAAACCGATGTTAAACGCGATATAAAAACAGCAGAAGCCTATAAGGATTTTGAAATTATTGATCCCAAAAAGAAATTCAAACCAAGTATTTACGATCGTACTATCTACTTAGGTGAAGGAGAACTTTACAATCGGAATGATCATAATTTATCCTTAAATCGATTGGTGAATTTAGGGGTTTTTAAATATGTTAAAAATCAATTTGAATTAGTAGATACACTCAATAATAAGTTAGATGTTTATTATTTCCTGACTCCTGACAATCCAAAATCAATTCGTTTAGAATTGTTGGGAAAAACAAACTCTGCGAGTTACAATGGAGCTGAATTAAACGTTAACTGGAGTCATAAGAACATCTTTAGAGGAGCTGAATTATTTTCTGTTTCAGCCTATGGCGGAGCTGATTTTCAAATGTCATCTAAAAACAAAGGCTATAATGTCTACAAAGTAGGGATGGAAACCAGTTTAACCTGGCCGCGTTTAATAGCACCTGGTAATTTCCACTCTTCAAGTGGATACGTACCCCGAACAAGAGCGATGCTAGGAGGCGAATATTTAGAAAGAAGCCAATTGTATTCTTTGACGTCTTTTAAAGGTTCTTGGGGATATATGTGGAAAGAGAATGCTAGGAAAGAGCATCAATTAAATGCATTAGAAATAAATTATGTAACGCCTCAAAATATAACTGACCTATACCGAGAAACAGCTGCGGGAAACCCTTCTTTGGAACGAGTATTGGACAAACAGTTAATTTTTGGTCCAACTTACACCTATACGTATACAAATACGATGAATCAGTACAAAAAGAATACTTTTTACTATAGAGGAGGACTTGATTTATCCGGAAATATAACAGGATTAGTTATGGGTGCTGATGTTGATGGCGATAATGAAAAAGCAATTCTCGGTGTCCCTTTTAGTCAATATATCAAAACAGAACATGATTTTAGACATTATTTGCGATTGAGTAAAACCTCTCAGTTGGTGAGTCGTATTCATGCAGGTATAGGATATGCGTATGGGAATTCAAAGAATTTACCGTATACCAAACAATTTTATGTAGGTGGGTCTAATAGTATTCGCGCGTTTAGAGCAAGAACATTAGGACCAGGAAACTTTAATCCTAATTCATTTGATGCCAAGTTTATTCCAGACCAATCCGGAGATATGTTGTTGGAATTTAACTTCGAATACCGCAAAAAATTAGTGAGTATTATTCATGGTGCCCTATTTATCGATGGTGGGAATATTTGGAATTTAAATGAAGTCTCTGATCGACTAGGTGGAAAAATATCAGGTGATTTTTATAAGGAAATTGCATTAGGAGCAGGAGCAGGACTTCGATTTGATATAACTTTTTTAGTAGTTCGATTTGATTTTGCCTTTCCCCTTCGAGTGCCTTATAACGAACCTGGAGAGCGTTGGGTAGTGAAAGATATTGATTTTGGAAGCGGTAGATGGAGAAAAGATAACCTGATGTTCAATTTAGCAATTGGGTATCCATTCTAGTAAATGGGGAATATGTACCCATTTTGTGAGGAAAAATAAACATAAAAACAATTCTTGATAAAAAAAGATTTTAATATAAGTGATTGATAGATAGGTATTTGTTTTAGTTTTTATAGAAGTAGTAGTTTTGGCACGTTTTTTTCTATATACTATAACGTAAGGTGTTATATAAAAAAACAAACAGTTGAGGAATCAACTTTAAATTGCTAGAAAAAGAAAATTAAGTGTTTGTTTAAAAAAATTTTATTACCGCATGCGGTAATAGGTTAGATCGTTAGTAAGGTGAAGAAGAGAAATCTTCAGGTATAGAGGGAGCTTAGGCTCCCTTTTACTGTTTATAAGAGGTTAAAGTTTAGAGTCTTATTAGTTTCTCAAAAATAATTATATTAAATTTGTCTTTAGCCCTAAAAAAGACGGATAAAATATGAGTCATAAAGTTCTCGTAATAGACGATGATGTACCATTCTGCGAAATGTTGAAAGCCTTTTTAACTAAAAAAGGTTTTGCCGTTACAAACGCTTTTAATTCGCTAGATGCAAAAAAAGCAATTGACGATACGTGTTATGATATTGTATTGACAGACGTTAGACTGCCGGATAGCGATGGTATTGAAGTATTAAAATACATCAAAGAAAAGTGTATTTCTTCACAAGTTATTTTAATGACGGGTTATACCGAAATCAAAACAGCAGTTAATGCTATGAAATTAGGCGCTTTTGATTATGTAGCGAAACCTATTAATCCGGATGAAATTGTTTTAACCATAAAACAAGCTTTAGATAAAAAGAATAAAACAGAGGATAAAGGAAAACAAGAGACTTCGAGTAGCTCATCTGTAACGAAAGCAACAGAGCAACAGAGTATAGAAGAATATGTGCGAGGTGACAGTAATGTGTCTTCTCAATTACAAGAATATATTGCTCTGGTTGCACCAACTAATATGTCTGTTTTAATTATTGGAGATAGTGGTACAGGGAAAGAAAATATAGCGCATTCTATTCATTTATTGAGTAAGAGAAATAAGAAACCCTATATTGCAGTAGACTGTGGAGCTATTCCCAAAGATTTGGCATCTAGTGAGTTTTTTGGACATATTAAAGGATCGTTTACAGGAGCAGTTACCGATAAAATAGGGCATTTCGAAGCAGCAAATGGAGGAACAATCTTTTTAGATGAGGTAGGGAATTTATCTTATGAAGTGCAAATACAACTTTTGCGTGCACTTCAAGAAAGAAAAGTGAAACCCGTAGGAAGTA
This sequence comes from Myroides odoratus, assembly GCF_965118575.1. GTDB lineage: Bacteria > Bacteroidota > Bacteroidia > Flavobacteriales > Flavobacteriaceae > Flavobacterium > Flavobacterium odoratum_B. The sequence continues at coordinate 93,864 of NZ_CBCPHW010000014.1, read as the reverse complement.
GTGTAGAAATCGATGTTGATATTCGCGTTATTGCTGCAACTAATGAAGATCTACCCAAAGCAGTTAGAGAGGGAGAATTTAGAGAAGATTTATACCATAGACTTAATGAGTTTGGTATTGTTGCTCCGAAGTTAACAGATAGAGGAAGTGATGTTTTATCATTTGCTAAACATTTTTTAAAGAACTCAAACCAAGAATTAGAAAAAAATGTAAAAGGATTTTCTAGTGAAGTAGAATGTATATTCTTAACCTATGATTGGCCTGGAAATCTTCGAGAAATGAAAAATATTATTAAGCGTTCAGTTCTCTTAACCAAAGGGGATTTTATCGAGAAAGACGTTTTACCAGATGCCATGTTTGCACCGAAACCGATAGTTTCAGATAGTCCAAATGAAGAAGAAAGAGATTTAAAACTGTTTTCATCTAGAAATGAAGAACAAGCGATCCGAACGGCTTTGGAAAAGGTTAAGTTTAATAAAACAAAGGCTGCACAACTGCTAGGAATTGATCGAAAGACATTATATAATAAAATGAAACTTTATAATATAGAATTGTAAATTCACCGAGTAAAAAAGGCATCTAATTTTGTATTAGATGCCTTTTTTGTAAATAATTATGGGTATAAAGTAATTTATCTAGTTACTTCTTCAATCAAATAAAAAATGGATTTAAAGGTACGATTACTATGTTCCGTTAATCCTATTTCACAAGTGCGGCTCGTAGAAAAACCATCAGAGCAGCTAGCGGGTATTTGCTGTTTTAAATTTCTATTGCCATGTTGATTGAGCTCAGGAAATGTAAAACCTCTATCACCAGCAAAACCACAACAATTGCTATCTATATAGTTTACTTTCTTTGCACACTGTTGAGCAATAGCATCTAATTTTTCTTCTAGTCCTAGTTTTTTAGCAGAACAAACAGAGAAAATAGTTACTTCATTTCTTGGATTTGTAATGGATAACTTGGGAAGTACGAGGTCCATCATAAATTCAATCGGATCATAGAATTGAAAAACACCCGTAGCATGATGTTCATGGTACGTGTAATGGCAAGGGCTCATATCAAATAAAATAGGATATTTCCCTTGTTGAGAAGCCTCTAATAAAGCCGTTTCAAGGGCTGTAGATTTTTGTAACCCTTCTTCTTGAAAACCTTTACTGCTAAAAGGCATTCCACAGCATAAATTAGCTATATTTTGGGGGTAAATAACTTCGTAACCCGCACGTTCTAGCAATAGCACAGTCAAATCTTTTAAATCTAACTCTTCTTTGGGATAGTCTTTTGATTTACCCATAGTTCGATTGATACACGAAGGAAAATAAACGACTTTTTGTGCCAATTGGTTGCTTGGCGTAGTTGGATACACTCGGGTTGAGGTTCCGGTTGGCATAGCTATATTCCATTGAGGTAAGCGGTTTTTACTAAATTGACGCATTTTCGTTGCCAAGCGAAGCATGTTTTGATCTCCAACAATATTTTGAAAAAATCGAACAGCTTTTAAACCATAACGACCTAATTGGGTAATGCGATCCAAATGTGCTACGAAATATTGGGCATCCTGGTGATTTTTTGAGGTTAATTTATCAGCGCGTAAGGCTTTTACATATTTACCCGTATCTATTTTTACAGGACAAGCAATCGCACATAAACCATCCGTTGCACAAGTATCATCGGAATAATATGGGGTTTGTGTTTGCAATTGAACTAATAAGGCTGGATTTTCTTGGGTTTGCTCTAAACGGGCAATCTCTCGTCCAATTACAATCCGTTGACGTGGAGAGAGTGTAAGTCCCTCCGATACACAATGCGATTCACAAAAACCACATTCAATACAGGTATCAACAATAGGATGGGTAGCAGGTGAAGCCTTTAGATTTTCTAAGTGAACCTTTGGATTTGCATTGATAAGTACGCCCGGATTGATGACCTGATTTGGATCAAAGATTTGTTTGATGCGAAGCATTAAGGCATAGGCTTGTTTTCCCCATTCTTTTTCTACAAAGGGAGCCATATTACGCCCTGTGCCATGTTCAGCCTTGAGAGAGCCATCAAATCGCTGTACAACCAAGTCTACGAGCTCATCCATTAAATTGGCATACCGCTGAATGGAAGTTGTTGTACTGAAATCTTGAGAAAAAACAAGGTGTAAATTTCCTTCTAATGCATGTCCAAATAGAACCGCATCTTCATAGTGATATTTAGCAAATAACTGTTGTAAAGCCAGGCTGGCTTCAGCTAATTTATCCAATGGGAAAGCTACATCTTCAATAATACAAGTTGTTCCTGTTTTTCTCAGGGCTCCAGTAGTAGGCAAAAGTCCATTACGCGCTTTCCAATTAAAGGCGTATTCTTTTGGATCAGAAGTAAATGCAAAAGGAGCTAAAGTTGGAATAGGCGTAACCGCCTGTTTCACTTGCTCTTGTTTTTGAACCAATTCTTCTTGTGTATTTGCTTGTACTTCTATAAGTAATAGACAAGCAGATTCAGGTAGTGTTTTAAAATAATCAGGAGCTTGAGGTTCATTCTCTATAGAGCGAATACTATTTCGATCTAGGAGTTCTACTGCTGCCACGGGGCTCTGCTTTAAATATGGAACGGCTTGACATGCTGTTTCAATAGTTTCAAAGACCATTAAAGTACAGGCTTTTTTCTTGTAATTTAGAACCGTATTATAGGTGATTGCTGAAATAAAAGCAAGGGTACCTTCTGAACCAATCATCAAGTGTTTGAGGATGTCAAAAGGATCTTGGTAGTCAATAAAAGCATTTAAACTATAGCCTGTTGTATTTTTGATTTTATACTTGCGTTGAATGCGCTCATATAAGAGTGAATCTTGTTGTATTTCACGGTGAATAGCTTCTATTTCAGCTAGGATTTCAGGATGTTTCTCCGCAAATTGTTGTTTACTGGCCCTATCAGCAGTATCTAATAGCGTTCCATCATAAAAAACCAAGCGAATATCAGCAAGGGTATTGTAGGAGTTTTGAGCGGTACCACAACACATGCCACTCGCATTATTGGCTGCAATACCTCCAATCATTGCCGCATTGATTGAACCTGGATCCGGTCCAATTTTACGCCCATAAGGCGCTAATAAAATATTAGCTCTTCCGCCAATAATTCCAGGTTGAAAAGTGGCCTGTAAACCATTATTTGTGATGCTATAGCCTTTCCAATGATGCGTAGCAACCAATAAAATAGAATCAGTTACTGCCTGACCAGATAAGCTTGTACCAGCTGCACGATATGTAATGGGCAATTGTTTTTGATGTGCTAAAGCAATTACCTGAATGGCTTCAGTCTCATTTCGAACTTCTACAACAATTTGTGGGTTTAAACGATAAAAACTCGCATCTGTCCCATATGCTATAGTTTGAATAGGATTGGTAATGATTTGCTTTGGATCGAGGAATTGTGCTAATTCACGGGCAAAAGAAGTGTAGCTTTCTGATAACATAGCAACTTTTTGATTTAGTAGCAGAAAGTTACGATAAAATTAAAAAGGAAGGTGGCTTGCTCCGATAGTTTATATCGGGTTTAAATAGAAGACAGGGAGCAGTTCACCGTCCAGGGTAGACTGTCAACTCTTATATCCAAATTCCAGCGGCACTTCTATTTTTTTTGCAATTCGTTCTGCTTGTAAAGCACGAAGTTCAACCCGTTTGATTTTACCACTGATTGTTTTGGGTAATTCCGTAACAAATTCAATTTTACGAGGCATTTTATATGGAGCGAGATGTTGACGAGAAAACTGAAATATTTCATCCGCTAAGGATGTCGTAGCTTGTTGAATATCCTTAATAATTACAAACGCTTTTACTTCAAATCCTTTGATTTCATGAGGACTTGCTACTACTGCTGATTCGATAACAGCAGGGTGTTCCAATAAAACACTTTCTACTTCAAAGGGCCCTATTCGGTAATCAGAAGCTTTAATAACATCATCATCACGCCCAATAAACCAAATATAGCCGTCTTCATCTTTGTAAGCTTTATCCCCTGTGAAATAAACGTCATTTCTAAAAACCTGTTTTTGACGTTCTTTGTCATACATATATTCTTTAAAAATACCATTGATTTTATCCGTATCCGTTTTAATACAAATATTTCCCTCTTCATTGATTGGCAGTTCACGTCCATCATCATCTGCAATAATAATATCATATAGAAATGTTGGTTTTCCCATTGAACCATATTTTAATTTGGCATTTGGGTAATTGGCTACTAAGCAAGTACTTTCTGTTTGACCAAAACCATCGCGTATATATAGACCCGTTGCTTCTCGCCATTCTTCAATAATTTCTGGATTTAGTGGTTCACCTGCCGCCACGCATTGTCTTAAACTAAATTGATAAGAAGCTAAATTTTCTTGAATAAAGAAACGCAAAACGGTAGGAGGAGCACAGAGCGTCGTTATTTTGTGTTTTTCGATTAAGGATAATGTTTTTTGTGCATTAAAGCGCGCTTTGGTATGATAGGCAAAAATAGTAGCACCTACATTCCAAGGAGCAAATAAACTACTCCATGCAAATTTAGCCCAACCCGGTTGAGAAATATTGTAATGAATATCCTCTTTTTTTAGCCCAATCCAAGCAGTAGTAGTTAGATTGCCAATAGGATAGCTTAAATGTGTATGACAAACAATTTTCGGCATGCCCGTTGTGCCAGAGGTAAAAAATAGAAAAAGAATATCATCAGGCTTAGTTTGAGCCGCAGGAGCTTCAGTTTCTTCTGCATCTAAAACAGACAAAGGATACCAACCTTCGCGTTGACCATCAAGGATGATTTTAATTGGAATCTTGTGATTAGAGGCTTGTTCTGCAGCATCAATTTTTTCTACATTGTCAACATCGGCAATAATTACTTTAGGAGCAATTTTTTCAAAGCGATATTTCAGATCATTTACACCTAAAATACTCGCTGCAGGTGATAAACGATAGCCTCCTTTAATTGCTGCTAAATGCGTTACCCAATTAATGCGTTGTAGCATCATTTGAGTTAGGATAACATCTTGTTGTTGAATCCCTTTTTTACGCAAAAAATTCAAAAGCTGGTTGTAGCGATTATAGAGGGTTTTAAAAGTATAGTGTTCCGTTTTTTCGCCATCTGTCCAAAGTAAAGCCGTTTTATCAGGCGTTTCTTGAACATTAATTTCTTCAAATATTTCTGTAACCCAATTAAAAAAAACAGGTTTTTCTACTTTTATATCTTGCAAAGCAGCAAAGTTTTCTGTAGCAATAAAATCGCCGATGGTTTTAAATAAAGTTTTCATATTCTTTGTGGTTTTTGTGGTAGTAAAATATACACAAAAGGATCAAGAATACATAGGAAAAAGAAGGAATAAGGTGTTTTATTGAAAATATAGGTATTTATATTTAAATTTTTTGGAAAAAAAAGAGTGATTTTTAGATTAAATGGAGGTGGTTTAGCAAAGTGATAGCTATCAAGCTCTATTAAAAATAACTAAAAATACAGCGTTCTTTTCTATTATTTACTTTCTGTGTATTAGTATAAAAACAAAGAATAATTAGTGATACTTAGTTAAAATATATGTGTATATATATCCAATCCAGTAAATAGTTATACTTTTTGTAGGTTTTAAAGAGGGTTTTTTTGTGTATTTGTAAGTTAATTAATTGTTATGGTTCGTTTTTTTGATTAAAAAAATGATTTTATTGCAATATAATTAATATTTATTCGTTTTCTTTGATGTAAACCAATAAACTGAATGTACTATGAGATCTTATTCATTGACTGAAATTAATGAAGTACTAAATGGAGTCGTGATAGGCTCAACAGTAAAAAAAATCAATGCTGCAGAACAATTAGAAAAAGCACAAGATGGGCAAATTTCTTTTATAGGAAATAAGAAATACGAACGACTATGGGAAAACTCAAAAGCGAGTATTGCTATTGTCAATAAAGATATCTCAATTGTACCTGGTGCGGATAGAGCTTTTATTAAAGTAGATAATGTGGATATAGCTATGTCTCAATTATTGACTTTTTTTGCACCTAAAATGCCAAGTATAAAAGAAGGGATTCATTCTAAAGCTAATATAGATGAAAGTGCTCAAATCGGAGAAGGTACGCAAATCGGTGCAGGATGTTATGTAGGAGAAGATGTGGTTTTAGGAAAAAATGTAATCCTTTATCCGAATGTAACCGTAATGGATCATTCAGTTATTGGAGATAATACAGTTATATGGTCAGGAGCGGTGATTCGAGAGCGTACACATATTGGACAATCTTGTATCATTCATCCCAATGCCGTAATTGGTGCAGATGGGTTTGGATTTTGTCCTTCTGCTGAGGGGCTAGTTAAAATTCCTCAAATCGGAAATGTAATCATTGGAAATCAAGTAGAGATTGGAGCTAATTCATGCGTTGATCGTGGGAAATTTAGTGCCACTATAATTGGAGATGGTTGTAAAATAGATAATTTAGTTCAAATTGGACATAATTCAGTTTTAGGAAAATGTTGTATTATGGCTGGGAATAGTGGATTAGCCGGTTCTGTAACCTTAGGTAATTTTGTAATTATTGGTGGAAGTGCTTCGATTAAAGATCACGTAACCTTAGGTGATGGCGTAGTAGTAGGAGCAGGATCAGGGGTTACGGGCAATGTTGAAGCAGGGAAAACAGTTTTAGGATATCCCGCTTTAGAAGCTAAAACAACGTTAAAGCAGTGGGCATTTTTGAAGCAAATGGTAAAAAGTTATAACAATAAAGCTTAAATAGAAAAATTTCAAGTTAGCTAATTGAAGTCTTATAATATAAAAAAAACGCGTTGATAAAAATCAACGCGTTTTTTTTTATTGTTTATCTTCAGCTGTTTTTTGCTTATTTTTATTAATCATTTTTAGGTCTTCTGATTCCATTTTATTTCCTTCTAAGTCAAACTTTGTATCTTTCTCAGGAATAGTGAAAGCCTTTTTATTTGATTTGTAAAGTGGAATAAAATAACTCACTGTGTAATTAAAACCAACGCCGATTGCTCCGCTGTATTTTCTATTATAACCTGGAATATATAAGTTTTCAAAATCATCCGGTTTTTTTTGGGCAATTAAACCCGTTAAACGCAGACTGAATCCCATAAATACATTGTTAAATACTCTCGTTTTTATTCCCGCTACAAATTCTATCCAATGTGCGGATAGACCACTGTATTTTTTATTGGCAGGAATAGAAGGATTCTCAAAATAAGAATTTGTTGTATAAGGCTTATACCAATCTAGCGTTTGCGTAAAAGTAGAAAAACCATAGCGTCCTCCAACATAAATTTGATCTTCTCTGTCTAGCCAGTTTTCGTGTAGGTTGTAATCAACTCCTAGGCGAAGATAAGTTCCATTGGTTGTAAAACCATAGGTGCTTTCGGTTTTTTGCAATTTATCGTGGCCTAATTCTGCAACGGCAAATAGTTTTTTGGTTAGTCTATAATCGCCGACAACTTCAAAACCAGTATAGGTTTTGTCGTACATAGATCGAGTAAGTCGAAACAAATCAGCACCTAGACGTAGCCCATAGCGTTGCGGATATTTAAGGGGTATTTGGGGTGCCATGTGTGGCGTGTCTTTCTTGGTATCTGTTTCTGTGGTCTTCTCTTGTGCTGAGGATACAACAGTAAACAACAAAAGAATACCACTAGTAATATATTTTAAAATGAGTTTGCTCATCATTTTCTATTTCGTTTGTTTCTGTTATATATAATTTAATCCAATTTCCTTTCGTTGTATTGGGTTTGCTATTTAATAAAGGAGACGTGCCATCTTGTTGCAAAGAAAAGGTAGAAACATAGCCACAAGCTTTATTCAAATAATGCGTATTTACTCTGTATTTTAAGGTAATTGTATCACTTTTTGTAATTGTTTCTTTTCCTCTTACCTCTTTAATTTGCAAGACCCAACTTGTTTCTTGTTGATCCAAGCGAAGCGGAAGTAGTAGGGTGTTACCTGTATTGCGAATCGTATCTTTAATTCCTACTGCAAAGGCTTCAACTAGTCCATTTTGCGGAATATCTTGGTCTTCATAATTAAAGAATTGAATTTTATAATTTGGAGTCGTAAGTTCATTATTACCACATATATCATCTTTTTCACAAGCTATAAATACAAAGCAAGCAAAGCATAAAAAAGAGGCTATGACCATTATTTTTTTCATAAAGGAATAAGTCTAACTAGGATTAAACAGCATCAAAAATACTAAAAACAAACCAAACGATTTATATTCTTTGGACTAGGTTTCGCAAATAAGTACAAATAGACCTTTTTACTGAAAAAAAGTCGGAGGGTTTCCTCCGACTTTTTATATAAAATAGGCCGCCACTACACCGAGTAGTATGGCTATAAGTTTATTGATATTGAATTTGTGATCTTCATTGCTTTCAAAGATAATTGTAGATGAAATATGAAATAAGATACCTACTACAATGGCTGATATTTCTGGATAGTATGTGCTTAGGATAGGTACATTACTTGAAATCAAAGTACCCAAAGGTGTCATAATTGAAAATAGCATCATAAATACAAAGACCATCTTTTTATTCATGTCGGCATTAATGAAAAAGGCCGTTAAAATAATGGCAATTGGCAGATGATGAATCCCAATTCCCAAGGCTAATTCACTATGTTGACTAATAGGCATTCCTTCAAAAAAGGCGTGAATACACAAACTAACAAACAACAACCACGGAATGCGATCTAGCTTTTCATGGCTGTGAACATGTCCATGTTCAGCTCCTTTAGAAAAATATTCTAAGATAATTTGAAACACAATACCCGCCATGATAAAAAAACCAATTCTTGCCGCACCCTGGTGATCATGACTATGGTCATGGCTGTGTAGATGCTCACCAGCAGCAGTAGCAAGATCGCTAAGCGCTGCTTGATATACATCAGGTAATAGATGAGTTACGGTTAGGGTAAGTAAAAAGGAACCACTAAACGCCATCAGTAGCTTGATGTGTTTCTTGTTTTTAGGTTGAGTGAGCAACGCAATTAAATATCCAATAATTACGGCTAGTAAAGGTATTATATATGCCATCGGCTTATTTAAAGATCATGATTAATCGATCAGATTCGTTAGGATAGAATTTTCTTAATTTATAATCGCCAAATACATCAAGCAAATAAATTTCATGTTCATTCATCATCGTTTCAAAATCGTTTAAAGTTAAGGCTTTTACCTTTTCAGTAAAGGCAAAATCTTCTCCATCCGCATGAAAACGGATATCTTTGAAAATAAAACCATTTTCTACTCTTCGTTCGATATGGAAATCAATACCTTCTACGGTTTTGATTTCTGAAGGAACTAAGGTAGCAATAACTTTGTTTACATTCATGAAGTCGATAACTGCTAATCCATATTCCGATAAGCTATCGTGCATGGCTTTTAGTGTTCTGGCGTTATCTTCTGGATTACTAAAATAACCAAAACTTGTGAATAAGTTAAAAATGGTGTCATATTTTTTTTCTAAAGGTTCACACATATCGTGTACCAAAAAATGCAATTTTTCATTTTCAAATGCTTTAGCTGCATCAATATTGTTTGGCGATAAATCGGCTCCAACCACATCATACCCTAAACTGTTTAGATAAATAGCATGACGTCCTTTGCCACAAGCTAAATCTAAAACAGCAGAATCTTCAGATAAGTTTAAATAATGGGTAAGATTATCTATAAAAAGTTGTGCTTCATCATAATCTCTATCTTTGTATAAGATGTGATAATAAGGGCTATCAAACCACGATGCATACCAAGCTTTCTGTTGTTGAGACATAGTTTTAATTTAAATCTTTTATTAGCTTGCAAATTTACTTTATTTTTGCACATTTAGATAACGAATGCAATTATTCCTTATAGAGATATAAAAAATGGAAAATTTTAAAATGGTAGCCAAGACTTTTTTTGGTTTAGAAGAGGTTTTAGCGAAAGAACTACAGCTTTTAGGAGCAACAAAAGTGAAGGAAGGAACTCGTATGGTGAGTTTTGAAGGAGATAAAGGATTTTTATATAAAGCAAATCTTGCTTTGCGTACGGCATTGAAAGTTTTAGTTCCAATTAAAGAATTTGCTGTTTACAATGAAGATAATCTTTATAAAGGAATACAAAGTATAGATTGGAGTAAGTATTTGAGTGCCCATCAATCGTTTGCTATTGATTCTACTGTGTTTTCGGATCATTTTAACAACAGTTTATTTGTATCGTTAAAATCAAAAGATGCCATTGTCGACCAGTTTAGAGATAAGATGGGAAAAAGACCAAATGTGGATAAAGATTTTCCAGATTTGCGTATCAATGTACACATTCAACGTGATTTTTGTACCGTTTCTTTAGATTCATCAGGTGCATCTTTACACCAAAGAGGATATAGAACAGCCACGAATATCGCCCCAATTAATGAGGTACTAGCAGCAGGTATGTTGTTGTTATCCGGATGGGATGGAAGAAGTCATTTTATGGACCCGATGTGTGGTTCTGGAACTCTTTTGATTGAAGCAGCTATGATTGCTTGTAATATTCCTGCCAATATTAATAGAAAAGAGTTTGCTTTTGAACGCTGGAAGGATTGGGATGCCGATTTATTTGAAATGATTCAAGGTTCTTTATTGAAACGCAGCAGAGAGTTTCACTACACCATTCAAGGGTATGATAAAGCACCTTCTGCGGTGATGAAAGCAGTGGATAACGTGCGAAATGCCAATCTGGACGAGTATATAAAAGTGGAAAATACAAACTTTTTTGAATCTTCCAAACAAACAGAAGGACCTTTGCATATGGTATTTAATCCCCCGTATGGAGAGCGCTTAGATATTAATTTAGAGCGTTTTTACCGCGAAATAGGAGATACGCTAAAACAAGGATATCCTGGAACGGAAGCGTGGTTTATAACCGCTAATATGGAGGCATTGAAATATGTAGGTTTGCGTCCGTCTAGAAAAATTAAATTATTTAATGGTAAATTAGAGGCACGTTTCGCGAAGTACGACCTTTATGAAGGAAGTAAAAAAGGAAAATATATGGATCAAAATTAAAATAATATGGGAGTAGGTACAAAAACATTACTGTTGCAATTTGTTAGTTTTGCAATACTCTTTCTTTTAGTTCGTACAGGATTGATGTATTTTACAGACTTAACAGGGATATGGTTGCCTCTTGTAAGTGCAATTATCGCTACGATTTTGGCTCCACAATTCAAAGTTTTTAAAACCGACGAAGGAGAGAAAATTTGTGTGCGATGGATTTTTTTTAAAGGGGTAAAAATCTTGAATTAAAAACATATAAGTTCAAAGAAATGGAGCACTACTCCTGTTTAGAAGAGCAATCTTCCAACTAGGAGTAGGGGCTCTTTTTTTATATTTGTTTACTTAATGCAATCAAATGCGCTTTAATTTGTTCTATTCCGCTTGATGCTTTATCGGCAATGACTTCAATCTTTCGATTAAAATGATTGGTTTTTGCTGGATGTAAATCAATGTAGTAGACCAAAGTATCTGGTTGAGCAAAATCAAGCAAAGAAGCCGCAGGATATACTTGTAGAGAAGTTCCTATAATCAGGATAATATCAGCTGCTTCTACATACGGAATCGAGCGTTGTAATTCTGGAACCATCTCGCCAAACCACACAATATGAGGGCGTAAGGAATGACCCTTGTCATTTCGGTCTAAGGCAGTTAAATCTGTGGTCCATGGATAAACTAAGTATTCATGGCTTTCACTGCGTACCTTTAATAATTCACCATGCAAGTGAATAACCTCTCGACTACCCGCGCGTTCATGTAAATCATCCACATTTTGAGTAATTACAGTTGTTTTAAAGTGTTGTTGTAGTTCTGCAATAGTAGCATGTGCCGCATTAGGTTCGCAAGCTAAAAGCTGCTGACGGCGGTCATTGTAAAATTTTAAAACAAGGGCTTTATTTTTAGCCCAACCCTCAGGAGAAGCAACTTCCATAATATCGTGACCTTCCCATAAACCATCAGCATCCCGAAAGGTTTTAATGCCACTTTCTGCGCTCATTCCCGCTCCTGAAAGCACAACTAGACGTTTTTCCATAATATTGTTACCTTTGTCTTTTTTGAATAAAACGAAAGATATAATGAATATTTCAAACAAGCTATTTCAAGACAAGGAATACTTAGCTTATTTAGAAACTTTTTTGACAGCGCGTCGAGTAGAGCGATTTAAAGAAGTTTTATCGAACCGCACCAATTACATCACCATCGTAGCAGAAGACATCTTTCAATTGCACAATACGAGTGCCGTTATGCGTAGTTGCGAGGTTTTTGGAGTACAAGAACTTCATGTAATTGAACAAAAGTTTGGGAAGCAAATTGATAAACAAATTGCACTTGGTGCAGAAAAATGGGTAGATATTCACCGGTATAATTCGGTACAAAATTGCATTGATTCTGTCAAAGCCAAGGGGTATAAAGTTGTAGCTACAACCCCTCATGGTACTGCACAGAGCTTAGATACATTTGATTTGTCAGAACCAGTTGCTATTTTTTTTGGCACAGAAAGGACAGGGTTATCTCCCGAAATTATAGAACAAGCGGATGATTATATAACCATTCCTATGGTTGGTTTTACTGAAAGTTTGAATATTTCCGTTTCCGCAGCCCTTATCATTCAAAGTTTATCCATGCGATTAAGAGCGTCAGCATTGCCGTGGCAACTATCAGCAGAAGACTTAGTCACCAAACGCATTGATTGGGCAAGAAAGACAATTAAAGATATTGATTTCGTAACAGCGCGTTTTTTGGAGAGAGGGAATGAGTGAGATTTGAAATAAACAAATCCCTTAAAATATAAAAAGGGTTCGATCTTTCTTAAAGACCGAACCCTTTTTTATGAGATAATTCAACAGATCATCCTTCACTATAGCCCATTACCCATCATCATCACTGTAAATAATACCTCCCCACTTTTAAATCTAAAAAATGTTAAGGCTATCCCATTTAACAGTATAAGTGATTAGACATCGATGATTAATCATTAACTTGAGGTATTCAACCAATTCAGTTTAACACTAAAAAAGTATACTATGAAAAGATTTGAGAAAAAAGTGGCTTTTATTACAGGAGGAAATTCAGGAATAGGTAAGGCAGTAGCGATTTTAATGGCAAGAGAAGGCGCTCATATTGTTATTGCGGATCTAAAAGAAAATCAAGAAACTTTAGAAGAAATACGCAAGGAAGGAACGGAGGCTAGATTCATTCGCTGTGATGTGTCAAAACCACAAGAGGTAGAACAGGCTGTTTCAGTAACGATTAATTTTTTTGGTAGTTTGGATGTCGCGGTAAACAATGCTGGTATTGTTGATGCTTCTTTACTCCATGAGAAGTCAATTGAGGAATGGCAGCGGGTCATAGATATTAATCTAAGTGGTGTTTTTTATGGGATGAAATATCAGATTGCTCAAATGCGAAGTCAAGCTTCCGGAGGATCCATTGTCAATGTTGGCTCCATCATGAGTCAGGTGGCTGAACTTGGCATTGCTTCTTATGCCTCTTCCAAGCACGGTTTAGTAGGTCTTACAAAAGTAGGTGCATTGGAAAATGCAGTAAATAATATTCGGGTGAATGCCATTGGTCCAGGTTATATAGAAACTCCATTACTAATGGATAATGCAGCGCAAGACTCTAGAGCTTATATGGAATCGAAACACGCTATGAAACGACTAGGCAAACCAGAAGAAATTGCGAAAGCAATTCTCTTTATGGCTTCTGACGATGCTAGTTTTTGTACGGGGGCTTATTTACCTGTAGATGGTGGCTATTTGATTCAATAGTTTTTTTAACTTGCAAGCATGAAAAAAAGCAATATTCAGGAATTACCGCTTCGTCGAAAACTGGGAATTACCTTGGTAGAATCCTATACTAGAGCGTATGAACAATCACAGCTTTTCTTTGCTGAATATGAGCTCACTTCACAGCAATATAATGTGTTGTCCATTTTGCATGAAGCTGGAATGCCCTTGTCTACCTCAGATATACTGCAAAAAATGTTGGAGAAAAATGCAGGAGTTTCTAGGTTGGTTGACCGATTAATTGTAAAGCATCTGGTAGAGAAAAAGCATAACAGTAAGGATAAACGCTTGATTGATGTTAGGCTGACCAGTAAAGGAGAAAAGCTGTATCAGGAAGTTACTAGCCATTTAGTTGGTGTTGATACAATTTACAATTCCCTGACCGATCAAGACGTTGAAACGTTAATTTATCTTTTGGAAAAAATAAAAAATAAGCCCTAGAAAAGGATTGCTTATTATGGAATAGAAACCTCTACTTTAAACGTGATTTTAAAGTAGAGGCTTTTTATTTTATTACTACATGGAATTGCCTTTGAAACAATACTTCCGCATCGAATTACTACCTAGTAGTCCAATTCCATTGGTGTGCAGTTTACGAGTTGTATAACTCGGCTTTAAATCCTTTTTTACCAATGATTTCGATAACCTCTTGTTCTGTTATTCCGTTTGCTTCTACAGTTAATAGTTTATCGCTAGTAGAAGTATCGACCTTCCACTCCTTAATTCCTTCAGCATCGTCTAAATCGGCTGTTACTTTAGATACACAGCTAGAGCAATTTAAATTTGTTTTGAATTGAAGATTTTTAGTATCCATTTGTTTACATTTTTAGTTATTATTTGATAGAGTAAATCTCCTCAAATTAGCCTGAATATTTTTACAATATTACCTATATGATTTACAAGATTTACGGATTAGCGTAGGTATATGCAGGGTAAAGAATCGGCAGTTAATAAGGGATACTTTCTTGCAATCGGTGATTTTATAAATCCAATAGGCCTAAGGCAAATTGCAATTCTATTTCAAGCATGCGCAAAGTATATAGGGCATTGCTATAGCTTAGTTTAGCTTGTGTTAAAGCTAGTTCTGCATCTGTTAGTTCAAGTCTGGATCCCAATCCATTTTTAAAGCGATTATCTATCATTTGTTGGTTTAATTCTGCTAGTTCTACGGCATTTTGTTGTATATCTAGCTGAGAAAAACCTTCTTTTTGTTTACTAAGAATCGTTGACAGTTCTGTTTTTACCTTATCATTTAAATCAGCTAATTTTATTTCTTCCTGATGCGTCTTAATTTTGGCTTGATTAATTTGAGATTTAATTCGGTTCCCACTAAAGATAGGAATGTTAAGTTGTACTCCTAAATACGTAGTTTTTGGTAAAGCGTATTGTCCGAACTCCATCGTGTCTTCTTGTGCTTGAATTTGATATTGACCTACAACTGAGAGCTGTGGTAGTTGTTCTGCTTGAATAGCCTTTTTCTTTTTTTCTTGTAAATGGATTGCCAATTGTTGTATAATCAAATCTTTTCTATTGTTCTGCGCAATCCCTACTGCATCTTCAATTTGATATAAACTTTTTATCCTTGCATCTTCTGTGAGGATTAGTTCATCGGTTACTTCTATTTCCCCTAATGCATCAGTACCTATCAATCTTTTTAATTCGATAGCAGCTACCTCAATCGTACTTTTTAAGTAAGAAAGGGAGGATTTTAAATTGCTAACAGCAAGGGAACTACGCAAGGTGTCAGACTTTAAACTTCGGCCTTGTTCATATAAAGAACGAGAATCTTTTAGTGCTTGTATATTGCGCTGAAGGCTTTCTTGTAAGAGGTTTTCTTGATGATTCATCAATACCATAGTTAGGTAATGCGCGGATACTTGGTAAGCAATTCGACTGCTGAGATCTTCTGTTTTTTCTTTCTCTATATCGTCATTTAGGTTCGCTATCTTGATTTGCTGTTGCTTCTTACTATCAAAGATAGGTTGGTACAAGGAAAGGTAAGCGTTATATACATTTTTACCCCCTACGGTGATATCTTGAACAGGTTTAGTAGAATTTGCAAAATAACCAGGTAAGAATATAACCTGTCTGTCAAAGTAATAAGAGTAGCCCGCATTAGCGGAAATACTTGGGAGGAAATTATTTTTAGTTTCGCGTATTACTTCTTTTGAATTTAGTTCTTCTAACAGTTGAATTTGCAAGGTTTTGTTGCCCTCTTTGGCCATTTCTAAAGCGGCTTTTAGGGTAAGTGTATGTTTTTGAGCATACAGGTCATTACTGCTGCTTAACCCTAGTAATGCCATAGCTATATATATAGTATTTCGTTTCATATCGGTTTTGTTCGTTCTTTTGCCTTTTGGTTATACAACTTCTTTTGTTGTTTCTTCATCTTCAGTAATTTCTGGGGCACTTTTTTTACTTGATAGGTAAGAATACACAGCAGGAATAATAAATAGGGTTAGCAAACCAGAAAAAACTAGTCCCCCAGCAATCACAATACCCAAGGATTGTCGACTATTAGCGGTTAGAGCAATAGGTAATGCCCCAAATATCATCGCTAATGAAGTCATCAAAATAGGGCGAAAACGCTGTACTGCCGCTTGTATGGCCGCCTCGTATTTTGATAGGCCGCTTTCTTTTAAACTATTTGCAAACTCTACGATTAGGATTCCATTTTTGGTAATTAATCCGATTAATGTGATGATGCCAATTTGACTAAAGACATTCAAACTCTGATCATATCCATATAAACTTAGGATTGCACCTGCTATAGCCATAGGTACGGTAAGCATAATCGTTAAGGGATCGCGTAAACTTCCAAACTGCGCGGCAAGAATCATATAGATTAAGAGCAAAGCAAGAATTAGTGTAAAGGTGATATTTCCTTGACTTTCGGTATAGTCTCTAGATTGCCCCGCCAATGAACTTTTAAAATTCTCTCCTAGAACTTCTTGTTTTATTCTTTCAATTTCATCTATTCCTTCTGCTAAACTTACGCCTGGAGCCATAGCCGCAGAAACAGTAGCTGAAGTATATTGATCATAGCGGTAGATCGCAGCAGGGCTAACGGCCTCTTCTGTGGTTATTAAGTTACTCAAGGGTACCATTTGGCCACTTAATGCGCGTACGTAAAGCGCACTCAAATCATTTTTATCATTTCTATATTCGCGATCTAATTGTCCAATCACTTCATATTGGCGATCATTTCGCAAGTAGTAGCCGTAGCGTTGTCCAGAAAAAGAAAGCTGTAGGGTATGGGCTACTTCTTCCATTGATACCCCCATTAGAGCTGCTTTTTGTCTGTCAATATTTATTTTTAGTTCAGGTTTATTGATTTTTAAATCGGAATCAATAAATAACAGCTTCTTGCTTTGACGTGCTGCTGCTAAGAATTTGGGAAGTATCGCCGTTAAACTATCTAAATTGTCTGCTTGTAATACATATTGTATTGGCATTCCTCCACCATATCGGCTCCCAATAGTAGGCGGTAGATAGGGAAATAATAGGAATCCTCTAAATTGCCCTGAGGCTGCTGCATACTGATTATACAAATCTTGAATACTCGATTTTCTATCTTTAGGATCTTTGAGGTAAATACTTTGTACGGCTACGTTTACGGGGGCAGGTGCGGGAATAAACGAAATAGCTACCATCGAATAGGTCTGATATAAACCGTCCGTAGAGTCATTGACATAGTTTCCTACTTCATTCATGTGTTTTTTCATATAATCGAAAGAAACCCCTTCTGGTGCAATTGCGATCAAACTCATATTTGAACGGTCTTCGATAGGAGCTAATTCGGAAGGGAGTTGCTTTCCTACAAAGTATATTAAAAGGGTGGTACCTGCTAAGAATACCCAGGCTAACCATCTGACTTTCATAAAAGCGATTAATAAATTAGCATATCCTGTATTCAAGCGAACGAAAAAAGGTTCTGTTGCAAGATAAAACCAGTTTGGTTTGTCACTTTTTTTTAGAAAATAGGCACTTAGCATAGGGGTTAGGGTAAGGGCTACAAAGGCAGATACTAATACAGAACCCGATACTACAATGGCAAACTCCATAAAAAGCTGTCCACTAATTCCCCCCATAAAAACAATAGGTAAAAATACAGCCGCCAGTGTAACCGTAGTTGAAATTACGGCGAAGTAGATTTCTTTAGATCCTTTAAAAGCAGCTTGAATAGGCGTCATTCCTTCTTCTATTTTTTTATAGATATTTTCAAGCACGACAATCGCATCATCAACCACTAGGCCTATGGATAATACTAAGGCTAAAAGCGTCAGTATATTAATTGAAAAACCAGCGACATACATGATAAAGAAAGCGGATAAAATAGAGACTGGTATGGCTATAACTGGAATGAGTGTAGAGCGCCAATCTCTTAGAAATAAAAAGATGATCAAGACCACTAATCCAAAGGCAATAAACAAGGTTTCTTCTACTTCAGCAATGGAATTACGAACGGATTGTGTAAAGTCAAAACCTACGATTAATCGGTATTCAGCGGGTATTTCAGCTTTTAATTTATCTAATCTTCTATAAAATTCATCTACAACTTCAATGGCGTTTGCGCCACGTTGTATTTGTATAGCTACACCTACACCAATGCGGTTTAGATTGCCCGTTTGATTAATAATGGCTGTGCGTTCATTCACTTCACCCAATTCAGCAGAACCAATATCTTTTAATCGAATAATCGTATTGCCCACTTGCTTAATAATCATGTGTTCAAAATCAGTAGCGGTAGTTAATCGTCCCATCGTACGAATACTCAATTCACTGTTATCTCCTTCTATTCGCCCAGCAGGTAAGTCAATATTTTCACGTTGAAGAGCTTGACGTATATCTTCAGGGGTAAGTTGATAAGCCGCAAGTTTGTCTGGCTTAAAGCGCAAACGCATCGCATACTTATGCTCTCCAACGATGGATACATTGCTAATACCTGGGATAGATTGGATTCTATCTTTAATAGTAGTTGAAGCCAAATGACTCACTTCTTTGATGTCTTTCGTATCACTTTCTACTTCCAAAAAAGCAACTAAATTATCTGGAGAAGATGCTTTTTGTACAATAGGGGGATCCACATCCGCAGGGAGTTGTTTTTTTGATTTAGCAACTTTATCTCTAACGTCGTTCAAGGCATCTTCAATGTTCATTTCTCGATTAAATTCGATTGAAATAACACTTACTTGTTCTCTTGATTCGGAGGAGATTGTACGTATGCCATTGGCTTCTGCAATAGATTCTTCCATTGGTTTGGTAATCTTGGAGGCAATCACATCAGGACTTGCTCCAGGATAAAAGGTGACTACTGAAATAACAGGAGGTTCGGTTAAGGGAAATTCTCTAATTCCCAATTGTTTCCATCCCACTATTCCTAACAGAACAAGTAAGAGTGAAAACACCCCGGCTAAGACCGGTTTCTTTATACTTAATGATGATATACTCATGATGTAAATTTGAAATTTGATTAGTTGGACCCCACAACTTCTACTGGAGTTCCTTCTCCTACGCGAAGTATATTTGAAATAATGATGGAATCCCCCGTTACAATACCCGAGGTGATAATAGCCTCTTTTTCGGTTCGGTTGCTGATAGCTACAGGCATTGACTTAGCTACTCCCTCTTTAATTATAAAAACAGTGTATCCTTTTTCTGCGGGTAGTAGGGCTTCAGTAGGTATTAATATGCCTTGTTCTCCTTGATTGGCCACACTAACATGAACTTTGGCAGAGAGACCTGCTCTAAACGATGTGTTTGTATTAGTAGCTAATGCCTGTACAACTAAGTTTCTTCCTTTTGCATCTAAACCAGGTTCGATGGCACTAATATTTGCTACATATTCTTTGTCCGTTAATTCGGTGGTAAATCGTATTTGCATTCCCACTTGTAGTATGGTGGAATACTTCTCTGAAATAGAGAAATTAACTTTAATACTACTCAGATCTTGGAGTACTACCAACTGCTCTCCAGGTAATACATAAGAACCTAAGTGAACTTTTGAAATCCCTATATTTCCAGAAAATGGAGCTCTAATACGCGTTTTTTCTAATTCAACATGCAGTAATTCTTGCTGTGATTCTAAAGAATGGAAGCGCATTATTACTTCATCATATTCTTGTTGTCGTACGGTTTCGGTCTGCAATAAATTACTCATTCTTGTTTTGTTTAAACGCGCTAATTCTAGTTCTGCGCCAACTTGTTTTAAACGCGCTTTAATATCTGCATCATTTAATTGGTATAACAAGGCTCCTTGCTGTACGAAACTCCCATCTCTAAAGGCGATTTGAGTAACCTTTAGGGGTAATTCACTAACGATAGAAACTTCTCTATTGGCGAGCATTGTTCCCACTACCACTTCTTCTTGAGTTAGTAGTTGTTCTTGCGCGACAATAATATCAACGGGTAATTTGTTTGTAAGGGCGGTATCACCTTGATTTTCTGCTTGTGTTTTTTCCGATTTATTCTCACATGCGAGCAGTAAAAAGCTCAACAGCGGTATAAGTAGTCCTGCTCTAAATAGGATAGATCTATATAACATAATCTTCTCTTTATTGATTAATACTTGATTAAAATTCAAATACAAATGTAGGGGGGAGAACGAGGGCTTATTATATAGAATTACAGATAAGAATTACAGAATTTACACGTTGAATTTATATGAAAACGAATGAATTCGAAGTAAAAGAGTCTGATTATTACTTGTTTTTAGTGATTTAGCGAATCAGGTGTAAAAGTAGGGGATTGTACAAAAAAGTATCTTTTTTTGGGATTCACTTTTCTAGTTCGTATGCCCTCGATGAGGTAGAGGTTGCATCCTATAAATCCACACTACGAATAAGAACCTTAAGCATCGCTTTGGTTATTCAACGTTTGGTATGGGACGTGTGTAGATGTATCGACTGTGATTCCTTAGAATCAGTTTGGTCGAATTTAAAAATAAATGGTTTGTAGAAAGTACTTTCTACAAACCATTTATTGCTATCTCTATGAATGAAGTTAATGTTTAAAAACGGTCAACCCTATTTAGGGATGCTCAACCCATAACCCTCACTCATCCACTTCCATCAAACAATAAAAATGAATGGTATTAGCTACGCTAATCTGAAAATGTAATTGTGTGTTTTCCTTTAAAAAATGCACTATACAAGTCGAATTAATATGTGTTTCTTTCAAAAAGTGCATATCGATAATCTGAATTTTGTCTACTGCTTCCTGACAAGTAAAAGCAGCATCGATGCACCATTCGAGGTATTTGATATTTGTAACATGCTTTACCATGTCTAAATCAGATAATTTGACTTTTAATTCATCAATCTTTTGATAGTCACCTTTGTATAACTTGGCAAAGTCGGCTTGCGTTACTTTTTTGTCGGTGTATTTGAAAAAGTGCTCATGTGGCAAAGCGATTACTTCGGGTCTGCGGCGTTCCGTATTGATGATTACCCAAAGCGATGTAGCAACAGCAATAAGTAGCTCCCCGAGGTATACTTCAAAATTTCGAATTGAGCGCACGCCATCTAAGCGTTCAATCCAAGTAATAATCGTAATATTATCCTGCCATTGCGGGAGTTCCGCTTTTTTTTCAATTCTAAATTTACTTAATACCCAGGCTTGGTTGTGTGTTTTTAAATCCCAAAAACTAATTCCACCAATTACGGAATGATCCGCAGAAACGCGTTGAATGAGCTTACACAAATCCACCCACTTAAGATGCCCCGAAGGGGAGCAGGCGAAAAAGTCAATTTCAAAAGACTGCTGGTAAATAGAAGTAAAATGATTCGAAATGGGCATAATTTAGTGTTTTAGTTGCTGCGTGATAGCCTCAATGATCTGAGTAGCATCCGTTTGATAGGAATACCAAGTAGCATTTGGCGTGCGTTTAAACCAAGTAATTTGCCTCTTAGCAAAACGACGTGTATTTTTTTTGATTTCTTCTACGGCTTCTTCTAAAGGGCTATTTCCATCTAAATAATGAAAAAGTTCACGATAGCCTACTGTTTGTAAAGCATTGAGTTCCTGGTAGGGAAGTAAGGCTTTTACCTCCTCAAGTAGCCCCGATGCAAGCATAAGGTCCACGCGTTTATTGATGCGATCATACATCACTTCGCGAGGTGCTTCAAGACCAATGACAATCGGTATAAAATTGCGTTTAACCTTGTTTTTTGCTAAAAAGCTAGAGTATGGTTGCCCTGAACCAATAGAAACCTCTAAGGCGCGAATAACGCGTTGCGGATTATCCAAAGCTACTTTTTCATAATGCACAGGATCCATTTCTTTCAATTGCGCTTGTAAAAAAGGAAGTCCCTTTTCTTCTAGTGTTTCATTGAGTTGCTGGCGTATAGCAGGATCAATCGAAGGGAATTCATCCAATCCCTCTAAAATTGAATTGACATATAAACCAGAACCACCAACCATCACTTGTATGTTATTTTGTTCAAATAATCGATCAAGTAGGGCAATGGCATCTCTTTCAAAATCACCTACAGAATAGGTTGAGTGAATACTTATATGTTGAATAAAGTGATGCGGTACAGCCTCGAGTTCCTCTTTCGAAGGAACCGCAGTACCTAACGTCATTTCCTGATAGAACTGACGGCTATCGCAAGATAGAATTTCACATTTAAAATGTTGTGCAAGTCGAAGGGCTAAAGCTGTTTTTCCAATAGCAGTAGGACCAATAACGACAAGTAAATAATGGGGGTTATCGAGTAAAGACATCTCCTAATTTTTGTCCGCAATTATAACAATAATTTGCGTCATCATCATAAATAGTTGTTGTACAAGAAGAACAAGCTCTTCTGCGTCTAGCATCTACGCTTTTATTGCGTTTTAAGCTAGTGAATTCCGCTGTTACGATTCCAGTTGGGACGGCTATAATACCATATCCCATAATCATAATAAACGAGGCAATCATTTGGCCAATTGTAGTTTGAGGCGCAATATCCCCATAGCCTACCGTGGTAAGTGTAACTATACACCAGTAAATACTTTTGGGAATACTTGTAAATCCGTTGTCTTTTCCTTCAATTACGTACATTAAGGCACCTAATAAAATAGAAACCACCACAATAAAGTAAATGAAAACAATAATTTTTGTTCTACTGGCTTTTATAGCTAATTTTAAATTTGATTCCTGACCAATATAGGGAACTAAGTTTAAGATTCCGAAAAGACGCAATAAACGCAAGGCTCTTACCACAGCTAAAACACCCAAATCAGAAACAAAGAACGATAAATACATCGGCATGATGGAGATTAAGTCAACAATACCGTAAAAACTGAAGATATACTTCAACGGTCGTTTGTTGCAAATAATCCGCAAAACGTATTCAATGGTAAAGAAAATAGTAATCACCCATTCTAATACTTTTAATAGGGTGTGATGCTTCATGTCGTAACTCTCAACCGATTCCAACATAACCAAGATCACACTCAAAAAAATTACGCCTAATAAAACTAAATCAAATAGTTTACCTGCAAATGTATTAGAGCCATAGATGATGATATAAATCTTCTGTTTTAAAATATCCCATTTATTTTTTAGCCTTCGTCTCACCGTAAATACGTTTAATAATGGATTAATTTATAGCCTGTTTTTTTGTTCAAATAATTGAGAATAATATTTCTGTTGTTACGGTGAAAAGTAAGAGGCGTCAGGTTGGCTGCAATTCTTGCAGGATCATTGATCTGGTAATTCAAATCATAAAAACAATAGCCCGATAATTTTCCGTTTTCAATAACAACAGCACTTCTTTCATTGATGGTTCTTCCCTTATCGAGAATTAAAACAGAACCCTCATCGATAGTATAGCTGTTTAATAGGTTAACTAATAGTTTGTTATATTCTTGAAACGCTACTTCAAATGTAGTGCAAAAAGTTTCTTCTGTATTCTTTTTTGATTTTTTTTCATGGAGCGTCTCCAAATAAAAAGGAAGTTCAAAGTCAGCCGTTATCTTTTCCACAAACTTTCTTCCTTCCGATAAAGAAGTAAATGCCATTAAATTTCTTTTGCGTCCGTCTGTTTTTTCTAAACTAAAATAGAAATACCCTTGCAAGTTAGTTTGGATATATAAAGAATAAGGAAAGATTCCCTTTTTAGAAATTCGGTTGAATTTAGGTTTATTCAAGAGAATTTCTTCTGCTTCTTTTAGAATAGCGATTAGTTCAGTACCTGTTTTTTCAAAAGTAACTGTATACGTTTCTTTTTGTACCTTTTTGAATAAAACCGAATTATTCGTAAAGTGCTGCATTATTTTCTTTTTGATATTGCGACTTTTGCCGATGAAAATAATTTCTCCCTCTTCGTTGTGAATATAGTAAATACCAACTGAAGTAGGCAAAGCATCTGTAATATCAAAAAACTTGGGATTAAGTCCTATTTTAATATCAGACTTAATCATAGCCGTAAGTATTGTTTTTTCGGTGTCTTTGGATAAGAGCAACTGAAAAAGTTTTAATGTAGCCAAAGCATCTCCATAGGCGCGATGTCTATCAGCTAGTGGGATACCCAAAGTGCGTACTAATTTGCCTAAGCTATACGAAGGCATTTCAGGCAAGAGTTTCTGTGCCAGTTCGACCGTACAAAGCGTATCCTTTTGAAAGTCATACCCCAAGCGGCTGAATTCATTGCGCAACACGCGATAATCAAAGGATGCATTGTGAGCAACCAACACACAATCGGCAGTTATTTCAATAATTCGTTTCGCTAATTCGTGAAATTTTGGAGCTAAGCGTAGCATAGCACTGTTAATCCCCGTAAGTTTTACAACAAAAGGTTGTATTTCCTTTTCGGGATTAACTAAACTAATGAGTTGATCTACCACTTGATGCCCATCAAATTTATAGATGGCAATTTCGGTTATCCCTTCCTCGTTAAATTGACCACCTGTGGTCTCTATATCTAAAACTGCGTACAATAGTATACTTATTTGTTTAATTCGTAATTGCGTTCTCCAAAAATAGTACTTCCGATTCTAACCAATGTACTTCCGCAGGCAATAGCAAGCGTATAATCATTACTCATTCCCATAGATAATGTATCACAGTTAACATTAGGTAGGTGATTGTAGTTTTGATTTACTTTTTTGAAACTATGGTGTAGGGTAGAAAACTCTTGTTTGATTTGCTCTTGGTTATCCGTGAAGGTTGCCATTCCCATCAAACCTTGAATCTTAATGTTGTCTAAAGCTTTAAATTCAGCACTATCTAGCAGTTCAAATAACTCTTGTTCACTGAATCCAAATTTGGTTTCTTCATCAGCAATAAAGAGTTGTAATAAACAAGAAATAGTGCGGTTATTTAGCTTGGCTTGTTTATCGATTTCAACCAATAAACGCAAGCTGTCAACTGCGTGAATTAAAGCAACAAACGGAGCCATGTATTTCACTTTATTGCGCTGTACATGTCCAATCATATGCCACGCGATATCTTTAGGTAGCGCGTCATATTTATCCGTCATTTCTTGTATTTTATTTTCACCGAAAACTCTTTGTCCTGCGTCATAGGCTTCTAAAATGGCCGCATTGGGCTTGGTTTTAGAAACAGCAACTAAACTAACAGTAGCTGGTAGACTAGTTTTAATTCGTTTTAGATTTTCAGCAATCGTTGACATCGTATTGTATTTTTTTAAATTTCGTATGTTAATAACCCATTCATGAACTTTGGTTCAATATAGGTGCTTTTTGGAGGCATAATTAAATCATTATCCGCCACGAGTTTGATTTCCTGTACATTGGTTGGATATAGCATAAAACCAACCTCATATTCCCCATCATCAACCAATTCTTTGATGGCAACAATAGATTCATTTCCTGGGATATAATCTATTCTGGCATCATTTCTCAAATCGTCCAAACCTAAAATAGGGTTTAAAACCGCATCATATAATATTTGGGCATCCAACTGCATTAATATATTTTCTGTTTTTATTTTCTCCTTCATTTTTAACGAGTAAAAATCGCCATCTAAATACATGCCAAATTCCATTTTTTTAGAAGGTTTCCACAGCTGTTGCTGCTTGTTTTTTACATTGAATTTCTCACTTAGTAAAGTTAAAAATTCTTCCTTGGTATGGTTGTTTAAATCGTGGATAATGCGATTAAACTCATAGATTTTGATGTTGTTTTCAGCAATTAAAAAAGTCATGACTGTATTGCTATGCGAATGCGGTTCAAAGCCATTTTCTTTTTTGAGTAAAGCCGCAGAAGCAAAGCGATGGTGACCATCGGCAATATACATTTCAGGAATCGTGTCAAATTCTTGACACAGCCATTCAATACGCTCTAGATCATCCACTTTCCAGATGGTATGCCTTTCTTTCGTAACGGTGGTGAAATCGTAAATAGGTCTATTTTCTTTGTGTTCTGCAATCCATGTATTGATGTGTGGCTTATCCGGATACATCATTAAAACGGGTTCTGTATTGAAGCGACTGTGATAGAGGTATTCTTTGAACAGTTTTACGCGATATTCAAGCGTATCTTCATGTCTTTTGATGATGTTATTCTCATAATCTTCAATACTCGTACCTGCAACGATACCTGTAAATTTCCAGCTTTTAGTCTCAATTTGATAGAGATATAAAACCGGATCCTCTTCTTTGGTTAAAATACCTTCCTTTTTGAAATCGTTGAACTTTGCAGCCACCATTTTGAATCGCTTATCACTAGTCACCTTTTGCGGATTGACATAGGCTGGATTTAAAACGTGTAGAAATGAAAAGGGATTGTAATCTAAAAGATAGGCTAATTCTACTGCATTGTAGTCTTCAAAAGATCTACAAGTCACCAAGCTAGCTTTATCTCGTGTGGGGCGTATACCCTGAAAAGGAATTATTTTTGCCATTTTTTACTTTATGGTATCAAAAAGTAAGACAACCGACAATAAATATCGATTGTCTTAGTATGATTGATTGTTTAATTTGCTTTTCAATTAAGCAAACATTTTTGCTACTTTTTCTGCTTTTTTGCTTGCTGAATAATCATAAAATCCTTCGCCTGATTTTACCCCTAATTTTCCAGCCATAACCATATTAACTAATAGGGGACAAGGTGCATATTTAGGGTTTTTAAATCCATCATACATTACATTTAGGATCGATAAACACACATCAAGACCAATAAAATCAGCTAATTGTAAAGGTCCCATTGGATGAGCCATTCCCAATTTCATTACCGTGTCAATTTCTTCAACACCAGCCACTCCGTTGTATAAGGTTTCAATAGCTTCATTGATCATCGGCATTAAGATGCGGTTCGCTACGAATCCTGGGTAATCGTTAACTTCTGTAGGTACTTTATCCAATTGTATGGATAAATCCATGATAGCTTTTGTTACCTCATCCGTTGTATTGTATCCTCGAATGATTTCTACCAATTTCATGATTGGCACTGGATTCATAAAGTGCATACCAATAACGCGCTCAGGGTTTTTCACTACAGATGCAATTTGCGTAATAGAGATTGAAGAGGTATTTGAAGCTAAGATGATATCCTCGCTGCAAACAGCACTTAATTCTTTAAAGATATTTAGTTTTAACGTCAAGTTTTCTGTTGCTGCTTCAATCACTAAATCTGCATTGACAACGCCGTCTTTTATATCAGTATAAGTAATAATATTCTCGATTGTTGCTTTTTTGTCTGCTTCCGTAATAGACCCTTTGGCAATCATTCGATCTAAATTCTTGCTAATGGTGTTCATTCCTCTTTCAATCGCTTGTTCAGAGATGTCGATTAAAAGTACTTTAAAGCCTTTTTGAGCAAAAGTATGAGCAATTCCATTTCCCATTGTTCCTGCCCCAATTACAGCAATATTTTTCATAAGATAAGTATAGGTTTACGCGTTAATTATTAGGTTGTTTTTATAAGCCTCTATGATTTGGTAAGCCAAACGCAAGGCTTTTGTACCATCTTCTAAAGTAACCACAGGTCTTGTTTTATTTACAATGGCATCGTGAAACGTTTCCAGTTCATCTAAGATAGCATTATTTGGTAAAACCTTAGGGTTGTCGTAGTAAATTTGTTTTTTTAATCCTTCTGCATTTTGCAAGATTAAGTCAAAATCACCTGGTGTTTCTGGTGCATCTTTCATCTTTACAACCTCACAGGTTTTTTCTAAGTAATCGATAGAAATATAAGCATCTCGTTGAAAGAAACGAGATTTACGCATATTTTTCATAGAGATTCTACTTGCTGTTACATTCGCTACACAACCATTTTCAAATTCTATACGCGCATTGGCAATATCTGGAGATTCGCTTAAAACAGACACACCACTTGCACTTACGTGTTTAACGGGTGAATGTACTACACTCAAAATAGCATCCAAATCGTGAATCATTAAATCCAAAACTACAGGAACATCGGTACCTCTTGGATTAAATTCTGCCAAGCGATGTGTTTCGATAAACATTGGATTTTTAATTTGTGTTTGAATAGCCACGAAAGCAGGGTTGAAACGCTCTACGTGTCCCACTTGGCCTAAAACTTTGTGTTTCGCAGCGAGTTCCATGATTCCTTCTGCTTCTTCAACCGTTGTAGTAATGGGTTTTTCTAAGAAAACATGCTTGCCCGCTTCAATTGCTTTTTTAGCACAGTCAAAATGAGAGAGCGTAGGTGTTACAATATCAATAACATCAACCGCTTGGATTAGGTCATCCATGCTATCAAATTTGGTGTAACCAAACTCTTGAGCTACTTTGTTTGCATTTTCTGCAGAAGGGTCATAAAAACCTACTAATTCATATTTTTCTGATTGGTTGAGTAAACGCAAGTGAATTTTACCTAAATGCCCTGCTCCCAATACGCCAATTTTAAGCATAAAAAATTATTTTCAACAAAAATAAAACTTATTTATTGAATGGGTAAAATTTAAGCTTTAAATCTTTCGCAATAGTTGGTGATGGGAATGAATAAAAGGCTTTTTTTATAAAAATATTGGTTACTTTTGTATAAATTATTTAAGTATAGTGAAGGATTCTACGAAGCATCAGGGATTGCGCAATCAATTGGTTGAGGCATTGAAGGAAAAGGGAATTGACAATCAAGCCGTACTTCAGGCGATTAGACGTATTCCCCGACATTTATTTATAGATTCAAGTTTTGAAAATTTTGCCTATCAGAATACGGCCTTTCCTATTGGAGCAGGACAGACGATATCGCATCCGTATACGGTAGCTTTTCAATCGCAATTGTTGCAAATCAAACCCGAGGATAAGGTATTGGAAATAGGAACTGGAAGTGGGTACCAGACCGCCGTTTTAGTGGCTATGGGGGCTCGTGTTTACAGTGTTGAACGCCAGTTGGAATTGTATAAGAAAACCGCGTTGTTGTTGCCGAAACTTGGAATCAGAGCCAAGCTCTTAACTTTTGGAGATGGCTATAAAGGATTGCCTAATTACGCCCCTTTTGACTCGATTATTGTAACCGCAGGCGCTCCTTTTATTCCCCAAGCCTTGATGGGACAACTCAAAATAGGAGGGCGTATGATTATTCCCGTAGGAGAAGAACAGCAGACAATGATTGAACTCATTCGCTTAAATGAAACCCAATTTGAAAAACACGAACACGGAGATTTCAGATTTGTACCCATGTTAGAAAATAAAAACTAAATATACGCAAAAAGCATCCCTAGAAGGATGCTTTTTTTGTTGAAAATAATTATTAAGGTTTGTTGTTTGTTCTAAATTGAAAGGACATTGTCTTTTTTTTATTCAATTAAAATTGATATTTAGCTGTAGTAAATTTAGCTGTTGTGTACTACCTGTACAGCAACAATTGTTACAGTACATCAAAAAAAATAAAGCTAATTTTGAAAGAATTTGAAAGAAAATGAAAACGATTATTGATTATTTTAAAAAATGGACACCAATGCGCTATATCCGTTTAGGGTTAGCTTTGTTATTACTAATTCAGACTTTTGATTCTCGCATTTGGATTTTGGGAATCCCAGCGGCTTATCTATTCATTCAAGCAGTTTTTAATTTTGAGTGTAAGAATGATTCATGTGTGAGAAGTTAGTAATGGAGGTTCATATTTTGGATTTAGATAGCATAAAAATAACCGTTATCTAACCAATTTGATATAATTTTCTTTTGGATCAGATTGAATAGAAGAACGTATATACAGTAATTCTTCTTTGTTTGTTGTTAGATTTAATTTGATTAAACCAATTTCACAATAAAAGAAAACGAAGTTTTTATCCAGTATTTCAATATTCGAAATAGGCGTATTTTGAAGGGAAATTTCCTTTTCTATTTTCCCATCTTTAGAATCGAGAACAAGAAAAGTGCTTTTATTGTTGTAAGCATAAAGTTTACCGTTGAATTCCTCTAGCTGTCGAAGGGAGAAGCGAGATTCTGATTGTTCTTGGCGGGGAACTTCTGTTTGCCAAATAATAGCTCCATTTTCTGGATTAATGGCGTAAAAATTATGGGCGGTTGCAATTAATAATTGGTTGTTGCTGTACACCATTTTATGATCAATGGATCCCTCAGGCAATTCGATTTCCCATAGAATATCCATGTTATCAGGATTTAGAGCAAAGAGACTTCGGCCTAAATCAGCGATGAATACGCGTTTTCCATCACTAACTGGTCGGGAATACATCCCTGTTTTAAACCCACGGGTATATAAAGCTTTGCCTGTTTCAGCGTTAAAACTATAGACATAGGGGGCATTGGGAACAAAAACCTTGTTATTGGTGTATAAAACAGGCATGTGATTATAAGGATATTCTAACTTGTAGTTCCAAATATGGTAACCTGTTTTTTTGTCAAAGGCATATATATTGCTGTTTTCGTATTGGGTAACTAAATACAGAAAGTCATTGTGAATAACGGGAATTTGATTGATTAACATTTTGGTGTATTCACTATTTTTCAATCCTATTTTAACTTCCCAAAATTTTTCTCCTGTTTTGTGGTTTAAGGCATAGAGTTCTCCATTGAGAAAGGGAATATAAACGACCCCATTTTCTATGGTGAATTTATTTCTCGCATATGTTACAACCGTGTCTTCAGCAACAAAAGTCCAATTAATTTTTTGGGTGGCTAAGTTGAAAGATTTAAGTGTGCCATCATAGTCATAGATGAGGATTGCATCTTTGTCTAATGGAATATTTTGAATGGATTGGTATTGACTGTTGAGTACAAAATCGTATTCCGTACCAATTTGATTGTTAGAGTATTGATTTGTTTCACTTTTTGGACCAATAGTAGGTGGAATGGGGTTGGTCTCTTCTGAGGTTTTTTGCCCTAGTACTGTAGTATAAATTAGAAGTCCTAAAATTAAAAGTAAATTTTTTCTCATAGTTAATGGTGTTGTTTTTTTAGTTGTGGTTATAAAAAAAACACCCATTTTTGGGTGTTTCATTTATAGTGCCTTAGCATTAATACGCATTTTTCAAGCGATCCAGTGCTATTTTATTATCTCGATCTTTAATCGTCTCTCGCTTGTCGTAGTTTTTCTTCCCTTTACACAAGGCAATGTCCATTTTAGCCAATCCTCTTTCATTGATAAACAAACGCAAAGGAATAATGGTTAATCCTTTATTTTGAACACTTTTGTGTAAGCTTTTTAGCTCTTTTTTGTTCAGTAATAGTTTGCGTTCTGTTTTTGCTTTGTGATTGAAGTGTCTGCTGTTGGCATATTCTTCAATTTGGGAGTTAATCACAAAGAGCTCTAGATCTTGAAACTCACAGAAACTTTCGGCAATATTGGCTTTACCCAATCGCAAGGATTTGATCTCCGTACCTGTAAGTACAATTCCTGCGGTATATTTATCTAAGATCTCGTATTCGAACTTAGCTCTTTTATTTAGAATATTGATGTTCTTTTGCATAGCACAAAAATAATAAAAATTTAAAGTAAAACTAGTTTTGCATACAAACTGTTCTTACAAGCATTTAAAAGGAATAAGAAATAGAAAAGGCTACCCTTCAAACAAGGATAGCCTTTTATTTATCTTGACGCAGCTATTAAAGGAATTTATACCCTACGGCTACAAACCATGTATTTGGTTTTGATTTGAAATCTTTACTCACATTGTTTAAACCGCCATCGTAAGAAACGTCAACGGTGAATTTTAAAATATCCACACCCGCTCCTACACGGTAACCAATATTAGACTTGTCGAAATCTTTGAAGGCATTGCCTACTTCATTTTTAGAAATGCTGTTATTCAATACAACCGAATAAACACCACCACCAAAAATTCTCACGTTATACAATGGACTTTTCAATAATTTGTATCCATATACAACAGGTAGCTCTAGATTTTTCATCGTTGTTTTATCATTGCTAAGTCCAGCTTGGCTAGATTCAAACTTCGAATTTTTTTCCATATACATCAAATCCGCTTGAATATAAGAGCGATTTAAGTTGATACGAGCCATTACTCCTAAACCAAAACCTGTTGAAGATTTGTTGCTATACTCTTTTAAATCATGAGAAAGCGTTGTGAAGTTAGCGCCTGCTTTAATCCCTATGTTAATAGGAGATTGTGCATAAGCATGAAACGTTAGTGAGGTAAGTAAGATGCTAAATAGTAGGCCTAGTTTTTTCATATTTAGGTTTTTTTTGATTTAGGGCTAAATTAAGTAAAAAAGAATGGGATACAAAAAAAGTCGTTTAAAAAAGTCCAAATGACCCCCAAAACGAAAAAAAGTTAGTATTAGCTATTTTTTTTTGGGTTTTGTTTTCATAATAGTTTGATAAGATAGGGTAAATGCAGCTAAACTTTTGTAGCCTACTTGATAGGCAATCTCACTTAAAGTAAAGGCTTGAGTATCTCTGAGTTCAATGCTTTTTAAAATGCGAATGAGTTGGGTGTATTTTTGTAAAGTAATTCCCGTTTCTTGTTTAAAAAGGCGTTGTAAACTGCGGATAGACAATTGAGCAACCTCTGATAGATTATCTAGTTTGCCAACGGCCGCATAGTGGGTATTGATATAGTTACACACCTCAAGTAAACGTGGGTGGGTGGGAACAGGAATTTGCAAGGATTCATTTTCTAAACAAAAATGCGGTAAGTTGCTCAAAATGGCTTGAGTGAAAACGAGTTGTTCTGGGTTGTGCTGCAACGCTTGATTCCACTTACTTGCATATAAGAGCATTTCTTTTAAAACGGCAGGCGCAGAAAAAACGTGTACTTGTTGAAAAAACGCATCGTCAGGAACTGTTTTAAATAAGGCAACTCGCAAGTGAACCGTTTTTGCCTCCGAACTGATGCGATGGGCTTGGTTAGAAGGAATCCAAATGACGTGGTTTTGAGGTACTAAATAGGTTTTTCCATCCAGATGAAAGTATTGATAGCCTTGTTCTACATACGTCAATTGATACCTTTGATGGGTATGGGTATAGGCATCGTGTTTCCAGTTTGAATCATACCAGACATAGGCATCAATAGAGAGGTTATCTGCATAATTCCCTTCTTTTTCTTCCAATAGCCCACATTTAAGTGT
Source organism: Myroides odoratus (assembly GCF_965118575.1). Classification (GTDB taxonomy): domain Bacteria; phylum Bacteroidota; class Bacteroidia; order Flavobacteriales; family Flavobacteriaceae; genus Flavobacterium; species Flavobacterium odoratum_B. Next base: position 60,588 of record NZ_CBCPHW010000014.1, on the reverse strand, counting down.
GTCGTTTTGCATATAGTTTTTGGCAAAGTTAATAAAAAAAGCATGCCTATCTTTGAAGATATAAAATCAAATCGTACACAAGATGAAATATACCTTTACTTTTTTAGTAGCTTTCGTATTAATCAACTTAATACAACCCGTTAGGGCACAAGAACAATCTGTTCGTATTCTCGTTCTCATTGATTCAGATCAAGGAGGAACGTATACTTTAGCAAAAGAAATCGCACTGGGAATTGAAAAAATACCTCATGCAAAAGCGACAATAAAAAAGGTGAAAGCCAGCGAAAATACGAGCTTACAGTCTATTCCAATGGCACAAGTAGAAGAATTGCCGACCTATGATGGAATTGCATTCGGTTCGCCTGTTTATTTTGGCAATATCAGTACGGGTATGAGTGCTTTTTTTACTCAAACAATTGACTTGTGGAAACAGCGCTCACTCGAAGAAATGCCTGCTACTGTTTTTATGTCAGGAGGTAGTGGAGCTGGCAATGAATTAGCCTTGCAGTCTTTTTGGAATACATTAGCTGTACATGGGATGCTGCTCATTCCCAATGGCATTCAAGGGTTTGATACTATAGATAGAGAAATTGTTCAAGGCAATACCGTATTGGGAATCACCAGTCCCGTTTCTGTCAATTCAGTAGAACGACCAACAAAAGATGAACGTTTTTTGGCTCAACTACAAGGTGAGAAATTAGCGAGAGTAGCTTTGGCTCTTAAACCAAATAAAAAGCAATATACTAAGTCAAGTACTATAAAACCAGAAGAAAAAGATGTAAATTTAGTTCTCAAACAAAAGCATATCGAATTGCCAGCATTGCCTAAACCTGTGGGGAATTATGAATTGTATGCTCGTTCGGGTAATTTGGTATTTATCAATCAAGTAGCTTTGAAAGATGGGAAAATATTCAATCCCGGAAAATTAGGTGTTGATGTAGATGAAAATCAAGTAAAAGAAGCGACTAAGGTAACCATGCTCAATGTTTTAGCTATTTTAAAAGAGGCTGTGGGGGGTGATTTAAATAAGGTGAAAAAATGTGTGCAACTGATTGGTGCATTTAATACGGTTGATACGTATACGCAACACGCTGCATTAATGAATCCCGCTTCCGATTTGATGGTTGAGGTATTTGGAGAAAAAGGTAAACATACCCGTAATACTGGGGGAGCAAGTTCGCTGCCTGTGGGGTCTAGTGTTTCGATTCAAGCTATTTTTGAAGTGGAGTAGTGGTTGTGATGAAGGGTGATGTGTAAAGGGTTGAACATCTAAATAGGGTTGCCCGTTTTTAAAGATTAACTTCATTATTATAGGTAGTAACAATTGGTTTGTAGAAAGAAGTTTCTACAAACCAATTGTTTTTAAATTTAACTAGACATAGCTTAATACACAGCGTCTTCATTTGATACCTTCTTAAAGGTAAATAAAAGTGAGCGATGCGATCCCTCCTTCGTCGGGATTACATACGAGGATGTCTGCTGTTCCTCGTAATCGGCTTACTGTTTTCTTGGTAGTTACTAACTAGCTATTCAAAAAATTCACCCTTCACCCTTCACCCTTCACCACTCAGTTCTCACTCACCCTTTGTTCGACAAACACCCCCTTTTTCCGAAGCTCATCCGAAGGAGACTTGAACAACACTCGAACAAGCACAACTAAAAGCTTGAAAAATTCCATCAAAAGGTCTTAGAAAGCAAAGGATTAGTACGGTTTTAAACAAGGGGATTTTATAAAAAAAGTATTTCAGTTTCTGTGAAGCTAAAAGACAGAAAGAAGGGGCATGCTATAAATCCACAAGACGTAGAGCGAAAGTGGAATGCCTCATGTGATTCTTCATTTCTTTCAGAATGACCTACAGCATGAAGATACAGCCTGGAGATACGTAGTGAATTGACCGATGCGATTCTTTATTTCAAGCAGAATGACTTATAACATGTAGATACAGAATGAAGAGATTCTTTATTGCAAATAGAATGATTTAATCAGTAGTTGTTTATAATTATTGAGATAGGAAAGGCAAAGGTTATGATAAGGAGAAAAAATAGTTTCTTTTTAGAAGCTTATTTTTTCGTGATATTTAGTACTTTAGTTTCTTTTGGACAAGAGAAAATGTACAAGTGATGGATATAAGAAAGATGGAAATAGGTGATGCAACGGTTGTTGCTGGTCTTTTAGAGCAAATGGGATACCCTAATACCTTAGGTTTTTTACCTAATAGAATTGCTCAAATGAATCAAGATGAGAAAGAGCGACTCTTAGTGATGGAGGAGGAAGGAAAGGTTATCGCGTTTATTTCTCTTCACTTAATAACGCAAATTGCTGTAGAAGGTGATTTTATGCGGATTAGTTATTTTGCCGTGGATCAACAGGTTCGAAGCAAAGGAATAGGCAAGAAGATTGAAGAATATGCGACGGCTTTAGCGAGCGAATTAGGATGTGATCGCATAGAGCTTCACAGTCATAGTAGGAGAACTCAAGCGCATCAATTTTATTTTAGACAAGGTTATGAGGAGGTTCCCAAGTACCTGGTTAAATATTTGAAGCAATAAGGTTTGTTGCAAAGCAATTGCAGTAGGTTATCCATCGACTGAAATACAAAAGAATTATCATACCTTTGTTTAGATAGGTAGAAGCTAATTAATCAAGTAAAATATGGGCATTTTTTCTAAAACTTGTGAGTATGCGTTAAGAGCAGTATTGTATATTGCAAAAAGAAGCGAACAAGGATATAAATCAGGGATAAAGGAAATTGCGGAAGAAGTAAATTCTCCAGAGCATTTTTTGGCTAAGATTTTACAAAAATTAAGTAGAGAAGGACTTATTCAATCCACTAAAGGCCCCAATGGAGGGTTTTATCTTGATCATGTGGATTTCAATCGACCGCTAGCAGAAATCGTAGAAGCCATTGAGGGAAAAGAACTCTTTATAGGGTGCGCTATGGGATTGAGCTATTGCTCTGAAACCAATCCATGTCCTTTACATAATGATTTTAAGAAAATTAGAGATAATCTAGCCCATGTATTGAGAACTACAACCATTGGGCAATTCAATCAAGATCTTATTGACGGACACTTTACCTTAAATAAATAAAAAAATAAAAGTTGAAATTAAGTTGTGTTTTACTTGAATAAAAGATATTTATATCTTTTATTTGTAAGCGAAGAAATAGTAGAAAATCTACTATACGCATGAAATAATAAAAGATAAAAAACTCTTTTACTTAGTATTTAAAAACGAACAACATATGACAACAACTCAAAAGGAACTCGTTAAATCGACTGTTCCAATTTTAAGAGAGCACGGTGTAGTGCTAACGACCCATTTTTATCAAAGAATGTTTGAACACAATCCTGAATTAAAACATATCTTCAATCAGGGCAATCAGCAAAACAGCCGACAACAAACGGCTTTAGCTATGGCGGTATTGGCCTATGCAGAGCATATTGAAGATCCAAGTGTTTTGTTTCCAGTAGTTGATTCCATTGCCCATAAACATACAAGTTTAGCTATTCGAGCCGAGCACTATGTGATTGTTGGGAAGCATTTAATTGCTTCTATCCGAGAAGTTTTAGGAGAATTGGCAACCGATGAGCTACTAGAAGCTTGGGCAGTGGCGTACCAAGAACTAGCAGATTTAATGAGTGGACACGAGCAGAATATCTACAACAAAAAAGTCAGTGAACAGGGAGGATGGACAGGTTGGAGACCTTTTGTGGTAAAGGATAAAGTCGTAGAATCAAGTGAGATTACTTCTTTTTATTTGTATCCCGCAGATGAAGGGCCCATTGCGGATTTTAAACCTGGACAGTTTTTGAGTTTGCGTCTGTTTTTGCCCGAATTAAACCTACTACAACCTAGGCAATACAGTATTTCTTGTGCACCCAATGGTGAGTATTATCGCATTTCTGTCAAAAGAGAAGCGGGGAGTACACACCCAGATGGTTTGATTAGCAATCGCCTGCATCAGGTTATTCAACCTGGAGCTATTGTAGATATTTCTTCTCCTTCGGGTGTTTTTGTTCTTCAAGAAAATCTGCATAAAACCAAAGTATTTATTAGTGGTGGCGTAGGACAGACTCCTTTAATGGCTATGATGGAAACCATACTAAAACAGAATGAAACAGCCAGTATTAAGTGGATTCACGGTTGTAGAGATTCAGAGGTTCACGCGTTTAAACAACGAGTAGGAGAATTGACACAAACACATGCGAATTTAAAACAACATATCTTTTACGATGTTGTGGATAAAGGGGAAGATGCTTATAAAGGTTGGGTTGAATTGGCTCAAATTGAAGAGGACATACTCTCTCAACAAGCCGAATATTATATTTGTGGGCCAAGTGGATTTATTGAAAAGCACTATCAATATTTAATCAATCAAAAGATAGATAAGACGGCTATTTTCTTTGAAGAATTTGGCCCTGCTTCTTTGGCTATATAAAATAAAAATGAACTTTTCTTAATTTAAAAAGGGAACTACTTGAAGAAGTAGTTCCCTTTTTTGCAATGTATTTATTTCGATTGGTAAGTGATTTACAGCGTGGTTTGATCCCTCTTACCTGGTTTTCATCCACTTTGAATAAGTAACCAAGTGTTTAATCCAAGGAGAAGGGTGAGGTTAACCTTTGAATTTGTTCGAGATTTTACACCTAATAATTGGTTCATTCCCTAAGAGCGAAAAATATTAATAAGGAATAAAGTTTTTGCTTACTCTTGTGATTATTTTTTTAGTAGGCTTAGCTAGTAATACGAGTAAAATAATACCTATCAAGCCCCAAATCACCCAACTGTAATAATCCATGGAAGCGCGAGAACTCACTTGCTGCATAAGGTGATTATGATATAGCTTAGTAGCTAAATTAGCTCCTAGTGAAACATCTTTTCCATCGAGGAGTAATTGTTGTTGAAAATGCTGATTTGCTTGTTCATTGAATGGGTTCGTACTCGTGATATATTCCGCTGTTCTATTGTAATGCACACTTTTATTAAATAACTGAAAATAGTTTGTCAAGCCAATTGTTACGGAGAAACTCAAAAATCGAAAGCTAATTCCCAGAAATGATACTGCATTGGAGATAGAAGGAGGAATAGATGCAGCGGTGTAAATGATTAAAGGTACATGCAAGGTAGCAACGGATAAGCCTTGAATAAAAAAAGGAAGGATGAATCGATTTTGTTCTCCCTGATTTGAAAACAAAAAATAAACCTGAATATGATAGAGTAATAACAAACTAAATCCTCCCAAAACAATATATTTAATTGCCGTTCCTTGTAATAGCAAACGAGAAGTGATGAGGAGTCCTAGAAAAGTACCGGAGAGATTACTGATATAAATAGGGGTTAGAGAAATAGACTCAACGCCTAAAGCCGTTTGTAAATACGTATAAGCAAAGCCCGTTGTACCTTTAAAAAAATAGTAAACCATTAACAGAAGAATGCCCAAGCAAAAGTCTCTATATCGAAATACGGCAAGCGTAATAAAGGGGCGTTTAAGTTTTAATTGTCTAAAGATAAAGGCTAGCAGGGAAAGAAAAGTAAGGCAGGTGAGCCATCGAATCATAGGATGTTCTAAATAGTTTAATTTTTGTCCATAAATAAAGATATAACCAATCGAACAGATAATCACGGTAAAATAAATATAGCTCACCCAATCTACTTGATACAAGGGGAGTTTTGGTTTTAAATGAATATTATTAGTGGTAATCAACAGCAATATCGTACCAGGTATTTGAATGAGTATTAAGAGATACCATAGGAATTCAAAAGAGTAAGATTGCAAGATATAACTGCATAGAATAGCACAAAGAGGAACACAAACTAAGAGAGTACCATAAAAAAGGGTATAACCAATGACTCTGGCTCTGGCTGAGTTTAATCTGGGGAATAACAAGTTTAAGCAAATACTGCAAAAGAGGGCACAAACGGCTCCTTGAATAAAGCGACAGACGAAAAAAATGGTGAGGTCTCTTGTGAGTGCACAGATAAGGTAACTTATCGTATTTACGGTTACACCAAGGAGTAGGTATTTCCGTAAACTAAAGTATTTAACAAGTCGATCATCCAAAGGCAAAAAACAAACCAGAGCACCATACATGAGCAATACAGAGTATTGAACATCCCCAGCTTCTATACCATAATGCCCCATTGTTTCTGCCGTATTGCTATAATAAAAAGCAAAAACGGCTAAGGCAGGAAATAGAAGTGCGAATATTGTTACTCGGATTACATAATCAGGTACCCAAGTTTTGAAAGTAGGTAGTGGTGTGGGTCTCATCGTTTATCTAGGTAAACATTAGCATTCATTCCAGCCGATAGGTTGGCAATTTTAGAAAGATCATCCGTTAGTTTTATTCTAACAGGAATCCGTTGGATAATTCGAACAAAATTACCTGTAGCATTGTCAGGAGGTAAAAGCGAATAACGAGAACCTGTAGCTGGAGAGATGGATTCAATCTCACCTTTAAATTCAATATCAGGAAAAGCATCTAGGGTTATTTTAGCTACTTGACCTATGCGAAACTTGCCTATTTGAGTTTCTTTAAAATTGGCAATAATCCATTTTCCACTTTCTTCATTGACAATGTAACAAATCGTTTGCCCTGTTTGAATTAGTTGCCCTGCTTGAATCGTCATCTTGCCAATTTTACCGGTATAAGGCGCCCGAATAACTGTATAGCCTACATTGAGCTGATCTTTGGATAAGGTGGCTTCTCTTTTTTTAATCTCGGAAAGCGCAGCTAATTTCTGTGCTTTGATATCTTCCATTTTGGATAGCGCTACCTGATAGCTGTTTTGAGTGACTTGGTACTCTGAAAACGCAATATCTAGAGCTGTTTTTACGTTGTCGAATTGCTGTTGGGTTGTGGAGGCTTCGGTTAATAGATTTTGAAAGCGTTTAAACTCAAGTTGTTGCCTTGTTAATTTAGCTTGAGCCACCTTAATCTGTTCTTTGGCAACTTGGGCCTGATTGTTTAGCGTATTGATATTGGCCTCGAGAATCGGCAATTGTGCCTGGGCATTTTCAAGCGAAGCTTCTGTTTCAGCTAAAACAGCATTATAATCGCTGCGATCTAGAATTAACAGGGTATCTCCCGCTTGTACTAACTGATTTTCCTCGAAGTAAATGCGCTGAATATACCCCCCAACTTTACTGTTAATGGGATTGACATATTGTTCGACTTGAGCATCATTGGTCGATTCGTATTGGATGTATTCTATACCAGCAATTAGGCCATAGATAGTCAAACAGCCTAAGATAACTAACGCTAAAATTTGCGTGCTTTTTAGAATGAGATGATCGGTTTTGGTCGTAGATTTATTCATGATTGATTCTTATAAATTTCCAATTACTTTTTGAATTTGATAATATTCGATTTTTGCATTTATTTGAGCACTTGTTAGATCGAATTGAGCTTGTAATACTTGTGTTTCTGCATCGAGTAAATCAAGTAACAAGGCTTGTTGATTGAAATAACTATGGCGAATAATTCGCAGGGTTTCGGTGGTTTGAAGAATGTTTTTCTCCGCCAAAGCAATGCGATCTAAACTTTCTTGGTATTGGACATAATACGCTTGGAGCTCCTGTTTGATCTGATCCTTTTTATGTTCCTTTTCTACTTGTTGTTGGATAATATGGATTTGTTGACTTTTCTTTTGATGGTGGGTATGATAGAAAGAAGAAAGGGAAAGGTTTACTTTTAAACCTATCTGACCTACGCTATATAAAGTAGAAGCATAGGGATACGATTTATTCTGAGGAAAATTAAAACCATAGTCAGCAAACAAAGATACTTTGGGAAGTAAGGCTGAAGTAATTTGCTTCAGGGCTAATTCTTCTCTGAGAATCTTTTGATCTGCTAGCTGTAGACCATACGCATCCTCTAAGGCCTGATTTAAGTTTTCTTCATAGTTAGCTACCCCTGGAATCAAATCTAAATCAGAATAGAGGGGGATAAGGGAATCGGTGTCTTTTCTTCCCATGATGATATTTAACTGTTGTGTGATAAGCGTCAGCCTGTTTTCAATTTCTTTTAAAAGCATCTGATGGTTGGAACGCGTAACTTCAGATCGCAAAACGTCACTTTTGAGAATTGTTCCGTTTTGGTATAAACTCATAATATCCTTCAATTGCTTTTCATCTTGTGTGATTTCTTTTTCAACCAATTCCCTATATTGGATATTTAAAATTAAGCCATAGAATAATTGGGTACTCTCCATCTTAGCCTCTGCAATGGATTGTTGCACGAGTGTATTCAAGGAAGTGAGTTCAACTTTTTGAATTTGGATGGCTCTTTTAGTTTGATACCCCTTGTAAAGGAGAAGGTCTGCACTTAAAGCTGTACTGTATTGGGTAGATTGGATGGGAACCTCGGTGGGTTGGTGTAAGATACCTGCTTCATAAAGGGAAAGGTCGGAGCGTTTACCATAGCTACCTTCTACTTGTACATAAGGCAATTTACTATTTTGTGTATTTTTAATATCTTCTTGTTTTTCAAGGGTTTGTAATCGAAGGATCTCAACTTTTTTGTGATTTTTTTCGGTGTATTGCCATACTTTATTTAAGTCAAAAGTAGCTGTTGCTAACTCGGGCTCCTGACCAAATCCGGCTTGATAATACAGGAAGAAAAGACCTATGAAAATAAGGTTTCGGTTGTGTTTCATTTTGTATAAAGATTGTTCTATGCAAAACTAAATTAGAATCATTCTAAGAATTTTATATAACGAGCCAATATTTTACTTATTTTAGCCATTATGGAATTATTACGGCAAGCAGAAAGAGATATTGATGAATCTCCAAAGAGTATTTATATCATGCGAGAGCAATTGGAACATCGTTTTCCGCCCCATAAACACAACAAAAGTCAGATTCTTCTTGTATCGGGAGGAATTGCTTATTTGAAAACAAAAGAGAGGGAGTATTATATTCCTGCGCAACATTACGTTTGGATTCCAAAAGGGATGATCCACAATGTCAAGTCCAATACAACGGAAGTGGTTCTTTTAAATATTTATTTTCACGAGGAGGAATTAGATACCAAATATCACTTTATGAAAGAATTGGGTATCTATCCCGTCAACGATTTAATGTATGAAATGCTCGTTTATGCCAGACAGTGGAAAGGGGTTATACCGCCGAATACCTGGGCGTATGAATTTTTGACAACGATGAAGCACTTTATAAGACAAGACCCAGGTAAACCTTTTTCTATTCAGTTGCCCACTACGGAAGATCGCGCTATGGTAGCGATTGCAGATTTTATGCATAAAAATGTAGGAGAAGAATTAACCTTAACCTTTATTGCTGAGACCTTTGGTTATAGTGTGCGATCGTTAACTCGACTTTTTAAAACCCATTTGGGCATTTCCTTTTTGCAGTATTTAAAGATGCTTCGCATGATTAAAGCCATGGAATTATTAATGGAAAACAATAAAAATGTAAGTGAAGTTGCTTTTGAGGTGGGCTATTCAAGCCTAGCCGCATTTAGCAATACCTTTCAACAACTAGTAAACTTACGACCAAGTGAGTTTCAACTTGCTTTGCGCAATAAAAAATAGGGAATCTTTACGCTAATTCAATCCAAGTGCTTAGGGTTGAAGCAAAGGCTTGTAGTTCTTTTTTATCTCGATTTGGCGTTAGTGTACTTTTACCGAGATAGTGATCTTTCGCTTCAAGTACTAAACCATAAAAAGAGGGAGGTAAATAAGGAATTGCATAATCTACCGCTCGGTCCTTAGACGTAATTTTTCCTGTTTGTATCGAATACAACATTCTACACAAAGTTAATATTACGTTGGTCTGGTCTTCTTCAATCTCTTGAATCAGTTGAGGTAAACTAGCTTTAATCGCCTGACGAAAGGCTTCATCGGAAATAGTAGGTAATACTTCACGAGCTGTTTTTCCGTATAATACAAGGCTATTTTGTTTGACCTTTCGGAGGAGAATTGTCAAATCTTGATCGGGTGTTTTTTCGGGAAAATACCCTTTTAAAAACGCATCTCTTAACCATTCTCCATATTGAAATTCTCTTTGCAAAGGAAAGGTAAGCGCTGTAAATTCTTCTTGATGCATAATGGTTACTTCTAAATAACGTAAACCTACCGTATTACCAATAGCACCTGATAGTTGAAGTAAAGCTTGTATGAGAAGACTTTTTTGTTCTTCACTCAAACTTGTATGAACTACAACAAAGAAATCTAAATCACTTTGAGGTTGTAAACCGCCGTCTATGGATGAACCGTACAAATAGATTCCTTCAATTACATCCGTTAAAAGTGTAGTCAACACTTGGGTTACTTGTTGTATTTGCAAAGGAAAATCCTTGAGATTCATCGTTTATAGCGTTTTTAAAAGACGAAGATAAGATAAAACTAAGTCAATAGAGAAATTACTTAGACTGCTATGGATTCTTAATTTGAGTTAGACTAACACCTCAGTTTCCCTTTAGTTTTTTGTTTATCTAAATAATGGATGGGAAGGGACATCTTGCCTTAGCGAATTTTGTGCGTGAGAAGGTATTACCCTAAATAAAAATATGATTCCCTACGACAAGTAGCCTACGGCCCTTACTTCGGGAATTAGAATCGGTACACCAGCCATTGCGACGAGAGGGGAAGAGGAGGAGGAAATAGAAGTAATTGTAGAATTTATAGATGAGGTATTGCGAAACAAAGAGAATATGCTTAAACAACGTCAAATCAAAGGGGAGGTTCAAAAAATGATGCTAAATTATCCCATGTTTGCATACTAATTTAGCTCAAAGGAAAGGAGAAGGTTTAATTTAATCTGGACTATTGGATAGTTTAAAACTGGTATATTGCTATAACCCAAATTACGGCTACTTTTGTTGCTACAAATAGTAATCGATAAAGAAAACAGAACATGGATAATATTCAAATGGTGGATCTAAAGAGGCAGTACCAGAGCATCCAAACTGAAATAGATAGGGCTATTAAAGAAGTGATAGAAAGTACTGCATTCATCAATGGTCCAGCCGTAAAAGAGTTTGCAACCAATTTAACTTCTTACACGAAAGTGAAGCATGTTATTCCTTGTGCCAATGGAACGGATGCTTTGCAAATTGCCTTAATGGCTTTAGACCTAAAACCAGGGGATGAGGTAATTACGCCCTCATTTACGTTTATTGCAACGGTTGAGGTAGTTGCGTTATTGGGACTTACTCCCGTATTTGTCGATGTGGATCCTGATACATTTACATTGGATATCGAAAGTCTGAAACAAGCGATTACCCCAAAAACAAAGGTAATTATCCCCGTACATTTATATGGACAATGTTCCGATATGGAACCTCTTATGGAAATCGCTAAAGCTTATGATATTGCTGTGATTGAGGATAATGCACAAAGCATTGGAGGCCATTATATGAATCAAGGCAGAAGCAATAAAACGGGAACAATGGGCACAATAAGCTGTGTTTCTTTTTTCCCTTCTAAAAACTTAGGGGCTTATGGGGATGGAGGTGTTATTATGACCCAATCCGATGAATTGGCAGCTAAAATGATGAAAATCTGCAACCACGGTTCTGAAAAGCGGTATTACCATGAAATTATAGGAGTAAATAGTAGATTAGATAGCATACAAGCGGCTATCCTAAATGTAAAACTCAAGTATTTAGATGCCTATTGCGATAAACGTAGAGCAGTAGCGGCTTTTTATAATCGCGCTTTTGACAAGCATATCAACCTGATCATCCCTTTTGAACCGGCTTATAGCCACCATGTGTATCATCAATATACCCTAATTTTGGAGGGGATTGACCGCGATGCAGTACACCAAGAATTGACAAAACGGGGAGTGCCTAGTATGATTTATTATCCTGTACCTTGTCACAAACAAGAAATGTTTAAAAATTTACAAACGAAAGAATACCATTTACCCCACACCGATTACTTGGTTTCTAGAGTTCTATCTCTGCCGATTCATACCGAATTGTCTGAAGAGGAACTTCTATTTATTTCGACTCAGTTTCTCGAAGTAATAGACGTAGTAAAGAACAAAAAAGAGATTCCCGAAATCTAATCGAGGGATATAGCCAATCTAATTAGCCTTTTCATGATGCAAATAAAGAATAAAAAAACAATTGTCATTCACAGCAAAGTAGCGTATGGGTATGTAGGAAGTAATACAACCTCACTCGTATTACAGATAGCGGGACAAGATGTAATTTCGGTTCCTACAGTCATTTTATCCAATCGATATGGTTTGCCAACGGTAGGTGGAGGACTTATGCCCCTTGATTTGTTTCAGGATGTTTTAGATGGAATTTTAAAATTAAATATACGCGATGAGGTTTCCTCAATTGTTACGGGGTATATTGGGTCTGCGGAATTAGTAGCATGTACTGCGCAATTTATTCAAGAGATCAAAAAGAACAATCCCGACATACTATACGTATGTGATCCGGTTATGGGAGATCAACCGCAAGGCTTATATGTAAATGCGGAAGTCCCTCAGGCGATTATGGAATATTTACTGCCTTTGGCGGATGTAGTCACACCCAATCAATTCGAAATAGAGTGGATAATCAATCGCAAAGCTACAGCATATGATGAATTGGTAAGTGGTATACAAGAACATCCCATTCTCAAGTTTAAAGAGGTAATTGTAACAGGGTATCGATTTGGAGATACTTCCCATTCCCATTTGCATGTGATTGTGAAGCAAAATAATAGGTTTGAGCAAGTAACCATTGACTATGTTGCGGTTAATCCACCTGGTACAGGTGAACTTTTCGCCGCGCTAGTTTTAATGTTGAAATTAAATGTTTACCATTCTTATGCAACATGTGCAAAAGAAGCGGGTGAACAAATGACCAAAATACTACAGGGCATATTGGATGAAAAGAGAAGTGAATTTGAATTGAGGGATATTTTAAAGGCTTGTCAAAAGTATCGTTGGATTGAATAAGCAGAGGAGTATCGTTTGATTAAATTCTTATTTATTGATAATCAAGGTATTAATTTGTATCTTTGTTACTGTAACAAGGTTCTGTGGCTGAGTGGTTAGGCCTGATTACGCAATAATCAGTAGATTGGTTCGAGTCCAGTCAGAACCTCTATTTTTATTTTCAGTAGGTTGATTTGTAATTGTTTAGCCTTATTTTTTAAAATTTTGCACAACATTTGCACAGCAAAAACCTTTGTTACTTTGGTGTAAAAATATCTAAAAAAACATGTCATTAATTAATCATTTTGAAAATGTTGGAATTTCAACAGTAGGAGCTGATTTGATGCGAGAAGCAGTTCAACGAATAAGGCAAACGTTGTTGAAGCTTTACAAGGGAGGTGGGAAGTAGAAGACTTGCTCTAGTCTGCTGTACAAGTAAATTCAAAATCAGGTAAATAGACAGCTTCAATTTGATAGTGGTGAGGAAGTTAAACAATGCAAATATGCTATTGCAGGCGAAGATTCTCATATAATGGGAGCCAAAGAACAAAGAGACAATCAAACTATTGCTGCTTTTGGTAGTTCATATTGCGCAAGAGAACAAAAGGTATGGAAGGGTATTCATGTAGGGATGGTTGCTTCTGGTTCATTCGAAGAACCTCAATTTTAGTCATTCCCTATGCGCGCTATTTTTTTTAATTTTTCACTAAAGATTAGCGATAAGTAGAAATAAAAAAACCTTCTAAGCAATTAGAAGGTTTTTTTTTGTGGGGAGAGCAGGATTCGAACCTGCGAAGGTTACCCAACGGATTTACAGTCCGTCCTCGTTGGCCGCTTGAGTATCTCCCCTCCTTATAATCGTTAAACTAAAATAGCACACATTACTGTGTTTTGTGGGGAGAGCAGGATTCGAACCTGCGAAGGTTACCCAACGGATTTACAGTCCGTCCTCGTTGGCCGCTTGAGTATCTCCCCTTCCGGTATTTTTTGTATTTTAGTTTAGCAATTGTGTATAAGAACATAGATGTGGGGAGAGCAGGATTCGAACCTGCGAAGGTTACCCAACGGATTTACAGTCCGTCCTCGTTGGCCGCTTGAGTATCTCCCCTTTTAGCGTTAGCCTCAGTTCTATAATTAGAACGGTGCAAATATAGTGCTGTTTTGTTAATCTGCAAGTGTTTTATCGCTTTTTTTTGGCTCCATTCGTTTCTGAAAACATTAACTCTTTGGTTCTAAAAAACTAAGCGATTATTTTTTTTGATTATTTTTTTTTAAAAGAGACCGAATGTTTCAAAATGCGAACCTAAAATTCCTTTAAATGAAGTTTTTATTTAGTTCAAAGCTCTAAATTGAATCGGTGTTAATTGGGTACAACGCTTAAAATAACGGCAAAATAAAGATGTATCAGCAAAGTGAAGTTCAAGGCTAATTTCATTAATAGACAGCGTGGATGACTTTAATAGGGATTTAGCGTGTAAGATTACAACATGTTCAATCCAATGGGTCAGTGAATGTCCTGTTTCTTTTTTAACTAAGGTGGTTAAATATTGGGGTGATAGATGCAGTTTTTCAGCATAAAAAGTGACCTGTCTTTCTTTTTTATAATGTTGCGATAGATGCAGATAAAAATCATCAATCAATTGGGCTTTGCGTGTTTTGAGGATACCCCGTTGTTCAGCTATACTTTGATAGGATGCTGAAATAGCAGTTATCAAGGCAAAGATCAGATATTGAATAATAGCTTTTTTACTCTTCTCTTTTTTTCCAAAGTAGTTGTTTTCAATTAAATCCAAGAAAGGAGATAGGGCTTGCCCTTGTTGTTCTTTCGTAATAATAGGGTACCAACGTATTTCATTATTCATAATAAATTCGCGCAAAATTGGATACGCACTAATAAAATCTAAAGAGATCAAAATAGAAGTCACTTCGAAATCGGGTGAAACTGCGAGAGGATCTAAAATCAATTGCGGTAAAACAACAACCCAATCTCCCGGTTTGAGGGTATACTCCTGAAAGTTAATATTAATTTGAACACTTCCTTTGGAGCAATACGACAGCAATAAACCGTCAAACTGATGTTTATACTGGGTATAATTAGGATGTAGACGATGAATGTCTTTTAATACAGCGATACCTTCTATTCTAGTATCCTCTTCAATTTTGTGAAAATCATAAACCGTCTGAAGGGTAAGAAAGTGTTGCATTTTTTTGAGTTAAATGTAATAGAAATTACAGAATGAATAAGGGGATACTGTGTAAAGGTTTAAGTTACCTGTGATTTTTTAATCCTTTTCTTTTCAAAATATTACAATTTGAATATAAATGAAACCAAATTGTATCCGGTTATATCGTTGTTTTATCTACTTTTGTTTTTAGAAGAAATACATGTTTTGTGCAAAAGAAGCGTTATGATTTTACCATTTGAACCTTATAATTCCCAATGGAAAGAGATGTTTGGCGAGATCAAATGTCAATTAGAGGAAAGTTTACAAAGTATACAACCGAGGGTTGAACATATTGGCAGTACAGCTGTAGAAGGCTTATCAGCCAAACCTATCATCGATATTATGATTGGCGTTAAAGATGACCTTGAATTAAATCAAGTTCCCCTTTTACTAGCTGGAAAGCAGTATGTATATTACCCCAAATACAATGTAGAAATGCCTTATCGACGCTTTTTTGTACTTTTAAAAGACAGTCCTAAGGAGTTTGGACTGCCTGAAACGATTGATATAGGGGAGGAAATTCCAGAGAAAATGCACAATCACGATTTGCGTATCGCGCATATTCACGTGATTCCAGTTACTTCTGAGAACTGGACCCGTCATATTGCCTTTAGAGATTATTTGAGAACTTTTTCAGCGGTAAAAGACGAATATCAAGCGCTAAAAGAAAAATTAGTACAACAACAGTGGGAGGATGGAAATGATTACAATGCGGGGAAAGATGAGTTTTTAAAGAGAGAAGAAAAACAAGCAATCGCTTGGTATAGTAAACAAAAAGAAAACGAGATTTAGATATGAAATTAATAGATTTATCCCAAGTAGATACCCATGATATCGTTCAAGTATTGAATGAGTCTTTTTCGGATTATATCATACCCTTACAATTAACGATAGAACAATTAGAGTTAAAAATTGCAGCTGAAAATATCCAATTAAACCTTTCTATTGGTGTTTTGGACGAAGGTAAATTGGTGGGTTTTATGTTACATGCCCTCAATCCAGTAGAAGGTAAATTGACTGCTTACAATGCAGCTACAGGCGTAATTCCTTCCCATCGTGGACAAGGGTTGGTTGGGAAGATGTATGGCGTATTACTAGAGCGCTTACGCCCTTTACAAGTAGAACAACTGGTATTAGAAGTAATAGAAGGCAATCATTCGGCGATTCGAGCCTATGAAAAAATGGGGTATCACAAGGCGAGAAAATTAGTTTGTTTTGAAGGAGAGATCACGGAAATAAATCCAATTTCACACGCCGAAATAAGAGAGTTGAATACCTTTAATTGGCTTGATTTTCAGCTGTTTTGGGATATTCAGCCTTCTTGGCAAAATGCAATTCCCGCTTTGGAAAAAAGTAGTCCGCGCTGCCGTATTTTAGAAGCTTATATCGATGAAGTTCTTGTGGGATATCTCGTGTTTAATCCAACTTCAAAACGCATTTTGCAATTGGCAGTAAAGCCTGAAAACAGAAGGCAAGGAATTGGAACAAAGCTGCTTCAAAGCATGATTGCGTATACAGCATCTACGAGTGTATTTGCCTTTAATATTGATGACACATCACTAGAAACAGCTGCTTTTTTCCATTCGTTCAACTTCAAGAGCGATTTGGCTCAATTTGAAATGAAAAGAGCTTTATGATTTAAGGGAAGTGCTGGTTGATTTTACTAGGATTGTTGATATTCTCTACTCAGAATAGAAAAAATTTCAGCATCAATAAATTTTTCCTTTTCATAAAAATATTCGCGCAATATTCCTTCCGATTGCAACCCAACTTTTTCAAGTAATTTTCGGGAGGAATTATTGGTAGGATGAATCATCGCCTCAATTCGATGTAAATTAAATGCTTCAAATCCAAAAGGAATCAATGCCTTAATTGCTTCGGTCATTAAACCTTTCTGCCAAAAATCAGGATGTAATTCATACCCAATTTCGGCTCTGGAATTTTCGATTGAAAAATTGTGAAAACCACAGGTTCCAATCAACCGTTCAGGTTGTTGTTGTAAGGCGATACCCCAGCGAATGGCGTCTTGATTTTGGTAGCGATTTTGCCAATCTAAAAGCAATTCATGGGCTTCCTCTAGGGATTCAAAAGTAGATAAATCATAGAATTCTGTTACTTCATCCTTAGAAAAATAAGCAAAAAGGGCAGGAGCATCTGTAAAATGCAGTGCACGAAGTACTAAACGAGGGGTCTGGAGGGTTGGAAATTCTTTAAAAAACATCGATAAAATATAGCAGGTTAAAAAAGTAAAAGTAACAAATAAAACACAAGAAGAGAGTAGCGTATACTTACTTTTATGCGATAAAAAAGCTATTCCCTCATTTAAGCGAATCAATGAGGGAAAAAACAAAGTAATCCACAAAACCTGTATTTGCGTTTTTTGTTTCTTAAAAGGGGGAAATTGGATTAAATTTCTCTATTTCGTTTTTATCTCGCCAGATCGATATAAGTATAAAGCTTGAGCTAAAATAACTTGAATAGCAGCTAAAGGTAAATCCTGAGAAGCGTCAATATGCACTACTTTCATACGCTTTCTTGTACCTTTTTCTAGTAGGGGATGGTTAATTTGATGACCTTCTACTAGTAATAAATAGGGAGACTGCGTAGCTTTGTTAATTGCTAAAAAACAAAACATGCGATTTTTATAAGAAAAACAAGGCGTTCCCCATTTAAGTGAACTCGTGATTAGAGGATCTTGTTGAAGGATAAAATCACGTAACGCCAGTAAACAACTTTGATTGGGTTCGGGTTGTCTAGCATAAAAAGAGTATACTGTATTTAGCATCACTTTATTGCTAGGTATAAGTCGACTTCTGCATGCGTTGGATCTTGAGCCTTAGGGCCATAAACTTCAAAATCTGAAGTATAAGCTCGATCAAGAGTAGGTGAATTCCAAATTTTAATCCATTCATTTATAATAATTCCCTCCATAAGATTGCCTTTTGCAACTACCTTCGAGTAGGAACCTGCAGAAATGGTATGCGCAACCATTCCTTCTGGAACATCATCTAAAGTAGGGACCTGACAACCTATAATTGTAGTATAGGGAGCTGTATAATCACTTTCATACGCTGTATAAATGACATAAACGGTGTCATTTACTTTATGAGGAATTTGCTCTTTGATTTGTTCCGCGTAAAAAGCATCCCATAATTGAGGGATATCTTTGGCAGATTGATTGTTTTGATTGGTTGTTCGAAGGGCAATACCAATAATATATAGGGCATCTATATGGATGTGTTGCATGCGAGTAGGTTTTTATTTTTAACAAAGGTAAGTAAGCGATATGACAACTGTATGTCAAGATGAAATTAGAAGTAGAGCGCATATCGATTTCGGATAGATGCGAATTTGTGAATTTTGTTGGGATTTTTTTACAGAAAAGGGAGTCTGCTTTTGTTTTTGTCTTTATTTATGAGAATATTGTATATTCAGAAGAACTAAGAGTAATCTTTACTGAAAAAAAATGATTAATTTTGACAGATATTTAAGTGCTTCTAATTCTAACGTATATGAATTTATATAATCCCGTGTTTCTTGTAGTAGATGATCATCCAATGATTTTGACTAGTTATATTCGCTTACTACGGGAAAACTTTTTAGAAAGTACTTTCTATGCTAGTGAAAGTATTCCTAAAGCGATGGAATATATTCATACGTTGCCAAGTATTGATATGCTAATCATTGATTATAACTTGGCAAAGAATTTCGATATTCAATTGCGTATATCCGATGGACAAAAACTAGCTTTATATGCGAAAGAGCGATTCCCAAAAGCTAAAGTAATCATGATTACAGGGCATGAAGAGGCTTTGTTAATTTATAGCATCCATAAAAAATTGCATCCCGATGGTTTATTGATGAAAGCGGATGTTACGGATGAATTACTGATTGATACCATACGCCAATGTATGATTGGACAAATTTTTTACAGTGAAGGGGTTAAAAATGTCTTAAGCCTATTGGCTAAACGTCAATTGATGCAACAAGAACAGTATATAGAAATATTAATGTTATTAGATAAGGGATATAAAGTACAGGAAATTTGTGAGATTGTATTTAAAAGCCAAAGTACCATTCAGCGAATGCTAACAACAATGAAAAAAGAGTTTGAAGTTAATGATCTCTCTGAGCTATTGAAACAGGTGAAGATATAAGGATTCATCTAATTTTAAGAAATTTGGGGGGCCTAGAGCGATAAAATGACTATTGAACTTTCATTTTTGTTAAAAGAAGGGGGTGATATTTTGAATAGTAAGGACTTATAGCTACTTTAGTTCACGATAAGATCATATAAAAGGTTTGCATAGCGCTTTTTTATACTTGTAAGACAAAAGGATTGCAATAATAAGCACGCGAATTGGTTAAAAAATGAAATATCTATTGATTAATTTAGGTAAATAGGGATTGGTTGTGGGGACACCAATCCCTATTTTACTTTTGCGAGAATAACTTCTAAAATGGTCCCTTTCTTTAGAATGGAATTAATGGTTAAAATACCATTCATCTGATTGACGCGAAATTGTATATTTTTCAGTCCAATGCCTTTTTTGATCTCACTAACTTTAAACCCAATTCCATTGTCTTGAATTTTGATATGATAATTGGAAGTAGATTCTACAATCGAAATAATCGCTCTTGTCGCTTGAGCGTGTTTTATAATGTTCTGGATAGATTCCTGAATAATTCGATAGAGATTCATTTTTGTTTCATAATCGAAGCTACCCCAATCAAAATTTCGAGCAATTAGCAAGGTAAAGGTATTTTCTTCTGTAGAGTTCTTGTCAATCAGATTCTCTAAAATAGGAGTAAAACTCCCTACAGCAAGGGTTTGGTCTTGAAGATTATGAGAAATTCTTCTTATTTGTTGTTGGGCTTCTTCAATTTCGGAGGCAATTAATTGACGGTTTCCATCGGTATGTTCGTTGGAAAGCATGAGGCGGATATTAAAAAGCGTATTGATAATGCCATCGTGTAATTCAGTACTAATACGTGTTCTTTCATCCAATAATGTATTTTTAGCAATCTCTTCTTGTTGTAAAATAAGCTTATAGATTAATTCGCGATCATTTTGCTGTGTTTGTTTAAATAGCAAGCGTTTTTGGATCATTTTTTGCTTAAATACAATATAAATTAAGATAGAGAGGAGAACCCCTAGAATTGAAAGTATACTAAAAAGCGTTAAGCGTTGTGCTAATAATTCATTCTTAGCTTCTAATTGAGCAGTTTCATATTCTATTCGAGCAAATTTGGTTCTGTTTTCTATTTGTAATGCTTTTAAACTATCGTTAATTTCATAGTACCGTTGCGCGTATTCTTTTGCATTTTGTTTGTCATATAAACTGAGGTAGCGCAGATTGGTTAAAGCGGTATTTCGCGCTTTTACCTGCTCCGAAGTATGAAACCCTTCCTTCCAATAGGTCACGGCTCTTAGGGTGTCTTTTTTGGACAAATGAAGTTCACCTAAGCGACTGTAACTTGAAATTAGCCCCTGAGGAACTTGTAAGCTATCTCGAATAACTAGGGCTTCATATGCTAAACTCTCTGCTTTTTGCAATTGATTGGTTTTAATATAGGTAAGTGCTAAGTTATTGAGAAGCATGGCGTGACTAAGACTTTTTTGTAAATCATCAGTTAGTAAAGACAGCCCATCTAAAAGTGTTTTCTCCGCTTGGGAGTAGTTTTGTAACCCATTGTATAAATAACCCATGTTGTTGTAAATCGTAGCTTTTGTATAGGCAATATCTTCTTTGGAGTCTAAAGTATTTATTAATTTTAAGGCCTGTTTATAATAAAGAATAGCTTCTTCACTTTGAGAGTTTTGATCTAAGATATTGGCAATGGTAACATAGGCCTCTAATAATAGCTTGTTGTCTTTATAAAGCGTCAATTTCTTTAGGGATGCAAAGGCTTCTATTTCAGCTTGATTAAAAAGCCCTTCTTCAAATAAAATAAGTGCCATTGATTTTTGCGTGATTCCTACCTGCAGCGTATCGTGCTGTGCCTCGTAAAACTTAGCCGCATAAGAATAACAAATATAGGCACTGTCTAGTTTAACTATATCTTCATAATAATCACCAAGGTAATAGTAGGCCTTAGCGATATCTAGCGTATCTTTTGCCTTTTTAGATAGAAGTAATAAATCTTGACTGGATTGAAAATAAATATCAGTTGCATTTATATTGTAAGCAACTCCAGCAACTTTAAAAAGAAGTTTTCGATGAGGTTTTGTATTAACTTGATCCTTTAGGGTTAACAAGAGAGAATCTAATTTGTGAACTTTAACTGCTTGAGCAATAGAATTTGTTTCTAATTCAGTCACATAACGATATAAGTCGCTGTCTTTCTTATTGTTTGTATTTTTAGTACAGCATGTAAAACACAAACCGATAAGAAGGATCAAATAATAGTTTACACGCATAAAACTTTCTTAAGTGAAACAAAGAAAGTTAAAAAAGAATTAATCCCCAATTTTATCAGTAAAAATTGAGGATTAATAGAACCTAATTAAACGAATTACTTTTTCTTGTCTTTCAGGGCACCTAAATCGCCATTTTCTAAAGTTCGAGCTGTGCTGTTAAGAACTTGTATACTAGTTTGAATGGTGTCGCGCTGTATATTGCTTTCTGTTTTGATTGATGTTGAATTTTCTTTTGCTGTAAAGGTTGTGTTTTTGGATGCGCTTCCTGTGGATTCTTCTGGTATATTATCCGTTGAACAAGATGCTAAAAAGAAAAGAGAAACAATAGATACGAGGGTAAGGGTTTTTTTGGACATAGTGCTAGTTTTTATTGTTGTTTTTTTGCTTAAAATTAAAAAATAGATAAATTGATTGTATATTTAGTATTTTGTAAAAATTAAAGCCTTTTTTTAAGATAAAATTCGTAGAATGTCTAACAAAAATAATTGTTTTTTTAGCCGTTTTAGTATAGAAAACATGTATTATATGTTAATAAAAAATAAAGTATTTTGAACTTTACTGTTTTAATTATCGATGATCATCAGATGATTGTTGATTGGTATAAACAAATTTTACACAAGCAATTTAAAGAAGCTAAGGTGCTAAGTGCTACTTCTGTCCAGGAGGGAGTAAAACAGATTGATACTTGTACACGGTTGGATTTACTGTTAGTGGATTATAATTTAGGAAAGGGAAATGACAAGGATGCAATTGTGAATGGTGTTGAATTTGTCCGTTTTTCTAAAAGTAAATTTCCTGATCTAAATGTTGTTTTAATAACGGGCCACGAAGGTGTTCTTGTATTATATGACATACATAAAAAAATAGTACCACAAGCCTTATTGCTCAAGATAGATGTAACAGAAAGTTTATTACAGAAAGCCATTCAAAAGGTTTTAGGAGGGGAGCGATTTTATAGTTTTCATGCCAGTGAAGGTTTAAAAGAGATTTATAAGAAAGAAGCTTTATTACAAGAACAAAATATTCAAATTTTACTTTTGTTAGATAAAGGATTTAAAATTAAAGAAATTAGTGAAACTCTGTTTTTAAGTGAGAGTGCTGTTAATAAGCGTATTGCGGGTTTGAAGCAAACCTTTGATGTTTTGGATAACGGCGGATTGATTAAAAAAATAAAGGAAGAGGGCTTTATTTAATAACAATCTTTTGCAATAAATTTTTAACATAGGATAAAAAAAAATATATTTTATAATTCGACTTTCGCGAAAAAAAAGAAATGAATTGGATTTTTTTGATTATTGGTGGTTTTTTTGAAGTGGGATTTACCTATTGCCTAGGCAAAGCAAACGAAAGTAAAGGTACAGAAGCTATTTGGTGGTATAGCGGCTTTTTATTTGCTTTGGTTATGAGTATGGCTTTATTGATGAAAGCTACCCAAACCTTGCCTTTAGGAACAGCATATGCCGTCTGGACAGGTATTGGTGCTGTGGGAACTGTATTAGTAGGGATTTTGGTGTTTAAAGACCCAGCTACTTTTTGGCGTTTGTTTTTCATTCTAACGTTAATAGGTTCTATTATTGGTTTAAAAGTAGTTTCAGCAGCTTAAAAACAAGGTGTTTTTGCATTTTTTAGCAATTAATTCTAAATTTGTATTTATATTTGAAGAATTAATGATTTAAAATTGCAAAAATGAAGAAAATGAACGTTTTAATAGCAGCCTTATTGGTTATGACCCTAACTGCTTGTAATGAAAAAAAGAGCACAGAGCAAGCGCCAACCACTGAAACAATAGAAACTCCAGTTGTGGAAAAAGTAGTAGCAGCTCAGGAAAATTTATTTGGAAGCTGGGAACTAATCGCAATTCATACGGAAGAAACCGCAGATAAAAAAGTAGAAGAATTGTTTCCAGGAAAAAAACCAACTTTGAATTTTGAAGGAAATTTAAAGGTTCATGGTACTGATGGTTGTAATAACCTTACAGGGGAATACGAAATCAAAGCAAACAATGAGATTGTTATTGGTGATAAATTAGCTGCAACAAGAATGTTTTGTGAGGGTGTTTCAGATTTCGCTTTTACGAAAGGGTTAATTGAAGTAACCAATTACGAAATTACGGAAAGTGCTTTAATCTTTAAAAAAGGAGATAAAATCCTGATGGAGTTTAAACAAATAAAACCAGAAACAACAGAAGTAAAATAATACTCAACTGAGAGCATAAAAAAAGCGACGTTCAAAACGTCGCTTTTTTTATTGCTATGATCTATTTGGTATAACCAAAAAGTTGTTTTTCTTTAATCATTGTTGCAATACCAGCGGGTAGTTTTTCCTCCCAACCTGGTTCATTGCTTTGTAAAGAACGAAGTACATCTCTAGAAAATACGTCTAAATTACTCGGTTCATAATCGGTAATATCAATGATTTGATTGTTTTTCTTGAAGAATTTGTATAGTTCTTTAATTGGCAAATCGACTTTTAGATTTGTAGAATCAATAATACGGCCTTCCACATCGTGCATCGGATATAAATAAATTCTCATTTGATTGCGGAATAATTTACCTAGTGCTTCTAATAAACCTCCCGTTAAATTGGCATAATACTTTTCTTCAAAAATATTTAGTAAGCTACTCACTCCCATTGAAAGAGCGATTTTTTCGGAGGTGTATCTTGAGAAATAAGCCGTCAATTTATAATATTCTTGAAAATTGGAAATCATTACTGTTTGTCCCAATGAACAAAGTAAATCGGCGCGATGTAAAAAATCATTTTCATCCAAGTCACCTTCCATTAATAAGTTAGAAAGTGTAATCTCAAAAATAACAATTGTATCCTGTTTGAGTAAGCTATTTTCATGCACAAAAGACCCCAACGCTTTTTTGTACATATCCATATTTACTAAAGTAACGGGTCTAAAACTACCGCGCAAAGCAAGAATGTTTTTTCGATATAATTCATTAGCTGCAAGTCTGCTTTGACCATCAGGACCAAACATAACCGCTTCAGTCATCCCATTTTTAACGAGTAATAAACTCATTAATCGCTTGTCGATATGTTCAAATAAATGCCCCGTTAAGCTGATACTATCGATTTCAATTTGATCTCGATCTAAATGGTCATATAAACAACTAATTAGTTTTTTAGGATCATGGTGTTGGTAATAGGCTCCATAAATTAAATTTACCCCTAAAATTCCAAGGGTTTCTTGTTGTAATTTGGAGTCGGTTTCTTTAAACTGAAAATGCAAAACTATTTTGCTGTAGGCTTCTTTTGGAGCGGTTTGAAAGATAATTCCAACCCAACCATGTCCCTTGTTCTTTTTTGAATAATCTATGGTTGCAACCGTATTGGCATAGCTGAAAAAGGTTTTTGTTGGATTTTCAGAACGCGGAATACGATCTTCAATCTTTTTCGTCTCATAATCCAACATTTTGCACAACCTGCTTTCTGTTACGTAACGCCCATCATCTTCTACGCTGTAAATAGCATCACTAAAGGACTTGTCATAGGCAGACATCGCTTTTGCAACTGTTCGAGAAGAACCTCCAGCTCTAAAAAAGTGACGAACCGTTTCCTGGCCTGCACCAATTTCAGCAAATGTTCCGTAAATGTTGTGATTCAGGTTTATACGGAGCGCCTTATCCGAAATAGCAGGTTGATGTTCAATAATTCTATCTCCTTCTAAGATTAGATCTTCTGCAAAATGTTCCATTGAGTAGCTTTTGTAACAAAGTAACAAATTCTATACAACAAAAAAAAAGATAAAGTGTACTTTTGTATAAAATGGATAGATTTTGGAAATACGATTTTTAGGAACAGGAACTTCTCAAGGTGTCCCTGTCATTGCCATAGATCACCCTGTAGGACAAAGTACAGATAAACGAGATCATAGATTGCGCACTTCTGCTTTGATTACGTGGGATGATTTAACCCTTGTGATTGATTGTGGTCCTGATTTTAGACAACAGATGTTACAGGCTAAATGCGCGTATATAGATGCGATTTTATTTACTCATGAACATGCAGACCACATTGCGGGATTAGATGAAATTCGACCTTTAACTTTTCTCTATGGTCCGATGCCAATTTATGCATCTGATCGGGTTATGGACGCACTTGAAAAACGTTATGCGTATATTTTTACTACCGAAAATCGCTATCCAGGTGCGCCAAGTGTTCAACAACATATTGTTGAACCAAACCAGGCTTTTTACATTAAGAATAAACCCATTATTCCCCTGTCTATTATGCATGGGGATCTTCCAATTTACGGTTTTAAATTAGGGGATTTAGTGTATATTACGGATGCTAAATACGTAGAAGATAGCGAAATAGAAAAAATAAAAGGTTGTCGTGTTTTAGTGGTTAACGCTCTGAGAATCAAAGAGCATCCTACACATTTTAACTTGGAAGAAGCCTTGGCTTTTATTGAAAAAGTAAATCCAGATCAGGCGTATTTAATTCATATTTCTCAAGATTTAGGATTTTGCGAAGAAGTACAAAAGATATTGCCAAAAAATGTATCTTTGGCTTACGATGAACAACAAATAAAACTACCATAAGCATGAGACATAAAGTCTTCTTTTACCTTTTCGTATTTTCAATATTAATTATAGCACTGTTATACAATACAAATCGCAATATGATGCGATCTGAAGAGAAGAAAATCGAAATTGCAAACAAACGCATTGCGATTGTTCGAGATTCTTTAAAACTAGCTTCAAAGGATTTAAATGAAGCAAAGTATTTTTCCTTAGGATACAATGAAGATGCCCAAGAGTATTTTAATTTTCAAACCTTAGATCAAGATGTGGATAAAATTCGTGAGGAAATCTTAGCCTTGAATCACTTAGATACGGGGAATCCTTTGGTGCCCTACGGAGCGATGAATGGACAGAAGTGTATTATTAATAAAGTGAGTTTTATTAATCACAGATGGATCATCGCCGATTTTTATTCAGGAGCTGTACATGGTGAAGTATTAATTAAATACTTTTACGATCCTGAAAAACCGACTAATTTCTCAACAATAGAAACTGTTTTGTATTCAACTCATTAAAAAAAAGTATGCGAAAAATTGGACTAGTAATAGGTTTGTTCTTAGCTGTTAGTTTAGTTTCTTGTGATTTTATTCTTAAGGATAAAAACAGTCAATCTGCGCAAGAAAAAATAGTTGAGACGGATGGAGGAACTACGATTGTAGGTAAAGAAGATGGCTTTGGATGTGCGTATACAGCAGGGTATCGATATAGTTATTTATTGGCGGATTGTATTCGCGTTTTTGAAAAGGGTTTTCGATTAAATCCTATCGAAGAGGAAGGCGTTTTGGAAAATGAATTGGAAGATAATGAAGTAAGTTGTTTTGTGCTTTTTTCCAAAGATCGCAAAGAAGCTGAAATTTTCTTGCCTCAACAAGAAAAAAGTATCGTGTTAGAAGGTGATAGAACTTCAAAAATATATTTAAAAGACGGTTGGCAACTTCAGGTAGAAAACGGAATGGTGTTAAAATTTAAAGATGAAATTAAGTTTACAGCCGCTAAAACCATGGATGTTCAACTTATTCAATCCGATCAGGTGATTGAAGGAGAGGAAGAGCTTTAAGAAGTAAATTTTTTATACCAGATAAACCTAGGTTTAGGGCATCCAATCTTTAACAGTATCCGCTAAAGCTTGGATGTCATTTAAAAATAAAGACGTGTGATAACCATCTGCTATGGCATGGTTAACATAAACAGATAGAGGAATGAGTACTCTTTCTTGTTCTTGGTAGAATTTACCAAAACGGATAATGGGTTTGAGAAAGTCTGAGTCATGGGAAGTATCCTGACTGATACTTTCAAAACTAATCCAGGGAACACAAGAAATAGGTACAAAGTTTGCAGGGAGTCCAGATTTTATCTTGATTCCCTTTTTGTTTTTATAGTGTTCAATATCTTGTACAATATACTGATGAAAAAGTTGGAAATCATTCGTATACGCACTCCATAAATCAGAGAAGGTTTTGTCATCTTCATGAAATAGGGTAAATTGAGGTGCAAGAAAATTCCAGGTACCCAATTGCCCTTCATGAATGCAAGTGCGCAGAGCCTCGTTCTGGTTTAAGGCACGCATAATCACATAGAGAAAAGTAGGAAAGAACTTATATCCTTTGACTTTATACAAAGCCTTAATCGCTGTAATGTCAATTTTTATGCTAACCGTATATTTTGTTTTTAAAACTGTACGATAATAGTCATAATAAGGCGCTCGAATCCAAGTATCTAAGTTAATAGGTGTAAATGTAGGCAACTGATCCATGGTTTACTTGGTGTAAAAAGGTTGGTCTTGGTTGTAAAAATAATCGCTAAAATTGCCATTAACTTCTAAACGCATAATATCGATATATTCTTCTTTTTTTAAGTGGGGCTTGCATAAATTTGAAATAACATCTGCAATTTCTTTAAACTCAGCCGCATCTTTAACTTTGCATTCTACTGCAAAAATATAATGTGGTTGTTGGTCTATTTTTTCATTAAAAGTCCAACCTAAATAGACGGATGTAATGGTGGGAATAGAGGCAAAAGTGGTTTTTAAATCCAATAATAGTTCAGTAGGTTCTACTTGAGGTTTGCCAATTAATACTTGCATTTGGGTATGAGCTACTTGGTCTTTAATTCCATTAAAAATGGAACCGTTTAGCATATCAGCAATTTCATTCGGTACCAATTCTTTGTAAACTTTAGAAAATGGATTAACAAGAATCGAATGGCCCATAGCAAGCTCTAAAAAGGCTCTGCCATTTACTTTCATATAACTCATTTCATCCTGAATAGCACCTTGATCATAAATGTGTTTGGGATCAGTAAACACAGGGATTTGTTGATTCTCAAAAGTTATGATAGGAGCATTGGCATTAAAACTAGTAGCTTCGTTGTTTTCATTATAGCCTTTTTTTACCAATACAAAAATGTCTTTTTTTAGGAATTTCTCATAAAAAACAGCTCTATATGCTTCGATAGTACCTGCCTTTTCAATGATTTCTGCTAAGGGTAAGTTTTTATTTAGGGTTGTTTGAGTAGATTGAGTCATACGTTTTCTTTGTCTTTTTCCTTCAAACTTACAATTTATTATACTTTTTTTGTTTAAAATAATCTTAAAGATTTAATCGGTTTTAGAGGAATATGCGATTTAGTGGGAAAGCGATGAAATAGAATGTATTTTATTCTTGCATTTGTTTTTGGGAATTTCGGGCTTTCTTTTATCTTTGGAGCACTATGAAACCAACAGTAAAAATTATAGAATGCCCTCGCGATGCTATGCAAGGCATTAAGATGTTTATACCAACAGAAAAAAAAGTCCAATATCTACAAGCATTATTGCGTGTGGGATTTGATACGCTTGATTTTGGAAGTTTTGTATCTGCAAAGTCTATTCCTCAAATGCAAGATACGGCAGATGTTTTAGCGCAATTAGATCTGAGTAAAACACAAAGCAAGCTCTTAGCTATTATTGCTAATACAAGAGGAGCAGAAGAAGCCTCACAACATAAGGAGATAAAGTATTTGGGATTTCCTTTTTCTATTTCTGAAAATTTTCAAATGCGAAATACACATAAAACAATTGCAGAGTCACTCGTTACTTTACAAGAGATTTTGGCTATTGCTCATCAAACAGATAAAGAAGTAGTTGCTTATTTATCTATGGGCTTTGGTAATCCGTATGGAGATCCGTGGAATGTGGATATTGTAGGCGAATGGACGGAGCGATTGGCTACTATGGGGGTGAAAATTCTTTCTTTATCAGATACAGTAGGAAGCTCAACACCTGAAGTTATTGATTATCTATATAGCAATCTGATTCCCGCTTATCCAACTATTGAATTTGGCGCACATCTGCATACAACGCCTGATTTGTGGTTTGAAAAGATTGATGCGGCCTATAAAGCAGGGTGTTTGCGCTATGATGGAGCTATAAAAGGATATGGAGGATGCCCCATGGCTAAAGATGATTTAACCGGAAATATGCCAACAGAAAAAATGTTGAGTTATTTTACTGCAAATAAGGTGGATACGAATTTAAGTGCCATGTCTTTTGAGAGCGCGTACAATGAAGCCTTAAAAATTTTTAATTTTTATCACTAGGATTTTTTTTGCTGAATAAAAAAAACTAAATTTGCGTGCAATTCAACTACAATTGCACATGAAAGCACACACAACAAAAATCATCGGTCAAGGACTTACTTACGATGATGTTCTTTTAGTTCCAAATTATTCGGAAGTTTTACCTAGAGAGGTAAGTTTAAAAACAAGATTTTCTAGAAATATTACACTTAATGTTCCTGTAGTATCTGCAGCAATGGATACGGTAACAGAAAGTGAAATGGCTATTGCTATTGCTCGTGAAGGAGGAATTGGAGTAATCCATAAAAATATGACTATTGAAGAGCAAGCCAAAGAAGTTCGCAAAGTAAAAAGAGCAGAGTCAGGGATGATTATTGATCCTGTAACTTTACCTTTAACAGCAACGGTTGGAGATGCTAAAAAAGCAATGGCAGAATTTAGCATTGGCGGTATTCCAATTGTCGATGAGCAAGGAGTCCTAAAAGGAATTATTACCAATAGAGATATGCGTTTTGAAAAAGAAGATGCACGACCTATTACGGAAGTAATGACCAAAGAAAACCTGGTAACTGCGGCAGAAGGTACTACGTTAGAACAAGCAGAAGGTATTCTACAAGAAAACAAAATTGAAAAATTACCAGTAGTTAATGCAGCCTATAAGCTAGTAGGTTTAATCACATTTAGAGATATTACTAAATTAACGCTAAAACCCAATGCAAACAAAGATCAATTCGGTCGTTTGCGTGTGGCAGCTGCTTTAGGTGTTACTCATGATACAGTAGAAAGAGCGACAGCCTTAGTAAAAGCAGGTGTAGACGCCTTAATTATTGATACGGCTCATGGACATTCACAAGGGGTAGTTGTTGCCTTAAAAGCGGTTAAAAAAGCTTTTCCTGAAATTGATGTTGTCGTTGGAAATATTGCAACACCAGAAGCTGCTTTATATTTAGTAGAAGCAGGTGCGGATGCAGTAAAAGTTGGAATTGGACCTGGATCTATTTGTACAACACGCGTTGTTGCAGGGGTAGGTTTTCCTCAGTTCTCTGCCATTATGGAAGTAGCCGTTGCTTTAAAAGGGACGGGTGTTCCTGTAATTGGAGATGGAGGATTGCGTTATACTGGAGATATTCCTAAAGCAATCGGCGCAGGTGCAGACTGTGTGATGTTAGGGTCTATGTTGGCAGGTACTAAAGAATCGCCAGGAGAAACTATTATTTTTGAAGGAAGAAAATTCAAATCATACCGTGGTATGGGCTCTGTTGCAGCCATGAAACAAGGTTCTAAAGACCGCTATTTCCAAGATGTAGAAGATGATGTGAAAAAATTAGTTCCAGAAGGAATTGAAGGACGTGTTCCTTACAAAGGAGATTTAAGTGAAAGTATGCTCCAGTTTATTGGAGGATTACGTGCAGGAATGGGGTACTGTGGTGCAAAAGATATTCCTACTTTACAAGAAGTAGCTCGCTTTGTACAGTTGACTGCTTCAGGTATTGGAGAAAGTCATCCACATAATATTACCATTACTAAATCAGCTCCAAATTATTCAAGATAAGATAAAGTAAAAAAAATAAGAAGCTATAGCTCTTATAGTTATAGCTTTTTTTGTGTGCAATATAAAACGCCTTCCTGTTACAGGAAGGCGTTTTATATTTGTATGCGGTGCATAGATTGGAATCAAATCTAAAGCTTAATCCTCGTAAAGAGGGGTCGCTTGTGCCAATTCCTCATCTTCACGCATCACTCCTCACTCTTTTCTGCCTGTTGCTTCTCCGCTTCTTCAAATATTTTTAAGATTAAATCCTGTTGCTGTTGCATGCTTTCTTGCATGGATCGCATCATTTCCATGAGATCATCCTTTTTATAATCTGTTCTAGAATTCTTTTTATCTTGAAGGAAATTAGAAATAGACGGTATCGATTCCGAATTTGAAAAAAAGACTTGTTGTGGTGTATTAGCTATTTCTAAATATTTGTATCCTTCTGTGTTTTCGTGTATTTTTATAGAAAACGGACGAATGCCTTGTGAATTGTATTCACTTTTTTGCTGGGAAGATCCTTGTTCATCCTTAAATTGGGTAGTAATGCCAATGATTTCGTTTTGAGCGTTGCGTTTAATATCTGAAAAACGCAACGTAGCAATCTTTTCTGCATTGATTTCCTTTTGGATAAGCTCTAGGTCACTTGCGGTGGTTTCTTTTGTTATTTCGTAAGCTAAAGTTTTATTTTTTATTGTAACTTGTTCTTTCTCTTGAGCAAGTGTCGCTACTGGATTCAAGTACAACCCAAAGCTTAGTAAAGCAAAGGAGAAACGAGTTTGCCAGCTAGGACGGATGGACGTTAAAAAATTCATACGTTTCGTTTTAAGGTTATTTATTTTTGGTTTGTGCTAGCTAAATTAAAATTTTAATGCTTAAGGTTGTTTTAAAAAAATAAAGTTTACTTGTTAAAAATATCCATATAATGGCAGAACTAAATCACAGCTCGACGCTAATACCTACTGATACAGCACATAGTATTCTTGCAGATTGTTACTGGGAACCAAATCAAGAACCCAGACCTCTGGTTATTTTTTGTCATGGCTACAAAGGCTTTAAAGATTGGGGAACCTGGGATTTGGCCATGAAAGCTCTAGCAAAAGCTGGCTTTGTGGTGGTGAAATTTAATTTTTCATTGAATGGTACCTCTATTGATCACCCAACAGAATTTGTAGATTTAGATGCTTTTGCTCGAAATACCTATTCCCAAGAACAAAGGGATTTAGCTACTGTGATTGATTATTACGCTACCCAAACTTCTGTGGAAGGGCAGAAGATTTTTTTACTAGGACATAGCAGAGGTGGAGGAGCTGTCGTTTTACAAGCGTATTATAATGACAAGGTTGCTGGCGCTATTTCATGGGCTGGAGTTGCTGATTTTAAAAAGCGATTTCCACAGCGAAACCATTTTGAACAATGGAAAAAGCAAGGAGTATTTTATGTTATAAATGCACGAACAAAGCAGGAATTACCGCATAATTTTACATTTTGGGAAGACTTCGAGCAACACGAACAAGCCTTAACAATTCAGTATGCTGCTCAGCATTTAAAGAAACCAGTTTTAATAGTAAATGGAACAGCCGATCAGGCAGTATCTATAAAAGAAGCAGAACTATTACATCGTTGGATTAAGGGATCGCAATTGTATCTTGTAGAAGATGCGGATCATGTATTTGGTTCTAAACATCCGTATGAGAAGCAAGAATTACCCGATGATTTTCAAAAAGTAGTCGATCAAACTATTCTATTTTTGAAGCAAAATACAGCGGGTTAGGAGGAGGAGGAGGAAAATAAAAACATACCTCAAAATTAGGGAAATGAAGGTCTGATAAAAGAGAGTAGGTATCAAAGCGTATCTGTATTAATTCAATGAAATTTCATTGATATCTATGAGTTTATTTTGTACGGCATATACTATTAAGCCCACTACATTTTTAGCGCCTGTTTTTAAAAATAGACTATTTTTATGTCCTTCCACTGTTTTAAGAGAAATAAATAAACGTTCCGCGATTTCTTTTCCTGTTTTTTGTTGGCCAATGAGTTGAAGTACTTCTATCTCTCTTTCACTTAAAGCCATTTTTAAATTGGAGGTAAGGAGCTGATTTTTGATTGCCATCTGTTCCCTTAATTGTTCAAACTGTTCGGGCAATAAATAAAACCCCTTGGTATATACTTCATGTATAATTTCTACTAATACCTTAGATTTTATGTTTTTGGGTAAAAATGCTGCAAATCCAGATTTTACTATGAAACTAATCAAACTGTCATTGTAATGGGAGGATAGTAAAACAACAGGAGTACTTATTCCCATAGCACGTAAACGGGCTAAGAGTTCAAGTCCATCGGTATCTCCAATGCGGAAATCAATAATAAAAAGATCTGGAAGCTGTGTGATTTGGGCCATTTGCTCTAAAAAAAGCGCACCTGAATTATAGGTGCTAATCACCTTAATAGTTTGATTCTGTTGTAAAAAATTGGCTAGTAAATCAGTAATTAGGACCTCATCATCTACGAGGATAACTTGTATTTTCATGAAAGTTAATTTTGGGGTAATACAAATAAAAAAACGATTCCCATAGAAGAGGACTGTTTGTATTTGAATGTTGCTTTTAATAGGTCAGCTCTCAACTGAATATTTTGTAAACCAATTCCTTTGTAATCGGGTTTAGATGAAAAACCAATCCCATTGTCTTGCATGGAAAAGGCTAGCCCTTGTTTGGATAAGCGCAAATGAAAATCAATTTGACTCGCCTGAGCATGTTTGTGTATGTTGTTCATAAGCTCTTGGATAATGCGGAGCAGATGCATTTTTTGCTCTTCGGATAGTTCGATAACAACTTGTTTAGCAATGTATACCTGAATGGTGTAAAAAACATGCCACTGTTGAAATAAATCTTTTATTAAATGATCAATTGCTGCATAGGCTAGTAAAGGAGGATTCAGCCCATGCGAAATACGTCGGGTTAAAAGAATAGTTTCTTGAATGCTATCCACTAAATGGGTCTCATTTTTTTCTGCTTGCGACTGGAGAAATAAAATATTTAGAGCATTAATAACGGAATCATGCAAATCACTCCCAATTCTTTGTCTTTCTTTTTCTTGAATATTAACCGAGGATAATTGTAGCTTTTGATGATGTTGTTGGTTTAACACCTTAATTTTTTGCTGGTTGTCAATGTGTTTATTGTGATTCGCTTTTAAGAGTATAATAAAGGCAATACTTATGATTAAAACTAGAATTAAACCAATAACAAACCAGATTAAGATTGTATTTTCATTTTGCCAGGTATGTTGCATAATACTTTCGTATTTATAAGGTAAAAAAGTA
This sequence comes from Myroides odoratus, assembly GCF_965118575.1. GTDB lineage: Bacteria > Bacteroidota > Bacteroidia > Flavobacteriales > Flavobacteriaceae > Flavobacterium > Flavobacterium odoratum_B. The sequence continues at coordinate 26,085 of NZ_CBCPHW010000014.1, read as the reverse complement.
AGGTTAGGATGATATTTAAAAACCAGAAAATAAACTTGTTCTCTGAACTTCCGTTGATTAATAAATTAACGGGAAGGTAATATAAACAAGAGAAGGCAGAATAAATGAGTAAGGTTGCATTTAGTAAAAAGAAGGACGAATGGTAATCTTTCCATTTGTTTCTCAGTAGGAAATAACAATAATATAGGGTCAGCAGAAACAAAGACAAAGTGGATATAAAACGAGTATACGATTGAAAGTACTCAGGAATATTAAAATTCACTGTAATTAATTCATAGATAAGACACAGAAAAGTGGGGATGATAAGAAAAAATATTTTTTTTTGTTGGATTCTTATATAATAAATAAAAATAAACCACCCGAGTTCTAAAACGCCAAAAATAGGAATTAAAATCAAGTTATTCCCTTTTAATTCTCCTAGAAGTTCTCCTCCAATATAAAAGAGTAAACAAGTTGTTAGGTAGCCAATCAAGGCAATTTTATAAGAGCTAAAAGGCATTTTTAGGGTGCTGTAAATAAGTAGCAAAACTAATGCTAGGGGAATTAAATACGTCACATACGTCACGAATTCAAAAATAGTCATGTTAATTTGTTTTGGTTATATACCCCATAATTTTACTTGTTCCAGTAAAGCAAAATCACTAGATTTAGTAGCTATTCCAAAGGGAGGAATTGGTTTACAAGTGTCTAAGTAGCTGTTTGCTTTATCCATTCGAGTCAATACCAAATCCGGTTGATCTTTGTTTATGGCAAAATTGACTTTTAAAGGGGTATTGTTTTTGAAATTTTCATTAGGCATCCAAAAAACTTGAAAAAGCTCTGGAGCATCCAACACCTGATTTCTTAATTTGTCATTGTCCCAGTTGTGAATACGCTGTTCTGCTTCTTTTTTGTCTATGGCTCCTTTATCTGGATACGAATCTTGCGTCGCTAAGCAACTATAAAGTTCATTAGGGATTGTTTTTTGATCCTGAAAGGATTTTTTGTGATCCACAGAACTTGGGATAAAATGTAAATAAATCCCCTGTTTATAGCAACCGAGATACGCATGAATATTGTCAGTAGCTAGTATACCTTTTAAAAAGTAAAAGGTGTTCAAACCCAAAGAAGTTAGTTGTTTTAACTCACTTCTATCTTTAGAGAAACTAGCCCAAGTTGTAATACTTTGATATACCCAATGTGTGTCGTTAGTCTTATTTAAATGATCTACAAAAGAAGTTTGTGCTTTCATATTGTTCAAATAAAAATTAAGATGAATATTTTTTTTCTTTAGATACAAATAAAGGTAAAATTCAGTAGTTAATCTAGTAAAAAACAAAAAATATTAAGAAAATAAAAATGGATTTAATGTTTATTGTTTGTTAATATTTTGTATTTTTTATGTTTTATTTGTGTTATTTTGTGTTTTTGTATGTTTATGGTGGTTTTGTGTTAATGGAATGGATTGTTAGGTGTTAATAAAAAAAAATCTTTATTCTATCGATGTTTTCAAAGTCGGGCAGGATTATTTTCCAAAATGAGATAGAATCCTCTTCTTTTGTAATTTTTTTACTCGCAAAAGAAGAAGATTGACTTTTTAATAGATTTTTAAGAAAAACCCTTGTTTGGTAAATCGGGTGTTTACCCTCTTTTTTATTACGTAAGAGTGCGCTAGTTTTGACCTTATAAAACACAAATAAACTTTGTGTAAAAGAAAAGAAACTCCAACTGTTTAGTTAGGGTTAGGTAGGAAATGAAAAATTAAAAAATCTGTTTCGTAAATCAGCTTCATATTAAGGGCTAAGTGTTATGAAAATTGGTGTGTTATGCATGCTAAATCTGTTTTACAACTAAACGTTTTAAATTTTTATTTCAAATACCAATGGTCCCCACAATAAGTTTTTAATATCTTAAGAAGAGAGAGGGTGCCCCAAAAGGTCACCCTTTGCTTGTTAGTTGGCGGTTGATGGTTCACGGTTAACCAGTGTACAAGATGAGGTTCAAAAGTTGAGGCTAGGTAATTTTTTTACAAGGTTACTTTTCCAATTTGCAATCTCCCTGAAAAAAAACATCAATTACTGTCCTGAACGAAAGCAAGGAAAAGAGGGCATTTTGTGCCTCTTTGATTGAATCGCTGCAACTCCGTAATTTTAGTTAGATTTTTCTCACTTCGCATTTTAGCTTAACTTTAGGGGTGAAAATAAATAAATTTTTATGCAAGTAGCAATAATTGGAGCTGGAATAGCTGGATTAACAGCGGCAATAGCGCTAAAAAAGGCCAATATTCCATTTGTGATTTATGAGGCAACTTCAAAGTTAAAACCAGTAGGAGCAGGAATTGCAATTGCGAATAATGCCATGCAAGTATATCGTTACTTGGGGGTTTCGGATGAACTTAAAGATAAGGGAGTAAGGATTTCTACAGTTAGACTTACAGATATCGCTTTGAATGTTTTAAACGAAACGAATCTTTCCTATTTTGAACAAAAGTATCAATTGGCTAATATTGCAATTCACCGCAGTGAATTACACCGTGTTTTAGTAGATAAAGTTGGCGAAGAGACAATTGAACTAAATAAGCGCTTACAAAGTATTAGCAAGAGTGAAGACAGCAGATACAAACTGTGCTTTACAGACGGCTCAACAGCATATCATACGCATGTATTAGGAACGGATGGATTGCGCTCTCAAGTTAGGCAACAACTGTTTGGTACCTATCCTTTGCGTGATGCAAAACAAGTTTGTTGGCGGGGCATATTGTCTTTCGAATTGCCTACAGCTTATAAAAATGTTGCCGTTGAGGGTTGGGGCGCAGGGAAACGTTTAGGATTCGTTCAATTAAAAGGACATCAAGTATATTGGTATTTTTTAGTGGATGAAGACCTCTACAATGGGATGTCAAACTTAGAAGCTCATTTAGCAGAATGCCCTTCATGGGTGCAAGAAATGATTCGGCAGACACCTGTAGAACGGATTCATTTGGATAAAATATACGATTTAGAACCCTTTAATGAGTGGTATAAAGACAACGTTTGTCTAATCGGTGATGCAGCACATGCAACAACACCTAATCTAGGACAGGGGGCATGTCAGGCTATTGAAGATGTGTATGTTATTAGTAAATTGTTAGAACGCTATTCCTTAGATGATGCATTGCGAAAATTTCCAGCCATTCGTCGTTCAAAAGCACATCGTATTGTACGAGATAGTTGGCGATTAGGCAAAATTGCTCAACTTCGAAATCCGGGATGGATTAAACTTCGCAATACTTCTTTCCGCCTTTTACCTACTTTTATAAAGCAACAGCAAATGAAGAAGATCTTTGAGCTACAAAAAGTTTAATTTGGTTTTTGTATATCTATACAAAACTTGTAGCGGTTAAGTTGTTGTTATACAGTTTTGATAGGGTGCCTTAAAGTACATATTCATACCTACCTAAATGAAACAGAACGCATCTATTTTTTAGATGCGTTCTGTTTCATTATATAGTATAAGTAGGGATTACCCTCTAATTTTATTGATCCAGTCTTTGGCTTTTTCAAATTGTTCTACAAAAAAAGATTCTCCTTCCTCTTTTTTTTCTGTTGCAGGAAGAATATGTTCATAATACGTTCCTTGTAAGAATTTGCGCAGTAAACCTTCTCCAACGATGGCTTTATCATCATTTAAGGCATGTGCTGCTTTGAGCAGATGTCTGATGTCATATTGTGAAGGGAAGATGTCAGGAACCTGTTTGTTTAAATTTAAAAGTTGATATACAGCTAGTCTTCCTGTTCGAACTGAACTTTCCATCGTGAAAACCACATCGTTATTGGTTTCTACAAACTGACCAATTAAACCTAAATTAAGGCAACCCTCTGGAACAATTTGTGGTCGATCCCCTTGTGCACGTGGCATAAACATAGAGGTAATATACGGCATATAGGCGGTTCTAACAATTGTGTTGGCAATGACTTGCTCCATTTGATTCTCAATTCCCAAGTGGAAACACAACTCTTCTAAAATTTCATTTCCCGTACAAGCAGGCATTGTTTTTTTGATGTAATTGCCTTCTTTATCCATGAATAAGGAATACACCCAAAGTACTAATACATCATCAGGTTGTGTAGGGTAGTGCGGTTGGCGATTACACGTAAAACTCATTAACCAATTCGAATCCGTTATGGTGATAATTCCACCCGTAACTGTTTTACCAGAATACGGATCATTCACCGAATATTCTTTTAATTTGTCAATTAACGGAGAGGGCTTACAAGTTAACGTAGCTGATTCCCATGCAGATTGATCTATGTTAGAACAGAATTTCTCAGGATGTCCAAAAATAGGAGATTTAGCTGCTAGGTTTTTCCATAACATCCATCCTGGACTTTTTCCACTAGTTGTTGCATCAATTTTTAAAATAGGTACGGTTGTATTGGTTCCATATGAAGTATCTTCTGTCATGGAGCCTGTAGTAATAAGTACAAAATCCTGCTCGTTGATTGGAATAATCGTTTCTACTCCTTGTTGGTCAGTAAGTAGCGATTGAACCGTTTTACCCGCGGTATTACTGTGGATATTTAAATCCTTAACCAAGGTATTTAATTGGATTTGTACGCCTAATTCTACAAGATGCTTGCGAAGCGGGATGACAAAAGTGTCATATTGATTATAACGCGGGAATACAAGAGCAGATAAATCTTTTAATCCGTCGATATCATGTAAGAAACGGTGCATATAGAGTTTAAATTCCAATAAACTATGCCAGTTTTCAAAAGCAAACATGGTTCTCCAAAAGGTCCAGAAATTACTTTCAAGAAAAGTAGAACTAAAGTATTGCTCAATAGTAAGATTGTCCAATTCCTCTTTCTTTTTTAGTAAGAGTTTGATAATTGCCATTTGATCTTTTTTGGAAAGACCAAATTTACTGAAATCTTGAATTTCCCCTCGGTTGTGAATCAAACGCGATTTTGAATAATTCGGGTCATTGTCGTTGATTAAACGATATTCATCCAATACACTATACGGTTTAGGAAGTTCAAAAGCAGGAATATCCTGAAAGATATCCCAGAGGTTTTCATAGGTCATATCCATTTCTCTACCTCCTCGCACGATATAGCCTTCTTTGGCATTACCTGCCCCATCCAAAGAGCCACCCTCAACGTGTAATTGTTCTAAAAAGGTGATATTAGCTGCAGGAATACGTCCATCGCGAATAAAATAATAAGCGGCTGACATTCCCGCAATTCCACTCCCTACAATATACACTTTGCTTTGAGAAAAATCTTTGGAAGGAAGTCCAATATTTCGTTGATAATTACCTGGTTCATCAGCAAAAGGCATCGAGCGTTGAGCAGTATTAATAGGTGGCTCTGTATTGCCATTTGGCGCATGGTTGACCTGCCCAAACTTAGGTGAATTTTCTAGGATTTTGTCAAACTTCGAAGTGTCTACTTTCATAATTCTATTTTTTTTGTGGTTAACAGTTGAATCGGCTATTTTTTAGTCTTTTAAAGTTAGGAAAACGATTTTGTTTTTGAACCCTAAAAAGAATAAAAATATAGTTTTATGAATAATGTTATTTTTACCTTTATAGTATTTGTTTAATGTAATATTAGGTTAAATTTATTCGTTTTTTATTTTATAACTACTAATAGTTTTGACTATTAGTAATGTTGATAAGTTGTTTTTTGCCTAGGAAGGACAAAGAAATCAAGAGAAAATGAATCGTCTACTAGGGAATAAGTAGAATGAAATAGCCAGAATAGAACAGAAGATGAATTGTTGGTAATAGGGGTAAGAATACCTTTGTTTTTTGATTTTTTCTATGTGTTTTAAAGGAACCTTCTATCTCTTTTAATAAAGAGGCTGAGTACACAAAGAGAAAATCCCCTGAAAGAGGGGATGGAGGCAAAAGGAGATGCGTTTTACTTGAGTAGATAACCGAATTGTTTAGCTTGCGCAATCCACTTCGCACGTTGGTGTTCAGTAGAATTTCTTATAATACCTATGTAGGTGACTTTTACGGGCTTTACTCCACAAAACTCTAAAGTTGACTTTTTTAATTGATTGACACTTGGTCTTCCATAAATCAGTCGATAATACCAACCCGGTTGATCCAGTGTAGTTATAATATGCGCCGTTTTCCCTTTTAATAGTTTATCCCATAAGAGACTATTATCCCTATACTGATACGCAATACCAGGCAGAAACGTGCGGTCAATAAAACCTTTAAGTAGTACAGGTAGTCCGCCCCACCATACGGGGTGAATCCACACCAAATGGTCCGCCCATTTTATATCCTCTATCGCTTGAAGTAAATCCGGTTCTAACTCCATGCGCTTTTGGTAACCATATTGCAGATTGGGGTTAAAAGATAAGTCCGCTATCGTAATGATTCGTATAGTGGCACCTTTTTCATTTGCGCCTGCGGCATAAGCCTGTACTAAACTAGCGTTCAAAGATTCTTTATTGGGGTGTCCGTTTAGGATTGTTATCTTTTTCATTATACTTTTTTTATAGTTATGGAATCGTATTGTTGCAGTTGGCTAAAAAGTTCTTGTTTCTGGTGCAATTGATGGGCAAAATAGAGACCTGGAAGAGTGTTTTTATTTAATAAAGCCTCTGTATGTAGTACAGTGGATATAGCGGTTAGTTCAGCTTGTCCTTTTTCACTTTTAAGGATAATTTTATTTGTTTTGTTAGCCGTTTTTATTAGAATCTCAAAGACAGAAAGGTCTCCATCACCACTGCCACCAAATACTTTTCTTCTGGTATTTAGCGTCATTTTTTTAAATATTCCCAATTGTTGCATCCACCCTAATAAGCGTGTTACAAGCTTAGAATTATAGGTCATCTTCACACTTACAGTTGGCACTCCATCAATTTGATTGAGAATGTATAAGTCTGGGGTATCAAAATTATAGAGCTGTCTATTTCCCAGACCAAAGGAAAAATTGTATTTCTCACTATCTAAAAAATGTTTAATTGCTAGGGGTTGGTGGTTCTCATATCTCACAAATGGGGTAGCTACATGCTCTGCCATAAAATGAGCGGAACTTTTTCCCGCTTTATCCTTAATAGAATAATATACCCAAAGCTGAACATTTTCTATCCTCTCTGTTGAATCTACGGTTGATTTGACTAAACCAGGTACAATTCCTCCCATCCACCCAGAGCTGAATACGATGCGACTTTGAAAAGTGGCAAACTCACTAGTTATTTTTAAAGCTGCAGTTAAAGCAGGTGTTGGCTTGGTAATATCGAGATAATCTATGCCATGTTGGATGGCGAAACGGAGAACATGATCATCCGGATCGTTAACCGATAAAATGATAAGCTGAATGGAATAAGCTAAAAGGGCTTCTAGTGAAGTAGGTGAATTTACATCTACCTTGATTTCTTTTGTAAGATTTTTAGGGGAACGAGTTCCCAATAGAATGTCATATGTTGGATTTCTTTCTTTTAAAAGGCGGTCTATTGTACTTCCAACTAACCCTGTTCCTCCGATAATTAAAATTTTGTGCTGCATAGTCTACTTGATTTACAGGCAAAACTAAGGCTGCACATTAACTTAAATACTAGACAAATGTCTAAAAAATAATTTCTTTTCGGATTCGACTTAAATGACGCTGGGTAATTCCTAAATAAGACGCTACATATTGCAAAGGGATATATTGGATGAAATTGGGGTAATTTACAAGTAAATTTCTATAGCGTTCTTGGGCAGTTTCTCGCTGAAACTGTATCACGCGCTGTTCTAATTCTAAATATTGTTGCTCGGCTATAATTTTTAAAAAAGTATTCCATTTGGGAAAGACATCCGCTAATTGATCTAACTCTTTTTTTTGAATCGACCATATCGTTGTTTCTAGTAAGGCTTGTATACTTTCTATGCTTGAACCTCCTGTAATAAATGCAGAATAGGCGCCTATTAAATTATCTGGAAAACGGAAGCAATAGGTAATTTCATTTCCTGTTTCAGTAGTATAAAAAGAGCGGAATACGCCAGATTCAATAAAGGCTATTGCCTCACACTTTTCGCCTTCTTGTATTAAAAAATGATTCTTATTTAAAGTATGTTTAGAAAATAAACCCAAAATAGAGTCTATCTCTTGGGGGGTAAATAAATCGAAGCGTTCAAAAAATTGGCGTAGCATAAGAAGGTTATTTTACATGTAAAAATAAGCAACTTTAGGGTAATAAGGAAGTTATTCTCGCTTGTATATTTTCCTTTTTCGTCACAAGCAACTGAAAAATAGATTCTCCTAAATCTGCAATAGTGATAAATAAAAAATCTAAAAGTTAACTTGAAGTACGTTTGGATAGAATTGCGTTGTTTTAAAGTTTTGTGAAATTATATTGCGCACAATATAATTAACCTTACCTTTGAAGTATAATTAATTGAAAAATAAAATGAACGATCCATTAGATCTTAAAAATCAGGTGTGTTTTCCGATTTATGCCTTAGCAAAAGTGGTTGTAAATCAGTATCGTCCGCTACTGGAAGCCCTTGATATTACTTATCCACAATATTTGGTTTTACTGGTTTTATGGAGTGAGAAAGAGCAAACAGTCGGGCAAATAGGCGAACAATTATCTTTGGATAGTGGAACGTTAACCCCTTTGTTAAAGCGCATGGAGCAAAAGGGTATTGTGGTGCGAAAAAGGAGTGTTGAAGATGAACGTGTAGTCAAATTATCCTTGACGGAAAAAGGTCTTTTATTAAAGGAACAAGCCAAAGAGATTCCTTGTAAGTTAATGAATTCGATGCAGGTTTCTGAAGAAGATGTATTAGAATTAAAAAGAGTAATAACCAAGATTTTAAAAAAATAAAACATGAAAGAGTTGTATTCAATTGGAGCCACGGCTACTGGAGGTAGAAATGGACATGTAAAAAGTGAAAATGGTATTCTGGATTTAGAAGTCCGCATGCCTAAAGGATTAGGAGGAAGCAATGATGCCTATGCTAATCCAGAAATGTTGTTTGCTGCAGGGTATTCTGCTTGTTTTGACAGTGCATTAAATTTGGTCAGTAAACAGAAAAAAATAAAAACAGGCGAAACAACCGTAACTGCAACTGTTACCATTGGGCAATTAGACAACGGAGGTTTTGGCTTAGCAGCTAAATTACATGCGCATATTCCAGAAGTGACGGAACAAGTTGCAAAAGAATTAATAGAAGCAGCTCATCAAGTATGCCCCTATTCGAATGCTACGCGTGGAAACATAGTAGTAACACTAAGTGTGTCTGTTGATTAATATAGGTTAGCGGTTCTTGCGAAAGATATTTTTTGTACAAGAAGTCTTAGCACTTTTAGCTATTGTATTAATACTAATTTCAAAATAAAAACAAAATGTCATTAATAGAAGATTTAAATTGGAGACATGCGGTGAAAGCCTATGATCCAACAAAAAAAGTAAGTGAAGAAAACATTGATAAAATTTTAGAAGCAGCGCGTTTAGCGCCAACTTCTTCGGGACTACAACCTTTTAAGGTAATTGTAGTGCGCAATCAAGCATTAAAAGAAAAATTAGCGGTGGGAGCTTTGAATCCAGAATGTATGAAAGACTGTTCTCATGTTTTAGTTTTTGCAGGATGGGATCGATATACGGAAGAACGCATTGATACCATTTACGATTTCACAACGGATGTAAGAGGTTTGCCTAGAGGAAGATTTGACAGTTATACAACGATGTTAAAAAGTAATTACTTGGCACAAAATCAGGAGGAGAATTTTGCACACATCGCACGTCAAACCTATATTGCTTTAGGCTTAGCTTTGGCACAGGCAGCTGAATTAAGAGTAGATTCTACGCCAGCAGAAGGGTTTAGTAACGCCGTTGTTGATTCCGTTTTAGATTTGCAACAGTATGGCTTAAAAAGTGTTTCAATTATGTATGTAGGGCACGCAAACCCTGAAAACGATTGGATTGCTCCCATGAAAAAAGTAAGAATAAGTAAAGAGGATTTTATTATAGAATTGTAAGGTTAATTTTAGTTTTAAAAAACAACAAGTAGACCCTGATGTATTGATCTCTTGGTTCTACTTGTTGTTTTGTTATATAGTCTGATATATAGATAATGAGAAAAGAACAAGCAAGATAGAAGGTTTTAGATGGTAAGGGTAGATAGCATACAATCAGCAAAAAATAAAACCAAATTAAACGATAAAAGAAATATAACTTCGATGAATAAATTTAAAAACTTACATCTAACTAGTTCAGTAGTAATGTTGAGTATAATAGCCTTGGTTTACGGTTTTTTTCCACATAAGATAATCCCTGTTTTAGGAGAATTTAATCCAGTATCGAATGACCTGAAAAATGTGTTTAAGGCTATTATGGGGTTGTATCTTTCAATTGCCATTTTTTGGACTTTTGGTATCATAAAGCCTCAATTATGGTATGGCGCCACACTTGTTAATATCTTATTTATGTTTGGGTTGGCCAGTGGAAGAATACTGAGTTTCCTCATAGATGGTTTACCGGATATCAGCATGTTAAGTGGAGTTGCTCTAGAATTTATAATTGGCGTTTGGGGAGTACTAAGTCTGAAGAGATTTTCGAAACCAGCTTAAAACCAATAAGTAACAGGGGTAAAATTAAAAATTGCAGATACAAAGTAAACCTAAATTAAACGACCAGATTTGATAAATCCGGTCGCTTGTGTATTTGCAATTTTTAACTAACTATATATTGTTGGATTTACTATAGTAGGCATGGGGTTTCCTTCCACAAAAGCAACAATATTTTCGGCTGCTAGTCTAGCCATCCCCTTGCGAGCTTGGATGGTTGCCGAGCCAATATGGGGCAAGATATTTACATGGTCCAAGCGCAGTAAAGGGGAATCTATCGGCAAAGGTTCAATTTCTGTAACATCAAGCCCAGCACCAAATAGGGTTTTAGTAACAAGGGCCTCATATAAATCTTGTTCATTAACAAAACCACCTCTCGCAGTATTAACGAGTATTGCAGTAGATTTCATTTTTTTAAAGGCCTCTTGATTAAATAGGTGATTTTCTTTTGCGGTGTAATTAGCATGTATACTGATTACATCAGCACTGGTTAAAAGCGCATCAAATGGAACATAAGTAGCATTTAATTCTTGTTCTATCTTTTCATTTCGTCTTCTATTGTGATAAATAATAGGCATATCAAAGGCATATTTGCATTTCTTTGCCATTTCATAACCAATTCTTCCTAAACCAAAAACACCTAGTGTTTTTCCCGTAAGCTCTTGTCCCAAATTATCTAAGGGACTAAAAGCAGTAGTCCAGGTGCCTTTTTTTACTTTTTCTAAATTGAAAGACGCTTTACGGGCAGTCATTTGCATTAATAAAAAGGCTGTATCTGCCGTAGCTTGACTCAGTACGTCTGGCGTATTTGAAATGGCAACTTTTCGCTTGGTAGCTTCCGCTATATCAACGTGGTCATAACCTACAGAATATAAGGCTATAGCTTGTATATTGGGACATTCATCAAAGAATTTTCGATTGAAATTTTCTTTTCCAACATTGAGAATTACCTCGCTTTTTTTACAATAAGAGAGCCATTCCGTGTGGCTTAATAACTCTTTTTTAGGAAGGATTAACTCAATGTCTTTATGGTTTAAAAGTTGCATTCCTTCCTCTGGAATACGTTTATTTAAAAATACTTTCATTGTAGTTTTTTTTAGTTTTCTATTGCTTTGCGTTAATAAGCCGTTTTATAAAAATACAAATTTTTAATTTAAAGCGGTTTTTGTAGCTCCATCATTGCTTGGGAATATTCAATGCTATACACTTAGGCTTAAAAAAACACTTTTTCACCGTAAAACAGCATGTGAGCGTTTTATATGTCTCAGCCTATGAACCCTATTTCTAAATTTTGTATCAAATTACAATAGAAGTAAAGGGAGAAATTCAAGTTTTACTTAATTATAGAGAATTAAATTCTTTAAATAATTTTCCTGTTGATTATTTTAATTAACCTCTTAAAATGAAGAAAATTACTTTTTTATTTTTAATCTGCATGCTTACTTCTAGTTCGGTTCATGCACAAAAAAACAAAGTTCCTTTTACGGTTGCAAAAAATTACTTTGTTGTTAATAATTACCCTGAAAAGGAACTCCATATGCTAAAGATTGTCGATGAGCAACAATTCGATCACATCTTTGGAAAAGCTCCTTTGGCTGGTAAAAACGGACAAGCAACACCCCTAGATTTTTCTAAAAGTTTTGTCATTGCCTTAATTGATGAGGTAAGTAATACAACAGAAGAACTTTCGGTTAAGTCCTTACCAAAAGAAGGAACAAATTTACTGCTTCAATATGAAATCAAACAGCGAAAAGAAGTAAGTTGTGCCTCTTTTCGTTTCTATGCCCTGATAGTTGTAGACAATAGATATGAAGGTACAATATCTGGTAGAAAATTCAATTTTTTTTTGACTTTATAGTGTTATTTACAAAAGGAGCTATATAAAAATAGACATAAAAAACCCTTCTAATTCATTGAATATAGGAAGCGATTTATCTCCTGTATTTAAGTTTTAGGTAATGAATTAACAAATTGAATACTAAGTTTTTAGGTGTTATTCTTGTTGTTGAATGATTTCTTAAATAAAAGATTCATTTAATTTAAGTTAAATACAGTATAATTGAGTTATTTGTAGCATATAAATATTGTTTTTAAATTTTTTTAAATTTATCTTTGTTAAATACTTATAAAACATGTGTATTTTTGAAGCTAAATTCAATATGCGATAAACGATCAAAAACTTTCTTTTTAAATATTGAGTTTTTAGTATAGCGTACAGCATTTGGCAAGCGGATAGAAAAACTATATGAAAAAAAAATTATACTATGAAAAATGCAGTTAAAACAATTATTCTAATTGGCGCACTAGTAACAACCGCTGTCCAAGTCAAGGCACAGGTTACTGTTGGAAGTGAGATTGCTCCCGTACAAGGTGCCTTATTGGATTTAAAAAGTTACGATGATGGCACTGCTACCAATGGAGGTAGAAACGCTACCAAAGGCTTATTATTACCAAGGGTAGAACTCAGTAATTTAAATAAGTTGATTATATCAGGAGAAGAAATAGTAGATTCTCAGTATGGAGGTAATCAATATAAAGCACACATCGGTTTAGTTGTTTTTAATATTTCAACTACGGCTCCCTTTGTTCCAGGATTATATGTATGGGATGGTAGTAAATGGATCAATACAGCAGAAGATTAATTGTATCCTTGCAAATTACTTGTTGTATTCTCTGTTTATACTAGACTTTATCTAATTTAAATCAGAATTTGAAACACGTATAAGAGTAAAAGGAAGTAACCAAATCGTTTAGAAAAGATAAAAAGGATTTATTCAGCAATGAATGATCCTTTTTTTATATCAAACTGAACTTCTTAATAAATATATAGTAGAAAATGTTTAAAAGGGAGAAAGGGGAATGTTATACTTTTACCTTTATATAAAAGAGGTAGGTCGTTGAAAGGGAACGCATTTGAGTAGTATATGGTTGTTCAATCGAACGTCCCAGAATAGAGTTAACTATCAGTCGTTACTATACAAAGTTTTTCTATTCAAATAAAAATTGCCTTACTTTTTTAGGGAATGCATCTTAAGAAGGGACCGTATTTCCCTTCTATAAGAGCTATAACTAAAAAAGTAAGGCAACTTTAAGTAGTATTTATTTCGTATTACGTGTGTATACGAATTACATATCTATTGTTAAATTGATCTTTAAAAAAGACTTGACAGTCTGCATTAATGTCAAACATAGGGAAACTTGTTCCAGGTTTTAGACCAATGTTTTGTATAACTGCTGGATTATTTGGCCAATGTCCGGTATAGGTTGCTCTTATGGGTTCGCCACCTACGGTTCCTTGTATGGCAAATACGATAGATCTCAATTGAAATTTTCGTACAAATATTCCATAATTGTTTCTGTCATAATAAGTTGAACCAAAAGCATATTGCATCCAATACATAACATTTTGTGGAGTTGGAATTGCCTTTTTTTCTTGACTTACTGTTATAACCCGATTTGTAGAGCTTACAGTATTTTTATTAGGTACATATCCATTTAGTGTAACGGTTACAGACCCAAATCGGACATCTCCTGTATTGGAAGTGGCACTAACAGAAGGATAGGAAGAAGTCGGGTTAATGACATTTAACCAAGAAGCATTCGCCGTTGCATTAGATGTTCTTCTTGTATTTCCAAGATTTAAACCTAACGAAGCATAGTTACCATTTGCATTAAGTAGTATACTATTTAACGAAGTGAAAACTAAGCCCAATTGATGAATTTTTACCTCTTTGGTCATTACGCCATTGGATACTCGTATAATTTCTTGGTTGCTAGCTGTTCTATTTATTGTTGGATTTACATCAATTATATTATTTGTTGCATTGGCCAAAGATGGATAGGTAATAGAAATTGGACGGGTAGAGTTTGAAGTAACGATAAAGTTCATTCTCGGACTGTTATTAATATAACCATCTGCATCCGCAACTAAATCATTCGGTACAGTAATATCCATTTTTACACCTATAATAGTAACATCCTTTACTTGGGAACCACTCGCATTTGTAAAACGCAGGACCGTTGAAAGATTTTGGGTAGTCGTAGAATTAATCGTTGTATTAAAGCTAATCGTTGTATTACCTGTTCCACTAAGTGAGGAGATAGAACTTGTATCTATTGCCCCAGAATTGCTGATTACATTAGCCGTCCAATCTCCACTAGCTTTCAAGAGAAAACTATATTGTAAACCATCCATGACATAACTACTTTGTAGGTTTTCTACCTCAAAAGGAATATGGATTGAAGGTTCTTGAGTCACAATTATATCTTGGGCAATTACTTTAGTTGCTGCACTTTGTTTGTTAGCTACATGTCCCAATAGAGATACATTGAGCTTTGTCGTTCTTGACTGATTTGTCGTATTTTCTGTTACACCTAGTTTAGGATCTCTATTTACCGTCTGATCCAAAATAAGCCAAGTAACAACTGGAAATACATCCGTTTGTATTTGTCGTCTAGAAGTGGTGTTATAACGTACACCTAAAGAGGTGATAGGAGATGCATCTGCCGTATAATTTATAGGCCCTCTTTGAGTAATTTCTAAATTTAATTGCTCTTGCTTGATTTTTAAATCGAGGATAAGTGCACCATTCGTAAGAGTTACGTCATTTTGTCTTGAATTTATCCCTTCTTCATTGCAAATATCAATATCAAAGGTACTGCCATTGGTAAACTTTACCCAAGGTTCAAATGCTCCACTAACAAGGGTAAAGGGCAAGGTTGAATTTGTGAAATCTAGGAGATTTAGCTGAGAGCGTGAGCCAAAGTAACCATCTACGTCAAAATCTAAAGTTTGAGCAATTCCTCTGTTAGCTCTAGTATTATTTGCCGGAGATTGAGTATTTAAATCATTGATTTGACGTGTAGGAACTGGGAGGTTCCAATAGATTTTTTCTCCTACAATGTCAACTCTTTCTTCTTTGCCATCTACATCACTTACAAACACAAGAACACCTGTAAGCGTAGGTGTAGGTTGGGTTATAACATTGGTTGTAATCACTTCAAGCTTAAAGGTTATTTCGATAATGTCTGCACCTCCTCTTCCTTGTGAAGGAGTAATTGAACCAGGGACAAAAATTTCGGTGTCTCCTTCTACTCGTAGCGTCCATTTTCCATCCGATTTGATTCGAATGGTATGCGTTTCGCCTTGTAATAGATAACGACCTTGCACAGAACTAGTGTCTATAAAAAAACCAGAATAGCAATTACCATATAAGCGACGCCATAAATCTCCTTCCCATATATAAATCCCTGGACATAAGTTTTTACTGGTATCAAGATACGTATTGTATAACATAAGTCCTTTGTGTTCTGCTTTAACTCCTGCAGTAACATTATTGGTGGCAACGGGAGCCAATTGTCTCTCATCTTCTAGGGCAACTCTAGGCATTAGAAGTCCTTTCGTTGAATTTATGCCAGGGTTATTGTTTTCTTTTAAATCTAAAAGAGCTCCTGCATTTGGAGGTATTGGACCACCAATGGTTACTTGAGCTTGGGCTAGTGAGAAAACAAAAAAACTAAATAAAAGAATTATTTTCTTAATTAAATTCATAATTTTATATTATAAATGATGTTTTTAAAATATTATATATACTTAATGTTAATTAATTAAATCTATTATTAACTAACTTTAATATATTTATTAGAGTTAAAAAACAAAAGTAAATATTAAATTATACAAAAAAAATATAATTGCTTAATATACTTGAAAATTCTGAAGTTTTTTTATTAAAATTGGTTAAAAAATAGTTTATTTATTTAAATGGTTGATTTTTATTGTGAAATATGTAGGGTTTAAAGTATGATTTAATTGACAAAACGTGAATTTAGTTTACTAAAAGTTGTTTTTAGGGACAAAATTGCATAGTTGTTGAAAAAAATCACAACACTAATTTTAAACGTTCATTTCTAATTTTTTATTTTTAATAAATAGTTGATAAAAAAAGGGAATTATAGTTGGTGTAATGCGTTTACACGTTTTGAATCTTTGATGTATATTTACTAAAAAAATAGATTCAAAGGGAATTAGCGCTCGTTCTGTTCTATAGAAACTGGTGCATCAGCAAAAAAAGACTATACTATGAATGAGCTAAGATTAAATGATGAGAATACCCTTCCTACTGTTGGATTTGGTACCTATAAGGCTGAAGAACAACAAGGGATAGACGCAGTTAAATTAGCTTTGCAAATGGGGTATCGTTTGCTAGATACGGCTGCAAAGTATCAAAATGAAGAAGCCGTAGGAAAGGGAATTAAAGCCAGTGGTATTGCAAGAGAGGAAATTGTTGTAACGACAAAAGTTTGGCGCGGAAATCTAGGGTATGAGCAAACCAAAAATGCCTTTGAAGAATCCTTGCGGAAGTTAGATTTAACCTATCTTGATTTGTATTTAATTCACTGGCCAGCGAATGAAAAGAATTTTGGAAAAGATTGGAAAAAAGTGAATGCCGAAACATGGCGTGCCATGGAAGAATTACAAGCTCAAGGAAAGGTTAAATCGATTGGGGTTAGCAATTTTTGGCAAGAACATTTAGAAGCTTTATTTGAAACGGCTAAAGTGATACCTGCGGTTAACCAGATTGAATTTCATCCAGGCTATTGGCAAAAAGAACTAACAGCTTATTGCAAGGCAAAAGGAATAAGAGTCCAAGGATGGTCACCTTTAGCAAGAGGAACAATTTTTGAGCAAGAACAATTAAAATCAATTGCGGAGAAACATCAAAAAACAGTTGCACAAGTGTGTTTAAGATGGTGTTTGCAACAGGATGTTATTCCAATTCCCAAATCTACTACTGCCAAGCGAATTATAGCGAATAGAGCTATTTTTGATTTTGAATTAAGTGCTGCGGAAATGGAGCAAATTAACACAATTCCAAAAATGGGATTTAGTGGAGAACTTCCCAATGAGTGGCCAGATCGCGTTTGGTAAAAAAAAGGTAATCCATAGCGAATAAATTAAATAACAAAAAGAGGGAGATTTTTATGAATCTCCCTCTTTTTGTTTACAAGACATTTTATTTCTATTGAGAATCAAGAAGAAATAGAGGGGAAATTATTAGTTACGGCTAATAAGGAAATTATTTTGATAGTAAGGTTAGCAGAGAGTAAAGAAATAGCACGCCAAAAAATAGTCTTCTATTTCACCAAAGAGTTTTAAAAAGGAGTTCTAAAATGTTTTTGACTTAAGTGTATATTTCATAAAAGTAAAGAAGCTTATCAAAAAAGAACCCCAAAGCGTTAAATAGTCCGATGTTGTATAATAATAAAGTAGGTTTGTATAAAAAGGGAAGAGGCAAGTATAATTATTTCTTTATTTGTGCGTTAATTCAGTGTACTTAAAATAGAGGAGTACTTTTTTTTTAAATTTAATAGCAACGAATTAAAATGACTAAAATTGCAGTTTTACTGTTTATGTGTGTAGGTTTTTCGCTACACAGTTTCGCTCAAGATGCGAAGGAGCTCGCTTTAAAAAAGGATAGTATAAGTATTCCTAAACAAGTAGCCGCCTATGCGACAGATAAATTTGCGATTATTAGACCGTTAAACGTAGAGTTTTCCAATGCATCCCCTTATAATTTTAGTCCTAAAGGCAACCATGCGTTTAACAAAGGAGGGCGTGTTGAAGATTTTAAGCAAATTAAAGTAAGCATGACGAGTAATTTTATCAAGCGAAAAACCTGGTTTGTAGGTGTTACGTTTGGGTATAAGTATACAAGTATAGATTCGAATTTGTTTGAGGGGATAACCCAAAAAAAACAGACCCTAAAACAAGATTTTCACCATCATTTTACCTCTCTAAATTTTGTTTATTTTTCTAGTCTTTTTGGCAAGAGAACAATTTATACCTCCAGTTTGATTGTCGATGGAAGTGAACAACATTTTGAAAGAGTAAAAGGTCTCGTATCGGGAATTGTCATTTTAAGAAGCGATGCGAAAGTAAAAATGACAGCTGGGATAGTTGGAAATATTGATCCAACATCGAAAATACCCGTACTTCCTCTTTTTACCTATGAATACCAAATGGATAATGGATTTATTTTTGATGTTACACTTCCAAAAAGTGTGTATTTGCGAAAATTTATCTTTACGACGAGTAGACTATCGCTAGGATCAGAAATGGAACAAACTTCTTTTTATGTCTATGAGGTAGAGGGAACAAAACAGCGGTATGAATATAGACAATTGGATGTCAATGCAGGTTTGATTTATGAACATGCTATTGGAGATTTTATTGTTACTGCAAAAACAGGAATTAAACTAACGCCATCGGCTCGCATGTTTGAAAAAGAAAAAAAGTTTGACGATGCTGTGTTAGAAATAAAACCAGACCCAACCTTTTATTTTAATTTGGGAGTATCCTTTAATCCTTTTACTTTGCTTAAAAAGAAACCGTAGTCATACTGCTGTCCTTGAAAGGAATAAGCTTGGAAAGGATTATTTTATAGAACAAAATCAAAATATAATACGTGGATAATAAAGATTTTAGTAGCGGATCTATTATCAAGTTCCTTACAGAGAGTCGGTACCGATATGCCAGACATGGTACTTTTTTATTAGGCTTTTCTCTGTTGTTGGGTATTGGTGATTTTTTCGGTGATTTTCCCATGCGCATAGCCTTTTGTGCTATGGGAATCGTATACTTGGTGTTTATTATACTGTTTTATTTAAACATGTATGTGTTAATCCCTTTTTTATTGTTTAAAGGCAGGTATATCGTGTATTTGATTGTCTTAATTCTTTCCGTGTTAATCGGATTGCGAGTCTTAGGATGGTTTTATGGGAACTACTTTGACGTGTATCGGTTTGTCATGGAGGAGCGGAAACAAACTTTAGGAAATTCGAAAGCTATTATTTTACTTTGCGTATCGTTAATCTCTTTGTCAACAACGCTAAAAATAGTGCAACACTGGATGAAAGACCGCGAGCGAATCGTCGAGCTCAAAGAATTAACTTATGTTATGGAACTCAATGAATTGAGAAACCAGGTGAGTCCTCATTTTTTATTTAATATGCTCAATAATGTAAAAGCGCTTATTCGCACAGAACCGGAAATGGCGACTACCGTTATCATGAAGCTGTCAGAGTTTTTGCGCTATCAGCTTTACGAGAGCAATCAAGATAAGGTTGTATTAGCTTCAGAGGTAAACTTTATTTCTAATTTTTTGAACCTTGAAAAAATTAGAAAAGATAATTTGACTATTTCTTTTGATTGTCTGCTTGATTCAAACCAACTGAGACAGATTCTTGTGCCTTCAAGTTTATTTACCGTATTTGTAGAAAATGCCATAAAATATAGTTTAGATCCCGATGAAAAAGAAACATGGATCAATATTTCGATACACGTTGAAGCTAAAAAACTCCATTTTACCTGTATAAATTCTAGGAATGAGAATTTTGCCCTATTTCAGAACAAAAGTGGCGGTTTGGGGTTAGCGAATAGCAAAAGACGCTTAGACCTTATATATAGCAATCAATACAGCTTAACGATTACAGAAAAAACAAATTCGTTTGGTGTTAACTTAATAATTCCGCTATGAACTGTATAATCGTGGATGATGAACCACTGGCAAGAAACGAAATGCACGTCTTACTCGAAGAATTAACCGATTTTAATGTAATTGGCAAATTTTCTAATGCTTTAAAAGCCAGGGATTTTTTGAAAAGTAATCAAGTAGATCTTATTTTTTTGGATATTGAAATGCCCTTCTTAAATGGGCTAGATTTTGCGGAATCAATTTCTGCTAAAACTCTACTTATTTTTACAACGGCTTATCCACAATATGCCTCTAAAAGCTATGAATTCAATGCCCTTGACTATCTTTTAAAACCCATTGATAAAATGCGGTTGCTAAAGGCTACTAAAAAAGCTACGGTATACAAAAAAATGCTTGACGCCCACGATGTCCAAACTAGTTTAGAAGAATTTAAAGAGGAATTTTTATGGATTAATTCGGATCGAAGACATTACAAAGTAAATTACAATGAAATTTTATTCGTGGAAGGACTGAAAGATTATGTGATTATACATACGCAAAATCAGAAGTTTGTCACGGCGATGAATCTGAAAACCATTCATCAAAAGTTGGTGTCTCCTGTTTTTTTAAGAGTGAGTAAATCCTATATCGTCAATCGTACTTGGATTGAATCATTTACAACCCAAACCATTTATATCAAAGACTTTGAGATACCTTTAGGAGAAGTTTATCGGAAAGATTTCTTAAATTCATATGATAAAAAAGAGGAAGACCTATAATCGAAAAGGAAAAAATATTTGACAAAAAAAGGTGTTTCAAAATAAACTAAATCTAATTTATCTATACATTTGTGCCCAATAAAATTGATTTATTCTAAATAAAAATATCGTATTTTTTATGTTAGTAACAAAGAAGGGAACAAAGGTACTTGCAAAACTGTTGGGATTTGCATTGATGTTAGTTACAACAATGCTTTTTTCTCAAAATAAAGTCATTAAAGTTACCAATCTAACTGTAAAAGGAATAGAAGGAGCGGTAGTATTTGTGAATGGAGCAGAAAGGGGGACGACAGATGTAAATGGAGAATTGACGGTTGATTGGACGACATTTAATGATGCAACAGTACTTGTAACGGCAAATGGGTATCAAGAGCAAGGGATAACGGTTCTTAAATCAGAACTGCGCGAAACTTTGCTGATAAAAATGCAAGCGGAAGAACAAGCCTTAGATGAGATCGTGATAACTGCAGGTAGACGAGCTGAAAATATAGCTACAATTCCTTCATCCGTTACTATAATTAATCAAAAGGAAATGGAGAAGCAGATGAGTGTAACAACAGATATAGCTGCGATTTTGAGTAATTTAGTACCTGGTTTGGGAAGTGCTACAAATAAGGGAACTTCTTCTGGACAAACTTTAAGAGGAAGACCTTTACTCGTCCTTATTGATGGGATACCCCAATCTACTCCCCTAATGAATGGAGCAAGAGATATCCGATCAATTGCCCCTTTTGCAATTGAAAGAGTAGAGGTAATTAAAGGTGCAACGGCTATTTATGGCAATGGCTCTACAGGAGGTATAATCAATTATATAACCAAGAAGAATAAAGGAGAAAAAAGAGTTGGCGGAACGACTGTTCTGGGGACTTCATTTAATCCTGCAAATAGTAGCGGTACGCTAGGGTATAAAGTTTCACAATCTTTGGGAGGCAAGTATGAGAAGTGGAATTATTTAGTAGGTGCTTCTATAGATTATACAGGTGTTCAACGAGATGGAGAAGGCTTAATCGTTGGGCAAATAGATGGTTTGTCTAATACCTATCAAAAGAATTTATTTGCCCAAATTACCTATGATATCAATGACAATTCTGCTATTCGCGCTTTTTATAATGGGTATTCGAGTACACAACATGCAAGATATAGTAGTAAAACGGGAAAATATGCAAGTCAACCTACAGTAGGTGTTGCGGGAGCAGATCCTGGAGAACATGCAGGAACTCCTTATAACCACAATATCATGTTGGGATATACGCATAAAAATTTATTTCTTGATACGCAGTTGGATGTGTCTTTATATATGAATTCATTTCGTTCAATGAATCGCTATGTAGAGAGCGGAACCGCTTGGTATGGTCCTGGACAAACTCGAATTAATTCTGAGAAAAAAGGAATCCGTCTTAATTTAAATACACCCTTTATCGTATTTAATAGACCCAGTGAAATAACGTATGGAATGGATTTGTTACGAGATAAAACAGACCAAGATTTAACAGATGGAAGGGTTTATATTCCTACCATGGATATGGTAAATATTGCACCTTATGCACAGGTAAAAGTAGACGTATTAGATCACTTAATTTTCAAGACAGGAATCAGATATGAAAATGCAAATGTAGAAGTGAAAGACTTTTATACCCTTGCCTCTGGACCTAATGATGAAGGAAGTATTTTTGTACAAGGTGGTAAAATACCCTATAAAACAACCTTATTTAATGTAGGACTCCGTTATAACAAATATCAAATGTTTAATCCATTTGTGAGTTTTTCGCAAGGATTTGCGATCAATGAATTAGGACGCATCTTGCGAAGAGCTACAGAAAGCACTTTAGATCAGTTGGAAACAGAACCTATTATTACTAATAATTATGAAATAGGATTTTCGAGTAGATTTTCAATTTTCAATTTTACAGGTGCCTATTATATAAGTACATCTAAATTAGGTGCTAATTTAGTTGATGTAGGGGGCTATTTAGTTGCTCAAAGAGAACCTGAACGCGTACAAGGTTTTGAAATCACAGGAGAAGCTTTGCTAGCTCCGCAGTGGACCATAGGTGGGTCTTATTCCTATGTAGAAGGAAAAGCTAAATTTGATGATGGAAGTAAAGTATACTTAAATGGGGGGCGTATTTCTCCTCCTAAAGCCATGGCTTTTGTTTATTTTACACCAACAGATACATGGAGTATGCAGTTGTATTGGTTATACACTGGAAGTAGAGATCGCTTTGAACCCAATGCACAAGGTAAATATAAAAATAGTGAAGGTGTAGTTAAAAACATTAATTTGTTTAACCTCGCTTCTACTTATGCAATTAGCAAATCTTGGAGCGCCACAATCGGTATTGAGAATTTATTCAATAAAACCTACTATCCAGTTGTAAGTCAGTATCGTGCTTTAGATGCTGATTACGTTAGAGGCAATGGTATGCAAGCTAATTTGAGTGTTCAATACAATTTTTGATGCATGAAGAAATTTCTTTTGTGGTTGCATAAATGGCTGGGATTGATTACCGGTAGTATCGTTGTTCTTGTTAGCCTAACTGGTTGTATATATGTTTTCCATGATGATTTAAAAAAAATAGTTTATCCTCATCATTTTTACATCTTAGATTACAAGGAGGAATCGGATTTACAAGCTTTGCCATATACAACGGTGGAACGTTTAGCCCAAGAGGCTGTAGGGGTAGAATACCCTATTAATCGAGTTGATATTTATCCAGCTAAAAATAGAACATGGGTATTTCGATCCTTAAAAACGGATAAAGAAGCCTTTGGGATAGCGAATGAAATCACGTATTTTAAAAGAGTATTTATCAATCCTTATACCGGAGAAGTTCAAAAGGTAGAAGATACCAAATACGAGTTTTTCTATCAAGTATTGCAACTGCATCGCAATCTCTGGCTAGGGAGTAAATATGGGGGGTTGTTTGTAGGAGGAAGCACCGTTTTATTTCTTTTTATTAACTTAACAGGAATCGTATTGTGGTGGCCAAAAAAATGGAAAGGAAAGGCATTTAAAAGAAGTCTTACTTTTGATTTTTCAGTCAATTGGAAGCGCTTGAATTACGATTTTCATAACTTATTGGGATTGTACAGTTTTCTACTAGTTATACTAATCGGAATGACTGGAATTCTTTTTGCTTTTCCGAAATTTAATACAACCGTAGAAAACACCTTGAATAAAGTAGATAAAGCTAAGTTTCAGCGTATGGAGCCAACTTCCTATGATGAGGTTCATCAGGTGTATGCCAATACTTTAGATAACGCAGTATTATATGTACTTCAAACTTTTCCAGAAGCAGACATGGTATCTCTTCGTCTAGGCGATGCAAAGGGTACAGAACACAATCTTCAAGTGCGATTGGAACAAGATAAAACCAGTAAATTTGAATGGATTTATTTTGATAAACTTACAGGGCAGATCCGTGCTTTAAAAAATCATACCTATTAGACTATTGCACTGGGAACTAAAGTAAATTCCCTGAAGTATGATTTACATGTGGGTACAATTGGAGGGTATACTACCAAAATTATGGCCTTCATTGGATCGCTTATTTGTGCTTCCTTACCAATTACAGGATTTATTATTTGGTACAATAAAACCAAAAAGAAGAAAAAGAAAAAAATAAAAGACGCGAGAAGAAGTAAAAGGTAAATTGGATTTATCCAAGGGATATAGAATTCACTTGTTTTTAAATTAAATGTAGCATTGGACAAAAGGTCCTTTTAAATAAATATACGATACAAAGATTAAAATGGGTTTTTAACAAATCTATTACATAAAGAGGATTCCCTATTGGGCATCCTCTTTTCTTTTTCTATTGTTTTGTTATTTCGATTCTAGTACAAGAAGCTATTCAAAGAGAGGATGAATCTCCTTTTTGGAGAGCTTCTTATTTTTTGTAGTTGTACGTTTTTCAAAAATAAATACAAAATTCAGGAGAGTTAGATGGATTTTGAAAAAAAGACCTGATTTATTTCCTTCTAGAACATTTTTACTTATTTTTTTAACTAAAAAATAAGATAATAAGCAATAAAATGGGGTTATATTCTTTTTTTTGATACTAACTAAATAGGTTAACGAGTAGGTAAAAGAGCAAGTAAAAGCGTAGTTTATTTCATATAATTAACAGAAAATCATTGTATGCGATTTTCTGGCAAGGTAATTGTTATGTCAAACGTAGAATTGAAAATATACAAATAAATGATAGTAAAAAGTAAAGAGAGTAAATGTCTTTTCTTTTAGGAATGAAGGGTTAGGAACAAATAAATCAAAAAAAGAAAGAAAGAAAGCTAAATAGAATTCAATAGTAAAGAAGAGTTTTTGTTGAATGACTGGGAAGGAAAAGACTTTTTAACTCACATATTTTATGATTTTCTTATTTTTTACTTGAAAAATTAAAAAATTGAGATAAATAAAATGAAATTTTATTAACGTATCAACGTCCCTTCTTTTTGCGATTATTTACTTTGAACAAAGCTAAAATATTTTAGTGTTCTAATAAATAGATTTTTCACTTTTTTTAAGTGAAATTTTGAGAATATTGTAGTCAATGTTTGATTTGTATTAAAAACATTGTTTTATTGTAATTTGTAAATTTAATAGTATTTTTTATGTTATTGATTTGAATTATTCGCTAATCTTTTATTAGGTTATTGTATAATATGTAATTGAACTAATTTTACACTCAAATTAAGACTGTATAATTTTTAAAAATAAATAGTTTATGATTAAAAAAGTAATTCCAATGGCCGCACTTTTATTAAGTGGGTCAGTAATGGCACAGATTGGTATAGGAACCGAAAAACCAGCAACTTCTGCACAATTAGATATTGTATCTACCAATAAAGGTGTCCTTTTGCCTAGAATAGAATTGGTTGCAATTAATGATCGTTCTAAGATTACGGGAGAAATGGTTGAAAGTTTATTAGTATACCATACTGGAAATATCAATTTAGAAGCGGGATTCTATTATTGGAAAGCCAATGCATGGAATCGATTAATTTCAGGTGATACGTATATAGACAGAAAAAATAATGTATTTACAATAGGAGCTAATCCAACTAAAAATAACGAGGAATCTTTAATTATTACAGATACTCAAAACTACAGTGTATATTTAGCAGTTGCAGACATAGCAAATAACGAAACGTTTGTAACGAATTTAGTAGAGAATAAAGAGTTTACTAATCAGTTAGGAGATGACGTTTACTTTATTGAGCAAATCACGAACAATACTAAGTTTATTGAAGAAATTATCAACAAGCTAACAGGAACGTATGGAAATGTTGGTTATGATT